>CAVHUG010000025.1:0-3211 GCA_963639155.1 Pseudobutyrivibrio sp. | reverse complement strand
TCCTCTTCGCTGAAGACTATGCCGTCAGCTCCTTACCCGATGAGGCGTTTTCTAAATTTTACAACCTGCAAAGCATCGACATCCCAGATGTCGTAACCTCTATCGGGTATAGAGCTTTCTACAATTGCATCTCCCTTGCCTCAGCCACCCTCCCCCAAGGTCTCACGTCGATAAACAAGTCTACTTTCTATAGTTGCAGATCCCTTACCTCTATCTCCATCCCTGAGGGTGTCACGTCGATAGGCGATTATGCTATAAGTTTATGCAGATCCCTTACCTCTATCTCCATCCCTGAGGGTGTCACGTCGATAGGCAGGTATGCTTTCCAAGCTTCTGACGCTATTACCTCTGTCACCCTACCCGCAAGTCTCACGTCCATGAGCATTTGTGCATTCGACCTCTGCAGCTCCCTTGAGACGGTGGAAATCCGCTCCGACGGAACGTCAGAAGATAAGCACGTCATCTATCTCGGAGATGGCAACAAAAACGACAAGAACGCTACAGGAAAGTCCGAGTTCCTCCGAAACCGGGCCACCCTCATCTACAATCCTAACACCACTTGGATCGGTGAAGACGACACCCAAAACCTCCGTTACTACTTCAACGAGTTTAAGCTCTTAGGTGGCACCGGATGGTCTTACGAAACCGCCACAAACACCCTCACGCTCTTTGGCGACGAGGTCGACTGGGAAGGCATAAAAGAGTTCTCCTCTACCACCGAGCATGTAGTCTTCGCGGAGGACTATGCCGTCAGCTCCATACCCAATGATGCGTTTAATCTGTTTCCCAAGCTGGAAGGCATTGAAATACCTTCTGTTGTAACTTCTATTGGTGATTATGCTTTCTATGACTGCTCCTCTCTTTCCTCTGTCACCCTACCTGCCAGCCTCACGTTGATAGGCGATTATGCTTTCAATGGCTGCTCATCCCTTGCGACGGTGGCGTTCCTCTCCGACGGAACGTCCGACAATAAGCACTTTATAACTCTCGGAGGGTCCGACAACAAGAATGCTACAGGAACCGACGTGTTCCCAAGAAACATCGCCACCCTCGTCTTCAATCCCACAACGACTTGGATTGGTGACGACGACACCCAAAACTTCCGTTACTACTTCAGCGACCTCCGCGGCACCGGCTGGTCCTACGACTCCTCCTCCAACACCCTCACGCTCTTTGGCTCCGAGGTCGACTGGGAAGCCATAAAAGAATTCAAGAAGACCACCGAGCATGTCGTCTTCGCGGAGGACTATGCAGTCAGCTCCATACCTTATGAGGCGTTTATGGGGTTTTCAAAACTTGGTGACATTGAGATTCCAGAGGTTGTAACCTCTATCGGCGATCATGCTTTCAATGGCTGCACCTCTCTTTCCTCTGTCACATTCCCTGAGGGTCTCACGTCGATAGGCAAGGGGGCTTTCATCTCTTGCTCTTCCCTTCCCTCCGTCACTCTCCCTGAGGGTCTCACGTCCATAGGAAATGGTACTTTCATCGCTTGCACCTCTCTCGCCTCTGTCTCCCTCCCCGACGGTCTTACGTCCATAGACGAGAATGCTTTCTTTCGTTGCTCCTCACTTGCCTCGATCTCCTTCCCCGAGGGTCTCACGTCCATAGGCGAGTGCGCTTTCTGGCAATGCTCTTCACTTACCTCTGTCACCCTACCTGCCAGCCTCACGTCTTTAGGAGAAGATGCTTTCGCCTATTGCTCCTCCATTACGACAGTGGAGATCCTCTCTAACGGCACGCCCGACAATAAGCACGTCATCTATCTCGGTTACGATGGGGATAAGGCTTCAACAGGTGGAGACAACGTCTTCCCACGTGACCTGGCAACCCTCGTCTACGACCCCAAAACCACTTGGATCGGCGACAGCGAGACGGAAAACCTCCGTTACTACTTCAATGCGTCCTACATCCCGACGTCCATCAAGCCTAACGTCATCTCCAACTCCACTTCCCGTTACTACGACCTCGGCGGACGCCCCGTCTCCCCCGAGACCCACAAGGGCATCGCCGTCAAGCTCCAAGATGGCAAAGCGTCCTTGATCACTACCAAGTAGCAATATCATATCTCCCCTCATGACAATGCGCACGAGAGCTCAAAGCTCTCGTGCGCTTCTTATTGTATGCTTGGCATGTGCGTCGTCTAATGGCTGTAAGTCCCGCAATCTCTTCCATAAATGTCGATTTGTCGACCAACCTCTGATGTGCGTGGTAGAAAGTCGCCCCCCCATCCTCTAAAACATTGTATAGTAACTCTCAAATTTTTCATAACTTTACACCAAAACAGAGCGGGCGCACGCCTCCTCGAAGCCACCGCTCCTGACAATCCGCGCCGGCGCGTAATCCCATCGAACCTTCAAGTTTCTATACCGCCTGCAAAAGAGAAAATCTCCCCACTCCTCCCGCCCCTCTCCGCACAAGTTACCGCCCCTAATCCGCCCCTTTCTAATTATTAATGTTGAAACGCTCAACTTTTTCATAACTTTACGCCAAACATGGCGTATACACGCCCATGTGAAGCCACAGCTTCCGGCAATCTACGCCACCTCGTAACACCTTATAATAAATAGTTATAGTTATGATTCGAACTAAGACATTCTTTCACCGTCTCGTCGCCGCGCTACTCGTTTTTGCCGCGACGATCTCTACCGCCCTGGCAGCCGACTCCGGCACCGGCTGGTCCTACGACTCAACCTCAAAAACCCTCACGCTCAGCGGCAGCGAGGTCGACTGGAAAGCTATAAAAGATTTCTCCACAACAACCGAGCATGTCCTCTTTGCTAATGACTATGCCGTAAGCTCCTTCCCCCAAGAGGCGTTTTATGGGTTTTCAAAACTGACAAGCATTGAAATTCCCTCTGTGGTAACTTCTATCGGGGAATATGCTTTCCGAGATTGCTCCTCCCTTACCTCAGTAACCCTTCCCGATGGTCTCACCTCGTTAGGCAGAGGGGCTTTCAACACTTGTACCTCTCTTACTTCCGTCACCATTCCCTCTGGTGTCACGTGGATAGGTATGTATACTTTCCAAAAATGCTCCTCCCTTACCTCTGTCACCATACCCTCTGGTGTCACGTCGATAGGCACGTATGCTTTCTCCAATTGCACCTCCCTTCCTTCTGTCTCCCTCCCCGCCAGTCTCACGTCGATAGGCTATGGTGCATTCTTCTATTGCACCTCCATTTCCTCCATCAATCTCCCCGAAAGCCTC
>CAVHUG010000024.1:0-6734 GCA_963639155.1 Pseudobutyrivibrio sp. | reverse complement strand
TAGAATACATGCCTGTCACGCATGGGGTCGCGAGTTCGAGCCTCGTCCTCACCGCCAAAGGATTTTATAAGCAGTGTCATTCTTTTTAGATTGGCACTGCTTAATTTTTTACAGGTATGAACGAACGTCGAGTTCGCTCTCAGAAACATTGTTTTGTGAAATCCGTCTGGGCCTGCAAGTCAGGTGGCTTGGCGATGAAAGTGAAATTTCGGAACATTGTGAAGATTTTCGGCATTATTTAGTTAATTTCGTACGCAGAATAATCAACATAATGAGTGTTTAACACGTCAATTATCTGTTTAACACGTTACCAAACGAAATGATACAAGTCCTTAAATTCGGAGGCACCTCCATGGGCACCGCAAAGAGCATGCGGGAGGTGAAACGCATCATTCTTAGCCACCCGGCTCCTACAATCGCAGTAGTTTCGGCTGTCAGCGGCGTTACCGATATGCTCCTGGCCGCAGCGCACAAGGCGGCAAGTGGTGAGGACTTCACCGGTAACCTGTCAGCAATCGTTGACAAGCACAAGGCTATTATTGCAGAGCTGTTTGACGACCCGGAGAGGGTAGAGTCCCTGCTGATGCCTATCTTTGCTGACCTTGGCAGCTTGCTTAAGGGCGTGTCATTGCTGAAAGAGCTTAGCGACAGGTCTTTAGAGACTATTTCTGGATTTGGAGAGCGTTGCTCGTCGCTGATTCTCAGTGAGCTTATGCAGGGTTCGCATCTCGTCGATTCACGCCCTCTCATCAAGACGTACAGGGCTGGACGTCGTAACCTCGTGTTGGAGGAGCTGACCGCTTCTAACATTGCCAAGGCGTTTGAAAAGATTGGCGACTATACTATAATGCCAGGCTTCATATCGACCAACGAGAAGGGCGAGCCTACGACACTCGGTCGCGGTGGCTCTGACTACACGGCTGCTCTTGTCGCTGCGGCTGTCGATGCCGAAGTTCTGGAAATCTGGACAGATGTTGACGGGTTCATGTCCGCCGACCCGAGAATTATCAGTCGAGCGTACGTCCTCGACCATCTGACTTACGAGGAGGCTATGGAGTTGTCGCACTTCGGCGCAAAGGTTATCTACCCGCCGACAATCCTGCCAGTTCTTCGCAAGAGAATCCCCATTTACATCAAGAATACTTTTAACGCTTCCTACAAAGGCACAAGGATTGACGATGTAGAGAGCACAGATAAGAATAACGGGAAAATCCGTGGCATCTCGTCGATCAAGAACGTTAGCCTCCTGACCTTCCAAATGGTAGGTATGGTCGGCATCTCGGGTGTGTCGATGAGAATATTCAAGGCTTTGGCGTCTGCATTCGTCAACGTCATACTCATTTCTCAGGCTTCTTCCGAACTTACTGTCTCCTTTGTCGTCGAGACTAAAGATGCCGAGCGCGCGGCAGATGTGATTAACGAAGAGTTTGGCGAAGAGATTCGTGCAGGTCATGCACAGCCGACTCACGTTAAGAATCAGATGGCGGTCGTCGCTGTCGTCGGCGATCGTATGAAGCATAACACAGGTGTCTCTGGTCGTCTGTTCGATGCCGTCGGCAAGAGTGGCATTAACATTTATGCCATTGCTCAGGGCGCAAGCGAGGTCAATATATCTTTCGTCATTAAGGAAGATGACCTTAGGAAGGCGTTGAACACTGTACATGACGCATTCTTTCTGAGCCGTTGCCAAGTGTTGCAGATCTTCCAGACAGGTCTGGGAACCGTCGGCGGTAAGTTGCTCGAAAAATTGGCAGCTCAAGCCGAGAAACTGCGTGACGAGTACAAGCTCATCATCCGCGTTGTTGGGGTCGCCAATTCGCGTCTGACCCTTATTGACGAACAAGGCATTGATCCTGCTACTGCCAAAGATAGGTTGGAGAAAGAGGGAAAGCCACTTGCCAACTCCGATTTTGCGGAAGAGATCAAGCGTCTGAACTTGGCAGGTTGCGTCTTTGTAGACTGCACAGCCAGTGCAGAAGTCGCTTCGCTGTATGACCTTATGCTTGATAACAACGTCAATGTCGTAACGGCCAACAAGATTGCGTCTTCATCTGCCTACGAGCATTACCTGCATCTGAAAACTACTGCTCGCGAGAAGGGCGTAAAGTTCCATTACGAGACCAACGTCGGTGCTGCGCTGCCTATAATTGCCCCAATCAATGACCTTATCCGCAGTGGCGATCGCATCGTTAAGATGGAGGCCGTGCTATCTGGCACGCTTAACTTCATATCCAATGCGTTGGCGCAAGGTCGTAAACTCTCTGAAGTAGTGGCTGAGGCTAAAACGAAAGGCTATAGTGAGCCAGATCCGAGAGTCGACTTGTCAGGTATCGATGTAGCTCGCAAGATATTAATCTTGGCTCGTGAGGCTGGCTATGGACTCGAGATGTCTGATATTGAGTGTACGCCATTTGTCCCTCAAGAGGTTTTGGATACGCCCAATGTCGAGACGTTCATGAAGAAACTTGCTGAACTGGATGACCAGTACGCCAAGACGTGCAAGGAGCTTGCGGCTAAAGGCAAGATTCGCCGTTACGTCGCAACGTTTGAGAATGGAAAGGTTAGGGTTGGCTTCAAGGATGTCGAGGAGAATGACCCTCTCTACTTCCTTGATGATACGAATAACATCGTCCTTATCAACTCTGACAACTACAAGGAGCACCCGCTCGAGATTAAGGGCTATGGCGCAGGGGCTGATGTCACTGCTGCCGGTGTCTTTGCAGATGTTATTCGTGTGGCTAACTTGTCCTAAGGTCTCACTCAAAAATGAAAACACAAGTACAAAATGAGATTTTACAGCACAAACAATAAGAACCATACGGCAGACTTAAAAACGGCCGTCTTGAAGGGTTTGGCTCCTGACAAGGGATTGTATATGCCCGAAAGCATTCCTGTACTGCCCAAGTCTTTTTGGGATTGGGTGCCAGGAAAGAGCATGGGCGAGATAGGTTTCGAGATTTTGAAGCATTTCTTCTGCCCTGACATCCCAGAAGACAAGTTTAAGGCAATGGTTGAAGATGCGTTCAACTTCCCGGTACCTGTCGTCAAGGTCAATGACCGCATCTCTTCTCTCGAGTTGTTCCATGGTCCTACGCTGGCGTTCAAGGATGTTGGCGCAAGGTTCTTGGCTCGCGTGATGTCTTATTTCGCCGACTTCGGAGGCAAACCCATCAATGTCCTTGCTGCGACGAGTGGAGACACGGGCAGTGCGGTAGCCAATGGATTCTTGGGCGTGCCCAATGTGTATGTCCATATCTTGTACCCATCTGGACTTGTCAGCAAACTTCAGGAGCTTCAGTTCACGACGCTCGGTCAAAACGTAAGCGCCTACGAGGTGAAGGGCGTATTTGACGATTGCCAACGGATGGTCAAGGAGGCGTTCATGGACGCTGACGTCAATGCCCATAAGATTTTGACATCGGCCAACTCCATTAACCTTGCGCGCTTCTTGCCGCAGAGTGTCTACTATGTCCACGCTTTGGCACAAATCCCACAAGAGAAGTGGAAAGATTTGGTTGTCTGCGTCCCGAGTGGCAACTTCGGCGATATAACAGCAGGTCTCGTCGCCTACAAAATGGGAATGCCCGTCAAGAGGTTCATCGCAGCCGTCAATGCGAATAAAGTGTTCCCTGAATTTTTGAAGAGCGGTGAATATAAGCCTCAGGCTTCTATCCATACCTTGGCTAACGCAATGGACGTCGGCGACCCGAGCAACTTTGCACGCGTCTATGAGCTTTTCGGTCGCAATGTTGAGGAACTCAAGAAGGTCGTGTCGAGCTATAGCTATTCCGACGAGTTGATCGGTAAGACGATTGCCAGTGTCAGCGAGAGATTTGGATATACTTGCGACCCCCACGGTGCAGTTGGTTTCGCCGCATTGGAGGACAACCTTGCAGATGGCGAGGCTGGCTTGTTCCTTGAGACTGCCCATCCTGCCAAGTTCATCGATACCGTTGAGAAGTTCGTCGGCAAGAAGGTGGAAATCCCTGCAAGGCTTGCTAAGTTCATGAATGGGACCAAGAAATCCGTTGTTATCGAGAACAATTATCACAACATTTTGTCCTCTCTGAAATAGGAGTTTGGCAAATTGTTTGTATTAACTATTTATAAGCGGGCGAAAGCCTGGTTGGCGAGACCGATTGAAAAGGCAATCAATTTAAAGGTCTTGCTATAAGTAACTAAAAAGAACGAAATGAAGAAGTTTGGACTTTTCATGGTAATGCTGGCTACGGCCGCAATGGCTTCAGCGCAAGACAAGAGCGCAGATGATTTTAAAAATGAGGGCAACGACTTTGTCCGCGAGAAGAATTTCGCGGCAGCCTTTGCGTCCTACGAGCAGGCTTTGAAGTTGTGGGGCGACTCCGTAGACGCTCCTACTGCATTCAATGCTGCGCTTTGTGCTCAGAAGACTAAGAATTTCGATGCTGCAATGACTTATTACGCAAAGTCTGAGGAGCTCGGGTATAAAGACGCTGAGTCCGCTTACCGAATAACTCAGATCTTGAAAGCTCAAAACAAGTCTGAGGAGTACGAGGCAGCTCTGAAGGCTGGATATGAGAAATATCCTAACGGCAAGACGGGTTCTTTGTTTAAGAAAGATTACGCCAAGCTGTTCCGCGACAAGGCCTACAAGATCTACAATGAAGGTGTCGACATTACCAAAACCATGCAGACTGCCAAGGCTGATAAGGTCGACGAGTTGAAGGCTGACGCAAAGGCTAAGTTTAGCGAGGCGAAGCCTATCATTGAGCAAGCGTTGGCGATTAACCCTGACGATGCTAACGCCAAGGCTATTAAAGAAGGTATCGATAAGCAAATCGCAACCTTGTAAATATTAGACCAAGAGAAACAAAAGGAGCGAATTGCCAACAACGGCGGTTCGCTCCTTTTTGTGGCAATAAAATGCAGATCTCTGCGTAATTCGTTCGTATCACCATAACTTACAGTATGCAGAACAAGAACTCGCAAAACATATTGAATCTCAACTCTAATGAGGCAATAGATTTTTTTATGAGGGCAGACCAGTATCATGGTTTTGAACTCCCTGAGTATTTCGTGTTCGATGATTTGCTCGAGTCTGTAAAAAACACTATCGCTGATAGACCTTATGAGGAGTGTCTTGCGATGGGAAAGTTGCCTGACGACATTGTCGACGTAAACCTCGATATTCTGCTCAACAAGGATGGCAGATATGCAGTGAGACCTATTGTCCTGCCTAATCCTTTTCTATACTACTTTATGGTGAGGGAGTTGTGCGATGCGACAGGTTGGGCTATTGTGAAGGATCTTTTTGAGAAGTTCTCTGTTCCACATATAACGTCTTGCGCCTTGCCTGTGATTGCCACCAAGAAAGAGGCATTTCACAAGTCAGCCACAATTCTTAATTGGTGGAACGCGATGGAACAACGTAGCGTGGAGCTGTCGCTCGAGTACCATTACATGTTTGTGACTGATATTACAAACTGCTATGGTTCCATCAATCCTCAAGCGTTCGACTGGGCTTTCGACTTGAAAAACACGAAGTATGAAAGAAAGTCCGATTCCCCCATTGCAAAGAATGTGCAGAAATATCTCCGTGCGTTCCAGCAAGGACGTAACATTGGTATTCCACAAGGTAGCGCAATTTTCGACTTCGCAAGCGAGATAATCCTTGGCTATTCTGACCTTCTCTTGCACGAGGCCATCGATAGGGAGGGTATCGATGCGCAGTATGAGATAATCCGCTATCGTGATGACTATCGCATTTTTTGCAACGACAAAGGTGCTCTTGAGAGAATTTCATACATATTGCAACATGTGCTCGAGGGGCTTAACTTCCGCATGAACAGCAAGAAGACGAAAATAAGCGAGAGCATCGTGACTGACTCTATCAAGCCCGATAAGCTGTTCTACATCTATAACACCCCTATTTTCAATAAGAAAGGCGTCGACTTTGACAGCTTCGAGAAGCATCTCCTCTACATTCTCATGTTCGCTCGTCAATATCCAGATAGTGGTTCTATAAGGACTATGCTTTCTGATATTGATAAGAGGATTGCTGAACATCTGAAACCTTATGAGGTTGAGGAATTATGGTTCAGCCTGGATAGTGGCAAGAACGAGATAACGAAAATTAAGAGGCAGCGTCAGCTTACGGGTGGCAGCGTTCGTGCCATGTCCGCCGTTTGCACCCAGATTGCGTTGGAAAACGTTGGCTGCTGTCACTATGCGTTACGAGTGTTGAGCCGCATGGTGGACTCGTTGAAGGACGAGGATGAGAAGATGGACATCATAGACAAGGTCTATGAGAAGCTATGCCACCAGCCCAATTCGACATATAACCAATTGTGGCTGCAGAACATAACCTATCTGCGTGACAAGAAAAATGGTTCTTCGCCTTACACAATGCGGTTGTGCCGTCTGGCGGCTGGTGACAAGGTTGAGTTGTGGAACAATGAGTGGTTGAAAAAAGAGTATCGCAAGTGTATCTCCTCAAATTCGGTTATCGACAAGAATAGCCTTAAAAAGCTTTCCCCCATTATTACTTTCAGAGAGGCAAGAGCTTACGACGATATGGTTGCAAATGAGGTGAAAGAGGGAAAGCATAAGAAAAAAGAGGTGGGACATGCCATGGTTGTGCGCAAGCCGCAAGCGACGGCAAAGAAAGTCGCCGCCACTCCGTCAGCACCGACAGGCGGCACAGTCACATACAGGGAGATTTTTGAAAAGTTCCTTGACGAGGATGCGTTGAGCAG
>CAVHUG010000023.1:0-9014 GCA_963639155.1 Pseudobutyrivibrio sp. | reverse complement strand
AGAGGGGGAGGGTAAGTTTTTGCGAGATTATAGTTTTTTTAAGGATTAGGGGGGGCAGGCGTCAATACCATGGATGCCAGATACTGGAGTTCTTTTGCCGCAACATCCCTGCGCATGACGTTTTTACGCAACTCTCCGTGAAGAAACATCATCGTCCCACTTTATTTTGCATGGTGTAAATCAGTCGGCCTCATATAGAATTGAGATGTGGCTGATTTACACAATGTGACAGCTTACCATAGCAATTCTTCTATAAACAATCGAGAACCCTCCTGGCGCATCAGCTATTTCTTTTTCTCTGCCAAACGTTTCTTCTCTGCATCGGGATCAAAACCTTGTAACTTGATTTCTTCTTTCACTGCTTTGGTAAATCTTTTTATCTCTTCATAACCTTTCTCTATGAAAGCATTCTTCTCTTTGTTATTGTAAGCTGGCTTAACGTCTTTTGAATTCCTTGATTTCATCCATTCAATAGGTTGTTTCTCCTTGTTTTCGCAATCTGAAGAAGGAAGCGTCTCTTGAACAGGTTGAACGCTGCTTGAATTTTGCTGTTTAGCTGTTCCACTACTGATAGTCAAAGCACTCAAGGCAGCTTCTTTCCTTTCCTCGGCAAGTTCTACCTCATTATTGTCCGTTTCTATGTCATGGGAAGGCAGAGCATGAGTGGCATTCGTGCATTCTTCTTGTTTGTCATGTGATGATTCTTCTTTCCCCTTTTTAAACAGTTGTAAATCTGCTGTTTCGTAGAATGCATCGTAGGTTTTGTCATAGCCTAAAACAAGGCCAAGAAGGTAAACTGCAATCGAGCATTCGAATCCTCCTACAGTTTTTGCGTATTTGGTTATCTTTTCATCAGGCTTATGACTCATTCCTTCTGCAAATTTATTCTTTAGGAAGAAGAATAATGGTGCTGCCTTTACGTATTCGCAACCTGATACTTCTTGCGTTTGCTTGGAGAAAGAAGTGCCTTCTGCCTTGGCTAACAAATCTGTAATCTTGTCGGATTTACTTCCAGAAATGGCTGAGTACACTGTAGTTGTTTCTGCCACCTCATCTTCAACTTCCTTCTGACTTTTATAATTACAGAAAACATTAATAGCATCACAAAAAAAACCAAGCATACCTTGGTGGTAGCTGCTATGACGCTCATATCTAAGAAGATACACCCAAACAGGCAAGTTTCCAGAAGGCCGTTCATTTTTATACTGCTCACAGAAAACTTCGTCCACAATTTCTGGGGTGATAATCTGCTCACATTTTCTACGGTCCTCCTCCGTCAATTCCCAGACAGCCCAAAGGTTATCAACTCCTCGCCTGTTCTGTTTAATATTAATTTTTCGCTGGCGATCCTCAAACCTGGCAGCCCATGGGGATACTTGCAATTGTATTCGATCATCAAATGAGATGGACATCTCTTTTTGGGCTTCTTCATCAAAAGTGTAAAGGGCTTGCACTTCGCTGATGTCGATCACTATGCGTTGGGCATTAAAATCTTTAGCCTTGAAATGAATTATCAAATACTCGAATGAGTATTCGTACATATTCATCCTTGCAACAAGACGGTCGAACAAATCATCATTTGCATGACCCTGAATATTGCCGTCAAAATCTACGGCATAGCTTATACCGAACTTTCCGTATTTAAACAAGTCTACAAAATCCGACTTGCGTATTATTGCCAAATAATCTTTCATATTTAAATACCCCATTCATTAGTACTCCTGGTTTGGGAAGTCTGTATCGTGGAAGAAATATCAATGTGCGAACAATTGTCCTGGAATGCCTCCAGATAATCATTCGGATAACCAGTGTAAGTTATGTACAGGTTCTTTCTGGTTCTCGTCATTGCGACCATAAAGAGGACCTTAGCAAGCGAATCATCATGACTTATAAGCATGCTGGCATTTGCAAAAGGGATAAAAACGTTTTCGAAATCAAGTCCTTTTGCACTATGAAATGTCATGATAACTATTCTACGATCACTCTCGTCGAAGCTACCATACCCATTTCCAACATACTGCATTTTTACGTCATTCTTGCGCAAGTGTGAGTTCATCGCCCCCCAATCAACTTTTCCATAGATGTTTTCTCTTTTAACCCACTCCGGTTTGTTCGCATCACGAAGTGCTTGATTTACGAACTTTATGATTTGTGTAGCAGAAGGTATGAGAATTGCCGTCGAATCTCGAACACTCACGGCTTTTGTTGCTCTTTCCATAATGTACTGCACCTCTTTAGCCTCTGATGATGCCTCACAAAGACGAATTTGAGTGTCTTCTTTGGTCATATCTCTCTTTGCGTAGAATATATTCATTCGTGGCAAAAGGCGTTGCACTGCGTCAATAATAGAACGTGACAACCTATGAATGATATTTAATTCATAAGAATCCCCATTGATAAGGTCGCCAATCTCTGAAGGAGAAACAGTTGGTTCCTGCCATCGCGGATCACTTTCATATATAGATTGGTTGGAGTCTCCTGCTACGATTACATTATAACTTCGTGCGTTCATCTCTCTAATAACTCTCGGCGTTAAATCTTGAACTTCGTCACAAAGTATATAATCATGGCGCCCGCTTCCTTTCATGAAATCATAATACGTTCCGATAGTCACATTTGTCGCAAGCCCCAATTCCTTGAAATCAGCCTTAAACATTTCGACCAGTGATCGAGTAAAGACTACTACCCAGATATCGGAGCTTGGCTTTTTTGCCAAAATTGTCTTTGCCGCATAGGCGAGCAAAACCGACTTCCCGGAACCTGCAAAACCTTTTATCCATTGGTTACGGAAGTGTGGTCCCGAGTTCTCAACAAAAGCGCTTATTTTGTTGAGAAAGTCCTGCTGCTGAGGGTCTAACTTATTAATTGGAGGAATGTGCATGTTGAACTATTTTTTCTTTAACATATTTGTTTGGGCCTTAGAGAGGTTTTCAGGGTCATAATACAATTCTCCTTGAGTACTTTCTTTGGCCAACCGTATTTCTCGAGCAAAATCCTCCTCGCCAAGTTCTTCTGCCACAGAAGCGAACCATCCATAATCACAGGAAGTCAAAGAGTTTGTTTTCCATTTGCGGAGAAACATATCGTACACTTTTTGGAATTTTTCTTTTGCTCCAGCAGAATCTCCTTCAGATTTCTGAATTCGTCCAAGCACAATGAGAGCAAAGTCAAGTTCCGGATCAATAGAAATCGCTCTTTGCAAATAATCCTTCGCCTTCACTGGATCACGCCGTTCTAGTTTGTGACCCAAATTCGCATTCGCCCACTTATTATATGGATTTTCCTCTAAGGCTTTTTCGAAAAACTCTATAGCCTTATCCGTTTCTCCTACGTTGCCGTATAGAACTCCGATCCGATTATAAGCATCAGCCTCTGGATAAAGTTCATTCTGAAGTTCATACGTTTCAGCCGCTTTGAAGGTATGCCCCGCCTTATCATATGCCCTTCTAAGTGCTATAAGTGTTTGCTTCGAAGGGACACCCCCATTCAACTCTGCTTCCAGGTTTGCTTGTCTCTCTGCCTTAAGCGCCACACGTTCTTCAGTGCTAAGTTCCTTGTTTGCAAACGGGCTCAAAGGCTCAATATGGCATACAACCCCTAAACATGTGGCTTTCGCATTCAGCATCTTATCTGAATTCACCTCTATTGCCAACTGAATAGGGCTGTTTATTGGGAATCCACCAGGAAGGGCCGATTCAATCTTAAGATTAAACAATAACTTATTGACATTCCCGACGCAGATGGGCAACTCTACAATCTTTTGTCCTTCGCGACTTGTAACTAAGTCATTTATGACAATTGTATCGCAAGGGATCTGAGTTCCTGCAGGAAGAATTACTTTGGGTTTCTCGTCCTTTGTTATTATGAGTATTTGCTCGCTTGAAATAGGTTGAATTACGCATTTGTTCATACCATTGAATAAAAGACTATGGATAGCCGCTCCTCTGGAAACATGAGTTTGCAAGTTCGATGGTACCAACACATCAGAATCTTCAAAATATTCCTTCAACTCTTCTTGAATGTATGGGCTTTGAGCACTGCCTCCAATAAGGAGTATATAATCTATCTCTGTCTTAGAAACGTGAGATTTTTTGATGGCGTCATCAATAGGCGAATAGATACTATTGTACTCATCCTCTCCTTTTATGCGGGTTGTCTTTCCTTGACCTTTTTTGAGGAAAACGTTCATAGTGTCCGTCATTTCCTTGTACGTTAAGTAAAAACTTTTCTCCCTTAATTCGCCCTTACTGGTGTTAACGACGACTTCCGACTCAACCGACGTCTTAGCTTCGCTGTTCTTTATGGACGGCATGACAAAAGCGGTTGTCAATGTTGCCAAAGACTTATTAGTCAGGATTTTCAGGCGTTCCGCAACTTTATACAATGCCGATGCAATATGTTTTCTTTCGTTCGTACGGAACTGTTCCTTTTTTTTACCGTTAGCTTCAAGGAAACGCGGCATGAGGTAATGATACGTTATATACCTATCAATATCGTCTCCACCTAACTTTGTAAACTTTGATATTGCAATATTCTTTGAAAACAAACCATTAGAACTCTGCCCAATTTCCAACATCGATATGTCGCACGTGCCCCCTCCGAAATCAAAGACGAGAACTTTAGAATTATAGTCCGGATTTATATACAGCGGACGTCCCTCGGTTGCGCATGTTACCGCATAACTAATGAAGGCTGCATTAGGTTCGTCAATCAATGCTTGTTTGGAAATTTTCATGTCGTTCGCCATTAAAGCATCTAAAAGATCCTTACGCTGATTCGCCTCGAATGACGCTGGGATACTCACCGCATACAAAAGATCATTGCTCAAGTTGTTATATTGGCAATACTCCGTAATTAAATACCTTAAATAGGAAAAAAACACACGAGCAGCGTCTTTGGGATTCCTAATATTAAATGGAGGTACTTCACGAAGTTCACTTTCATAATACTTAGCTCCTAAGTCTTCTCCAAGCTCCATCTTGAACGAATACCATATGTTTTTACCTCTTTTCAATTGGTATTTAAGTTGCGAAGCGCCTTCCCCTACAAAGATTTGGTTATCTAACCAAGCAATAACGGAAGGGACTATCTCTGAAGAGCATATTGTTCCATCAGGAAGTTTTTGTTTCAAACGTAAGGAGTTAGTATGAATCACGTTATTGTTTTCATCGTAAGAAGCAATGGAGACAACCGTTGTAGAGGTTCCGAAATCTATGCCAACGAACGTTCTTCCTCGCATTAATGAGCTGTCTCTAACGGCAGGAAGCAACGACGATGTGGTTATTATATTCATGCGTGTAAAATCAATTTGATGACCTTTTATTAGGGTGTTTCATTCCTGAACTTACGGTCTGTGTACATTCCTATTGTCTTTACTTGAAGCATTCTGTTGCTTCCGATATGGTTACAACGTTGCCACTCTCATCGGTGCAGATGTTTTCTCCTCTGTCAACACCACAACCACAGCAAATTTACCTTATATTTTAACATTACCCCCCCGAAATGTTAAATAACATTAACAACAAGACTGCGGTGCTGATGCGCATAAAATATCGCATGAGGCCCAATGCTAAAACGGGCTGCGCGTCACCCCCTCCCCGCCAGGCAATATTTCTCCACACTTCCTCGTTATACACCTGTGGAAAGTCCGCGGAAAGACAACGCACACAGCAACACCCCCTCCCGTGCAAAGAGAGTCCATAGTGTAACAAAATCAGAAAGATTGAGGAACGCCAAAACAAACTTGTCGTACGAAGCTCTACCACAAGCAAAGCTATTTGAAGCAAACAAAACGAAGAAGCGTCCCCTGCTCCACATCGGGCAAGAGACGTTTCTTCTGTTTGTCACGACCTGCAATCGGGGCGTGCCGAGCTCCGCAGCGACAAATACATGTACCAGAGGTTGTTCACCCTCTGACACATGCCATCGCAACATATTTCTGAGTCGGACTGTTGGGTGCGTTAGGCTCTGTCATACGAAGAGACTTGCCCAACAATGGATCTATATACGTTCTCTTCATATAATATTTATCTTTCATCCCCAAGAACTCTGCTATCTCCGACAAGCTCCTTGGCACCACACAAAATTCAAGGAGCTTCTCCTCTTTGCTCCTTGATTTCGCCACCTTACTCCTTGAATTATTGCCGCTACTCCTTGAATTGGCATTATCACTAATTCCTTCCTCCCGCCCCAGATTTCCCCACTTTCCTGTAGCCTTAATATGAAGGTAACGGTTTTTCAAGTCCCATTTCTCGCCAAGCAGCATGTTGCGGAAGAAGCGCACAAGGTAGATTGGCGTATAGTCTATGTCTTTCTGCACGTTGCGGTAATTGGCCCTAACTAAGGCGTTTCGGAAGTACCATGAGTGCAATGCAAACATGCGATTGTCAACTCTAAAACCAAGCGAGCGAAGGTATTGTATGGCAAAAACCGCTGTGGTTCTGGTGTTGCCCTCACAGAAGGCGTGTATCTGCCAGTCAGCCTCTTCCTCCTCATCTTCCTTTGGAGTGCGCACGGTTTTGCTCTCATAATAAGAGTCTATGAGGCGACGGCTCTCATCGAGCGTTATCTCGCCCTCGATGTTCCGTCCTGCGACTTCAAGCAGATACGCCGACGGTCGCAAACCGTCAACAGCCTGCAGTCCTATGGCTGCCTGCCAGTTGGCTGCGTTCTCCCTCTTGGACGGCTCTCCTTACCTGAGATACTCGTCAAAAGATGATATGTAATCTTTCCCTTTCCCCATTCCACCTACATCCTTTCCTGTATTGCCTCCAGCTCCATGAGCATCATCTCGACCTTCCACATCCTCACGCCAGCCGCCCGCGCCATCTCCACAGGCCGACGATACAGATACTCTATCTCCATCTCCCTCCTGTTGTCAAAATCCACCCTCATGCTCGGCGAGTAGGCGGGCATCTTCCGCGTCATCTCCATCATCTTGTCGCACTCCTCTTCCCCGATGCACCATTCGCCATCCACGTTCTTCACGCCCAACGCGTGCGACGCCTCCATGACCTCCCCCATCACGGCACGGCTTATCTCCGCTGCCTTCCCCGCAGTCAGTCCGTCGGTCTGAAGACCCAATATCACCGACAGCCCGTTAAACGGGATGTTCCACAAGGCCTTCTTCCACCGCGCCTCCTCATATTCCATGATCCGAGTCGGCACATTCGAGCCGTTCAAGTCCTCGGCTATCTCCTCAACATCCTCGCGCCCAACGTTATACGGCGCAAGGTTGATATTCCCGAAAAACTGGTGCCAAATCTCGCCAGGCCCCTCTTTCGTCGAGCAGATGAACGCCAATCCTCCCACGAGCCTGACGCCGGGCAGCATCGCCTCGACGTCAGCCTCCACGCCTATCCCGTTCTGTATCAGCAGGACAATGGTCTTCTCTCCAAGCATCGGCGGCAATATCTCCCTCAACAGGTTCTCCCTCGTCGTCTTCAAGCACACCACCACGACGTCCACAATGCCTATCTCCTCCGCGCTCTTGAAAGCCTGCACCTTCGGCAGGGCAAAGTCCCCCATGTGGGAGCGTATCTTCAGCCCATGCTCGCGCACGTGCTCGTAGTCGCTATGGAGCAAAAACCTTACGTCATGCCCAGCCTGCGTCAGTCTGCCGCCAAAATAGCCGCCTACGCCACCTACGCCGACGATGGCGTATCTTCTTCCTTTTCCGTTCATTGTCAATATATTGTCTTGTCCGCGCTGTTCATCTCGTGCGCCTATTGTCACAAATGTATACAAAAAAACGACCGGCTCTGAATCTTCAGAGTCGGTCGTGATGCTTGAGGGTGAGTAACCGGGATCGAACCGGCGACCTCCAGAGCCACAATCTGGCGCTCTAACCAAGCTGAGCTACACCCACCATCTTTTGTTTTGCGAGTGCAAAGTTGAGGCTTTTCCACTACATTTGCAATACCAGTATCCATTTTTTTCTCCACAAATCGCATTTTTATTCCGACCTCACAATGGACCAGGATAAGCTCCGTGAACTCAAGATACAGCTCCGTCGCCACATGAACGGAACGACGGCTTCCATAATGAAGAGCCTCGACAATGCCTACGCCGCCAACTACGGGCTCTCGCTCCAACACGCACGCAATGTCGCGGCATCCACCCCACTCTCGCCCGACGAGTGCGACTACCTATGGTCCACTCGATGGCGCGACCTCATGCTCATCGCGGCTGCCGCCATGGCGCCCCACGACCCGCAACCCGAACGCCTGCTCCCTTGGGTCGCCTCCATCCCGTCCGTCGAGATGGCCGAGATGCTGCCCTTCCTCCTGACAGGCAAGATCTCCCGCGCGGCCGACCTCGCACTCGCACTTGCCGAGCGTGCCGAGTCCTACGACCTCGCCGTGGCTTTCGGCACTCTCGCCCGCCACATCCAGAATGGCCATGCCGACGACGCCTCCGCAGCCCAGTCGCTCCTCGACACAGCCCTCTCCCATCCCTCCTGGTCGATGCCCGAGGCCACAGCCCTCAGCCTCCTCGCTCGCCAATGCCTCCGCCACGGCGTCGCCCTCCCCTCCGTCGAGATCGTCAGAACGACTGCCGCAGCCCGCAGCGACACTCCCTCACGCCTCATCGCACAAGAAATCGACGACGAACAGCAGTTTTTAAATGCCTGATAACCCCACATATAGCTCCAAAAGGCGAATGTCATCAGCAAAAAATAGGGCCATACCCCTTGCGGTTTTCAAAACTATCCCTAACTTTGCATCGCTTTCGAAAAGGATTGCGGAGTAAGCTTGACAAATGAGCTTGTCTCAGGGAGAGATGGGTGAGTGGCTTAAACCAGTAGTTTGCTAAACTGCCGAACGCGATTAGTGTTCCGGGGGTTCGAATCCCCCTCTCTCCGCAAACTCCTTTATCGAAATCGGGGTGTAGCGCAGTCCGGTTAGCGCATCTGCTTTGGGAGCAGAGGGTCCCCGGTTCGAATCCGGGTACCCCGACATTTTGCGGAAATAGCTCAGTTGGTAGAGCACAACCTTGCCAAGGTTGGGGTCGCG
>CAVHUG010000022.1:0-16060 GCA_963639155.1 Pseudobutyrivibrio sp. | reverse complement strand
GAACACCCTTGCTCTTGGCTATGTAATTCCCGCTATTAGGGCTTACTCGGGACTTTCACCCGTTAGACAATGCTCATGCCGAGCATACCAAAAAAGGGGATGGAGCGGACCTCAGCCTTCTCCATCCCCATAAATCTTAAGTTTCGCCGTAGCTACCTGCCCTTGCTCTCCCCAAGGCGATACACCTCTTCCTTAATTCGCTCCGCCTCTTCTCTCGGGTTCTTGCCCACAAGGCTCTCCCAACTGATCGGATTCCCGAAAATCACGTCCACATGCTTCCCCTCCTGCTTATACATCTCGTCAGGCAGATACAGCATCTCGATATTGAACTTTATCCCTAAAGCCTTCCTGACCCTCGCAAGATTATAAAAGAAGTTGCTGTTCCGACCAGTGATAAAGACAGGCACGATGTCACGCTTTGACTCCACCGCTTTGCTGACAAACGCCTTCTTCCACTCCAAGTCCTCAATCTTCCCACCTTGCTTGCGCGAACACAGGCCTGCAGGAAACATCAGCATCTGGGAGTCACCCGCGAAAGCCTCCTCCATCAGCTCCGCTGACCTCCGACCCGTCTTTCCCGTCTTGTTGACAGGCAAGAATATCTCAGAGAAATTCTTCAAGAACAAAAGCATGTCATTAACAGGGAACTTCAAATTCCTAAACTTCTTGCCAACCGCGCTAATCAGAGCCATCCCATCAAGCCCGCCCATCGGGTGATTCGACGCAAAAATAAAACGTCCCTCGTCTGGCACGTTCTCCAGCCCATATACATCCATCGTCGCCTTGAACTTCCGCAAAATATCATCCGCAAAGTCTATCCCCCTACAATTCCTGCGCGCGACGATATACTCATTAATGTCATCTTGGTGAATCGTCCGCTTCAAATAATTAACAACGAAGCGAGGCACCTTTGCGCCCTTACTCTTGGCTGCGATAATCTTGTCGACGTCAATAGTCAACGTCCGCCTCGCCTCTTCTTCTGAAATATCAGTATTGCTCATACACTCTTTTTCTTTTCCCACAAATATAGTCATTCTTGACGACGCCATTGTCCCGAAGCCTCCAACTCGTCCGCCCCCCAGCATCCCTCTCCTCCATAACACATCAACCCATATCAACATTTTCTTAAAAGTAAGGCTTCACACCCACATAGTTGAACAAACAGAGAAACGTTATAGACATTCAGGAGCATATCATACGCCGTAATGAACAGATTTAATTTGTCTTGCCATGCCCTTACCTGGAGTTGACGCTTTTCTTCCTCTTAGCCGTTAGTTCGAAACCGCAATTCGGATTTATGAGCTCACTTCCTGTCAATAATCACCGCACCCTCCGTAGTCAACCCACCAAACTAACAATATACGATACGTCATTCCCACACTTTACTTCAGACCTCTCCGCTATTCAGCCCCATCCCTACACCTCCACCCCAAACAATCTCACCGACAGCATCAAAAAAACGTCATCACTGCACAACACGTCAAATAAAAAAGTAAATTTGCAGCGTCTTACAACAAAAGACGGTCGAAATCTTCGGGGTGTAGCTCAGCCCGGTTAGAGTACACGTCTGGGGGGCGTGTTGTCGCTGGTTCGAATCCAGTCACCCCGACCGCAATACGGCTTAGGAGAAATCCTGAGCCGTATTTTTTTGTGCTTACACATAGCCCTTTAGGGAGGGCATGAAAAGAGGGAAGCCCCTTGCTCATCTGAGCAAGGGGCTTCCCTTTTATTCTGTCACATCGCCTCCTGCCTTGCGACTTCGGGCGGTGACTTTAGTCAACAGACCTAAAGCTCGATCTCTTGAGAGTAATCGATGCGGCTGAGACGGACGTAGGTGGAGTAACGCTCCTGCGCGGCCTTCTTCGTCGCGGCGTAAAGCTCGTCTGCCTTGTCGGGGAGAGCCTTGCGGAGTGAGAGGAAGCGGACCTCACCGTCGAGGTACTCCTGGAACTTGTCCCAGTTAGGCTTCTTGGAGTCGAGCTGGAACGGATTCTTGCCTTGCTCGGCGAGACGCGGGTCGAAGCGCCAGAGGTGCCAGTAGCCGCACTCGACGGCCCTTGCCTCCTCGGCTTGGCTCTTACCCATGCCACCCTTGACCTTCAGACCATGGTTGATACATGGCGCATAGGCGATGATGAGAGACGGGCCGGGATAAGCCTCAGCCTCGCGGATTGCCTTGAGGCACTGGGCGTTGTCGGCACCCATCGCAATCTGAGCTACGTAGACGTAACCATAGGTTGCCTGCATGAGGCCGAGATCCTTCTTCTTGATACGCTTGCCTGCGGCTGCGAACTGCGCTACTGCCGCAATAGGAGTAGCCTTGGAGGACTGACCACCAGTGTTGGAGTAGACCTCAGTATCGATGACGAAGACGTTGACGTCCTCACCGGAAGCGAGCACATGGTCGAGACCGCCGTATCCGATATCGTAGGATGCGCCGTCACCGCCGATGATCCACTGGCTACGCTTGACGAGGTAGTGGGAGAGCTCGTCAAGCTGCTGGCAGACGGGGCATCCTGCGGCTGCGCTCTTCTTGATCTCAGGAATGAGCTTGGCTGCGGCTTTCTTGCTGCCCTCGGCGTCATTCTGGTTCTCAATCCACTCCTTGGCTGCGGCCTTATACTCGTCGTTTGCCTTGTCGGAGGCGATCATCTGCTCAAGGAGACGCTGGATGCGAGCCTTCATCTTCTTGTTAGCGAGAACCATACCCATGCCGAACTCGCCGAAGTCCTCGAAGAGGCTGTTGGCCCAAGCAGGACCCTGACCCTTCTCGTTCTTGGTATATGGGGTAGATGGGATGGAGCCGGAGTATATGGAAGAACAGCCGGTGGCGTTGGCTACCATCTGACGGTCGCCAAAGAGCTGGGCGATGAGCTTGACGTATGGGGTCTCGCCACAACCGGAGCATGCGCCGCTGAACTCGAATAGTGGAGTTGCGAACTGGGAGTTCTTCGGATTTGCCTTGATGTCGACAAGATCCTGCTTGCTCTTGACGTTCTTGACGCAATATTCCCAGTTTGCAGCCTCGGGGAGCTCTGGCTCGAGAGGAACCATGGTGAGAGCCTTCTCCTTTGCCATGCAGACGTCGACACAGTTGCCGCAACCGAGGCAGTCCATGACGCCGACCTGAATGCGGAAGTGCATGCCCTTCATGGCGGCGGGAGCCTTCATCTCGATTGTCTCGCCATTGAAGCCAGCCTTCTCGTCATTGTCGAGGACGAAAGGACGGATACAGCTGTGGGGGCAGACGAATGCGCACTTGTTACACTGGATACACTTGGAGGCATCCCATTTCGGGACGAAGGTTGCAACGCCGCGCTTCTCATAGGCAGCTGTGCCTTGCTCCCATGCACCGTCCTCAATGCCCTTGTAGGCGGAAACGGGGAGGAGGTCGCCATCTTGAGCGTTGATAGGACGGACGAGTTTGGAGATATACTCAGGCTCGTTGCGTACGACAGGAGCGTCGTCTGGGAGGTTAGCCCATGCGGGGTCGACAGCGAGAGTCTTGTACTCACCGCCACGGTCAACAGCAGCGTAGTTCTTGTCGACGACATCCTGACCCTTCTTGCCGTAGCTCTTGACGATGAACTTCTTCATCTGCTCGACTGCAAGGTCGACGGGGATGACCTCAGTGATGCGGAAGAATGCGGACTGGAGGATGGTGTTGGTACGGTTGCCGAGACCGATCTCCTGCGCAATCTTAGTAGCGTTGATGTAGTAGACGGTTATATTGTTCTTTGCGAAGTACTTCTTGACCTTGTTCGGGAGGTTCTTGACAAGCTCGTCGCCCTCCCAGATGGTGTTGAGAAGGAAGGTGCCGTTCTTCTGGAGACCGCGGGTTACGTCGTACATGTGCAGGTAGGCCTGGACGTGGCAAGCGACGAAGTTAGGGGTCTTGATCTGGTAGGTAGAACGGATTGGGTTGTCGCCGAAGCGGAGGTGGGAGCAGGTGAAGCCGCCAGACTTCTTAGAGTCGTAAGAGAAGTATGCCTGGCAGTGCTTGTTGGTGTTGTCGCCGATGATCTTGACGGAGTTCTTGTTTGCGCCGACCGTGCCGTCTGCGCCAAGACCGAAGAACTTGGCCTCGAACATGCCTTCGCCACCCATAGGGACCTCCTCTTTTGCAGGGAGAGAGGTGAAGGTGATGTCGTCGTTGATGCCGACGGTGAAGTGATCTTTAGGCTGCGGCAGCTTGAGGTTGTCGTAGACGGAGGTGATCATGGTCGGGGTGGTGTCGGAAGAGCCAAGACCATAGCGGCCGCCGACGATTACGGGAGCGTTGGGCTGACCGTAGAAAGCGGCCTTGACGTCGAGGTAGAGAGGCTCGCCATCGGCACCCGGCTCCTTGGTGCGGTCGAGGACAGCGATTGCCTTGACGGTCTTAGGAACAGCGGCGAGGAGACGCTCGACAGAGAATGGGCGATAGAGGTGTACGCTTACCATACCGACCTTCTCTCCCTGCTTTGCCATGTAGTCGATGGCCTCGCGGGCGGCCTCGGTGGCAGAACCCATGAGGATGATGACGCGGTCGGCATCGGGAGCGCCATAGTATGTGAAGGGCTTGTACTCGCGACCGGTGATTTTGCTGATCTCGGCCATGTAGTGCTCGACGACGGCGGGAACCGCATCGTAGTAGCGGTTGCAGCTCTCACGATGAGCGAAGAAAGTCTCCGGGTTCTCGGCCATACCCTTTGCCTGCGGATGCTCAGGAGAGAGTGCGCGCTCGCGGAACTCCTTGATAGCCTGCCAGTCAACGAGAGGACGGAGATCCTCCATGTCCATCATCTCGATCTTGTGGTACTCGTGGCTTGTGCGGAAGCCGTCGAAGAAGTTGATGAACGGGACGCGGGTCTTGATGGAAGCGAGGTGCGCTACGGCAGCGAGGTCCATGACCTCCTGGACGGAGCCTTCGCAGAGCATGGCAAAGCCCGTCTGGCGGCATGCCATGACGTCGCTGTGGTCGCCGAAGATACAGAGAGAGTGGGTGGCAAGGGTGCGCGCCGATACGTGGAAGACGGACGGGAGGAGCTCTCCACCGATCTTGTACATATTGGGGATCATGAGCAGGAGGCCCTGCGACGCCGTGAAGGTTGTCGTGAGGGCGCCAGCCTGGAGGGAGCCGTGGACGGCACCTGCGGCGCCACCCTCGGATTGCATCTCCTGGACGGAGACGGTATCGCCGAAGAGGTTCTTGCGGCCCTGCGCCGCCCACTCGTCAACGTGCTCCGCCATAGGGGACGAAGGCGTGATGGGGTAGATGGCGGCGACCTCCGTGAACATATATGCTATGTGCGCGGCGGCTTCGTTACCATCACAAGTGATGAATTTCTTTTCCTTTGCCATTTTATATGCTAACAATAAAAAGTTAATGTATCGGACTGATTTATGGTGTCGGGGAGGCTCATCTTGTCGGGATGCGCCGCCCGTCGATTTCTTTGGTTTTATTTAGTAGAGGAAGCCGAAGAGCCAGAGGGGGATGACGTTGCCGTCTCCCACTTCGATCATCTCTCGGGCGCGATATGTCGAGTCGTCGGACTTAGACTTGCTCTCGTCGCCGACGATGAAACACGGTCCGCCATTGACGCAGAAGTCGCCCATTTGCCCCCTCTCAAC
Organism: Pseudobutyrivibrio sp.; assembly: GCA_963639155.1. GTDB lineage: Bacteria > Bacteroidota > Bacteroidia > Bacteroidales > Marinilabiliaceae > W3P20-009. The sequence goes on along the minus strand of CAVHUG010000022.1, from coordinate 10,447 downwards.
CGTATTGCTGTAGCCAAGCTGGTTGAAGAAGAAGGTCTTGTAGAGGGCGTTGCGTTCGACCCCGCCGTAATTGCAGAGGTACATGAGGTTGGGGTTCTGCATGAAGATGTGCGCCGGCTTCTTGCTTCCCGTCTCTCCAACCTGATAGAGGAGGTGGATTAGGCGCGCCTGCTTGAGGTAGAGCATGTAGTTCATGACCGTGGCGCGGCTGGTGTCGATTGAGGCTGCCAGTTTCGAGACGTTTGGCTGGAAAGGGGTCTGCCCGACGATGGTATAGAGGAGCTTCCTGAGTTTGGGGAGCAGCTTTATGTCGATTTGCTGGAGGTAGCTAATCTCAACTTCAAGGACGAGGTTTATCGTCTTGACGAGGTCGGGATAGACGTTTTTCTGTCCGAGGAAATAGGGGTAGAATCCATGGCGCAGGTAGTCGCTGAAGTAGGCCAGGGGCTTGACTTTCTGAGCGATGTCACGACATATGTCGACGTGGTGGTCGAGGATGTCTTGCAGAGAGACGGCTGGGAAATTGCAACCAGAGGAGTAGTTGAGGAACTCGCGGAAGGAGAAACCTTCGAGGCTGTAGACATTTACGAGGCCATGGAGCTGCGGGTTCTCTTCTTTGAGGCGAATGACAGGCGAACCCGTGAAGACGATATGGAGATCGGGGAAGTTGTCGTGGCAGTAGCGCAGCTCTTTGGACCAGTCGGGATATTTGTAGACTTGGTCAAGGAGGAGGGTGTGCCCACCCGTCTTGACGAACTCGTCGGCGAGGGAGACGATGGAGCGGTTGGCGAAGTAAAAGTCGTTAAGGTCGGCATAGAGGCATTTGCACTTCCCCGAAAGCATCTTCGCATAGTTGAGCAGGAAAGTGGTCTTGCCGATGCCTCGCGAGCCTTTGATTCCGATGAGGCGCGATTGCCAATCGATATGGTCCATGAGACCACGCTTGACCCAGGGCTTCAGCTCGGAGAGCAAATCATTCTGTATGTTAAAGAGAGTCTGCATTTCTCAAACAGGATGCTGGGTAAGTGTATATTTCGCCCATCACGATAGCAAAAATAGTCAAGTTGGGCGTTAAAGTGCAATCTATAAATTACATTTTCAGCCGAAAATTGCTATTTAAAGTGGATGCAAATAAAAGAAGGAGCCATAAGGAGGAGAGAGGGGAGCGCGCGGAAAAATGGATTAAACAACAACTTACCACAAAAATTCTTAATTTCGTAGGGTACCGTGTCGGGCGACCGCCGGCATGTGATGAAAATCAGCATTAAACAACAAAAAAAGATGGAACCAATAGCCGAGCCGATATCGCGCGAGGAACTCATGGGCGAACTATCGCGCGCCCATTTCGTAAGGAACACGAACAAGGGCGGCAACTTGATATATGACTTTTCGGCGACCGAGGCGCCTGCGCTGATGCGCGAGGTCGGGCGGTTGCGCGAGGAGGCTTTCCGCATGGCGGGAGGCGGCACAGGCAAGTCGCTCGACATCGACGAGTACGACACAGCGGACATCCCATTCCGCCAATTGGTGGTGTGGGACCCTAAGGACCAGCAGATATTGGGCGGCTACCGCTACATCTTGTGCAAAGACCTGCCTCAGAACCAAGAGGGCGTCAAGTATCTGGCGACGTCGCACATGTTCCATTTCACCGACGAGTTCATCCGCGACTACTTTCCCAAGACGATAGAGTTGGGGCGTTCGTTCGTACAACCCATATACCAGAGCAGCAAGATGGGCTCTAAGAGCCTATTCGCCCTTGACAACTTATGGGACGGGCTTGGGTCTCTGGCGGTAGACCACCCCGACGTCACGTACTTCTTCGGTAAAGTGACGATGTATACGCACTTCAACCCGCGGGCGAGAGACTACATCATGGGTTTCTGGCACAAATACTTCGGAGACAAGAGCCATCTTGTCTATGCGTATAAGCCACTGAAAGTGGGACTTACGGAAGAGGAGGAGAAAGCAGTATTCACAACCGGGAACTTTCAGGACGACTATAAGATATTGGTCAAGAAAGTGCGCGAGCTTGGCGAGAACATCCCGCCATTGGTCAATGCGTACATGACATTGTCGCCCTCGATGAAGGTCTTCGGCACAGCCATAAACGACGAGTTTGGCGATGTCGAGGAGACCGCCATAATCATAAACCTCAGGGAGTTGTACCCAGCCAAGGTAAACCGCCACGTAGAGACATACAAGAAGTGAGAACAAGCCCAGACGCCACGCCACACATATTGCGCCTCGCCCGGAAGGTTGTGCTGACGGCCATAGCCATCGGCATGCTGACGAGCGGCATGCCGCCTGACGCGTCCGGCGCTGGCACCCCCATCGAGATTGACGAGACCACCCAGCAGACGCACTCATTCAAGTCGCAGACCCCGACCGACAGGCAGATTGCCATAGGTCGAATCATGTGGGAGTCAGGACGAGACACAAAGGCCGAGGCGTTGTTCCACGAAGCCATGAACCGTGCCCAGAGCATGGACGACAAAGTAAAAGCGGCAGACATGCTGGCGGAATTTTACCGCTCGGGAGGGGAACACGGGAAAGCGATAAGAATATACGAGCCTATACTCAAAGAGGCCATCAGCAACAAGGACACGGCGACAATGGTTCACGTGTATGGAGGCATTGGAGCCACGTATGCTGACGAGAAGCAATTTGTCAAATCAATCAAGAGTTACAGGACTGCGGAAGAGCTGTTGAGCCAACGCCCGGACACAGCCGCGATGGCGGACGTTATGTCGGGAATGGCAAACACGCTATTTGTGGCTGGCGACGTGAGAGAGGCGTTGAGCCTAATCAAGCGCGCAAGAGGCATGACGAGCGAGAACGACCTTGACCGCATAACCGTCATATTGTTGGCAGAATCGAAGATAGAGGCCAAACTTGGCGACTTCGAGGCTGCATATACCACGATGAACGAATATTCGCGACTCCGCAGACTACTGCGCGACCGCGAGGCAGACAACATCTTGAGTACCAACGGATATGGCGAGACGGAAGAGATGCGCTACCGACTTGCGGCGGCTGAGGGCGTCCGCCAAGCCGTCAATTACGAGCAGGAGGCGGAGAAGAAGATGGCGTTCGTGGCGGCATTCGTACTTTGCCTGCTGCTGCTCATCACACTGTCGGGCTTGGCCATCGTCATCCGCAGGATGCTGCTTAACAGGGCGAAAGAGGCGGAGATGAGGAGAAAGGTGAAAGACTCGGACAGGGTGCTCCACATTGTAGGCCATGACGCTACGAACCAGTTTAACACACTATTGGGATTCGCAGGCGTCCTCGTCCAGCGCACAAGCAAGATTGGCGGTGATGAAGAGACATTCGCGAAACACATATACTCGTCGGCACAGACGCTATATCAGATGACGAGCAACCTCTTGACATGGAGCAAGAGCCAAAGTCAGATGAAGCCGAGGCGCACGATGACCTCGATAAGCGAAAGCTTGGAAAACGTACTTTCGGCGATGAGGGTCGTCGCGGATGATAAAGAAATCAAGATAAAGAACGAGATAGCCGACAACGTGACGGGGTATTGCGACCCATCGCATCTGGCGATAATCATAAGGAACCTGATTAGCAACGCCATAAAATTCACCCGCCACTATGGCAACATAACCCTCATGTCGACGACCTATGCCAACAAGCTGATTGTCGTGGTGGAGGACGACGGCGTAGGAATGCAAGCCGAGACGATAGCCCGCTTTAACAAAGAGGAGGTCTTGACATCGACAGACGGAACGGACAACGAGAAAGGCAACGGCATAGGTCTCGCAATATGCCGCTACTTGGCGAAAGCGAACGGCGGCGACCTGATATTTGAGCCAGGACGCAAGAAAGGCACGTCAGTGACGCTCGTGCTGCCGACAAGCGCGGAAGGCACTAAAGAGAAATAAAGAAAGAGATGGCAAAGAAAGAGAAAGAGACGGAAGAAAAATTCTCATATGACGAGGCCCTTGCCCAGATTGAGGGCATCGTGGCAAAATTAGAGAGCCGAGAGACTGCAACAGGTTTTGACGACATGATTGCCGACGTGGACAAGGCGCTCGGGCTTATCAAGAGATGCAAGGCAACCATTGCCGACGCCGAGGTTAAGCTAAACAACTTGACCAAGGGCGACGAGGAGTAAGATAAAAACTGCTGGCGCATGCGGATAACGGGTATTGGGAGAGCTGCATTGATTGTCATCATGGCACTTGTCGTGGTGGCGGGAGTGTCGTCATGCTCAAGCTCGGCAAAGACGGGCAAGAAGACATATGCGACAAAGAAAGTCGACTATCGGGACCTTGGCAACGGGAAGAAGCAGTCGTCGTTTCGTGACGACCGCATCGAGAAGCCGAGTGGCAGCCTAAGCAAGGCGTGCGCAAAGCTTGGCGTCAGTAGTAGCGGAGTGAAGAACTCGACACTGTATATAGAATCGGCATCGTGGATTGGCACGAAATATAAATATGGCGGGATGTCGAGGAGCGGTGTTGATTGCTCTGGTCTCACATGCCTCATCTACAAGACAGTATACGGCAAAAGTTTGAGCAGAAGCTCAGCCGGGATACTTACAGACAACTGCAAGACAATAAAGAAGTCGAACTTGCGTGAGGGGGACTTGGTATTCTTCAGGACAGACGGGAAAAGGTCTAAGACACCCAACCACGTGGGCATATACCTCAAAGAGAACAAGTTTATACACGCCTCGACATCGAAAGGCGTAATAGTCAGCAGTTTGGAGCAGGACTATTACGTAAGGAACTTTATTGCCGCGGGCAGGACGGGCGTCAACTGACGACGGAAGTCACCTTGCCGTCGGCAAAATGGGTGACGATGGTGTCGCCCTTTTGGAGGGAATCGGGGGAGGAAATCTTTTTACCATCCTTATCTGTAGTCACACTGAAACCACGGCGAAGAACTTCGCGCGGGTCGATGGCGTTGACGTGCATAGCCAGATTATCTTGCCTTGAAGACTCGAAAGCTATGCGGTTTCGGGCAGCGGTGAGGATACGTTGGCGGAGATTGTCGGCTATCAGCTCTTGCCTATTGAGACGCGAGGAGACGGCGGACGTGGCGCGCATGGCGTAATTGTCGAGTGAAGAGCGCGAGACTTCTATCGATGAGGAGGCGGCGAAAAGCAGTCGGCGGTGAAGCTCACGGATATTGTAGGCGGCGTCGGAGAGAGAATTGTGTGCGGCATTTGCTGCACGAGTTGCAAGAGAATCGAGCTCCGCGAGGAAATCAGCATCATGCTGGATGAGGAACTCGGCGACGGCGGTAGGCGTCTTGAGTTGCGTATGGGCGACGAGGTCGACTATGGACGTGTCGCGGTCATGACCGATGCCTGTTATGACGGGGAGCGGGAATTGGGCGACATTGGAGGCCATCTGGTATGAGTCGAAGCATGCGAGATCCATTTTAGAGCCGCCACCGCGGATGATAACTGCCACGTCGAACTCGTCGGCGCGCATGGCTATTACGTTGAGCGCAGAAATGACGGAAGCCTCGGCGGCATCGCCTTGCACCGCAGCAGGGAATAGCGTGGGGAGGAAAGCTATGCCGAAAGTATTATTACTTAATTGGTTACAGAAGTCGCCATAGCCTGCGGCCGTTGCAGCTGATATGACAGCTATGCGCTTGACGACGAGAGGGAGATCGAGCGACTTATTCATATCCGTCACCCCATCGGACAACAACCTCTGCCAGATCTCCTGACGACGACGCTCAAGGTCGCCAATAGTGTAGTTAGGATCTACCGCCAGGATTTGCGCACTAAGACCGTAGACGGGGTGAAACTCGGCAGAGACGAGAGCTAAGATCTTGATGCCGGCCTGGAGGTCGGAGCCTGTGGCTTGGCGGAAAGGAGAGAGGACGTGCGCCACACTGCGAGACCATATCTGGCACCGTAGATTGGCTACGGGGGCATCGGAGAACTCTGACTTTTGGACGAGGGATATGTAGTAATGACCACGATTCACGTTGACCTGCGCCACCTCTGCCGTGATCCATGCGGTCAGGTCGGCAGCTGCTATGGTGTCTTGAATCCGTGAACAGAATTGCTCAAGAGTCAAGTGGGAAGATTGTTCGTCCATAAGTATCAGTCAAGAAATCAGGGTTTGAGATGGAGGGTAAGCTCGGTGAAGTCGACATCGCAGATGGAGAGGATATTCTTGAGGAACTTGATTTTATCCTTGTTGGACTTATTGGTGTTGACGTAGCGATCGGGAGCGAAACGATGGTTGTTCAGTCCTTCAAAAAACTCGGGGTTTGTGGAGAACCAACCGGAGAGCCCCCTCTTGGAAGTCTCAATGCAGAGGCGATCCAGAGGGGCAGGATTTTGGCGGTAGACAAGCTCGCAGACCTTGACAAGCAGCTGCGTCCAATTGGAGGTGTCTTCGTGAGACCCGAGGAAAGTGTAGCCATAAAGCTCACGGCTTGTCATGTCGCCCACATCATCGAGAGATATGGACTCCTCCTCACGGTCGACCTTGAAAGAGGTTGTAAGGTAAGGGAAAGTGGCGAGAACCCTGGCGCGCATTTCCTTGGCTCGGGCTTGGAGTTCAGCCTCAGTCCATTGGCTTAGTCCTTTGAGGCTGCTTGAAAGGCAGAAGCGGCTGTCTTTATACCCCTCGACGAAAGAGCCGTCCTTGGCGTTGAAGCCATTTTGCTTTTCGGAGAAAGAGCGGTTTCCGAGTTCGGAGTTATAGGCAGTAAGCGTAAGGTTGGCGAGAGTGTGGAGATAGTCTTCGTGGATGCGCTCGGCATCGTCACCGAGCATTTCTCGCCACTCGGGAGTCAGCTTTTGTGGCATTATATGCTCGACGGTGACGGATATGCCCCAATTATCGACGATGCTGGCCGAGAATCGCTCCTTGGAGGTGCCGTATTCGAGGCTCGTGAAAATGAACTTTTTATTTTGCGGGATGAGGGTGTAGATCTGCCGCGTCGCGAGGCTGCGCTCGACGGCATCGTCTGTTGGGAACGAGCTGTTGCCTTTCTTGCTTAGGAGCACGTATTTCAGGGCTTCGGGATAGGAGACATCGCCGACGGCAGAGAGGCGCATGGCATGGAGAGTCTCCTTATGGAGAGTCAGGAAAACCTGGCCGAGGGCGGAGCTTGGGAGGTCGCATATGATGCGTCGACCCCAGTAGCATATTACGGCATCGAGAACCTTCTCGACATCGGAGGAGGGGAGACCGCACTCATCAGCATATCGGAGGAAAGAGAGCAGGAAAGGGATATGCTGATTGCTGTCGAGAATGGCGAGGTCGCGGAGACGGACCGCTACGTCTCTCGATGGGGAGTGAGCGTTTTTTATATTGTAGAAGATCTCAGCGTAACGGAGCACATCCTCAAGGACGGACTCTTGTGACTTGTCATTGCAATAGGCTTTGAAGGCTTCGTAGAGCGCGGACTTTGTGGCCTTGGCAGAGGTCTTGACGGCGAGGAAGTTGAGCAGAAGCTCGGTAGGCGCCTTATCGGTGAATTGTTCGATTTTGCTCCAGTACTTATTGAAAAAGAGTTGCTGTGTTTGCTCATCGAGATTCATGAGGAGGAAATTTCGCACCTTATCGGCCTCGGAGAGAGCGAGACCCGTTGAGTTGATGCTCTCGAAGATGAGCTGCGCATCGTCGTTGCGGTCGAGCTGTATGGAGATGACCTGCAGCTTGCTGATGGCGTCGAGGAGATTGTCGAACGAGAGCATGGAGTGTTGGAGGCGTGCGAGGAAATAGTTGTAGTTTACCGTCATGCATGAATCTTCGACAAGGTGTGGGTCGTTGTTGAAAATCTTGTCGTAGGCTTCACGGTCGCTTTCTATTGGCACAAGTTTTATAGTCCTGTCAGAGTGGACGTAAGCAGCATTGAGGAACACGGTTTGTGCCTCATCGATACGGTTGTCGCAATCTATCTTCATTGTGCCATCGTGAACTGACTTGATGGCGGCGAGGATGAGGAGCGAGACGGTCGTGATGCGTTGTTGGCCGTCGACGACGACACGGCTATAATTGTCGGTCGCCGGGGTAGTAACTATGGAGCCGAAGAAATGACCTTCTTTCTTCGAGGAAAACAGGGATTCGAGGTCGGCGAGGAGTTTGTCACAGTTAGCGGTTGACCAGTTGTAGTTTCTTTGATAGACAGGTATTATGAGCTGCATATTGCCGCCTTCGATAAACTGGCGGAGGTATGTTTCGTAACCTTTCATTAGAAGAGTGGATTGATTTCTTAAAGATAGTGATTTTGGGGGAGAAACGGAGCGGCGCGGGGCTTAGAAGATACGGGAAAGGAGGAGAAAGGAGATGCGCCCGAGAGTCTAAGCACTCGGGCGCATTGTCATGAGGGGAGACAGGATATTGCTACTTGGTAGTGATCAAGGATGCTTTGCCATCTTGGAGCTTGACGGCGATGCCCTTATGGGACTCGGGGGAGACGGGGCGTCCGCCGAGGTCGTAGAAACGGGAAGTGGAGTTGGAGATGACGTTAGGCTTGATGGACGTCGGGATGTAGGACGCATTGAAATAGTATCGGAGGTTCTCCGTCTCGCTGTCGCCGATCCAAGTGGTGTTGGGGTCGTAGATGAGGGTTGCCTGGTCACGTGGGAAGACGTTGGTTCCTGCCGCTGTCTTGTCTTCGGAGCCGCCGAGATAGATGAAGTGCTTATTGTCTGACGTTCCGTCTGAGAGGACCTCCACCGAATTGAGGGAAGAGCAGCCATTGAACGCCTCATTTCCTATGGACGTGACACTTGCGGGAAGTGTTATGGAGGTAAGGGTGCTGCAGCCAGAGAAAGCGCCCCAGCCTATCGACGTGACACCAGAGGGAAGGGTGACAGAGGCAAGGGAGGTGCAGCCATAGAACGCACCACGGCTTATCGACGTGAGGCCAGAGGAAAGGGTGATGGAGGTAAGGGAGGAGCAACAGGCGAAAGCACCAACGTCTATCGACGTGAGACCAGATGGGAGGGTGACAGAGGTAAGGGAGGTTCTAAAGAAAGCGCACTCGCCTAACAAGGTGAGACCATCGGGGAGGAAGACCGAGGTAAGGGAGGTACAGCCGTAGAAAACATAATCGCCTAACGTGGTGAGACCATCGGGGAGGGAGACGGAGGCAAGGGATCTGCATTCGTAGAACGCATAATCGCCTATCGACGTGAGACCATCTGGGAGGGTGACAGAGGTAAGGAAGAGACAATAGCGGAAAGCAGCTTCGCCTATCGACGTGAGACCATCTGGGAGGGTGACAGAGGTAAGGGAGGGACAACCGTAGAAAGCAAATTTCCCGATAGAAGTTACGACAGAGGGAATTTCAGTGTCTTTCAGATTGGTAAAGCCTGAAAACGCCTCATCAGGTATTGAGCTGACGGCATAGTCCTCCGCGAAGACGACATGCTCGGTTGTTGAGGAGAAATCTTTTATGGCGTCCCAATCGACCTCGTAGCCAAAGAGCGTGAGGGTGTTGGTAGTTGAGTCGTATGACCAGCCGGTGCCGGAGTCGTCGGCTGTAGCCGCAGTGACCGCAGCAACGAAAACGAGGAGCGTCGTGACAATATGACGAAAGAGCGTCTGAGTGTGAATCATATACAAGTGCAATTTTTTGTGGTCTGAAGCTGTGACGTTCATGAACATATGTTCATAGGCGTCTGTATAAAGATACTGAAAAATAGTGACTTACGAGATGTCTAAGACGTTAAATGTGCGCATGGGGGATGCTTTTTAGATTTTATGTAAAGGATAGCGGGAAAAGGAATGCGCCCGGGAGTTTCCAACTCCCGGGCGCATTGTCATGAGGAGAGATATGATATTGCTACCTGGTAGTGATCAAGGATGCTTTGCCATCTTGGAGCTTGACGGCGATGCCCTTGTGGGTCTCGGGGGAGACGGGGCGTCCGCCGAGGTCTTGTCATCGGAGTCACCGAGATAGATAAAGTGCTTACTGTCGGGCGTGTCGTTGGAGAGGATCTCGACCGTATTGAGAGAGGAGCAGCCATCAAAAGCATAATCGCCTATCGACGTGAGACTTGCAGGAAGGGTGATGGAGGGAAGGGAGGTGCAAAAACAAAAACGACCCGCACATTTGAGCATCATTGAGAGGCTTGGCGGGTTCTCGCAGGGACAAGGGTACGAATAATCTTATGATAACGCAAACTTTCTAGAGATAATAAATCACGTAAAAGTGGATTTCTTTGACATGTTTATGTTTAATAAGGTTAAATTAAGACTTGGGTTGATACTTTGTCAATCTAATAAAGTATATTCTGGTGTAAAAGCATTATCATTATATCGTCTATACCCATACCGGAAGCCTCGATGTGCAGAGGTTGGGCTGACATATATACATATAAGGCGTAACTGTACGCTTCGGTTTTGACTTGTTAGAACTTCGCAAACTCTCAACTGTTCGTCAAAGACAAAGCAACGGGAACGCCTCATGAGGTGTATTGTATACAGCCCTCATTGGCTTC
>CAVHUG010000021.1:0-17542 GCA_963639155.1 Pseudobutyrivibrio sp. | reverse complement strand
CTGTCGGGGCCTGGGAAGTCGCACACGGAGGCGGCGTGATGGACAAAAAGGCTCATTTCTCTTCCGTCATTGTCTGTTTTATATATCTGTCGAGCGTGTTCCTGTCAACCTTGCAAATCTTTGCTATCTTGCGCTTTGACACTTTTGCATTCAGCAGCTCACGTATCAAAGTGTCCTTGCCATACAATTTGCGTTTCTCCAGCGCCGTCTTGCTCCCCTTAGGACGACCAAGGACGACTCCCTCAGCGCGCTTCCTCGCCAAAGCCTCCTTCGTGCGCTGACTTATAAGGTTACGCTCAATCTCTGCCGACAATCCGAAGGCGAAAGCAAGAACCTTGCTCTGGATGTCGTCTCCAAGACGATAATTGTCCTTGATCGTCCACACTCGGCACTCTTTTGTCATACAGATGTTCAAGATCTCCATTATCATAAAAAGATTGCGCCCAAGTCGTGACAATTCGGCGCATATGATCAAGTCGCCTTTCTGCACCTTGCGTAGCAACTTGCCAAGTTCTCTTTTGTTGTAGGCCTTAGTGCCGCTGATAGTCTCTTCTATCCAGCCGTCAACAGCTAAATCCTCGCGACCGCAAAACTTGTTTATCTCGAATCGCTGGTTTTCAACTGTCTGTTTATCACTACTAACCCTGATGTAACCGTAAATCATATAATGTCAATTTGTTCGGATGACTTTGCTAAATTTGCATAGTGCCATATTCCGGTCTCGGAGGTCGGTCGCAAGCACGTTTTTCTGCAACTCCATTAATTGACAAAATGAAATATCAACTAATATATATACCACAAGGAATGAAGACTAAAGTTATCGCTACGGCAATGTCGGCGTTGGCGTGCGTGGCGACGACAAGTTGGGCTGCCCCCAATGTAGGGGTTCAAAAGATAGAGGCGTTCAGCCTGCAAGATGTGAGAGTTACGTCGGAGACGTTGCTCCACGCTCAAATGCTGGCAAAAGACTATCTGCTTGGCCTTAATGCGGATAGGCTCCTTGCTCCTTATTATAAGGAGGCTGGGCTGCAACCTTTGGCTCCCAATTACCCAAATTGGGAAGACACTGGTCTTGACGGTCATATCGGCGGTCACTATGTGTCGGCACTTTCTTACATGTATGCCGCTACTGGTGACGCAAGGGTCAAGGAGCGACTCGATTACATGGTTGCGAACCTTGCTAAGGTGCAGGCGACCGACGGCTACCTCTCCGGTGTCGTCGGTGGTCATGCCCTCTGGCAAGAGGTCTTCGTCAAGAAAGAAATACGTGCTGGGGCTTTTTCTCTAAACGACCGATGGGTCCCTCTCTACAACATCCATAAAATCATGGGTGGACTCCGTGATGCTTACACAATAGCAGGAGTCGAGCCGGCGCGCCCTGTCTTCATCAACCTCTGCCGTTGGTTCGCAAGCAACATCGCAAATCTGTCAGACGAGCAAGTGCAGCAGATGCTCATTAGCGAGTATGGCGGTCTGAACGAGATAATGGCGGATGCCTACGCCGTCAGTGGCGACACCATGTTCCTGACACAAGCACGCCGTCTGACCCACAAGATGATTTTGGATCCTCTGTTGAAAGGCGAGGATAAACTCGATGGACTTCATGCCAATACACAAATCCCCAAGATTATAGGTGTCGAGGCGGTAGCGTGCGCTGCTAAGGATGCCGAGTGGGCCGAGGCGGTCGACTTCTTCTGGCACAGGGTTGTAGACCATAGGTCGGTGACGATCGGAGGCAATAGCGTGAGGGAACATTTCAACCCCGCTAATGACTTTACCCCCATGATTGTCAGTGAGCAAGGTCCAGAGACATGCAATACATACAACATGCTGAAGCTCACCAAGATGATGTTCTTAGAGTCCCCCTCGTCAGAGTTTGTCGATTTCTACGAGCGTGCGATGTTGAACCATATCTTGTCCACAATCAACACTGTTCAAGGCGGTTTCGTCTATTTTACTCCCATGCGCCCAGGCCACTATCGCGTCTATTCCCAACCACAAACGAGTTTCTGGTGCTGTGTAGGTTCTGGCTTGGAAAATCATAGCCGTTATGGTGAGATGATTTACGCCCACGATAAGAACAAGGCCCTCTATATCAACATGTTCATCCCCTCCGTTTTGAATTGGGACGAGGCAGGCGTCAGTGTTGAACAGAAAGGAAACTTCCCGTTTGAAGAGAAGTCTACAATTGTCGTTAACACTGCAAAAGCAAAGAGGTTCACAATGAAAGTCAGGAAACCGGCATGGGCGGAAAACTTCTCCGTAAGTGTTGGGGGCAAGACCTATTCTGCCACAAGCGAGGACGGCTATGTGGCCATAGAGCGCAAATGGGGTAGGGGAGACACCATAAAAGTAAACCTCCCCATGTCTTTGGAACAAACACAGTTGCCCGACGGCTCTAACTACTTCTCTTTCACCTATGGTCCTTTAGTATTGGCTGCCGACCTCGGGCAAGATAACCAAGTCGGCCTCTATGCAGACGCCAGTCGCGGTGGTCATATCGCCGCTGGTCCTAAGATGCGCCTCGACGAAGTGCCATCCATCGTGACCTCCGAAAATGCTTTAGCCCATATCCATAAAGTCGGCGACAAACTGATGTGGACGGTCGATTGTGCATTGCCTGCCAAGTACGCAAATTTGTCGCTCGTGCCGTTCATCAATTTGTCCGAGCATCGCTACCAAGTCTATTTCCAAGAACTTAGCCCAGAGGGATACGAGGCGCAACTTAAACGCCTTCGTCAAGAGGAGATAGCCCGTAAAGAGCTTGACGACAGGACAATCGACTTGGTCATAAGCGGTGAGCAGCAACCAGAGAGCGACCATGGCTTCAAAGAGGGATCCTCATTCGCGTGGGGCGATGACGATGGCACACACTGGCGCGAGACGAACTCTTGGTTCTCATATAATATCAAGGTGGGAGGAGCTTCAAAATTGTCCATCAACATATGGTCTGATGGCGGTCGCGAGGCTGTCGTAATGATTGGCGACAAAGAGGTCGGTACTTTGGAAGGTTCTGGTCGCAAAACTGTCGATTTCGATCTCAATAGCTTTGAGACGTCAAGTGTTACAGTGCGTATCGTCGCCAAAGAAGGAAAACTCTCTCCTCGCATTTATGAGGTTCGTGCCGTAAAATAAGAGAAACATGGCTGCACACAACGAACTAGGCATATTGGGTGAGGACATGGCTGCTAAATACTTGCTCGATAAAGGGTTCCGCATCGTGTGTAGAAATTGGCATTATGGTCGCAAGGAGGTCGATATCATAGCGATGGATGGCGATGTCCTTGTTTTTGTGGAGGTTAAGACGCGTGTTAGAGAGATGTCGCCCAATGACCTTATCTCTTATAATAAGGTGCGCTATCTTGAAGAGGCTGCCGAGGCCTACGTCAGGATTAGCGGTCATTGTGGAGATGCACGGTTCGATATCGTTAAGGTGACGATGAAAGGGGGCGAATGTGTTATTGTGCACATCCCTGCGGCATTCAGATGAATATTTGCTCAATTTTTCTTCATGGCACTTGCGAGTAAGGAAAAAATGTGCTTAATTTGCGCCGTGTTTTGAAATGTATCTCAAGAATTAAACAGAAATGTCTAAAGTTTGTCAGATAACGGGCATCCACTATCAGAATGGCAACAACGTTTCCCATTCGAAGAGGAGGACCAAGCGTCGCTTCCTGCCGAACGTCGCTAAAAAGAAGTTCTACATCCCCGAGGAGGATCGCTTCGTAACCTTGAAGGTTACCAGTGCTGGTCTCCGCCTCATCGACAAGATCGGTCTTCAGGCTGCTCTCCGTCGTGCTGAGAAGAAAGGTTTCTTGAACAAATAATAATAATCCAAGACAATGGCAAAGAAAGCAAAGGGCAATCGCGTCCAGGTTATCTTGGAGTGCACCGAGCAGAAAGCAAGCGGCGTACCAGGTATGTCTCGCTACATCACCACCAAGAACCGTAAGAACACTCCAGATCGTCTGGAGCGCATGAAGTACAACCCATATCTCCACAAGATGACCCTCCACAGGGAGATTAAATAATACTTGATACAATGGCAAAGAAAACTGTCGCTACCCTCCAGAAGGGCGAAGGTAAGGGCTTCGCTAAGGTTATCAAGATGGTTAAGTCGCCCAAAACTGGCGCTTACGTCTTCGCGGAGCAAATGGTAGCAAACGAGTCTGTTAAGGATTTCTTCGCTAAGAACTAATTCTTAGTCTCGCTACTAAAACTAATGCATCTTTTGATGCCACCTGAACCACCAGCTTTTTGGCTGGTGGTTTTTCTTTGTCTATAACTACCTTATTGATAACCTAATTATCTGTTTTTGCGTATTTTTGTAGAGTGGAAATTGCGTTCTGCGCATGGTCGCACGAGCAACTCAAATGAATTTTAATGAAACTACGCATAGGCAAGTTAACTATATATGGTATCGTTGCAGCTCTTCTTGGCTGCTGCATCTGTGTTAGCGCTCAAGACAGCCAAATGTCTGGAGGTCGTAAACTCACCACTTTGATCATTGACCCAGGGCACGGAGGCAAGGACCCTGGCGCCATAGGAAGCAAGTTTCGCGAGAAAAATGTAGTCCTTAGCGTGGCTCTCAAACTCGGCAAAATGCTAAATGACAGCCTCCCAGACTTGAAGGTCGTCTATACGAGAGATAAGGATGTGTTCGTCCCTCTTAATGAGAGGGCAGAAGTGGCAATTAAAAATTCTGCTGACATCTTCATCTCCATTCATGCCAACTCCTCAACCAACAAGACAGTATTTGGTTCAGAAACATTCCTTCTTGGCCAACATCGCTCAAAAGAAAATCTGGAGGTCGCAAAGAAAGAGAACTCTGTAATCACTTTAGAGGACGACTACACCAGCAAATACGAGGGTTTTGACCCTTCTCAACCTGAGTCCATAATCACGTTCGCCAACATGCAGTCAGATTACATCAACAAGAGTATCGACATGGCGGTCCTTGTTCAAGATGGGTTTAAGGCGTGCAATCGTACCGACCGCGGCGTCAAGCAAGCTGGCTTCCTCGTCCTGCGCCAAGTGCCGATGCCAAGCGTCCTTATCGAGCTTGGTTTTATCAGCAACAAAGAAGAGGAAACCTATATGGCAAGTGACAAAGGCTCGATGGAGCTGGCGCATGCGATTTTCGCGGCAATACGAAAGTTTAAGTCAGAATATGATGGCCGTCAGGCTGTTATTCGTCACGATGCTCAAAAGACAACGACCACTAAAGTCAATTTATGGCCAGACGGCGTGAACTTTAGGGTTCAAGTAGCAGCAGCAAGCAAACCTCAAAAAATAGACACCCTCTCTTTTGGTCCGCTTAGCACCCAAGTGGATAACGGAATCACCAAGTACATGGTGGGAATCAGTGACTCATTCGAAGAAATACAAAAAATCAAAAAGGCTTTAGAGGTCAAATACCCAGACTGTTTCATCGTGGCATACGATTCCAAAGAGAAGATCTCAGTAAGAACCGCAAAAAAGAGAGCTAAAAAGTAACGTCAGCAATTATGAACGCAGAGCGAAAAAGAAATATAAAAATTGGCGTTTTCGCCGTAGCGGCTTTTGCCATCCTTTGTGTCGGCCTGAACTACCTTAAAGGACGTAATCTGTTTACGTCTGGCGCAACTTTAAAAGCCTATTATGCCACGGTCGATGGGCTGACCGATTCAAGCCCAGTCATTTACAGCGGTTTCAAGGTCGGCTCCGTCAAAGACATTGAGATTAATCAAGAGACCAACGATCTCTCTAAGCTCTTTACGGTTACTATTTCGTTGGAGAAAAATATAGAGGTGCCAGTTGACAGCCGCGCTGTCATTGTATCCACCGACCTTCTTGGAGGAAAGGGCGTTCAACTGATTCTTGGCAACAGCACAGAAATGGCAAGCTCTGGCGACTCCATCGCCTCAGGTATCAACGGAGGTCTACTCGATGAGCTTATTCCCGTAAAAAATGACGCTACGGCTCTTATGCGAAGTGCCGACAACGTGATGCGCGACATCGATACCATTCTCGACGCTCGAAATCGTGCATACCTCAATGACGCAATCCGGCGCATGTCTTCCGTAATGGAGAACTTCGAAATAGTTAGTCGTAATATGGCAGCCATGACATCTGCGACCGGCTCTGTC
This sequence comes from Pseudobutyrivibrio sp., assembly GCA_963639155.1. Taxonomy (GTDB): domain Bacteria; phylum Bacteroidota; class Bacteroidia; order Bacteroidales; family Marinilabiliaceae; genus W3P20-009. The sequence goes on along the minus strand of CAVHUG010000021.1, from coordinate 11,414 downwards.
TATGGAACCCTCCAATCTGCCGACGGCTTCATGGCGTCTCTTAACAACCAAAATGGAAAGATCGACACCATAATGTCCAATCTTGTTCTCATGTCCAATGAACTTGCAAAAGCAGGTCTTGGCGGAACGGTCTCACATCTCGACACTCTCATTGCCGCCACGTCAACCCTCCTGTCTGCAAATGGCAACATCGCCTCCATGGCAAATGACAACAAATTGTACGACAATGTGGTTGAGGTGACAGAGAACCTAAATCGCCTAATTGTAGATTTACGATTGAACCCATCTCGCTACTTCAGTGTTTCTGCATTTAAGTTCGGAGGTAAGCAAATCTACTTCTCCGACGTAAATTCTGCAACAAACGTAATGCGTGGCACTGTTGCCGCAATCTGCCTCATGAAGAGTAAGGATCCTATTGACGCCCCAGTCTCTATCTCTGGCAAGAAGGTTCTCGAGTACTGCTACAACGGTAAATATCAATACATCGTGGTCCCTTTTGCTTCCGAGTCCGACGTCCAGTCTTTCATGGCAGCCAACAACATCTTAGCGTCATATCCCGATGCGCAAGTAGAAATGTTTGAGGACGGAAACCCGAAGCATTGATAATCAATTGATCATCAAAAAGTTATATGGCTTAAAAAAGACGGGTAACAAAATAGAAACACAAAAAAGGGTGTTCTTTTCTTGGACACCCTTTTTTGTGTGCTTATGAGATGTTAGATACATGCGAAACGACGGATGCCAGACAGTTTGACGGGGTAGGCGCAAATGGGGCGGTCTCCTTTCTTGAACTCTATGATGGTTAAAGAGCCGTGCAGTATTATTCATTAGTTTCGATACTCTCCAGGTGTCATACCCGCCAGCCGCTTAAAATACTTGCAGAAGAAGCTCACATTGGTGAAATTTAGAGCTTCTGTTATTTCTACCAATGTGTGATTGCCGTGCCGCAACATGACTTTCGCTGTTGTTATTATGGCTCTGTCTATCCACTCCTTTGCTGTTTTTCCGCTCTGTTGCCGTACCAAAGTGCTAAGGTATCGCTCACTCATACACATTTTGTCAGCATAGAAACTAAGCTGATGCTGTTCTCTATAGTGCTTATTTACAAGGGCTATAAAGCGATCAAAAACAGAAGGATAGGAATCAGGCACTGACACATCGCCTGCGTGTATGGAAAACAGATGCTGATAGAGGTTGGTAATTGTCGACACCATGGCGAGAGTTGTCGACATGCTCATCGGCTTTGACTTTACAATCCTAAAAAGGGTGTGGAACAGGCTGTCAACAAGCTCTACTTCCTCATTTGCTAAAACAAGTTGTCCGTCACGTCGTTGCCCATTGAACAACTCGGGCAAATGGTCGTAGTGTGCAAGCCGGAATAGGTCAGCAGGAAATCCCAAACCATCTATTTCCAAATCATCGCTGCACCATAATGGCTCGCCAATTGTCCCTGGCGTTACAAATATCAACGTTCCTGCGCTGACTTCCAATTCTTTCAAATTCACCATCACGCAAAATTTCCCTCGTTTCACCAATCCCATCCTATAATCATCTATAGAGAATGGTGTATTACGGGCTACGAATGGCGTGAAAAAGTTCTTTGCGTCAACAATTACACCATACCCCTTCTCATAGAAAATATTGTTGCCTACCTGACCTTGCGTCATTAAATGTTTGAAGGCTCCTTCTATTGTCAATACTTGTGGCTCGTTCATTATCTTTATGTTTGATATTCGTACATAAAGATAATGATATTTCCTATTTACGCTCTCTTGCTATGTTATAATTGCACAAAAAGGACATATTCCGATAACAGAAGGTAATGCTCTTCTCCTCCACGCGCAGTAAGTTTGCAATTAGAAGAAATGACATCCAAACAACATGAAAATAAGAGCATTACTCATCGTTCTATTGCTGCCAATGACCTCATGGGCGCAAAACGCTTCGCTTACTCTCAGTGACTGCCGCAAGTTAGCCCTCGACAACTATCCTGCTATTCGTCAACACGCCATAATTCAGCAGAGCAAGGATTTCTCCATTGCCAATGTTGCCAAAGGGTGGCTTCCTCAAGTCGGTTTTAGTGCAGGAGTCTCCGCCTTCACTGACATTATCGATAGCGATATTCCTGCTGGCATGATGGGATTCGATATGGAGAATTATATGCTAAATGCTGCCGTCACCATCCAGCAAAACATCTATGATGGAGGCAAGATGCGAGCCAAGCGTACCGCCGAGAAGGCAAGGGCTGAAACTGATGCTGCACAACTCGAAGTCTCTCTCTACGAGATCAATGAACGTGTCGAACAGCTGTTCTTCGGAATCCTTTTGTCCGACGAGAAAACACTGATTAATTCTCTTGTCCTAACAGATCTCACAACAGCTGAGAAGACTATTGTTAGCATGATTAAAGGAGGGTTGGCTGACGATGGCGATTGGGAAGCCATTCAAGTAGAGAAACTTAAAATCATGCAACAGCAAGAACATCTCACTACAACACGAGCTGCCTATCTCGAAATGCTCGGCATCTTTATCGGAAAAGCGTTGGACAATAAAACAGTCTTAGAAAAACCGGCATCATCAGAAACAAAAAATGACTCTCACTGCGCACGTCCGGAGCTTCTATATTTCTCTGCTCAACAAAAGATGCTGGATAGCCAGACTCAGCAACTCAATTCCTTGCTCCGTCCAACATTAAGCTTCATCGGTACAGGTATCGTACATTCTGACGTGACGTCACTCGTCAACAACAATATGCTTTTAGGCAGCATCCAATTCTCTTGGAATATTGGAGCTCTTTACACGAGAAAAAATGACTTGCGCCAAATCCGATTAAAACAACTTGCTATCGACTCACAACAAGAGACGTTCCTCTTCAACATTCGCCTGCAAACAAGTAACGTGAATGGCACAATTGCATCTCTTCAAAAACAGATGGAACATGATGCAAAAATCGTTCGCCTTAGGGAAAACATAATGCAGCGTACAAATAGAAAGGTCGAGGCTGGCTCCGAGAACGTAAACGAATTGGTACGTAACATTAATGCCGTTGCTCTGGCACGCCAACAGATGGCTCTTCACGAGATTGAACTTCTACAAGAATCTTATAGACTCAAGAACATAAACAACAATTATTAAACGTATGGAAATGAAGCAGATATATATCATATTATCAACAGTTGCCCTAACCGCTTGTAGCAATAGCGAGAAATATTTTGACGCCACAGGCACATTTGAGGCCACCGAAGTAACAGTCTCTTCCGAGCAGAATGGCAAACTCATATGCCTTAACATCAGCGAGGGTGATAGGGTAGAGGCCGGACAGGAAGTCGGGCTTACAGACACAGTCCAACTCTACCTTCAAGCTCGACAAATTGGTGCTACAAAACTCATTTATGCTACGCAACGGCCCGATACCGAAAAACAAGTTGCGGCGACTCGTCAGCAGATTGCTAAAGCAGAGCAAGAGTTCCAACGTTTCAATGGGCTTTGGCAAGAAGGCGCGGCAAATCGTAAGCAGGTCGATGATGCCAAGAGCCAAATTGATGTGCTACAAAAGCAATTATATGCTCAGCTCTCTACGCTACAAAACTCTACCAAAAGTCTTAATGCGCAAATGGAGACTGCCGATGTCCAATGCCTGCAAGTAGCCGACCAGCTCCGCAAATGCCATATCACATCACCTATATCTGGCGTCGTTCTGAGTAAGTATGCCGAGGCTGGCGAGTTTGCTGTCGTCGGAAAGCCTCTTTTCAAAGTGGCAGAGCTCGACAATATGTTTTTGCGCGCCTATGTCACGTCTGCCCAATTAAGTAATATTAAGCTCGGTCAAGATGTTAAGGTTTACGCAGATTTTGGCGCAGGCGACCGTAAGGAATACGATGGCAAGATTATCTGGATTTCTGCAAAATCGGAGTTTACCCCTAAGACCATTCTGACCGATGATGAGAGGGCTGACATCGTCTATGCCGTAAAGATTGCCGTCAAAAACGATGGCTATGTGAAAATAGGTATGTACGGAGAGGTTAAATTTTGATGTCGATGAGTGCTATTGAGGTATGTGGCGTCTCTAAATGCTATGGTCATGTTAAGGCGTTAGAAAATGTCTCTTTCAATGTCGAGCAAGGCGAGATTTTTGGCATCATAGGTCCTGATGGGGCTGGAAAAACGTCCCTCTATCGAATTATGGCAACTTTGCTCCTCCCTGATGCCGGTAGCGCAAAAATCATCGGCAACGACGTGATTTCTGACATGACTGAGATTAGGCGAAACGTCGGCTACATGCCAGGCAAATTCTCTCTCTATCAGGATCTTACAGTCGAAGAGAATATTGAGTTCTTTGCCACTCTCTTTGGCTCTTCACTGGAGGCAGCCTATGATGACATCAAGGCTATTTACGGCCAGATAGAACCTTTCAAAGACCGCAAGGCTGGCGCACTTTCTGGTGGCATGAAGCAAAAACTCGCGCTCTCATGCACCTTGGTTCATAAGCCATCTGTACTCTTTCTCGATGAACCGACTACAGGTGTTGACCCAGTGAGCCGTAAGGAGTTATGGGCAATGCTGTGCCAATTAAGAAAGCAAGGCATGACAATTGTCGCTTCTACTCCATATCTCGACGAAGTGCGTCTTTGCGACAGGATAGCTTTCATTAATGAGGGATCTATCAAGGGCATCGGCACTCCAGATGAGATCCTTAACCAGTTTCACAGCGTCTTTTGCCCTCCAATGCCACAGCACACGGAAGACATCACGGAAAAGGGTGGGGGATACGACTCCCACAAGGATGATAACGTCATCGAAGTAAGCAACCTTGTCAAGGCCTTCGGCTCGTTTCGCGCAGTTGATGGCATCTCTTTCACAGTTCGCAGAGGTGAAATCTTCGGCTTTCTGGGCGCAAATGGAGCTGGCAAGACCACTGCAATGCACATTCTTACAGGTCTTAATCAGCCAACCGAAGGCAGTGGGAGAGTGGCGGGATGTGACATCCGTACAGAATTTGAGCAAATCAAGAAACATATTGGCTACATGAGCCAAAAGTTCTCTCTCTATGATGATCTTACAATCCGTGAGAACATACGTCTGTTCGGTGGAATCTATGGGATGAGCGATAAAGACATAAAACGAAAGACGGAAGAGCTTCTGCTGCACCTCGACCTGGCAAGCCATGGCGACGACATTGTCGCAAGTCTGCCTCTCGGGTGGAAGCAGAAACTTGCGTTCTCTGTCAGCATCTTCCATGAACCGGAAGTCGTTTTCCTCGATGAGCCAACAGGCGGCGTAGATCCGGCAACAAGACGACAATTTTGGCAACTTATATACGAGGCGGTCGACCGAGGCATCACTGTTTTCGTGACGACGCACTATATGGATGAAGCTGAATATTGTGACAGGATCTCCATTATGGTCGATGGCAAGATCCATGCCATTGGCACACCCGATGAACTTAAACGTTCGCTCAATCAACCAGATATGGACCATGTCTTCACTCTCTTGGCTCGCCAAAGCGTCAGACATTAACCTAAAACAAAACAGATTATGACTCAGTTCATATCTTTCATAGTAAAAGAGACTCGCCACATCTTTCGCGACAAGAGGACGATGTTGATTCTCTTTGGCATGCCCATAGTGATGATGCTCCTTCTCGGCTTCGCCCTCTCAACTGAGGTCAGGAATGTCAGAACGATCGTTGTTACGTCAAGTTCCGACAATGAGACACAAGAGTTGGTCGAGGCTCTCAACGCCAATGAGTATTTCAACGTCTCGTATGTCGTCAATAATTCCAAATCGGCAGAGTTGCTTATCCGTGAGCAGAAAGCTGATATGGCCATTGTTTTCTGCCAAAGGTTCTCTTCTGCGAAATTGTCTGACAACACGCCTTTGATACAGATAATAACCGACGGCACCGACCCCAATATGGCCCAAATGTACGCCAATTACGCCACCCAAATTATTTCGTCGCACCTTATGCCAGAGGCGCAAACATCTTTCGACATCAGTTCTTCTCTGCTATACAACCCTCAAATGAAGAGCTGCTACAATTTTGTGCCAGGCATCATGGGCATACTGCAAATGCTTATTTGTGCCATGATGACGAGTATAAGTATTGTGCGAGAAAAAGAGCGTGGGACAATGGAGGTTCTGCTGGTAAGTCCTGTGCGCCCGCTTACCATCATCATCTCAAAAGTTATTCCTTATCTCGTCCTCGCGTTCGGAATACTTACTGTCATTCTGCTCATCTCGCACTTCATTTTGGATGTCCCTGTAGCCTGCAACGTTTTATACATCTACATTGTCTCTGGTATCTATGTGATGGTCGCACTTTCACTTGGCATGCTTATCAGTACTGTCGCTAAAACACAATTGGTTGCACTCCTGATGTCCGCCATGATGTTAATCCTCCCGTGCTTGCTTCTTTGCGGTATGATATTCCCTATTGAGACGATGCCCCAAGTGCTCCAATGGGTCTCTGCCATAATGCCGCCACGCTACTATATTGAGGCAATTCGCAAGTTGATGATCATGGGCGTGGGGCTCGACAAGGTAGCTTCTGAGATGGCGGTTCTCGGGTTCATGGCGATCTTTCTCCTAACAGCTGCTTTAAAGAAGTTCAACAAACGACTTGCATAAGACAATGGTTCTCAAATATTTGATACAAAAAGAGTTTCTCCAGATACGACGCAACTCGTTCATCCCGCGTCTTATAATCATGTTTCCTATAATGGTCATGTGCGTAATGCCGTGGGTCATGAACATGGAGGTGAAGAATGTCGTCGTAAGTGTTGTCGATAATGATAGGTCATCTCTTTCCGAGCAACTTGTCCATCGCATTGAGGCGAGCCAATACTTTGTCTTTGGTGGGCAAAAGAGCTCCTATAAGGAGGCAATGGACGACATCGAATCCTCTCGCGCCGACATTATCATTGATATTCCTACTCACTTTGAGCGAGATTTGAAACGTGGTGAAAAGCCGCAAATTCTATTAGCCACGAATGCCGTAAATGGAACAAAAGGCAACATGGGCAGTCAGTACGCAAAACAGATTATCACGCACCATGTCGCTCCAAGCATCTCGGCTCTTGAATTCAAGATATCGATTCTTTTCTTGTATAACCGTAACCTTGATCACAAGCTCTTTATGATTCCTGCTCTCATGGCGGTTTTGGTTTTGCTCTTATGCGGTTTTCTGCCTGCGCTTAACATTGTTGCCGAGAAGGAGAAAGGCACAATCGAGGCAATAAACGTGACTCCAGTTAATAAGTCATCTTTTATCTTGGCAAAACTTATTCCATACTGGCTAATTGCAATGGTGGTGATGTCGATAAGTTTCTTCTTGGCATGGCTCGTTTATGGCATCACTTCTGAGGGCAACCTGGCCTTTGCGTACTTGTTGGCAATGCTCTTGGCGTTGACTTTCAGCGGTTTAGGGCTTGTGATATCAAACTACAACGACACTATGCAACAAGCTGTCTTCGTCATGTGGTTCACCGTCGTATGCGTAATGCTGCTCAGCGGACTCTTCACCCCCGTCCGCAGTATGCCAGATTGGGCCTATATGACCACCTACGTTAATCCTGTCCACTATTTCATAGACGGGATAAGGACTGTCTTTATTCGTGGGGGTGATTTCTCTTGCATCCGCCACCAAGTTTTCGCTCTTGCGACTTTTGCTCTTGTTATGAACAGTTGGGCGGTGTGGAGCTATAAAAAGAACTCTTGATTTAGAACCCTCTAAAGTACAGGACTAATGTCTTTCCCTCTTTCACCTCAACTTTAGAACTCTCGGTTGCGCATGATGTGTAATTTAACTCATAGCTTCCTTGGTCCAACTCCATATCTACGATACGGATTTTTGCAGGGAGCGACATCCAGCACCTCGTGTCTGCTTTCTCTGTCACTGCATTGGCAATCCCGACAAACAAGCCTACATAGTCGTTTTTGTTCGATGCGGCTTGATACATGGCTTCTTTGGCAGCTGCCCTGAGTATCATCTTGCCGACCTCACGCCATATCCTGTCTTTCAAGCTTTGGCGGGCAATCTGCTCTATGTCCTCGACTGTTTCTGCTTTTGATATACTTCCGTTTACTTTAAGTGTACCAACGCACCTTGACCCTCTGTTTACATATTGGGGCAATGCTAATCTTGTATATGACAATGATTTAAGTGAGTTTACCTCGGATTGTGTGCATCCGTCAAGGAATATAGGTATCTGTAAACTCCCGTCATTGCTTGTAAAACTTACTAATCCTGTTCCTCCCGCTTTTACAAATTCTATTGACTTCTCCTCTTTTATTGGCGACATTCCGTCCATTAGAAACACCACGACTCTGCCTTTCCCTTGCGAAGATGTTGAGTCGTAGTTTATTCCATACCTCTTCTCATAGTTCCGTCCTTCTCCGGCAAGACCGGTCCGATAAGCCGTCCTTATCACACCACGCTTCAATGCGTCAGGCACGTTCGTCCCATACATTCCCGAATAGTCCTCCTCATAAATCTCTATCGCATTACGATACGCCACAAAAGCATTGTTGTTGTCCCCCGACATCTCGTAAAGTACTCCCATCAACAAGTGTCCAAAAGCATCCCTGCTATACCTTTTGCCGTCATGTTTCTTAAATGCGTCGCTCTGTTGCTCAAGTACCAAATTCATCCTGCGACATTCCACCAAAGCGTCTTCCATGTTACCTTCTTTCAAATAGTTTATAGCCTGAAAGTAGTGCAACATGACACACTCGAAGTACTCAAGCTCGTATGGTCGTACTGTCGGGTTGGATATTAATGCCAACGCCTCGTACGCATAGTTTTTAGTGAAATCTTCTTGATACTTGTCTGCCGTGTCGAAACTTGCAATGCTTTTCTCGGTGTCGTCCATCCAAAAAGACGATGTCGCATAGTTAAGGTCATACAACACCTTCCCGTTCTTCTTTTTCAATTTCTTTTGAGATGACAAGTATTTCCTTGCGCCTTCATAATCGCCATTTTCAAACTTCTCATTGAAAACCAATGTTTTATGGTAGTATGTTTGGCAACTCGACACAATTACGCACACAGCCAAACTTACAATAGCGAAAAGCCATTTCTTCATGAACCCCGTCATTTTAAGCATATAGTCAAAAGTAACATAAAAACTCCCACTTCTAATGCTTTGCTGAGTAAAAAACACTATGTTCATACCCTCACTAACTCCAACCTCCTTTTACCAATCTTCTATACTGTCTTTTGCATTTCACCCCTCCAAATATTCTATCTTTGCATTGGAAACCTAACCACAGGAAACTGATGAAACGCACTTCAATTCTAATCATATATACGGGTGGCACTATCGGCATGATTCAAAATCACGAGACGGGGGCTCTCGAGAGTTTCAATTTCGACCACCTCCTGTCACACGTCCCCGAGATTCGTCAGTTCAACCTTGAAATCGACTCTATAACTTTCTCCCAACCTATCGATTCTTCTGACATTGAGCCTCTCCATTGGCGCAAGATTGTCCACCTAATTGAGGAAAACTATGAGGATTATGACGGGTTTGTCATTCTTCATGGCACAGACACAATGGCATTTACGTCGTCCGCTCTCAGCTTCATGCTTGAAGGTCTTACAAAACCCGTCATCCTTACTGGTAGCCAACTTCCAATTGGAGCCTTGCGTACTGACGGAAAGGCAAATCTCATAACTGCCATAGAAATAGCTGCGGCTAAGAAGCCCGATGGCACTCCTATCGTTCCCGAGGTGTGCGTCGTTTTTCACGAGAAACTGTTCCGAGGAAACCGCGTCACCAAGATCGATACTGACAATTTCGACGCTTTCAACTCCCCAAACTATCCTCCCTTAGCGACTTCTGGCACTGAGATAAAATATAACTATGCCGCCATCGGGACGCCACACCCCGACATCCCTTTCACCCCGCATGACGACATGGACACGAACCTTATCATTTTCTCTCTTTTCCCAGGTCTCCGTCCTGAAATTGTAGATAATGTCCTAAATTCCCCAGATCTGAAAGGTATTATTTTCCGCACTTTTGGCTCAGGTAACGCCCCTCGTAATAAGAGACTTATTGATGCCCTCACAGCTGCCACTGCCAGTGGCAAAGTTATTGTCAACATCTCACAATGCCATTCCGGCTACGTCCATCAGGAACGTTACGGCACGGGTCTTCAATTAGCAGATGTCGGTATCGTAAGTGGCAGAGACATGACTCTCGAGGCTGCCCTTACCAAACTGATGTTCCTCTTCGGGAAAGGTCTCTCTTCCAATGAGGTCATAGCAGCCATGAAAACTTCAATTGCCGGTGAGGTTACAATAACAAATTAGCAGAGTACAGAATAATACATTTCGACGACATGGTAGGAGCTATTTTCGGAGACATCGCAGGCTCACGCTTTGAGTTTTGCAACATTGATCGCTACGACTTTGATCTCTACAATGTTATGGACAGTTACCCGACTGATGATTCTGTCTGCACCTTGGCTGTCGCAGATTATATCCTTAATGGTGGCGACATCGCCGAAAAATTCCGCTCATGGTGCCTCAAATACCCGGACAATCTCGCAGGCTATGGCGGTGGATTTAGAAGGTGGCTTCATACTCCTAATGCACAACCATATAACAGTTATGGCAATGGTGCCGTGATGCGAGTGTCTCCAGCTGGTTGGGCAGGAAAGAATGAGAATGAGGTTCAAGACATAGCAGAAAAGGTCACCATTGTCTCCCATAACCATCCCGAGGGCATGCGTGGAGCGCGTGCCATTGCTACCACCATTTGGCGATTGCGCCATTCCGAGGGCTATGGAGATAAAAATGAGATAGTCGATAATATCTTGACTGAGTTCTATCCGGACGCCACCTACGATTGGTTCATTTGTCAACGTGGTGTTTTTGATGAGACAAGTCAAGGCACAGCGGTTATCTCTCTTTTCCTTTTCAAGGAGTCTGACTCTTTTGAGGATGCCGTACGCCGCGCAGTCTCATTTGGTGGCGATTCCGACACTTTAGGAGCTGTCGTTGGTAGCCTTGCCGAAGCCTACTATGGCGTGACAGAAAAACAACGTCAATTCGTCAAAGACGTTCTGAATAATGTAGGGTATGCAGGCTTTTGGAAAACGATAGAAGCCTTCGAAAGCCGTTACGGCAACAAAATAAAAGAGTAGTAGGGTAGGGGCATAGTCCATTCATCACACTAAAAAGAAAGCACCCAAAGGAAACTACATCCTTGGGTGCTTCAATTTTTTTATTCAAAATTTTCAACGGTTTGACACAACCATTTGAGGAATAAACATAAGCGGAGTATTTGAAAAATACATTTATAAATCTTTCAATTTAGGCGATTCTGTTGCAATTAACTTTCTATCGAATGCAGCATATAGATACATAGCGGCAACGGAAGAGTATGGCGACCATTTCCGGCAACGTC
>CAVHUG010000020.1:0-19347 GCA_963639155.1 Pseudobutyrivibrio sp. | reverse complement strand
AAAACTTTCATCCGTTACGGCAGTAATGGGCTGGTAACTGAACTCCTGCCGCTTTGGGTTTCAAAGTGGCTTTCAGTTGCTTCCTTGCCACATAAAAACGAAGCGTAACGGACACAGGTTCAGTGCCATTCGCTACGCTTCGCTCAAATTTGTATTCTCGCTATGTGTTTATTTTAAGCAGTACTACTACTTCAAAGAGTCCTCTATAGTTTGTACCGACTCTGCAAATTTAGGATCAGTCTCCACCAAACCTTCCACGGCACGGCATGCGTAGACAACTGTTGAGTGGTTCCTGTTTCCAAGAAACTTTCCTATCGTTGCAAGGCTGTCGTTCGTCAACTTCTTACACAAGTACATAGCCACCTGACGAGCAACTACTATTTCCCTCTTTTTAGTATTCTTTTGGATGCTATCTTCCTCAATCTTGAAAAAATCGCACACTGCAGCCACAACACTCTCTTTAGTTATCAACTCCTTCCGTGGCCTTGATGCATGCTCCGAGACAATCGTCTGTGCCAAATCAAGAGTGAGTTCCGTCTTTGTTACTGTCGAATAGGCTAATAGAGACACCAATGCGCCCTGCAACTCTCTCGCATTGCCACTCACATTTGCTGCCACATATTGAGCTACTTCATCAGGCAAATCCAACCCATCAGCTTCAGCTTTTGCTTTTACAATGCCGAGTCGGGTAGACTTGTCAGGTTGCCGAACTTCAACAATAAGCCCCGACTTGAATCGAGACAACAAACGCTCTTCCAATCCAGTCAAGTCCATCGGTTTCTTATCTGATGCCAGCACAACCTGACGACCATTCTGCAACAAATGGTTGAATATTTGGAAAAAAGCATCGCAAGTCCCTACCTTGCCAGCAAGGCCTTGGATGTCATCAAGTATCAGGAGTTCAATGCGTTGGTAGAAGTGCATGAAACCGTTGACGTTCTTGCCTGCGTTAGCGTCCATATATTGACGCATGAATCGGTCTGCGGACAAATACGCCACATTCATGTTAGGATTGTCCTTTTTAGCCTTCGCACCAATAGCTTGAATCAAGTGCGTTTTTCCCACGCCTGGTCCGCCATATACGAACAACGGGTTAAATGAAGTTTTTCCTGGAGCCAGTGCTACCTGTTCCGCAACAGAGACTGCCATCTTGTTACTTTCACCAACTACGTAAGAATCAAATGTATACGCACTATTTAGCTGCGGATCTACGACTAATCCCCTCATGGCTACAACCTTGAAAGGGTCATACGACGGTGGATTCGCGACGAAACCACCATTCATCTCTGTTCCAGGATTCTTATGCTGTGAAAGCGAACTTAATCCACCTGTCGATACCGAATACTGCAATCGAGCCTTCTCGCCAACTGCAATCTTCAATGCACTTGTAAGTTCTGTAATATACCTATTTTCAATGGTCTCAACGAAAAACGCCGAGGGCACGCCGACAGTTAACCTACTGCCGTCAAATGAAATTGCTCCAATTGGTTCAAACCACTTGGCAAAATCAGCCGCCGTGACATGCTTCTTTATCTCGTCCAGGCATGCGTCCCAGACCGCCTGAGGCGTCGAGTTCGTCTCCATCATCAAAAATTTACCAACAAAGTTAACCCAAAAAAATCAGAATTGATAGGGTAGGGAGCCTACTCATTTCAACATCTTGTAATACGTAAAAGTGGCATGTTCGTCATGCAGGGAGAGAACCTCATCCTCGCCATCCTACGCTACCGCCGCCACGACATCGACTGGGAGGACTTTGACGTGTCGTTCCTGTTCGCCGAGCCTTTCCCGAGGACAAGAGGACGGAGCGCAACGTGGTCTCCAGCCTATACGGGACGGGTCTCATGAGCCTCTCCACAGCCGCAGACTGGCTCGACCTTATGGGCGGAAGTCGAGGGCGAGGTGGACAAGATTAACATGAAGCACATGGATGTCGCCATCGAGCTTCAAGAGGGGAGAAACAGCAGGCTGGCGTTAAGCCAGACGTGAAGAGCGACAGCGAAAAATATGGTGACACAGACGACAAATAGGAGGTGGCGGCATGAGCATTGGTGAGATATCAGTCCGCAGCTCAGATTTCCCTTTGCGCAGTCTGACACATTCTTCCATACCATAGGTTACGGCTGGCGTGCGCTGTGTATGTCAAAGACGCTTATAGAATAATTCGGTCGGAGGTGAAACCTTGTGTGTTTGATAATTTGTATTATGTTAAGAAAGAGACATGGAAACCCATTATATCACAAACTATTTATGACTTCACATGCCATTTCAATTGCTGCTACGGTAGCTTGTTTAATAACGCTTTCTCGGTCTCCAATAAAATCAAAACGTTTTACTTCTGTTCTCTTTCCTGTTGCGGATGCTATATAGACGGTTCCAACTGGCTTGCCTGGCAATGCTCCTGTTGGCCCTGCTAATCCGGTCGTTGAAATGCTTATATCAGTCTGCATCAATCTCTTTACTCCCTCCGCCATTTCTATTGCCACAATGCCACTAACTTCCGTTTCTTTCTCTATCGATTCTTGTTTCACTCCCAACACGTTCATTTTGACGTCGTTGCAATAGCTTACGACACTACCTTTGTAATAGGCGGAACTTCCTACCTGAAGCGTTATTGCATGTGCAATATTTCCACCCGTACAACTCTCGGCAGTAGAGATTGTTAGCCCAAGCTTTTTAAGTTTATCTGTTAACACCGACAAGTCATGATATTCAGAAACTTGCTCCATAACAATATGTTTTACATCTTAGTTCATCTTTTTGTACGCTTGCCACCGAAAGTCATCCTCCAGGAGATCATAATCTGGCCATATTGACACCCGATTGATAAGTTCGTTCATCTTATTTGTAAGAACTACAGCAAGATTAGGCCCTAAACAATTAGAAGAATTGAAAATGGCGGCAAAACATATGCCATCAGGGCGACGGCATAAGGCTGCAGATGTTGCTGATAGTGTCCCTGTGCGAAACCACGCTTCTCCTATTACCCTACGCCACCCTAACGGGTCGAATCTGGAATTCGGGTCTGTCATTTGCTCTATTGAGCTGTTTGATAGCTGATTAGGCACTGAGCCAAAGCCATCTATGCTCATCATTAGTTTTACAAGGTCAGTCGAACTAATCACCCAACCTCCTGCAGAACCAAGAGTATGAATATCAGAGCCTCCGTATGCCCTTCGAGACAATTTATTTCGATCGGCATAATCGCCTGTTCTAAAGGCGGTATCAGGCTCATAATAAACAACTTCGTTCTCCAACTTGTCCTCAATGTGCGAGTATCCAAGACGGGCATCGAAAATTCCTAACGGGGCAAAAACTTCACTTCTTACATAATCTTCGTAGGGCATGCCAGCTGCCTTCGATACGACTTCTCCAAGGATACCGTAACCGAAATTCGAGTATGAGGAGTATGCGCCAGGTGTAAAGTGCATAGATTTGCCTTGCATATAACGGATTATGTCCTCCATCGATACTGGCAGGTCACGTCCCATCCCGTCTGCAATTATATATGGCATGAACATAGGATCGCCATACCGAGTTGTCCATCCCCCAGAATGGTCTAAGAGGTTTCGAACTGAGACATTGGCCATCCGCTTGTCCTTCATTGCCAAGTAGACGTTATCATTAAGTATGCCCGTCGGCCCGAAAACCTTCTGGTCAAGCAACAACTTGCCACTGTCGACAAGTCTCATTACAGCCACTGCGGTGATAAGTTTTGAAACGCTTGCGACGCGCATCACATTGTATGGCTGCATCTCAATACTATCGGCTATGTTGCCGAAACCAAATCCCTTAGCAAATACTAATCGCCCTCCTTTACTTATCGCGACGCTGATCCCTCCACGGAGACCCTCCGCGCGCATTAATCGCAGCAATTGCGATTGAAAGGCACTTACGAGAGAGTCTGGGCTTGATGTGTTTGATAATCTGTAAGACTGAAGTTTATGCTGCAAGCATTGGGCGGAGCTGAATTTCACATCACTCTTTAACGATAAGTCAGAGTGTGACATCCAGAGTCCAAATGGTAAAATAGCAACTCCCGCCAACAATGATTTATGCCATAAGTTCAGTCTCATTTGATTAATCTTGAACGATATATTATAGCTACATTCCTAATAGCCAGGCAGAAAGCGGAAGCTATGGCAATCGAGGGAGCAAACTGCATTCCACAGATAGTAACAACCAAGTAAATAAAAAGCAGCACTATATTTATGGTCGCCAATTTTTTTACCATGTTGTTTTGCCTTCTCGACATCCCTATTATCAATGGAATATAGAGGATTGAAGCCCACAAAACATTTACGTTGTATGTGGTTATTTTAATTTCAGAGATGACCCATAAGAACCAAAATAGCAAGGCAAGTATGGACATTACCGCAAACAACGTATAATCAACCCACTTTAACCATATTCTTTTTTTCACTTCATATATGGTCAGGGCAAGTATAATTATCGACGTTACGACAAATAAAGAAATTGGCGTTGCCAGAAAGCTTGTGGGCGTTTTTGAATTGGCACGTTCAAGGATGACATGTGGAGGCCCCACCAAACTTTCATTCACCATTAGATCTTCCAAAAAGTCTGGAAGCATCGCTTTGTCGTAGGCGGAAATAAATTTATCCGTCCGCACACCAAGAATAAGGTCAATGCCCACACCATACCATTCGTTTTGAGTGACATAACAGTGCAGACAATCCCTAAAAGTCTCGGTATCGCTCAACTTTCTACTTTTCTTCGAATCCTTGTTTGTGACGCGGAAGACGATGTCCCTAATCCTTGTTGCGCAATTGTCGAAAAAGAAATCATACCTATAAAATCGATTTTCGGGCTGGAGATTAAAGAACAAAAAACGCTCCATCTCCTCTTTTTGGCTTGTTGACAATATAAACTCCCGTTCAACGACACCACGCTGTTCTCGCTGGTATGTGACAATAAACCTCGAGAAGTTCGAGGCGGACAACATATAGTCCAGCGTGCCACGTAAGAACTTGGGAACGAAAAATGGCGTTCCAAAATCAAATGTGCCATAGTTGAACACGATGTCGAAGCCATTGCGGAGATCCTGAACTCTGATAGCACTATGACCATAAGAATTGTAAATCTCATTGCCCGGGGAACAAGTCAGTAAAGATATACGTAACGAGTCTTGTGTATTTACAAGGTTAGCCCTTGTGTGTAAATTTACAACAAGAATAAGCAGTAAAAGTATGACTATTCGACACTTAGCCACCATGAACGTATATGTAAATTTACACGATTAAACCACCTATCAACTCTTTTACATCACTGATTGCATGCCTTTCCATATACTCTTCGATGCCTTTTACAACCTTAATTGAGGTCGTCGGGTCAAGGAAGTTGGCTGTTCCTATCTGTATCGCACTCGCTCCTGCTAAAAGAAACTCAATTGCATCTGACGCATTAGTAATGCCACCCAATCCAACAATAGGAATCTTCACTACCTTACTCACTTGCCATACCATCCTAAGAGCTACGGGCTTAACAGCAGGACCAGATAAGCCTGCCGTTACAGTCGATATGACGGGTCTACGCTTTTCGGCATCTATTGCCATGCCCAACATCGTATTTATAAGCGACACAGAGTCTGCTCCCGCATCTTCAACGGCCTTGGCAATAGACGTAATATCTGTGACGTTTGGAGTTAATTTAACCATCAAGTGCTTCGGGTAGGCATTCCTTACCGCCCCCACAACTTTAGCAGCTTGCGAACAGTCGGAGCCAAACGCCATGCCACCTTGTTTTACGTTGGGGCAAGAGATATTGAGCTCAATACCGGGTATATGATCCAACGTGGCTATACGTTCCGCCGTTTTAACATAATCATCAATGGAGGCCCCAGACACATTGACGATTACGTTATTCGTATACTTCTTCAGCTGAGGATAAATGTGCTCACAGAAATAGTCAACCCCCTTATTTTGAAGACCTACGGCATTTAGCATGCCCGATGGCGTCTCCGCCAAGCGAGGATATGGATTACCCTCTCTGGGCTTAAGAGTCGTCCCTTTAACAATGAAACCGCCGAGGGCAGAGACATCGAAAAAATCATCGTACTCCAAACCATATCCGAAAGTACCGGATGCGGTGAGCACGGGATTCTTGAGTTCAAGGCCATTGCCTAAGTTTACATGCGTATTTACCATTTCAACTCGTTTACATTGAAAACAGGTCCATCAGCACAGACCCTCATATTGCCATTTACAGTATCCGTGACGCAGCATAAGCAGACGCCAAAGCCACATGCCATCATGTTCTCAAGACTTGCGAAACAAGGAACGCCAGCCTCCAGCGCACGCTTAGCCACAGCCTTCATCATAGGAGTCGGACCGCACTGCATAACAGAGGAAAAGGCTTCCAGCCCTTCGGGTGAGAGGTCGTTGTGGTCAGTCACGAAGCCCTTGACACCCTCAGAACCATCCTCTGTCGCTATGTCAACATTCGCAACTTTCTGGTATACATCCTTACGGAGCAGAGCCTTTGACGTTCGAGCGCCAAACAAAAAAGTTGGCTTAGAGCCAACCTTTTTAAGCTCCTTCGCAAGCATGAGAAGCGGTGCGACACCGACTCCTCCACCTACTAAGAGGGGACGCTCGCCGGCCTTAGACAGGTCGAAACCATTACCTAAAGGGAAAACGACATCCAATTTGTCGCCGGTTTGACAACGGGCAAGGCTCTTTGTACCATTACCAGCTTTACGCACAAGGAGCTCTATTATGTTAGAGTCCTCATTGTAGTCATGAATCGAGATTGGACGACGCAACATGACTCCATCGGCACCTTTAATGCGAATTTCAACAAACTGACCAGGCTTAATTTCAGGACGAATATCGTCGATTTTGAGCCTTAGCAGGTAAAAGTCCTCACCTTGTACACAGTTGGATAGCACTGTAAGGTTAGAAAGGTTCTTCTTTGGCATACTATGCGAGAAATAAATCTAACTGCAAATTTAAAAATAGTTTGTGGGCTTTGTGTCATCACATTATCCAGCATATGCGAAAAGGATGCGAACCCGTCAACATCATTTGTAAACGACAACCCCTCATGCGCCAACCAAGGGTTGAACCATGAGGGGTGAAAAAGAGGAATGTCTTTAAAAATGTCTATAAATCAGTTACTTCTGAGGGCGATATTCAACAAATGTACCATCCGAGTAAAACATAACTATACGTTCCAACTCCCTTCTTGGTGGGCGTTCGTCAATGCCACCTGGAGTTTCTCCTCCATTATCGACTGGTTTTGAAGAAAGTGCACGGCGTGCAGTAGCATTTTTACTTGGATCTGTGGGCAGCGGCTGCTCAGCAGGTTGGGTGCCATTAGAATTTACAACAAAGGTTTGCTGTGATTTTACTGGTTCTGAAATGGGTTTTACAGGATCCTCATGACCTTCAACAATTGAAGGAGCAGGAGAGTCAAACAAAGTCGGCTGCTGCTGAGGCATTGGATTGTACATCGATCCAGAACCATTCATAAGCCAGTCGTAAGAGATGTTCAACTCAGGGAAGCTCTGCACAATACGATATGCAATATTTTCTGACATTTCTGCCTTCCGACCCGTTGGTGAGGTTATGTGTGAAATGGCACCATTGCTGACACCGATCTTGCTGGCAAATTCATATTGCTTGAGACCTGTCAAGTGGATGATGGCCTCAATCCTGTCACGCGCATTAGACTCGTTTTCCATAGTAAAACTACTTTACAAGTCCAAATTTACGAATTATTCACCAAGTAAAAGCAACACGGAAGACAATATTTTACCCGAAAACATTCTTGTTTACAAGTTATAAACCGTTGTGCGATAAAAGAGGAGCAATATTTACGACAAAGCAAGATTGTAAACTATAGCAGAAATGGAATGAAAATACAACAATCTTATATACTGACAATCAGCTTAATATAATCAAACATCAAAAGCTTTTGCTACAAAAGCTTTTATTAAACGCATTTGTTTAAATGAAAGCTTTACATAGTATATCGTAATAGTCTAAAAACAAGTACATTAGGCATCAGTACATAAAGCATTGAAGCAAGTAAAAAAAGAAGCAAAATGAGTAAAAATGACGCAGGCGTTAAAACAGCATAAAGCTTGTGATATGCCCATTGAATTTTAGGGCAAGGATATTTATTGCTGTTTAAATCAAGATATAATATGGTGATTTACTTATTAGTAAACTAATAATAGCCTATTTAGCCGTTAATTTTACAAAACGGCTGGCGTGCGTTTACGCCCCAAAGAGCTATTTTACTGAAATTTTACTGTAAACCCAATAAAAAAGAGCATCCTCCCCTACCCCACGCTCCTCAATTTTACTATTCGCATCGACAATAATGAAATACGGCAAAGAAGCAATCCCATACTCCTGGACTAAACGGGCATTTGAATCGGCAACCATTGTCCAATCTAGATTGAAACGCTGCGTTATCTTCTTTACAATATCTTCATCAACATGCTCACCCACACTTATGAAGTTTATATGTGGGGAAATATTATTGACAGAGGGTTCAAGACGATTGACCTCATCCTTAATTCGGGAAATAAGATGCAGGGTTTTGGGTGTTGAGTTATTATATGGATTAAAAACGTGTATGACGTTTATAGCTCCTGTATCGATTAAGCTTGTCAGTTGAGACGGAATGCCATCTGATTTGACTACGGAAATATCTTTCATATCGCAACCTGCACCGGTCTCAACGGCATTATGGAGTAAAGTGGTTGCAGAATGAACAGGTGAAAACTCGGAGATGTTGGAACCAGCCTTTGCTAAAAACTTATCATAATCTTCCGCACCTACAACAGAATTTTTAGCAATGCCGAATAGGAAGGCGAATTGACCGAAAGCATTATCTTTATTACCAATGACCTGCTCCATTACATAGTCGGTGATGCGCCTGGCTTCACGATTTGAAAGCTGAGCAAGTTCTGCTTTCTTGTCATCAAGGGAAAGCCCCGAAAGTGTTGCTACTGAGTCATATTTTGCAGAGGCAGAACTGAGCAGTTTATTATACGTCGCCTCGAATTGGTGCTTGGCATCGTTAAGGGGTGTGCCACGTACCGTGCCTTTCTGAAAATCAATGGTAACAGCTCCTTTCTCTGCTATGAAATATATGGGGGAGCCATTTATTGAGAGAATAAGAAGCTGATTTTCATAGCATTGTATCACATGAATGCTGTCGGTAGGTAAGATGCTGTCAACTTGCGACGTATGTCCACTTTCATCGTAACTTAGGATAGAGATTGGTTCAGAAGGTCTTGGTCCAATAAGATGAAGAGTACAACCACTTTGGGGTGGAAAAGAGCAACCTACGGTTGACAGAAAATAAAAAGAGGCCAGTGCCGCATTTGCAACACTAAGCCCCTTTGACCTTAAAGCAGAAAATCTATTTGAAACCATTAACTACTTTTCTTATTGCGATGAGCCTCTCCATGAGCGGCTCAAAAAGATCGAGTTTGAGCATGTTGGCGCCATCTGACTTTGCTATGGACGGGTCAAAGTGAGTCTCTAAGAAAAGGCCGTCTACGCCGACTGCGACGCCAGCACGAGCAATTGTCTCGATCATAGCAGGACGACCTCCTGTTACGCCAGAAGCCTGATTCGGCTGTTGGAGCGAGTGCGTAATGTCAAGAACAACAGGAGCATACTGCCTCATGACAGGGAGTCCTCGGAAATCTACGACAAGATCATAGTAGCCCATCATAGTACCACGGTCGGTGATAAAAATGTTGGAGTTTCCGCTATCAACAACTTTTTTGACTGCATAGGACATGGCCTCTGGGGCGAGGAATTGACCTTTTTTGATATTGATGACCTTGCCTGTATGGGCTGCTGCGACGAGAATATCAGTTTGACGGCATAGAAAAGCCGGAACTTGGAGGACATCTACGTACTCGGCAGCCATATCTGCCTCGTTAGCAGCATGGAAATCAGTGACTACAGGAACACCAAACTCGGACCTTACCTTAGCAAGAATTTTAAGAGCCTTCTCATCACCGATACCAGAGAAGGAGTCTATACGTGAGCGGTTTGCCTTACGATAAGAACCTTTGAAGATTAGCGGCAATTGGAGACGGTCGCACACTTTAGTGAGGTGCTCAGCAATTCGCATGGCCATATCCTCGCCCTCGATAACGCAAGGCCCAGCCATGACGAAAAAGTTGCCACTGTCTGTATTTCTGATTAATGGGATATTCTTGAGATTCATAAGGTAACAATGTTTTATCTTGACCCAATGCAATTAAGTCAAGTCACGACTGCGCAAAAGTATTGATTTTATAGCGAAGGCGCAATTTGCATGGAATAGAATTGTATACGAAATCAGCCATTCTCATTACTTTCCACATGGTTCACCTCCCCGTTCTTGAGCTTCTTTTCACGTCTTGCTTTCAACTCGTCCATGTAACCAGCAGTAATGATGCCAGACGGCAGAGCGATTATTGCCACGCCGACGATAGCAGAGACCATGCTTATCAGCCTGCCAACAGAGGAGACGGGATATATGTCGCCGTAGCCGACAGTCGTCAGCGTGCAAGCAGACCAATAGATGGCATCGAAGATATTGCCAAACATGACTTTACCGCCGTCAAGCTCATTCTCATACTCTACATTGAACATGATGAGCGCAGTCACGAAAATGTAGCTTAACGCAAGCCCCATAACCGCCAAGAGCGTCCTACCCTCTTTTTTCAGGACGGCAAGCACGATCTGCAACGGCTCGTAATAACGAACAAAGCGGAAAAACCTCAATATCTTCAAGAGCCTCGACAGGCGGAACAACTTAAGTGACGGGTTAAGTACTTTCAAGAACGAAGGGAGGATGGAGAGCAAGTCTATTATGGCATTCGGCGTAAACGGATAGAAGACGAAAGCCTTCCACCCTCTCAGCCTGCCTCGCATATCGGCCGTGAGCCACCTGAGAACATAGTCGATGAGGAACCATACGAGTGAGATCTTATCGATGCTCACCAAGAAACTGTCTTGCTTCTTGAACATCAGAGGCAGAATGCCAAAGCAGATCGCCACGACCATGATGATGTCATAGGCGAACGACAGCTTGTCCCCTTTAGGATCGTGAGTGGGCTCAACAATGTTATAAACTCGCTCCCTGAACTTATGAAACTTGCTCATTATCACTTAAAAAAAACGCCACTCGACATGTGGGATGTCGAGTGGCGCATAAGAATTTAGACTTATTTTCCGCCGGCGTAGATTGACTCGTCGGGCTTAGACTTGAAGGCGTAGATAAGGCTTGCGATGCCAATAATGACATATGGAATGCTGAGCAGTTGTCCCATATTGAGCACCATGTCGTTCTCGAAAGCCTCTTGATTTTCCTTGAGCCCCTCGATCAAGATTCTGAAGCCGAAAACACAAACCATGAAGACACCGAAGAGCGCGCCATGCCTGACAATCAAATGCTTTCGCCAATAGAGGAACCACAGCAAGCCGAAGACGCAGAGGTAGAACAACGCTTCATAAATCTGCGTCGGATGGCGGGGGATCATGGCCTCTTCTGGACGTAGCCTCAGGAACCGGAAAGCCCAAGGCACATCAGTAGGCATTCCGACGATCTCGGAATTCATCAAGTTACCCATTCTTATAAAGAAGGCAGCCAGGGCGATAGGAACGCAAACGCAGTCTACGAGCCAGAGGAAGTTCTTCTTGTATTTCTTGCAGAAATAGAGAAGCGCGATGATGATGCCAAGCGTGCCACCATGACTTGCGAGGCCTCCTTTCCAAATTTGGAAAATCTCCAACGGATGCGCAGAATAGTAGTCCCAAGCGTAGAAGATGCAATGCCCGAGTCGAGAGCCGATGATAGTCGCTACGACGATGTATATAAACACCTTATCGACCAAATTGTCGGGCAGTTTCTGCTCCTCAAACATCTTGGCTGTTATCACGTAACCCAACCAGAAAGCTATTGCAAAAAACAGGCTGTAGTAGCGCAACTCGAACGAGCCGAGATGGAGCATTACTGGGTCAACGTTCCAATCTATGAAGCACAATGACGTCAGCATACCTAAGTCGTTTAGTCGGGCAGTCCTTTACCGCAGCAATTCTTGTATTTCTTGCCGCTACCACATGGACAAGGATCGTTTCGTCCGACCTTCTTTTCTGCCACGATAGGCTGGGTATGCTGTGGACGCTGAGGAGCGTCGGGCATTCGTTGAGGACCTGTGACGACATCGTTCTCATGCTGGATGCGGAGACGCTCCATTTCCAACCTGCGCTTGGCCTCAAGGGCCATCATCTCGCGCTGACGCTGCGCCTGAATTGCAGCCTCCTCTTCGGGGGAGCGTTGCTGTATGGGGATGGAGATGCGTGAGAGAGCGCGAACAATAGATGAGTTGATGGTCTCAATCATGCTCTTGAACAAGTTGAACGACTCAAACTTGTAGATAAGGAGCGGGTCTTTCTGCTCGTAGGAGGCATTCTGTACGGACTTCCGCAACTCGTCAATTTGGCGAAGATGCTCGCGCCATGCGTCGTCAATGGTGATGAGCATGATGACCTTCTCGAACGACTTGATGAGATCTTTGCCCTTGGTATCGTATGCGTTCTGCAAGTTGGTGGGAATCTGGAAGATTCTCTTACCGTCGGTGATAGGAATGACGATATTCTTGAACCTCTCGCCATTCTTCTCATAAACGTCGGTAATGACGGGCAGAGCCTGCGCAATGATGGACTCGCAATGCTTGGTGAATGACTCGTAGGCAGAAGTGTAGAGCTTCATGGACAAATCGTCGACCTTGCCCTTGGCAAATTCCTCCTCGGTAAACGGAGCCGCAATGGCGAAATTTTTCAGGATGTCAAGTCGGAGAGCCTCGAAGTCGACCTCGGGAGTCTGCTTGGCATCGGAGACGAGCGAATATGCCGAATCCTGCATCATGTTGACAATCTCGATGTCCATGCGCTCGCCGTAGAGGGCGTGGCGACGCTTCGTGTAGATGACCTCGCGTTGTGAGTTCATGACATCGTCGTACTCAAGGAGTCGCTTACGGATGCCGAAGTTATTCTCTTCCACCTTACGTTGCGCACGCTCGATAGCTTTGGTCATCCACGGGTGCTGAATAGGCTCATTTTCCTTGATACCGGCACGATCGACAATCTTGATCATGCGGTCGCTACCGAAGAGACGCATCAGATTGTCTTCAAGAGAGACGAAGAACTGCGAAGAGCCCGGATCTCCTTGACGGCCGGCACGACCTCTCAACTGACGGTCGACACGACGGCTCTCATGCCTCTCTGTGCCGATGATTGCCAAACCGCCTGCTGCCTTGACCTCGTCGGTGAGCTTGATATCGGTACCACGACCTGCCATGTTGGTAGCGATAGTGACAGCACCCTTCTGACCTGCCAAGGCGACAATCTCAGCCTCTTTCTGGTGCAACTTGGCATTCAGGACATTATGCTTGATGCCGCGCAGCTTCAACATGCGGCTGAGGAGCTCGGAGATGTCGACAGATGTCGTGCCGACGAGCACTGGTCTGCCAGCTTCGGTCAGACGCACGATCTCCTCAATGACGGCTGCGTACTTTTCTTTGGTGGTCTTGTAGATTATGTCGTCATGGTCAACACGCGCAATTGGGCGGTTAGTTGGTATGACGACGACATCGAGCTTGTAGATATTCCAGAACTCGCCAGCCTCGGTCTCGGCAGTACCAGTCATGCCAGAGAGCTTATGGTACATGCGGAAGTAGTTCTGGAGTGTAATGGTGGCGTAGGTTTGCGTAGGAGCCTCTATCTTGACGTTCTCCTTGGCCTCAAGAGCCTGGTGGAGACCATCAGAGTAACGACGGCCATCCATGATACGACCCGTCTGCTCGTCGACGATGAGCACCTTGTTGTCCATAACGACATACTCCTTGTCCCTCTCGAAGAGGGTGTAGGCTTTCAGGAGCTGAGTGATGGTGTGGATGCGTTCGCTCTTTATGGCAAAATTCTGCATCAACTCGTTCTTCTTCGTCAACTTCTCCTCGTCGGACAAGTTGGAGGTCTCGATATTGGCTTCTTCTGTGCCGACATCGGGCAAGACGAAGAACTGAGGGTCATCGGAGGCCGAAGTAAGAACGTCTATACCCTTGTCAGTCAACTCGATAGTGTTATTCTTCTCGTCGATGACGAAGAACAGAGGGTCGGTTGCTATATGCATGTTCTTGTTGTTCTCCTGCATATAGAAGTTCTCTGTCTTCCTCATCTGAGCCTTGATGCCATCCTCGCTGAGGAACTTGATGAGAGGCCTATTCTTTGGGAGACCTTTGTATGCGCGGAAGAGGGAAAGAACGCCGTCCTCCCGCTCCTTGGGGTCCTCGCTCTTCATCTTTGTCTTAGCCTCGGCGAGCAACTTAGTAACGAATGTGCGCTGCGCCTCGACAAGCTTCTCGACCCTTGGCTTCAGCTCGTCGAACTGCTGATCTTGGCTCTTTTGTACGGGACCAGATATGATGAGAGGCGTACGAGCGTCGTCGATAAGGACAGAGTCGACCTCATCGACGATAGCGTAGTTATGTTTGCGCTGCACGAGCTCCTCGGGCCTTGTCGCACCATTGTCGCGCAGGTAGTCGAAGCCGAATTCGTTGTTCGTACCGAAGGTGATGTCGGCTGCGTAAGCCTTCCTGCGCTCAGGAGTATTGGGACGGTGCTTATCGATACAATCGACGCGAAGACCATGGAATTCGTAGAGGGGGCCCATCCACTCGGAGTCACGACGTGCAAGGTAGTCGTTGACGGTGACTACGTGGACACCGCGACCGGGGAGGGCGTTGAGGAATACAGGCAGGGTTGCTACAAGGGTCTTACCTTCGCCTGTTGCCATCTCGGCGATCTTGCCTTGGTGAAGAACTACGCCACCAATGAGCTGAACATCGTAGTGGACCATCTCCCACTTGATTGGGGAGCCGCCGGCCATCCATGTGTTCTTGTAGATTGCCTTGTCTCCGTCGATGCTGACGAAATCGGCATGGAGGGCGAGCTCTCGGTCAAAATCCGACGCTGTAACCTCGACGGTCTCGTTTTGGGCGAAACGGCGCGCGGTGTCCTTCATTATAGCGAATGCCTCGGGCAAAACCTCGTTGAGCTGCTCCTCGACAATCTTGTCGACCTCTTTTTCCAAGTCGTCAACCTTCTTGTAGTTGGACTCCTTGGTATCAATGGGGCAGTCAAGAGCCTCGGCCTCTGCCCTGAGGGAGGCGATCTTGTCCAAATCGTCTTTTATTGCCGCTTGGATCTTATCTCTAAGAGCTTGGCTCCTTGCGCGCAACTCATCGTTGCTCAACGCCTCGAGCGTAGGGTAAACTGCTTTGATTTGGGAAATGATAGGAGCAATCTCCTTCATATCCTTCTCTGATTTGCTTCCGAAAATCTTGGTCAGAAGCGAATTTAGTATTGACATTTTTAATTAGTTTTCCACGTAAACATGCGTCATACCCCTGGAGGGCGACGTCTTTGGTAAAGAAAAAGAGACGCGGGATTGTGGCATACTATGCCATACAAAAGGCCCTAAACATTCATAGCGGGACCAGCCCTACACTTCAGCGCAAGAGGCTGCCATTGAGAACGGAGGGTGATGACAGTGTTCGACCTAAAAAGGTGCGTTGATGACCGCTCGAAAAAGCGTAAAGCGTCATCACTGACATCACAAATTGCCTCATTATCAACGAAATGAGGCATATGGCCATTACCATCTCCTCCTACATTCGGTTTCCAAGAAGCAAGTCTCCCCGTAATTTCCGAGAGAAAAGACTTTAGCCTATTCAGAGCCGTAAAGCCTCGCGACGGCGACGAAACAGCGTCACGGACGCCTTCAAAATTGACATCTTGGCTACGACCGCCACAAGTTCCCGGAGACGAGAGAGCTTCCAAAATGACGGCAGACACCTCCCCACACGGTGACATCACTCCTGCCCCACAGAGCGAGAGTAATATCGACACGCTTAGCAGCTTGGCGTACACCTTATCCATCAGCTCAAGAAATCTTAGATGACAGCCTCGATCGTTATAAAAACTGCGAGACCAAACGCAAAATTAATCATTTTTCTCACTATACAAACCGACGGAACCCAATAGGCGACATTCCACGTCCTACAGCCCAATGCCCAAACCTACATCGCAGACATTCCCCGCCATCACAATACTTCCCTTTCAAGAATATTAACGCCTGAGCGTCGCATTCGTCTTCGCCCTCTATCCCTACGCCCTTCCATCCATCCAGCACTGAATTTTTCTCAACATCCATTCCCCTCAAAATCTCGACAGCCAGCGACTTCTTCTTTTCGTCGCCATACCTTTCACCCTCCGCAACGGCAAACGGCACAATGCAATTGACAACGACAAGCCTTCGCATGGCAGTGCCGAGCAGCTTACGTCTCAAGAACCCTGATTGTAAACCAAGCCTGTAATGCGAGTCCCAATAATCCGACGGGCCTACAGCCAAGATCTTGTCCAACGCCATTCCCAAATAACCACCGAAATTTCCTCTCATAGCCCGGACAACAGCCGCCAGTTGCACAATTCTCACATCTGGGAAATTCTGCGGTCGCAACTTTGCATATTTCCACACGCTGCAATCCATCGCCTCCAACCCGAATTTGACACTCAAGAAATCATATTCCCTCCGCAGTTTTGCGACATATTCATCTTCGCCTTTTGCGTTTGACAACAAACCAGCCTGCCCCAACAAGACAGCCTCCGTCTGTAACTCACTCGAGTGCTTCAACAATACTTTGAGTGGCGTACGTCGTGCCAACGCCTCCATTGGCTCACCATTCACCTTACCACCTAAAGCCCTTGCTAACAAGCAGAAAAACACTTGATCTACGTCTCCACCATACAACTCAAACAATTCCAACGCCCTACCGCTCTTGGCCGCAAGCCTTTCAACCAGCAAAGCGTCTAACCATGCACGTTTCTCGACCTCCGGCACATCGCCAACGACATCGGCGCAACGAACGAAGCCAACGCCCCCACGCTCCATAAGCTCCTCGTACCTCGACAACAACATCCTGTCATAATCCAACACGACCTCTGTCACCAACTCACCCTTGCTTGTAAAAATCTCACGTCCTGTCGAACGCCCGACAACATGCAAAACCACATTATCGTAAGCCGCGTCCCTGTCATGCCCATGGCGGTACCAATCGTCAGAAGTCAAGTGGATCTCGACATTGCCAGCCCATGTCATCCCCCCTACCCTAATTTGAGCGTTGAAAAAATCCGGACCCGAGTCAGCATTAAGCCGACCCGGATTAACAACCTCAATATCAACGCCTTTAGTGGTAGTCTGCAATGCCGATTTATACAGACGTTGTCCCCACACGTATTGCAGAAATTCCTCTTTCATAATGTCAATCTTTCGAGGACTGCCTGCACTTTAGCTTTATAGCCGTCACCAATGGGCAACCGGACAGACCCGACATAGATGCCAGCCCTCTCGACGCCACTTATCATCTTGACATTCACTATGTAAGATCTGTGGATCCTGACGAAAGAGAACCTCTCGAGACGACTCTCAAGCTGCTTCATAGTCGACAAAGTAAGAACAGCTTTGGGTCTGTCGGTCATGTAAATTTTCACATAGTCTTTAAGACCCTCAACGTAGCATATCTTCTCATATTCAATTTTAACGAGCTTATAGTCGCTCCTGACGAAAAAGAACGTCTCGTCACCAGAGACGGCATCGCATTCCGCACCTTCTGCCTCAGCGGACCTCTCAAGCTCAATTTGTTTCTTAGCCTTGTTGGCAGCCTTAGTAAACTCCTCAAAATCAAATGGTTTTAGGAGATAGTCAATGGCATCGCACTTAAACCCCTCAACAGCATACTCACTATAAGCTGTCGTGAAAACAATCTTAGGGCGCTCGTCTCCCTCCAAAGATTTTGCGAAAGTCAAACCAGACACGCCAGGCATCTGAATGTCGATAAACATCAAGTCGATGTGCGTCGAACGCAAAACATCATCGGCTTCGGCAGCCGTGGAGCAACATCCCGCCAACTCTAAAAAAGGGATCTTTCGTACATACCCTGCAACCAGTTCTTGAGCCAATGGCTCGTCGTCAACAATCAGTACCTTAAGCTCTTGAGCCATTCTACCTAAATATTATTTATGAGTTTCTTTAACGGGGATTTCGACGTAAGCCACAAACTTATTCCCTTCATCATTCTTTTTCGCATAAAACGAACAGCTGTCTCCGTAAATGATAGACAGTCGCTTCTCCAAATTGGCTAATCCGATTCCGGATTGCGCACCATCTTTCTCATTCAAAGTTCCAAACACTGCATTTTCAACAACAAATGTCAGCCGTCCGTTATCCGATTTCATCTTGCACAGGATATCCGCCTCGCCATGCGAGCCTACTCCATGCTTAAACGCATTCTCTATCAACGGGATGAACAACAGCGACGGAATCTCAACGTCGGTATCTTCTTCAGGGAAGTCAATCTTCACCCGAGCGTCCTGCCGCAAACGCAAACGCATCAGCGATATATAGTTTCGTAGGAAATCGACTTCTTGAGACAGAACAACTGTCTGATTACTACCATCATACAATATAAACCTCATCATCCTGCTCAAGCTGTGGACAGCCTTTTGGGCAGACTCTGGAGATATTCCAATCAGAGAGTAGATGTTGTTCAGACAATTGAAAAAGAAATGAGGCCGTATTTGGTACCTCAATAGTTTCAGTTCGGAGTTAAGCGTCTCATTCTCAATCTTCTTGCGCTCAATCTCCAATTTATGCAAACTGCTGAGATGCCTTATGCCAAGCGACGCACCAATAGCTAACAGAGTGAAGATGAAGTCGTTAAACATGAACAGAGGGCGCATTCCGTCATGTTTATGCGTCTCCCTCGGAATATTCTCCAGACTATCAAAAATGCTATTCAGCCACGAACGCTCCACATTCACCACTGCGAACAACGCCAAGTTGAATAACACAAACCACACGTACTTTTTCTTAAATAGCAACTTGTCAATCGCCCACAGCAGGTTTGCGTAAAATGTTATCAGCAACCCAATGAGCATTGCGCAGTTACGACGCGCAAACCTAAGCGCACCTTCGCTCTCTGACCCGTAAATCATCGGTAGTCCGAACAGCACAATCCATACCAGCACATGGATTATTACCACATGCCATGACCGCAATAATTCCTGCACCTTCATAGTTCTGTCCTTTTAACGACGTATGTCACAAAGAAAAGTGTATATGCACAACTAACGAGCTGTAATTTATGCAGTTGTGAGCAGTTCTCAAAATTTATTTGCATGCTGGATTGCATTTGAAAGACTTTGAAATAATTGTTTTAACATTTGACCTTTAGCTTTCATTAAGAGTTAA
>CAVHUG010000019.1:0-26706 GCA_963639155.1 Pseudobutyrivibrio sp. | reverse complement strand
TCACGTCCATAGGAAATGAGGCGTTCAATGGCTGCACCTCCCTCAACACGGTCGAGATCCTCTCCAACGGCACGTCCGACGACAAGCACGTCATCTATCTCGGTGGCTCTGACAAGACCGCTACAGGAACCTACGTATTCGAACAATACAAGGCGACCCTCGTCTACAATCCCACAAAGACATGGATTGGTGACGAAAACACGCAAAACCTCCGCAACTACTTCAGCTCATTCCGTGGCACCGGCTGGTCCTACACCACCACTACAAACACCCTCACGCTCTTTGGCGACAATGTCGACTGGGAGGCCATAAAAGAATTCAAGGAGACCACCGAGCATGTAGTCTTCGCGGAGGACTATGCCGTCAGCTCCATACCCAATGAGGCGTTTTCTGGGTTTTCCAAGCTGGATAACATTGACATCCCCAATGTAGTAACTTCTATCGAGCAATATGCTTTCCGAAACTGCAGCTCCCTTGCCTCCATAACCCTCCCCGAGGGTCTCACGTCGATAAGCAATGGCGCTTTCAATGATTGCAGCTCCCTCTCCTCCATAACACTTCCCGCCAGTGTCACGTCCATAGGAAATGAGGCGTTCAATGGCTGCACCTCCCTCAACACGGTCGAGATCCTCTCCAACGGCACGTCCGACGACAAGCACGTCATCTATCTCGGCGGCTCCGACGACAAGACCGCTACTGGAACCTCCGTGTTCCCACAATACCAAGCCACCCTCGTCTACAATCCCACAACGACTTGGATCGGCGACGAAAACACGCAAAACCTTCGCAACTACTTCTGCTCATTCCGTGGCACCGGCTGGTCCTACACCACCACTACCAACACCCTCACGCTCTTTGGCGACAATGTCGATTGGACAGCCATAAAGGAGTTCGATGAAATCACCGAGCATGTAGTCTTCGCGGAGGACTATGCAGTCAGCTCAATACCTGATCAGGCGTTTTCAGACTTTACCAGTCTGGATGAAATTGAAATTCCAGAGGTCGTAACTTCTGTCGGGGAAGGTGCATTCTCCTATTGCAACTACCTTACCACCGTAACCCTCCCGTCGGGTCTTACGTCGATAGGCGATCATTTCTTCGATGGCTGCGCCAGACTTTCCTCTGTCAATATCCCCGAAGGCGTCACGTCGATAGGCTATGAAGCTTTCAAAGGCTGTTACGCCCTCCCCTCTGTCACCCTCCCCGAGGGTCTCACGTCGATAGGCTCGGCTGCCTTTGAAAATTGCATCTCCTTTACCTCCATTACCATCCCCGAGGGTGTCACGTCGATGGGCGATTATGCTTTCTATGGTTGCACCACCCTTACCTCTGTCTCCATTCCCGAGAGCCTCACGACGATAGACTGGTATACTTTCTCTGGCTGCTCCTCCCTCTCCTCAGTCTCACTCACCGAGGGTCTCACGTCGATAAGCAATGGCGCTTTCAATGATTGCAGCTCCCTCACCTCCATAACCCTCCCCGCAAGTGTCACGTCGATAGGAAATGAGGCGTTCAATGGCTGCTCTTCCCTCAATTCGGTGGAGATCCTCTCTAACGGCACATCTGACGACAAGCACTTTATCTATCTCGGCGGCTCCGACGACAAGACCGCGGCAGGCAAGAACGTCTTCCCACGTGACCAGGCAACCCTCGTCTACGACCCCAACACCACATGGATCGGCGACAGCGAGACGGAGAACCTCCGTTACTACTTCAACGCGTCCTACATCCCGACGTCCATCAAGCCTAACGTCATCTCCAACTCCACTTCCCGTTACTACGACCTCGGCGGACGCCCCGTCTCTCCCGAGTCCCATAAGGGCGTCGCCATCAAGCTCCATGATGGCAAGGCGTCCTTGATCACTACCAAGTAGCATATTCTTACCCATACTAATGCGCCCGAGAGAGTCTAAAACTCTCGGGCGCATTCCTGTTTTCCTGTGTCGTATTTTTTATTTATCTTCACATAACTACTTTGGCAGCCTTTTTGCTACTTCCGTAAAGCATGACCACCAACGCCATCCCACATATCTTTACCCTCATCGCTGCACTCTTCGCCTCTCTCGCCTGCGTAGCTCAGACGGGCGACGACGATGAGTTACTCATCTCCGAGAGGGCCGGCTACGGTCTCCCTGGCAATGCCGTCGACCTCGGTCTCTCCGTTCTGTGGAGCGACCATAACGTAGGTGCGACGGGACCAACAGACCAAGGCCGCATCTTCGGCTATGGCGATATCACAGGTTCTGTAACATCGTTCGTCTTTGCGGATTACATCTCGCAAGATATCTCAGGCTCCGACCGCGATCCCGCCTATGTGTTTTGGGGATCTGGTTGGCGGATGCCGACGGCTTCGGAGATAAAGGAGCTTATTGACAGGTGCGAATGGCGATGGGCGGTGCGCAACGGCGTGCCAGGGTTCATTGTCAAGGGGCGCAATAGCGCCATCTTCCTCCCCGTCACGGGACAACGGTCTGGCGAGGAACTCGCTTTCCAACAGACGCGAGGATACTACTGGTCGGGAGAAATCAGCGAGGTCGACCACGACTACGCCTCCGCCCTCTTTTTCCATAAGGGCGGCAAAATGCTTAAACAATACAAGAAATTCTACGGGTTCGCAGTCCGACCCGTCAAAGAGGAATTCTAATCCTCGTCCCCCTCCTCCAAAAACTGCCTGAGAGATTCCAAGTAGTCCTCTTCCCACCCGCCTGCTATGTTCTCATAGTATTCGTCAGGAATGTTTGTCTGCTTGACGTATACCTCCGTACGCACGTTGCTCTTGGGGGTCAATATTATAGTTACGATCGACGGCTCTCCCTCTTCTCCAAAATACCACTCTTGGCAAATCTTCTTATTTTCCTCAAACTCAAGGTTTTTGCCGCATATATCGCCGCCCCAAAGTTCAAATTCCGAGCCAGGCTCCGTGCTCATCTTAGCTGGGTATCCTGTCCACAGCTCTATAGCGAATGGGTTCGTCAAGGCCGAGTACACCTCTTCAGCACTCGCGCTAAATTTTATGTTCTTCTTATACTCTCGCATTTTCTTCGCTTTTTGTCCCGCAAAGATAAGGCCCTTTTCCCATATACCCCAATACGTTACGGTTTAGCTCCTTTCCGTCCTTGCCGTCTTGCAAAAAATCACTATTTTAGGGCTTTTAATTAAAGATATAATGGCAGAAGAAAAGTTCAGTTCCAAAATGGGTGCCGTGGCAGCTGCCGCAGGCTCCGCTGTCGGTCTCGGAAACGTTTGGCGTTTTCCTTATATCGTAGGTGAGGACGGTGGTGCTGCTTTCATTCTGCTCTATGTCTTTTTCACAATCGCTATCTCCATCCCTGTCCTGATGACGGAGTTCTCACTCGGCCGCATGACCGGCAAGCCCGTGACGTCCGTTTTCCAAACCCTCTGCCCCGGCGGCAAGTGGCAAATCATCGGATTTCTCGGAGTCCTGACCGCCTTCCTCATCATGTCATATTATAATATAGTGTCAGGTTGGACGCTCTATTACACCGTGGCTTCTGTCGGCGGATGGCTCGAAGGCCTTAATGAGCTTCAGATTTCTCAATTCTACAGCGACCTCTCTTCCGACTCTGTTCGCGGAATAATTTGGCTCATTGTCATTCTGCTTGGCACCTCGTTCGTCGTCGCCAAGGGTGTCTCGGGAGGCATCGAGAAATACAGCAAGATTCTCATGCCTCTTCTCTTCGTCCTCATCATCGTCATGCTCGTCCGTGCCGTAACCCTCGATGGGGCTGCCGATGGCTTGTCGTTCTACCTCTCGCCCGATTTCTCAAAACTCACGCCCAAAGCCGTTTTCGACGCTCTCGGTCAATCGTTCTTCTCCCTCAGCATCGGCATGGGTACCATGACCACCTATGGCGCCTATGTCCAACGCAATCAGAGCATCTCGGGTCTCGCTGTCCGCGTCGCAGCCATCGATTTCCTCGTGGCATTCCTCGCTGGTGCCGTCATCTTCCCGTGCGTCTTCGCTTTCGGCATCAATCCGGGTCAAGGCCCTGGTCTCGTCTTCGTCACTCTCCCCAACATTTTCAATATGATGCCTCTCGGGCGTCTCTTCTCCGTGGCTTTCTTCGCCCTTCTCGTCGTTGCCGCGCTGACCTCTTCCATCTCCCTCCTCGAGGTCGTCGTCGCATACATCAAGACCTCTTTTACAATGGGACGACGCAAGGCAACCGTTATCGCTGCCTCTTTCACCCTCCTCTTCGGCATCGCTTGCGCGTTGTCGCCACTCTTCTTTAGCGTTGTCGATAATGTGACAGCCAATGTCATGATGCCGCTCGGCGCGCTCCTCATAGTCATCTTCGCCGGCTGGATTCTCCCAAGCTCCAAGATGCAAGACGAGCTGTCCGCCCACGGCAAGGCTTTCTCGCTTTTCCGCATCTATTTCATAATGCTCCGCTACGTCATCCCCATAGTCATCCTAATAATCTTCGCCAACGGTCTTTACAGCTGGTTGGCCTGACCTCTCCACTCCGCCATGGCGTTCTTTGACAAGAAGATGTGGGATGGATATACGGCTCTGGCTCTCATAGCCCTGCTGTTCCTCCTCTTCGCCCAAGTCAAAGGCCGTTTCTTCAACGGTGATAGTCCCGTCCTGACGTCCGATTCGCTCCCTTCCCCCGACATCCCTACGTCCGCTTGGCGCAAGCCCGATACTCTCCACGTCAATTTCGCCTCCCCTTGGCAGCTCTCCGCTGCGGGTTTCACAGCCTACGATGTCAACGCCATCCTCTATGCCCGCGACCGAGGCGTCGTCTTCCGATCCCCCGATGATATCCGGTCCCTCTTCGCCTACCGCGATATGTCCGACATCGACGCCATAATCCCCTCCATAGCCTACGACGAGCGACACCGCAAGCCCCGTACTTCCTACTATCGCGACGGATTTGAGCCTCGGCGCAAATTCCAGTCCGCACCCTCGCCGCGCCACCGCCGTGTCCCTCTCTTCCTTGCCGACTCCCTCGAACTCTCCCAGGCAGGCCTCGCCCCCGAGGCGTGGGATACTCTCGCCCGCTTCCAGTCCACCTACGTCCTTTCAGGCTCCATGTCCATCGACTCACTTGTCGATTGCTCTCCCGCCGAGCTCGCCGCGCGTCTCGCCTCACATATCCACTCCATCCGACGCCAGCTATTCTCGTCGTCTGAACAACAGCAACGCCCCGACCCTGTCGAGCTAAATACAGCCACCGCCGAACAGCTCGTCCTCGTCCCGGGCATTGGCGAGAAGACTGCAACAGCTATCATTAACTTTCGCCGAGACCTCGGCGGCTTCGTCTCCTCCCAACAGCTTAAAGGGCTGTGGCCCATATCCGATGAGTCCTTCGACCTCATGTTCCCTTTCCTCTTTGCCGATTCTTCCGCCATATCTCCCGTCAACGTCAATTCTTCCAATGATACCCGCATGCGCAGGCATCCCTACTTTCCCCCTCTCCTCGTCGCACGCATAAACCAGCTCAAACTCCAAAATCCTAAGGCGCGCCTCGACAAGGACGACATCCGACGTTGCGCCGAGGGCATCGACCTCAATCCTTTCTTTTGGTCATACGTCGCCCTCGATAAACCGCATCCCCGCAAAAACTAATTTTTTGCCGCCTACTTGCTTATCACACAATAATTTTGTTACTTTGCGACGTTTTTGTAACCAACTAAAATATCAAAGCAAAACAAAAATGATCGTAGTTCCTATCAAGGAGGGCGAGAACATCGAAAGGGCCCTCAAGAAGTTCAAGAGGAAGTTTGAGAAGACCGGCATCATGCGCGAGCTCCGTTCCCGTCAGGCCTACACCAAGGAGTCCATCATCCGCCGCGACAAGATGGCTAAGGCTATCTACGTGCAGAAGCTGCGTCGCGAGGAGGAGAACTAAAGACACCCGTCCTCACCCGTACGACGCATCGCTTGCGCCGTAAGTCAATACTTAAATGACCAACTAAAGGAGGTGAGATAACACTATAACCCACAGAGAGCGCCATGGCCGTCAAGCCAAGGCGCTCTTTCTTTTCCCCATTCCCGCCCCCCCAAAAAAAAACAACCCCCACCATGGACGAGAACGACAACCAGCCCGCCGACCCCGTCTCCCAAGAGTTCCTCGACCACCTGCTCTACCAACGACGCTGCTCGCCACAAACCATACGCGCCTACCGCGTCGACCTCCGCATGTTCTCGCAATTCCTCGACGCATCCAACTTCGGCCCTCTCCTCGACGCCTCGCCCAAGTTCATCCGCCTCTGGCTAGTCTCCCTCCTCGACGCTGGCGACTCCCCGCGCTCCGTCAACCGCAAGATAGCAACCCTCCGAAGTTTCTACCGCTACTTCTGCTCCGTCGGGCGCATCGCCGTCAACCCCACTAAGGCCATCGACAGCATCAAGACTCCCAAACGACTCCCGGTCTTCGTCCACGAGGGGGATATGCAACGACTCCTCCAAGCCCACAACTTCCCCGACGACTACGACGGCCAGCGTGACAGGACTATCCTCCAGTTCCTCTACCTGACTGGTGTACGCGTCTCCGAGCTGTGCTCCCTCACCATTGCAAGCGTCGATATGCCAACTGAACAGGTGACAGTACTCGGAAAAAGAAACAAACAACGAATAATTCCTATCACCCCCGCTCTTAAATCCATTTTAATTTCATATCTTCATGTCAGAGAAAACGAGTTCGGTGAAGCGACACCAGCCGACATGCTCTTCTTGACTTCCAAGGGAGGACACATCTACCAAACCCTCGTCTACAAGGTCGTCAACAAGTACATCTACGCCATCGCTCTCAACGCCAAGATCGGCCCGCACGTCCTGCGCCACTCTTTCGCCACCGCGCTGCTCAACCACGGCGCAGACCTCATGGCCATCAAGGAGCTGCTCGGACACTCCAGCCTCGCTGCAACGCAAGTCTACGCACACAGCGACTTCGAACAGTTAAACAAAATCTACAAACTGGCCCACCCAAGGGCCGACAACTAAAAGGAGGAACGAACTATGAAACTGACAGTCCAGTCCGTCCATTTCGACGCATCTCAACAGCTCAAGGACTTCGCCGACCAGAAAATCGGCAAGCTCGACCACTTCTACGATGGTATCATCTCCGCCGAGGTCGTTTTCAGCCTCGACAAGGCAGAAAATACTGAGAACAAGGTCACCAAAATAACCCTTGCTGTCCCCAATAACACCCTCGTCGCTGAGAAACAGTGCAAGACCTTCGAGGAAGGTGTCGACCTCGCCTGCGAGGCTCTCCGCAAGCAGCTCCTCAAGCACAAGGAAAAGTAACAATCCTTTTGTCGCCACCAGGCGGCTCTGCAATAAACCATGCGCCCCGAAGTCCATCATACGGACTTCGGGGCGTTTCTTTTTATCCGCCCCTCGCAGCTTTCAATTTGCTACTATGGGGTCGTTTCTGGAAAATCACGTCGTGTGGTCGATTTTGCCCCTGCTTAATTGGGGTCTGTTGCGTGAAATTGTATCAATTTTCTATATATACCCCATTAAAATTAGGGTAATTGTAATAATTAACGCCATTTTACTTTTAAATTACACTCTAATTGCCTATCTTGGCTTTGTAAATGAAAGCAGAGACCCTTAAAGCAGTTTCAATATGACAGATGATTCCATATACGCCAGACTCCTTCTTCAACGAGACGCCGTCAATAAATGGATGGAACGGTGCGGCGTCCGTTTCGGCATCTATAAAAATGGCACTTTCAAAGAGCAAATTTTCCCATTCGACGCCATCCCCCGTGTCATTACGGCTGCCGACTGGGCTGTCCTCTCTAAGGGTCTCGCGCAGCGCGTCGATGCGCTCAACGCTTTCCTCAAGGATATCTATACTGAGCGAGCCATAATCCGCGACGGTATCGTCCCGGCAGATTTCGTCTTCTCCTCAAAAGGCTATCTCCCACAGTGCGAGGGCATCGTCCCGCCCGCTAATGTCTTCAGCCACATTTCCGGCATCGACCTTGTACAAGCCGATGACGGCACTTGGTTCGTCCTCGAGGATAATCTCCGCGTCCCGTCCGGTGCCTCCTATCCGCTCATCGCGCGTGACCTCACCCGTAAGGTCTCCCCGGAGACTTTTGCCGACACCTCAGTCCTCGACAACCGACAGTACCCGACTCTCCTTCGCCAGGTCATGGACGATGTCAATGTCTGCGGAGGTCTCGAGGTCGTACTCACACCCGGCCGATACAATTCAGCTTTCTTCGAGCACTCCTACCTCGCCGAGAAGGCTGGAGTCGTCCTCGCTTTCCCCGACGATCTCTTCGTCGAGGATGATGTAGTCTACTATAAAGGACTCTTCAACAAGAAGGAGAGGGTAGGGGTCATCTATCGCAGAATCTCCGACGAGTACATGGATCCCATGACTTTCGAACGCTCCAGCCTCCTCGGCATCCCCAACGTCTTCTCCGCTTACCGCAAGGGCAACGTGTCCATCGTCAACGCTTTCGGAAATGGCGTGGCAGACGATAAGGGCATCTACTATTTCGTCCCAAAGATGGTCAAGTACTATCTCGGCGAGGAGCCTCTCCTCCGCAACGCACCCACCTACCTCCCCATGTTCCCCGACGACTGCAAGTATGTCGTCGACCATCTCGCCACGCTCGTCATAAAGGATGTCGCCGAGGCCGGCGGCTACGGCGTCATGTTCGGACGTGATATGTCGCCCGAGAGGCTGTCCGAGGTGCGCGCCATGATTCTCAAGGAACCACGCCGATGGATCGCACAAGAGGTCATCAATTTCATCGACCTCGACATCATGGATGGCGACACCACGGTAAAGCGCAAGAGCGATTTCCGTGCCTTCGTCCTCTCTGGCAAGCAGACCACCGTCTGGCCAAGCGGCCTAACGCGCTTCACGCGCGACCCGACATCTTTTGTCGTCAACTCTTCCCAAGGCGGCGGGTTCAAAGACACTTGGGTGCTCGCAAAATAACGTCCCGCAACATCAAAAATATACCTCACCAACCTGACCTAAACCTGTAAAATCATGAAAAACCTCAATCTCGCAATCTCCCCAGCCAAAGCCGACCGCCTCTACTGGCTCGGCCGCTACGCCGAGAGGGCCGTCCTCTCGCTCCACCTCCTCCGCAAGTACTGCAACGTCAACATCGATGCCGACTCCGAGAAGCCGCTCGAGATGTTCGCCTCTCTCATGGGAGTCCCCACGACTGCGTTGGCCGACGGCTCTTTCGTCCACGACTATCTCTATTCCGACGCCAACGTCTGCTCCATCGCGAGCATCCTCGCCGCCGCAAAGAACAATGCCATGCTCGAGCGCAATGACATAAAGACCGAGACGCTCGCCTATA
Organism: Pseudobutyrivibrio sp.; assembly: GCA_963639155.1. Taxonomy (GTDB): domain Bacteria; phylum Bacteroidota; class Bacteroidia; order Bacteroidales; family Marinilabiliaceae; genus W3P20-009. The sequence goes on along the minus strand of CAVHUG010000019.1, from coordinate 17,394 downwards.
TCGAGCTGGCTGTCAACATCCTCGCAAAGGCTAAAGTCAACAAGTGCGGCGTTTTCGCCCTCCAGCCCATTTCAGATTATCTCATGTCTTTCTGGGGTGCCGTCGACGAGAATGTGCGTTCCCGTCCAGTCCGCAATCTCCTCGCAATCGGCCGATATGTCGAGAGACTCGACATCATGATCCGTTTCGGCTACGATCCCGACCGTATCGCCGATGTTCTCTCGCGTCTCGAGTCTATTGATGAGTCCGAACTCGCGCTCTGCGACCCCGATACTCTCGCGTTCATCCGTTCCAAAGTCGGCGACCCCGCCTCGTCCGAGACCCTCGCGCGCCTCAATGCGCTCTTCGCGGCATAACCACCTCCATCTTCCGAGCCTGTCGTGTTCCTCCGCTATTCATACACAACGCTCATCTCTTTCTCCGCCAAGGTGACCGACCACGCTTTCGCGCTCCGCTGCCTTCCAATGCAGGGGCTCGGGCAACGCACCATCTGGCAACGCCTGACGGTTCTCCCCGCATGTCCCGTCTCTGCTTCCGTCGATGCCTTCGGCAATGCCGTCTCCTCAGGTTATCTCGGCCGCCGGCACGATCTCTTCGCCTATGAGGCGTCTGGCGTCGTCGAGACGACGGATGAGGCGCAAGCCGATGTCCCCGAACCTTTCTATGCGCACCCGTCGCCACTCACGACACCGTCCGAGGAGCTTGCGCGCCTGGCTTCGTCTCTCGGGGCGCCAACCGAAGACCCGCTCCAATGGGTGAATAGCCTCATGGATTGTCTTGCGGGGCGGATGTCCTACCAGCCTGGCGCCACGTCTGTCGATACGACGGCGGCGCAGGCTCTTGACATCGGTTGCGGCGTATGTCAGGATTTCGCCCATATCGCCGTCGCCATGTGCCGCCTCGCTGGGCTGCCCGCCCGTTATGTGTGCGGTTTCATGGAGGGCGAGGGCGCGTCCCACGCGTGGGTCGAGGTCTTTACGGGTACGCGTTGGCTCCCTTTCGACCCTACAAACCACCGTCTCGTCGGGACGCAATATATAAAGGTGGCGCATGGGCGCGATTTCGACGACTGCTCAATTTCGCGCGGAGTCTTCCGCGGTGTCGCGACGCAGTCCGTCTCCGTCTCCGTCGATGTCTGGCAAGTCTCCACCTCCGAGGTCGACAACCACCCCTGAACCCTACTCCCCCTAATATTTCGAGTCTCAACATCATAATGAACGCTTCTGTCAAAACTGTCGTTTCCGAAGAGCTCCCCGTCTCCGAAAAACTCAAGATAAACAAGCTCGTCGTCGGCAATGGTCACGGTCCGCGTGTCTGCATCATTACAGGAATCCATGGCGATGAGCTTGAAGGCCAATATGTCTGTTTCGAGATGGCGCGCCGTCTCCGCGCCCAGTCGTCCAATGTCTTCGGCTCTGTCGAGATATGGCCAGCCATAAACCCTCTTGGCGTCGATTCCGTCTGCCGAGGCATCCCCACTTTCGATCTCGACATGAACCGCATCTTCCCCGGCTCTGACGATGGCCACATGGTCGAGCATGTCGCCCATCAGGTCGTCCAAGATCTCGCCGGTGCCGATATGGTCGTCGACATTCACTCCTCCAATGTCTTCCTCTACGAGATGCCACAGGCGCGCATAAGCCGCATGACGGCACAACGCCTCATCCCCTACGCTCGTCTCCTTAATCTCGATTTCATATGGATTCACGAGGCCGCCACGGTTCTCCAGTCCACCATCGCCCACTCTCTCAACTCCATCGGCACGCCCACTCTCGTCGTTGAGATGGGCATCGGCATGAGGATCACGCAGCAATATGGCGATCGCCTCGTGGATGGACTTTTCAACCTGCTCTCTAAAATGGGCGTTTGGCAAGGCGACGCCCCCGTCGACATCCACCAGCCGCTCGTCTCTACAGATGGCGATGTCTCCATGATCAATTCTCCCGCGTCGGGAGTGGTAGTAAATGCCGCGCCGCACTCTTCTTGGGTGCGCAAGGGAGACCTGCTCTGCCAAGTTGTCTCCACTCTTACCGGCGATGTCCTTGCCGATGTGACATCCCCCGTCGACGGTCTCCTTTTCACTCAACGTGGCTACCCCGTCGTCTACGAAGGTTCTCTCATAGCGCGCGTCTTCTCTCCATCCAATGGCGTGCGCCACTAATCACAAACACACACTCTCAAAAGAACTTTTATGGAATGCATCGAAATATTGAGGATGAAATCTCCATTCCGCGACGATTTCGTTATCCATGGTTTCCACTTCGGAGGCAACAAGAAGACCGTCGCCATCGTCGGCTCCATGCGAGGCGACGAGGTGCAACAGCTCTTTGTGGCGTCACAAGTGATTAAGAATCTCTCTCAGCTCGAGGCGCAAGATGCCATCTCGCCCGAGCTGGGTGTCCTCGTCATCCCCACTGTCAACCCCTTCTCCCTCAATGTCCAGAAACGCTTCTGGGCAATGGACAATACTGACATCAACCGCATGTTCCCCGGCTACGACCAAGGAGAGACCACCCAGCGCGTAGCCGCTGCACTCTTTCAGGCGGTCCGAGACTATGAGTGGGGAATTCAGCTCGCCTCCTATTATATGAATGGCAATTTCACTCCACACGTCCGAATCATGAAGACGGGCTACGAGGATATCGCCGCAGCCGAGTCTTTCGGGCTGCCATTCGTCTGCCGATACGAACCGGCCCCCTTCGACACCGTCGTCCTCAACTACAACTGGCAAATCTTCGGCACGCACGCCTACTCCCTCTACTCTGGTTCTACTGACACCCTGTCCCACGACATGGCCAAACAGTCTTGGCAAGCCATCCTCCGCTTCCTCGGCTCCGTCGGCGCCATCAAGATTGCACTCCACCCGGGGGCGCGCTCCGTCGTCTTCCATGCCGACCAACTACTGACCGTCGCCTCTTCTCGCTCCGGAATGCTCTACTCCCGCGCCTCCGTCGGCCAATACGTCCGTAAGGACGATCTTCTCGCCACGATACTCGACCCCTTCACAGGCGAAACCGACCAGTCCATCAACGCCCCGTCCGACGGCGTCGTTTTCTTCGCCCACACCAAGCCTCTCGTCCACCAGCATTCGCGCATCTTCCAAATCCTACCTCTTCCGACCATATAATAAAAAGTATCACCAATCTTCATTTTCCTTTGTCTTTGAATGGGACGACCTCAAGATGACGCACCGTGTGCTGCCCTCTTGAGGTCTCTTGTTCTCTTATATTTGTGCGCCGCCTCGCGCCCCGATACCTATTCCCCGGTCATCCCCTTCAATATCTCAATCAGTTTATCCAGCCTCTCCGAAATACCCGGTATCGTCTCGTCCGTCGCGCCGTTGCACACGAACCTCGCCACCTGGGTCGACGGAATGTCCCCAGCCTCGTCCTCCATCGCCTTGCCCCGCTCCGTAAGCCCGACGATAACCTGACGCATGTCGCCCCTTCCGCGCCTGCGCTCCACTATGCCCATCGACTCCATCCTCTTCAACAATGGCGTCACCGTGTTCGTCTGAAGCATCAGCCTGTGCGCTATCTCGTTAACGCTCAACGGACTCTCCTCCCACAACACCATCAGCACGAGATATTGTGGATACGTGATGCCCAGCCCCGACAACAACGGCGTATAGCTCTTAACTATAAGCCTGCTTGCCGTGTATAGCCTGAAACACAACTGGTTGCCCAGCCGCAAATCTTCATGTTCCATCTTCGTTCGTTTCTTTTGTCTGGAGGCTCCGTCTTTCTCTCTCGTCTCGGCGCGCATTCCCCATTCTACGTTTCCCTCGCGGCGACAGCCTTCATTCCGCAAAAATAATCCTCCTCGAGCCATGCGCACATAATTAATCAAAAAAAACAACACCCTATTGCCGCTTTCCCCCGAAAAGTATTAACTTTGTAGCCGAATTTCATGCCAAGTGGATTGTTATGTCTTTTCCTTTGGCTGTCTTTCGAAGTCTTTACAGAAGATAAGTAAACCTAATTGTCTAATAATTCGAATTATGGCTAAAGAAACTTTCCAAAGAACAAAGCCACACGTAAACATCGGCACCATCGGTCACGTCGACCACGGCAAGACCACCTTGACTGCCGCCATCACCACCGTCCTCTCCAAGAAGTACCCTTCTGCTGTCAACCAGGTCAAGTCTTTCGACTCCATCGATAGCGCTCCTGAGGAGAAAGAGCGTGGTATCACCATCAATACCGCTCACGTCGAGTACGAGACCCCTAACCGCCACTACGCTCACGTAGACTGCCCGGGCCACGCTGACTACGTCAAGAACATGGTCACTGGTGCTGCTCAGATGGACGGTGCTATCCTCGTCTGCGCCGCTACCGACGGTCCTATGCCTCAGACCCGCGAGCACATCCTTCTCGCCCGCCAGGTCAACGTCCCTCGTATCGTCGTCTTCATGAACAAGGTTGACCTCGTCGATGACGCTGAGATGCTCGACCTCGTCGAGATGGAGCTCCGCGAGCTCCTCTCCTTCTACGAGTTCGACGGCGACAAGAGCCCCGTTATCAAAGGCTCCGCTCTCGGTGCGCTCAACGGTGAGCCACAGTGGGAGGAGAAGGTTCTCGAGCTTATGAACGCTGTCGACGAGTGGATTCCTACCCCAGTTCGCGACACCGACAAGCCTTTCCTTATGCCTGTCGAGGACGCTATGACCATCACCGGTCGTGGCACCGTCGCTACCGGTCGTATCGAGACCGGTGTCGTCCATGTCGGCGATGAGCTCCAGATCGTCGGCCTCGACTCTGAGGGCAAGAAGACCACCTGCACCGGTGTCGAGATGTTCCGCAAGACCCTCGATGAGGGTGAGGCTGGTGACAACGTAGGTCTCCTCCTCCGCGGTATCGACAAGTCCGAGATGAAGCGTGGTATGGTCCTCTGCAAGCCAGGCTCCATCACCCCTCACACCAAGTTCAAGGCTCAGATCTACGTCTTGAAGAAGGAAGAGGGTGGTCGCCACACTCCTTTCAAGAACAAGTATCGTCCTCAGTTCTACCTCCGTACTCTTGACATCACCGGCGAGATCAAGCTCCCTGAGGGCACCGAGATCGTCATGCCTGGTGACCACGTCAACATCGAGGTCGACCTCATCTACCCTGTCGCTCTCAACGTCGGTCTCCGCTTCGCTATCCGCGAGGGTGGTCGCACCGTCGGCGCAGGTCAGATCACTGACATCGTCGAGTAATCTTACTCTTCATATCTAAAGTGAGGCGGGACTTCCGCCCCGCCTCACTTTTTCTAATACGGGTGTAGTTCAGTTGGTAGAGCATCGGTCTCCAAAACCGAGTGTCGGGCGTTCGAGTCGCTCCACCCGTGCTCAAAAGATTTTTGACTAATGAACAAAGTCGTTAACTACTGCAAAGACGTCTATAACGAGCTCGTCGTCAAGACGACTTGGCCCACTTGGAATGACCTATTCTCCAGCGCCAGAATTGTTATGATAGCTTCTGTCATCATAGCTCTTCTCATCCTCGTAATGGACCTAATCTTTGAGCACCTCCTCAAAGGCATTTACAGTATCCTCTAATATACTCTCCAACAATGGCTAATGACCAGAAATACTGGTACGTCCTTAAGGCTATAGGCGGCAAAGAAAAAAAGACTAAGGAGAACATCGAGAACGAAGTCCAACGACGCGGTCTCCAAGATCTCATAGGTCAAGTCGTAGTCCCTATTGAAAAAGTATATCAGCAGCGTAACGGCAAAAAAGTTCTCAAAGAACACATCCTCTACTCCGGCTACGTCTTCGTAGAGTGCATCCTCAACAACGAGACCCAGGCCGTCCTCCTGAGCGTCCAAAACGTCCTCGGCTTCCTCACTTGTGAGTATCCCGTCTACGGCAAGGACAAGAAGGATAAGCCAGTCCTCCTCCGCTATGAGCAGAGGCCGCAGGAAATGCGCTATGCCGAAGTCAGCCGAATGATCGGCCGTATGGATGAGGTCGCTGACGACACCGCCGAGGACGAAGTACCTTTCACTGTCGGAGAGACAGTAAAGGTCACAGACGGATCTTTCTCCGGCTTCTCCGGCGAGATCGAGGAAGTCAATGAGGAGAAGAAGAAACTCTCCGTCATGATCAAGATCTTCGGTCGAAAGACCCCTCTCGAACTCAGCTACTTCCAGGTAGAAAAAGAGTAAGAGACCTAATTCTGATAGTAAGGACGATTTAGTATCGAATGCTTCCAGCTGGCGACGGTCAGCCCTTATACAAATCGCCGTTATTATAACTTTCTAATAATCGAATTGCTAAAATGGCTAAAGAAGTAGAAGCCTTTATCAAACTTCAGGTTAAAGGTGGTGCGGCAAATCCTTCACCCCCAATCGGCCCAGCTCTGGGTTCCAAGGGTGTGAACATCATGGATTTCTGCAAGCAGTTCAACGCGCGTACTCAGGACAAGGCCGGCAAAATCCTGCCTGTCGTCATAACGGTCTACAACGATAAGTCGTTCGAGTTCGTAATCAAAACCCCACCTGCGGCTGTGCAGATCAAGGAGGTAGCGAAACTCAAGAGCGGCTCCGCTGAGCCTAACCGTAAGAAGGTAGCCTCCATCACCTGGGATCAGGTCAAGGCTATCGCGACAGACAAAATGCCTGACCTCAACTGCTTCACCGTTGAGGCTGCCATGAAAATGATTGCTGGCACCGCCAGAAGTATGGGTGTCACCGTCACCGGTGAGTTCCCTGGCAACAAATAACTCAATACCTACTAGCACAATGACGAAACTAACTAAGAATAGGAAGTTGGCGTTGTCTAAGATAGAGGACGGCAAGGTCTATTCCATCGACGAGGCTGCAGCTCTCGTCAAGGAGATGACCACAACCAAGTTCGACGCCTCTGTCGACGTGGATGTTCGACTCGGTGTCGACCCACGCAAGGCCAACCAAATGGTGAGAGGCGTCTGTACGCTCCCTCACGGTTCGGGCAAGCAGGTACGTGTTCTGGTCCTCTGCACTCCCGACAAGGAGACTGAGGCCAAAGAAGCCGGTGCGGACTTTGTCGGTCTCGACGAGTACATCGAGAAGATCAAGGGCGGTTGGACTGACGTCGATGTCATCATAACCATGCCCTCCATCATGGCTAAAGTCGGCGCACTCGGTCGCGTCCTCGGCCCCCGCGGCCTCATGCCTAACCCTAAGAGCGGCACCGTAACTATGGATGTCGCCAAGGCTGTTAAAGAGGTCAAGGCAGGTAAGATCGACTTCAAAGTCGACAAGACAGGTATCGTTCACGCATCAATCGGCAAAGTTTCCTTCGACGCTGAGAAGATCGTCGACAACGTTAAGGAGTTCCTCAACGTCATCGTCCGTCTCAAACCCTCTACCGCCAAAGGTACTTACGTCAAGAGCGTTTATCTCTCCAGCACCATGAGCCCGGGCGTTCACGTCGACTTCAAGGTCGGTGACGCATAGTTGATTGTTTTACTTTTCAAATCGGAATCATGAGAAAAGAAGATAAAGCCTCCCTCATCGACCAGCTTGTCGAGACGCTCAAGAGCTATTCACACTTCTACCTCGTAGACATCGAGGGTCTCAACGCAGAGAAAACAAGCGCACTCCGCCGCCTCTGCTTCGAGAAGGAGATCAAGCTCATGGTCGTCAAGAACACCCTGATCAAGAAGGCTATCGAGTCTGTCGATGGCGAACTCACCGACCTCAACCCAGCTTTCGCCGGCAACACCGCCGTAATGTTCGCTAACGTTGGCAACGCTCCTGCTAAGGTCATCAAGCAGTTCTCTGCTGACAACCAGAAGCCTGTCCTCAAAGGCGCTTATGTCGAGAGCTCCGTCTACGGTCCAAACTCTCTCGAGGAGCTCGTCTCCATCAAGAGCAAAGAGGAACTCATTGCAGACGTCATCGCACTCCTGCAATCCCCTGCCAAGAATGTCATCTCCGCTCTCCAAGGCGCTGCTGGCAACAAGATTCATGGCGTCCTCGAAACCCTAAGCAAGAAATAATTTTCCACATTACCTGAACCAAATTAATTTTCAAATACAATGGCAGATATCAAGACGCTCGCTGAAGAGCTCGTCAATCTTACTGTAAAGGAAGTCAACGAACTCGCTAACGTCCTCAAAGAGGAGTACGGCATTGAGCCCGCCGCTGCAGCTGTTGCTGTAGCTGCTCCCGCTGCAGGTGCTGCTGCTGCCGCCGCAGAGCAGACCGAGTTCGACGTCATCCTCAAGAGCGCTGGCGCCGCTAAGCTCCAGGTCGTCAAGGCCGTCAAGGAGAACACCGGTCTCGGTCTCAAAGAGGCTAAGGAGATCGTCGACAAGGCTCCCGCTACTGTCAAGGAGAAAGTCTCCAAGGCTGACGCTGAGGCCCTCAAGGCTAAACTCGAAGAGGCTGGTGCTGAGGTTGAACTTAAGTAATAGCAGCTCTTCCTTCCTATAGGAACTTGGTTTGGAACCCGCACCCTATAGTGCGGGGTCCAAACCTTTTTATCTCTGTTATTCATTAGTTCAATTAACTTCCCTTTCACGATGAATCCCATAAAAGCCGACAGGATAAGTTTCTCTTCCCTGAAGCACCCGTTGGAATACAACGACTTCCTGGAAGTCCAGTTAAAATCGTTCAAGGAGCTTTTCCAGTTAGGATCCACACCTGAACAACGAAAATCAGAGGGCCTATACAGGGTCTTCAACGAAAATTTCCCCATATCCGACACGAGGAATAACTTCACCCTCGAGTTCCTCGACTATTGCATCGACCCACCCCGCTACAACATTCAGGAGTGTCTCGAGCAGGGACTTTCTTTCCAAGTCCCCCTGAAGGCTACACTCAAACTTTCCTGCAACGACCCTGACCACGAAGATTTCGACACTGTCGTACAGGAGGTCTATCTCGGACAGATCCCTTACATGACCGAGAAGGGCAGCTTCATCGTAAACGGCGCTGAGCGTGTCGTCGTTTCACAGCTCCACCGTTCCCCTGGCGTCTTCTTCGCACAAAGCGTTCACGCCAACGGCACTAAACTCTATTCTGCCCGTATCATCCCGTTCAAGGGATCTTGGATCGAGTTCGCTACCGACATCAATAACGTCATGTACGCATACATCGACCGTAAGAAAAAACTGCCGGTCACAACGATGTTGCGAGCCATTGGCTTCGAGTCGGATAAGGACATCCTAGAGATCTTCGGCCTCGCCGACGAGATTAAGGTAAGCAAAACAACAATTAGGAAGTGCGTGGGCAGAAAGCTCGCAGCACGTGTCCTCAAGCAATGGAATGAGGATTTCGTCGACGAGGATACCGGCGAAGTCGTCACCGTCGAGCGCAACGAGACCATCGTCGAGCGTGAGACTGTCCTCACTGAGGAACAATGCGATGAAATCATCGAGTCTGGTTGCAAGACCATCCTCGTCCATAAGGAAGGTCAGAACCTCTCCGATTTCACCATTATCTACAATACTCTCCAGAAAGACCCCTGCAACTCCGAAAAGGAAGCTGTAGTCTACATATACCGTCAGCTCCGCAACGCCGATCCACCAGACGAGGCAACCGCACGCGACGCCATCGAGAAGCTCTTCTTCTCTGACAAGCGCTACGACCTCGGCAATGTCGGACGTTACCGCCTCAACCAGAAGCTCGGTCTCAAGACCGACATGAGCGTTCGAGTCCTGACTAAGGAGGATATGATCGAGATCATCAAGCATCTCATCGAGCTCCTCAATTCTAAGGCCGATGTCGACGATATCGACCACCTCTCCAACCGTCGTGTCCGTACAGTAGGCGAGCAGCTCGCAAATCAGTTCGCTGTCGGTCTTGCACGCATGGCCCGCACAATCAAGGAGCGCATGAACGTCCGCGACAATGAGGTCTTCACTCCGACTGACCTCATCAACAGCAAGACGCTCTCCTCCGTCGTCAACAGCTTCTTCGCCACGAACGCACTCTCTCAGTTCATGGACCAGACTAACCCTCTGGCCGAGGTGACTCACAAGAGGCGTCTCTCCGCACTCGGCCCCGGCGGTCTTAGCCGCGACCGTGCAGGCTTCGAGGTCCGCGATGTCCACTACACCCACTACGGTCGTCTCTGCCCAATCGAGACCCCTGAAGGCCCGAACATCGGTCTGATCTCTTCTCTTACAATCTACGCTAAGATTGACGATCTCGGCTTCCTCGAGACCCCATACCGTGTCGTCAAGGACGGTAAGGTCGATTTCTCACCGGAAGGTTTCAAGTATGTGACCGCCGAGGACGAGGAGCACAAGATCATCGCCCAGGCCCTCTCCCCAATGGATGATGAGGGCAACTTTACCGAGGAGCGCGTCAAGGCGCGTCAAGATTCCGACTTCCCTGTCGTAGACAAGAGTGAGGTCGAGTACATCGACGTCGCTGCAAACCAGATCGCTTCCGTTGCTTCCTCCCTCATCCCGTTCCTCGAGCACGACGATGCACACCGTGCGCTCATGGGCTCCAACATGATGAGGCAGGCTGTGCCTCTCCTCCGCACCGAGTCCCCAATTGTCGGTACCGGTCTCGAGGAGCCTGTCATCCGCTTCTCTCGTACGCAGGTTACTGCCGAGAAAGATGGTGTCATCGATTATGTCGACGCCGATAAGATCATCGTTCGCTACGACCGTACCGACGATGAGAAGTTTGTCAGCTTCGATCCCGATACCAAGGAGTATCGCCTGCCAAAGTTCCAGAAGACCAACCAGAGCACCTGTATCGACATCCGTCCTATCGTGCTCCCAGGCCAGCGTGTCAAGGCGGGTCAGATCCTCACCGAGGGTTACTCCACCTCCAATGGCGAGCTCGCTCTCGGTCGTAACCTCAAGGTTGCGTTCATGCCTTGGAAGGGCTACAACTTCGAGGATGCAATCGTCATCTCCGAGCGCGTTGTCCGCGAGGATATCTTCACCTCTGTACACGTCGACGAGTACTCTCTCGAGGTCCGCGACACCAAGCGCGGCATGGAGGAACTCACTTCCGACATCCCCAATGTCAGCGAGGACGCCACCAAGGATCTCGATGAGAATGGTATTATCCGCATCGGTGCGCACGTCAACCCGGGCGACATCCTTATCGGTAAGATCACGCCTAAGGGCGAGAGCGACCCAACGCCTGAGGAGAAACTTCTCCGCGCCATCTTCGGCGACCGCGCCGGCGATGTCAAGGACGCTTCCCTCAAGGCAAACCCCTCTCTCAGCGGTGTCGTCATCGGTCGCAACCTCTACTCCCGCGTCATCAAGGATCGCCGCTCGCGTACCAACGAGCGCGCCAAGACTGAGGCCATCAATGAGGAGTTCACGAAGAATGTGACCAACCTCCTCAACACCCTCATCGATAAGATCAACTCCCTCATCGGAGGCAAGACTTCGCAGGGCATCAAGGATTACTATGGTGTCGAGGTCGTTGCCAAGGGCGTCAAGCTCACCCGCAACATCCTCTCCGACATCAACTACCAGACCGTCGATCCATCAAACTGGACAACCGACGAGGCGCACAACCAGCTCATATACCGCGTCATCCACAACTACCGCATGAAGTACAAGGTGTACGAGGCCATCCAGAAGCGTACCACCTACAACGTTACCGTAGGCGACGAGCTTCCTAACGGCATCATGCAGGTTGCAAAGATCTACATCGCCAAGAAGCGTAAGATCCGTGTAGGAGACAAGATGGCAGGTCGCCACGGCAACAAGGGTATCGTCTCCAATATCGTCCGCCTCGAGGATATGCCTTTCCTCCCCGACGGCTCTCCAGTCGATATCGTCCTCAACCCTCTCGGCGTGCCTTCTCGTATGAACCTCGGTCAGATATACGAAACAGTCCTCGGATGGGCTGGCAAGGAGCTTGGTCTCAAGTTCGCCACCCCAGTATTCGACGGCGCTTCACTCGACCAGATCACCGAGCTTACACGCAAGGCCGGCGTCCCCGATGTCGGTAAGATCTACCTCTACGACGGCGGCACTGGCGAGCGTTTCCACCAGCCTGCTACTGTCGGTATCGTCTACATGCTCAAACTCGGTCACATGGTCGACGACAAGATGCACGCACGTTCCATCGGCCCCTACTCTCTCATCACCCAGCAGCCTCTGGGCGGTAAGGCTCAGTTCGGTGGCCAGCGTTTCGGTGAGATGGAAGTCTGGGCTCTTGAGGGCTTCGGCGCTGCCAACGTCCTTCAAGAGATCCTCACCGTCAAGTCCGATGATGTCGTCGGCCGTGCCAAGGCTTACGAGGCCATCGTCAAGGGCGACAACCTCCCAACGCCGGGCATCCCCGAGTCTCTCAACGTCCTCCTCCACGAGATGAGGGGTCTGGGTCTCAGCATCCAGTTCGAGTAAAGTACACAGTTCCCGCCACAGGGGTCGCAGCCCGCGCCAAAAGCAGGACTGCGACCCCATGACGGCGAAATAAAATACACGCCCCGAATCTCATGGGGCACATAAAATCTCTAACATGGCTTTTAGAAGAGATCAAAAGAAAACCAACTTCTCCAAAATCTCCATCGGTCTTGCATCGCCCGAGGAGATTCTCGAGATGTCCAGCGGCGAGGTGCTCAAACCTGAGACCATCAACTACAGGACCTACAAGCCTGAGCGCGACGGCCTCTTCTGCGAACGCATCTTCGGTCCCGTCAAAGACTATGAGTGCCACTGCGGAAAGTACAAGCGCATCCGCTACAAGGGCATCGTCTGCGACCGCTGCGGTGTCGAGGTTACAGAGAAAAAGGTCCGCCGCGAGCGCATGGGCCACATCTCTCTCGTCGTCCCTGTGGCGCACATCTGGTATTTCAGGTCCCTCCCCAACAAGATAGGTTGCCTCCTCGGAATCCCTACCAAGAAAGTCGACACCATCGTATACTACGAGCGTTACATCGTCGTAAACCCTGGAGTCAAGGCTGCCGACGGAGTTAAGAAGTACGACTTCCTCACCGAGGAGGAGTACCTCGCCATCATCGACTCTCTCCCCAAGGACAATCAGCTCCTCGATAACAACGACCCCAACAAGTTCATCGCCAAGATGGGCGCCGAGGCACTTGAGATGCTCCTTCAGCAAATCAACCTCGACGACCTCGCTGCCGAGCTCCGCACAGCCGCAAGCCATGAGTCCTCTCAGGCTCGCAAGAACGATGCCCTCAAGCGTCTTCAAGTTGTCGAGTGGTTCCGCGCCTCCCAGGGCCGCAACAAGCCAGAGTGGATGATCCTTAAGGTCGTGCCGGTTATCCCGCCCGACCTCCGTCCTCTCGTGCCCCTCGACGGCGGACGTTTCGCTACGTCCGACCTCAACGAGCTTTACCGCCGTGTCATCATCCGTAACAACCGTCTCAAGAGGCTTCTCGAAATAAAAGCTCCCGAGGTCATCCTCCGCAACGAGAAGCGTATGCTCCAAGAGGCAGTTGACTCCCTTTTCGATAACACGCGACGCTCTACAGCCGTCAAGTCCGACGCTAACCGCCCCCTCAAGTCTCTCTCCGACTCCCTCAAGGGTAAGCAGGGCCGCTTCCGTCAGAACCTCCTCGGTAAGCGTGTAGACTACTCCGCACGTTCCGTCATCGTCATCGGTCCTGAGCTCAAAATGCATGAGTGCGGACTTCCTAAGGACATGGCGGCCGAACTCTATAAGCCGTTTATCATCCGCAAGCTCATTGAGCGCGGCATCGTCAAGACCGTCAAGAGCGCAAAGAAGATCGTCGACAAGAAGTCCCCTATGGTTTGGGATATTCTTGAGAACGTCATGAAGAACCACCCCGTTCTTCTCAACCGCGCCCCGACCCTCCACCGCCTCGGCATCCAGGCTTTCCAGCCCCGAATGGTCGAAGGCAAGGCCATCCAGCTCCACCCTCTCGCATGTACAGCGTTTAACGCCGACTTTGATGGTGACCAGATGGCAGTCCACCTCCCCCTCGGCAACGCAGCTATCCTCGAGTCGCAGCTCCTCATGCTCGCATCTCTCAACGTCCTCAACCCTGCCAACGGCGCACCTATCACCGTCCCTTCGCAGGATATGGTCCTTGGTCTCTATTACATCACCAAGGAGCGTCCGGACGTAGCAGGCGAGGGCCTCACATTCTATTCCCCCACCGAGGCGGAGATCGCCTACAACGAGGGCAAGGTTGAGCTCCACGCAAAGGTCAAGGTCCTCACCAACGACCTCAACAAGGACGGCAAGCCAGAGAAAATGATGGTCGAGACCACCATGGGCCGCATCCTCTTCAACAACCTCGTCCCCGATGAGGTAGGCTTCATCAACTGCATCATTACCAAAAAGTCTCTCCGCGACATCATTGCGCGTGTCCAAAAGGCTTGCGGTATTCCTCGCACCGCCGACTTCCTCGACGATGTCAAGAACATGGGTTACCGCATGGCGTTCGTCGCAGGTCTCTCGTTCAACCTTTCCGATGTCATCATCCCGAAGGAGAAGGAAGCCCTCATCAAGAAGGGCTACGAGGACGTAGAGGAGGTGATGAACAACTACAACATGGGTTTCATCACCAACAACGAGCGTTACAACCAGATCATCGACATCTGGACACACGTCAACACCGACCTTACAGGCATCCTGATGAAGCAGCTGAGCTCCGACCAGCAGGGCTTCAACTCAGTCTACATGATGCTCGACTCCGGTGCCCGTGGTTCCAAAGACCAGATCCGTCAGCTCTGCGGTATGCGTGGTCTTATGGCAAAGCCTCAGAAGTCTGGTGCCGAAGGTCCTCAGATCATCGAAAACCCTGTCATCGCGAACCTCAAAGAGGGTCTCTCAGTCCAGGAGTACTTCATTTCTTCTCACGGCGCACGTAAGGGTCTGTCCGATACCGCACTGAAGACCGCCGACGCAGGTTACCTCACCCGTCGTCTTGTCGACGTCTCCAACGACGTCATCATCACCGAGGACGACTGCGGCACGCTTCGTGGACTCACCTGCACGGCAATCAAGAATAACGATGACGTCATCGCCACCCTCTACGAGCGTATCCTCGGTCGTGTGGCTGTCGAGGATGTTATCCACCCAATCACCAACGAGGTTCTTGTCCACGCTGGTGAAGAAATCAACGAGGCAAAGGCTCGCGCCATCGAGGATTCTCCTATCGAGAGCGTCGAGATCCGTTCCGTACTTACCTGCGAGAGCCGCAAGGGCGTCTGCGCAAAGTGCTACGGCCGCAACCTCGCTACCAGCCGTCTCGTCCACAAAGGCGAAGCTGTCGGCGTCATTGCCGCGCAGTCCATCGGCGAGCCTGGTACTCAGCTTACTCTCCGTACCTTCCACCAAGGTGGTGTCGCAGGCGGCGACTCTTCCGAGAGCTCCGTCAAGTCTAAATACGATGGCGTTGTCGAGATCGATGAGCTCCGCAGCGTACCCTATACCGATGCCAATGGCCGCAGCTACGACGTCGTCGTCAGCCGTCTCGCAGAGATTCGCATCGTCGACAAGAACACTGGTCACGACCTCATCCGCCACCAGCTCCACTACGCCTCCAAGCTCTTCGTTAAGCCTGGTCAGGAAGTCAAGAAGGGCGAGGAACTCTGCGAATGGGACCCCTACAATGCTCAGATCATCACCGAGAAGAGCGGTAAGGTCAAGTTTGAGAACATGGAAGAGGGCGTCACCTACAAGCTCGAGAGCGATGAGCAGACCGGCTTCTCCGAGATGGTCATCATCGAGAGCCATGACAAGACCAAGTCTCCCGCCCTCAACATTATGAATGGCGACGAGGTCGTCAAGACCTACAACCTCCCTGTCGGCGCCCACGTCTCTGCCGAGGATGGTCAAGACATCGTCGCTGGTGAGACTATCGCAAAGATGCCTCGCGCAGTCGGCAAGGCAGGCGATATCACTGGTGGTCTTCCACGTGTCACCGAGCTCTTCGAGGCTCGCAACCCGAGCAACCCTGCTGTCGTCTCCGAGATTGACGGCGAGGTGTCCTACGGCAAGATTAAGCGTGGTAACCGTGAGATTACCATCACCTCCAAGACAGGTGAGAAGAAGACCTACCTCGTCTCTCTCACCAAGCAGATCCTTGTCCAGGAGAACGACTTCGTGCGCGCAGGCACTCCTCTCTCCGATGGTGCCATCACGCCTACCGACATCCTCACCATCCTCGGTCCTACCAAGGTTCAGGAGTACATTGTCAATGAGGTTCAGGATGTCTACCGCCTCCAAGGTGTTGCCATCAACGACAAGCACTTCGAGGTCATCGTCCGCCAGATGATGCGCAAGGTCGAGATTCAGGATCCGGGCGACACCACGTTCCTCGAGAAGGAGGCTGTCGACAAGATCGATTTCCAAGAGGAGAACGATCGCCTCTGGGGCAAGGTCTATGTCACCGATCCGGGCGACTCCGAGACTCTCAAGGAGGGTTATATCATCACCCAGCGTCGTCTTCAGGACGAGAATGCGCAGCTCAAGCGTCGTGACCTCCGTGAGGTTCAGGTACGCCCTGCCATCCCAGCTACTGCCAACCAGATTCTTCAGGGCATCACCCGTGCGGCACTCCAGACGAAGAGCTTCATGTCCGCAGCGTCTTTCCAGGAGACCACGAAGGTCCTCAACGAGAGCGCAATCCAGGGCAAGGTCGACTTCCTCGAGGGTCTGAAGGAGAACGTCATCTGCGGTCACCTCATCCCCGCCGGTACTGGCACGCGTGGTCTTGGTGACGACATCGTTGGCTCTAAGGAGGATCTCCAAATCCTCGAGGAGCAAGAGGCTTAACCAATAGTTATAGACGCTCAATCGTCATAAAGACGACTACCAATAGACATTGAGCCCCTCCTGACATTTGGTCGGGAGGGGCTCTTTCTGTGTCGTTATGGTCTTATGAGTGTGTATAGGTTGGTAGCTGCCTGCTGTTAACCTAAGTAGGCATAGGATGGAGCAAATGGATATTGCAGATCACAATCCAGCCTCAAGGCTATGTGTCTTTTTCCATGACCAATGTTACTCCAAAGCGCAGGCTCCGCCACGAGGAGTCTGCACTTTGTGGTGTATGCTCGGCATGAGCATTGTCTAACGGGTGCAAGTCCCGAGTAAGCCCTAATAGCGGGAATTACATAGCCCAAGGCAAGGGTGTTCATCGTGAGGTGAAATCTGAAAGAAGCCGGCGGCAAACATCTGACCTAACGGACAGAAACTTCATATAAGGCATATGACCGTGGGTAAGGCTGCACGACAAGCCAAAGCCCTATAGCTATTCGGAACGGTCAATGTAAATGAAGTGGGTATAAGATGGAAAGACAATGCTCTTATCCGAGGAGGTCTCACGGACGCTTCAAATAGTTTTTTTACGAAAGAAGCGGAGTAAAGCTTGCCGTGAGAAGTCAGCAGAAGCCATAGTAGTGCAACACTCGATAACATTGCATGAAGGGCAGAACCTAACAATCAAGCGATAGTAATTGAAACATACCTTATGAAGGAAAGAATGCAGAAAACATTATCACG
>CAVHUG010000018.1:0-28230 GCA_963639155.1 Pseudobutyrivibrio sp. | reverse complement strand
GAACACCCTTGCTCTTGGCTATGTAATTCCCGCTATTAGGGCTTACTCGGGACTTTCACCCGTTAGACAATGCTCATGCCGAGCATACCAACAAGGAGAGGCAGGCTACACTTTCGCAGCCTGCCTCTCCTTGTTATGTTTGTCTTCCCTGTTCGGGTGCGACTCTACTCTTCTTGCGGCTCATAGTCTTTCGCTTCTGCCTTCTCTTGCATGCGCGCGTAACAAGCGGCGTCGCAAAGGATTACGCCCTTGTCCGTAACTTTCTGCACGATAGTTGTCACCGTGGCACCGCGACGGGGCATAGCCTTAGACTTGCCCTCCTCATAGCCTGCCATATTATACACAGGCCAGAACCCTTTGCCTGCCGTGGGTAATTGGACATAGACACCACTTCTTGCGGCAAAGACCACCTTTGCGGTAAGAGAGTCTCCTGGTTTAAAATAATCCTGCGGGCGGCGCGACAGACGGGCCTGCATCTCTTGCCATTTAGCCTTGTCGCATAGCAAGATTTTCTGCTTGCCTATCATGAAGATCACAGCGTCTACCTCGTCGCCTTCTTCAGGCAACATGGGCGTTTCTCCTTCTCCTACAGACGAGATATGGCTCGCCAGTAAGAGTCCGTTCCCGCCATGAGGCAGCGAGACAAGCACGCCGTCTTTAAGTTCATCGACTACAGTGCCATGTATTTCATCACCCACATGGTATACGTCTTTAAGCGTCGAGCCGACTTGAAGCTTTTGCAAGGCGTAGCGCGCACGGTCGCATAGCGTATAGCCTTGGCGGCCTCCACGCTCCACGACAGCCGACAGCTTTGCTCCCAACCGAATATTGCCAGCGTCGTCTGGCATGACGATCATCTCGCTCTTTTTGAGGAAGCCAAGGCCACCCTTGGGAAGTGCCAATACGATACGATCTCCGTCAAGGTCGGTTATCGTGCCAGTAACTTCAGAACCCGCATGGTAGTGGCGCATGGCGACTGCCTTCATGGCTGGCTGCTGCGCAAACTCGGAGAGGAACATCGCCTCGACCTCATCTCGCCTTGCCTCCCATATCGACTTATCGCACAGACCTAAGCGTCCTCCTATGTATGCAACGACGGCATCAACCTCATCGCCCTCTTGAGCCATGAGCCTGCCATCCCGATCGGTCAAGTTCGGGAACATCTCCCTAAATGCCACACCTTGCAACCCGTCCGAACCTACATTGAAGTAGAGGTAGTAGCCGTGACTATTGCGGAATGAGACTCTCACCTCATCGCCTACCTTATAGAGAGCAGCGGCAGAGGGGGCGTCGGGGTCCGACCTTCGCATCTCCTCGACCGCACTTGACGACATTTGCCATGCGTCATCGGGTTGGGGTACTGACTGACGGATGCTGAAAACAAGGCGATAGTGATCCATATCCGCCCCCAGGAATACGGCATCGACCGTATCTCCTCGGCTCAATACTTCCGTGGCAGAGTCTATTTGTCGCCACACCACCTCGTTGCGCCACACGACCCCCTCAACCTTGTCTGGGAGAGATATAATGACGCGGTCGTCAGACACGTCTACCACTTGCGCCAAGAAAGCGTCGCCAACATTATGATCGGCAAGGAACGCCATCATAGGGATATAACGCTGGGCTGTCGACACGACGGGGCGAAGCATCTCGCGACGCTCACGCTTGCGGATCTTATCCTCGCCGCACAGGCGTATATAATCCTTGTTGGCGGAGACGCCTACCGTCACACGTTCACCTCTTCGATATGCCCGAGGCTGGTCGTCGGGCCCCTTGTCCATCAAGTATGCGGGCATGAAGCCTTGACCACCCCTATTGAGCGATACGTATATGCCGTTATCCTGCACTCGCGACACGACGCCTTCGAGAACGTCACCTACCCTGTAGGTAAGAGCTTTCGCTCCTGAGGATTGAGGATCAGCGTTATAGTTTGTGATATTGCCACTTCGCTTGCGCGACTTAACTTGACTGAGGTCTATTCTCCCTACGACTTTAGGTCCCGCCGCCACAGAAGGCTCGGTTTCCGGCTCAGCTGATGGTTTGGGCTCGTACTGTCGTGGAGAGGCGTCGTCACCATCGCCAAGTCGGACTGGCTGCCCAAGCTCCTTAATCGTAAGGGACACGGTATCGCCAACATTGACAACAAAGTCTCCGTCCGCATCGCAAAGCGACTGTGCGCAATACTTTGGCACGTAGCCGAACCGCCCGTTGGGCAGTGAGACCGATAGTCCGTTAGCTTGAACCTTCCTGACGACACAATCGACAGCTTCGCCTACATTAAGAGCGTTTGCCATAGTCTGTAAACATCTCCCTTTGAAATCCCTGCGCCCCACCAAGCATCAGGGAACAACATATACAAATCACTTAATTTTGCTGACCATAACACTCACCGCCTCAGGTGGATATTGGCGAGAGTGGCGATGACAAAGATGCAAAAAATACACGTTTTCAGCAAGAGGGCGAACGAGACGAACAGATGAGTGGCATAACATTGCAACATCTATGCTCGCTATTGAGCTTGCGCATCAAAACGCATCAACACATTTCTTGCTAAATTCGTGATACGTAAACAACATACTTATTTCCATGCACCTAAAAAAAACGCTTGCGAGCATCACGGCGATGCTGCTCGCTGCCACATTCGCCCAAGCACAAGAGAGCGGGTCTGTCACCATCAAAGGACCCAATGCGCCTATTAGCGCCATATACCATAAGCCATCAACATTGGCAGAGGGAGCCAAGTGCCCAATAGCCATAATATGCCACGGCTTTGGCAGCAACAAGGAGGGCGGACTTGGACGCCAAGTGGCGGTGGAGCTTGAGAGGCGCGGCATCGCCACGTTGCTGTTCGATTTCGCAGGCAGCGGAGCGAGCGTCACCGAGAAGTTCAAGTTCGTCAACATGACCGTACAGACCGAAGTAGAAGACCTCGAGGCTGTCATCAAGTACGCCCGCAAGTTGCCGTTTGTAGACGGCATTGCCCTGGTCGGTCATTCGATGGGTGGAGCAGTAAGCCTCTTGGCTGCGGCCGACATGGGCAAGAAGCGCGTCAAGTGCCTCGCCATGATGGCTCCCGCAGTTGTTCTTGCCGATGATGCAGCCCGAGGCATCATATTTGGCGTTCCATTCAACCCCTCTGACCCGCCATCGCGCTTGGAGCTCATGGGAGGTCAGCAGTCCATTGGTCGCAAGTATATCGAGGATGCGCAAGAGACAGACTTCCTACTTGAAGCCACAAAGTACCGCGGAGCCTCGCTCATCATCTGCGGCACAGCCGACAATGCTGTCCCCTACACGTATGGCAAGTACCTGCAACGCGCATTACCAAGCTCAAAACTTATCCTTCACAAGGGGATGGACCACTCTATGATGACCCCCGGTGACGCTGAGAGCCAAGCGAACGTGACCCGCGAGGTGGCAGACTTCGTTGCCAGCCAATTCTAATTAATTATTAACGAGGGTGTTGTGGCGCAGACAGCGCGGCGACACCCCCATTTCCCTCTTAACGTATTTGCCGAAGAACGAGAGGTTCTTGAAACCGCTCATCTCGGCAATTTCTTTTACCGTAAGCTCTGGGTCGCAGAAGAGGCGACGGAGTTTGCGTGTGACTTTTTGGCTTATTATCTGCCTTGCCGTCATTCCTGTCTGCGCCTTGCATATTGTAGACAGGTACTTTGGAGTCACGCAAAGTTGTTGAGCGTAGACGGTGACTTCGCGGGTAGCGGGTGTCATTTCCTCTGCCAAATCTATGAAACGATTGACCAGCTGCTCGGCAGAGGTGAATGTTGCGGACGTTGCGGAGTGACCGACTGCCCTGATTATGGCGTCGTAGCAGCTTATGAGGACAGCCTTGATGAACATGTCGAGGGCCTCGTGGGAGTGCGGGCCTTGGACTTGCGTTGCCTTTTGTTGCAGATACTCAAAATCCATGCGCAGAGACTGCGCATCGGGGTCTTGAAGCCTCACGACTGGATGTGTTTCAAGGAGTTTCTTAGTGCTCCATCGGCTTCCGCCTATGAGCAGGAACTTTTCAAAATAGTCGGGCGAGAAGACGATGCCGAGGCTCGTGAAATCAGCACTTGTCTTGACGCTTTGGAAGAATTGCTTGGGATGACAAATCATGAGATTGCCAGGCTGGACTTCGAGAGAGGTGGCGTCCGATTGCATGAGAGTGGCAGATCCGCCGGTGCAGAGAATCCCCATGTATACATCGGACTGAAGCTTCATCTGGTCAACGTTCCGCAAACCTCCTAACAATGCCACTCGGCCATCGGAATAGGTCACAAGGTCGTGGGAATGCTCTACTATCTCGTTGAAAGTAACTCTTCGTTCCATTAATAGGTTGATGATGTATTGTTGAATTGTGGCTAACTCAAATTTCGTGAAAAGTCGCTAAAAAGTAAAGAAAAAGAAGACATTCTTTTCTTTATCTTCCCATTCTCGCGAAGTATATAACACTTGAAGTCTTAATCCACCACAACCGTTTTACTAAATCATGCATCCTTTGTGCGAGGCACATACAGGAACGAATAAGAGCGTCGGTCACCGAATGTGACCGACGCTCTTGACTTTTATCTACGTGTGGCAGGCTGCCCTACTTCTCGTCGAAGCTCTTGTTGTATTGCGACATTGCACGCGCACTCATGCCCATGCAGGAGAAGCCGCCATCATGGAAGAGGTTCTGCATCGTGATCTTCTTGGTGAGATCGGAGAACATGGTGATGACGAAGTTGGCGCACTCGTCGGCGGAGGCGTTGCCGAGAGGGCTCATGCGGTCGGAGAAGTCCATGAGACCATCAAAACCGGAGATGCCGGAGCCGGCAGTCGTTGCTGTTGGGGACTGGGATATGGTGTTGATGCGGACGTGCTTCTCATGTCCATAGATGTATCCGAAGCTGCGCGCGATGCTTTCGAGGAGGGCTTTAGCGTCTGCCATGTCGTTATAGCCGTCGAAGGTGCGCTGGGCAGCGACGTATGATAGCGCGACAACGCTGCCCCACTCGCTGATGGCGTCGGACTGGTAGGCGACCTGGAGCATCTTATGGAAAGAAACTGCGGAGATGTCGAGGGTCTTATCTAAGAAATTGTAGTCCAGATTGGTATACTCCCTTTTTTTACGGACGTTGAGAGACATGCCGATAGAGTGGAGGACGAAATCGATCTTTCCTCCAAGGACTTCCTGGGAACGAGCGAAGACGTTCTTGAGATCGTCGACATTGGTCGCGTCAGCAGGGATAAGCTCGGCGCCAGTGGCTTTGCTGAGGTCTATGACCTCGCCCATTCGGCAGGCGGCCGGGGTGTTGGAGAGGGTGAATACGGCACCTTGCTGTTTAGCCTTCTCAGCGACTTTCCAAGCTATGGATTTCTCGTTGAGGGCACCGAAGATGATGCCGCGCTTGCCTTCCAAAAGATTTTGTACCATTGTATCAGTTCTGTTTCCGAAGTTTTATAGCACTGCGAAATTAGCGTGTTTAGGAAAGATGGTATCGCAAATTGTGTTAAGAGTGCATAAAACATTCGGAGTTTCAATGTGTTGCGTAAGACAAGGAGGGAAGTTGTGATGCGCAGTGGGGGGGCAGAACAGGACTCCTATTGACAGCAGCGGCGGCAAATTGTGGAGATTTGCCGCCGCTGCTGTTATTGCGATAGCAGGGACCACACTTACTTGACCAAGTGGAGGATGTGCCCCATGCGCTCCTTCTTGGTGCGCATATAGTACTCATTGTACTTGTTTGGCAGAATCTCAATGGGGACAATCTCTGAAATCTCGAGACCATAAGACTCGAGACCTACACGCTTTACGGGGTTGTTGGTCAGGAGTCGCATACGGTGAACGCCAAGCTCTTTGAGAATTGACGCGCCTACTCCATAATCGCGCTCGTCGGGGTCGAAGCCGAGGTGGACATTAGCATCGACAGTATCGAGACCTTGCTCTTGGAGTTTGTAAGCCTCGATTTTTGCCATGAGACCGATGCCGCGCCCCTCTTGGTTGAGGTATACCACGACACCCTTACCCTCTTTCTCGATGAGCTGCATGGACTTATGGAGCTGCTCGCCACATTCGCATCGCATAGAGCCGAAGATGTCGCCCGTCATGCAGGAGGAGTGGACGCGGACGAGGATAGGCTCATCGGCATTCCAAGAGCCTTTGATGAGTGCTATATGTTCCTTACCGTTGCTGGTCTGACGGAAGGGGATGAGACGGAAGTCGCCATACTCAGTGGGAAGATGAACCTCACTGCCACGGGAGACAAGAGTCTCGGTCTTGAGGCGATAGGCTATAAGGTCCTTGATGGATATGAGCTTTATGTTATGCTCCTTGGCGATGACGCGAAGCTGTGGGAGACGAGCCATGGTGCCATCCTCATTCATGATCTCAATCAGCGCAGCGGCTGGCTGGAGACCTGCGAGACGGGCGAGGTCTATTGCAGCCTCGGTATGACCAGAGCGGCGGATCACGCCACGGTTTTGCGCATAGAGGGGGTTGATGTGACCAGGGCGGCCGAAGTCGGTAGGTTTGCTTGAGGGGTCGGCGAGGGCGCGGATGGTGGCGGCACGATCGTGGATGGAGACACCGGTGGTGCAACCTTCGAGGAGGTCGACAGAGACAGTGAAAGGAGTTCCGAGGATGGAAGTGTTGTCACTTACCATGTGTGGGAGTTCGAGTTGCTCACAACGGTCGATAGACAGAGGAGCGCAGAGCACACCACGCCCATTTTTGAGCATGAAGTTGACCTTCTCGGGGGTTATAAGCTCAGCCGCAGTGATGAAGTCGCCCTCGTTCTCACGATCCTCGTCGTCGACGACTATGACAAACTCGCCGCGTCGGAAAGCCTCGACAGCGTCTTCTATTTTATCCAGATGCTCTCTGGCTTCTGGTCTGTTTTCAGTATCTATCATATTTTGTAGCAGTACTTTTTTCAGTGAGTGTTTTTATCGAAATGGGGAGATGGATTGCATTTAGAATGCAGTGGGGTCTCCCTCCTCGCGACGTTTGCGGAGCTTGGCGAGATGACGCTTGCGGATTATGTACTTAATCCTGTCGGCGACCTTGGCGTAGGCTTCAGAACGGAAGAGAGCGGAATCGGTGGCTGACTTATATGTCAGGAAAGATCCTATGCAGAGAAGAACCGTCGTGGAGAGCCACATTCCGCACCATACCGGCCATACACCCTCGCGCGCCATCTTGGCACCGAATGTGTCGATGACGTAGTAGAAGATGAAGAAAAGGACGGAAATTACGATTGGCGTACCGAGACCGCCCTTACGAATTATGGCTCCAAGAGGGGCGCCGATGAAGAAGAAGACCATGCACGCCACGGGGAGAGAGAACTTGCGGTGCATCTCCATCATATGTCGGTTTACCTTTATTTGCTCGTTGTCGAAACTAATCTGCTTGTCGTCGACGACCTGCTTGTTGCTTCTTGCGACACGGAGCGCATTCTGCATAGCGGTCTGGAGTTTACGCGGGGTAAGGGAACGTGTAAGGCTGTCGGCTTGAAGCGTTTTGGCGGTATCTATGGCAAGGACAAAGAGCGTGTCGGACTTGTAACGGAAATTGGCCTTCTTGAGCATGAAAGAACGCACGTCGGTATTCAGCTGGCGGGTAAGGGAGTCGCATCGCTGTACGAGAGAATCGCGGTCATGGTGGAGCTGTTGGAGATCCTTCATGCGGTCGTTTGTCTTGAAGGCGTCCTCGCTTGTACGCGAGAAATCGAGACCATCGACTTTTATCTGGAAGACCTCTCGAGCGAAGGCGTCGTGACGATACATTTGACGGTCGCGCTCAGACATACGTTTGTTACCTGCCGTGACCTTCTCGTCATACGTAATGCCGCTGTAAAGAGTCAGGCGGATCATGCCAGCCTTGCTGTCGATGTCCATAAGACCGGAGTCGGCCATGGTGACATTGATGTTGCGGTTGATGCGGTCTCTGTGGTCGTGGATGATGAGGTCGTAGAGCATGCCTGTCTTGCGATCCTTGCGCGACACCTTGATGCGGAAACCGTCAACGCCATCATAATAGACCCTCTCTTTCAGTTCAAGCTCGGGACGTTGTTGCTTGACGCTATATAGGAGCGAGTAGAACTTAAGGTTTGCGACGGGCAGAACGTTATTGGAGAACCAGAAAGCAGAAACGGAGACGAGACCCGTCACGACAATCATTGGCCTCATGATGCGGAAGAGTGAAATGCCGCTGGCTTTCATTGCGGTAAGCTCGTAGTTCTCACCGAGATTGCCAAAAGTCATGAGGGAAGCCAGAAGGATGGCGAGCGGGAGAGCCATTGGGACGACCTGGAGCGCAACGTAGAAGAGCAACTCGGCCATGACGCTGATTTCGAGACCCTTGCCTACAATGTCGTCAACGTATCTCCACAGGCCCTGCATCACGAGGATGAAAAGCGAGATGAAGAAAGTCATGGCCAGAGGGCCAGAGTAGTTGAGAAGGACGAACTTGTGGAGCTTTTTCATCGGGATGCCGAAACAGCGTCAAAGATAGTAATTTATATCTATTTTACGGCTGAGGCGAGGAAATCGGCAAAGGAGCGCGCATCCTCATCGAAGGAGTGGCTTGGCGTAAGGGCGTTGCCGTCGGGATCTATGGCGACGTAGAAAGGTTGGGTGTTGGCACCGAACTTGTGGTTTTGGAGGAAGCTCCACTTGTCGCCGATAGTCCTTAGACGAATCAACTTGCCGTCCTCATTAACTTCGAGCACCTCGGGGAGGGGCGTCTTGTCGTCGACGTAGAGAGAGACAAGGATGAACTTGTCATTGATTAACGAAGAGACGGTGGGGTCTGTCCATACGGCAGCCTCCATCTTACGGCAGTTTACGCATCCGTGGCCGGTAAAGTCGATAAGGAGTGGCTTACCTTCTGCACGAGCTGCTTGGAGCGCAACATCGTAATCGCGGTATTTAGCCTCGACGGAAGACTGACCTAAGCGGAAATCTTGGGTCGACATTGGTGGAGCGAAAGCACTTATGGCCTTGAGAGGCGCCCCCCAGAGGCCCGGTATCATATAGACCGCGAAGGCGAGAGAGATGAGACCAGCGAAGAAGCGAGTAACACCGACATGGCGGCTATCATCATCGTGAGAGAACTTGAGCCACCCCAACATGTATGCGCCGAGGAGAGCAAAGATCACAATCCAGAGGGCGAGGAAGACCTCGCGGTCGAGAATGTGCCAACCATAGGCCATGTCGGCGACGGAGAGGAATTTGAGGGCGAAAGCCAACTCAATGAAACCGAGAGTCACCTTGATGACATTCATCCATCCACCAGAACGTGGCGCACTCTTGAGGAGCGACGGGAAGAGAGCGAAGAGTGTGAAAGGGATGGCGAGAGCCAAGGCGAAACCGAGCATCCCGACAGCAGGGGCAAGGATGCTACCCTCAGACGCAACAGCAACGAGGAGGAACCCGATGATGGGGCCAGTGCAAGAGAAAGAGACGAGGGCGAGGGTGAACGCCATGAGGAAAATGGCGAGGAGCCCTGTGGCGTTGCCCTTACGGGACTCGACCTTATCTGCCCATGAGGAGGGGAGGGTTATCTCAAACGCGCCGAGGAAAGAGGCAGCGAAGATGAGAAGAAGGAGGCAGAAGAAAATGTTGAAAACTGCATTTGTGGCAAGAGCGTTCAGCTCGGAAGCGCCCCACAGACCTGTCACGATGAGACCGAGGGTCAGATAGATTACGACAATGGCCGCACCATAGGTGAGAGCCTCAGCAATGGCCTTTTTGCGTTCCTTGTTGCGTTTGAGGAAGAAGCTGACGGTCAAAGGGATGATGGGCCATACGCATGGGGTGAAGATGGCGACGAGACCGCCGAGGAGACCTTGGAGAAGAACCTTCCAGAGAGGAAGCGCATCGGCATCGGACAGCGTCTCTCCCTGCGCTTTCATCTGCTCGACAGATGGCGCCCAAGAGCCGGACGTAAGGACTTCGGCTGGAATTGTTGCGGCAGTCTGAACGGAAACGGAGTCGGGCTTGGCTGCTGGTGTTGGTTGTTTTCGTTCTATGGTCTCGACACCAGAGGTTGTGAAATCGACGTGGGTTGGAGGGAGGCAGCTCTGGTCATCGCACGCTCCGTATTCGAGTGTTACGTCGATGGAGTAGGCTCCGCCCGCAAGACGGACATGCTGTACGAAAGTGACGTTGCGCTCAAAATAGCGCAGCTCCATGCCGAACATCTTGTCCTGTTTCTTGATCTCATGGCCACGCGCGACGAGAGCCCCGTCGAGCTCCGCTCCTTTGACGCTATTGACAATGAGAGAGGCACTTATGGGGCCATCGTTGCCGAGATCGGTGGAATAGACGTGCCACCCTCGGTCGATAGAGCCTTCGAATATGATATCGACCTCGCCTGGGCGGTTGGACTTCTCCATCCGTGAGGAGAAGTGGACTGGCTCTGCCATTTGCGCCACGGAGGCGAACGTGATGGAGAAGAGGGCGAGAAGTAGTGAGAAAATACGCTTCATCGATGGAATGTTTGATGACTTATTATCGTAGTGTAAAGGTAATAAAAAAGAGGGAGAGAGGAGGTGGAAAATTTGAACTATTAACAAGTTTTTGGCAAATCGCAACCTACGAAATTGATAGAGAAGGGAACGAGTGATTGGACTACCTAACGGGCGACAAAGAGACAGCTGACCACATGGGGTACGAAATCACATCAGAAAACGACATTACGGATGGGTGTTACAAAACGGCACTCTACTGTCTTTTCCGTAGGCGACATTGAAAAAGCAACATCATGTATACAACAACACTTCGAGTATTTCCACATCAGGCGGTGATTTAACGAGTTGGAAGATTTGGATTTTGAGGACACGACCAAATTTGAAAAATTCGCAAGAGAACAGTTGGGAGAGTCGGATGATGCGGGAAGCCTGCATATCACAGATGGACTGATTTGTTTTTCAAGGATTAAAAAGCAAGAGCTCCAGCATTGTTGATGCTGGAGCTCTTTTGATATGTATCGGCTTCGAAGAAGAGCCTTTACTCGTTTTTATTCGTGGCGTAGAGCACGATCGCCACCTTCGCGACGGGGGCCGCGTGGACGGTCGCCATTGTTCTCGCGGCGTGGACGCTCAGGACGCTCGACATAGCCCTCTGGTTTTGGGACAAGGTCTTTGCGGCTGAGGCGCATCTTGCCAGTCTTAGGATCGATCTCCTTTAGGAGTACCTCGATCTCATCGCCCTCTTTGCAGAAGTCGTTGGGATCCTCGATACGCTTCCAATCCATCTCGCTGACGTGGAGGAGACCGTCCTTACCGGGAAGGATCTCGATGAAGGCACCGAAAGTGGTGATGGTCTTAACCTTTCCCTTATAGGTCTTGCCGACCTCGGGGATGGCGACAATCTGGTTGATTCGCTCGAGAGCGGCATCGATGTTGGCCTTGTTGGCAGCAGCGATGCTGACGATGCCCTTCTTGTCGTCCTCGTCGATATTGATGGTGGTGCCTGTGGTGGCTTGGATGTCTTGGATAATCTTGCCGCCCGGGCCGATTACGGCACCGATCATATCCTTGGGGATATTGATGGTGACGATGCGCGGAGCGTGAGGCTTGTAGTCGGCGCGTGGCTGTGGAAGCTCCTCGAGCATGCAGTCGAGGATGTGCATACGGCCTTCGCGGGCCTGATTAAGAGCCTTGGCGAGAACCTCGTACTTGAGGCCGTCGACCTTGATGTCCATCTGGGTGGCGGTGATGCCGTCGCGAGTGCCAGTGACCTTGAAGTCCATATCGCCGAGGTGGTCCTCATCGCCAAGGATGTCGGAGAGGACGCAGTACTTGTCGCTCTCGGTGTCGGTGATGAGACCCATAGCGATACCTGCGACAGGTTTCTTGATCTGCACACCAGCGTCCATGAGGGCGAGGCAGCCTGCGCAGACCGTGGCCATGGAGGAGGAGCCGTTGCTCTCGAGGATGTCGGAAACGACGCGTACGGTATATGGGATGTCCTCAGGGATCATGTTCTTGAGGGCACGCATGGCGAGGTGACCGTGACCGATCTCACGACGACCTACGCCACGAGGAGCTTTGGGATCGTTGGTGGAGAAAGGCGGGAAGTTGTAGTGGAGAAGGAACTTCTCGGTGCCACGGACGGTAGCCTCGTCGATGAGCTTCTCGTCGAGCTTGGTGCCGAGAGTGACGGTGGAGAGACTCTGCGTCTCGCCACGCGTGAAGATGGCGGAGCCGTGAGGGCCAGGGAGGTAGCTTGCCTCGCACCATATGGGGCGGATCTCGTCGGTACGGCGACCGTCGAGGCGGATCTGCTCGTCGAGGAGGACACGGCGAACGGCGTCGCGCTCTACGTCGTGGTAGTATCGGCTGATGAGAGCTGTAGGAATCTCGCCCTCGAAGCCCTCTGGATAGTTGTTTGCGATGAATTCATCTTTGATGGCGTCGAACTGGCGGCCGCGCTCGGCTTTGTTGGCGATGCGGCTGCGTGCAACCTGCTTAGCCTTCTCGTAGCACTGCTCGCGGACTTTGGCTCGGAGTTCCTCGTCGTTCTCCTCGTGGCAGTAGGTGCGCTTAGGTTTGCCGATGAGCTCACGTAGCTCAATCTGCGCCTGGCACTGCTTCTTGATGGCCTCGTGAGCGAACTTGAGAGCCTCGAGCATATCGTCTTCGGAGACTTCCTTCATCTCGCCCTCGACCATGTTGATGTCGTTCATGGAAGCTGCGACCATGATATCAAGGTCGGCACGCTCGAGGTCTTTAGCAGAAGGGTTGATGCAGAGCTTGCCGTCGATGCGAGCGACACGGACCTCGGAGATAGGGCCATTGAAGGGGATGTCGCTGATGGTCATTGCGGCGGAGGCTGCGAGACCTGCGAGCGAGTCGGGCATGACGTTCTCGTCAGCGGAGAAGAGGGTGATATTTACGAAAGTATCGGCGTGGTAGTCGTCGGGGAAGAGTGGGCGGAGAGCGCGGTCGACGAGACGAGCGATAAGAATCTCGTAGTCGGAAGCTCTGCCCTCACGGCGAGTGAAGCCACCGGGGAAGCGGCCAGCGGAGGCGAATTTCTCTTTGTATTCAACAGTAAGGGGCATGAAATCGGTGTCGGGCTTAGCCTCAGTAGCGCTTGTAACAGCAGCGAGGAGGTAAGTGCCACCGCATTTGATCATCACAGAGCCGTCGGCCTGCTTGGCCAGTTTGCCGGTCTCGATGGTAATGGTCCTGCCGTCGCCGAGGTCGATGACCTTCTCGGTAGGCGTTGGTCTTTCCATTCTGTAAAACTTAAATAATTCTTAATACTACTATATCGGGTGCAAAGGTACAGACGTTAAACGAGAATAGAAAATATTTAACGCAGGTCGGCATAGGCTTTAGAGCCTGGCAATGACGGACTTCACTTGAATATTTTTTGCGCAAACAGGGAGAGATAGATGCGCCAATTTCTCCAGATGTGACCGCCCTCGGTCTCGAGGTACTCGTATGGGTAGTTGTTGTCGTCGAGGAACTGGCGCAGGTCGACGGTAGACTGGTAAAGGAAGTCAGTCTTTCCCATTGCTATCCAATAGAGATGCGGCTTAGAAGCGAAGAGTTTGGAGGCTTGGGAAGCGAAATCGGGGCTATTCTTAATCTGGTCGGCAAAAGACTCGCCGATTTTGAAAGTCCCGAGGTGGAGACCAGCAGAGAAAAGGCCATAGAAATCGAACATCTTGGGGTATCGGAGGCTGATGCCGAAAGTATGGCCGCCACCCATTGAGAGTCCGCACACGGCGCGGTGGGCACGGTCTTTGACGGTGCGGTAGTTCTTATCGACATAATTAACGATGTCCATGAAGCTATCCTCCATGGAAGCCACAGCCGGCTCGGTCGGACCATCGCCGCCGCTCATGAAAGAGGGTTGGTACATGCCAAAAGACCATTCACCAGGGGCGGCTTGGCAGTTAGGGTTGCCGTTTGGCATGACGACGATCATTGGTTTCGCCTTGCCTGAAGCGATGAGATTGTCGAGGATTTGCGCGGCACGGCCAAGCTCGCTCCACGCGTTCTCGTCGCCGCCAGCACCATGAAGGAGATAGAGGACAGGGTATTTGCCGCCCTTGTCATAGCCTGCTGGGGTGTAGACAGTCATGCGGCGTTGCATCTTGAGGGTTGGGCTGTCATACCAGACTTTGGAAAGATTGCCATGGGGAACCTCATTGACGCGGTAGAGATCGCCCTTGTCGCCCTTGGCATCAGAAACGATGAAGATGTTGGTGAAGGTCGTGATGTCGCGATTTACGTAGATGTTTGCAGGATCCTTGACATTGGAGAGCGCATCGACATTGAAAGTGTAGCTGTATAGCTCGGGGGACAACTTATCGGACGTGAAAGACCATACGCCATTCTCGTCCTCGACAAGCTGTGCGACACCCGGGGACTCAACCGTCCCGTAGCCTGGGACATCGTGCTTGACAGGAGGGAGGAAATCGCCCGTCACCTCGACCTTGATGGCCTTAGGGGCGAAGAGATTGAAAGTGACTGTGCCATCGGCATTGACGACCGGGGACTTGACATTGGCACTATTGAAAAGCTTCTCTTGCGCATCGGAAGAGGAAGAGAAAGGGAACAACAGGCTTGCGAAAGAAATCGCTAACAATATATTTTTCATCTGGTTATAAAACTTTTGGTCACTCCACAAATATAAGAAAAAATGGCCATAAGAGCAAGAAAAAAGCCCCGACCGCAGAGTAGAGCAGTCGGGGCTTAAAATGCAACCTTAAGTAGCTAAACTTAGTTCTTGAACACAAGCTCATTGTTTGCGAGATCGACGGTCATTGGTTTATCCTTAGACACGTCGCCCGCGAGAATACGCTTAGAGAGGTCGTTGAGGACGTAGGTCTGGAGCGCACGTTTGACAGGGCGGGCACCATACATAGGATCGTAGCCGACATTGGCGAGCCAGTCGATTGCGGCAGGCGTAATGTCGAGCGTGACACCATTCTTTGCCAACATCTTTTGGACGGATGCGAACTGGAGACCCACAATCTCGCGGATGCGCTCTTTGCTGAGCGGGGTGAACGTGACGATCTCGTCGATACGGTTGAGAAGCTCTGGTCGGATGGTCTTACGGAGCAACTCCATAACCTCACGCTTGCTTGTCTCGATCAGTTCGGGCGTTATCTGGTTGCCACTCTTCTCGAATTCCTCTTGAATGAGGTTGGAGCCCAGGTTAGAGGTCATGATGATGATGGTGTTCTTAAAGTCCACCGTACGACCTTTATTGTCAGTAAGTCGGCCATCGTCGAGCACCTGAAGGAGGATATTGAAGACATCGGGGTGCGCCTTTTCAATCTCGTCGAGCAGGACGACAGAATAAGGTTTACGCCTGACCGCCTCGGTGAGCTGACCGCCCTCGTCGTAGCCAACATATCCTGGAGGCGCACCGATGAGGCGGGAGACACTGTGCTTCTCTTGGTACTCCGACATATCGATACGGGTCATCTGACTCTCGTCATCGAAGAGGAACTCGGCAAGCGCCTTTGCAAGCTCGGTCTTACCGACACCAGTGGTACCGATGAAGATGAACGAACCTATGGGTCGGCGCGAATCTTGGAGTCCGGCACGAGAACGACGCACGGCATCGGCTACGGCGCAGATGGCCTCATCCTGTCCGACAACCCTCTTATGAAGCTCATCCTCAAGATGCAACAGCTTTGCACGCTCGCTCTCAAGCATCTTGGAGACTGGAATACCGGTCCAACGGGAGACGACCTCGGCGATATCGTCAGAATCGACCTCCTCCTTGATCAACGCTCCATTGGCCTGCATGTGCTGGAGCTTCTCATTAAGCTCGTCGATCTTGCGTTGCGCTTCGCCCATCTTACCATAACGGAGTTCTGCGACACGTGCATAATCGCCTTCACGCTCAGCGCGTTGAGCATCGAACTTAATTTGCTCGATGTCGGCCTTCTGCTGTTGGATGGCCTCAATAACATCCTTTTGCGCCTTCCACTGCGCACGATGCTCCGTCACTTGCTGCTTTTGCTCCGCGATTTCCTTATCGAGTTCGGCAATCTTGTCGGTATCGCCCTCACGGAGGATTGCAGCGCGCTCAATCTCGGTCTGTTTGAGCTTGCGCTCGAGATTATCGACCTCCTCAGGGACAGAGTTCATCTCCATACGGAGGTGGGCCGCAGCCTCATCGATAAGGTCTATTGCTTTATCTGGCAAGAAACGTTGCGATATATACCTGCGAGAGAGCGTGACGGCAGAGATGATGGCTTCATCCTTAATACGCACCTTGTGGTGAGACTCGTATTTTTCCTTGATTCCACGCAAGATGGCGATGGCATCCTCCTCGGAAGGCTCATCGACCATGACGGTCTGGAAACGACGCTCGAGAGCCTTATCCTTCTCGAAATACTTTTGATACTCATCAAGAGTAGTCGCACCGATAGCCCTCAACTCGCCACGTGCGAGCGCAGGTTTGAGAATGTTGGCAGCATCCATTGCACCATTGTTCTGACCAGCACCGACAAGAGTATGAATCTCATCGATAAAGAGAACTATACGGCCATTGGAGGAGACAACCTCCTTGACTACGCTCTTGAGACGCTCCTCGAACTCGCCTTGGTACTTCGCACCGGCGATGAGCGCACCCATATCGAGCGAATAAATCTCCTTATCCTTAAGATTTTCAGGGACATCACCACTAATGATACGATGCGCGAGACCCTCGGCTATCGCAGTCTTACCGACACCGGGCTCGCCTATGAGGATAGGGTTGTTCTTGGTACGGCGGCTAAGAATCTGGAGGACACGTCGGATCTCATCGTCACGACCGATGACAGGATCGAGCTTGCCGTTGCGCGCACGATCGTTGAGGTTGATGGCGTACTTGCTGAGGGCGTTGTATGTCTGTTCGGCGTTCTGGTCAGTAACCTTAGATCCCTTGCGGAGCTCGCGGATTGCTGCGCGGAAATCCTTCTCGTTCGCACCAGAGTCCTTGAGGATGCGGGCCGCAGTATCCTTACCGAGAAGGATGCCGAGGAGAATGAACTCGACGGAGACGAACTGGTCGCCCTCAGCCTTGCTGGACTCTTGCGCTTTGAGAAGGCATGCGTTGGCGTCATTGCTGAGGTAAGTGCCGCTCTCGGCCCCACTGACGCGAGGGAGAGACTTGACGGCACGGTCGACAGCATCGGTTACCGTCGTTGCGACGCCGCACTTATTGAAGATGTAGCCAGCGACATCGGGAGCGGACTCGAGAATCGCCTTTAGTATGTGAAGAGGTTCCAACGCTTGCTGGCCGCCAGCTTGCGCTATACTTGCGGCCTTGTTGATGGCCTC
The DNA here is from genome assembly GCA_963639155.1 of Pseudobutyrivibrio sp. Classification (GTDB taxonomy): domain Bacteria; phylum Bacteroidota; class Bacteroidia; order Bacteroidales; family Marinilabiliaceae; genus W3P20-009. Next base: position 10,942 of record CAVHUG010000018.1, on the reverse strand, counting down.
TTGCGACTTTACTGTGAAGTTGTTGAAATCCATAATCTTAAATCTTTATTGGTTATTGGGACCCGCTTGATAAGCTTGGTTTGGCATGCTTCCCTTGCGGTCCTATCGTTTTTTCGCCTATGGATATTTCAAAGCACGTGCCACACGGGAAAAGGCGACAAAATGGCACAAAATGCGACAAAAGGAAAGAGAGCAAAATAAATCCCGACTGCAAAACGGGCATCTTGGCGGAGCTATCAGAAGAAGAAAATGACGAAAGCGGCGAGCGTCAGGAGTAGCTTGCGGAGAATCTTTAGAGCATTGGAGATCTGCGTCTCGACGGTTCGCTTCGAGAGACCAAGTTGGTCGGCAATCTCTTGATTAGAGAAACCATCGAAACGATTCATTGTGAAAATCTTGCGGCACTGGTCAGGCAGCTGCGCCATAGCAGCCGCCACCTTGGCTTGCGCCTCGCTCTCCTCGATAAGGTGGTCGGTGGCTTCGGACGACATGTCATCAGCTAAGAAAACGGCCTCTTGCTCGAAGCGCCGCTTTATCTTCTCATGTTTGAGGACATTGAGACAGGAGTTTCGTACGGAAGTGTAGAGAAAGGAGCGAACGTTTTGCGGAGCGTTGGAAAGTCGTTGCTCATAGAGTGCGACAAAGACATTTTGAACCACGTCGGTAGCTGCATCCTCGTCGGACAGGAAACGGATGGAGAAGAGGGTCAGAGGCGTGAAATAGCGGTTGAAAAGCTCATGGAAAGCCGCGGTGTCGAGCTCGGTGGCGGCATTCGCCATGAGTTCGTCATCGGACAGGGACTTTAAGTTGCGGCTTTCGGACATAGTATGCAAATATGAAGCGAATCGTCGGGTTTTGCAAGGAGATTTTGAGAGATGGTGAAAATCAGAGTGTTAGTAATGTACGGACTTTAGCCTCGTACCATAAACGTGGTAGGAAAGATCCCATCATATGGCAGCACAGATACCCTTTGAATGTTATTGCCAAACATATGCGATGGTAGTAAGTTTGCATTGTAAAACAAAAGTAAGCGCCATAAACATTCTAAGATACAAGTCATGAAACGAATGCATCACCATACAGAAGAGCGAATGTGTTGTCGCAGCTGCACACACATCTTCACAATCCGACAGAAGCGAAAACAAAATACTCAACGACAGAACATAATAGATGAAGAAAACATTGTTTATCATAATCCCATTTACGCTGGGATTGACGGCCATAACGGCATACGCAGAAAATAACATATCGGCCTCGGCAGTCGAGACATCGGCACCGAAGAAAATCAAAGGTCACGTCAGGGACAGCAAGACTGGCGAGGCACTCATAGGCGCGACCGTCAGGCTTAAGGGGACTGCCGCAGAGGGCACCGTCACCGACATAGACGGCAATTTTACATTTTCCACATCACATGACTACCCATTGGTTATCGAGGTAGGCTTCATGGGCTATGAGGCAATAGACGTAGCGGTCAGCGGTACAGACGACGTTTTTGTCGACTTGCGCGAGGAAGACAAAAGGATAGACGAGGTCGTCGTGGTGGGTTATGGCACACAACGGAGAACGCAGTTGACAGGCTCGGTCACGAAAGTGGGTGGCGCGACATTTGACAAGACGACATCAGCAACATTGGACGGCGCGCTTGGTGGCGCAGTGGCGGGACTTAACGTCACAGCAGCATCGGGGCAGCCCGGAGCGGCATCTAACATCCGCATCCGTGGCGGCAACTCAATAAACGCCAGTAACGAGCCATTGTACGTCATCGACGGATTTATCTACTATAAAGACGCCAGCGCGTCGAAAACAGGCATTGGCGCATTGGAGAGCAGTCTTAATCCGCTCTCGACTATCAACCCGTCTGACATCACCTCCATAGAGGTACTCAAAGACGTCAGCGCAACGGCGATATACGGCTCTCGCGGAGCAAACGGCGTGATACTCATCACCACCAAGAAAGGCAACAAAGGCGATGCCGCAGTAAACTACAGATTCTCAGCGGGATGGGATGCCGTCACGAAGAAGTTGGAACTTATGAACGCCTCGGAGTGGGCAGCCTTTCAGAAGAAATACTACTACAACAAAGGGGGCTACACCGACGAAGAGATTGCAAACCTTGGCGAGGGGACAGATTGGCAAGACGCTATGCTCCGCAACGCCTTCCGCCAAAGCCATGAGGTGTCAATCAGTGGTGGCGGAGACAAGGGGCGATATGCATTCTCCGCCAACTACTCCAACCAAGACGGCATCATAATCAACTCTGGATTCAAGCGTTACAATTTCCACCTAAACGCCGATTGGCACCTTACGGAAGAACTTAGCTTCGGAATATCAGCCACTTATGGCAAGAGTACGCAAGAGGGTTTGACGACGACCGAAGAGGTGAACTACAACTCGTCGCCCTTCTCTGGCGGCATCACAAACAGCTTCGTCTACGGACTCCTCACTCCACAAGTCGTCCCGATATACAACGCCGACGGTACATACAACTATTCCAACCCGTATGAGTACGCCTACTTTGCCATCGGGAATAAATCATCAAACGCTGTATCGGATCTTAACAACTCGGTTGCCGAGAGCATCAACAACTACCTGCTGTCCAACACATGGGCCGAGTACGCATTTGGCGACTTCAGGGTCAAGGCATCCGTCGGGCTAAACAAAGAGCAAATCACACAGAACTATTTCTCGCCCTCATACACGTCGCTTGGTCTTGCGAACGAGGGGCTTGGCGGTATAGGCAACAAGAATAACGAAGTTTGGCAGCAAGAGTACACCATCTTCTGGGGTCGCAACATCGGCAAGAACAACTACTTGGACGCCCTCGTAGGTTACACACGTCAAAGCAGCAAGACGAACTACAACTCCAACCTCGTATCGCACTTCACAAACGACAGTCTGAAACACAACAACTTGGCGGACGGCTCGTCATACTACCCACCCAAGTCGGGCGCATCGGAGGCGACGCTGAACTCTGTCATAGCCCGCGTCAACTACACATTGCTCGACCGATATAACGTGACGGCGACATTCCGCGCCGACAACTCGTCGCGCTTCGCCGAGTCGCACCGATGGGGAAGGTTCCCGTCAATCGGCTTGTCATGGAACATCGACAAAGAGTCGTTTCTCTCGGGCGCAAGAGGCATCTCCAACCTTAAACTACGCGCATCATACGGCATTGTCGGCAACCAGGAGATTGGCGATTACGAATATTCGTTGAGATACACGGCGAGCCAATATGACGGTCAGTCGAGCTACTCGAAAAGCAACGACTCGAACGGTAACTTGAAATGGGAGACCACGACATCTTACAACGTCGGCATCGACCTCGGGCTTTTGGACAGGAAGATAAACATCGTGGCAGACGCTTACTACAAGAAGACGAGCGACTTGCTGCTGGACGTACCCGTTGGCTTCTCGCAAGGCGTAAGCAGCCAGTTGCAGAACGTAGGCAACGTTGAAAACAAAGGCTTCGAGTTTTCTGTGGACTACACCATCATTAACGGCCAGGACCTGCAATGGAGCGTATCGGCCAACATTGCCCACAACGTAAACACCATTACCGACATGGGCACGACGAACAACGTCATCCAAGGCAGCGCAAAAGAGACCATCTTACGCAAGGGCGAGTCGCTCGGCTCATTCTATGGGCTTAAATTCGAGGGCATAGTACAGACCGACGAGGACGTCAGCAAACTGCCAACCATCAACGGCAGCAAGCTCAAGGCGGGTGACGTCAAATATCTCGACGCTGACGGTAACGGCAGAATCGACGGCAACGACCGCGTAATCTTGGGCAGCATCCAGCCCAACATCACCTACGGCTTCTCGACGCAAGTGAAGTGGAGGGGGCTTGACGCCAGCGCGTCGTTCTCGGGAAGCCACGGCAACGAACTTTACAACGGACTCGGCAGACGACTGGAGCAGACAGGCGACAGCTACAACTTGCTACGTAGCGTCTTGAACAGCTGGACCGAAGAGAACAGGTCACAACGATATGCGGAGGGCAGCAGGGAGCGCGTCACGTCGTATATCGACAGTCGATATGTCGAGGACGCCTCATACCTTAAACTTCGTAACGTGACCATTGGCTACAAATTCAAAACCGAACCCAACCTTCCGTTCAAGGTCCGCGTATTCGCCACTGCGAGCAACCTATTCACCGTGACAAACTACTCGGGTTATGACCCTGAAGTAGCTTCCGGCTCCGACACCGGCGCATATCCAGCAGCACGAAGCTTTGTCTTCGGTGTGGACCTGAGTCTTTAGACAACAGCAAAACATTTCTCCAATCACTAACAAACTAACTGATAACTAACACCTTACAATCATGAAACTCACCAACAGAAACTTCAAGTACGCAGTCGCCGCCTTGGCTCTTACGGGCGCATTGGCTTCATGCGACGACAAAGAGAACACGACAGGCGGCAACGTCATCGACAACCCAATAACCAGCGACGCCACCGCAATATCAACGGTCAACGGCGTTTACCAGCGTTGGCAACCACTAAGCTCCTCATTCACCTTTCTCATCGAGTTGAACTCCAACAAATTAATCTCATTCGAGGGAGAGGAGGGCGAGCCTGGTCCACTCCTCAGCCGATTTGAGCAGGCGGCAGACACATGGTACGAGAAGAAGATCTTCAACAACCTGTTTCTCGGCATCCAGACCGACAACGAGAACATAAACCTCGTCGTCGACGCTCACAACAAAGGACTCGTGACGGACGAAGGCTACAACGCCGCGATTGGCAAAGCAAAATTCCTACGCGGCTTGGCGTACCTCTATCTTGTGCAACTGTGGGGCGAGGTTCCTATCCTCACCGAGGAGGGCGGCAGCGCGACAGAACGTCATCCTATTGACGACGTATACAACAGAATCATCAGCGACCTTATCGACGCCGAGGCTCTCCTGAAAGATTACAGCGGCGACCCCATCACGCCGTCAAAGCAAGCGGCAGAAGCCCTCTTGGCACGCGCATATTTGGCATGGGGCGACAACCCACTCAGCCAAGACGACGTGGCGGCAATCGCCGAGACGCAGACCGACCCGACGTTCACAACCACGCCCGACCGACTGGAGAAAGCCGTGGAGTACGCTGACAAAGTCATCAACAGCGGACTTTTAGCTCTCGACCCAGAATATGCCAAGCTGTGGGGACGCGACTATGAGAGCAACAAACGTGGCACGAACGAGCATCTGTTCACCATCAAGCACGATGGCGACGAGACCGACGCCCAAGGCAACCACCAGAACCACTGCGGATGGACATTCCCATTCCAAAATGGAGAAAACGGGCATGCATTCAACGAGATACACACCGAAGTGGCAGACGTGACGCTCTACGACGATTGGAAGAAAGAGCAGCCCAACGACAAACGACTTGAGAAGACCTACTTCGTCGAGCTAACCAACCCCGAGGACGGATATACGTACACCTACTACTCGCCAATCTACACCCCAATCAACGGCAAGAGCGTAGACCAATCTTATGAAGACGCTGAAAACAAGGAGATTGAGCATAACAGCGTGGACCGCATCGAGATCCGTTACGCAGAGGTGCTCCTCACCAAGGCGGAAGCCCTTGTCCAGCTTGGCAGGAACAGTGAGGCGGCAGAGCCATTCAACGAGCTTCGCAAACGTGCCGGAATAGAGACTGTCAGCGCACCGACATTCGACCAGATAAAGCGCGAATGGGACTACGAGTTCACCTATGAGCAGAAAGCACTGCTCAACAGCCTCCGTTGGAAAGACCTCATCTCGTCAGTCAAGAAGGTATCGACCTACGAACACTTCGACGACAGCTACGCTACGGAAGGCACGACAGGACGCGACGGCTCTACGGTAAGCTCCTTCTTCGCCAAAATCCATAAGCACCTCGTGGCTAAATACACCAATGTCAAAGGTCGCCACTATCGCCAGCCCATACCTGAGGGACTTAAAGGCGAAGACCTCGGCATCCTTCCTCAAAACCCTGGGTACTAATGGCTCCACAGACTCGACAAACAATAGTTTGGCTTGGCGCACTGGTGGCAGGTGGGCTTATTGGGCTTGCTGGCGTCGATAGCGTCGACGCGCTGATAGACTTCATCGCCACAGTTTACACTCGGTTGTTCCAGCTGCTTGCCGTGCCAACCATCGCCCTCGCCATCATGACGACATTGGCGAGTCTTGGGACACAATCTGACGTCGGGCGCATCTTCAGGCGCACGATTTCCTACACGCTTCTCACCACCTTTGCAGCCGCATTCGTAGGACTCGGGCTATACGTCATTATAGCCCCGGAGAACCTGCCGCAGGAGACCATAGCGCATGGGGCGCCCGACGTTCCTGCCTCCCTTGGCGAGCTGTCCTACTACGACCACATCCTGCAGGTCGTCCCCAACAACCTGCTGAAGCCATTCATCGAGGGGAACGTCCTTTCAATATTGATACTCTCGGCTGCCATAGGCATCGCCATAGCCAAGATGAAAGAGGGCGAGCGCAAGCAACAGGTTCTGAGCCTCACACTTGGTCTTCAAGACATCCTCTACACTCTCATCCGCGGGCTTATATGGGCATTGCCGTTGGGCATCACAGCCTACGCCGCCCAGTTGACCCGCGAGGTCTCGGCAGGAGTAATTGTCAACTCGCTTGGGAAATATGTGGCAGTGGTCATCGGGGGCAACCTCATCCAATTCTTCATCATCCTGCCTATATTCCTATTGCTCAGGAGATTGAACCCTCTGAATGTAATCAGCAAGATGACACCAGCCATAATGATGGCACTCTTTACGAAAAGCTCGGCAGCCACATTGCCCGTGACGATGCAATCGGCGGAAGAGAGGTTGGGAGTCTCGCCAAAGGTGTCGCGTTTCGTATTGCCGATATGCACGACAATCAACATGAACGGCTGCGCGTCTTTCATCCTCGTGACGTCTCTCTTCATCATGCAGAACGGCGGAGTCGCCCTGACATGGCAGACAATGCTGTTGTGGGTCTTCATAGCGGTCATCTCGGCTGTCGGCAACGCAGGAGTCCCGATGGGCTGCTACTTCCTGACGCTCTCGCTCATGTCGCAAAACGCCATGCCTGTGGGCATAATGGGAATAATCCTGCCGATTTACACCATTATCGACATGGTAGAGACGGCGGAAAACGTATGGTCAGACTCGTGCGTCAACGCCATGGTGGCACACGACGTCGAGGAGACCGACAATCAGCCGCTCGCGTAAGTAAGAAAATCATCTACGTCGTTGTACCGCCTCACAGAGCCTTAGTGCCTGTGGGGCGGTTTTTATATATTTCCCCACTTACCAAAGTGGAGAAACTAATCGGGGAAGGGGGAAATCGCTGCTCTATTTCTAAAAGAGTGTCGGCTCGTCGTCCTGCTCCGGATGGATGTGAACGCAAAGCGACGCGAGCGGACAATCGAGGCAATGGGGATTTAGCGCAGTGCAAGTATATCTGCCAAAGAGGATTAACCAATGGTGGGCTTTGGCAAGAAGGCGAGAAGGGATATTCTCAAGAAGCTGACGCTCGGTCTGGTCTGGCGACTTGCACCTACGTGTTAGTCCGAGGCGCGCCGCGACACGATGGACATGCGTATCGACAGGCATAGCTGGGACGCCGAAAGCCACGATCAGCATGACGTTAGCCGTCTTACGCCCGACACCAGGAAGACGCATCAGCTCATCGCGGGTATGCGGAATCTTGCCGCCATAGAGCTCCACGACCATTTGCGCCATTTGCACGAGGTAGCGACATTTTGAGTTCGGATAGGTCACCGTGGCGATGGCTGCGAAGACCTCCGCCTCAGACGCTTTGGCGAGTGAGGACACATCGGGCCAACGACGGAAGAGGTCGGGCGTAACCATATTGACACGCTTGTCAGTGCATTGCGCTGAAAGGATGACGGCGACGAGAAGCTCATACTCATTGTGGAAGACAAGCTCTGTGTCGGCATCGGGCATCGCCTTGGCGAAGTATGTCAAGACGGCATCGTATCGCTGAGCGACAGTCATTACTCGCTGGAGGGGATGGAGTTGACGACATCCATGACATCCGCCATAATCTTATCGTGGTCGAACGCCAAGGGCGGCAGATTGTCGGTACGATGCCATTGCGCATCGGCAGCGTCGTCGCCCCCATTAGCAAGAGGCATACCTGGGATTTCCGTGCAGAAAGCAACGGAAACGGTCCATCCGCGGGGGTCGCGGCCAGGAGTATCGTACACGCCTATTTCCGCAAGGAGGTCGGGCGTCTCGAGATGCACGCCAGTCTCCTCTTCCAGCTCCCTTGCCGCCGCCTCGATTGCCCGCTCACCCTCATTGACAAAGCCTCCAGGTAACGCCCATCGACCTGCGAAAGGCTCATTGTCCCGCTTGACGAGCAGGACGACACGGTTGCCGTCGGCATCGCGGGAGAGGATTATGGTGTCGGCGGTCAGTGCCGGGCGCGGATATTGATAGGTGAACATTTTTAAAAGTAAGAGGTGCTTTACAAGGACGTAAATGTACAAAAAAAAGACCCAGTCTATAACGAGACCGGGCCTTAGGTTATTGAGAGCCGATACTCAGACTCGAACTGAGGACCCACGCATTACGAATGCGTTGCTCTACCAACTGAGCTATATCGGCGAAACCGAGGGCAAAGTTACTGCATTTTACTAAATGTACAATAGACGGAAACATAATATTCATTTTGTGAAGCTGATTTTGGCGACATTTGCCATTGTAAACATTTATTAGAAAATGAAGATAAAGATACTAACAACCATTACGGCCATGAGCCTTGCTGCGACGATGTCGGCCCAGGACTTTGGCTATAGAAACCCGGTCATTCCTGGTTTTCACCCAGACCCGAGCGTCTGCCGCGTAGACTCCGACTACTACCTCGTCACGAGCAGCTTCGAGTATGCGCCCGGCGTCCCATTATTCCACAGCCGCGACCTTATCAATTGGGAGCAGATAGGTCACTGCCTCACACGTCGCAGTCAGCTACCGTTAGAGAAGTCTGGCACGTGGTGCGGCATCTACGCCCCGACGATTCGTTACCACGAGGGGACGTTCTTCATGATTACGACCAACGTCGCAGGTGGCGGCAATTTTATTGTCCACACGAAGGACATCCGTGGCGAGTGGTCCGAACCCGTCTGGCTGAAGCAGGAGGGCATCGACCCGTCGCTCTATTGGGACGAGGAGGGCAGATGTTGGATGGTGTCGAACCCAAATGACGGCATCTGGCTTTGCGAGATTGACCCTTTCACTGGCGAGCAGAAGACGGAGTCCAAACTCATCTGGGAGGGCACTGGCGGCAGATACCCCGAGGCTCCACACATCTACAAGAAAGACGGGTGGTATTACCTCATGATTGCCGAGGGCGGAACGGAATATGGTCATAGCGAGACGATTGCCCGCAGCAGACGCATCGACGGTCCATATCTTGGAAATCCGGCAAACCCTATCTTGACGCACTATTGCCAAGCTGCGGAGAGCAGCCCTATCCAAGGGACAGGTCACGCAGATCTCGTCGAGGCGCATGACGGGTCGTGGTGGGCTGTGTGCTTGGCGTTCCGTCCCGTTAGCGGCAACAACCACATCATGGGTCGCGAGACATTCCTCGCCCCCGTATCTTGGCCCAAGGGCGGATGGCCTGTGATAAATGGCAATGGCACATTGCAATTGCAGATGGACGTCCCCACCCTACCCCAACATCTTGTCGCAAAACCGGCAGTCACCAACGAGTTTGACGCGCCACTGGGCTTCGAGTGGAACTACCTACGCAATTATGACGCCAACAATTACGAGGTCAAGGGAGGCAAACTCACCCTCACGGCATCGACTGAAAGCATCGACAAAGACGGCACACCCACTTTTGTAGGGCGCAGGCAGGAGAACATCGATTTCTCTGCGGAAACGACCATGTCGCTCGACGGCAGGAACGAGGGTGACGAGGTCGGCATGACACTCTACATGAAATGCCATACGCACTACGACTTGTCACTGGTTCGCAGCGCCAGCGGAAAGGCAATACTCCGCCTCCGCTACCGCATCGGCGAACTTAGCCACATAGAGAAGGAGGTCGAGACGACGGGCAAAGACGTGACCGTCCGTCTGGAGGGCAGCGCAGAGTTATATTACTTCAGCTACTCTACCGACGGCAAGAATTTCACTCCGCTTGGCAAAATGAACACCAGATTTATCAGCACAGAGGCTGGTGGCGGATTTACCGGCGCATATATTGGCCTCTACGCCCAGAAAACGAATGCCAAGAGCAAGGCGAAAGGCATCTTCGAAAAATTTACTTACAAGGCTAAGTAGGCAGGTATTGGTTGAACACACGGAGATGAGCGGTCGGGACGTGAGTGTCCCGACCGCTCATCTCCGTTTCCAATTGCATGTGTAAGCAAGGCTATCTACACAAGTTACTTTGAGCTATTGTTGGTCAAGTGAAGATGTTGCTCCATGGAGACCGCAGCTCCGCGCCACCGGGTCGGCATTGGAGAGTTGGGAGAGGTCTTGGGAGAAGGAGGCAATTGCCATAGTTAGAGCAATAACTGTCAAAATATTAAGCATAAAACACACTCTCAACTCGCCTTTCCGTTTCTCTCGACAGCTTGAGTTACTCTATCATTCTTTGCGCATTATCAGTTTGCGTAGGACTTGCTACAGAGGGTTGTGCGCTGACAAAACCCACAAAGGGGATTGCCAACAACAGCACGCACCATCTCTTCCATACATTAACCCATTTGCGGAGAATAAAAGTGTCATTGAGTAAAAAGTTCAAAACCGTGGTGCTTTCGACAACTACTTTGAATCCCTATCCAAATTTTCTACGCCTACATCGTTTTTTGTATAACAGACCCGCAATTGCAATCGTCTTATCAGCATTGCGAACTGCATAATCATAATCGGGTAGGAGGTAAATGCTAATCATAAAAGGCAATTACCTCCTACTTTCACA
>CAVHUG010000017.1:0-34605 GCA_963639155.1 Pseudobutyrivibrio sp. | reverse complement strand
GCGACCCCATGCGTGACAGGCATGTATTCTAACCAACTGAACTACCCCACCGTTTGGATAATTCTCGAAGACAAGTTTCAAGATTTAAAGAGCTTTGCAAGCGGTCCTGAGATTGCTCTCATTTCCTGATTGCGAGTGCAAATTTAGGTGGATTTTTTGACATTGCAAGACTTGCAGTATAAAATTTTCACAGCACTCATTGTCGCAATAAAATGGCAATGCCGTTTAGTCAGTAACTATCAACAAGTTAACATCAAACTAAACGGCATTATTTTTATTCTTTCGCTTCTTATTTCCCTTTAGCTACTCCTATTTTGCCCTTAACGTAGCCAACAATTCTTCCCCCATAGCTCATGATCCTATTCTGCGCCACAACAGTCGTTATGGATAGCAAAATGACGACCATACCAATCCAAGATATAAGTTCGGGACGTTCATGAAAGAGGCACACCCCTATCAGCACAGACGTTATAGGCTCAAAAGCTCCCAATACGGCCGTGGCGGTCGAGCCGACAAGTCGTATTGCCTGCGCCATGGCAGCCAAGGATATCAACGACGGGAATATGGCCAACGCCAAGACGATCACCCATTGGAGTGGAGCATGGAGAATCTGCACTTCCGTACAGAACCTCGTCTGTGCGATGAAAAGCACCATACCGAACAGCAGCGAGTAGAAACTCAACTTTGTAGAAGACATCCTGGATAGGCAACTCTTCTGGACAACAACCATGTAAATTGCGTAACTCAACGCAGAAGAGAATACGATGAGCAGTCCAAGAGGCGAGGAGGTTCCGGTTCTCAATCCCTCCCAGTCCAAAAGCACGATGCCGATGAAAACTACGGGGATGGCGAACAACGTCACTTTTCCTGGCGTCTCCCGGTATGCAATCCACATAATCAGCGCCACAAGGGCAGGATATATGAACAATGCAGTGGCGGACAGCGACACTCCGAGGAACTTATAACTTTCAAACAAGGAGAGCGAAGAATATGCGAACAAGAGACCCATGGGGCAAATGAGCCAGAACTCCTTTTTCGTAAGTCTGAAACTCTCTTTCTTGAGAAACATAAGAGCGGTGAGCAGAAGCACCGCAAAGAAGTAACGGTAGAAAAGCACCGTCCCTGTGGTTATGCCAGCGGCATAAAGAAGTGGAGCAAAAGCATTTATGCCATAACTCGAAGAAGACATCGCGGCATACAAATACCCACGCATGTTGTTAGACATAGTCAGTCCTAATTATTTATTGTTGTCTATATTTTATTGTGCTTGAACCTATTTCTTGTCGCCCCATAACGACTTCATGCGCTCCGCAATTCTGTCCTCCGCCGCATTGGGCTGAGGGAAGTAGAAACGTGTCGTAGTGAGAGCGTCTGGCATATATTGTTGCTCAACAAAATGACCGGGATAGTCATGAGCGTACTTGTAGTCGCAACCATAATTGAGGCTTGCCATCAGCTTGGTGGGTGCATTTCGGAGATGCAAGGGGACTGGCAGATCGCCTGTTGTCTTAACACATTGTAAGGCAGAATTTATGGCATTGTAAGCGGCATTGCTCTTGGGGGACGTAGCCAAATATATCGTAGCTTCTGACAAGATTATGCGACCTTCTGGCCAACCGATTTTGTTCACAGCGTCAAAAGCCTGATTTGCCATCAGCAATGCGTTGGGGTTGGCAAGCCCGATATCTTCGGATGCGGAAATTATCAACCTTCGAGCGATAAACTTAGGATCCTCACCTCCTTCTATCATCCTCGCCAACCAGTAGACGGCAGCGTCGGGATCGGAGCCGCGTATGGATTTTATGAAAGCGGAGATGATGTCATAGTGCATCTCGCCATTCTTGTCATACGTCACTGACGTCTGCTGCAAGATGTCCACCACCCTCTTGTCATCTATGACAATCTCGCCGGCTCCATCTTGCGAGTTCACAACAAGTTCGATGATATTCAAGAACTTCCTTGCGTCACCTCCGGAAAAACGCACCAGCGCCGCCTCTTCTGCAAGTCGTATATGTAGATTCGAGAGTACCTCGTCTGTATCCATGACACGATGATACAACGTCATGAGGTCCTCTTGTTCAAGAGACTTCAAGACGTATACTTGGCAGCGCGAAAGCAAAGGCGATATAACTTCGAACGAAGGGTTCTCCGTCGTCGCTCCGATAAGAGTGACGACCCCCTCTTCGACTGCGGACAACAAACTATCTTGCTGGCTTTTGCTAAATCTGTGAATCTCGTCGATGAAGAGTATTGGTGCGTCGGGATTGAAAAACCTGCTTTGCTTGGCTTTTTCAATGACATCGCGCACGTCCTTTACTCCAGAGCTTATTGCAGACAGAGTGAAGAACGGCCTTGCGAGCTGATGGGATATTATTCTGGCTAAAGTCGTCTTGCCAACGCCTGGAGGACCCCAAAGTATGATTGAAGACAGATTGCCACTGTCAATCATCTTGCGCAAGACGGCACCTTGGCCGACAAGATGCCGTTGCCCAACGTAGTCGTCCAGCGAGGCAGGACGCATTCTTTCAGCCAATGGTAACATATTCCTATAAGACTTTCACCTTGTAGCCATCAGCCTTAAGTCTCTCCGCCACACGGACACGGAAGTCACCTTGCACGAGAATCTCTCCGTTTTTGACACTTCCGCCGACGCCACACGCCTGCTTAAGTTTTCTGCCAAGCTCCTTTAGGTCATCTTCCGTTCCAACAAAACCAGTCACAAGCGTCACCATCTTGCCAGCCCGCTGCTTCTTATCCAGCAAGATGCGGATGTTCTGCTTCTCAGGCGGCAAAGTATCTTGCTCAGGCTCTTCGTCATGAGTATATTCATAATCGGCATTGGTCGAGAAGACCACGCCTAACCTGTCTTTCCAATCTTGCTTTGCCATTATTGATGTCTGATTTTTAGCTTAGTCAACAACATCACCTACGAGATCATAGTCCTCTGCTTCGGTGATCCTTACCATGCAGAACTCACCGACTTTGGCATTTCCACGGACTACGACTTCCGGGTCAACCTCCGGGGAGTCAAACTCGGCACGACCAACAAAATGGTCACCCTCCTTACGGTCCACAATGACTTTAATCACCTTGCCTACTTTGGCTCCGTTGACCTCTGCACTTATGCCCTCTTGCAAAGACATTATCTTATCGGCACGCTCTTGCTTGACCTCCTCTGGAATATTGTCATCGTAGTTATTCCAAGCGTAAGTATCCTCCTCATGGGAATAGGGGAATACACCAAGTCGCTCAAAACGCATGCTCTCGACAAACTCCATAAGATCATTAAAGTCTTCCTTGGTCTCACCCGGATGGCCAGTAATGAGAGTAGTGCGGAGGTGTATGCCAGGCACCTTTGCGCGTATCTCATTGAGCAAATCGATTGTCTGCTCCTTAGTGATATGGCGACGCATCAGCTTAAGCATATTATTTGACGAGTGCTGAAGCGCAAGGTCGAGGTACTTACAAACCTTAGGATTCCGAGCCATGACGTCGAGCAGATCATGCGGAAAACCGGCAGGATATGCATAATGGAGCCTTATCCACTCAATGCCGTCTACTTCAGATATGGCGTCGACAAGTTCAGCCAATCTTTTACGTTGGTAAAGATCCGTTCCGTAAGAAGAGAGGTCTTGCGCAATAACTTGCAACTCTTTCACACCATTCGCTGCTAATGCTTTTACCTCATCAACAATTTCATCAAGAGGTCTACTTGTGTGAGGTCCAGTGATTATGGGAATAGCGCAATAACTGCACTTGCGGTTGCAGCCCTCTGAAATTTTCAGGTAGGCATAGTGTTTAGGCGTCGTGAGTGAGCGTTCATTCATCAAATCGCGACGATAGGTAGCGCCTAAATCTTGAATTATACCTTTCCAGTCAAATTTGCCATAGAACTTATCAACCTCAGGAATTTGCTCTTCCAATTCCTTGCGATACCTCTCGCTGAGACATCCCATGACATACAGCTTCTTCAGCTTGCCTCGATGCTTAGCCTCCGCAAACTGGAGGATGGTATTTATTGACTCCTCCTTTGCGTCGCCAATGAAACCGCAAGTATTTATAATGGCGACTTCGCCCTTGGGATTCTCAGAGTCGTGTGCTACGGAAATATTATTTGCACGGAGCTGAGCCATAAGGCGCTCACTATCTACCAGGTTCTTAGAGCAACCCAGCGAAATGACATCTACAAGTTTCAAACTTTTACTTGAAAAGAGATTCTACAAATGACCGTCTATCAAATAGTTGGATATCATCAATTCCTTCACCGATACCGATATACTTGACAGGAATGTTAAACTGGTCAGACACACCAATCACGACACCACCTTTGGCTGTTCCGTCGAGTTTGGTGATTGCGAGCGAGGTCACCTCGGTCGCCTTAGTGAACTGCTTGGCCTGCTCGAAAGCGTTTTGACCAGTAGAACCGTCGAGCACGAGAAGAACCTCGTCTGGTGCGGTAGGCACGACTTTCTTCATGACGTTTTTAATCTTGGACAGCTCGTTCATGAGACCGATGTTATTATGGAGTCGCCCTGCGGTATCGATTATGACGACATCTGCCCCATGCGCCTTAGCAGACGACAGGGTGTCAAACGCCACGGACGCAGGATCGGAACCCATCTGCTGTTTGACGATAGGCACGTCGACGCGCTGCGCCCACACCTCTAACTGCTCAATAGCAGCGGCGCGGAACGTATCAGCAGCACCAAGGACAACCTTTTTGCCAGCCTTCTTGTATCTATTGGCCAACTTACCAATCGTAGTTGTCTTACCGACACCATTGATACCGACAACCATTATTACGTACGGGTCGCCGCCATGGTCGACGTACTCGTCTTTACCTCCCTCACGGTCAGTCTCTTCGAGCAAAGCACCGATTTCTTCTCGCAATATTTCGTTCAGCTCGGCAGAGCCATTATAGGCATCCTTCTTGACCCGTTCCTCAATTCGCTTGATTATCTTGAGAGTAGTATCAACACCTACATCGGAGGTGATAAGCACCTCCTCAAGTTCATCGAGTACATCGTCGTCTACCCTATGCTTTCCAAGAATAATCTTGCCCAATTTCTTGAACAGACTCTCCTTGGTTCGTGCAAGTCCCTTGTCAAGGTTCTCCTGCTCGTCCTTATTTTCCTTTTTGCCAAACAGTCCAAAAAATGCCATCTGGTATCGTATTTATAGGTTTGATTTTTTGATTATAACGCAATGTGCAGCAAAGTGTTACAACTAACCTACTTGATTGCGTAATGATATAACGTTGGTGGCTACGAGAGCAGCAGTCTCAGTCCTTAAACGCTCGGGGCCAAGAGTACACTCCATAAATCCAGAATCCAACGTCGAGGCTATCTCCTTTTCGGAGAAATCGCCCTCGGGACCAATTAACACTAAAGTGTCCTTCGCCGCCTGCGCCGCATTGAACAAGTGAGGTTTGGGGGCTTCTCCACAATGAAGAATAAAGCGTTGTACAGGAAGCTCCATATTCATGAGGTCTGACAGGCGCATTAACTCGTCAACTTGCGGCAAATAGTATTTGAGTGACTGCTTAGCAGCTGCAACAACAAGCTTCTCAAGTCTGTCAACCCGCACCTTGTCGCGCTCTGAATGGTCGCAAAGGATGGGCGTAATTCGGCTAACGCCTATCTCCACTGCTTTCTCGACAAACCATTCGAACCGATCAATATTCTTAGTTGGGGCCACTGCCATCCAAAGATTGCAGCGAGAAGGTTCTTGTTCTTCGGACTTGAGTACATCAAGTTCACAACCTCTCGGGTCGGCCTTGACGAGACGGCATTCATATCGGGTGCCATTGCCATTGGTCACGAAGACCGTATCCCCCACCCTATGGCGCATAACCTTTACGCAATGGGCACTCTCCTCGTCACATAGCAAATTCCCAGGGGTGTAATTTGGATCAACAAGCAACTCCATGGTAAGAAGTGAAGAGGTTGAGGACAATGCAGAGGATAACGACTGTCAGGAGGAATGTGTAGGCCGTAACACGAGGTCCCAACTCGCCAAAAGAATTTGCCAAACCGCTCTTGAGCGTCCACTTGTTGTGGTGGGTTATGACAAAGAAATGCAGAACGAGATGGAGGTAAACCTCATATACGATGCGGCCAACAATTATGCCAATCAACGCCCCGACAAGGATATCTCCAACGAAATGCACGCCCTGATAGATCCGACCGTAGCTGTTAGCCAAAGCCCACAGGGAGAGTGCGATCGACAGAGACCAACGACGTACGACAAGTATGAAGAAAGACGCAATAGCAAAGCAATTTGCGGCATGAGACGAAGCGAAACCATAAAGTCCACCACGGTAGCCGTTGACTGTGTGCACAAGATATTGGAGGACATCGTCATGCGACGGGCGCAATCTCTCAAACAACGGCTTCATAAGTCCCGAAGTCAATTGGTCTGCAGCAAGTACGGTCAAGGCCACGACGATGACAGTCATCAGACCTCGCCCGCCCTGCTTTCTGAAAATCATCCACAGCAACGCAAGATAAAGCGGCACCCAAACTATTTTGGAGGTTATGGCGTAGAAGAAAGCGTCAAAAAAAGGGTTATTCAAGCCGTTAAGAAACAGCGTAAGCTCCTTGTCGAGAAATATCAGCTCTTCCATGTAAGAGTCGTAAGTGTATGTGTAGTAGGTAAGTGTCTTAACGTCATGAGCCGCCGAACATGCTTTAGAGAAGCAGTGCCAAAGCGCATCGCATAACACTTTCAAAATTACTCATTTCCTATCAAATAAGACCTTGTAGCATGTGAAGACACCTAAATATTTGTGGCATGTTGTGGCATGTGAATTTACACCGACAATACCCTCCCACATAAAAAGCCGTTACTCGTTCGTTCCTCGCTATGGTATTAAAATTCGGACGTATTATGATGTTCCCCATTTGCCCAATCTGACTAAAATAACTAACATTGTCATGATATGTATTACGGAGCAATGACATACGGAGAACAGGACAACCCATTCCACGAGATCAGCACATGGCAGAGAGAGGAAGCCAAACCTTTTACCTATCCTTTTGCCTACACCCCAGACCCGCGATGCCAGGAGGCGAAAGAGATCGTGAAAAAGGAATTGGAGGGAAGAGAGGAGTTTCAAGAAGACGTAAGAAGCGGCAAGATGTTCGGCGTTCTTGTCTGTGAAAACGACGAGGGCAAGCAAGGGTTTATCGCCTCATTTTCAGGCACTTTAGGGGGAAGAAGTCATCAAAAGTGGTTTGTCCCACCGATGTTGGATTATGAGCAGAAGGATGGGGTTTTCAAGACGGAGGAGGCAGGCATATCGGAACTAAACAAAACAATATTGCAACGAGAAAACGACGAGAGATATGTAGAGTTGAAAAAAGTTGTCGTAGAGAAAGAAAAAGAAAGCGCACAAACCATTAGCGAACTCAAAACAAGATACACAGAACATAAGCAGGAACGGAAAAAGTTGCGAGCAGAACATCCTGAGCTGAAAGACGAACTCGACAGACAAAGTCAATTTGAGAAAGCAGAGATAAAACGAACAGCAGCGAGATTGGACGAAGAACTTTCTGTTTTAAGGGAAGAAATAGCCCAATATGAAATAAAAACGAAGGCACTAAAAACAGAACGGAGAGAACGCTCAAACGTCCTTCAAAGGTGGCTCTTCAGCCGAATGAAAACAAATTGCGCAGATGGAGAAGTTTTGAGCGTATGGGATATATTCCAGTTCGCAGGAAAGGGCGTACCGCCATCAGGCACAGGCGAATGTGCGGCACCTAAATTATTAAACTATGCATTCGCCCACAAATACAAGCCTATATGTATGGCAGAATTTTGGATGGGGGCTTCACCCAAAGGGGAAATCCGTATTGAGGGACAATTCTACCCTGCTTGCAACCAGAAATGCGGACCATTGCTGAATAGAATGATGCGAGGCATGGACATTGACGCCAATCCATTGGAAAAATCAACGTCGGGTATACCGTTAAAAATACTTTACGAGGACGAATGGTTGCTTATTGTCGATAAACCATACGGGCTGATGACGGTAAACGACACCCCAACCCAAGAGACATTGATGACACAAGTATGCGCAATCCACAACATTGACGGACCTGGGTATGTTCACCGCCTGGACATGGCAACGTCGGGCATTGTCATAATTGCCAAAGACAAAGCGACTCACCAGGCGATGCAACATTTATTCGAGAATCGAGAAATAAAGAAAAGGTACGTCGCCATTGTCGAAGGGAGCCCCAAGGAACCGAGAGGTACAATACGATTGCCGCTGATGCCAAACATAGACGACCGCCCTCGACAGATGGTAGACTTCATCCGTGGAAAAGAGGCAGTGACAGAATACGAGACGATCGAGACAAACGGCGTAACGACACGCTTGCGACTTTATCCCCTCACGGGTCGAACGCACCAGCTTCGCGTACACCTTGCCAGTCCGCTTGGGCTTGGATGCCCAATCGTAGGAGATAACTTATACGGACACCTTGGGGTGAGGCTCATGCTCCATTCTGACGCAATATGGTTCATCCATCCTCGGACAAAAAAAGCGGTACACATATTGTGCCCCGCTAAATTTTAAGGTCACGCCTATCGAGCCAATTCCTCCCGCAAGAACTGCCCCGTATAGCTCACCTCGCATTGGGCTACTTCCTCCGGAGTGCCTTGCACGACGATAGAGCCACCGCCTCGCCCGCCATCGGGTCCCATATCTATTATGTAATCTGCCATCTTGATGACATCAAGATTATGCTCAATAACGATAACCGTATTGCCTCTGTCAACCAATTTATTAAGGACATCCATCAATATTCTAATGTCCTCGAAATGGAGACCCGTGGTTGGCTCGTCTAACAAGTAGACGGTACTGCCAGTGTCGCGCTTAGCCAACTCGGTAGCCAGTTTGACACGCTGACTTTCACCGCCCGACAAAGTCGTAGACGGCTGCCCTAAAGTGATATAGCCTAAGCCGACGCTCTTTAGGGTATTGAGCTTATTATAAATGGCAGGGATACTCTCGAAGAACTCGGTAGCCATATTGATGGTCATCATGAGGACATCCCCGATTGACTTGCCCTTGAACTTAACCTCAAGAGTCTCACGGTTATATCGTTTGCCACCGCAAGCGGGACATTCAACCATGACATCGGGTAGCAAATTCATCTCGATGACCTGAACGCCAGCGCCTTTGCACACTTCACAGCGTCCACCACTGACATTGAACGAGAAACGTCCGTTCTTGTAGTTGTTGAGCTTAGACTCGGGCAACTCAGCATATATTTTCCTAATATCGTCAAACACAGCCGTGTACGTAGCAGGGTTGGAGCGCGGCGTACGCCCGAGCGGAGACTGATCGACCGTCACAATCTTATCAACGAACTCGATGCCCTCAACGGAGTCATAGGGCATTGGGTCTTTCAGCGAGTGGTAAATATGCTTGCTCAAGATAGGCGACAACGTCTCATTTATAAGAGTGGACTTACCGCTGCCAGACACGCCAGTCATGCATATTAGCTTGCCAAGCGGGAACGAGACATCAATATTTTTAAGATTATTGCCTCGGCAGCCTTTGATAGTAAGCACTTTGCCATTGCCAGGACGACGAGAATAAGGAACTTCAAGACGGCGAGAGCCGTTAAGGTAGGCCGCCGTCATCGTATCAGTCTTCAGCACCTCTGCCGGCGTTCCAGCCGCAACGACGTGCCCACCCTTCCTACCAGCTCCAGGACCAATATCTACAATATAATCGGAAGCGAGCATCATGTCCCTATCATGCTCAACGACTATCACACTATTGCCGATGTCCCTAAGGTGTTTGAGAGAATTGATAAGCTTTATGTTATCACGTTGATGGAGGCCAATACTTGGCTCATCAAGAATGTACAGCACGTTGACGAGCTGTGAGCCTATCTGCGTGGCGAGCCTGATACGTTGACTCTCACCGCCAGACAGAGTCATGGCATTGCGACTCAGCGAAAGATAGTCTAGGCCGACATCGAGTAGAAAACCGACACGCCCGCGGATCTCCTTGAGAACCTCTTTTGCAATGGCTCGTTGTTTAGCGTCGAGACGGTTGTCGAGCTCTTTCAGCCAATCTGCCAATTGGAGCATATCCATATCAGACACCTCGGCAATGTTCTTACCATCGATGTAGAAATGAAGAGCTATCTTATTGAGCCTTGCGCCATTACATTCGGGGCAAACAATATCGGTAATGTACTGCTCTGCCCATTTGCGCTCTTTTGCGGAAGTCGCTTGGTCTTGAATTGAAACGATGTAGCTGACAATGCCGTCAAAAGATGGGAAGAAATTGCTCGGCAGACCCAAGTCATCCTTTAAATGAAGCTGCTCGGTAGTACCATAAAGCACGGCATCAAGCCCTTCATCCGGGATGTCCACGACTGGAGTTTTAAGGTCGAATCCGTAGATCTCCCCTATAGCCTCTATTTGGGCAAAAATGAGATTCTTCTTGGCCTTACCAAGAGGCTCGATGGCACCGGCAGCAATGCTCAGCTTCGGGTTGGGAATTATCCTATTGACATCGACAGAGGCAAAATGCCCCATGCCCTTACATTTGGGGCATGCGCCCTGAGGCGAGTTAAATGAGAACGAGTGGGGCGCAGGCTCCGGGTAGGATATTCCTGTCGTAGGGCACATCAGCTGACGGCTGAAATACTTGGGTTGCTCGGAATCGGCATCCAACACCATCATGACACCCTTGCCCATCTGTAAGGCAGTATCTATCGACTGTTTAAGACGCTTGGCATCCGTTCCGTCAGCTCCATCGACAGCCTTTTTCACAGCCAACCTATCAACGACAAGCTCGATGAAGTGGACTTTATATCTGTCCAGCTTCATTCCTGGCATGACCTCACGCAGCTCACCATCTACACGGACGTAAATAAAGCCGCGCTTACGGATACGCTCGAACAGCTCTTTATAGTGACCCTTACGTCCCTTGACCATTGGTGCGAGGAGACTGACTCGATGACCATCAAAAGCGTCCTCTATCATGTTGAAGATCTGCGCCTCAGAATACTTCACCATCTTCTCGCCAGTCTCATACGAGTATGCCTCACCAGCTCGGGCATAGAGAAGGCGCAGGAAGTCGTAGATCTCTGTTATTGTACCAACAGTCGAACGAGGATTCTTGTTGGTCGTCTTCTGTTCAATTGAGATGACTGGGCTTAGACCGGTAATCTTGTCAACATCAGGACGTTGCGAACCGCCAAGGAACTGGCGCGCATAAGAAGAGAAGGTCTCGATATAGCGTCTTTGACCTTCGGCATAGATGGTGTCAAACGCCAAAGACGACTTGCCGCTACCGCTCATGCCAGTGAAGACGACAAGGGCGTTGCGGGGGATGGAGACATCTATATTTTTAAGATTGTGCTCACGAGCGCCATATACATTGATGCGGTCGGTGTCCTCAAACTGGTCGGACGCGGGCAAAGAAACGTTCTCGGCCATTGTATTAGTTGAGGAGCGAGAAGAAATGGCAAACAGGCCCATGCCCCTTACCTATCTCATAATCAGCACCTGCGGCTATTGCATTGTTCATATACTCTTTTGCAGCGATCACGGCGGGGGTCAGAGCCTTACCTTTCGCCAATCCTGCCGCAATGGCAGAAGAGAGAGTGCAACCCGTTCCGTGCGTATTTTGAGTTTTGACCTTATCGGAAGGCAGCTCGAGACGCTGGAGCGTATCGACATTGCAAAGGACATCAATCATAATATCACCATCGAGATGCCCACTCTTTAGGAGAACCGAGGAGCCAAGGTCGGTAAGGTCTGACGCTGCATCTTTCATGTCATCGACAGACTTAATGGATCGACCGTCAAGGAGAGCTTCCGCCTCGGGGATGTTCGGAGTGATAATCGTAGCGAGTGGGATTAGTTCCCTGCGCAAAACGTCCAACGCCTCCTTCATCATAAGATCGCCTCCCGACGTGGCCACCATGACGGGGTCGAGAACAATATTCTTCATTTGTCTGTTTCTCAGGAGATCAGCGACGGCATGAGCCAACTCAGGAGAATGTAACATTCCGATCTTAATGGCATCGACGTTAATGTCATCGAGAACGGAATTAATCTGACCTATGACGAAATCTACTGGCACGTCATGGACACCGTATACGCCTGACGTATTCTCATTGACGACGGAGGTTATGGCAGTCGCAGCATAGCATCCGAGTGCGGAAATGGCCTTTATATCGGCTTGGATGCCAGCACCACCACTTGGGTCACTGCCCGCAATGGAGAGCACGACATTATATCTTTTGCTCATTTATTCCTATGAAATTGCTTATGCGCGAATATACTTATTCTCCAGGTTAAAAGCGGCTCCTTGAGGAATTGCGTCTGCTAAAATGCCACGCTACTACGCCAACCAAGACATGGAACATGGAAGAGATATAGAACTTCTAATAGGAAGACTAATCTTCTTTCTGCAACGTTACCTACAAATAAATATTAATCAACAGTGTTTGATTATTTCCGTCACCTCCGTATTATCAGTTAATACCCTTTCCCCCATAATATCATATTTTTAAGTCTACTCAATATAACAAGAAAACCAGACAATTACAAGAAGAGGCGGCAACAACAAGTGATGCATGACTACAACAAAAATAGCATGCTGAATGAAATACTCAGCATGCAGAAAAATATGCGATGTCAGCAGGGCAAATTAGGCCAAAACCCAGCGTACAAAGAAGAAACCTCCGATAATGTAGACAGCAAAGAGGATTATCCACTCAACTGTGGAGTATGGGATGTTGCTTGCTTTACTACCTTGACGGATTGATTTTGCGAGATTAAGAATAAGAGCAGGGACTGTCAGAAGAAGAATAAGGACAACAGCCTTACCGATGAAACCGAGTACTATGTCTGCATTCATAGAATATTGATTTAGAGACAGCTAAATTAACACTAAAAATGGAACTAAGATGAGAAACTATAAGTAAATGTGCAATATGATCAACCGCCGAGCGCAAATTTAGCTTCAACGTCACTTACATAGGCAAACAACTCGCGGAAAAAATTATTGTGAGCCAGAGTATCCCTATTGCCAACGATGATGAGTTTTGATTTAGCACGAGTCATTGCCACATTCATACGTCGCATATCGCTGAGAAATCCGATTTCACCCTTATCGTTTGACCTTACCATGCTCACGATTATCATATCACGCTCTTGCCCTTGAAAGCCATCTACAGTATTGACAGAAATGGATTTACGTAATGGTTTAAAAAACGAGTCGGACATTATCATTTGGCGGAGCAGCTGCACTTGCATGCGGTATGGCGAGATTATACCGACATCGATACGATCTTGAATAAACTGCTCGACTCCAATTGACTCAATACAATGGCGCAGACGCTTGACTACAGTACGAGCTTCGGCTTTATTTATGCGACCAAAGTTTGCGCCAATGAACTCCTCTGTTGAGTCTTCTGCGACTTGTGACGTGATATTTAGCCATTCAATAGGGCATTCGAAATCGAGATAAGAGCCACGCTCTGTTATTTCGTTTGCCGCACGCAGCTTGCCATCATAGAACCAGTTGCTTGGGAACAGCATAATATCTTCATTCATGCGGTATTGAGTCGTGAGGAGAGAGACCGTGTTTTTTTGAGACTCAGCAACCCTCTCCATAAGCGATTTGGCAAGGCCAGCACGCTTTGCCTCCAAGCTCTTGACCGTCGGTGGGAGCTGCATATGGTCTCCAGCAAGAATTACCCGACCTGCTTTGGCTATTGCCACCCAACATGCAGGCTCCATAGCCTGGGCGGCCTCGTCGATGAAAAGAGTTGAGAACTTGCGACCCGTAAGAACTTTATTGGCAGCACCGACAAGCGTGGAGGCAACAACACGAGAATTATCCATAATGTCATTGTTGATGCGAATCTCCAAATCTATGGCGCGCTCAGTTAGACGTGCTATACTCTGATGACTTCGTTCGTCACCACGGTTGCGGCGCAATCGGCGAATGGATTGGCGCAACGACCAAAGTTGACCATAATCGGGGTGGCTTGCGAAACGATGCTCATAAGTATGCTCAAGCATATTGTCGGTCACACGTTTCGGGTTTCCAATGCGCACAAGACTTATGCCCCTTGCGGAGAGGATCTCACAAATCCAATCGACAGCCATATTGCTTTGAGCACAAACAAGAACTTGGCTTTCACGGCGCAAGGTCTCACTTATCGCCTCGACGAGCGTCGTGGTCTTGCCTGTACCTGGGGGTCCATGGACGATTGCCACATCTTTAGCAGCAATGACCTTATTGACAGCGGCTTCTTGATCTTTGTTCAGCCACGGGAAGGAGGACGGAACGATATGCGCAAACGTAGCAGGTCGGAGACCATGAAGAATGGAACGCAATTCTGGCAATCTTCCCGAATCCGCATTTATGGCACGGTCGAGCGCCTCAAACATGAGACGGTAACTGGTCTCATCGAGGAAAAGGTGTACTCCCAAACCATTAGCATGGAGAAGTACAGAGGCGTCGTTGGGCGTTGGAACAGTTATCACCATTCGTTTGTCGTCAGCATAGGTTACTGACGACGTATAGGGCATTGGTTTGCGTGGCTCACCTGGTACCGCTGACGTGAAGAGCCGCACTGTGCTTCCACTTTCAATAGACGAGTCGGAATCGTCATCTCCTGCTTGTCTCCATAGCTCTACAACAAACTGATTGAGAGAATTGTAATAGCTACGGCCCACCCTTATTGGAAACCATGCGACTCCGCGACTGACAAGCCTCTCGATTGGCATCTTCTGGTTAGTCACGAGAAACTCTTCACGCTCGCCGTCTCGTTCCAACTCAAGTAAAGACTTGAGCCTTTTGAGTTCTTCAATTGCCTTGTCCATGGACATAAAAGAGACAGGCGGATAGCTTTGATGCCTCCGCCTGTCATTGTATTTTAAGAGTTGAACCCTCTCAAACTATTACTGCTGAGCATCGAGCTCGTCGATTTGGCTCTTGACCTCTTGGCTCTTGGTATACTCCTGAATTGTGTAGTAAGTGCGCTGGAGATTAGAGAGCACCTCACGCTTCTGAGCCTTGTCGGGAGCAATCTCGGCAGCCTTGATGAAATAGGGAACAGCCTTCTTGAAAGTCTCATTGGACTCATTGATCATGGCGTTGTACTTGACGTTGTCGCGTTCGCCGCTGGCAGCGGTCTTCTTCTGGAGAGCCTCGTTGTAGTAGACGACACCGAGGTTGTAGGTAGCACCGAAATTCTCAGGGCTTATCTCGATGGCCTTCTGGTAGTCGGCAATGGCAGCCTTGCTGTCAGAACGCTCCTTGAGGCAACCACGAGCGAAGAAATATTGAGCGTTGGTGGGGTCACGCTTGATAGCATCGTTGAGATAGACGAGTGCTTCCTCATTCTTCTGAGCCTGAATGTAGTAGTTGATGAGGGTGTTGATCATGTCGGTTACCTCAGGATAGGTCTCAAAGCCCTCTTTGAGAGACTTCTCGATGTTTACAGAGTCGTTGAGCTGCTCGTAGCAGTACTTGGCACGAATGAAAGACATTGCGCCACCGACCTTCATGCGACCTGCTTTGAGGAAGTACTCAGCACCGGTGTTCCAGTCCTCCGCTTGCATGCTGGCGAGACCGACATTGATGATGATAGAGGAGTCGGCGAGCTCCTGGTGGTCGGGAAGTTGGGAACCAGCCCAGATGTCGAAGATGAAAGCGTCACGGCTGGCAGCGTAATTCTTAGCGTTATATGCATTAGCGGCCTCCTGCTCGGATATCAGGACAAGCTTCTGGTATGCCTGCACGAGATCCTTGGTGAACTTGCCTATGGCTTTACCTTTAGCATTTCCTTCCTTGTTGAGCCTCTCAGCCTCGAGCATGAACTCCTTGGCTTTCTTGAGGTTGTTGATGTCAGAGCCCAATAAACGAGCATAGACATCTGCCGCAACGATATAAGTCTTGGCGTAATCTTTGGTCTTCTCATTCTCAAGCGCCTGATCAATGCTCTCCTTAGCCTTATCGTATTGCTGGAGGATAATAGCGTTCTCGGCTGCGCTGACATTAGCCTTTTGCGCATAAGCCGAAGCTGCGGTCAGAGCCGCTGCTGCAACAAAAAGTATTTTCTTCATTAGTGTATTATAGTTTTAGACCTTTATTGATGGACTTGGGAGGATTACTCTTGATCATCCCCTTGCTGTCCATTGTCACTGTTGTTTGGTTCGTTTTCTGCACCTTCAGCTTGCTCGTCATCAACATGCGGGACAACGGTACCAGAGGCGATCTGATCGCCTTTCTTGCTGAGGTTAATAAGGCTGAGACCCTGAGTAGCTCGACCGATAACCTTGATGTCAGTAGCCTTGATACGGATGGTTATTCCGCTTCGGTTAATAATCATCAGGTCGTCATCGTCCGTTATGGTATCGATTGTCACAAGGCTACCCGTCTTGTCGGAGACTTTGAGAGTGCGAATACCCTTGCAGCCACGACCTTGGATGCTGTACTCATCGAGCTTGGAGCGTTTGCCGAAACCACGCTCGGAGAGGACGAAGATATCCTTGGAGTCATCAGGGTCGACAGATACAAAGCCGACCGCTGTGTTGTCCTCGCCAACGTTGATGCCCTTGACACCCATACCGGAACGGCCTACGCAACGGACGGTATCCTCCTTGAAGCGAAGCGCCCTGCCATCGGAGGTTGCAAGGATGAGATGTTGTGAGCCATCAGTAAGGACAGCCTTGAGAAGTTCATCACCCTCACGTACCGTTATGGCTATGACGCCATTAGCGCGTGGGCGGGAGTACTCGGAGAGGCTGGTACGCTTGACGATACCGTTGCGCGTCGCCATGATGATGTAGTGGCTCTGTGTGTATTCCTTATCATCGAGACCCCGGACGTTGATGAACGCACGCACCTTATCATCACTCTCAATATTGAGGAGGTTCTGAATGGCGCGACCCTTGTTCGTCTTGTTGCCCTCTGGAATGTCGTAGACCTTGTACCAGAAGCAACGGCCTTTGCTGGTGAAGAACATCATGGTGTCGTGCATACGCGCATAATACATATGCTCGATGAAATCCTGATCGCGCGTGCTGGAGCCACGAGAACCAATGCCTCCGCGGTTTTGCGTCTTGAACTCGTTGAGGAAAGTACGCTTAATGTAGCCCATGTGTGAGACCGTGACTACAACATCGTCGTCCGCGTAGAAATCTTCGGGATTGAACTCGCCATCGGAATACTCGATGTCGGTACGACGCTCGTCGGCATACTTGTCACGAACCTCGATGAGTTCTTGCTTGATGACATCCATCTGCATTGCGACATCGGCGAGGAGGCGTGTGAGATAGTCGATGTAGTCTGTGACTTTCTTGAACTCGTCACGCAGCCTATCCTGCTCCAGTCCTGTCAACTGGCCGAGGCGCATCTCGACGATTGCACGAGCCTGTACGTCGGACAAATTGAATCGTTCGATGAGCTTGGCGCGCGCCTCGTCACGGCTATTAGCAGCACGGATGATGCTTATGACTTCGTCGATGTTATCGCTCGCGATAATGAGACCTTGGAGGATATGCGCACGCTCTTCAGCTTTGCGTTTCTCGTATTGGGAACGACGAATTATGACATTGTGCCTATGGTCGATGAAGCACTTGATGATGTCCTTCAGATTGAGGAGGCGCGGATGCCCATCGACGATTGCGATATTATTTACGCAGAAGCTTGACTGAAGAGGGGTATTCTTGAAGAGATGATTGAGGACGACGTTGGGGATGCAATCCTTGCGTATCTCGATGACGATACGAATGCCGCGCTCGAGGCTGGACTCGTCGCGTACGTCAATGATGCCATCGATCTTCTTTGTCGTTGCCATCTCGGCGATCTTGGTAACCATATCGGCCTTGATGACCATATATGGAATCTCCTTGATGACGATGCACTCATGACCGTCAATTGTCTCTATGTCGTACTTGGAGCGGATGACAATGCGACCACGGCCAGTAAGATATGCATCTCGCACACCAGAGTATCCTACAATGGTAGCGCCTGTCGGGAAATCAGGAGCCTTTATGACTTTGATAAGCTCCTCGATATCGATATTCTCGTTCTCGACGTAGGCGATGCATGCGTCGATGGCATCCTTGATGTTATGGGGAGCCATGAGTGTCGCCATACCAACGGCGATACCGGATGAGCCATTGATAAGGAGGCTCGGGACACGCGTCGGGAGGACAGTCGGCTCGTCAAGGGACTCGTCGAAGTTCTTCTGCATATCGACCGTATCCTTGTCGATGTCGACAAGAAGGTCTTCGGAGATCTTCTGCATTCGGGCCTCAGTATAACGCATAGCCGCCGCACTATCGCCGTCGATCGAGCCGAAGTTGCCGTGACCATCAACGAGAGGGTAACGGAGCGCCCAGCTTTGCGCCATGTGCACCATAGCGTCGTAGACTGAAGAGTCGCCGTGTGGGTGATACTTACCGAGAACGTCACCGACGATTCTGGCTGATTTCTTATACTCTTTATCGGGGGTCAGACCCAACTCGCTCATGCCGAAGAGGATACGGCGATGGACGGGCTTGAAGCCGTCGCGGGCGTCGGGGAGGGCTCGTGCGACGATGACCGACATCGAATAATCGATGTAGGCCTGTTTCATCTGCTCCTCTATTTTGACAGGAATTATCTGTTCTCCTTCTGCCATTATAAATTAGTGATATTCATACTAACACACGAGAGCGACGGGTGCGGACATGGCACTTTCCGCCGGGCATCGGTGCACACATTTTCAAGTGTACTAAATTAGTACTTTTTCGGGAGAGGAGCAAGGCATGCCTCCATTTTATTCGATTTGAGGGGCGTTTCTTGGTTCACGACGGACGGGGCAAGGGGACTGCCGAGACAAAGGTACGAAGCGAGAAATAGGGCTTATAAGACGAAAAAGGCGTCGACTCACGTCGGCGCCTTGTCCTAACCTAACCCAAATTCATTGAAAAACTGGGTATGCGTATCGTTGCGTTGGACAAAGCCAAACGGACGTAGCACACGATGCAATTTTAATAAAATTAAGCCGAATAAACAACCTATTTCTTCTCTTTTGCGACGGACGTGGAGCACGAAGCCTCAAGATCAGATAGAATCCGCATGGCATCGGCGTTTGTTTCACCGCAGAACTCAGGTTCCGCCATGAATCCGCCACATACACGTGGGCGGTCGGGAGAGCCGAAAAGCTTACAGAGGTTGCGTTCGTCAAGGTTGACGCAACGGACGCCAGGAGGCTTGCCATTTGGCATCCCAGGAATAGGCGAGCTTATTGAAATCGCAATGCAGCATGCGCCACAACCTACACGGCACTCGAAGTTTGATTTTGGCGACAATCCCACAAATTTACTTATTGAACATTTTGCTTATCAGCGGAACAGACGCAGCCTCATATTGGTCAGCAGTGCGGGCCTTGCGAACAGCCTTGAGTTCGCGTCGGAAAACTTCATCTTTGCAGAAATAATCCCAATAAGGCTTCATGTGCTCAGCCACTTGGCGAGACTCCGTCATGCGGGATTGAGCGTCGGAAAGCATCCCATCATGAAGTTGGCGGAATGAGGACGCAAAATCAGCAACATCCTCGCCACGCAGCTTTCGCGCGAGCGACATATCGGCAAGAAGACCTCGACCGATCATGACGCCACGGAGAGATGGCCATTTGCTTATGGCGTCCTCTACGTTCTTGACTGTCAAGAGGTCGCCATTGTATATGACAGGGTGCTTGCACTTCGAAAAGAAACGATCGAACGCTTCAAGGTCACACTCACCGCGATATTGTTGCTTCGCAATACGTGCGTGCATGGTGACATGGCGAAGCGGGGTATCGTTTATGGAGTCTATTACGGACTCCCATTGTGCGGAATCAGAATACCCCAGGCGCATCTTTAGGCTAAACTCGATATCTGAACTCAATTTGGCTACGCCTGTGAGAACGCCAGCGAGCGCATCGGGATTATTTATCAACGCAGCCCCACGGCCATGAGCCATGACAGGTGGAAATGGGCAACCTATATTGACATCCACACGCCGGATTCCCTTCGCAAGGATAGGCTCACACAATCTTTCAAGTTCTTCCGCAGAATCTGGGAGAACTTGCGGAACAAGATTTTCAAGAGTGTCATCAGCAAGATCACGGAGGTCGCGTTTGCGGAACAGCCCTCGCTCAATACGGATGAAAGGCGTATAATAGAAATCGACGCCACCAAAAAGTTGCGCATGCAGACGCCGGAAAGAGACATCTGTCAACCCTTGAAGAGGTGCGAAATGGATTTCGTAGTTTTTATCTAACATAACAGGGGTGCTAAAAACAAAAATGAGGCCTACTCTTGAAGAGAGACCTCACCAGATTTAAGCCAGTGCCCAAAACAGGACTCGAACCTGCACGACATTGCTGCCACTAGTCCCTGAAACTAGCGCGTCTACCAATTCCGCCATTTGGGCGTGAGAGACACGGCACTCAAATCGGGTACAAAATTATAAAAAACTTTGGAAAGCAAAGCCTTTTACCTGTTTTTTTCTGCCGAGCAATGAAAGGATTCCATTTATGAACGTCAACGGATGCACAGGGTTGCCCGGGACATAGAGATCGACATGCAGACCATCGAGGACGTTGCGGCGAAGGGCAGGACTGTCTTCAAAGATGCCACCACTAATGGCATCGGTGCCTGCCAAGATGAGCATCTTGGGATCTGGCACGGCATTGTAGGCTTCGAGGAAAGGATCCGCCATATTCTCAGATATGGGACCCGTGAGGACGATACCATCAGCATGACGTGGCGACGCAACAAAGCTAATGCCGAAACGTCCGATGTCGAAATTGACGTTGCCAGTGGCGTTAAGTTCCATCTCGCAACTGCCATCACCGCCCGCCGACACCTCACGCAACTTTAACGAGCGTCCGAAAAGACGACGGATCTCGCCACGTACCTTATCTGGATCTATAACTATGGGACGCTCCTCCCCCGCCCTCACGACAAGAGCACCTCGATCATTTGAGGAGATATGGTAATCTTTTGTGAAGGAAATTTTCTCGGGGCATTCGAACATACACTCCCCACAGAAGACGCATCGACCAAGATCGATGCTTAGAGGGGAAGAAGAGATGGCACCTGTAGGGCAAAGGTCAACGAGAGCAGCCTCGTCAACAACAGCATTTGAGATTACAGGGCGACCACGGAAAACGCCTGGGACGTCGGTTGTCGTGACGTCGGGTATATATTGCTTTCCTTGATGGAACAGGATTTTCAAAGACTCCAGCACTGGTGATATAGTTGGAAGTGAACGACTTTGTGGGAATTTAAAGATCGTGACCGCAATAGCTGAGGTCGAAACTCTTGTTGCAAATGGGGAAATCGGAGATGCCATTGTTACGGACGGCCATTGCGAGACCCATCCAATTATGGACGGAAGGATCAACAACCTTATAGGTCTCAATCTCGCCGTCAGCAGTTGTCTGAACCACATGGCAAAGAACGCCCCGCCATCCTTCGACAAGAGACACGACCGTCTTGCCCGGGCGAAGAGAGAGATAGTCACCATGAGGAGTTTCAGTCGTAGCGGGCTTTGATGCTATGAGCTTACGGATGTTGGCGAGCGACTGGAGGACTTCCTCATAACGGACACGGGCACGCGCATATACATCACCACTTTGCTTGACGACAGGCTTCACGTCGAGGGGGGCATAGTTCAAGTAAGGGTGCGAGGCACGTACATCGCGGGCAAGACCAGAAGCCTTGGCCGGCATTCCGACAAGTCCAAGGCGCATGGCAGTCTCAGTGGAGACGACTCCTGTGCGCTCGATTCGGGAGAGAACGGAGGGAAGGTCGAACATTTGCTCTGCCATCTCGATAAAATCGGGTTCAAAAGCATCTGCTGTCTTCTGCCATTCGTCGGCCAAAGCGTCGGTGAAGTGGAAATTTGTATATCCTGGACGTATGAGGCTTTTAGCGAAACGGCTGCCGCACCACTTTTGGAAGAAGTTAATCATCGGGGTGCGCAGACGACCGAAGACGGCACTGCCCAGTTGATATGCGATATCTGTACATATTGCACTCAAATCGCCAGTATGGACGGCGATGCGCTCATGTTCAAGAGCTAAAGTGCGCTCGAAAGAGAGAGACTCGTTATCCTCGGCTCCTGCAAGAGACTCGTAGGCGAGGGCGAAAGCGCACGCATTACCAACTACTGTATCGCCAGCTATATTCTCAGAAAGAACAGCACGTTGCAGCATCTTCTTCTTTGTGAGCATAAGGTGCTCCCATCCGCGGTGCTGCCAACCGAGCTGAATTTCGAGATGGTGGATCTTCTCGCCCTCGCAGATGAAACGAAAATGGCCCGGCTCGATTATGCCAGCGTGGATGGGACCTACGCCGACACGGTGGAACTCCTCGCTCTCGATGTTGAAGAACGGGTAGTCGTAGATGTCGCCACCGGCCTTGCGGTCATGTGGGAAACGGAGGGGCTTGAGCCATGGATGTCCAGAGAACTCTAAACCGAGGGACTCGTGGATGTCACGCTCAAAGACATGAAGCTCTGGGCGTTCGGCAGTCATGGAAGGCAACACGTCGGAGGCGTTAACCTCGGCGGACAGAGCCTCGATGGCGGCGCACTCATCGAGTGCGACAAAAGCGAAAAGACGCAACGAGTCGCCATTTTGCTTAGCGAAATAGCTTAGACAATGATGGGTCTCGGACTCGAGAAGCACCATCATGCGGTCGTAGAAAGCAGGGTAGCCAAGCACCTCGATATCAGAGGTGTTGAAAGCCTCCCCGTTCTTAATCTGCATAATGAAGTGATGTTTTTCGGAGCCGCAAATTTACACTTTTCGGGCGACAAAAAGGTAATAGAGCGTCTGTGAGTGAAAATCTATCATGGCGTTTTTCTGATGCCATAGACAGGCTTTTACTTCATACAATAAAGTTCCTGGTTTCTATTTTGCATAAGTACTTCCTTTGTGCAAAATCTTTCGGGGCGAGACCGGTTGCAAATATCCCATCTTGCTCTTTAAATAAAGAAAAAAGAGGAGATCGACAAACCTTATATCTTGAGAATCAGACCATCATGCGCTGGTATTTCAACCTCAAGGCCACTCTCCTTAATGTTGTTGACGGAGTCGCGGGCGAGGGAGAGAGCGTTCCCGAGCATGTCGTACGGGGTTATGCACTCATTCCAAGTGCTGCCCATAAGTCGCCATGCATCGTCGGGGATGCGGAGACGCTGACGTCGGGGATGCGCCGCAAAATTGAGGACAATGAGGAACCTATCGTTCTCATTATAGCGCAGATAGGCATAGACATTGGCGGAGTCGACCCAGATATGCTGGTTTATCCAAAGGAGGTCATAAAATTCGCCATTCGCAAGAGCCTCGTATCGTTGAGCAATGTTGTTAACCTTGGAATACCAGTCACGGAGGCTGCGTTCCTCAGGCAAGAGGCTTGAGCCGTCAAACTTGGAACTACTAACGTTACGGCGTAGAGACGAAACACTCCAATAGTCGAAAATTGACGTGCGACCATCTCTGCCACTATAGCCTTCCTCGTCCATACCTTTCTCGCCAAGCTCTTGACCTGCATAAATCATCGTGGCTCCGCGCCCCATGGTGAGCGATAAAATGTAGGCCGGGCGTCCCTTTAGGGCATCGGAAGCGAAGAAGGTTGAGGCGATACGTTGCTCGTCGTGGTTTTCCAAGAAGTAGAGCATGTTAGCCCCTACCCTCTCGGTGCGTCGCCAAATATTCGTGATGCAGCTTGCCGGGCTGCGCTCCGCAGTCACGTTACGGACGACATCATAGAAATTCGCCTTGTCGTAGAGGAGATTGAAGCCTGCCTGAATGTAATCAGCGTAGCGATCGACATCGTATATTTCGCCGACAAAGATGACTTGTGGATGGCGTGCGACAATTTGCGCAATAACCCATTGCCAGAACTCGACAGGCACCATGTGAGTCATGTCAACACGGAAGCCGTCGACACCTGTTTGGATCCAAAAGAGCAAGATGTCGCGCATCTTAGTCCAAGTGTTTGGACGTGGAGAAAAATGCTCGTCACCGCTTGGAGAATAGTCACGACCATAGTTGAGCTTGATGGTCTCATACCAGTCAAAAATTGAGGGGCGAGCCGTAAAGGCGTCATTGCCAGAGGCTTTGGCGGGAGACTCAACATAAGGGACGTCGAGATTAGAGACTGGAGAGACGAAATCTTGCCCTGGTAGATAGTAGAAATTGTTTTGAGGGGAGAATGGGACTGACGTGTCGTCATCCTTGCCGAGGTTGGTTTCTGGCTTAACATCAGAATAATAGCCTCTTGCCACATGGTTGGGAACGAAATCCATCAGGACTTTCAGTCCGTGACGATGGGTACGCTCGACAAGCTCCTTCCATTCGTCCATGCGACTATCTACATTCTCAGCCAAATCGGGATTGACATCATAGAAATCCGCGATTGCGTACGGGCTTCCCGCTTTACCTTTAACTACATTGGCATTTGCGGGGTGAGAGATGTAAGAGTACTTGGATGTGGAGGCATGTCGGATTATGCCTGTGTACCAAACATGCGACACGCCAAGTTTCGCTATGCTATCGAGAGCGGCATCGTTGATCTCATTCAATTTGCCACAACCATTCTCGGTTATTGTACCGTTCTTCTGGTTGACACCGCGAGTATTGGTAAACAGTCGCGGCAACAGCTGGTATATAATAGTTTTAGACATCTTTTGGGGGTAGTTATAATGTTTAAAGCATCGGGCATCACCCGCACTAGTCTAAGTTACTAATATTTATTGACAAATTGGCTATTGGACAATTTGAAAAAGAGCGCCAGCGAGAGAAGATCTCTTGCTGGCGTTCGATATTGTAAGAAGTTATCGTAGGACTATTCAGCTGTTGTCGGCTTTATTGGGGAGGATGCACTCACTGTCTCTTTTTTCGTTGCGGGAGCCGTCTTGACGTAAGATTTTGACACCTTCTTGGACGGTTCGTCAATGAAACCACGATGGCGCATGAGATAATCCATGTCAGGACGAGCACCGCGGAAACGGACATATTGTCCCATAAGGTCTCCATCGCCCACCTCGCTGAGGCAATTTTTACGGAAGCTTGCCGATAAAGTCTGATTGAAAATGTCGCCTGATTCCTTGAAAGCCGCGAACGCATCGCAAACGAGCATTTCCGCCCAATCGTAGACGTAGTAGCCAGCAGCATAGCCACCATCGAATATGTGGGAGAAATAGGTGGTATGGTAACGAGGCTCAATCTCATTGATAAGACCTATTTCTGAGAAGACTTTCTTCTCGAAACCGTCGACATCAGGGACATTGTTTTGATCGGTGAGGAGATGCCATTTCATATCGAGGAGGGCAGCCGCAAGGAACTCAGTGGAGGCAAAACCTTGGCTGAAATTAGCAGCACGATCGATCTTATCGAGGAGAGCGTCGGGAATGACTTCACCTGTCTTGTAGTGACGTGCAAAAGACTTGATAACATTGCGGTCGGCAGCCCATCGCTCGTTGATCTGTGAAGGCATCTCGACGTAATCGCCAGGGACATTGCCTGCGGTACGGACATACTTGCCACGGGTAAAGAGAGCTTGGAGGGCATGACCGAACTCATGGAACATGGTGAGGTACTCGTCATAGGTGAGCAGGTCGGGCTGCCCAGCTGCACCTTTTGTAAAATTGCAGACGATAGATATTTGTCCTTGTGTATGGGTACCGTCAAAATTGTCGATAGGATTGCGGAAGGAGGTGCACCATGCTCCACCTCCCTTTGAAGCACGGGGATGCCAGTCGAAATATACGACACCTAAGCTTTGACCATCAGTATCGACCACTTGCCAAACCTCGTTGTCGTCCTTATTGTACAGAGGAGCGTCCTCCACTTTCTTGAAAGAAATGCCATAGAGCTTGTTGATTGTGGCGAACATACCTTGGAGAGAGTTGTTCAACTCAAAATATTGGGAAATCTCAGCCTCGTCGACATCGTACTCGGCCTTGCGGAGACGCTCAGCCCAATAACGCCAATCGCAAGCCTCGATGTTGGTGACCTTCTCTTCTTTATAAGCGAACTTGCGAATCTCGGACAGTTCTTCTTTTGCTTTACGTAGAGCAGGAGCCCATATTTTGGCGAGGAAAGAATCTACCGCCTCAGGCGTTGCCGCCATATTTTCCTCAATGGCATAATGAGCGAAAGTCTTATAACCGAGGAGTTGTGCTTTCTCGATACGTAGGGCGACCATCTGACGGACAATATCGCGATTATCATGCCCCCCACCATTACGACCGCGGCGGCAATAGGCATCGAAGAGCGACTTGCGAAGCTCATGGCGAGTGGAACTTTGGAGGAATGGCATGATAGAGGCGTTGTGGAGGGTGAAGACCCATTTGCCTTTCATTCCCAACTCCTTAGCTTTATCGGCGGCCGCGGCAACGAGATTGTCAGGAAGACCTTCGAGATCGGAAGCGGAATCGACAATCAGCTTATAGCTGTCGTTGGTCTCGGCAAGGAGGTTTGTACCAAACGAATGTGAGAGAAGCGACAGTTTGGAATTAATCTCACGGAGACGAGCTTTCCCCTTAGCATCGAGGAGGGCGCCATTGCGGATGAAATCCTTGTAGTATAGCCCTAACACACGAAGCTGCACGCTATCGAGGTTGGCATATTGGCGATTGTCATATACTTGCTTGATGCGAGCGAACAGAGCATCATTGAAAGAGACATCATCGTTATGAGCAGAGAGCATTGGGAGAATGGTCTCCGCCATGACATTCATAGTGTCGGTGACATCGGTCTCAAGGATGTTGAAGAAAATTGCGGATATACGTGAGAGATGTTGCTCTGCACGATCGAGGGGCAGGATGGTGTTTTCGAAAGTGGGAGCCGCACTATTCTGGATTATCAGGTCGACAGTCTGCTCGCTCTCACGTATTGCGGATTCGAAAGCAGGGACATAGTGCTTATTCTCAATCTGTTCAAATGGAGGCAGATTGAACGGAGTATTGAACTCCTTTTCCAACAATGGATTCACGGAACCAGAGCAACCAGACAGAAGAGTAGCCGTTGCCATTAAGGTATATAACTTAGAGTGTTTCATTTAGATACGGAAACGTTTTGTTATGTCGCCATAATCTTCAATACGCCTATCGCGCAAGAAAGGCCAAATACGGCGAACGGACTCAGAACGATCGAGATTGACATCGATAATATCAACGACCTCCTCATTTGACGGAGCTCTGAAAAGAAGCTCGCCTTGGGGACCAGCGACAAAGCTATTTCCCCAAAAATAAGCACCCTTTGTAACGCCAGAAGGATCAACCTCATGCCCCACCCTATTTACAGTCACGACTGGGAGACCATTGGCGACAGCATGACCTCTCTGGACGGTCATCCACGCATTTAGCTGACGCTCACGCTCACTTTCCTCGTCGGAGAGGTCCCAACCGATGGCGGTAGGATATATGAGCAGCTCTGCACCTGCGAGAGCCATGAGTCTTGCAGCTTCGGGGTACCACTGATCCCAGCAGACCATGACTCCGAGACGTCCGATAGAGGTATCGATAGGTTGGAAACCGAGGTCTCCGGGCGTGAAATAGAACTTCTCATAATAGCCAGGGTCATCGGGGATGTGCATCTTACGATAAATGCCAGCTATCGAACCGTCGGCATCTAACACAACCGCTGTATTGTGATAAAGACCTTGCGCCCTTTTCTCAAAGAGAGAGGAGACTATGACGATGCCGAACTGCTTAGCTATGGCAGAGAAGAAGTCAGTCGACGGGCCAGGGATCGGCTCGGCGAAGTCGAACATATTGACATCCTCCGTCTGGCAGAAATACGGCGTGTTATGGAGCTCTTGCAAAACGACAAGCTGCGCACCATTTTCCGCAAGGGCACAGATCTTCTGCCCAAGCTTTTTCAAGTTGGAATTTATGGAGGCGTCGGCAGCCTGTTGAATGACACCTACTCTAATTATTCTGGACATTGGTTGTGAAAAGAGAGGAACTAAATATTAATCTTGACGCACTTTGGGAACTGCATCGTTGAACAATGGAGAGAGCCGTGCTGTCGAATCAGGGCTTGGCAATCGACACCGACAATTTGGTAATCGGGGAACGCTTGGGACATGATGGAGATAGCCTCAGCATCGGTATCGACATTGTATGTCGGGAGGAGAATTGCACCATTGACGAAATAAAAATTCGCATAGGTGGCAGGCAGGCGGGACCCGTCATCCTTATCGTGGATTGGCGGAACGCATGGCAGCGCGACGAGCCTATAAGGCGTGCCGTCGGCTTTGCGAAAGGACTTGACATCATCCTCCATCGCAACAAGCTCGTCATACTGTTCATCGGCAGAAGAAACAGGGGGCGCGACATAGACTATCGTGTCGGAAGGGGCAAAGCGGACAAGCGTGTCGACATGGCCATCAGTATCATCACCGACGAGGAGACCATGGTCAACCCAAAGAACGCGATCGCAATGGAGAGAATCCTTCAGGACGACCTCTGCCTCTGCTTTAGAACGGAACCAGTTTCTATTATCCGCCATAAGGCAATTCGTCGTGGTGAGAATAGAACCGCAGCCGTCACTTTCGACGCTACCACCTTCAAGGACAACCTTCAAAGAATCTTGATAGGCGTTATCCTTCATAGGGCCGCAGTACAGATTACTATTTATCAGATTATCCTTGTCGGCGGCGAACTTCAATCCCCAGCCATTAAACTGGAAATCGGCGAGAGTGGCATTGCCATTGGCATCTACGAGGGACAGGAAAGCGTGGTCGCGCGCCCAAGTATCATTGACCGGGCACACGAAGCAACGCACCTTTTCAGACAGCACCTTTCCCAATATATGGCGGACACGAGGCTCATCATCCGTGACAATAACGAGCGGTTCGAAACGTGTTATGGCCTCAACCAGTGAGACATAGCATTTCTCGACCTGCTCCATCATGTATGCCCAATCGGAATCGACGCTGGGCCATGTGATTTGGGTAAACGCATGCTCCTCCCACTCGGACGGAAGGCGAAGATTATCCTGTCGCATCATTTTTACTTGTCGAAGTTTTTCAGAATGTCAGCTGCCTCAGCGATGCCGAGAGCTTGCGCCTCGGCATAACAAGCTTTGGCAAGAGAGATGTTCTTTTGCGTAGGCTCAGCTTGCGCATAGAAATTACCCATGAACAGATAAGCCAAACCGCTGCCATTGTTAGCCGCTTCTGTCACAAGGTCAAGCCCTTTGGAGGCATCGGCCTCGACACCATAGCCATAGAGGAGCATGTAGCCGGCCATGGCCTTTGCCTCAGTAACACCATTGTCAGCGAGAGAGATGTAAAGCTGGAAAGCCATACGACGATTGGGCACGGCTCCTGCAATGCCGTAAGAATACATCTGGGCAAGAAGAAAAGAGGCATCCAGGTTTCCGTCATGGGAGGCATCGATGATATCTTGACCGAAGATGTAGCCCTTGGAACGGAAGATACTATCCATCTTTCCGTCGGTATCGCAGAGGAGAGGCGTATAGTTTAAAGAGTCGAAGACGACGGAAGCAGAATCTGGGTTCGGAACGCAAGTACCTGTTTTTCCTCCGCCCGAAGAGCAAGAGGAAAAACAGGTTGCCAATATTGCGAATACGAGAAATAAGGTCACCCTCATTTACATTCGCTTTAGAAGGTCGAGCATAAAGACCCAGAACTTCTCAACACTCGCGATGTCAACAGCCTCGTCGGGCGAGTGGACGGCACGAAGGGTCGGACCGATGGAGATCATGTCGAGACCCTTCTTCTTGTCGAGGAAGAGCCCGCACTCAAGACCAGCATGAATTGCGAGAACCTCAGCCTCGGAAGAGAAGAGCTCGCGGTAAGACTGGCACGCGATATTGACGAGCGAAGAATCGGGATTAGGAGTCCAGCTGGGGTAGCCCTCAGCCTCCTCTACCTTAGCACCAGCAAGCTCGAAAACAGAAGCGACCATGGCTTGGGCGAAGGTCTTCCCGCTCTCGACGGAGCTACGTTGAGAAGTCAGGAAGTCGACAGAAGCCTCGTTTGTGCGAACGGAAGCGAGGTTCGTGGAGGTCTGAACGAGATTATCCATCGTGTGTGACATCTCAAGAACGCCGTGAGGGCAAGCGATGATGGCGTTGAGGACAGTATGCTGGAGAGCCTCGGAGAAAAGGGATTCTGGGGCATTGGCGGTCTCGAGCGAGAAAGATATGCTTGGCTCAACGTTGCGGAACTCCTCCTCCATGTCGGCAATGAAGCAATTAAGCTCGACTCGGACATCCTCCTTATGAGCCATTGGAACAGCGCAAACTGCGGAAGCCTCTCGAGCAATCGCATTATGGAGATTTCCACCATTAATCTCTGCTATTCGGAGACCACATTTTTCTTGCGCGCTGTGAAGGAAACGCGCAAGTAGCTTGTTGGCGTTAGCGCGACCGAGGTGGATGTCACCGCCAGAGTGGCCACCAAGAAGACCGGTGAGCTTGATGTTGACACCGAGCATGCCAGCGGGAGTGGCGACACGCATGGCAGGGATGGAGGCACGGGTAGTGCATCCGCCTGCGCAACCGATGAAAATCTGTCCCTCATCCTCGGAATCAAGATTTATGAGGCGTGCAGCAGGGAGGAAATCGGCCTCGACATTGTATGCGCCGGTGAGACCCGTCTCCTCGTCAACCGTGAAAAGGCAGTAAAGAGGACCATGTTCGATGGTGCCTTTGAGTCCACCATCAGCGATAGCAAGACCGAGAGCCACACCAATACCATCGTCAGCTCCGAGGGTTGTGCCTTGAGCACGAACCCAACCGTCTTTTACATAGTACTCGATAGGGTCTTTTGAGAAATCGATGTTGCGTCCCTCGTTCTGCTCGCAAACCATATCTACATGGGCCTGCAAGATGACTGGCTCTTTGGATTCACAACCTTTGGTGGCAGGGATGGTCATAAGGATGTCGCCCACCTTGTCTTGCTTGGTAGCGAAACCGCGCTTTGCCGCGAAATCGAGGAGGAAAGCAATGATATGCTCCTCGTGCTTGGAAGGGCGAGGGATGCGCGTGATCTCATCGAAGAAAGCCCACACAGGGTTGCTTGCGATGAGAGCCTGTTTGTTGTCTATCATGATGATTTGTGGTTAGGACTATAAGTTATTCAGAACATGCCCGACGAGAGCCTTGACGACCGGTTTGTAATCTTTGGAATATTGACCAGCGAGACGATTGGCGATAATGGCGCATACAGTCGCTGGCTTGTGACCGAGAAGGAGGGAGAGACCGTAGATGCAAGAACACTCCATCTCGTAGTTCGTGACACGTCGACCATTGTAGCGGAACGTGTTTATACGCTCATTAAGATCGGGGGAGGCAAGAGGGAGGCGCACTACCCTACCCTGAGGGCCATAGAAACCAGGGGCAGAAATCGTGGTGCCGAGATGGATGCGGGAATCGTGGCTGAGTCGGTCGATCAGCTCGGAAGAGCCGTTGACGACGTAGGGCTTTGCGAGAAGAGGATTCCAATCGACATGAGCCTCAAATGCATGCTCGAAATCGAGGTCAGAAACTTCATTGCGCCTTGCATAATAGTTGAGGACTCCATCAAAGCCGATGGCAGCCTCGGAGAGGAGCCAAGAATCGACTGGGAGATCTGCCTGGAGAGAGCCAGAAGTACCGATGCGTACTATCTCGAGAGTGGTATGCTCATCTTTAGGGGTACGGGTCTTGAAATCGATATTGACGAGAGCATCAAGCTCCGTCATGACGATGTCGATATTGTCGGTACCGATGCCTGTTGAGAGTACGGAGATACGCTTGCCCTTATAGGTGCCAGTGAAGCTGATGAACTCACGATTTGCGTTCTCACACTCGATGGTGTCGAAGAACTCCTTAATCATTGCGACGCGGCCAGGATCGCCAACGAGGATGACTTTATTGGCGAGCTGCCCGGGCTTGATATGGAGATGGAAAATAGAGCCGTCGGCATTGATGATAAGCTCCGAATCGGCGATAGGGGTTTTATTCATTTAAGCTAATATTTTAGACTACTGGGAATGTAAAAATAGCGATTTTGAGCGAGAAAGAGAAGTTCTAAAGTGAAAAAAAGCCACGCTTTAGGGCGTGGCTCGAAGATTTTTAACGACGTGGCGGACGTTTGTTGTCATTTCGTTGAGGCTTACCACCTTTTGCAGAAAGCTTTGGAGAAGGGCCTTGCTTGTAGGGCTTGGTAGATGCAGCGTGCTTGTATGTTTTTGGACCCTGGTTGAAACCTTGGCGACTATCTCGCCCTTGTCGGGAATTGGAATCCGACCGCTGGACAGGTGCCGCATACGGACAGCCGCGAGAAGGAGAGAAGAGCCGTGCCTCAAGATCTTCACGATGCATCTTGCGCAGCTCGTCGCATATAGCCCTTTTCTCCTCTGGCTTGTACCAAAAGAAGAACATACGTTGCTTGCGCTTGTCCTCAGGGGACGTAGCAGTAAAGACAGGATTCCGGGTATAGGGGTGGACCCCCGATCGGTATATGACCGTCGAGACCGTCATTGGGGTCGGCGTGAAATCTTGAACCTGTTCGAGCTTAAAATCCAAGTCGTGGGTCTCGGCCGCAAGAAGAGCCATATCCTCCTCTTTGCACCCCGGGTGACTGGACATGAAATACGGGATGAGTTGCTGATTGAGGCCATACTTGCGGTTGACCTCATCGAACTTCTTCTTGAACTTGTAGAAGAGCGAGAACGAGGGTTTGCGCATGACATTGAGGACCGCATCGGAGGTATGCTCGGGAGCTACCTTGAGACGTCCCGAGACGTGATGGGCGATAAGTTCCTCGATATAGGCACAATGGCTCTTCTGCTCCTCTGGCGTAGCATCGTCATTGAGCAGCATATCGTAGCGGACACCGCTGCCGATGAAAGATTTCTTGATGGCAGGCATCGCATCGACCATCTTGTAGAGATTGAGAAGGCGCGTGTGGTCGGTATTCATATTCTTGCACACCTTTGGGA
Source organism: Pseudobutyrivibrio sp. (assembly GCA_963639155.1). GTDB lineage: Bacteria > Bacteroidota > Bacteroidia > Bacteroidales > Marinilabiliaceae > W3P20-009. The sequence goes on along the minus strand of CAVHUG010000017.1, from coordinate 1,601 downwards.
AAATGCAGGAAGGGCGGGCGCACACTTTACACAACTCGACTTTACGGCCACGCATTCCGTACATGTTGGCAGACGGTCCACCAAGATCTGACAAGTAGCCCTTGAAGCCTGGCAATTTAGTCACCAACTCGACCTCGCGGAGAATGGACTCCTCGGAACGGGAGGCTATGAACTTACCTTGATGGGCGGAGATGGTGCAGAAACTGCAACCTCCGAAACAGCCTCGATGGAGATTGATTGAGTTCTTGATCATCTCGTAGGCCGGAATTTCACCCTTGCCGTCATAGCGCGGGTGCGGAAGGTGTGTATATGGCAGATCGAAAGAGTGGTCGACCTGCTCGGGCGTCATCGGCTCATATTGCGGATTAACTACGATGTATTTATCGCCTACCTGCTGGACGAGGCGCTTAGCATACCATTTGTTGCTTTCCTCCTCAATATGGTGAAAATTGTCTGCATAGAGGGACGGATCCTTAAGACAGTCCTCATGGCTATTGAGCATAATGGTCTCCCAACGCTTATTTTTAGGGAGTGGCTCATCTGCACTCTGCATGAACGCCACTTGTGGAACCGTTCGGAGAGAACTGAATGGGACTCCACGACGCAGAAGATCGGCTATCTCGATGAGCGGATTCTCGCCCATGCCATAGACGAGGATGTCGGCACCGCTCTCTACAAGGATCCCAGGGCGAAGTCGATCCTCCCAATAATCGTAGTGGGTAAGGCGACGGAGACTGGCCTCGATGCCTCCAAGAAGGACGGGGACATCGGGGAATAGCTCCTTAAGAATCTTTGTGTAGACAATGGATGGCATATCGGGGCGACGACCAGACATGCCACCGGGCGTAAAAGCGTCATCGTGGCGACGTCGGCGGCTTGCCGTATAGTGGTTGACCATGGAATCCATGGCACCAGGAGAAATACCGAAAAAATATTTGGGTGCTCCGAACTTCTTGAAATCGCGGAGATCGTCTTGCCAGTTTGGTTGAGGGACGATAGCGACTTTGAGGCCTTCGGCTTCAAGAATGCGACCAATTACAGCAGCCCCGAAAGATGGGTGATCGACATAGGCATCGCCACTAAACAGCACGACATCCATCTCGTCCCACCCGCGAAGCTCAGCCTCCTTGACCGTAGTCGGCAGCCAGAGGCGAAGATCCTTTCGCTCTGGCTTTGGGGATTGAGACTTGGCATCGGAAGATTGCGTGCGGAGGGGTTGAGCCTTTTGAGCTTGCTGTTTTTGCTTGTTGGCATCAGACTTAGACACCCGTTGGTCGGAAGAGTTCCGCTTATCGGACGAGTGATTGTTTTTGGTGGGTGTCATAATCTGTGAAGAAGTTGAAGGATTAATGGGATGTGGAGTATGGGCAAAAAAAAAGCCCGATTAAAGAATCGGGCTTTTAAGTGCGCAGGATGAGACTCGAACTCACACGATCTTGCGACCACTACCCCCTCAAAGTAGCGTGTATACCAATTTCACCACCTGCGCATTATATTGCAAAACTTCAATGAGACCCAAATTCTAATTGAAGATATTCAGCCATTCAAAGAGCGGAAAACGAGACTCGAACTCGCGACCCCAACCTTGGCAAGGTTGTGCT
>CAVHUG010000016.1:0-35024 GCA_963639155.1 Pseudobutyrivibrio sp. | reverse complement strand
TTCCACCAAAGTCTTTGTAGATGAATTACGGACAGGATTAAACAAATTACGGCAATGTTAGGGAGTGTACAAAATTGCAGAATAGCCGACTCATCGCGAGCCGGCTATTCTTGTCTCTGATCGTTTTACTTTTATCGTATGGCAAACTAACAAATGTCATTTGATGTGGAGCATCACCTTCGTCTGGCGGTTGGCTTCCGTTGGGGAATAGTCGTCGATGCCGCCGTGGTTGCGCTTGGTGATTTGAGCGGACTGGACACCACGCTGCATCAGTTCGTCGGTGATAAAGTTTGTGCGCGAGGTGCTGAGAGCTTCGTTGACGGTTGCCGTTCCTGTGGCGTTGTCGGCGGCACCGATGACTATGACGTGTAGAGTTTGTATGATAGCCTAAGTCACTCATTTTAAGAGAGTTTTGTCATGGCTGAAGAAACCACGGCTTGTTAGGAGTGTTGATGTCCCCAATATTTTATCTGATAATTAGGGTTGCTCGCGCGATGAGTCGAACCTCTTGATGACAGAGTGAAGCATGACTACAAGATGCTGGTGGGGTCAAAGTGCTTCACATGGCGTTCTCCATTACGGCCGCGGCTAAATCAGAGAATCTCTTACTTGTTGAGCAAATTTATCAGCTGAGCATACATTGGCTGTTACTCAAAAGTTTTTACTCGACAGCAATAATTCAAAATTAAAGTAACCGCACAAGCGAACCGCTTTTACGGCGTGTGAAGGACGGAAACAATGAAAATAGGAGGGAAATGCCTTAAAGAACGGCACTTACCTCCTATTCTGATTGAGTCGCTTACTTCTGCTACATCAAAGAGATGCTGCGTTTGATGAAGTTAGTAAGGCTTTCGCCTTTAAGCATATTGTTGGAGAGGAGGGCAAGGTCGATGAGTTGCGATACGAGCTTCTCGTCTTTTGCGAAAGAGGCGAGAACGTCGGTGCGTTTCTTGCGTTCGTCACCAAGGCGGCGGTCGATGGCGTTGAGCTCGTCAAGGTCTGCTTGAGGAACTTCCTCGTCCTTTTTGCCTTCTTTGGCTTTGTTCAGCTCCGCCTTGCGAGCCTCGTCTTTGGCAATTTCGTCGGCTATTGGCGCGAGAGCGTCGGTGGTTTTGCTGTTCATCTCCGTCAAGACGCGTTCAACAAGTGGGTGGTTGGCGTTAATGACGAGGTTGAAAGTGTTGGGCAACTCTCCATAGAACGACATTGCGCCTCCTTGGACTGCGCTCATCTCTTTCATGCGTCGCATCCACTCGTTTTGAGTGATGATGACAGGCAACTCATTCTCGCCCAAAGCCTCGACAGAGACGGTGTAGTTGACCTTGGAGTCCTCCTTAGGAGTCTCGGAGCGGAATACCTCTTCGAGGTTGGACTTCTCTGCCGTGCTGAGTTTGAGGACGGGAGCGTCGCTCTTGACGATGAGCTTGTCGATGGTGTCGGCATCAACACGGGAGAAACGAGTCTTCTCCCATTTCTGCTCCAGCTGGTTCATGAATGGGGTGTCGAGCTGACCGTCGAGGAGGAGGACGTTGTAGCCTTTCTTTTGCGCGCTGTCGATGAAGCTGTATTGAGATGCCTTGTCGTTGGCGTAGAGGCAGATAAGATTGCCGTCCTTGTCGGTCTGATTCTCCTTGACGAGGGTCTTATACTCCTCAAATGTGAAGTACTTGCCGTCGACGTCTTTGAGGAGGGCGAACTTCTGCGCACGCTCATTGAACTTATCGTCGGTCAGCATGCCGTACTCGATGAAGATCTTTAGGTCGTCCCACTTCTTCTCGAACGTGGAGCGGTCGCTCTTGAATATCTCTTCAAGGCGGTCGGCAACCTTCTTGGTGATGTGGCTGGAGATCTTCTTTACGTTGCTGTCGGACTGGAGGTAGGAGCGTGACACGTTGAGAGGGATGTCAGGCGAGTCGATGACACCATGCAGCAGGGTCAGGAAGTCTGGCACGATGCCCTCTACGGAGTCGGTTACGAAGACCTGGTTGCAGTACAGTTGTATCTTGTTCCTGTTGATGTCGATGTTGCTCTTAATCTTGGGGAAGTAGAGGATGCCGGTGAGTGTGAATGGGTAGTCGACGTTGAGGTGGATGTAGAACAATGGGTCCTCCGCCATTGGGTAGAGTTGGTGGTAGAACTTCATGTAGTCCTCATCCTTGAGGTCGGCAGGCTTCTTGACCCAAGCCGGGGTGGTGTCGTTTATGATGTTATCCTCTGCGGTCTCTTGTTCTTTGCCGTCTTTCCACTCCGTCTTCTTGCCGAAAGCAATCTCAATAGGCAGGAACTTGCAGTACTTGGAGAGAAGTTCCTGTAGGCGGTTCTTGTCGAGGAACTCTTTCTCTTCCTCGGAGATGTGCATGATGATGTCAGTGCCGCGCTCAGCTCGCTCCGCATCTTCGAGCGTGTATTCTGGCTCGCCGGTACATGACCAGCGGACAGCTTTAGAGCCTTCTTTGTACGACTTGGTGACGATCTCCACGCGGTCTGATACCATGAAGGCGGAGTAGAAACCAAGACCGAAATGGCCAATGATGGTGGCGGCGTCGTTCTTGTGCTTCTCGAGGAACTCTTCTGCGCCAGAGAAAGCAATTTGGTTGATATATTTCTCAACCTCTTCGGCCGTCATGCCGATGCCATTATCGGAGACGGTGATGGTCTTGGCGTCCTTGTCGAGAGAGACGCGCACCCTTGTGTCTCCAAGTTCGCCTTTGAACTCGCCGTTGCTGGCGAGGACTTTGAGCTTTTGGGTTGCGTCGACAGCGTTGGAGACTATCTCACGAAGGAATATGTCGTGGTCAGAGTATAGGAATTTCTTGATGATAGGGAAGAGGTCCTTGGTGGACACTCCGATTTTACCTGATGCCATGTCGAAGTATGTTTTTACTTGTTTTGCCCCATAATTATCAATTACTATGCCATTTTGAAAAGTCTGACATTACGACAGAAAGGTATGTGCGTATAGACTTTAGGACTGGTGGTTGCATTGACAAAAAGGCAGACAAAAAGGGCATGCCATAAGGAGAGCTCCCCTTGGCATGCCCTTTTTTAGGTTAAAAGTGTTTACTTCTTGTCCTCCGCAGGCTTCTCCTCTTTTATGAGACAAGTGTAGCCGAGCTTGCTTATGGCCTGTTGGAGCTTTTCGCTTGTGGTCTTGTCGGTGCGATAGGTGACGGTGACCGTCTTGTTGGCAAGGTCTACTTGCAGGTCTTTTACGCCTTTCTCGAAGGCGATGTTGCTCTCTATCTTTTTCTTGCAATTCTCGCAATGGAGACCAGTAGAGAAAACCACGGTAGTAAGTTTGTTGTTCTTATTATCCGCAAAAGAGGGGGTGGCGAAAGAGAGGCTGACAAAGATTGTCAGCAGGAAGAGTAGTGTTCTTTTCATTGCTGTTGAGTTTTAATATTTATCGAGATGCCACCTGACGCCGAGGTAGAAACGACGTGTCATGAGTGGACCCCATATAAGAGACGAGTCGAAATATTCACTTTGTGGGTTCGAGGCGGAGATGATCGGGTCGTCTTGCATGAAGTCGCCGATGTTCTCGCAACCTGCATAGAGGCTCCATCTGCGGAACCATTTGGTTATTTGGACATTATACATTTGGTATGAGCCAAAGGTGTTGGAGCGTGTCAGCCCATCGGGATTTCCTTTTGTTGTTGGGATGCGTCCGCCACCATTGAGCTGCATATTTGCATCGAACTGCCACGTTTTAAGTGGCGTCTGATAAGAGATGGCGACCAGAGCTTTGTAGCGACTTGTAAGAGGACGACGTTGTCTCTTACCAGCGAGGTACAGTTCGTTGTCATTCCATCGCCAAGCGGCTGTGACATCGAGACCTTTGGCGGGCGTGACGCGAGCCTCGAATTGGAGGTTGTTTGCGTAAGAGTGGTGGTTGCTGAAGTAGGCGTGGAGGGAACGTGGCGAGACATCCATGTCAGTTACGAGTTGACGCTCGAACGTGGTATGGAAAAATTCGGCTATGAGAGTGATATCCTTACTTCCGAGGGTGAGATATTGTGTGACGCTGCCTCCGAAATTCCAACCAATCTCTTGACCGTATAGGTCTTCAACTTCCCAGGTTCTCGCGCTTGTCAGGAGGTAATTGCTCTCTGCCATGAGAGATGCGCCACGATAGCCTTTGCCTGCTGCGAGGCGGATTGATGTGTGCTCTGTTGGGGTGGCGAGGATGTGTAAACGAGGGGTGACGAAAGTGCCGTAGTGGTTGTGGTGGTCTGCGCGGAGGCCTGCTATTACGGATAGTTTGTCTTTTAGGCGGAACGTGTATTGCCCATAGATGCCCCATGAGATATCATTGCGAGTAGTGGATGCGTTGGAGGATCCGAAGTCGGTGGATTCACGATAGTAGTCCCCTTGGCTTGAAAGTCCGGCATGAAACTCGTGGGTGCCGCCATTATTCCAATTTGCGATGGAATTGAAATTGTAGCTATGTTGCGTACCGACGTAGCTGCGTTTCCCGAAAAAGGAGCTTTGGTGATGGTAGGTATAACCGATAGGGAAGCCGATGGAGAACTTATCTGTAAAGGTAAATCCGTTTTTCATCCAAGACTCTACACGGTCGGTATTGAGCATGACGCCATAAATACCATCTTGTGGTTCGTCTGCATCAAATGATGTTTGTCCGCCTAACCTTCTCTCGTTGAGCGTTTTAACTACGATGTCGAGAGTGTGAAGATCGGTATGGCGATACCAACGGTTGAAAAGATTTAGCTGCCTGACACGGGGTTCGTCACGAAAGCCATCATTGTTTTCGTCCATGTCCATGACATCATTTGCGACATTCGCCATGATGTTGGTACGGACTTGTGGACCGACTTTTATATTAGCAGTAGCATTGGCTTCCAGTCGCCCAGTGCTTGAGCCATAGACATTAAGGGCGACAACCTCATTTGTGGCGACAGGCTTTTTGTAGTCGATATTAATCTGTCCCGTTATCGCCTCATAGCCATTGACTACTGTGCCGACGCCCTTTGAGATTTGGATGCCGTTCATCCAGGGACCAGGGATGTATGACAACCCGTATGGGGATGCTATGCCTCGGAGAGTTGGCACGTTCTCGCTCATCATCTGGACGTAGCGACCTTGAAGACCGAGGAGTTGGATGGTCTTGGCGCCTGTGGCGGCGTCGGCGTAGTTGACATCGACAGAGGCGTTGGTTTGGAAGCTTTCGCCAAGATTGCAGCAAGCTGCTTTGCTCAGCTCGTCGGCAGTCACATTTTCTGTCAGGACAGGAGAGAGACGATCGATGGAAGAACCGACACGGCGTGCTCGGACATTGACATCTTCCATAACAATCGGGCTGAGGCTGAAATCGTAGGACCCTTGATGGTCGATGAGGATGGTGTCGGACTCATAACCTACATAGGACACGATAAGATTGTGAGGCTTGCCGTCGGTGAGCATTTGCAGGCTATAGCCTCCGTCAGGGTCGGAAATGGTGCCATGGGCGGTTCCTTGCCATATAAGGTAGGCGCCTGCTATTGGCCCTGACCCTTCTGATGATGGGCTGGTCACGTGACCACTAATCTCTTGTGCAATAGACTTTTGCGCAAGGAGGATTGAGATGGAGAGAAATATGAGTCTGATGGTCTTCATTAATCCGTTTGTCTGTTGTGATGCAAAAGTACTTAAACGGATACCCACAGACTTACAAAATCATGGGTGATACTTACATGATTATTGGTCGAGGTCGCTATCCCTGTTGACGTAGTATGGATTGGCCTGTTGCGTCGGCATGATAAGGATGTCGTTGATGCAGACGTGGGCTGGGCGTGTCACGATGAACTCAATTGTAGAGGCTATGTCTTGGGCGGAGAGAGGCTTTACGCCTTTGTAGACATTGTTGGCTTTAGCTTGGTCACCCTTGTAGCGGACGAGCGAGAATTCGGTATTCACCATGCCAGGGGAGACGGAGGAAACCTTGATGCCGTAGTCGAGTAGGTCGATACGCATTCCTTGTGTGATGGCATCGACGGCATGTTTTGTCGCGCAATAGACATTGCCGCCATAGTATACGTGTTTTCCTGCGACGCTTGATATATTGATGATGTGACCGAAATGATTGTCTTTCATGGTGTTTGCCACGAGTTGCGACATATAGAGGAGGCCTTTTATATTGGTGTCGATCATTACGTCCCAATCACTGTCATTGCATTTCTCGAAACTATCCGCCCCGAGAGCCAAGCCCGCATTGTTGACACATACTGCGAGATGCTTTTTCCATGAATCTGGCAGCATGTCGTAGGAGTCGAAAACCTCATGCTTGTCGCGGATGTCGAAACAGAGGATGTAGCTTTCGACACCCGAGGTGCGTTCAATCTCGCGGCAAAGGTCTTGAAGTAGAGGAAGTCGGCGACCTGTTATGACGACATTATAGCCAAGGCGTGCCAAAGTGAGAGCCGTCGCGCGTCCGATGCCTGAGGTTGCTCCTGTGACGATGGCGGTCTTAATATTTTGTGGTTTTCTAATCATGGTGTTTCTTTTGTAAGTGAGGTGTGGCGTATTTACTTAGAAGTTAGGTTGTCGAGTAGTCCTTCTTGCAGTTCACGCTCGATGTTTGGTGTCAGGAAGTTTTTGCCGATGGCGTCTTTGAGTTCATCAACAGTCCAAAAGCGAAGGCTGTCGACCTCGCCTATATTCTTTGTGTTGAATGGACCGTCATTATGAGTTTGGAAGACGAAGACATATTCATCTTCAACATTGCAATGCCAAACGTAAGTGCGAGTGAGTTTTGCATTGAAGTTCGTGAGCCCTATCTCTTCATAGGTTTCGCGTTTTAGTGCATCTGGGAGCTTTTCACCCATTGAGATATGTCCACCGACCGCAGTGTCCCATTTGCCGGGTTGAATCTTTTTCGTTTTGGGGCGAAGTTGAAGGAGGAGACGATTGTCGGAGCTGAAAACGTGAAGATGCACCACTGGATGCAGCCAGTGGCTACCATTATGGACGAGAGGGCGTGGTGCGCTGCCGACTATTTTACCCTCTTGAGTGATAAGAGGAACCCATTCTACATTCTTGAATTTTGCTTTGCGGATATTTGCGATGATTGCCTCTGTCGCAAAATAGGCTAACAGAATGACAATGAGGGCGTAGCTGTTTATCCAATCAGAGGCATGCGAGCCGTTGTCAAGAAAAGCAACGAAGAAGATGACAGTTGCGAAGGCAGCCCACATTGCCATACGGATTAGGCTGCCGCGCATGAGGGTCAGAAAGTACGGATTGAGGGAAATACCGGGTCGCAAGTTGTCAATCATGGTGCCTATTGTCCTCTTAACGCCAATAATGGGGATTGCGGCGAGGATGATGGTCAGAACGAGGGCAGTGACGAATGGAGAGGCCGCCTCATTAAAGTGGGCGACGATAATGTCGGATATGGCGAAGACGAGCAGAAAGGCAAAATCAGTGACAATTTCTTTCCAATTGAAATGCCCTCCGAGAAGAAACTTGACCACATTAACGACTATGGTGGCAAGTGAGCTCACGCAGAGAGCTATCGTGCCACCCCAAATTTGTTCGCCAATGAAGTAGACGAGAAGGGGGAGAGCAAAGGATAAGAGCCTAATCACAGAAGTTTTTTGAGTCGTTTTACTTCATCGGCGTTGCTAAGGCGGTCGTTGATGTTGATGAGATATTTGACAACGGTCTTGTCCGTGGAGTCTATTTTGAGGAGGCGATCGAAGTAAGTACGGCTCTCTTTGTATAGAGGGGTGACGTATTTCTTGAGGTCGCGAGTGAGGTAGGCATATGCGGCTTGTGACTTCTTCTTGTTGTAGTCGTTCATTGCCGAAGCATACTTAGCTTCTGCTGCCTCATATTTTGTGCGTCCCATATAGCGGAGGGCTGTCTTTTGTTCAGAATCGGATTTGAGAATGTCAAGACATTGAGTTTCAATGTCTTTAGAGTTGAGACGGGACTGCGCTTTTTTCATGAACACATCGAAGACCTCGGCCTTGACGGAGTTGTTGGTAAGGGTAGGGTAGAGAGCAACTATGCGATCGTCGGAGGTCTGAGCGTATCTGCGTGCCTCTGTATTGGCTACTTCGCTGATGCCAAGAATGTGGCTGAAGACATCCTTGTTAGCGAGGATGAGGTCCGTGCGTTCTTCGAGCCTGCCCAGTCGTTTGAGGCTGTTGCAAAGGGCGCAGAGTTTTGACGTGTCGGAGGTGGAAGGGTAGAGGAACCCCCATACGCTGGCGATGCTGTCATGGAGGGTCTCGCTGGCGGCGATTGTAGCATTACGGAGCGAGACGCTGTCCCATGCGGTAACGCCTTTGTGAGACATGTATATATCGTAGGCTTCCGCATAATTGCCTTGTGCGGTAAGGGAGTTGGCTTTCTCAAACTGGCTTTTGTCTGTGAGTTTGGAGCTTGGTCCGCAAGAGGAGACGAGCGCAGCTATGGCGATTGCCGCCAAGAGAGGGTGAATGTATTTCGTTGTCATTAAATTTTCTGTGAGATGCTGTTTTTTATTCATCAACATAGCCTCCGTATGTTTGGTCGTCGCCGTATCCGTTGTAGCCATATTTGCCGTATTGGGAATTGCGACCATAGCTGCCATAGCTGCCATAGCCGTAACCGTAGCCATAGCGAGTCTTGCTGTTGTTGATGTCATTGACGACGATGCCTACATTGGTCAGCTCGTTGTCGTTGATGGACACGAGGGCCTCTTTGAAAGCCTCTTTGAAAGTGTAGTCTTGTCGGACGATGAAGACATTGGCGTCAGACCATCGGGTGAGCAGGAAAACGTCGGAGACTGGGCCTACGGGTGGCGTGTCTATGATGATGACATCGTAGATGGATTTTAGGGTCTCCATCATCTTGGCGCAGGTGTCGCTCATGATAAGCTCTGATGGGTTGGGAGGAATGGTGCCAGAGCCTATGACATCCATGCCGTTATAGTTAGAGACGGCCTCTTCGAGGGTGCAATTTCCGATAAGATAGTCGGATATACCGACATGATTTTTCAGTCCGAGGAGTTTGCTAAGTCCAGGACGGCGCAAATCGAAACCAAGAAGAAGGGTCTTCTTGTTGGCGATGGCGAAAACAGTCGCGATGTTGAGGGAGCAGTAAGTCTTGCCTTCGCTCGGCATGGAGGATGTGACGCAAAAGACTGCAGGATGTTTGCCTTTCGCCATGAAATCCAGCTTGATACGGATACGCCTAAACTCCTCGGAGATGTTGGAACGAGGGTATTCGTAGACGACGTGTGGAGTGTCTTTTTTGCTGTTGGGGATTTCTCCGATGACCGGTAGTTCGGTCAGCTTGTTGACATCATTGAGAGTGCGAACCCTGCGGTCGAGGAGCTGACGAAGAACGAGGAAGAGAATGGGGACGATGAAAGCCACCGCAATGCCCATAGTCTGGTCGCGTTTGGTTTTTGGGCTTACGATGCCCGTGGTCTCGGCGGAGTCGAGAATCTTATGATCGGAGGTGTTTGACGCCCTTTGGATTTGAGCCTCGGCGCGTTTACGCATGAGGAAGTTGAAGACCTCGTTGTTGAGTGTGAACTTGCGGTCGATACCGAGTAGGCGGCGTTCCTTCTCGGGAAGTTGGGTGACCTCGTTATTGAAACCATCGAGTTTCGCGATGACCTCTGCAATGTTGTCTTGTACCATCTTCTTGTGGCTCTTGATGCTGGTAAGAAGAGTGTTGCGGGCGATGTTGAGTTCGGCATTGAGGGCGTCGTACATTGGGTTGCCATCTTTGCCGTATGTGTCGCGGTAGACTTGCTTTTTAGAATTGAGGTCGAGAATGTTGTTCAGAAGTTCGCTGATGACAGGTCGTTCAGTCTTGAAAGTGGCAGGAGCGATGTCTCCTTTCATGACGCTGTCGTTACTGAAGTAGCTTTCGAGATATTCATAGTAGCTGCTTTCAAGCTGAAGTTGTTTTAGTTCCTTGTCATAATCTTTTATGTCGGACAACAATTCGACACCTTTCTTTGAGAGGTCATCTTGAATGCCGTTTTGGGAGCGGAAGTGGCTCAGCTCAATTTCCACATTGCTGAGCGTATCTTGTAGAACGGCGAGTTGCCCCTCGATGAAATGGATTGTGTTCTCGGACATCTCGTTTTTCTGATGGAGATTATCGTTGATGTACCATTTGATGAGGGTGTTGAGATAGTCGATGTTCTTCTGGCGGCATGGGCCCACCATGCTGAGAGTGACGACGGACGACTCGGACTTTTTGTCGTTGGAGATGGAGAGAGCTGAAACGAAGCGGTCTGTCAGGTCGTCGGGGTTGTTGAAGACGGCGAAGAAGCGACTTTCGATAGGCTTTTGGCAGATAATGGTAAAGGCGCACCAAGGTGTAACGATGGGCTGTCCATAGAGGAACGTGTCGTCAAAATTGATGTTCTCGATTCTACCGACGACTTCACGGTCGTGGTAGTTGTAGAGATCTACTTTTTTAGCGTTTACGCTAATGGTGAAAGTGTTTTGGTCTTTAGGTGTGATGTAGATTTTAGCACGGAGAGGTTGGACGTGGGTAGAGTCCATAATGAGCAGGAAGTTGCTATTGTTGTATAGCTCATCGGTTTTTATGCGCCCCTCGTTGTAGTAAGAGACGAAAATACCCATATCATTTACGACATTGGCGGATAGGCTTCTGGAACTGAGGATTGCGAGTTGGTTGTCGAAATTTCGCATGCTACCACCCAGCATGATGCCTTGCGTAATGTCGGCGCGCTGACTGCTTTTGCCGTCGACATCAATGATGATGGACGCTTCGGCAGAATAGACAATAGGTTTGTATCGGTGGTAAATTTTGAGACCGATGAAAACGACGGCGACAGATATGACGAAAAGCCACCAGAAGCGTATGACATCGGACAGAAGTTTCTTTAAGTCGAGAAACGAAAGAATATTGTCCTCGTCGGATTCCACTTGTGGGTTGTTCTTTGTGTCCATTCGGGCGGTGGTATTATGTTAGCTGTAGGATGAGCAGGTAAAGGGTGACGAGCGAAGTGACGAGAGATACGGAGAAAGTCTCACTAAAGCCGAACATCTTAAACCAGAGTGGGCGTACGTAGATCACGTCGTTCGGGTAGATGTAGTAGTAGTCAGACATGATGAAGTCGCTTCGCGTGAGGTCGAACACGTGGACATTCACATTGCCGAGTTCGTCTTTGCGGAGGAGTTTAACCTCTCGGCGTTTGGCGTAGGAGGTAAAGCCGCCAGCCATTGAAACTGCGTCGAATATGGTCATCTGGTCGCGCGACATGGTGTATTGCCCTTGTTTGTTGACTTCGCCGAGGATGGAGAATGTATTTGTGGCGAGGCGGACGGTGAGGGTAAAGCCAGACAGCGTTTTTGAAATGGCCTCGTAGATCTTCTCTTTGGCCTCGCGTACATTGCAGCCCTTAAGATTGATGAGACCGGCGACGGGGAAGTCTATATTGCAGCTGTCGTCAAGACCATAGTAGTAGAGGTCTTGGCGCATGTTGCTGGAGGATGTGCGTTGGTTGTTTTGAGGATTGTAGAAAGCGGACAGCTCGAGGTTTGGGGATGACACGTTGATGAAGAGGTAGTCGTTGGGCTTGAGGATGTATCGCTCGGTGATTTCAGGGGTCGTCGGGAAAACGGACTCCTCGGGTATGGCGTCACGAACAAGCACAATCTGCTTTTGCGGGATACATGACGTGATGGTCAGCATTATGCTGGCCAAAAGCGCCAAGAGCGGAAGTCGTCGTTTGTTAATACGCATTTGGAATGTTGCTGTTTTTAACGGGTAGTGCAAGTTAATCCAATCTTGCAAATATAGTGAAAATCATTGTGTCTTCCCGCATTGTGAGGTGTAGAAGCAAGGAAAAAAGAGCCATCAGCACATACTTGTGACGAGGAAGATAAGGGAGAAAAGGAAAGTGCTGATGCTGATGAGTTTAAGTTGGGAATCGAAAAAAGAGTGCGAGTCGTTATGGAGGCATCGGAGCGCATTGGAGGCAAGAGGGATTGCTGCGATGAGACTAAGGGATTGGATTGGCGTGCTGAATACGGCTATGTACGTGACCAAGAGAGTGATGGCGAGGACAATTGTGACGAACTGGTATATCTTTGCCTTTGAACGCCCAATGATAAGAGGAATAGAGCGTTTGCCTGCAAGATTGTCGCTTTCCATGTCGCGAATATTGTTCATGTTGAGGACTCCGACAGAAAGGAGCCCGATAGCCGTTGCGAGGATGAAGATTTGTGGGGATAGGGAGCCGCAATGGAGGTAATAGCAGCCGGCGACACCGACGAGACCGAAAAAGATGAAGACGCTTAGATCTCCTAAGCCTGCGTAGCCATAGGGGTGTTTTCCACTGGTGTAGGTTATTGCCGCCGCTATGCAGAGGATGCCTATGCATAGAAGAGTCGCAACGCCTTGAAGTCCAATAATCTTGTAGCCTACACACAGAAGAGCGACGCCCGAGATGAAAGAGAGAATGCTGAAAACGAGCATGGCGTGACGCATGGAAGACAGGCTGATGGCTCCACTTTGGACGGATCGTTGCGGACCTACTCGAAAAGCACTATCCGCGCCATGGACAGTATCGCCATAATCATTGCTGAGGTTGGAGAGAATTTGAAGAAAAAGAGTGGTTGTCAGTTCAAGAACGAAAATTGCGGCCGAAAAGCAAGAATCTTGGAGAGCGACTGCCGCGCTTGTGAGGACTATGGCGAAAGAGAGGGGTAGCGTCCTTAGTCGGAAGGCAGAGATCCATGTAGCCAATTTGGGCATAGTGTGTTTTTGCATAAAATCTAATAAAGTCAGAAGCCGAGACGGCTCCTGACTTTATCATATTGAGAATTAGGAGAGTGCATGTTAGTCTCGGCGGAAGATGTCTCGAGTGTAGACTTTGGCTTGGACATCGTCAAGGCACTTATCGTAGCGATTGGCTATAATAGCTTGGCTTTGAGACTTGAACTCATCGAGGTTGTTGATGACTTTGCTGCCGAAGAAGGTGCTGCCGTTTTCGAGAGTCGGCTCGTAGATGATGACATCGGCCCCTTTCGCCTTGATACGCTTCATTATGCCCTGAATGCTGCTCTGCCTGAAATTGTCGGAGTTGGACTTCATGGTGAGACGGTAGACACCGATGACGCAATGGCGCTCGGCGGTAGGGTCATAATCGCCACGATTGTAGTAATCGTAGTAGCCTGCCTTGTGGAGCACACGGTCGGCGATGAAATCCTTTCGTGTGCGGTTGCTCTCGACGATAGCCTCGATAAGGTTCTCGGGAACGTCGGCATAGTTGGCGAGAAGCTGTTTGGTGTCTTTGGGCAGGCAGTATCCACCGTAGCCGAAAGAGGGGTTGTTGTAGTGGTCGCCGATGCGCGGATCGAGACTTACGCCCTTTATGATGCTTTGAGTGTCGAGGCCTTTCATCTCGGCGTAGGTGTCGAGCTCGTTGAAGTAGCTTACACGGAGGGCGAGGTAGGTATTGGCAAAAAGCTTGACGGCTTCAGCTTCGGTGAGACCCATGAAGAGAGTGTCGATATTCTCTTTTATTGCGCCCTCATGGAGGAGGTGGGCGAAATCGTGGGCGGCGGCAGTGAGGGCTTCAGCATTGTCAGCGAGCTCGTCTGTCGGGCAGCCTACGATAATGCGGCTGGGGTAGAGGTTGTCGTAAAGCGCCTTGCTTTCGCGGAGGAACTCGGGGGAGAAGAGGAGGCGGAGGTTTTTGCCGTATTTCTTGTAAAGAGAGGTGCAATACCCGACAGGGATTGTACTCTTTATGATCATTACGGCATTGGGGTTAACCTCACGGACGAGATCAATAACCTCTTCGACGTGAGATGTGTCGAAATAGTTCTTGACGGAGTCGTAGTTCGTAGGTGCGGCGATGACGACAAAATCGGCATCCTTGTAAGCGTCGCGGCCATCGAGAGTTGCAATTAGATTAAGTTGTTTCTC
Organism: Pseudobutyrivibrio sp.; assembly: GCA_963639155.1. Lineage (GTDB taxonomy): Bacteria > Bacteroidota > Bacteroidia > Bacteroidales > Marinilabiliaceae > W3P20-009. The sequence continues at coordinate 21,116 of CAVHUG010000016.1, read as the reverse complement.
TCGAAGATACAACTCGATATAGTCGTCTTGAATTGGGGAAATGCGCTTGTTGATTTTGTCGACTTTCTCAGGGATGACATCAACAGCCTTAACCTGATGGTGTTGTGAGAGAAGGGTCGCAATGCTGAGACCGACGTAGCCAGTGCCAGCTACTGCTATTTTTGCATTATTGATGTCCATTACACTTAGATAGTTATTTCAGGCTGTCTTGATACCAATTGAAGAGTTTTTGCACGCCATCTTCGATCTCGACGCTATGAGTCCAGCCGAGGGAGTGGAGTTTGCTGACATCGATGAGCTTACGCATCGTGCCATCGGGCTTTGAAGAGTCGAACTCGACAACGCCCTTGAAGCCGACAGCCTTGACTACGAGTTCAGAGAGTTGGCGAATGGTGAGCTCTTTGCCTGTTCCGACATTGATGTGGCAATTTCGGATTTCGCCGAGAGATGGTATGGCCCCGCCGCGTCCCTCGCTATTGTTGCGGTCGACCGCACCATTGGCCTTGGCACCATAGAAAACAGAACTATATTTCTCAATGCCTATGATGTCCTTGAAATCGACATTGAGAAGGACGTGGACGCTGGCGTCTGCCATATCCTCGCTCCAAAGGAACTCGCGAAGAGGCGTTCCTGTACCCCAGAGAACCACCTTGTTGTTGTAGATGCCGTAGAACTCAAGCGCTTCGAGAATGCGCTCCTCGGAGTTGGACCCGTCGACATTGCCCTCTCCGATGAGTTGTTTGAGCTTCTCATTGGGATTGATTGGTCGTTTATCCATGTCTGTGCGGATGGCTTTCCAGTCGCCGTCTGCGATGAGCTTGGCGAGGTATATCTTGCGCATCATGGCAGGCATGACGTGGCTGTTCTCGAGGTGGAAATTGTCGTTAGGCCCGTAAAGGTTTGTTGGCATTACGGCGATATAGTTGGTGCCGTATTGGAGGTTGTAGCTCTCGCACATCTTGAGACCAGCAATCTTGGCGATAGCGTATTCCTCGTTGGTGTACTCGAGAGGTGAGGTCAGGAGCGCATCCTCGGTCATTGGCTGAGGAGCGTTCTTTGGGTAGATGCAAGTGCTGCCGAGGAAGAGTAGTTTTTTTACTCCGTGGCTATATGCATTGCTAATGACGTTGCATTGCATCATCATGTTTTGCATGATGAAGTCGGCACGGTAGAGGGAGTTTGCCATGATACCGCCAACAAAAGCTGCCGCAAGCACAACGGCATCGGGGCGTTCGTCGTCGAAGAATTTTTTGACTGCTACTTGGTCGGTAAGGTCGAGTTCCTTGTGAGAACGTCCGACGAGGTTGTTGTAGCCTCGTCTTTTGAGATTGTCCCAGATGGCGGAGCCGACCAGGCCGTGATGCCCTGCCACGAATATTTTAGACTCTTTGCTAAGCACGTTTATGGAGTATTAACGTCGACGTTATTTAACGATGCCTTTTTCGAGGTATTCTGCGAGGTTGGTGCGGACACGTTGACCGGCATCCTCGGCAGCGACCTTTGCCATGTCATTGTCAACCATGATCTTAACGAGTTGCTCGAAAGAGGTCTTGTTGGGGTCCCATCCGAGTTCCGCCTTGGCTTTGGTCGGGTCGCCCCAGAGGTTGACGACATCGGTTGGGCGGAAGAAGTCAGGAGAGACCTCGATGAGGACCTTGCCAGTCGCCTTGTCGATGCCTTTCTCATTGATGCCCTCGCCTTTGAACTCGAGTTCTATGCCTACGTGCTTGAATGCGTAGTAGCAGAACTCGCGAACGCTATGCTGCACGCCTGTGGCGATGACGAAGTCCTCGGGTGTCTTATGCTGAAGAATGAGCCACATGCACTCGACATAATCCTTGGCGTAGCCCCAGTCGCGGAGAGAGCCGAGGTTTCCGAGGAAGAGTTTTTCTTGCTTGCCCTGCTTGATACGTGCTGCTGCGAGAGTGATCTTTCTGGTTACGAAAGTCTCGCCACGTCGTTCGCTCTCGTGGTTGAAGAGGATACCGGAGCAGCAGAACATATTGTATGCCTCGCGGTATTCCTTGACGATCCAGAAGCCGTACTGTTTGGCTACGGCATAGGGGGAGTATGGGTGGAATGGGGTGTTCTCGTTCTGTGGAACCTCCTCGACCTTACCATAAAGCTCGGAGGTTGAGGCTTGGTACATACGGCAAGTCTCGGTCAGACCGCAAAGCCTGATGGCTTCGAGGATACGGAGAACGCCAGTAGCGTCGATGTCGCAAGTGAACTCTGGCGAGTCGAAACTTACCTGGACGTGGCTTTGAGCGGCAAGGTTGTAGACCTCCGTAGGGCGAACCTTGCTCATGACTTGCATGATGCTCATGGAGTCGCCAAGATCAGCGTAGTGGAGGTGGAAATTGGGGCGTCCCTCGATATGAGCGATTCTCTCGCGGAAGTCGACAGAGGAGCGACGTATTGTGCCATGGACATCATAGCCTTTTTCGAGAAGGAATTCTGCGAGGTATGAGCCATCTTGACCTGTGACACCCGTGATGAGGGCGACTTTTCTATTATCCATGAGGTTGATTTCGTTTGAATTTAGACAACAAATTTACAGCGTATCTTGTTAGGAAACAATTGGTATACGGAAAGTGAAGAATGTATGTTACATCACTTCATTGCGTAGAACTCCCGAAGAGCCATCCGGAGGTATAGAGGATCGAAGCTGCCGCCTGTCTCTCTGCTTGAGTGCATGCCCAAGAGAGGGTTGCCGACATCGACACCGCGGAGTGGGAGTTGGCTCGTCATGATATTGCCGAGGGTGGAGCCTCCTGCCATATCGCTGCGGTTGACGAACGTCTGGCATGGAACCCCCGCGCGTTGGCATGCCGTCTTGAAGACAGCTGCGCCGTCAGCATCGGTCATGTATTTTTGGCTGGCGTTGTATTTGATTACGGGGCCACCGTTGAGGACTGGGAGATTGGCGGGGTCGGACAGCTCGGGGTGGTTGGGATGGACAGCATGTGCCATGTCCGCCGAGACGAGGAATGAGTTGTAGATGGTCCTTTGAGCATCTTGCGCACTGAGATTTGAGGCGTAGCAATATCGCTCGATGACATTCTTTACGAGAGGGGAGGCAGCGCCTTGCTTAGTGCCGCTGCCGACCTCTTCGTTGTCAAGGACTATGAACATCACGGAGTTCCCTTCATTGACAGCGTCGATGAAGGCGCGGTAAGACTCGTACGCCATGGTTAGATTGTCCTGTTTGGGGCAAATCATGAGAGAATCGTCGAAACCGGCTATGCAGCCTGGTGTCGGGTCGTAGGCGTAGAGGTCATAGTCGAGGAGGTCGGACCTGTCAATACCGATCTGGGAGCATATAGCACTTGGAATGTCTTCTGCACCCAGTTGGGACGAGGCTTGCGCGAGAATCTGCATGTCGACCTGTTTATTAAACGCAGCACCCTCGTTTACGGCACGGTTAAAGTGGATTGCGACACTTGGGATCACGCCTATGGGCTTCTTGAAATCGATGAGTATTGATTTCGGGTTTAAGGGGTCTGATGTCGCGACTAAGGCTCTGCCTGCCAAAGAGATAGGGCGGTCGAGCCAAGAGTAGAGAATAGCACCACCATAGGTCTCCGTGCTGAGCTTATTCATGGAGCGGCAAATGGCGGAAGAGCCGTAGGGCTTGATGCGGAAAGTGGGAGAGTCGGAATGAGAAGCCACCATGCGGAAACCAAATGAAGAGAGGTTGCTGTTACCACGTTTCACTACGTCCTCGTTCGCTCGAAAGGCAATGATGGAAGTGCCGTTGTAAGTGACAAAATATTTGCCATTATGTGCGATTTGCCATTCATCTCGCATGTCAAGCTCGCTGAACCCATCCTTGATGAGCATTTGCCTGAAATTCTCAACGACAAAATGGCTCGTGGGGCATTTGTCTATAAAATCGATGAGATCTTGACTTTCAGAAATTGCGGCTTTCTTATCCATGTGGGCTATTTCTTTTTTGTCTTGTCTGTTATGGGTGCCAATTGGGCATATAGGTCGGGTCGGAGGGTGCGAGTGCGTTCGAGAGCCTGCTCCTCTCTCCATTTTTCAATGTTCGCTTCGTGGCCGCTGAGGAGGATGTCGGGCACTTTCCAACCATTGTATTCGGCTGGGCGAGTGTAGATTGGCGCCGCGAGGAGACCATCTTGGAAAGTATCGGTAAGTGCGGACTCCTCATCGGAAATTGCACCAGGAATCAGGCGGACGACGGAATCGACAATGACGCATGCGGCGAGTTCTCCGCCAGTGAGAACATAGTCGCCGATGGAGATTTCGTCGGTGATATAGTGGTCGCGGATACGTTGGTCGATGCCCTTGTAGTGACCGCACAGGATCATGATGTTACCGCTGAGGGAAAGCGTATTAGCCATTTTCTGGTTGAGCGTCTGCCCGTCGGGGGTGACATATATTATGTGGTCGTAGTCTCGTTGGGACTTGAGGTGTTCTACTGCATCAGCAACGGGTTGAATGGCCATGACCATACCAGCTCCGCCGCCGAACTGGTAGTCGTCGACACGATGGTGGCGGTCGGTGGAGAAAGAGCGGATGTCGTGAGTATGGATTTCTACAGTGCCGGCCTCTTGTGCCCTTTTGATGATGGATTCGGACATAGGACCCTCGAACATGGCAGGGAAGAGTGTCAGGATGTCAATTCGCATTGCCGATTTTTAGTTGTAAAGAGAAGAAGAATCGATGCTTCTTACGGTTCGGAAGAACATCTTGAGTTTGTCGATGATGACACGGGAGCCGCCGTGGACGTCGGACTCGATGTTGAGAGGCATCACCGGGCTATGGAGGGAGAGGCGGAAGAGGAACCACCCTTGCTCATCAGTGCCATTGCATATGACGCGCAGGCCATCATGATTGAGGTTGACCTCCTCCCATCCGTCAATTTGGGCGACATATTGCCTCAAACCGTCGAGAATCTTTGCCGCGGTGCGCGTGAAGTCGTCGTTAAGGATGGTTAGTCGGAACTCTTTACTTTCTGTCGGGACGGGCAGACGGTCGATGAGTGAGAAGAGCTTCTTACCCTCGTGCTTAAGTTTTGTGAGACGGATGACGACTTTGGTGGCGAAATATGCGCCGTCGTCGCAGAAGTGGTTCTCTTTGAAAGCCGCATGTCCGCTGGTCTCACAGGCGAGCCACGTTGGCTCTCCAGCCTCGTCCTTGCGGATAGCTTCGCCGATGACGTTTCTGTAGCCTCGTTGGAATCGGCATTGGTGTCCGCCAAGGATGTCCTCAACAAATTGCTTGAGGCCAGTGCTGGTTATGGAGTCGGTTACGATACTCGTGTTAGGGTGTTCCTCGAGAGTTATTGCCGCAGCCATGGCCACGAACTCATTACGGTTTATGGTACGTCCCTCGTCGTCGACAATAGCGACACGGTCGACATCGGAGTCGAAAATTACGCCCATGTCGGCACCAGTCAGGAGTACAGCGGTCGATATGGATCGCATGGCCTCGTAGTCTTCTGGGTTGGGGACGTGGTTGGGGAAACGACCGTCGGGTGTAAGGAACTGGCTGCCTGTTGTATCGGCACCGAGCGGCTCGAGAACTCGTTTGGCAAAGAAACCGCCGGAGCCGTTGCCAGCGTCTACGACGATCTTAAGCCCGATGAGAGGTTTGGCGGGATCGTCGGCAACGTCTTTGAGGTCGGCACGGATTTTCTCTCTAAGTGAGTTGCTGTAAAGAGAGAGAAGGTTGAAGATGTGGACCTCGCCTTGTTTGGCGTTCGGGGCGGGCTTGTAGTCGGAGGCTTTGCCGATAATCTCGTTTAGTTGGAATTTGTCGACCTCGTAACCTGCGGAGAAAAACTTCATGCCGTTGCGGTTGAAGCTCATGTGGCTTCCTGTCAGCATAATAGCTCCATCGATGGCAAGCCCGTCGGGGAGGGTGCAGAAGAGCATGGCTGGTGTAGTGGCGAGTCCACAACAGAGGGCGTCGGCACCGACAGAAGTGATGCTTTTTTTGAGAGCCTCGGCGAAGTCGGGACCCGTCAGTCGAGCATCCATACCGATGGCAATCTTGAGGCGCGGGCGTTCTTCTGTAGGTTTGAACGTCGTGTTGAGCCATAGGGCGAAGCCAGCACCTAACTTGGCGACCTTATCGGTTGTGAGAGTGACATTCTCACCGATAATGCCGTCAGTAGCTACGCCACGGATGTCGGAGCCGTTTTGCAGAGCAAGCAGAGACTGGTCGATCATTGGATTTTAGTGTTTTGTCGAGACCTCGTCTTGGGCTTGTTGCCTGGATTTGTTGCCCAGGTAACCGCCGTGGTGACGTTTGGCGTAGTCTTGGCTGGTGAAACCGATTTTTTTCATGAGTGTGACGACAAGGATGTCGCCGATGACTGTCATCACGGTAGTGGAGGTTGTTGGTGTGAGACCGAGAATGCAGACCTCCTTGGGGTTACCTGTCGCGAGGACGACATCTGCCACCTCGGCGAGTTGGCTGTCTGGGTTTCCCGTGATGACGATGATGGGCAGCTGGTTGTAGAGGTTCTTGGCGAGGGCGACGATCTCAACGATTTCGCGCGTCTTGCCCGAGTTAGAGATCAAGATCAGAACATCGTTGGGCTGGATGACACCGAGGTCGCCATGCTGAGCCTCTGCCGGATGGAGGAAAATGGCGGGTGAGCCTGTGGAGCAGAATGTCGTTGCCATGTTGACGGCAATTTGACCAGCCTTGCCCATGCCGCTCATGATGATCTTGCCGTTGTTTTTATGGACATGCTCGAAAAGGATGTCGACAGCCTTGCCGAAGCCGTCGGAAATCGGAATATTCAGGACGGCCTCTGCTTCACGGCGTAATATGTCTTTAATTAACTCAGTTTCCATTAGTTGTGATAGTTATTATGTGTGTTTGTCTGGTTTAATAATCGTAATATTGACTCTTGAGGCTCCAACGAAGAGCAACATAGAAGTTGCGCGAGTACTCACTGGTCTGTTCGCTCTCTCGAGTCCTTATTCTCAATCCTGCGGACACATTGAGCATCGACTTGGGATTTATGATGAAAGAGCCGGAGACGTCGAAGTAGTGAAGCTCGGTTTTTAGACCTTGGAGCGTGTGGACTCCATACTGCGCATTGCGGGTGTCGGAAGCGAGAGTCGGGTTGTGACCATAGGAGACAGTGTCATTTGGGAAATCGTCGCCATATTTCGCAATATTGACCTGCGCTCGTGCTTGCGCTCGTCCGTGATGGTAGTTGAGGATGAAAATCCCCTCTTTGAAATTGGCTCCGAGAGGGTGTGCCATACTTTGGTTCAGGTGTGTATAGCAGCCTAATGCGTCATATTGGGAGTAGCAGAAAGGTCGCGCTTGGTTGTATTCGGCTTGGAAGTCGAGGCCATCGCATCGGAAGATGTTGAAAGTCTTGGCTCCTATCTGGAACGCGTATTTGTTTGACCAAAAGCCAGTCCCAGCCGTCAATTCTTTAAGTCTGAACTCGTTGACCATGATTTGTCCATAGAGCGTGAGCCAATTCGTGCAGATGAATTTGCTGGTAAGTCCTACAATCATCTTGTCTGGTGAACCCACATTGAACTCGCCTGGACGGAATATGACGAAAGGGTTAAGGTATTCCCAATCGACGCCTCGATAGTCTCCATTCTTGCGCCAAGACGCTTGCGTTACGTTTTCAAAGATACCAAGCGTGTATCGGCGTCCCATGTTCCATTCGAGGAAATGAGTGAAGCTGTATTTGGAGCGGTATCCATTATTGACGACGGCTTGCTTGTGTTCCTTCAATTGGGTCGCCATAATAGAATATTTGGCTCCGAGGAACTTGACATTCATGCGGAACGTTGGAACCGCAACGGCAGCATCGCCGAGAAGGAGGGAGCGGTAGCCGTCGCCGATGAACGTCTTTGTCTTTCCGATTAGAAAATCGATCCATGGGGCGACACGGAAGGCGACATAGCCGGTTGCCGTCTCGAAATCAAAGTCAGTATTGTTTATAATTCTATAGTTTGAGAGGCCAGGGACAACCTGAAGAGAGTCGGACAGATGATTATAGTAGTCGGCGTAGAAGGCTTGGTTTTCAGTGAGATCACAATAGAACCAGAACTTTTTGCCCAGGTGTCCATTGACGTAGAATCCTCGGGAGTTGACCCACGTATTAGAGTTCCCATCTTGGTTGGCGTCGCGACCCAGCTCAAAGTCGAAAAGAGGATTGATGGCTACATAGACATTCTCATTCTTGGAGGCGAAGTGGATGAAGTCGCCGTTAAAGAAGTCGTTGAAGAGCTTGGCGCGAGTATGGACTTGAGCCTTTACGTTGCTGTATATGAGTGAGTCTGAATTGAAATATTTTTGAAGATCTTCGATGTTGTATGCTCGGAACGCAGTCTGAGGACGATCTTTCCCGACGAAGTAGAGCTTACGCTGGAAAGGGTCGAATTGAGTGTTCTCATAATAGCTTGTGCCTTGCGCGTGAGCGGCGTCACAAACTAACAGGAGTAAAAGCGCCAGAAGTGCGAACTTAGACATAATGATTTGTGCTAATGGCATTTAGCGCATTCGTCGATATGGAAACCGCGCAAGAGGGCGTCTGCCGGCATCCTTTTTTTGCCGCTTAGTTGGAGATCTTCTATCTCGATGGGACAGTCTGCCGTGCCGACGAGCAAAACCTTTCCGTTGACAACCTTGACTTGCCCGGGTTCGAGTGGAGCGTTGTCGCTTTTGCGGGCTTTGAAAATCTTGGCTGTCACGTCATTACCTTTCTCGTCGTTAAATGTTGTCCATGCGGCAGGGTATGGAGACAGACCGCGTATGAGGTTTATTACGTCGGTAGCGTTGCGTGACCAATCGATTTTCATGTCCTCCTTGAAAATCTTTGGTGCTTTTTTGAGGGATGCGGGGTCGATGTTGTCCTGCTTATGGAAAATTGCCGTGCCATGCTCTAATGCATCGACAGTCTTGACGGCAAGCCGCGCCCCGAGGTGCATGAGGCGGTCGTGGATGGAGCCTGCGTCATCGGAGTCGAGGATGTCGGTCGACTCTTGGAAGATGATGTCGCCAGTGTCGATGTCGTGCTTAAGGAGGAAAGAAGACACACCAGTTTTCTTGTCGCCGTTGATGATAGCCCAGTTGATTGGGGCGGCTCCGCGGTAGTCGGGCAGAAGGGAAGCGTGGATGTTGATGGTGCCGTATTTGGGCATTGCCCAGACGACTTCGGGGAGCATGCGAAAGGCCACAACTACTTGGATGTCAGCGTGGAGATCTCTCAACTCGTTGAGGAAAGCCTCATCTTTGAGGGATTGAGGTTGGAGTATTTTAAGACCTTTCTGTTCAGCGAAGACCTTGACTGGCGAGGGGCGAAGTTGTTGACCACGGCCCGCTGGTTTGTCTGGCATTGTGATTACGCCAACGATCTGGTGCCCAGCGTTCAAGAGGGCGTCAAGGGACTCGACGGCGAAATCGGGCGTACCCATGTATACGATTTTCATCCTTTTACGACTTGTGGGATGTAAATATATAAAAAAAAGCGACGCCAAGGCATTGTGACCCTGGCATCGCTATACTTATAGAACTTGTTGGGAGGTCAGCCGCCTGCGCGCTATTAAGCTTCTGGCTCAGGCTCGGTCTCGTCGGCGATATCGTCAAGATCGTCGGTCGGCTTCTCGACCTCGTCTTGCTCTTCCTCCTCGTCGACGTCTTCGCCACCCGTGAGGTCGAGACCGTCGTCGCCACCAAGGTCGTCAGATGGTTCGTCTTCAGGCACCTCGGATATGGGGAACTTGATGAGGTAGTAGAAATCTTCAGTCTCAAGAGGGAGAGCCGTCATGAGGCGTCCTCCACCGATATCGAAAGTCTTGATTTCAGAGGCGTAGCCACCAGGGAAGCGTTCTGCTATTTCCTCGCGAAGTTTCTCATCGAGTTTCTCGTAGCTCTTAATGACACGTGGTTTAGATTTTGCCATATCTCGTATCGATTTCTGTACTTTATTGTCTTTTTACTTGTTGAATCTGTTGTAGTAGAGGTTTGCCGATTGTATCGGTGACGCAGGAGCGTATCGTTGCTGTCAAGCGCGGCAAATATAAGAACATATTCTTACGTTACTATCGGCAATGAAATGAAATTAATTCAAAAAAATCTTCATGCCTTTTCTGTGTTATACGGCAATGGCAAAATCGGGTTTTTAAAGGTGCGAAAAAAAAGCTTGTGAGGGCTGTAAAGCCGTCACAAGCCTTTGACTGTCAAACTTTCAAGTTAGGCGAACGCCTTACTTGAAAGCAGCGATGATGCCGTGGAAGTCCTCGGCTTTGAGAGAAGCACCGCCGATGAGTCCGCCGTCGATGTCGGGTTGAGCGAAGAGCTCAGGAGCGTTGGAAGCCTTGCAGCTGCCACCATAGAGGATGGTGGTGTCGTCGGCTACCTGCTTGCCGTACTTGTCAGCAACGACGGAGCGGATGTAGGCGTGGATCTCCTCAGCCTGTGCGCTGGTAGCGGTCTTGCCAGTGCCGATGGCCCAGATAGGCTCGTAGGCGAGGACGATGTTGCTGAACTGCTCAGCGGAGAGGTGGAAGAGGGCGTTCTTGACCTCTGCGCCTACGACCTCGTTCTGCTTGTTAGCCTCACGCTGTGCGAGGTCTTCACCGATGCAGAATATGACCTTGAGGCCGTTAGCGAGTGCGAGATCAACCTTGTTCTTGAGGATCTCGTCGGTCTCGCCGTAGTACTGGCGACGCTCGGAGTGGCCGAGGATGACGTACTCCGCGCCTGTGGACTTAACCATGGATGCAGAGACCTCGCCAGTGTATGCGCCCTTCTCCTTGTCAGCGCAGTTCTCTGCGGAGACCTTGATGAGCTTGTTGTCAACGTTGCGGACGACGTCGGCAAGGTGGATGAATGGCGTGCCGAGGATGACGGTGCACTTGGGAGCCTCCTTGGTGAGGATTGCGTTTACGTCCTGAGCAAGCTTAACACCCTCCTGGAGAGTGTTGTTCATTTTCCAGTTGCCTGCGACAATTTTCTTTCTCATGATATGAAAATAATTATGTTGCTTTTGTCTTTATTGCTGTTGCGTTTGTTGCTGTTTGTGTTTGCCTCCGCGGATAAGGAGCCATACGGTGACGCATGCCAACGTGAGGCAAACGATAACCATCCAATCGTAAGAATGCTTGAGATTGGAGAGGTAGGTTGCAGCAGGTGTAGTCATGGCGTTGTCGAATGGCATGTGGTTGACATTGTATTTAGCGACGATGACGCCGTTTTGGAGGATTATGAGACCGGGGTTGCTGCGCATGATGGTTTTGAGCATAGTCTCATCGGCAAAGAGGAAGTTGACCTCATTTCCGATGATGTTCCGGATGCGGGGGAATGCGGATTCGTTGGAGGATGTCGCAATGAAGAAGTCGAAACCATTTTTTTGCGCCAATTCGAACTGATGACCTACCTTGACGAGGTCGCTGTCGCTTGCGGCTTCGAGTTTTGGTGAGATGGCGAGGAATATTGGCTCATTGGTGTTGAGCAGGATGCCGGTCATCTCGTCACCGTCGATTGTCGTGAACGTGAAATCGGCGATTGGTGGGACGTAGCCCTCCTTTATGACTTCGGAGTGGGAGTCGCGGTATACCCATGTGGAGTCGTCGTAGGGGTAGGTGTTCTCGTCAAACTCGCGGAGCTCGCCATTCTTCTCGAGAATGAAGGTAGTCTTGTATTCCGTGGCGGGTGCGCCTTCGGGGACTGTCATTGCCGCCTTGATGTCAGTGCCGACAGCATAGGGGCGAAAGTCGATGATAGGCTCGTCGGTTACACCTTTAATTGTGACGAGGATGGAGACGGCGAGACCGGTGACGGTCATGGTCAGTTGTTTCCAACGTTTCGAGGCGTTGTCGTCATCGACATGTCGCCACATAAAGACGAGAATAGCGACGGCGAGGAAGAAGACATTTTTCCCGAATGTTTGCCAATTGGTGATTTTGAAAGCGTCGCCGAAGCAACCACAGTCGCTCACGGGGTTGGCAAGAGCGATATAGAGGGTCAGCGGCGTGAAGAATATCATGAACAGCAGCGCGATGAGTGAGGAAACCTCAATGAATGCGCCGCAGAAGAGCATGAAGCCTGTTGTGAACTCAATGACATTTTGGATGGAAGAGAGTGCCATGCATAGCCACCATGGAGCATTTTCGAAGCCCCAAGCGACAAAATAATCCTCAACCTTGATGGCGCCGCCAGTAGGGTCGATGCACTTGGTGATGCCCGAGAAGATGAACAGAGCTCCCAAAATCAAACGGCAAACTCTGAATATAGCTTTCTTTGTCTGATTGTCCATGAGAGTCAGTTGGTTAGTTGTTTTGCTGGTCTGTTGTTTGGATGAGAGCGAAAACGGCGTAATTGATCATGTCAAGATAATTGGCTTCGACGCCCTCGGAAATTATTGTTTCCCCGTTGTGGCTCTCGATTTGTTTTGTGCGGTAAATCTTCATCAGGATGATGTCGGTGATGGAAGATGTGCGCATCATTCGCCACGCCTCGTCGTAGTCGTGGTTTTTAGAGAGCATGAGGTTTTTGGCGCGGTTTACTTGCTCATCATATTCGCAGAGGGCTACGTCGTTGGCAATGTCGGCGAAGTCGGCGTAGCCTAACTTGCATTGGATGAGGGCCATGGCGGCATAGTTAACGATGCCGATAAGTTCGGGCCGGACGCCCTCATCGACAAGGTGCTGACCTTTTGTTTGGATGGAGCGGATGCGGTTTGCCTTGATGAAAATCTGGTCGGTGAGCGACGATGGGCGTAAAATTCGCCATGCTACGCCGTAGTCGTCCATTTTCTTTATGAAAATGTCGCGGCATTGACCGAGTTGCTCATTGAACTCTTTTTCTGTTTTAGCTATGTCCGCCATTGGCAATGTCTTAGTCTGCAAGTGCAAAAGTAACGTAATTTTCTTAGAAGTTGGCAATCTGTCATGATGAGCTGATTACCAATATTCTATATCAATTGTTCCAGCAATGCAGTTACCTTTTTGCGTTCGCCGCTACCTTTAGTTGAGAGGCGTAAAAGAGGAAGTCTGTATTTTTTGAGGATGCTGTCTTTGTGCAAGTCCCTCTTGTGCTGCTCGGTTTCGCTGTTGTGGAATGAATAGCCTACTACACTGATATCCATTATCGACATCGCTCTGAAGGACGAGGCGAATGAAAAAATAATCATTAAGCTCGAGCGGACGGTAAGGAAAACTTGATAAAATAAACGTGTTTCCTTTCTTCAATCTCCATCAATAGTTTTGGATGTATCTTTGTCGACGTGAAAGACATAGAGATTTTCAAAGCAGAGCAAGGCCCCGAGCTCAACCTCAGTTATGCCGACGGAGGCATCCATGCAGGGTTCCCGAGTCCCGCTCAAGACTACATAGAGGACGGCATAGACCTGAACAAGGAGATTATCCGCCACAAAGCCAGCACGTTTTATGGACGTGTCGTCGGTGATTCGATGGTGGAGGCTGGCATCGATGAGGGCGACATCATTGTCATTGACAAGTCGCTCGACGCATGCGAGGGCGACCTCGTCGTGTGCTATGTGGATGGCGAGTTTGCTCTCAAATATTTGCGCATTGAGGACGGCAAACTCATGCTTTGTGCTGGCAATAAGGCATATGCGCCAATTGCTGTGAACGATGGCGACGACTTCCGCGTGTGGGGCGTCGTGACGTATACTATAAAAAAGCGTAATAGGAGGGTCTGACGCCATGCTCTACGGTTTGATGGACTGTAACAACTTTTTCGTCTCATGCGAGCGCGTTTTCCGTCCCGATCTGGATGGGAAGCCGGTTGTCGTCCTGTCAAACAATGATGGATGTGTGGTGTCAAGAAGCAACGAGGCCAAAGAGATGGGAATCCCGATGGGGTTGCCTTTCTTCCAATTAAAAGATCACGACCCCATGGGGAAGGTGACGGCTTTCTCGTCAAACTACGTACTCTATGCCGATCTGTCCAAGCGGGTCATGAGCATCCTTGCAGATATGGTCGGCGACACTATGCCATACTCTATCGACGAGTGCTTTTTCACCATAGACATGGAGCATGACAAGGCGGTGGAACTGGCGGCGACGATCCCTGGCAAGGTGAAAAAATGGACGGGCATCCCCGTAAGCGTGGGGCTCGCTCCGACAAAGACGTTGGCCAAGATGGCGTGCCGTTTTGCGAAGAAATATCGCGGCTACAAAGGTTTTTGCAGCATCGACAACGAGGAAAAGTTGCGCAAGGCGGCCCGATTGGTAAGTTTGAATGACGTTTGGGGCATCGGTAGACGATCGATTAAGACGCTTAATAAGGCTGGCTTATATACGGTTGCCGATTTCTGCGAATCGTCAGAAGAGCAGATTGATAAACTGATGGGGATTAATGGCGTAAGGACATGGAAGGAATTGAGAGGCGAGGATAGCGTAAAGTCGGATGCCGCCATGGAGTCGAAAAAGAGCATATGCACGTCGAGGTCGTTTGCCGAAATGCTCACGGATATTGAGGACATCAGGCCTATGGTGGCAAATTTCGCCTCTATGTGCGCTTCTAAACTACGCTCTCAACATTCTGTGGCAAACATAGTTGGAGTCTATGTCGCTACCAATGCGTTCCGTAACGATATGGACCAGTATAGCAACATATGTAACGTCACATTGGCGGAAGCGAGTTCAAGCCAGATTGATATCGTAAGGGCAGCTATGCAGGGGCTTAATGCGGTTTACAGAAAGGGGATAGCGTATAAGAAGGCAGGGGTCGTCTTGAGCGGCATCTCTTCTGCGCAATCTGTGCAGATGTCGCTCTTCAACCAAAATGAGGAAAAGAACATTGAGAAGAAGGAGCGTCTCTCTAAGCTAATTGACAAGATTAACGGTACGGCAGGGATGAATACCGTTCATTTGGCTTCGCAGATGCCCCATAACGAGAGCGAGTCATCAAAAAGTAAAAGTGGCGATGTCTTTTTGAACAACTTGCGACGCGAGCACATTAGCCCCAAGTACACTACCGAATGGACAGACATTATGCGTGTAAAATGACGTATTTTGAGGGCGTTGGAGAAATGTTAATGTCAGAAAAATAGAGTACTTTCGCATCATGTTACCTTATCCGTTCAAACTTCGTAAGTTACGACAGATGGTAATCATGGCGGCGCTCGTGTCGTCCGTGATTGGCGTTCGAGCGCAGACCCGTTCTGGTGCGACGATGAACTTTCTCGATGTCCCTCAGGCGACACGCCTCGTCGGAATGGGAGGTTTGCATGTCTCTCCTGGCGTTAGTGGGGCGTCATTGGTGTTTCATAACCCGTCGGCTGTTGCTGATAGCGTCGCGGGCGATATATCGCTGGGCGTGACTCCCGTAACCGAGGGAATTAAATATGCCAATGTCGCTTACGCCCATAAAGTCGACAGGGTAGGGTGCTTCTCCGTTGGTCTCTTATACGCGGGGTATGGCAATTTTGCCAGAACGGACGAGACGGGTGCTGAACTCGGGCAATTTACAGCCAACGAGGGTGCTCTCTACCTGAGTTATGCGCGGTCTCTGGCCCCTTGGCTGAGGCTTGGCGCGACATTCAAGCCTATTTACAGTAAGATGGCCGACTATACGGCTTTTGCGTTGGCAATGGATATGGGTGCCACCGTCAGTTTCGCCGAAGGACGCTTCAATGCGGCTGTCACAATCAGCAATGCGGGTGCTGTTGTCAAAAAGTATTCTGACGATGATGATAGTAAGCCGCTGCCGTTTGACGTGAAGGCAGGTCTCTCATACAAGCCTCTCCATGCTCCTTTCCGTATACTATTGACCATAAAAGATTTAGCGCAATGGGATTTGTCGCCTAAGCAAGATAAGAGCCTGAATGTTGGCGATAATATCTTGCGCCATATGCTTGTCGGTCTGGAGTTCGTACCGGTCAAGGCGTTTTACTTCTCCATGGGCTATGACCATAGGCGCAGGCGTGAGTTGACTGACAGCGATGCTGGCGGCATGGCAGGCTTCGCTTGGGGTGCAGGGTTGCATGTGGCGAAAATTGACATTCAGTATGCGCACTGCCGCTACCACGTCGCAGGGTCGCTAAATAGCATAACGCTCGCTACCAATTGGCGTAGATGGGCAAAAAGATAGCACAACACACTTTTTTCAATGTCTAAAAGCATCGTCAAGAATATCAAAGCGTTGATATTCTGTTTGATCGCAAATCTTATCTTCTGGATAATACTATTCTTCATCCAGCGTTTGGCCTTTATGGCGGTCAATTCTGTCAAGGCCATTGAGGTCGACAGCAGCCTCCTGTCTCGTGCGCTCCTGCATGGGACGATCTTTGACATCAGTATATGGGGTTACTTCGGTCTCCTGACGTGCGCCGTGTTTGCGGTTTTCTCCCCATTACTTAGCATCAAGGGGATCTTACGCACCATGAACTGTGTGGTGGGAGTCCTCGGCGGTTTGTTTGCATTTTTGTTGCCTGCCGAAGCCATAACATACAAGGCGTGGGGGCATCATGTCGATGCGGCGTCGCTCATGATGTTGGCAGATCGTCCAAGTTTGATATTCGCCTCGGCAGAGACGTGGTTCGAGGTTCTATATGTCGTTGTTGGCATTGTTGTGGCGATAGTCTTCTTCGGATTGGCGGTTTGGTTAGGCTCTAAGGCCATTGCGCTCGCCAAGGTCGAAGAGGCTAACGGTAAGACGATTATCTCAAAGGTCGTCACGTCGGTCGTCGCCATTGTTCTTGGAGGTTTGATGATAATCCCTATTCGCGGAGGCTTAGGTCTTGCGCCTCTTAACACTGGCAATGCTTACTTCTCTAACAATGTCTTTGCCAACCACGTGACTGTCAATCCGATATGGAATTTCATCTATTCAACCAAACGAGCCAAGCAAGCCGATGCGAAATACGAATTCCTCCCGACTGACGAAATGGAAGCACGTTTCGACTCTCTGATGGCATGCCAAGATACGTTCCCTCATGTCTTTACCGTTGAACGTCCTAATGTTGTCTTCATTCTCCTCGAGAGTTTCTCAGCTCACGGCATAGAATATCTCGGCGGATACAATGCTACGCCCAATATCGACTCTCTCCGCCATACAGGTATCTATTTCACCAACTTTTTCGCTTCGTCCGATAGGTCGGGCAAGGGATTGCTCTCTGTGATGAACGCATACCCGAGCTTGCCCACCATACGAGTCATCCAATTTCCGCAAAAGACGCAAAATATACCCTCTCTTGCCATGCGACTGCGCGAGAATGGCTATGCCAGCCAGACTTTCGTCTACGGAGGAGACATCAACTTCAACAATTTCAATTCTTTAGTCAATCAAGACGGCTTCGATACGACAATTACGCAAGATGATTTCTCCAGCGACCAGATGGGCGACAAATGGGGGGCGCACGATGAGTATACCTTTGAACGCCTTCTAGAGACGATGGATAAGCAACCGCAGCCGTTTTTCGATTTCTATTTCACGCTTAGCAGTCATGAGCCTTATACCGTACCCATGGAGAGGCATGTTGAGAACGATTATCTCAACTCGATGTATTACACCGACATGTGCTTAGGTAATTTCATGCGTAAGGCGAGGGAGAAGAGCTGGTGGAAAAACACGGTCTTCGTGCTCGTTGCCGACCATGGCCACCCGGGCCCCGACAATGTTGGCGTGACTGATAGAAAGAAGTTCAATATTCCTCTAATCCTTACGGGTGGAGCTTTGGCTGTTCGCGACTCTGCCGTTACGACCTATGGCTGCCAAACCGACATTACGGCTACTTTACTTAAGCAATTGAATATAAGTACGAAAGGTTTCGATTTCAGTAAAAATTTGCTCGACCCTACCGTGCGAAACTATGCTTTCTTTGATTTTAGCGATGGCTTCGGCTTCGTCACCCCTGACAATTACCAGGTCTACGACAACGAGATGAAGTCTTTCATTCGTATTGACGACAATTCCGCAAAAGCTGACACCATAAGTGGCATGGCATATCTGCAAAAGGTGGCAGCCGACTTCCATACACGATGAAACGATCTGATTTAGAGATAATGGCCCCCGTCGGGTCATACGAGTCGCTCATGGCCGCCATACAAGGTCATGCAGATTCTGTTTATTTCGGCATCGAGAAGATGAACATGCGCTCGCGCTCGAGCAACAACTTCACGTTCGACGATCTCCGTAAAATCTCCACAATAGCCAGAGAGCATGATCTCAAAACCTATCTCACTGTAAACACTATCGTTTACGATAATGAGATGGAGCTTATGAGAAAGATAATCGATGCCGCCAAGGAGAATGATATTACGGCAATTATAGCATCGGATATTGCTGCTATCTCCTATGCACGCTCCATTGGCGTGGAGGTTCACATATCCACGCAGTGCAATGTCAGCAATTATGAGGCTCTCCGTTTTTACAGCAAATTTGCCGATGTCGTTGTACTGGCTCGCGAACTGAACCTTGAGCAGGTGAAGGCTATAAGCCAACGCATTGAGAAAGAGCAGCTGCGAGGTCCTAAGGGCGAACTTGTCCGCATCGAGATGTTCGCCCACGGTGCACTCTGCATGGCGATTTCAGGCAAGTGCTATCTGAGCCTCGACAACATGGCTTCCTCCGCAAATCGTGGCGCATGTCTGCAAGTTTGCCGACGCCGTTACACGGTCCATGACACCGACAGCGACATTGAATTGGAGGTGGACGGCAAGTATATCATGTCACCTAAGGATTTGAAAACCATAGGTTTCATGGACAGGATGATCGATGCTGGTGTTAAGGTCTTCAAGATTGAAGGTCGTGCTCGTTCCGCCGACTACGTTAAGACTGTCTGTGAGTGTTATGATAAGGCTGCCAAAGCAGTCGCCGACGGCTCTTATTGTCAGGCTCTTGTAGACGAGTGCGATGCGAAGTTGGCTGAGGTCTTCAACCGCGGTTTCTGGGGAGGTTACTACCTCGGTCAGACTATGGGCGAATGGAATGACATCAATGGCAATAAGGCTACTAAAAAGAAGGTCTATCTCGGCAAGGTGACCAACTTCTTCAAGAAGATTGGTGTCATGGAGCTTAAGCTCGAGACCGACGGGGTCGCTGTTGGAGAGCAAATTGTCGCTATGGGTCCGACGTCGGGTGTCGTTGAGCAGGTAGTCGAGACAATTTGTGATGACAACAGGCAAAATGTTATGAGTGCGCAAAAAGGCCAGGTTGTGGCAATACCCATGCCAGCGAGGCTACGTTTGAATGACAAAGTCTACAAAATTGTTGATTCCAATCTTGTTAACGATTAAACAAACGGGAATTTTTATATTTTTACACGACAACGTCAATTGACTATACTTTAAGACGTTCGTTTCGGAAAAGATATAATGGAAAATAAGAAACCTACGATTCTCGTTGCGGAAGACATGGAGAGCAACTATCTGCTTGTATCATATCTTCTTCGTGATGACTATTCTGTCTTATGGGCGCATGATGGGAGTGAGGCTCTCGATATATATAGGGCAAATCGTATCGACTTAATTCTCATGGATGTACGTATGCCTCGCATGAGCGGTTTGATGGCGACGGAGCAGATTCGCAAGACCGACAACAAGACGCCAATAATTGCCCTCACGGCTTTCGCTTTTGACAGTGACAGAGAGCAGGCGGTCAAAGCAGGCTGCACAGATTTTTTGCCTAAGCCGATAAATGCCGAGCTCCTTCTCTCGAAAATCAAGAAATATATTCAAGCATAAACTATAAACAACATACAGAGAATATCATGGGTAAAGTTTTACAGATCGGTGCTGGCGGTGTCGGCACTGTCGTAGCCCACAAGATGGCTGGGCTGCCCGACGTATTCAGCGAGATTACTCTCGCCAGCCGCACCCAATCGAAGTGCGACGCGGTGGCCAAAGCTATCGGTGGCAATCGTATCAAGACAGCGCAAGTCGATGCGGACAATGTCCAGGAGCTCGTAAAGCTTATTGAGACCGTAAAGCCTGACCTCGTCGTCAATGTCGCCCTCCCTTATCAAGATCTCCCAATCATGGATGCCTGTCTCGCAACGGGTGTCTCATACCTCGATACCGCAAACTACGAGCCTAAGGATGTCGCTAAATTTGAGTACTCGTGGCAATGGGCCTACAAGGAGAAATTCGAGAAGGCTGGCATCACGGCAATCCTCGGCTGCGGTTTCGACCCGGGTGTCACGTCCGTCTTCACAGCCTATGCCGCTAAGCACCATTTCGATGAGATCAACTACCTTGATATCGTAGATTGCAACGCAGGCAACCACCATAAGGCTTTCGCTACGAACTTCAATCCCGAGATCAACATTCGCGAGATTACCCAGAAGGGTCGTTACTATCAAGATGGCAAGTGGATTGAGACCGGAGCCCTTGAGGTTCACAAGGGACTTCATTATCCCGAGATTGGCGAGAAGGAGTCTTACCTCATGTACCATGAGGAGCTTGAGAGCCTTGTCAAGAATTTCCCGACAATCAAGCGTGCACGTTTCTGGATGACTTTCGGTCAAGAATATCTCACCCACTTGCGAGTAATTCAGGATATTGGCATGGCTCGTATCGACGAGGTTGACTACAATGGCGTGAAAATCGTTCCTCTGCAATTCCTTAAAGCCGTCCTGCCTAACCCAGGTGACCTTGGTGCCAACTATGAGGGCTGGACTTCCATCGGTTGCCGCATTCGAGGCAAGAAAGACGGCAAGGAGCATACCTACTATATCTATAACAATTGCAGCCACGAGGCAGCCTACAAGGAGACTGGCACTCAAGCGGTCAGCTACACCACGGGCGTACCTTGCGCTCTTGGAGCCGAGATGTTCATGAAAGGTATTTGGAAGAAACCTGGAGTATGGAATGTTGAGGATTTCGATCCAGATCCATTCTTGGCGCGCCTTGGCGAGCAAGGCCTCCCATGGCACGAGAAGTTTGATGTAGACATTGAACTTTAATAGCGTGCCAATCGATGCGCATCTTCCTGTTTTACAATGTTTGATGTCTGCGTCGACTGACAGTTAGTCAAGTCAAATATTAAAGCCGCATCGGGATATTCCCTCCCGATGCGGCTTTTTATTTGGCATTATGTTCTACAAAACGATAATGTGTATCCACATGCCGATATGTATAATCGGGTAGGAGGTAAATGCTAATCATAAAAGGCAATTACCTCCTACTTTCACA
>CAVHUG010000015.1:0-52691 GCA_963639155.1 Pseudobutyrivibrio sp. | reverse complement strand
TGTGGTTCAAGGGGTTGGAGGGAGGGTTAATTTGTGTGAAAATGAGCAGGGGGTTGGGGGAGGGGATGTTGGGGGTGTGGGGTATTGGAGGGGTAAGTGGCTAGATGTCAGGAGGTTGAGGGATTTTTGCTTGAGATATGGAGATGGGGGAGAAAAAACTCCCGTCTTGTGTGGGAAGACGGGAGGGAAAAGAGGAGGGAGAAAATTTGTCTTACAGGCAGGCGGAAGCGTCAGGCTTTGATCTTTATGACAATCTTGCGGACGTGGACGGGCGTTGCGGATGGGGAGAGGCATGGGGCGTGGAGGTCGTCGGGGGTAAAAATGGCACCCTGACCGGCAGCGAGCGTGACGAGGGAAGAGCGTACGGCAGTTGTGAAAAAGATGTCGGCTGAGGAATCGTAGTCGGCAGGTCCGTTGATGTCGGCGAGGTCGGCATAGCCTATCTGCTCGGTGCCACTGAAAATGTATTGGAGATCAATGAAACGGCGGTGGGCTTCGAGGCGACCTTCAGAAATTGGCTTTGTCTCATATTGTTGGAAGATGGCGAAAACGTCATCGCCATCAATACGGACGGTCTTCTTCTCTCCAGGCGCGAGACTGTCGAAAATGGCAGCGAGGTCGGACGAGCGGAGAAAGTCGATAGCCTTGCCGAATTTGGATGCATCGGCTTGACGGGAGAGGGTGTTGAGAGTTCCGAAAATTGCCATAAATATTTTTTACTTAATAGTTTACTTGCGACGTTTGCCTGTGATGGAGGACGGGGAGATTACGATCATGAGGTAGTTACGGCTCGTCTGACTATGTGATGGAATGTTGGGGAGCATAGACGGGGCGAGTGAGGTCATCATTTTCATCATGGCATCAGTTTTGCCATCCTCATCGGTCACAACGGCAGCCGTGCCGAAGACTATGACAGAATCATAATGCGTAGAGAGTATTGGCTCGTCGACCTCATGCCGCCCAACGACCGAGAAACAGACATTGGCATTTTGCGCCAAAAGAGACGAGAGGAGGCTGTCGGGAGCGTTGGTGTGGTGGATATAAATCTTGCCGTCGAGAAAACCATAATTCACGGGAACGCCGTAGGGCATTCCGTCATCGCCAACGACGGACAGGACTCCCCAATTTTGAGAGAGGAGCATAGCCGCGGCATCGGCATCGGACATCTGGCGTTCTTTTCTACGCATAATATTGAATTACAGATTATTCCGCACGAAGTTCACGGAGATGAGGGAGCAGACTCCAAAACCACAGGGCGAGAGCACCGACAGAGCAAACGCCACCAGCAATGCCGACCCAGCTGACATTTGTTGCCGCGCAGACGACACCGCCGACGGCAGCACCCGTACCGATGCCGAGATTGAATATGCCGGAGTAGATGCTCATGGCCACAGCAGTGCTGTCGGGAGGCGTCATGGCAATCAGCTCACTTTGCGAAGCGACATTACAGCAAGTGTTGCATACACCCCAAAGGAGGCAGACACCCACGATGGCAGCCGTAGCGCCACAAGCGGGGAGCAGCAAGAAGAGGCATATGGTCATGCCGACGGACATGACACCAATGAAGCGGAGGGGTCCGCGACCATAGTAGCGCGTAAAGAGCTGACCAGCAAGGATTCCGGCGACTCCGAAGAGCATGAGCGTGATGGTTATATCGTCCTCGCCCATGCCAGCAATCTTGCCAAGGAAAGGCTCGATGTAGCTATACGCGGTATAGTAGCCGATAACCCATACGAGCGTAAAAATGTAGAGCGCGAAGAGCGCCTTGTTGGAGAGCAGAGTTGGGAGACGTCGGACAGAGAACTTGCCACGGCTGGGCAGGACGGGGAGCGTCAGAGCCATGAAGATCAGAATGAAAGTTGCAAAACCGCCGACACTGAGGAACGTCATTCGCCACCCGATCCATAGACCTATGGCACGGCCGAGGGGAAGACCGAGAATCATGGCCACAGCGGAACCCGTCACGATGGTGCTGAGAGCCAAGGCCTTATACTTTGCAGGGACGATGCGCACGGCCATTGGTGAGACGATGCTCCAGAAGACAGAGTGGCAGCAGGCTACACCTACTCGGGTGAACATCAACATGGTATAGGACGTCGAGAGCCACGAGAGGCACTGGCAGACAGCAAAGCCAGCGGTAAGGAGCAACATGAGGCGTCGCATCTCCATGCGGCTGGCGAGAATCATGAGGGGAAGAGACATGAGTGCAACCATCCACGCGTAGACGGAGATGAGCATGCCGGTCTCGCTCTCGGTTTTGCCGAAATCATTGGCGATGTCGGAGAGCAGACCGATGGGGACGAACTCGGAAGTATTGAAAATGAAGGCGGCCATAGTGAGGCCGATGAGCGCAGCCCATTGGCGGGCGGACATCTTGTCGCTCTGTTGCTCTTGTGCCATGGTTTTTAGTGTCTTACTTTACTTTTTGAGCGAGGCAAATTTACGCAAGTAGAGATAACGCAGAGGCTTAAAAAGAGATGGCTTGTGTTTAAAAAAGGCTAAAAGGCAACGTGTTAGAGGCTCTTGACGAAGCAGCGTTTGTGCTTGTGGCGTTCGTTGGTGAACATCTTGACGATTGTCGAGGCGCGGTCGTTGCCATCGAGGATGGCCGTTGTCTCGACCTTAGTTATTCCCCGATGATTGAAACTCTCGATGAGTGCCTTGACCATGAGCGAGAACGCGCCACGCCGGCGGACGTCGGGACGAATGCCAGCGAGGAGAATCTCAGCCTCGGAAGAGCGGTGGCGTTGGAGCCAAATATTGTACGCATCGAAGACACCAATGGAGCCTTTGGCCTTGCGGAGAGCCTTGGTTACAGACGGGATGGCTATCATGAAACCGACGATTGGGCGCGCAGGGTCACGGAGATCCTCGACAGCCACGACAAGGCGCGGGTCGAGAATGCTCATATAGCGGTCGACATAATATTTTTTCAGCTCGTCGGTGAAATGGTATGTCCCGAAAAGGGGGTCGAACGCCACATTGAAGAGCTCCATGATGGCAGGGGCGTGGCGTCTGACATCGTCTACGCTCTTGATGGATACGACACCCAACCCGAAATTGCGACGTGCGGCATCGGCAATGACAGCCACCTTGTCGGGAAGTCGATTTGGAACCGTGAGGCGATATTCGAACCAGTCTTGAAGAGGCACGTAGCCCTCGTCTTGGATGAGCGGCACGTAGTGTGGCAGCGTGAGGGACGAGCCGAGAGCCGCCTCGCGATCAAAGCCCATGAGGGTGAACCCTTGCTGGTCGAGGTTGCTGAAACCAAGGGGGCCTGCCACGCTGTCCATGCCTCGGCTGGAGAGCCACTCCTCGGCATGGAGCAGCAGCATGTGGGCTACATCGCGTCGATCTATGCACTCGAAGCGGGAGAAGCGTCCCGTATGGCTATTGTACTTCTGGTTCCAGAGAGGATTGACAATGGCGGACACCCTGCCCACGCATACGCCATCGTCGACGGCGATCCATCGGCAGACGTCGCAAAAGTCGAGAGCGGGGTTGCGCCCGGGCGTGAAAGCGGCGAGCTCGTCGGCACGTAGAGGCGGCACCCAATAGGGGTTGCCAGCGTAGAGTCGGTATGGCAGATCGGTGAAGAGTAGCGCATCGGACTCTGAGGCTACGGGTCGGACTTCGAGCATGGGCAGTCTTACACTAAGGCTTGTTATTCAGGGAGTTTGACAGCAAGGTCGTAGTAGGCGTTGTACTGGTGATGCTCGAAAGCATCGTCCGCCACCGCAGGATGGGCGGAGTAGTATTCGGCATCGGGGAGGAGGACGACGAAATTGCCCGTCCGGGCGAAATTGACGCACTCGACATAGTCGGGTTGGCAGAACCAAGCCTTTTGCTCCTCGAGCATACCGCCGAGCGTCTTTCCGAGATACTTTGTCCAGTTCTCCACCTCGGTTTGAACGGGATTTGAGAGCTTGGAATAGAGCACTTTAATCTTGAGACGCTGGATGGGGCGCAGCTTGGCGAGCATCTCGTCCATGTGGGAGAAGGGGTTCGTCGGGCGGAAGTCGACAGGGCGTTGGAGGCTGAGCGGCGTCTCGGGCACCCAGTCGTCGGCATTGACGACGGAGAACGACCATCCCTGTTGCGTCATTGCCTCGTAGTTGAGGGCGAAAAGATAGTCGCCTGGCTTTGGAGCCGCGCTGGTGTAGGTCTTGAAACGAACGTCTTGTGGGATGAGACCCTTTGCTTGCGCACGACGCAACATGGCAGTGGCGAGGTAGGCGAGTGCGCCTCCTTGGCTGTGTCCGGAGATAAGGAAATCGCGTCGGCCAGCCTTGACGCAAGAGTCGAGATGGGCGAACATGTCGTCCGCCATGGTCATGAGACCGGCCACCCATCCTGCATGGACGCATGCGAGACTGTCGGCGCAGAGGTCATAGCTCTTATCGGTGCCGACATGCGTCACACCGACGGCTCGCACCATGGCAGCGTTGAAATTGGCACCCCAGCTGATGGTGGTGCTGACGGTGGCGCGCATCATTATCGCCATGACACCCGTCTTGTCATCCTGCCACAATTCCCACGCATTGTCGAAACCGACGTTTGGCGAGACGTAGACCTTATGGAACGACTTGGGCGCAGGGCTCAGATATTTGGAATCGACAGAGAGGCTGTCCATGTGGGACGCCATGGAGAGGCACTCAAGATATTCGGCTTTGGAGAAGCCCGGCTTGAGAGGTTGCGCCAAAGTCGCAAAGGAAGAGGCGAGTATGGCGAGGGAGAGTATTAACTTATTCATTATCAGATGTGTCGTTTGAAAATACTGAGGTTGCCTACTTGCTTGGGGCGACAAAATCGCCATCGGGGCTGACCTCTTTATCGGAATGTAGCTCACGCTCCGCCTTCAAGTATTTCTGGCTCAATATGGCCATGAAACGGCTGATGCGTACGATGGCGTTAGTGGTATCGGCGAGAACCGTCTTGCCCTGGAGCTTAAGGAGATAGAAATCGTAGATGGCCGTCAGGGCGAGGAGGACGTGTTGCATCTGGTCGCCACCGGGGATCTTCGTCATGAAGAGCGAGAGATCGGGCCATGCGGTCTTGAAGGCGTTCTGGTAGGGAATCTCGTCGGGTTGGGTGAGGAGGTAGAGGTGGAAATTGTAAATGTCGTTGGCGAGCATAGAGAGAATCTGGAGGTGTCCGGAACTCTCCTTGCCCTCACGCCTCATCATCTCGCAGAGGTTGTCCCACCAGTCGTAGACTTGCTGGCGTTGGGCTGGGTCTGTGATATTATATTTGGAGATTACGGCATTGTCTATCTTCTTCATGTCGAGACCGTTGGCACGTATGAGGTCTTCGACATTCCACATGTAGAGGATATACTCGACGATATTCTCCTTCCTTTTCTGCTGTGCTATGAGCATGGCGTGTTTTTACTCTTGTTCGTCGAAGAGGTCGTCGTCGTCATCATCGTCGCCGAAGTAGATGTCCAAATCGTCTTCGGATGGCACGCCGAAGAAGCTCTCCATGTCGCGACGTTCCTTCTTCGTAGGACGACCGAGACCTTTCTGGCGTTGCATGGACATCTGGAGATGGTACATTTCAAGAAGATCTTGCTGGTCTTTGGGCGTGACCTCGCGGATATGGTCTTTGACGAGCTTCGCGCCCATACGGCTGCGCGGGATCTGCAAGACCTCGAAAGAGCGCGTGGCGGCAGGGACCTTGATGGCTATGACGTCGCCAATCTTGACGACACGCGAGCTTTTGACCTGCTGTCCGCCCATGGACACCTTGCCCCGCTTTAGCGCGTCGGCGGCTATGGAGCGCGTCTTGTATAGACGGACGGCCCAGAGGAACTTATCTATACGGATGGAATCGGCCATTGGGGTTGCTACTTGTTATTGAACTGTGTCATTGTAAGTTGGAGACCTATGCAGACGTAGGTTCTAATGCACTCAGCAGCCATCTCCATTCGTTCGTCGACGACGGGCTTCTCCTCATCGGACCATCCGCCGAGGACGAAATCAATCTGCCCGCCGCGACGGAACTCATTGCCGATGCCGAAACGCAGGCGCGGATAGTTCTCCGTGCCGAGAAGCTCGGTGATGTTCTTCAGTCCATTATGACCGCCTGCGCTGCCTTTGCCCTTGAGCCTTATGGTGCCTACGGGTAGGGCGAGGTCGTCTACGACAACGAGTATATTCTCGGGCGCAATACTCTCTTTGTCAGCCCAATAGCGCACGGCTTTGCCGCTGAGGTTCATATAGGTGTTGGGTTTCAGAATGACGAGATCACGCCCCTTGATACGCATTCTCGCGACATCGCCATAGCGTTCAGAAGAGAAATCCACACCAGCATCGTAAGCGAGGCGGGAGACGATGTCGAAACCAGTATTGTGGCGCGTGTGGGCGTACTCGTCGCCAATGTTGCCCAAGCCGACTATGAGGAACTTCATGATAATTAACCGTTTGGGAGAATGTCGTCGATTACCTCTGAGAAGACGTCGGACTCCTTCATTCCAGCCGCGCGGATCTGCTGCGGGATGAAGCTCGTGGCCGTCTGTCCGGGTGTGGTGTTGACCTCAAGGACGAATGGCGTACCGTCTTTCTTGACAATGAAATCAATGCGGACGATGCCCTTCATGTTCATGATGTCGTAGACGTCGGAAGCGATGGCCTTGACGCGCTGCGCCACAGCGTCGGGGATGCGCGCAGGAGTTATCTCTTGCGTCATGCCAGGGGTGTATTTTGCCTCGTAGTCGAAAAACTCATTCTTGGTGACGACCTCGGTGAGAGGGAAGACGACGGTGCGCGCATGAGTCTTGTAGAGGCCGCACGTCAGCTCTGTTCCGTCCATAAAGGCCTCGATGATGACGTCAGGGCTTTCGCTCCTCGCCGCCTCAATGGCCGGCAGGATCTGGTCGACAGTCTTGACCTTGGTGACACCGTAGCTGGAGCCTGCAGCCGTTGGTTTGACAAAGACGGGAAGCCCGAGACGCGACACGATGGCGCCAGGATCGACAACTTGCCCAGGGCGGATGCGGACGGAGTCGGCAACGTTGACATCAAAAGAGCGCAAATAGCTATTGCAGACAAACTTATCGAAGGTCATCGCCCCCGTGAGGGCAGGGCATGTGGAGTGGCGCATGCCGATCATCTCGAAGTAGGCGGGCATGAGACCGTTCTCGCCAGGGACGCCATGGATGGTGATGTATGCCATGTCGAAAGTCACCTTGCGACCATTAGCATCGGTGAAGGAGAAATCGTCGCGGAGGATTGGAAACTCAGCGTCCTCGTAGTGGGCGACCCACTTGTCGGGCGTTATCTCGACGGGGATGAGATTGTAGCGATTTGAGTCAATCATTGTCATCAGCCCATCTTTGCTGCGGGCGCTGACTTCGGCTTCTGACTGGTAGCCGCCATAGACAATAGCGATTGTCTTTTTCATTTTATGTTGTTGTATTGAAATCTGTGGATTATAATCAGTTGCGCCCGGCTGTATAGTTGCGCCATTTATCGATGCATGCCGTCATGTCGGCCGCCACTTCGGAGTCGAACATCATCTCTTGCCCTGTCGTGGGGTGGACGAAGCCGAGGGTCTTGGCATGGAGGGCCTGGCGTGGCAGCGTCTGCATACAATTGGCCACAAACTGACGATATTTGGGGAACGTCGTTCCGCGGAGAATCTGGTCGCCTCCGTAGTGGGAGTCGGAAAAGAGTGGGTGACCGATGTGGCGAAAATGGGCGCGGATCTGGTGTGTGCGTCCTGTCTCGAGATGGCAGCGCACGAGCGTCACGTAGCCAAGCCGCTCAAGGACCTCATAGTGCGTCACGGCATGCTTGCCGATGCCGCTGTCCTCGGGGAAGACATCCATCACCTTGCGGTCGCGTACGCTACGCCCGATGTTTCCGCGGATAGTCCCCGAGTCGGACTCCATAAGTCCCCACACGAGAGCTATGTAGGTACGCTTTGTCGTCTTATTGAAGAATTGGCGCGCAAGATCCATCTTGGCGTCCTCTGTCTTGGCGACGACGAGGAGGCCAGAAGTGTCTTTGTCTATGCGGTGGACGAGACCCGGACGCGGGTCTTTGACATCGGCGAACATGGGAAGCCCGCGGAGATGCCAAGCGAGGGCGTTGACGAGCGTGCCTTCACGATTGCCGAAGCCAGGGTGGACACACATGCCAGCGGGCTTGTTGACAACGAGGAGGGCGTCGTCCTCATAGACGATGTCGAGGGGGATGTCTTGTGGCACGATCTCTATCTCACGGGGCGGCCAGCTCATGACGATGCTTATCTCGTCGGCTGGCTTGACGCGGTAGTTGGCCTTGACAGCCTTGCCGTTGACGAGGATGTTGCCAGCGTCGGCAGCGGCTTGCACCTTTGTGCGCGAGGCGTGGGAGACATGGTCGACTACATACTTGTCGATACGGATCATGCTCTGCCCT
Source organism: Pseudobutyrivibrio sp. (assembly GCA_963639155.1). Taxonomy (GTDB): domain Bacteria; phylum Bacteroidota; class Bacteroidia; order Bacteroidales; family Marinilabiliaceae; genus W3P20-009. The sequence continues at coordinate 44,289 of CAVHUG010000015.1, read as the reverse complement.
TGATCGGCAGTAAAATGGTAGTGTTCAAAGAGTTCGCCGTTGGGACTTACCTCTTGGGCTGCATCATCGTCGTCATTCTCGAGGTCGTCGGCCTCGTCCCATTCATCTTGTGGGCGCATGGTGTAGTTTAGAGATCGTCGTCGGGGATGATGGAAGAGCTGTTGGCCTTTGTGGCGTCGGTCGTGAGCCATATGTTGACGGGGCTCCAAGCGTCGACGCGTCCCGAGGCGGGCGTCGGACTTTGGCGATATACGATGGCTTGGGCGGTGTCGGCTGCCGTGCGCACGGTCTCGTCAAAAGATACGGAACCGAGGCTAAGACGCGAGTTGGCGATTGCCGAGATGGCGTCTTCATAGTCGCTAAGGATGAGCGTGGGGATGGACGTCGGCCCGTCTGAACCGCCACGACCGACGACGAGGTCGACGCGCGAGCCTTTGGGAAGCCTGTGGCCAGGGGCTATCGGGCGACCTTCGAACGTCTGTTTGAGGACGAGTCCGTCGTAGGGACTCGGTATGGAGTCGACGCGTCCGAGCTCGAGGCCCACGTTTTGGAGATTGACGCGGGCGTTACGGAAGGAGAAGTTTACGAGCGCGGGCATGGTGGTCATCTCTTTGGAGAAGGCGTTGATCGTGATGTAGATGACTCGGCCTTTCTTGACTTTCTTGCCCGCTGCCGGGATTTGGTCGACGATGGCTCCGGGCTTGACATCGGCACGATAGAGCGAGTCGATGAGTTTGAGGCTCATGTCGGCGTTGTTGACCTCGTCCTCGACGTCGGACTGGAGTTGACCGACGAGCTGCGGGACGACGACCGTGCGACCCGAGTTTGTATAATAGCCGAGGATTTCGCCCGTCAGCCAAAGCAGGAAGATGATGGCGACAACTGCAATTCCGACTTGCAGCCAGAATGTCCGTGATTTGAGAAAGTTGAACAGAGTCATGATTCTTGGTGTGGAGTTCACAAAGGTAGGAAAAAATGTGTGGCGATGCGCTGACTATTAGGCACATCTGAAAATGTGGCGTTTTTGGGGAATGAAAGTGGCGAGTCGCCAAACTATTGAGGGACAAGAGAATACGTCAAAATGGTTGTAAATGCCATAAGCAAAGGCATTTACAACCATTTTATTCTTAGTAGGGACTTTCTCCCCTACCCCTCTATCGCCTTATAGCGAGGGACGAGGGTCTTCATAAGCCCCCACGCCACGACATACGTCACCGCGCACAGGCAGAAGATGATCATATAGCCGGCCTCCTTGCCCTCAAAGCCGCAAAAATCCATTGCGGGACGCAAGTATGCCGCACCATCCTCCAAGAGCCTACGCGTCATGACAACCTCCTGGCCGTCAACCATCGTCGTGCCGGCGGCATAGCTGAACAGGACGCCCGACCCCTTGTTTATCAAGAACGACCCGATACCGCCCATCGTAGTGCCGATGCCCGTTATCGTCGCTATCGTCGATTTTGGGAACATGTCGCCAATCGTCGAATACAAGTTCGCCGACCACGCCTGATGTCCCGCCCCTGCAAGTCCTATTATCACGGCCGGCCACCATGGCGAGTATTGTCCCAACGGCTGGGCGAAGAGTGCCAACAACGGGAAGCAGGCAAAGATTAGCATGGCGCGCATCCTGCCCTGATAAGGCTCTTTGCCATGCCTCTCGACAAGGAACTTAGGCAAATAGCCACCGGCAATGGACACCACCGTCACTATGGCATAGAGCGTCGAGATCAACGCTATCGCCTGTGGCGAGTGCGACGGGAGCCCATACTGGTCAGAGAAGTAGGCGGGCGCCCAGAAGAGGTAGAACCACCATACGCCGTCGGTGAAGAACTTGCCAACCACGAACGACCACGTCTGCCGATAGCGCAAGCAACGGAAGAACGGTATGGCGCGCTCCTTGCCCGTCGGCGTGACGGGCTCCGCCTCCTCCCGATAGTCTTGATTGACATACTCCAGCTCGGCGGCGTTCACGTGTGGCGATGCCGACGGTTTCTCATAGACCACGCGCCAGAAATACATCCACACGAAGCCCATGGCGCCTATTATGACGAACGCCGCCTCCCATCCCCACGCCTTGGCCAGCAAGGGAATGCTCGCAGGCGCAGCCAACGCCCCGACAGACGCTCCCGCATTAAATATCGACGTGGCCAACGCCCTGTCTTTCTTTGGGAAGTATTCCGCCGTCACCTTGATGGCCGCCGGAAAGTTGCCAGCCTCGCCAAGAGCCAGCACCATCCGGCATCCTAAAAAGAGGTAGACACTCACGGTCGCCAATGCCAACGCCGCTCCCGAACCCGCCTGCAAGCCACGCAACGCCTCGATGCTCCCGATGCCCTCAATGTGCATCGCCACCCATCCGCACGCCGCATGCAGGCACGCACCGACCGACCATACGAAAATCGAGATCTGGTATCCGCGCTTAGTCCCCATCCAATCAATAAACTTGCCGGCAAAGAGGCACGCCACGGCATAGAAGATCGAGAACGCACCTGTGATGGTTCCATAGTCGCTGTCCGTCCAGTGGAAGTCCACGGCTATGAAGTCCTTCCACGTTAGCGAGAGGACCTGACGATCCATGTAATTGATTGTCGTGGCTACAAATAGCAGTGCACACACCACCCATCGCCAGTTCGTCCTGCGAGTCTTTTCTACCATAATATCTTGCCTCCTTTTCTATTTTATTTGTTGCGGGCCTCAGCGATTATCGCCAGGCACTCGCGGCACTTGTCCGTCACGTACGCCCAGTCGTGCGCAGCCACCCTGTCTTTCGGGAAGAGCTTGGAGCCCATGCCGACGCAATAGACACCCGCTGCGAACCACTTGCGCAAGTTTTCAGCGTCGGGCGAGACGCCACCCGTAACCATTATCTTTGTCCATGGCATAGGAGCCAAGATTCCCTTCACCATGTTGGCCCCATAGACGTCGCCGGGAAACAGTTTCGTGAGGTCGCAACCAAGCTCCTGCGCCTTGCCCATCTCGCTCGCCGTGCCGCATCCTGGACAATATGGCACGAGGCGGCGGTTGCATACGGGTGCGATGTCGGGGTTGAAGAGCGGACCCACGACAAAGCACGCGCCTAACTGGATATACAGGGCCGCCGTCGGAGCGTCGACGACAGAACCCACGCCGAGTGCCAATTCAGGGCACTCCACAGCCGCCCATTTCACCAGCTCACCAAACACTTCATGCGCAAAATCTCCGCGGTTGGTGAACTCGAACGCCCTGACGCCACCGTCGTAGCACGCCTTGACGACGTCCTTACAAACCTGAAGGTCAGCGTTATAGAATACAGGCACCATGCCCGTGGCTCCTATCTTGCCGAGTACTGCTATCTTGTCAAATCTTGCCATCTTTCTTCTGTCTTTTTGTCTGTTTATCGTGATACGCGTCCCGAGCCGTCGCCCTTCATGAGGTTCTCCACCTCACTGACGCTCACCATGTTATAGTCTCCGTAAATCGTATGCTTCAGGCACGATGCCGCAGCGGCGAACTCCAATGCCCTCTGGTCGTCATCGGGGTAGCTGATGAGACCATACAGCAGTCCGCCCATAAAGGAGTCGCCACCCCCCACGCGGTCCACAATATCCGTAATGTCGTACCGTCGGCTCACTTTCAGCGTTCCGTCGCTATACAACACCCCACCCCACGTATTGTGGTTTGCGTTTATGGCGCCGCGGAGCGTGATGACCATCTTCTTGCATTGCGGGAATCGTTCCATCATCTGGCGGCATACGCTCTCAAATTGCTCCTCGTCGACCTTTCCCTCCGTCCGCGCGGCATCGAAGCCCTCTGGCTTGATGCCGAACACTTTCTCGCAATCCTCCTCGTTGCCAAGGATGACGTCGGCATATTCCACCAACGCCGGCATCACCTCCGACGCCGTCTTGCCATATTTCCACAAGTTTTTGCGGTAATTGAGGTCGCATGATATCTTGACACCCAACTCCTTAGCCACTTTCAAGGCTTCAAGGCACGCGTCTGCCGCCCCCTGCGAGATGGCTGGCGTGATGCCTGTCCAGTGGAACCAGTCGGCGCCCACCAACGCTTTGCACCAGTCTATCATGCCGGGGCACACCTCCGCCATCGATGAGCCGGCGCGGTCATAAACAACCTTCGAGGGGCGCGCCACGGCTCCCTTCTCCAGGAAGTAGATGCCCAGACGGTTGCCGCCTGTCACGATGTTGCTCGTCCCGACGCCATGCGCCCGCAAGCCCGCAAGGCATGCGCGGGCTATGTCGTTGTCTGGCACTCGCGTGACGAATTGCGCCTCAATGCCATAGTTGGCCAGCGAGACGGCCACATTAGCCTCGCCGCCGCCAAATGTCGCCGTATATTCTTTCGCCTGCGAGAATCTCAAGTAGCCTGGCGTCGCCAATCTCAACATTATCTCGCCAAAGGTTACGACTTTTGCCATCGTCCTATTTTTTAGTTAGTTATGTGGTTGTTTGTTGGTCTAAAAATTGAAGTAGCCCTTCGCGTTGTAGTAGCAGATGTCCGCCACCATCTGGCGGACCCGCTCCTCCTCATAGCCGCTGTACGGGATTTCGCCTGTCTCAATGTCCGCACCTATGATGTTGCACAGCGTCCTGCGGAAATATTCATGGCGCGGATATGAGAGGAACGAACGCGAGTCTGTAAGCATTCCCACGAAGCGGCTCAGCAACCCCTGCAACGACAATGCGTTTATCTGTTTCGTCATGCCGTCTTTCTGGTCGAGGAACCACCATCCCGCGCCCCATTGTATCTTGCCTGGCGTCGTGCCGTCCTGAAAGTTGCCTATCATCGTCGCGACCATCTCATTGTCAGCGGGATTAAGGTTATAAATAATCGTCTTGCCAAGCTTGCCTGCGCTGTTCAGGCGGTCGAGGTGGCGGGCCATGGCGTCTGCCGTCTGGCACTGACCTATCGAGTCATATCCCGTGTCCGCGCCTATCGCGTTGAACATCCGTGTGTTGCTGTTGCGTATCGCTCCATAATGGTACTGCTGCGCCCATCCCGCCTCAGCGTCTTGGCATCCGAAGATGAACAGCATCGCGCTCTTGAACGTTCTGATTTCCTGCTCGTTAAGCTCCGTGCCGCCATATACTTTGTTGAATATCGCAGCCACCTGCGCCTCGGTAAAGTCCTCTGCGTAAAATTCAGTAAGCCCGTGGTCTGACAGCTTGCAACCCATCTGGGCGAAGTAGTCGTGCCGTTTCTGCAGGGCGCATACGAAGTCCGTAAAGTCGCCTATTGACGCGCCGCTCGCCGCCGACAGCTTCTCCACATAGGCTCGGAAATTCTTGGCGTTCTCCACGCTCATGGCCTTGTCGGGCCGCCATGTCGGCAACACTTTGCACTCGAATCCGCTCTCGCGCGTTTTCTTGTGCCACTCCAGCGTGTCCGTCGGGTCGTCCGTCGTGCAAACCACCTCGACACCGTAACGCCTCATCAGCCCGCGCGCCGTCATCTTGGGGTCGTTCTGCAATTTGTCGTTGCACTCGTCGTATATCTCTTTCGCCGTGCGTTCGTTCAGCAGTCTTTCTATGCCGAACGCCGTCTTCAGCTCCAGGTGTGTCCAGTGGTACAAAGGGTTGCGCATGGCGTACGGCACGGTCTCCGCCCACTTCTGGAATTTCTCCCAGTCGCTCGCGTCGCCTGTTATATATCGCTCCGCAACGCCGTTTGCGCGCATCGCCCGCCACTTATAATGGTCGCCGCCAAGCCAAATCTCCGTTATCGAGCGAAATCTGTGGTCTTCTGCCACCATCCGCGGGTCAAGGTGGCAATGGTAATCTATAATAGGTAGACGCTCCGCCACCTCATGGTACAGCTCCTTTGCTGTTTCGTTCTGAAGCAGGAAGTCGGGATGGATGAATACTGGTGTCATATCAATCGTTATGCTTTAGAAACATACTCAAAATTAGATTATTATGCAGATTATGACAAATAATATGTAAAAATATTTTATTTTTGAGATGCGAACATTTACGAACAGAACAACATGGAAAGGACTTCCGGATTACAATGGCTCGCCGCTCCTTTCACTGCGGCAGCCCTCGCGGTTGTCATCGCCTACCTCGTCTGGGCGTCAACGTCTTCTGCCGACCGAGCCGTCGCCTCCGCACGACCTCTCGTCAACGCCATCGAGTCCTCTATCGACTCCGACGGACTCGCCCCGCTGAGCCTCCACTCTCTCGGCACAACTTCCGACGGCAACGCCTCTTTCTATAACGGATACCGCATCCTCTACTTCCCAGACGGCCGCCACTTCACTCTCGGCATCGTCGTCAGCGACGACCTCATCCTCAAATACGACTCCCGAAATCACTCATGGTAAGACCACTGAGAAAAAAATTCGTTTTCGCCACTTTTATCGCCCAAATCCTTAAAGAAATTATATCTTTGCGTGATATATTAGAGACAACTAATAAAGCACTAATAACAAAATCATGAAACAGACAAGACTCCAAATCTTTGGAACTCTCGGTTTGGCACTCCTGATTTCAAGCTGCAGCAGCTTGGACAAAATGAAGGAGGCTGCTAAGCAGATTCAGTACAAGGTAGATCCTGAGGTCCTCGAGGCCCACCAGGGCAAGGTCGCTATGTCCTTCACCGCCAACGTCCCCGCCAAAATGTGGGACAAGAAGGTGGTTGCAGAGATCACCCCTATCCTCACCTACGAGGGCGGACAGGACGCTTACCCTGCTATCAACGTACAAGGCGAGGCTGCTCAGAGCAACGGTCAGACCATCAGCTACACCAACGGCGGCCAGATCAAGTATCCTAAGCAGGAGATCGACTTCAACGATAAGCAGCGAGTTTCCGACCTCATCGTCCGCATCAAGTTCACACGCGGCAGCAAGACCATGGAGGTCACCTCTAAGGAGCTCGGCATCGAGCTCGCCAAGGGCGTCATCGCCACCTCTACCCTCCTCGGCTCCGAGCCTGGCGTTAGCGCTGCTTCCAAAGACCAGTTCGTCCGCGACAACTACGAGGACAAGGTCGCTGAGATCGTTTACCTCATCAACCAGGCTGAGGTCCGCAACGGCCAGCTCAAGAAAGAGGATGTCGTAGCTATCAACAACTACCTCAAGGAGCTCAACGAGGACGACAAGAAGAGCATCAAGAGCATCGCTGTTTCTGCCTACGCTTCTCCTGATGGCTCCACCGACCTCAACACCAAACTCTCTGGCAAACGTGAGGCTTCCGCCAACAAGTATCTCGAGAAGACCCTCAAGAAGGCTAAGATCGACGCTCAAGTCGAGTCCAAGGCTACCCCTGAGGACTGGGACGGCTTCAAGAAGGCTGTCGAGGGCAGCGACATTCAGGACAAGGACCTCATCATCCGCGTCCTCTCCCTCTACACCGATCCTGACGTCCGCGAGAAAGAGATCAAGAACCTCTCTTCCGTATACAAGGTCCTCGCAAAGGAGATCCTCCCTGGCCTCCGTCGTTCCACCATCACCGTCACCGGTGAGCTCAAAGGTAAGACCGACGACGAGCTCAAGGCTGCCGACAAGAACTCCCTCAACGTTGAGGAGCTCCTCTTCGCCGCTACCATCGAGCCCGAGAAGCAAGTCGAGTACTACGACGCTGCCATCAAGAACTTCCCCAACGACTACCGCGCTTACAACAACAAGGGCGTAGTCCTATACAAGAAGGGCGACGTCGACGGCGCTAAGGCTCTCTTCGAGAAGGCCGAGTCCGTCAAGGCTGCTCCTGAGGTCGAGAACAACCTCGGCGTCATAGCTCTCGCCAAGAACGACATCAACGCAGCTAAAGAGTACTTCGGCAAAGCCGCAGGCACTGGCGCTGAGCTCGACGAGAACCTCGGTGTAACCGCTCTTTTCGAGGGCGACTACGAGAAGGCTGAGTCCTACCTCGGCAACAGCACCAGCTGCAACGCCGCTCTCGTCAAGATCCTTCTCGACAAGTTCGACGCTGCCATCGCTACCCTCAACGCCAACAAGGAGGAGATCGGCCTCAAGTACTACCTCAAGGCCGTTGCCTACGCTAACAAGGCCGACAAGGACAACGCTCTCGAGAACCTCAACAAGGCCACCAAGATCGAGTCCAAGTGGAAGGAGTACGCTAAGACCGACATGGAGTTCCGCGCTTACTTCAACGACTCTAACTTCAAGACCATCGTCGACTAATCTTCTCGGTTAGTCCGATAAACACACCTAAAGAGAGGGTGGCATTATTTGCCACCCTCTCTTCTTTCGTTTAAGAGAAAAAACTAAATTTGCGCATATCAGCTAACATGATGTGGGCGAGCTACGTCATCAGGTCAAAATTCAGCAACTCGGGTCAACTACTATTGCAAACCATAATTGGCCGTCGTCTGCTTTTGCCTACACAACGTGAGCTAACATTTTTACATCAACTAACAACCACAAATCCAAGCAATGATAAGAGCTTTCTTGCCCCTCGCCTTGTGCTTCATGGTGACGTCGTCACCGTCTTTCGCCCAAAACAATGCAGCTGCTGCAAAAGATCTCTGCGAAACTCCGCAAACGCCCTCCAATGAACTCCTTAAACAAGCCTCCCGCTCCTCTGAAAAAGAAGCAAAACGCCTCGTCGATGACGGATGGCAGACTTTCCCTGGAACCCAAACCATCAAGAAGCAGCTCAACAGATGCTATCTCATGCAATTCTCTCTCAACGACGACGGCTCACCATCCTTCATCATAGCCGAAGGCTCAGGATCGGGACAGAACTACGATGCCGCTAAGTCTCAAGCCCTCGAAGTCGCCAAGAGAAATCTCCACTCAAAGATGCCTTCCTCAATGACGACTTGCACAAACGACTCTACCTTACAAAATACCAGCCGCATCATTACCATCGTCGAACTATACCGCACAATCCCTCGTCAAGGAAAAGAAGTCATGCTGCGAATAGCCACCAAGGCAAGATAAAAAAACACAGGCCAACAACACCTCGCTGCAAGCAATAGGCAACTCCGAAGATAAAAATAGAAGCAACTCAAGTGAATTACAGCAATTAAGCATTATCTTTACAAAAAAACCACCCTGTGAAAAACATTAACTCCTCCAGCCTCACAGCGTTCATCCATGCCTCTCTCCGTATGACCAGATGGACGCAGGGCGCGCTTATTGCTTCTTTGGTCATCGTTTTCTCTTCCTCCGCCTTGGCTGGCGACGAATGGGTCATGACCAAAGTTGGCTCCTGGTCCAACGTCAAGAGCGTCAGCGTCAGCCAAGACGAGAAATACATGGTATTCTCCCAAGCGCAACCCGACGGCTCCGAATTAGCCTTCGAGACGACGCTCAACGGCTCCTCCTGGTCTATAGCCAAACCCATCGACCCTGTCAACGCCATAGGCAACGTCGGCGGACTGTTCCTCTCCGACGATTGCCGACATCTATACTTCCACGCCAAGGCCGATGACGCCAACGGCTACGACCTCTACTTGTCCGTCCGCAACGGCGACTCGTGGGGCAAACCCTCACGCATCAACGACCTCTGCTCCTCGGGCGACGACATGTTCCCTTCCGTCACCGAGGGTGGGCAAGAAATATATTTCCTCCGCCACCAGACGACTTCCGACTCCAAAGCCGAGCGCAAAGAAGCCGACAAGATGTCCATCTACCACGCCAAACTCAACAAGAAAGGCAAGTGGGCGCGCATCCTCCCCATAAATCCAGCTGTCTCTTTCGGATACGTCCAAGATGCGCGCATCATGCGCGATGGAGTCTCTCTCCTCTACTCCACAAAGCCCGAAAAACGCGATAACGCACGACCCACCTTCACTCGCCGAGTCCAAGGCGACCACTGGCTACTCCCCGAGTTCATGAACTCCGACGACAGCCGCGACTTCTTCTGCCTCCAAAATGCAGGTGACCACCTTTACCTCATAACACTCGAGTCGCGCAAGACGGGTACCGCCATCTTCCGCACCAATATCCCTAACGCCAAGTTCGAAAGCAACATCATGGCGACAGAGAGCGGCAAGGTCATCAACGAGCAAAACCAATTCCCCATCAACGCATCCATCGAAGTCCGCAACCCGACAACCAGCGACCTCCAAGGGCTCTTCGATACCGACATTACCAACGGAGATTACCACGTCGTCAGCAAGGCTGCCAGCAACCATATCCTCGAAGTCCGTGCCGACGGCTACTCCTTCTTCTCGCAGATGCTGCAATACGACGCCCAAGGAACGCCACAATTACCCAAAAACATCGAACTCTTCGATACGGCTACTGTCGGCATCACTCTTTTCGACAAAGACATCTTCCAACCCATCGACGGCAAGGTGATCGCTGTCCGCCAAACAGATAAGGCCATATTCCGATCCACAAAAGGCCGCAACGGATGGTACGCCCTCCATCTGCCTCTCGGATGCGACTACAATATCATCGCCACAGCCAAAGGCTTCGCCGAGAACAGTTTCCTCTTCAAGATTTCGGGAGACATCACCTTCAACCACTACGAGCGCGAGATCCCCATGTCTCCTAAGCGACGCGACATCACCGTCCATATCTACGATGACGTGACCAATGAGGTCATTGCCGCGCAAGCCTCTTTCAAAAGCCTCGACCGCGACGAGGACCTCACGCTCGCTCCCGGCAAAAACAACATGTCTCTCCGCGAGGGAGACCGTTACAACATCACCGTCCACCCCAAGGGCTACATGTTCGCCAACCTCACCATCAATCTCGCTTCCGACAATCGCAAACAAGTCGACATCCCACTCACAGCCCTGCGTGCCGGAGCTAGCCTTCTGCTCCACGACATCTTCTTCGATGTCAACCAGGCATTCCTCCGTCCCGAGTCCTACGCCGAGCTCGACCGCCTCGTGCGCCTCATGAACGAGAACCCTGACCTCAAAATCGAGATTCAGGCGCATACCGACAACCAGGGACGACCCGCCTACAACAAGAAACTCAGCGACCGCCGCGCCGACTCCGCCCTCCAATATCTCATCGAGAACGGCATCGAGCCAGAACGCATGAGATCCGTCGGATTCGGAGACACTAAGCCCGTCGCCGACAACACTACCGAGGAGGGACGACAAAAGAACCGACGCGTGGAACTCATAATCATCGACTAAGACAACGTCATGAAAAACACCATCATAACTCTCAAACGCTCACTTTGCGCAATAGCCGCTTGGGGCGTATTGACTTCTTCCGCACTTGCGCAAAATTTCAGGAAGGTCTACGACGCTCTGCCAGACATGACGCTCGACCAGGCGTATAGCGCGCTCATCGATTTCCAAAAAGCTAACCCCTATCTCTCCGCCATATACATCCAGCTCGGCGACGTGTGCGAGAAGAAGATGATCATGTTCGACCCGCTCCGCGAGACCGAGTCCATCCGCTTCTGGAGCCAAAACGCCGAACTCTTCTACGGCAACCTCAAAGTCTACTACTCCGAGGGCGACGTCCGAACAGAGTTTTATGAGAACCTCAAGATCCCTTTCTCTGGCAAGAAGATAACAGATGCCGACTTGTGGAGCTACGTCGAGCAGCACAAGCAAAAGTGCAAGAACATAGCCGACACCACGTCGCTCATCTACTCGACCATCGAAAGCTCGCGACTCCACTACAACAAGAGCATCGAAGCCTTCAAATCCATCTGCAACGACTATCAGGATCGCAACGAGATGCTCCTCCGATACGACGCCAAGCTGGCTGCCCGCCTCGACTCCCTCAAATGGCACGCCAGCGAGAGCGAACGCCAATTCGCTGAATACAAAAGGCTTACCAAGCTCTATCCGATAGCCAACTACACCCAGCGATACGAGAAAGTACCCATAGAGACTTTCCGTCTCGACGGCCTCACCAACAGCGATTTCTTCGAGAACCGTTTCAATATCTGGGACTACACGGCGTGGATCTCCGATTTCCAAAAGACGTTCAACAGCCAAATAAAGCCACTGCGCGACGATGTGGCTAAGATAAATAACGCCTACTTGTCCGCACGCGCCCAGTTCGACGCCGGCCGTCTCGCCACGTCCGCAGCGGCAAAGCCCTTTGACGAGAATTTCCTCTTCCGCCTCGGGCATTTCGACGTAGGCTCGGCTGTCGACCCCCTCTTCGACTATCTCGACGCCACAAGAGAGATGATAGCCATGGCTGGCGACTCGCTCGGTCGCAATTTCAGCTTCGCCCCAGGCCTTGAAAATCGTAAGATGCGCCGCCTTAGCCGACTCGTGCAGCAGTCGCAAGTCGCAGCGCAGAAGCGTCAGACGCTCCTCGCTGTCTCCACAAAAGAGAAACTCGCACGCTTCGCCGATCTCTTTGTCGGACAGTATGGTGGCGTCGCAGGCATGAAGAGCTTCGTCGAGCGCGACGCGCAATATTGCCAATCCATCATCGACAAGATGACAGAGGCTACAGCCGAATACATCAGGCAAGCCGCCCTGGCTTCCGACTCCGATGTCTATAGCACAGCCAATGGCACCGCCGCGCCATCAGTTCCCCTCTGGGTGGCTTTCGAACCCCAATCAGTCACGGCAAAATTCATCTCTACGCACATCGTACGCAACGCGCGCGGCCAAGTAGCAGCCGCTGCTGGCTACGCCAAGGGCAATGCCCAAAGCTGGTTCGTCGCAGGCATATCTCCAGAAAAGTCCACCCAGTGGCTCTTGCGCCTCAAAGGGGTAAACTCCATCAACAACGTCGCCCTCACCTCCGACGGAATCCTCATATCCGCAATCCGCCAGCTGAAACCAGTTGTCATCTTCGTAGACAATCAAGGCAAGGAGCAAGCATCGTTTCCCTCCAATGCAGAGATCGTCAACATCATGGATCGCGACGGGGTTACAGGTTCCTCTTTCTGGGTCGCCGGAAACGACCAGAGCCTCCCCACCCTCTCCAAAGCCTCCGACGGCTCGACAGAGCAAGACTGGACTTCTGCCATCTCTGGCATCTCAAAAGTTTACGCCGTTAACGTCGTCGCCGACGGATTCATACTGACAGGCACGACCCCGACAAGCGACCTCGCCACAGTCCACGTAACATCCGATGGTGTAACCGAGACCACAAAAGTCATAGCAGCCGATGTCACCGATGTTGTTGCCACCCAACGCGTATCTTCCAACGAGATGGCAGCCCTCGTAAAGCTCTCCTCCGGCAAACACCTGTACATCCCATACTCCATCGGTCAGTAGACTTTCTCACACCACTACACATGAACCACGGCGCCCATCCTGAAAGGACTGGCGCCGTGGCTATTCTTTACCGCTTTCTCATGCTTTCAAGCCTCCCCTTTTCAGCGAAATAGAGTACCTTTGTGATAGGTATCATGAACTCTTCCCTCAGACATATAGCTCTACTGCTGACCCTCATAATCAGCATCTCCGCCTCTGCGCAACAACAGCGCAAGACGTCTACTCCGCTGCAAGGAGAGCGCATCGGACAACTCCTTGAGCGCAACAAAATCGACACCTCCAACCAAAAACTCTTCATCGCACTCAACTGGCGCATCCTGACTGCCAACAACGGCCTCATGATGGGCTACGACTACGCCCTCCCAACAGCCGACGACATCAAGAACGCCGAGACCATAATAAAGCGCGAGGCCGAAGCCCGAGAAGCTGCCGCCTCCGCCAAAATCACGCAGCCCGCTAAACCCGCCGCAAAGCCTGCCAAACCTACCGAAATCAAAGAACCCATCTTCGGCAAGGACAACGAGACGGTCAAGTTCGTAGACAGCAAGCTCGAAGGCGCCACATACTACCTCGTCAGCGGACACGGTGGACCCGACCCCGGAGCCATGGGGACCTACAACGGGCAGACAATCTGCGAGGACGAATATGCCTACGACGTAATCCTCCGCCTCGCCAGGCAGCTCATCAGCCACCGCGCCAAAGTCCACATCATCATCCAAGACCCAAACGACGGCATCCGCGACGACGCCGCACTAATATGCGACGAGGACGAGACTTGCCTCGGCGCTCCAATACCGCTCGAACAAGTACAGCGTCTCAAACAACGCTCCGACTCCATAAACTCACTCTACGCCAAAGAGCGCAAAGGCTATTGCCGATCCGTCTTCATCCACGTCGACAGCCGTAGCAAAGACACACGCATCGACATCTTCTTCTACCACTACAAGAAAAGCGTCAGGGGCGAGCGGCTCGCCAAGGCTCTGCAAGCCAAGATGGCGCAAAAATATGCCAAACACCAGCCCAACCGCGGCTTCAGCGGCGAAGTAAAAGAGAGAGACCTCTACGTCCTCCGTGAGACCGACCCGCCAGGGGTCTTCATCGAGATCGGCAACATCCAAAACAACCTCGACATGGTCCGACTCGTCAAAGCCTCCAACAGAGAAGCAATGGCCCGATGGATCGCAGAAGGGATCATCGACGACTTCAGGCAAAAATAATCCCCCTCCGCCCCGCGAAACAATATTACACCTCACAGCGTACCACGGCATAGAGACCATACGAATGAACCAAAACGCCACCACATCGTCCAACTACCGCGAGACGGCTCGCCCCACGAACTACAGCGTCAAAAGCGACTGCACCGTGCAAGAGTTCTTCGAACGGCAGATGAAAGGCAAGAGCCGCACCGCCCAACGACAACTCCTCAGCAAAGGAGCCGTACGCATCGGACACCGGCAGCTCAAGAAACTCGATGATGTGATCCTCGCGGGCTCCGTCATAACCATCGAGCCTAAACCCGAGCCGCAGTTCATCATGCCCCCCGGCCTCAACATTGTCTACGAGGACGACTGGATACTCGTCGTCAACAAAGACGCCGGGCTACTCACCATAGCGACCGAGAACGAGAAAGAGAGGACAGCATTCTCCTACCTCTCCGCCTACCTCAAGTTCTACGACCGCAACGCCAAAGTCTTCATCGTCCACCGCATCGACAGATGGACGTCGGGCCTCCTCATCTTCGCCAAGGACGAGAGGGCACAATCCATTCTACGCACCAACTGGGACGAGATGGTTCTAAGCCGCCAATACATCGCCGTCGTCGAGGGGCGCATGGAACGCACCGAAGGCACCATAACAACATGGATGGACGAGGACCCTAAGACCACGCGAATGTTCGTATGCCGACCAGGCACAGGCAAACGCGCCGTCACGCACTACCGCCTCATCGACGAGGTCCCGGGACTCTCTCTCATGGAGCTCGAGCTCGAGACTGGACGCAAAAACCAGATACGCGTCCACATGCGCCACATCGGGCACGCCGTAGCCGGAGACCAAAAATACGGGGCGCGCATCGACCCCATCGGGCGACTCTGCCTCCACGCCCGACAGATTGAGTTCGAACACCCAATGACGGGACAGATCATGAACTTCGAGACACCAATACCTCCCGAGTTCACAAAACTGTTCCACCACAAATAAACATCAACTTCTAAAACCTTAACATTATGGCAGTAGCAGGATTTACTGGCATCGTAGCCATCCTCATCTTCCTCCTCATCGGCGCCCTCATCGGCTGGCTCGCAGGTCTCATCATGAAAAGCAAGATGGGCCTCCTCGGCAACATCATCGTCGGTATCGTAGGCTCTCTCATCGGCGGCTTCCTCTTTGGTGGCTCTGGCTTCGGCGGCTTCCTCGCTTCCGTCGTCGGTGCGGTCATTCTCCTCTTCATTCTCAAGCTCATCAGGAAATAAGCACGCGCCGCACCCCGGCACCCTCCCGATGGTGTCGGAGAAACTCCGCAACACAAAGGTCGCCAAGGGTTCTTCACCCAATGGCGACCTTTCTTATCCTCCTCCATCGCAATCGATTGCAGAATAATACGATTTTGTCATTCTATTGCGCAAAAATGCACCTTTTACACCGCGCCCGTCCACCCTCGCAACCTAAAAAATTGTTACTTTTACCGCTGTAATATGACATTTATAATGGAGAAGGAAAAGATAGGTATGGCCAGCGACCACGCTGGTTTCAAAATGAAAGAAGCTATCAAAGCAAGACTCGAAGCTGCCGGCTATGAGGTAGTCGACTTCGGGACACACTCCGCCGACAGCTGCGACTACGCCGACTACGCACACCCCCTTGCTCACGCCATAAGCACTGGCCAGCTCACGCGAGGCATCGCATTTTGCGGCAGCGGCAACGGCATCAACATGACCCTCAACCACCACTGCGGAATCCGCTCCGCATACTGCTGGCAAGACGAGATCACCCGCCTCGCGCGTCAGCACAACGACGCCAACATCTGCGTCATGCCCGCACGCTTTCTCCCAGAGGAGACCTGCTGGCAACTCGCGCAAATCTTCCTCTCGACTCCCTTCGAGGGCGGACGCCACCAAAGGCGCATCGAGAAGATCGACCGTTTCTAACCTGAGACGCCAAGAACGATAAAATTACAAACTGATATAAACAAGCACCATCTTTATGTCTAACGCAACACAAAAGGCAGCCGATAACATCCGTATCCTCGCTGCCTCAATGGTCGAGAAGGCCAACTCCGGCCACCCAGGCGGAGCCATGGGCGGCGCTGACTTCGTCAACGTCCTCTTCAGCGAGTTCCTCGTCTACGATCCAAAGAACCCACGTTGGGAAGGCCGCGACCGCTTCTTCCTCGACCCGGGCCACATGTCCCCGATGCTCTACTCCGTCCTCGCCCTCACAGGCAAATTCTCAATGGACGAGCTCAAGCAATTCCGCCAATGGGGCTCCCCCACCCCAGGACACCCTGAGGTTGACGTCATGCGCGGCATCGAGAACACCTCTGGTCCTCTCGGTCAGGGCCACACCTTCGCCGTAGGCGCAGCCATCGCAGCCAAGTTCCTCCAAGCACGCTTCGGCGAGGTCATGGGTCAGACCATCTACGCCTACATCTCCGACGGCGGCGTACAAGAGGAGATCTCCCAGGGAGCAGGCCGTCTCGCAGGCTGCCTCGGTCTCGACAACCTCATCATGTTCTACGACTCCAACGACATCCAGCTCTCCACCGAGACAAATGCCGTCACCACCGAGGACACTGCTAAGAAATATGAGGCTTGGGGTTGGAAAGTCATCAAGGTAGAGGAGGGCAACAATGCCGACAAGCTCCGTGAGGCCATCCGCGAGGCTCAAGCCGTCAAAGGCCAGCCTACCCTCATCATCGGCCACACCGTCATGGGCAAAGGCGCCCGCAAGGCTGACAACAGCAGCTACGAGCACAACTGCGCTACCCACGGCGCACCCCTCGGCGGCGACGCTTACCGCAACACCATCACCAACCTTGGCGGCAACCCCGACGACCCATTCCAAATCTTCCCCGAGGTCAAAGAGCTCTATGCTAAGCGCGCTGCCGAACTCGAGAAGATCGTCGCCGAGCGCAACGCCAAGAAGGCCTCTTGGGCTAAAGCAAACCCAGAACTCGCCGCCAAGCTCGAGTACTTCTTCTCCGGCAAGGCTCCTAAAGTCAACTGGGATGCCATCGAGCAGAAGCCAGGCTCCGCTACCCGCGCTGCATCCGCTACCGTCCTCGGCGCTCTCGCAACCCAAGTCGAGAACATGGTCGTAGCATCTGCCGACCTCTCCAACTCCGATAAGACCGACGGCTTCCTCAAGAAAACCCACGCTTTCACCAAGGGCGACTTCACCGGTCAGTTCCTCCAAGCCGGCGTCGCCGAGCTCACCATGGCTTGCGTCTGCATCGGCATGAGCCTCCACGGCGGCGTCATCCCCGCATGCGGCACCTTCTTCGTCTTCTCCGACTACATGAAGCCAGCCGTACGCATGGCAGCCCTCATGGAGCAGCCCGTCAAGTTCATCTGGACCCACGACGCATTCCGTGTCGGCGAGGACGGCCCAACCCACGAGCCTGTCGAGCAAGAGGCACAAATCCGCCTCATGGAGAAGCTCCAAAACCATAAGGGCAAGAACTCCACCCTCGTCCTCCGTCCTGCCGACGCAGAGGAGACCACCCAGGCGTGGAAGCTCGCCATGGAGAACACCGATACCCCTACGGCTCTCATCTTCTCCCGTCAGAACATTGCCAACCTCCCCGAGGGCAACGACTACACTCAGGCTGCCAAGGGCGCATACGTCGTCGCTGGCTCTGACGAGAACCCCGATGTCGTTCTCGTAGCCTCCGGCTCTGAAGTCTCCACCCTCGTGGCTGGCGCAGAGCTCCTCCGCAAGGATGGCGTCAAGGTACGCATCGTATCCGCTCCCTCCGAGGGTCTCTTCCGCTCTCAGAGCAAAGAGTACCAGGAGAGCGTAATCCCTGCAGCTGCCAAGAAGTTCGGCCTCACCGCCGGTCTTCCTGTCAACCTCCAGGGTCTCGTCGGCACCGACGGCAAGGTATGGGGTCTGCCCTCCTTCGGCTACTCCGCCCCCTACAAGGTTCTCGACGAGAAGCTCGGCTTCACGGGCGAGAACGTCTACAAGCAAGTCAAAGAGATGCTCTAAGACATCCGCTTAGCAAAAACTGAAAATAGAGACCGGTCGTCCTCTTACGGGGGCGACCGGTCTTCTTATGTATCATCTGGTCGGCTAACTGGCTAAGGTTAGCACGCCTAAAAAGAAGAGGGCGCAACCTGCTATGGTTGCGCCCTCCTTAGAAGCGAGAAGTGAGTAGTGAAAACCGACTACTTCTTGATGACCTTCTTTGTCGTGCCGTTAGCGTAACGGACGAAGTAGATGCCGCTCTGGTTCATATCTTGAACCTTCTGACCTGCAAGGTTGTAGATTTGGCACTCGCCACTATCGAAAGTTATATCCTTTATAGCAGACGTGTTGACATTAGTTCCAACAAACTTACAAACTACTGTCCCAACCGGATCAGTTTCAATATTTAGTTTTTTAATTTCGAACGTCACTTCGTCTTTAGATATTACTCCTTCGAAATCAATAGTGACCTCAAGAGAAATACCTGCTAATTTCACCGTAAAAGGGTAATCACTCGTTGCAAGGACAACACTACCGTCCGTTTGACGCTCGCCTTTGATATCTTTTAAGACGATATCACCAAGCGACATTTCATGATATACGAAATCTTTTATGCTCAAACGATAGAGACTGTTTGATGCGTCAGTAAGCTCTACAGTCACAATCCTGTCTACGTCTGTTGTTTCATTTTTTAACGCAGTAATTACCAGATCACCTTTATAGTCAGTAGCGAATGATGCTACAGCCATAAGGCATGAGAGGAAAAATGTAATGATTCTCTTCATAAGCATTTTAATTTTTTGTTTGTTGCCTCTTAGAATTTGTAGTAGACGCCAATAGTGCCAAATATTGGGTAAAGGATCTGCTCGATTGTTTTAAAGTCGCTTTTGAAAATACCGGTAAGCCCCCATGAGAGGTCGATATATGCGCCAAGATGACGGGCGAACTGCCAATCAGCCCCTGCCATGATGCCGAATTGCTGGTCGCGCAGGTTCTCTGAGAGGTC
The DNA here is from genome assembly GCA_963639155.1 of Pseudobutyrivibrio sp. Classification (GTDB taxonomy): domain Bacteria; phylum Bacteroidota; class Bacteroidia; order Bacteroidales; family Marinilabiliaceae; genus W3P20-009. The sequence continues at coordinate 24,973 of CAVHUG010000015.1, read as the reverse complement.
GTAGTTGCCTCGATCCTCTGGCTCATGTCCCATCTCGACCTTGGCTCCCGTAGGGGTGTCCTGACGCAGATAGCCGTCATAGGCATAGCCGGAAAAGTCGTGATTGACAAGGACGGAGAGGTAGGGACCCGCATGAACCTGCACCTTACGGAAGTCGAATGACGCCATGACGGGGATTGTGAGCATCCACTGCGTAACATCTATGACGACGCCGCCGGTGAAGTAGCCGGCAAGGGTCTGGTCTCCTTGGCGCAGCTCTTTCATGTCGTACGCCTTGATGTCGACATCGGCTTTCATGCCTTTGTTCTCAAAATGCACTCCTGCCATGACACCCCATCGGCTACTGAGGTTTTTCTGAATGTCGACACCGACGGAGATGTTGGCCTTGGGGTTATAGCTCTTGATTTCGCGGACCTCCTCGGGGATGCCCATAGGGGTCGTCGCCCCGAGCGAATAACCTACACGACCGCGTATCTTGATGCCACTCTCACTATCTTGTTGCGCTACAGCCGTAGCCGAGACCATGACGGTCACGAGAACTATAGCTATGTGGCGTATAATATTCTTCATTACCGGATATTATTACGTTGAAACGGATTATAGTGTTTCCTGCTGCTCGTCATCTTCCGAGATTATCTTCACCTCGTCGACACACAGCTCACTACCGACAGCACCTTCGAAATAAGCACCATACTTACTTGAAGAGAAGACGACAGCCATGCTGTAACCGCGGTTTGCCAATGTGGATTCGTCACACTCCTGAAGAAATGTGAAGTCGACACTGAACTTCGTCCACTCGGTCGTCGGGTGCAAATCTGGCGCAATGGCGCGTGCCACAAGCCTCTCGCTCGTCAAGACGTTGGAGCCGTTGAGCTTCACCTCATTGCCATCCTCGTCCCTGTTATTGAAGAAGACGGCGTAGATGGAGGCTTCGTCGATGGTGTTCACCGGCTGCTCACCGATCTTGTCTTCAGCCTTGCCCATCTGGTATTTGTAATACCCCTCAAGGCGTACGGGCTTATAGCCGACAGGGCGACCGAAACGCGTTGCGCCGAGCGCATCTTTGAGAGCGGTACGCAAGTCAAATTCGCCAATGAAGAGGTTGCCCGCAGCGATTGGCATATTGAACATCGAGCCAAGGATACCAGTAGACCTCGTCACAAGCCTCACGCCCTTGCCGCTATAACCGTCCTCCATATAGGCGGTCGGGAAATTCTCAGAGGGTGACGTGCTGTTGGTAAGAGTGAAACCAGGGTTACCCGACGCCCATATCTTAAGCGAGTCGCCCGAAGCGTCGAACTCCGCCCAGTCGTAATAGGCCGTTTTGGAGCTTGGGATAAGGAACGGGTCCTCGAAACTGAAGGAGCGCACGTCTGTATCGACCTTCACGAAGACTTTATATTGGCGCGTCCACTGCCCGTCCTCACTTGTTATGGTGTAGATCACAGGACCTTGGGTGAAGTCGTGGTAGGAACCGTTGGCAGGCTCGATGGTAGCACCGGGCGTGAGGGAGAAGACGGGAGCGAGGTTCTTTATCTGCTCGCGGAAATCTTCGGGGAGCTTGGGTCGGGAGCGGAAGACAAGCTCAGTCTCAATAGGGTTTATGGAGACGACAGAGTCGGAAGCGTTATAGAAAAACAGCTCCGGGTTCTGCACGTGGAGATATGCGCTAAGTATGTCGCACTCCTTGTTGAGGGGCTCGTCGGCTATGCAGCCGGACAGCAGCAGGGCAGGCATTGAGAGCGCAGCCGCTACTCCTCTGGAAAAATACTTCTTCATGACAAACACAAAGATAGGCAAATGTTGTGACGATAATGGACAATTAAGAGGAAGATTAACCATAAAAAAGGGGGCATGACAGTTAAAAGTCATGCCCCCACTGGGATAATTCTCTTATTTCGGAGTCCTATTTTATGTTCTCGCGCAAGCGGTTGAGATATTTGCTCATTTCAGCGGAGTCGCGACGTTTGATAATCTCGAGAAGGTCCTCCATTTGCGTAATAACGTTCTCCACCTTCTCGGGCGTATAGGGGCTGAAGAGCACTTCGGAGACGAGGTAGTCGTCTTCAGAGAGTACGCCCTTGGCGATGGCGAGGTGCTTGGCGAAGGTGGTACCCGGAGCGTCGGGATACTTCATGCAAGCGGCGAACACCATTGTCGAGACGAATGGGATGGATAGCGAGTAGGTCATCATCTCGTCATGCTCCTCGAAAGTCAGCTCGTGGAGCTGGAGACCGAGGCTGCCATAGAGATCCTTGAAGAACACCCGACCGAGGTGGTCGCCCTCGCTGATGACGACAGCGTGGTTCTGGCTCAGCTCGCGGAGGTTTGCGAAGGTGGGGCCGAACATGGGGTGCGTCGAGACGAACGGGTGGCCGCTACGCTTGTAGAAATCGAGCAGACCCGTCTTGACCGACGCGATGTCGGACAGCATGCAACGCTCGGAGGTGTAGGGGACGACATCCTCAAAAGTCTTGAGGGTGTACTTGAGTGTCACGGCGTTAATCAGGAGCTCAGGGTCAAAATCCTTAATCTCGTCAAAGGTAGTTAGCCTTCTGGTGTTGAAGACGTATTGCAGCTTTCGGACGTCGGTGTCGTAGATGGCAACATCGTGGAGCAGGCACATCGTGTCGGCGAGGAAAGAGCCCATCTTGCCGGCGCCTACTATGCATATTCTCATCGTCTGAGTCTTTTTTATTTTTTCGCTTTCTGGAGCTCGAGCATGACAGCGGTCTGTCGGTTGACGCTCTCCTCGTGGATTGCCTCATAGAGCTTGATGACGAAATCGGGGTTCAGCTTGTTCTGCTCGGCCGTGGCGCGGCGGCTCTCCAAAATCTCGTCATAGCGGCGCGCTTGGAGCACCGTGATGCCGTTCTCGAACTTGTATTTCGCGATTTTCTCTGAGATGCTCATCCGTTTTGCCACAATCTCGACAATCTGCTTGTCGAGGAGGTCAATTTGCTGGCGGAACTCGTCGAGCTCTGTGCGGGGCTTGTCGCCGATCTTGGCGTCGCGGATGACGATGTCGTTGAGAATCATCTTGAGGTGAGCCGGGGTGACCTGCTGCTTGGCGTCGCTCCATGCGCGTGCGGGGCACTCGTGGCTCTCGATGATGAGGCCGTCAAAGTTGAGGTCCATGGCTTGCTGAGCCACTTCGAGGATCAGCTCGCTGTCTCCCGAGATGTGGCTGGGGTCGTTGATGATGGGAAGTTGCGGGAGGCGGCGGTGAAGCTCGATGGCGAGCTGCCACTGCGGGTCGTTGCGGTACTTGATTTTCTGGTAGACAGAGAAGCCGCGGTGGATGGCGCCGAGCTTCTTGATGCCTGCGCGGTTGAGACGCTCGAAAGCGCCGAGCCAGAGCTCAAGGTCGGGGTTTACGGGGTTCTTAACGAGGATGGGCATATCGGTGCCACGGAGCGCGTCGGCTACCTCCTGGACCGCGAAGGGGTTGGCCGTGGTGCGTGCGCCGATCCAGAGCATGTCGACTCCGTACTTGATGGCCTCGTAGACATGTTGCGCCGTGGCGACCTCGACGGCCGTGTACATTCCTGTTTCTTTCTTGACCCTTTGGAGCCAAGGAAGGCCTACGGAGCCGACGCCCTCGAAGGAACCTGGACGGGTGCGCGGCTTCCATATGCCGGCGCGGAAAATCTTAATGCCGTTGGCCGCAAGCTCGCGGGCGGTGTTCATAACTTGCTCCTCAGTCTCTGCGCTGCATGGGCCGGCGATGACGAGGGGGCGTTTGGCGTCTACTCCGGGGAGGAGTATGGACTCGAGGTCGAGTTTTGCTTCCATGTTGTGTATGGTGTCTTTTCTTGTTATTCTACTTCATTGACTTAATTCTCTTGAGGGCTTCCTCAAAGACGGGGACTTTGGCGCAAAGCGAGATGCGGAGGAAGCGTGCGCCCTGGCTGCCGAAGATGAAGCCCGGGGTGATGAAGACGCCGGTCTGGTGGAGGATGTCGTCGCTCTGCTGCTCTGCGTCCCTCCACTTGTCGTCCACCTTAGCCCATACGAACAGGCCGCCTTGTGCGGGGTTGTATTTGCAGCCGAGAGCGTCCATGATGGCGAATGCGTACTTCTGCCTGCGGCGGTACTCGGTGTTCAGCTCCGAGAACCACTCCTTGTCGAGCCTCAGAGCCTCAACCGCCGCGAGCTGCATGGGGCGGAAGACGCCGCTGTCCATGTTGCTCTTTATGCGGAGAACCGTCTCGATGACCTCGGCGTTGGAGGCTGCCATGCCAAATCGCCATCCTGCCATGTTGTGGGCTTTGCTCATGGAGTTTAGCTCAATGCAGACGTCTTTTGCCCCCTCGACGGAGAGAATGGATATTGGGTTGTCGTTGAGGATGAAGCTATAAGGGTTGTCGTTGCAAATCAATATGTTATGGCGGCGACCGAAATCTACGAGTTTCTGGTAAAGCTCCATAGTCGCGGGTGCGCCAGTAGGCATGTTGGAGTAGTTGGTCCACATGATTTTGACCCCCGAGAGGTCGGACTTCTCAAGTTCGTCGAAGTCTGGTTGCCAGCCGAGATGCTCGTAGAGCTTGTAGGTGTGGGTCTTAGCACCGACGAGTTTTGCGACCGAGGAGTAGGTCGGGTAGCCCGGGTCGGGGACGAGGACGCCGTCGCCCTCGTTGATGAAAGCCATCATGATGTGCATGATGCCTTCTTTGGAGCCGATGAGGGGGAGAACCTCATGGTCGGGATCGAGACTAACGCCATACCACTTCTTGTACCAGTCGGCATAGCCTGCCCTGAGCTGCGGGATGCCGACATAGGGTTGGTAGCCGTGGACGTTGGGTAGCGCGGCGTTGTCGGCGAGCGTCTTGACGACAGTTGGGGCTGGTGGCATGTCGGGGCTTCCGATGCCGAGGTTTATGACGTCGATTCCCGACTTGCGCATGGCATCGAGACGGCGGTTGTTGCGCGAGAAATAGTACTCCTCGACTTTGCTCGCGCGGTTGGCTGGCGATATTATCATTATTGCTTGATTGTTAGATTATCATTTTTTCAGTTTTCGTCGGACTGTCGTCCCGTCTCATATTCACCAAGAATTCGGAGCGACGAGCAGAGAGGTCGAACAGCCGAGATGGATTGGACGTAGCGCGTATAGTTCTTGAAAGAGAGGTCTACGTAGAAGATGTATTCCCACTCGTGTCCGACGACGGGGTTTGACTGAATCTTGGTCATGTTTATTCCGTAGAAGGCCAAGACTGTCAGCACCTTAGAGAGGCTGCCCACCTCGCCTGCCTGTGGGAGGGTGAAGACAATTGACGCGCGGTCGATCCTGTTTTGGGCGAGGAGGTCATCACGGTCGCAAAGCGCGCTCTCGTTGACGATAAGGAAACGCGTGAAATTCTTCTTGTTGGTCTCGATACCGCTGCGGATTATGTTGAGTCCGTAGAGGTCGGCAGCGATGGCGGGCGCGATGGCGGCTACGTCTTTCTGTCCTTTCTCTGCGACCTCTTTGGCGGAGAGAGCGGTGTCCTCGCTCTCTATGAGGCGGATGTGTGGGTAGTCCTTGAAGAAGGCTTTGCATTGTGCGAGGGCCATCGGGTGGGAGTGGACTTCGCGGATGTCTTCCATGGAGACGCCGGGCAGCGCCATGAGATTGTGCTTGATTCTGAGCTTGTACTCGCCAAGGACCTCGAGTCCGGAGTCTTTGAGAAGCGTGTAGTTGGCCTGTATGGAGCCTACGAGAGTGTTCTCGATGGCGCAGATGCCGTAGAGGTCGTCCTCTTCGCGGACGCGGCGGAAAAGCTCCTCGAACGTCAGGCAGGGGACAACCTCGACATCATAGTCGCGGAAAAACTCCCTTGCGGCGATTTCGTGGTTGGCGCCGCTGACGCCCTGAATGGCAACTCGTCTTTTCTGCTTCATTTGTTGTTTATTGTCTCTCTTAAAGAGTAATCTTGTTATGAAAAAGTTGAGGCCCGCCTGAAAACTCAGGTGGGCCTCGCCAATTTATCTTGCTCGTGCTTCTTTGCGCTTACATGCGGCACCCACCTGCTCCCCTGCTAAAAGCAAAGAAGTAAAAGTAAAAGCCGTAGTAAAATCGCATTGTCTGCATTTGTCTTGTCGTGTTATTTTCACTTGGGCAAAGGTAGAAAAACTTTGAATAAGTTATCCTGCCTCGCATTAAAATTTATACGTCAACGTCTATTTTCTTACGGGAAAGTTATTCTTTATGCACGAGCGACGACGATTTGCCCAGAGGATGTTGCGGTAACGCGGACTGCCGTGCCGCGCTCGATATATGTGCCGTCAGAAATGGCATCGTAGGTGACGCCGTCGACAACGACCTTGCCTCCGGGGCGAAGGTCGGTTGCGGCTGTTCCGCCGTGTCCCACGAGAGCCTCGACAGTGTCTTTCTCTACGCCGACGTATCCCTCGCTGGCCTCTTGGACGGTCTCGAGCGTCAGTCGCGCCAACGGGCTTCCTTTTTTAGCTTTGAAGAACTTATTGCCTAAGAATATGCACAAGGCCACAGACGCAAGTAGCGAAAGCGTCACCATCCACAGTGACGTGGCGATTTGTGAAGTCGGGACGGCCTCGAAAGACAATCCGTCATTGCCGACGAGGCTAAGCACGAGACCAGCCACGGTGCATATTATTCCAGCTATGCCCGTCACGCCGAAGCCCGGGATGACGAACACCTCGAGGGCAAGCAAGATGAGACCTACGATGAAGAGCAAAATCTCCCAATATTGCGCCAGACCGTCGAGGTAGAGGGGGGCGAAATATAGGACAGCCGCACCGATGGCGACGAAGAGCGCCACACCTACGCCAGGTGTCTGAAGCTCGAAATAGATGCCGCCGATGATGAAGAGGATGAGAATCCCGCGGAGCCACGTTGAGAGCAGCCCTCCCTTAATGTTCTCGAAAGTGGAAGGCTCATATCGTTTGACGAGTGCGCCAGGCGCAACGTGGTCGACGACCTGCCCGACGCTGGTCATGACGCCCTCACAATAGTTGAGTTTTTGAGCCTCCTTGGCGGTGAGCGTCAGGACGTGGGCGGAATCTATGACACCCGGGATGACAACAGACTCGTCGACGAAAGCCTCGGCTATACGAGGGTCGCGCAGATAATGACGCGTCGTGTCGGCACCCATCCAAGGGTGCGCCTCGGCCGTGGAGCGCATTATGGCGCGCATGTAGCTCTGGTATTTGTCGGGCATCTTGGCTCCGTCGGTCCCGCTGACGACGGTAGCGGCCCCGATGCTGGAGCCCGGGCTCATGAAGATGGAGTCGCACGCCGTGGCTATGAGCGCACCTGCGGATGCGGCATTGACGTCGATGAAGGCGTAGACGGGGATTCGGCTGGCGAGGATTGCGGAGCGGATGGAGTCGGCGAATGTGACCTCGCCGCCATAGGTGTTCATGTGGAGCACGATATGGTCGGCCTTTATCTCACGGGCCAAACGCAATGCGCCGTCGGTATGAACCCATGCGGTACTGCCGATTTCCTCCTTGATGTCGAAGACCAGCACTTTCTGGCCTTCGTCGGCATTGGCGAAGGCGGGCGTTGACATGAGGGCGCACATGGCGACCAAGAGTATTGTCATGAGACGTCTCATCGGGATGTGTTTATATCTTTACAGTTTTTAAAGATAGGCATTTTTTGTTAGAAAGCAGCGGTGCGGCGACGACTTATTTACAGCGTCCGAGGGTTTTGCACGACAACACAAAAAAGCCGCAAGAGTTGTGACCTCTTGCGGCTGAGAGCCTGATTGGTTTAATGTTTTAAATCAACGGGACGCCCGCCTCATTGCACTTCTGGCGCATGTCGTCGGGCCACAGGGACGCCTGTATCTCGCCGATGTGAGCCTTGCGGAGGTAGAACATGCAGAGGCGCGACTGACCGATGCCGCCGCCGATGGACTGAGGCAGCTCGCCGGCGAGGAGTCGTTTGTGGAAATAGAGTTCCTTGCGGTCTTGCGCGCCTCGCGCGTCGAGCTGGCGGAGGAGTGCGTCGCGGTCGACGCGGATGCCCATGCTGGATAGCTCGAACGAGTGACCGAGAACCTCGTTCCAGACGAGGATGTCGCCATTGAGACCATGGTGTCCGTCGCCTGTGGGGGTGCTCCAGTCGTCATAGTCGGGGGCGCGTCCGTCATGCGGCTCGCCGCCGTTGATAGAGCCGCCAATGCCCATGATGAACACCGCGCCAAATTCTTTGGTGACCTTATCCTCGCGCTCTTTGGGTGTGAGGTCAGGGTATTGAGTGGCGAGATCCTCGGCGTAGACGAAGTGTATCTCGTCGGGCAGCTGTGGGCGGATTTGCGGATAGTGCTCACAGACAATGTATTCGGTGCGTTTCATGGCACCATAGATGCGCTTGACGACGTTCTTGAGGTAGTTGATGTCACGCCGTCCGTCGGGCATTACCATCTCCCAGTCCCACTGGTCGACGTAGAGGGAGTGGATGTTGTCGAGCTCCTCGTCGGAACGGATGGCGTTCATGTCGGTATAGATGCCATAGTTTTGCTCGATGCCGTAGTCGGCAAGGATCATGCGCTTCCATTTAGCGAGCGAGTGGACGACTTCGGCTTTTTTGTCGCCGAGGTCCTTGATTGGAAATGTCACGGCCCGCTCGACGCCATTGAGGTCGTCATTGAGACCGGTGCCTTTGAGCACGAAGAGCGGTGCCGTCACGCGTCGGAGTCGGAGCTCGGCGCTGAGGTTCTGCTGAAAGAAGTCCTTTATGTAGTGGATTCCCATTTCCGTCTCACGGAGATCGAGGAGCGGTTTGTAGCCTTTGGGTATGAAAAGTTTAGACATTTCCTTGTTTTTGACTTTTCAAAGTTACGGATTAATATTCAAATAGGACGCATTCTTAACAAATTAAATTCATATATACACATTTCACGTTAAGTTTATACGTTTTGCCTGCTGATTTATCGGGGGACTGGAAGGCGTGAGGGATTGTTGTTCTTTGGTTTGTTATGGGAAAAAATATAAATTCATGCCACTTAGCCACAATAACACACAAACCACTGTCATGCCATACGAAATAGGGCTGGTTCTCGAGGGCGGAGGGATGCGCGGCGTTTTCACGGCCGGCGTATGCGACGCCTTGCTGGACTATGACATCACGTTCCCCTACGTGATAGGCACCTCGGCGGGCGCAAGCAACGGGTGCGTATATCTTGCCCGCCAGCGAGGGCGAATCCGCTATATAGACATAGACATGCAGACCGTCCGCCCGTACGTAGGGCTGCGGTCGGTATTTCGCGGGCAGGGTGTCATCGACCTTGACTTTATTTTCAACGAGGTAGAGCAGAAATACTACCCGTTCGACTTCGACACATACGCCAATAGCGGCAGCCGTTTCGTCATCGTCTCCACCAACGCCCTCACAGGCGAGGCCGTCTATACCGAGGAGACCAAAGACTTCGCCCGTTTTGTCGATGCCAGCAGGGCAAGCTGCTCACTGCCAATCCTTTGCCCGAAATGGCACATCGACGGCGTGCCAATGGTCGATGGCGGCGTGGCCGACTCGATACCTTTCGACCATGCCCTTGAGGACGGTTGCAAGCGCGTGGTCGTCGTCACGACGAAGGACGCCACATACCGCAAGAGCGAAAAACGCGTGTGGATGCCAGGACGGATCTATAAGGAATACCCCCAGCTGCGCGAGGCACTCATGACGCGCGGCAAGAGGTATAACCAACAGCTCGACCGCCTCGGCGAGCTCGAGAGCCAAGGCGTCGCCCATATCGTACGCCCGTCGGACTTGTTCGGAGTAAGTCGCACGACGCAAGAGGCTGAGCCACTCGAAGCCCTCTACGCCGAAGGCCTCCGCCAAGGGCGCGAACTCGCTCTATGGATGAAGAGCCAAAACCTAACAGCATAAAAGAAAAACATCACCGCATTGGCACAACTGAACGTCTATTCGGCATCTGCCGGCTCGGGCAAGACTTACACCCTCGCAAGAACGGTCATCGACATTCTCGCCCGCAACCCTATGTCATACGACCACATTCTCGCCGTCACCTTCACCAACAAAGCGACAGCCGAGATGAAAGAGCGCATCGTCGGCGACCTGCACCTGATGGTCTCGGGCGACGCCGAAGACAAGAAACGCCGCGACCTCTTAGACCACCACGTCAAGTCGACAGGCCTTGACGAGAAGACGCTCATCGAGCGTTGCCAAATGGCCTTGCGCAGCATCCTCTGCGACTACGGGCGTTTCTCGGTCAGCACCATAGACCGTTTCGTCCAGCGCGTCCTGCGAGCCTTCGCCTATGAGCAGGGACTCACCGCCAACTACGCCGTCACGCCAGAGAACGACGAGATTGTCCAAGCCGCCATGACAAACATGATGGAGAGCCTCGCTGAGCATGAGGAGCTGTGCGCCCACCTTGTCAAAATGGCGCAAGACAAGTTGGAGGAGGAAAACGGCTGGTCCATCGAGAAAGAGATCCTGAAAATGGGCAAGCTGCTACTCGACAACGACCACGACAACGTCGCCAGCAGCGGAGCCATGACAATAGGCAACATAGAGCTTCTCAAAAAAGAACTTGGCGCAAAAGAGCGAGACCTCTTCTTGAGGCTATATGACTTGGCTGTGGAGTTGGCTTCCGAGCGCAAAAGGTGCGCCATCACCGACGTCCATAAAAAGAACTATCCGCAGCGCATGCTCGACACAATGCCGTCCAAGGAGGAATTGGCGGACGGCCCCGCACGTTTCAGGTCGTGGATCGACGAAGCGAAAAACAAGCTCGCCAAATTGAGCGGCACACTCGTCAACAAAAAATCGCAAGGCTTAGTTGACGAGTTCGTAGCGAAGATGGAAGCCATAAAGGATGAGGCATTGACAATAGTCCAAGAATTGAACTCCATAACGGCTATCAGAAAGAATCTCAACACAATAGCCGTCATGGGACATCTTGCCCAACACATCAGCTCGGTCGAGGAGCGCGAGAACCGGCACAGCCTAAGCACGTCGGGCGGCATGCTGCGCGAACTGATTGACGACTGCCCAGTGCCGTTCATATACGAGAAATGCGGCGCACGGTATGACACCATCATGATTGATGAGTTTCAGGACACCAGCCATACGCAGTATGAGAATTTCGACCCTCTCTTGCGCAACAGCCTCGCCGAGGGGCACGACTGCCTCGTAGTCGGTGACGTCAAACAGAGCATCTACCGCTTTCGCCAAGGCGACTGGAGACTTCTCGGGCAGCGCGTCGCAGCGGATTTCCCCGAGACGAACTACAAACCGCTGTCCGACAACTATCGCAGTCTCAAGGAGATAGTGACATTCAACAATGCGATATTCGCCAAGCTGCCTGCCGTGATGGACAAGGACGTAGCCGCCCCGGACGACTCGGCCGACACCATGGAGGCAATGTACGCCGACAGCCAACAGACGCCGCACAAACTGGCAGGGGGCTATGCGTCCATAAGAATATTCCATACGGAAAAAGACCATCTCGAAGCCACGAGGGAATATGTAAACAAACAGTTCATCAAGGCGTTGCGCATGTTCCACGACGAGAAGGGCTACCCCTATTCTGACATCTGCGTCCTGGTACGCAAGAATACGGACGGGGAGAAAGTCATTGAGCAACTGGGTAATGAAGGGATTCCCGTCATGTCAGAAGACTCTCTCCTCGTCATGAACAGCTACGCCACGCAATTTATGTCAGACGCCATGAGGTACGTCTCCACTGGCGAGCAAGCCCCTCTCTTCGCCGCTGTCAGGTCACTTACCGGCTCCGATGTTGCGGATCTCGCCCGCAGGTGGGAAGCCGAGCGCGAGACGTGGGCTGGCAAATTCGGCGAATTGAGAGGCTTGGGGCTTGTCGAGATGGGAGGCGAGCTGATAAACATGATGCCCGAGGCGATGCGCAACGAGCAGATGCCCTACATAGACGCCTTCATGCAAAACATGCGCGACGAGATATGCGACGGCATCGCGACGCTCGACGCCTTCCTCAAGACTGTTGAGGACAATGAGGGCAAATGGATCCTTAGTGCGGCAAGTGGCGAAGATGCAGTCAGGATTATGACAATTCATAAGTCTAAAGGATTGGAATTCAAGGTTGTGCTTATTCCCTACACCGACTGGATACTAATAAACCCCGCCACCCCTTCTACGATATGGGTGCCAATTGACAGGCTCGGCTTGGGAGGCGAGGCATGGAAAGGTTGCATGTTCCCCATCAAGCATAACACAACCACACTCGCCAACAGCCTTTTCCTTCCAGAAAGCGCAGCCGAGACGAGGGCGATTTATGAGGACAACATCAATATCGTATATGTCGCCTTCACGCGCCCGACCGACGCTCTGATGGCTTGGGGCGTATACACAACCAAAAGCTGCATAGCCGAGAGGCTCGAACAGGCGGTCGTCAATGCCGACGAGACGATCGACGGTTTGGTCAAAAAGTCTGAAAACATTGCAAACGAGACTATCACAATGCCCGACGGCACAGAAGACTCGGTAACTGCCGCCGTGCATAGTCTCGAAATAGGGACGCCGCCGTCGTACCACGACAAAAAAACAGAGCCACTCCCGATAATCGACGTCCCGATGGCGCACGCCTACCGCCCAAGCTCCAGCCCCGCGATAAACACCCAAGTCGAAATGGGCGAATACGAGCGACGAGCCGACATGGTCAGCTACGGACTCACGATGCACGGCATCCTCGAGAGCGTCACGACCATGGCGGATCTGCCCAACGCGATATCGCACGCCGTAACCTGCGGACTCGTACTCCCATCCGATGCCCCGAAATTGGAAGAGGAGCTCAATAAACGTCTCACAGCGCCAACCATCGCCCCATGGTTCGACGGCTCGATGTCCGACGTATGGGCAGAGACCACCATGATAGGTCCCGACCGACGCTTGCGCCCCGACCGCATCATGCGCTCACCATCGGGCGAGACAGTCATCGTCGACTATAAGTTCGGCCGTGCGGAGCGCCCCGAGCACATTGAGCAAGTCCGCCAATACATGGCATGGCTGTCTGACGCCGAATTTCCCAACATCAAGGCCTACCTCTGGTACTACACCCTCGGCAAGGTCGTCGAGGTTAAGGGCGAGAAGTAATGTCCTGCCGCATAGAAAAACAAGGAACGCCGCCGTCCCATTGTGGGACGGCGGCGTTCTTTTATTCTGCTTATCGCTTTCTATTCGATAACCATCTGACCGCTTGACGTGCAGCCATAGATCTTATTGTCATACATCGCCTCGGCTGTCGTTGCGGGGCGGTAGTAAGTGCCTGCGTAGATCGCACTCAACGTGGCATCCAACACAAGGTAGGAGCCAGCAGGCAAAGTGTTGGCGTAGAATAGGATACGGTCATCACGAACATCCATATTGCTACAATTCTCGCCTTTCACCGCACGGATAATCTCGACACCGGCAGGCAGGGCGTGAGTCACCGCGATATTCTCAAGGTCACGTCCCGAAGTGTTGCGGACGATGAACTTGACGGTATAGGTGTCGCCTGCCCTTACGTTGTCCAGCGTAAGCATGTCGCCCTTAGTCGACTTGGCAACCACTGAGATATTCAGACCATTGCTTACAGGCTCGACAACCTGCTGACCTGCTTGCGTCCTTGTCGTCAGGGAAGCGTAGATGAGGCCGTCGCCATCGTTCTCGACCTTAAACTTCTTGGCCGTCGACGGGTCGATGTTGCTCTGCCATGACGACTTGCCGCTCTCAACAGTCGCAAGTTTCTTGCCGTCGGCGGAGACTGTGGCCTCGAGCTTGGACGATGTGGGGTTTTTCTTCGCGTAGCGCGACCAAGCCATAAGGCTACGCCCCGTCTCGTATGTGCTCATCCACCCATCGGAGACAAGTGTCTTGCGGAGCGACTCGGCAGTTTGCGCGGCGTTGGCATCATCAACAGCCGTCTGGGCTATGAGGCGAGATATGTCTTCGCCGCTGCCGCCTTTTTGCAAGAGGCTTTCCGCCTCGCTCCTATGACCTGCCAAGGCGTATGCTGCCGCCAAGAAATTGTATGCCTCGGACTGTGGAGCCTTGAGCGACTCGCGCACACGGTTCATTGAGCCGAGGTTGGCCTTCTTGTCAAGAGCCAAAGCATAAAGAGCCAGACCTGCGCTGCCCGGAGACTTGACATTCAAGTTCTTCGACAAGTAATTAGCGAGCGATTTCTTGACGCCCGACTGGACGAAATAGCCACGGTTCTCAGCCTCGCTGAAGAAGATATATACATAGGCGGAGCACCAATAGTTGGAAAAGCAGTCTCCTGCCCAATAGCCTATGCCGCCATCTGAGACGACATGTTTATACAGCTTGCTGAGGGCCGATTTGACGTTTGCCTCGACGGCCTCCTTCTGTTCTTTGCTCAGATCGGTAAAGTCGTCCAAATACAACTGCGCCAACGCCTTAGATGTCGTCTGCTCAGCGCAGCCATGAGGATACTCGATAAGCTCGGCCACGCGCGGTGCAATATTGAGCGGCTTGACTGAGCTAAGCTCGACGATGGCGTTCTCAAGGTTACCCTGCTTTGCTGTCACGTCTGCACTCCACTCCTTGCCGGGCTGGATTGTAGCCTCGCTCGTTGTTGATATGATCTGACCTTCGTGACGCACCTTCAAGCGTGTGGTGTAGTCGCACTTTTCGCTCCTGCTCGACGCGACGATGCTGACCGTTGCCTCTCCTGCCTCATTGCCAGCCTCAATATTGAAAGTCACGGTCTTTTCGCCTTCGCCGTCAAGGTTGACGCTCTTGGCCGATTCGCCAACTACCTTGACGCCATCAGCAGCCGTGATCTTCACGTCGACGTTGCCCAACGCCTGCGATGCCATGACAGTGGCCGAGACGCTCGCCTTATCGCCAACGCCTATCTGGCGAGGCATGGTGCCGTAGAGCATGAGGGGCTTGGTCACCTTGACGCTCTTTTCCGCACTGCCGTATGCGTTGCCGTCGGTGGCGACCACCATCATGCGGACACGACCGACGTAGCTTGGCACGTCAATCTCGTGTGTCTTCTTCTCACCCTTCTTGAGCGTGAATGGGCCTACGAATTTGACAATGGGCGTGAAGCGGTTGACGATAGCCTTTGGCGAGTTGTTTAGCAATGCGTCGTCACCGCCGATGCTAAACATCTGCTCAATGCGACCACCATATGCGCCAGCCACAATATTGTACACATCCCACAGATTGACACCCAACGCCTCGCGTGCGTAGAATGTCTCCCACGCGTCGGGGGTCTTGAAGTGCGTCAGGTCAAGAAGTCCCTCGTCTACAATGGCCAACGTATACGCCATCGGGCGACCTTTCTGCTCGTTCACGGTGACCGAAGCCTTGGTCATGGGACTAATATCATCCTTAGCCGTTATGACAGGAGAGAGGTGGCTGTCCGTCGACGTAACCGTCGCTTGCGCAATGCCATAAAGCCTCATCGGAGCGTCGTTGGCCGTTTGGTTATATGGCTGAACCATACTGACATAGGCATAGACATTAGGCATCATGTCATTGGTCACGTCAATCTTGACGCTCGTCTGCTCACCGGTGCAGTCTACAATCTTAGTACTCAGCAGTTTGCCTCCACGGCATAGGCTGACGATGCCCTGTGCGCCGTTGGCGGAGGGGAATGTGAGGGCCATCTGGTCGCCGACCTTATACTCATCCTTGTCAAACTTGACACTCAAAATTGTCGATGCGCCACTTCCGTTTGCTGAGCGATCGCCAATGGTTGGCCAATCAAAATAGGCGAGCGTGCTTGCAGAATGACCACTGGATTTGTCTGTGACGCAAATCAGGTAAGTGCCCCAATCGCGGTCGGGGAAGTTGAGTGAGAACGTGGCATTGCCGCCCGCATCCGTCGTGAGGTTGAATTGTTTGACAGGACGTTGGTAGTTTTCTGACCGGAAATTGGCGAGCTCGTCTGTCGCGCTCCACCACCAGTAATATTCAGTCTTGTAGACATCGACGGATACCGACTCTCCATGTAGCCCCTTGCCGTTATAGTCGACGGCTGCGACTTTGAATGTGTGGTTCTTGCCCGTCGCCAATTGGGTGCGGCCTGCCTGCGGTGTCTTGATGCCGACGTAATTGTTGTAGGGCGATAGTTTCGTAAATCGTGAGTCGGTGCTGAAATCACCGCTTGGCTCATAGACGTGCGTCGTAATGACGGCACGCAACATGCCAGGGGCGTTGACTTTCACACGCGGCGTAAAGCCGATGACGGAATTGCCGCCTTCGTCGGTCACGCCTCCGCCAAGGCTCATGTTGCTGACCTCGAACTTTCGTGTGGCGTCATCAAATACGAAGCCTTTCCAATTATCGAATTTCGTTGTGACTGGCGCCATGGCGACCTCAGCCTCGTAGCGCAGCCCACCAACCTTCGTGCCGCTCAGCCATTCGGTATGCATCGACAGCGACTGTCCGCCGGGACGGATAATCTCAGGCACGTCCATGTTGATTTTCAACCTGTTGGGCTTGATTGTCTCGACGCGCAGACGTTTCTCGAATGTCGCACCGCCGACGCTCACTTTTGCGCTCCATGAGCCTGTTACGGCGTCAGCGTCAGTAGGCACGTTGAATGCGTACAGCCCCATCTGGCCTTCCTTACGAACCTGTCTGCTGATCAGCTGACCGAGCGTGTTCGACACTTCCAGCACGACAGGGTGATTTTCTGGGAGCCTGCCGTCGGCGTCTTTTAGCATGAAGCCGATGTGCAGTGTGTCGCCGGGACGCCATACGCCACGCTCGCCATAGATGAAGCCCTTCAGCCCGTTGGTCTGAGCCTCGGCTCCCGCCACGTCAAACGTACTGGTCGACAGGCTCTCGCCACTCATCATTCGGAGGTAGGAATGGTCATTGTCCTTCGTCGCCTCGACGTAGAAAGGACGTCCCTTTACCGCATCGGGCGAAATCGTTGCCTTGCCGTCGGCATCTGTCGTGGCGGTGCCGACAATCTGGTTCTGGAAGTTGAAGACGTTGAGTTTCACGCCCTCCATAGGCTTAGCCGATGGCAGGTCCATCGCCACGATTTCCGTCTCATAACCGTCGCCCATGAATGCAGAGAGGCCTATGTTCGTCGCAAAGACGTTTCGTCCGTCCCCTCGCCCCATGTAGTATGTTGCCTTGGACGGGTCGTCGCGCTCTTCCCATTTGTATTTCGACCAGTCTATGTCATTTTCATAATACCATCCGTTGCCACTGTCAAACTTGGCTATCATCTGGTTGAAAATGAGGTTGTCTTCTGCCTCAATCTCGCTCTTGGTCTTCTGCGCAAATTCTGCGCCGGGCCATGCGCTCAATGCGCCGACGACTTCCAGTCGCACACGGTACAGTGCGCCAGGCTCCGCCTTGATGAGGCTGCCGAGGTCGAGAGAATATGTGTGCCAACGAGTAAAGTCGGTCGCCTCGTCAAAATAGATTGTCTTGACGGCTACCGGGCGGCCAAATCTCGTCATGTCGCTTCCCTGACAGTTAAGGTTGTCAACCGCCATCATTGAGCCTACGTTGTTGGCGAAGACTTTGATTATTTTCACCCTCACGCCTCGCAAGTATATGGCACTGAATGGTATAGCCACATTGTCAGACAGAGGCACTATCACCCTGTTCGTGGTGAACTTGACTGCCGGCTTTGCCTCGTCCAGGCTGACGGCCAACTGCTGGTCCGCGCCCAGGGCTACGCCCGTCGCGCTCTTTATGTCACCCGACAGCCATACTGTCGCGTCACCTCTTGTGTTCGCATCGGGGTATAGGCGGATGGTGTTGCCGTCAACGTCGACAGCCTTGCTCTCGTTGCCGACGATGTTGGCCAAGCCCATCATGTTCTGCTTCTCATCGAGCCGCTTGGAGAATGTGATCTCGACATAATACTGGTCCTCTTGACGGCATCGGACACTGATGACCTTCATCTCCGTAGTCGATGGCACTTCGCAAGTCGCCAAGGTACGATTGTCGCCCATGTCGTCAGAAGCCGTCACCTCCAACGTCTGGGTCTCGCTCTTGGCCGCAACCTCGACTTTCAATGTGTGGCGCATTCCGTCGCCAAGGTGTTCCCACGAAGTCGTGCCATTCGACGTGCGCACCCTCTTCTCCGCATATTCGGCATCTTCCGAGTCGGATGTAATGATGGAGAACGTGATGTTGTATACGTTGTCCTCTTTCTCCTCAAACGCGTCAAAATAGCCTTGGAAGTATGACGGGCGCGTCTTTATTGAAAAAGTGAACGTGCGCTCTCCGCCCTCGGCTTCAGGGAACAGCTCCGCGATGTCTGTCGTTACGGCATATTCCGTATTACGCTCAAGCCCCTCGCTCGGCGTGAAGACGAGTGTGTGGGCATCGGCAAATGTGTATTTGCCATTCACCGATGGCGATAGCTCCATAATGTCCGCAGCGTCGAGCTTTGCCAACCTGTCTTCCGCAACATCTTGCGTCAGAACAAGCACAATACTCTGTGTGCGAGACACTTGCCCAGACGTGAAGCTATCCACGTACTGGTTGTAGCCCGATGACTCTTTCTTTCCGCATGCCGTCATCAGCACGCAGACAATGAGCATCAACGACCACAATGATAATCTGGTCATTCTCCTCATTTCTTGTTGGTTTTTAGTTATATGAATATTAGGTGTTATTTAATATGCAAGTTTATACGTTATTGTTACCACTTGTTTCCAATGACGTTAAGAAAAAATTAAGCCGAATGACTGCATACAGCACAAAGGAGTTCCATAAAAACGACGTTCCCTATCTGACGCTGAAGCTGACAGCCGCCGTCTGACCCGCATCCGTCACCACAGTCAGCCTATGCTGCCCTGCCGACGGCTCAATCAACATCTGATTCGTCCCGCGCGTCTCGCCTAAATACGTATCGTCCAAATGCCAATAGACAACCACGTCGCCACCCGACGCCACTTGGCATATTACGCCCTGTAACTTGCCTTCCAGGTTGCGCGTCCGCACCACTTGCTGACCATGCAGAGGATATATAATGGCCACGCGACCCGCTCCCGAATCTGCGCAATCAACCCTCATCGGTGGCAATGGCTCATAATCAGCATGATGCGCCTTATAGTAATATTCCATCTTTGGCGGCAACACGAATCTCGATTCCGTCCTCATGGCGCCCGTCGATTCGCACGACGAGTTGACCTGCCAATTCCCGTCCTCCGTCAAATGAACCAACCTGCAATAGCCGCATTGCTTGCTGTCCGCACATTGGCGAGGCAGTCGCACAGTATCGACCGCTGCGCAAACGTCGGTAGCCAACATGCCGCTGCGTCTGCACACTACCATCTCGTCCTCGTCGTCCAACGGCTCCTCAAACCATGCCGACGACGGCAAAAGTGAGAACACGTCGAACATGACCGGGGCGGCATACCCGACACCTGTCATCCCTGCGCGCCCCTCGCCCGTCGCGTTGCCCGTCCATACGCCGACAACATAGTCGCGCGTGACGCCAACCGCCCATCCGTCACGCCCTCCGTAGCTCGTGCCCGTCTTCCACGCCACGCGTTTCATGGAGCTGAACATCTGCCAGTCGGCTTCCTCCTCCGGGCGGCTGAGGTCGGCCATCGCCTTGAAGGTGTACCATATTGCCGCAGGCGTAGGTATCGTGGCAGACACATGTTTCCGTGGGTGGCGAAATTCTCCGTCTGGCGTGAGCCGCAATCCGAAAATATCTTTAAGTGGCTCTTTCATAGTGGCTTCCGGCTCTTTTTCATACGAGACCAGTCTCCGAGCCATCGATGCGTACATCCCGCACAAGTCCCACAAGGTCACTTCCCCCCCACCCAATATGAGCGATGCGCCATAATGTCCCTCGTCAAACCTCAATGTACTGACGCCCATCTGTTTGAGGTCGGCAAGGAATCGTCCTGTGTTATGATGCGACAACATCCTTACCAGCGGCACGTTAAGCGATTGCATCAATGCGTCGTCGGCATGCACCGCTCCGTTATATGTGTGGCTGTAATTCTGTGGGCTGAAGCCGTTTATGTCGAGTGGAGTGTCAGCCCACAAGCTTCGTGGCGCCATCTCTCCACCGCTCAACATCGTGGCGTAGAGCAAAGGCTTGAGCGTACTGCCGCTACTGCGCTCCGCCGATACCATGTCGACCATCCACGTCGGCGACACGCGTGTCGAGTTGCCTATATATGCCAACACGTCGCCTGTATTCACCTCCGCCACGAGGACTCCTATGTCGTTCACCCTGCTCAACATGTACCTTCGCGAATATTCGTCCGCAATGGACTGTATGTGCGTCTGCAACGAGCCGTCTATCGTCGTGTGCACGGTCGCCCTGCCTCGCGTGTCCGCACTTCTTGATAGTTTCTGAAATAGTTGTGGAGCCTTGTTCTCTATCGGGTATGGCTTTTCTGGCAATGGCTCCATGACCGACAGCTCGAATGTCGCCTTGTCTATCTCGTTGTCATCCAACAGTTTCTTTAGCAGCCTGTCCCTCTTCTCTTTTAATGCCTCGCGGTTTCGCGCCACGTGAATGCGCGCCGGGGCGTTTGGCAGCACAGCCAGCAATGCGTTCTCCGCCCACGACAATTCCGCCGCCCTTCGCCCAAAATATCGCCACGACGCCGCCTCCAGCCCCACGACGTTGCCGCCCATCGGGGCGTGCGACGCGTAAAGCGACAATATCTCGTCTTTGCTGTGCGTAAGCTCAATGCCCACGGCGCACAACGCCTCCACAATTTTCTGACCTATTGTCCTCGTCCGTCCGCCATGAGCCATTCGCGCCAACTGCATGGTCAACGTACTGCCTCCCTCTGCCGCGCGCCCCTGTCGGATGTCGCTCCTCAACGCCCTCACTATGGCGATGGGGTCAATGCCAAAATGGTATCGGAATCTCTTGTCCTCAAATGTGGTGATGCATTTCTCAAACCGCTCCGGAACGCTGTCCTCTTGCGTAAACCTCCATTGCCCGTCGTCTGCTATCTGGGCCGCAATCAGCCGCCCGTCTCTTGCAAAAGCCACCATCGATGCCGATTTTCTGAACAGTGGTCTCGGAACCATCAATAAACATATCGTCATGAAAACCACAAGTCCGCACGCCACACACGCCATCCTTCTGACCCACACGCGCTTCCACACCTCCGACACTCTATTTTTTATAGCCTCTAGCCAATTCATCTACCCTATTTTTAGGTTGTCTACTTCCCTGCAATCCACGTACTTCGTACCCATGCGTACCACGGCGTCCCCCACCCTGCCCGCCTCGTCATAACACTCCCAACAGTGCATCGGCATCAACATCTTAGGCCTCACAGATTCGCAAAACAGCTCCGCTCCCTCGGCAATATGTCTCCCGAGGTGCGGGTCGGCAGGGAATATCGCCACGTCGGCTTCCGCCACGGCTTCTCTCATCTTGTTCAGTTCAGCTACAAAGTAGCTGTGCATCCGTCGATTATCCTCTTCTCCGCTCTCGTCGCGAATCCAGTCGTTAAAGTCCCCGGCATGGAATATCCGCTTCCCGTCAAGGGTCACGAGCCACGACACGCCCACGTCAGTAGAGCCGAGGGCGTTTATCTTGACAAGGCCGTCACCATACTCCTCTCCTCTGTGCAGCCACGTTATCCGCCCGTCTTCCCTCA
Organism: Pseudobutyrivibrio sp.; assembly: GCA_963639155.1. Lineage (GTDB taxonomy): Bacteria > Bacteroidota > Bacteroidia > Bacteroidales > Marinilabiliaceae > W3P20-009. The sequence goes on along the minus strand of CAVHUG010000015.1, from coordinate 3,424 downwards.
ATTCTCTATGTCGTCTCCTGATGTCCGCCGACAAGATGTATCTTATTGGTTTCGAGGACGTCCAAGTCAGCGTCTCCGGGTTAAAATGGTCTGGGTGGACATGACTGGCCAATACGTACACCTGCTTTGCCGCCGCTCCCACGAGGTTTGCCACGTTCTGACGCCCGTTCCTCCAGTAGTCTATCACCACAACGGCTTCTTCACTCTCCAGCCAAAAGCCACTATGATATATGTACGTGATTTGCATCTGCGCATCTATTTACATCTTAGGCAAAAATATATAATTGCATTAACCCCCACCCAAAAATCTCACAACCATACCAGCTCTTCTTCGTAGAAAAGAGTGATGCGGGTGATTCTTTTCTTCCATCATTCCAACCAGCGCAATAGTTGTCAATCTAATAATCCCCGATGCCGCGCGCCCAATCCACATTCGGGCTGCGCGGCATTGCCGTACCTTAATTTCCTCATCCCTTCTAATCGCCTATCCACCAATCTTCATAAATTTGCGTCACGCGCAAACCAACACAGCAAACAATATGAAAAAACGCAAGTCGCTCACCATCATAGCCGCAACCTTCATCTTGGCAGCCTGCCTCTCCTCATGCGGCACGGGACGCAGCTGGGGCAGCAAGAAGCCCAGATACGGAGGATGCCAGATTTCTGCAATCCAAATTCCCGCTTCTGAAACTTTAGCGTCTCACTTTGCGTAAGACTACCAACGAGATGGTGAAATTAACAGGTCGATAAATATATTTTAACCTCAAAAATCGACCATCAAAATTCCACCTTGACAAACAATTAGCTAATTTAGCAGAACAAAATTTAGATGCGGATTATGAAAACAATAATGCTACTCATCGCCTCCCTCGCGGTCGCAGCCCTGCTCCTCACCTCTTGTGGCAGCTCGCAAGAATGCCCAGCCTACAGCCAGGCAAGCATGAACGGGGCAACCGTCAACAGCGTGGCATGAGAATTGCCATACCAAGGAATAGGGCTTACCTGTTCCTTTTTTTGTGCTGCGTATAAATTTTGCCAAACAACCGAAGTTAGTTAACTTCGCGACGCAAAGGAGGGGCGAACCCCTCCATGCAAAACAGATAGATAAAAAATCATATAATTCAAATCTACTGAAATGATTAAGATTGGTATCAATGGCTTCGGCCGCATCGGCCGCATGGTCTTCCGTGCTGCTGTCGAGAACTTCGGTAAGGACATCGAGGTTGTAGGCATCAACGACCTCCTCGATCCTGACTACCTCGCCTACATGCTCAAGTACGACTCCGTACACGGTCGCTTCAACCACGAGATCAAGGTCGAGGGCAACTACATGGTTGTCGACGGCAAGAAGATCCAGGTCTTCGCTGAGAAGGATCCCGCCAACATCACTTGGGGCGCCCTCGGCGTTGACGTAGTCATCGAGTCCACCGGCTTCTTCCTCACCGAGGAGCTCGCAAGCGCTCACATCAAGGCTGGTGCCAAGAAGGTCATCATGTCCGCTCCTTCCAAGGACGCTACTCCTATGTTCGTCTACGGTGTCAACGACAAGACCTACGCTGGCCAGCAGATCATCTCCAACGCAAGCTGCACCACCAACTGCCTTGCTCCTATCTCTAAGGTCCTCCACGAGACCTTCGGCATCAAGCGTGGCCTCATGACCACCGTTCACGCCGCAACCGCTACCCAGAAGACCGTCGACGGTCCTTCCAAGAAGGATTGGCGCGGTGGCCGTGGCATCCTCGAGAACATCATCCCCTCTTCCACTGGCGCTGCCAAGGCTGTAGGTAAGGTTCTCCCCGAGCTCAACGGCAAGCTCACCGGCATCTCCCTCCGCGTTCCTACCTCCGACGTCTCCATCGTTGACCTCACCGTTGAGCTCAGCAAAGAGGCTACCAAGGAGCAGATCAACGCTGCTATGAAGGCTGCTTCTGAGGGCGAGCTCAAGGGCGTTCTCGGCTACACCGAGGATGCTGTCGTCTCCACCGACTTCCGCAACGATCCCCACACCTCCATCTTCGACGCTGACAAGACCCTCGTCCTCGACCCAACCTTCGTCAAGGTTCTCTCTTGGTACGACAACGAGTGGGGCTACTCCAACAAGTGCTGCGAGATGGCTCGTGTCATCGCAAAGAACTAAGCTTGTAGCTTAACTCTAATTTATAGAGCCCTGCCTTCAGCTGAAGGCGGGGCTCTTTTCTTTATCAACATCACTGCACCCTTTAACACCCCACGGCTTGCCCATCTCGCCCATTTTTAGTACCTTTAAGCAAACAAAAAAAGACTATTACTGCTACACTCCCAACCATCCAATCCATGAAACTATTCCAATTCCTCATCGCCATCCTGCTCCTCTCCCTCTCCTCCGCCTGCTCCTCCGGCTTCAGCGACGATGACGACAACACGCAGCCAACCGACACCACCTCCTACGACTCCCCTTGCCCATACTCCTTCGTCGACACGTCCATCCACGTCTACACCAATGCGCTGCGCATGGCCCACGTGACAGCCGACATCTCCTGCGACGAGGCAACACAGACCACCCCATCAGTCAACATCATAATAAGCACCTCAAAAAACCTATCCTCACCTGACTCCCCAGGCTACGCCGACGCCCAAATCAGCACCGAAGATCTCGCCATAGACATCTTCGCCACAAACTTCCCCTCTACCGACGATACATACTACGCACAACTCGTCATAACCTGCGGCAAAACGTCCTCCCGTTCCGCAACGTTCAAAATCAACTTCCCCACACTCCCCTCTCCAGAGCCGCAAGAACTCCAAGCCGTCGACCTCGGGCTCTCCGTCCTTTGGGCAACCACAAACCTCGGGGCAGCGACAGACACCGCCGAGGGCAACCACTACGCATGGGGCGAGATCGCCACCAAGAAGACTTTCACAACCGACAACTACGCCCACGCGGGTCTTAACATCGACAACTTCATTGCCGACAACATCTGCGCCACGCAGGGTCTCGACGCCGCTCTTGCCGCAGCTGGCGACGGATGGCGCCTTCCCACCTACGACGAGGTACGCGAACTCTGTAAATCGTGCTCCTTCCAAGGCGAGAAAACATCCTCCGGCAAAACAGCCATGCGATTCACAGCCTCTAACGGCAACTCCATCATCCTCCCTTGCGCAGGCATCATCGACGGACGAAAGACCATCCATAATGACGAGTTCGACGGCACTAAATCGTCAAAACTCTCCGGCTACTACATGACCGGCACCATCGGACAGGGAACCGACAACGCATGCTGCCTCCGCTTCAATATGGCAGCCAACGGATCCGAGGAGACCCTCTTCGTCTCCCGCGACGAACCCGTATGGCTCGGGTTCTCCATAAGGGCAGTCAAAGACCGATAACACAATCGGGTAGGAGGTAAATGCTAATCATAAAAGGCAATTACCTCCTACTTTCACA
>CAVHUG010000014.1:0-61249 GCA_963639155.1 Pseudobutyrivibrio sp. | reverse complement strand
GCACGTCCGACGACAAGCACGTCATCTATCTCGGCGGCTCCGACGACAAGACCGCTACTGGAACCTCCGTGTTCCCACAATACCAAGCCACCCTCGTCTACAATCCCACAACGACTTGGATCGGCGACGACAACACGCAAAACCTTCGCAACTACTTCTGCTCATTCCGTGGCACCGGCTGGTACTACACCACCACTACCAACACCCTCACGCTTTTTGGCGACAATGTCGACTGGGAGGCCATAAAAGAATTCAAGGAGACCACCGAGCATGTAGTCTTCGCGGAGGACTATGCCGTCAGCTCAATACCTGATGAGGCGTTTTCAGACTTTACCAATCTGAAAGACGCTGAAATTCCCTCTGTCGTAACTTCTATCGGTGAAAGTGCTTTCTATGGATGCACCTCCCTTACCTCTGTCACCCTCCCCGAGGGTCTCACGTCGATAGGCGATTATGCTTTCTACTCTTGCAGAACCCTCCCCTCCATCACCTTCCCCGCAAGCCTCACGTCGATAGGCGATTATGCATTCTCTGGCTGCTTCGTCCTTACCTCAGTCACCCTCCCCGAGGGTCTCACGTCGATAGGCGATTACGCTTTCAATGCCTGCTACGCCTTCACCTCCGTCACCCTTCCCGAAGGTCTCACGTCGATAAGCAATGGCGCTTTCTCCTCTTGCCGTTCCCTTTCCTCTGTCTCCCTCTCTGAGGGTCTCACGTCGATAGGCGGTTTTGCTTTCGATGGCTGTCGTTCCCTTACCTCTGTCACCCTCCCTGAGGGTCTCACGTCGATAGGCAGGTATGCTTTCTGCCAGAACACCTCCCTCACCTCCATAACACTTCCCGCAAGTGTCACGTCCATAGGAAATGAGGCGTTCAATGGCTGCTCTTCCCTCAATTCGGTGGAGGTCCTCTCAGACGGAACGTCAGACAATAAGCACTTCATCTATCTCGGCGGCTCCGAAGACAAGACAGCGGCAGGAACCAACGTCTTCCCACGTGACCAGGCAACCCTCATCTACGACCCCAACACCACTTGGATCGGCGACAGCGAGACGGAGAACCTCCGATACTATTTCAATGCGTCCTACATCCCGACGTCCATCAAGCCTAACGTCATCTCCAACTCCACTTCCCGTTTCTACGACCTCGGCGGACGCCCCGTCTCCCCCGAGACCCACAAGGGCATCGCCGTCAAGCTCCAAGATGGCAAAGCATCCTTGATCACTACCAAGTAGCAATATCATATCTCCCCTCATGACAATGCGCCCGAGAGCTCAAAGCTCTCGGGCGCATTCTCTTTGTATGCTTGGCAAGAACGTCGTCTAATGGCTGTAAGTCCCGCAATCTCTTCCATAAATGTCGATTTATCGACCAACCTCTGATGTGCGTGATGGACAGCCCCCTCTTCACATAAGCCATCTCCCCAACTGCGTCTTTCTAATTATCTATATTGAAATACTCAACTTTTTTGTAACTTCACACCAAACAGAGCAAGCGCACGCCTCCGCAAAGCCACCGCTTCCGGCGATCCGCGCCGGCTCGTAATGCCATATAATAATTCAAGTTTTTATACCGCCTACCCAAAAGAGAAAGTCGCCCATCTCCGCACCCGTCACCGCCCAAGCCCTACTACTTTCTAATTTTTGGTATTAAAATACTCAAATTTTTCGTAACTTCACACCAAACAGAGCAAGCGCACGCTTGTGCGAAGCCACCGCTTCCGGCAATCTGCCCATCACGTAACACCTTAATAAATAGTTATAGTTATGATTAGAACTAAGACACTCTTTCATCGTCTCGTCGCCGCGCTACTCGTTTTCACAGCGACGATCTCTTCTGCCTTGGCTGCCGACTCAGGCACCGGCTGGTCCTACAACTCAGCCTCCAACACCCTCACGCTCAGCGGCAGCGAGGTCGACTGGACAGCCATAAAAGATTTCTCCTCAACCACCGAGCATGTCCTCTTTGCTGATGACTATGCCGTCAGCTCCATACCCGAAGAAGCTTTTAGAGCTTTTTCTAAGCTGACTGCCGTTGAAATTCCTTCTGTAGTAACTTATATCTGGAGTAATGCTTTCTGTAACTGCAAAGCCCTTGCCTCTGTCACCCTCTCCGAGGGACTCACATCGATAGGCACGGAAGCATTCTCCTTTTGCTCCTCTCTCTCCTCGGTCTCCTTCCCATCCAGTCTCACATCTATTGGCAGTGGTGCTTTCTCCATGTGCACCTCCCTTTCTTCGGTCTCCATTCAAGAGGGTCTCACGTCGATAGACGATTTTGCTTTCAATTGCTGCACCCCCCTTTCGTCTGTCACCCTCCCCGCCAGCCTCACGTCGATTGGCGATTATGCATTCAACCTCTGCAACAACCTTATGACGGTGGAAATCCTCTCTAACGGTACGTCAGACAATAAGCACTTTGTCTATCTCGGCGACGGATCCGACAAGAATGCGACAGGAACAGACGTGTTCCGACGAAACAAGGCCACCCTCGTCTACAATCCTAACACTACTTGGATTGGCGACGACGACACCCAGAACCTCCGTTACTACTTCAACACGTTTGTCCTCCGTGGCACCGGCTGGTCTTACGACACCGCCACCAACATACTCTCGCTCTTTGGTGGCGAGGTCGATTGGAATGCCATAAAGGAGTTCAAGGAAACCACCGAGCAGGTTGTCTTTGCGGAGGACTATGCCGTCAGCTCCATTCCATCTATGGCGTTTTTTTCTTTTACCAAGCTGAAAGAAATTGAAATTCCAGATGTCGTGACTTCTATCGGGATGCATGCATTCTACTATGGCATCTCCCTTACCTCAGTCACCATCCCGTCGGGTCTCACGTCGATTGGCGATTATGCTTTCAGTGGCTGCGAAACCCTTACCTCGGTCTCCCTCCCCGAAGGCCTGACGTCCTTAGGTATGTTTGCTTTCCAAGCTTGCACATCCCTTACCTCTGTCTCAATTCCCGAGAGTCTCACGTCGATAGACCTGTATACTTTCACTGGCTGCTCTGCCCTCTCTTCTGTCTCCCTCCCCGAGGGCGTCACGTCGATAGGCGGTGGCGCTTTCAAGGATTGCAGCTCTCTCACCTCCATAACCCTCCCCGCCAGCCTCACGTCCATAGGTTATGAGGCGTTCCTTGGCTGCTCCTCCCTTAATACTGTGGAGATGCTCTCCAACGGAACGTCAGACAATAAGCACTTCATCTATCTCGGCGGCTACGACGACAAGACAGCGGCGGGAACTGACGTCTTCCCTCGTGACCAGGCGGCCCTCATCTACGACCCCTACACCACTTGGATCGGCGACAGCGAGACGGAGAACCTCCGTTACTATTTCAACGCATCCTACATCCCGACGTCCATCAAGCCTAACGTCATCACTCCCTCCACTTCCCGTTACTACGATCTCGGCGGACGCCCCGTCTCCCCCGAGTCCCACAAGGGCGTCGCCGTCAAGCTCCAAGATGGCAAAGCATCCTTGACCACTACCAAGTAGCAATATCCCATCTCCCCTCATGACAATGCGCTCGAGGGCCCAAAACTCTCGGGCGCATCTCTTTGTACGCTATCCCTTACATAAATATAAATTCTTAAGTCATGATTTCAACTCATACACTCTTTCTCCGTCTCGTCGCCGTGCTCCTCGTTTTCGTCGCGACGGTCTCTACCTCACTGGCTGACGGCTCCGGCACCGGCTGGTCATACGACTCAGCCTCCAAAACCCTCACGCTCAGCGGAAGCAATGTCGATTGGACAGCCATAAAAGAGTACTCCTCAACCACCGAGCACGTCCTCTTTGCTGAAGACTATGCCGTCAGCTCCATACCACAGGAGGCGTTTTCAGGGTTTTCCAAGCTGGATAACATTGACATCCCCAACAATGTAGTAACTTCTATCGAGCAATATGCTTTCCGAAGCTGCAGCTCCCTTGCCTCCATAACCCTCCCCGAGGGTCTCACGTCGATAGGCGATTATGCTTTCTTCTATTGCAGCTCCCTTACCTCGATCTCCGTTCCCGAGGGTGTCACGTCGATAGGCAGTTCTGTTTTCTATCGTTGCAGTTCCCTTACCTCGATCTCCATTCCCGAAGGTGTCACGTCGATAGGCGATCATGCTTTCTACTATTGCAAAGCCCTTACCTCGATCTCCTTCCCCGCAAGCCTCCAGTCAATAGGCGATTATGTTCTCTCAGGATGTAGCTCCCTTTCTTCCGTCACCCTCCCTGCCAGTCTCACGTCCATAGGCGATTATGCTTTCGAAAACTGCAGCTCCCTTACCTCAGTCTCCATCCCCGAGGGTGTCACGTCGATAAGCGATTATGCTTTCTATGGCTGCTCCTCCCTTGCCTCTGTCACCCTCCCCGAGGGTGTCACGTCGATAGGCAGTTATGCATTCTACTATTGCAGCTCCCTTACCTCCGTCTCCCTCCCCACCAGCCTCCAGTCAATAGGCGAAGGCGCTTTCAGAGATTGCTCCTCCCTTAACACTGTGGAGGTCCTCTCCAACGGAACGTCAGACAATAAGCACGTCATCTGTCTTGGTGACTCCGATGACAAGAACGCTACAGGTCTTTCCGTGTTCCCACGCCGCCAGGCCACCCTCGTATACGATCCATCTAAGACTTGGATTGGCGACGACGGCACGCAGCAAAACCTCCGCTACTACTTCAACTCTTTCGCCTCCCCAACCTCCCTGCCAACAATCGACGCCTCCCACTCAACTCCCCAATACTACGACCTCGGCGGACATCCCGTCTCCCCCGAGACCCACAAGGGCATCGCCGTCAAGCTCCAAGATGGCAAGGCGTCCATAGTCTCCATCAAATAGCAACTTCCTTACACATAATAATGCGTCCGAGAGTCACCAACTCTCGGACGCTTCTGTTTTAGTAATTAGTCAAATTTTACTAAAATGTGCAGCCATAATTCTTTGTTTCTATACCATGCGGAAGCCAATGTTTGCCTTTTATTTATGTGCTCGGGTTGCCGTTTCATGTTAATACTCGGCTTTTACGTTTGATTACAATTATCCACCCTTTATACATAGTTTTACACCCTTTGCAGCTTTCGCTTGTTTAATTTTGCTTAAACAATTAAAACCGTTGTTTAAGGCGACGGCGATCCTCATCATCTTAAATACCACATGTGTATGAAGTTAACTTTATCAACTTTCAAGGCGATTGCGTCTGCTGCCATCCTCGCGTTCGCCACGCTTCCTGTGCAGGCCGAGAATATAACTCTCTCCTCGACCACCGTCGGCGCTACCGACAACACCACTGCATTTTGGGGCGCTAAGTCTTCACAAGTCGAGTTGCCCGTCGGTAAAATGCTCACTTTCGAGTTCGACAACTACAACAATGGTGAAAAAGTATGGTTCAACTGGGTTCTCGCCCTCTCCTCTACGACTGGTTACAGCAACTCTGAAAATTCGGGCTACTACGCGTACTTCGTCCTGCGATCAGATGCCTATGGTTGGGGACTCGACGGTGAATATGCGGCTTCAAATATTTCTTCAAACTATAATGAAGTGTTTACGAAGTCAGGAGCGACGGGCTATGACTCTTTCTTCATCTCCGAGATGAATGGTGCTCGTGTTGTCGTCGAGATTCAGCGGCTCTCGACGGGCGTTGTCTACGTCACGGCTACTGCCACCTCCCAGGCAGGCAATGTCTTTGTCATGACCTATCATCAGAATATCTCCACTTCCGCCAGTGTCTACGCGTTCTTGACTGTAGAGAAGGCGCACCTTGAGAACCTTACCGCCGTCCGAGAGACTGCGACTAAGACTGCCCCCACCCTGAGCTCTCTTTCTGTCGAAAATGCGGCTAACGTAACCCACTATTTCGCCACGGGTGCTACCACGACCAAGTTCATCAAGGCTTCCGCCATTGTCACTGCGCACATGTCCGATGGAACCACCGAGGTCCTGCATACTTCTAAGGTCACTTTCCCTGAGACCATCGGCAAAGACGGCAAATTCACTGCGACATATGGCGGCAAATCCGTCAACGGCGTCGCCAACGTCTCCTCCGAGACAGTTACTATCAGCGGCAGCGAGGATCTCACAAACAGCTGGGACAATGCACTTACCTCCGACTTCCAAGTCAAAAAAGGAGAGACTGTGACCAAGTCTTTCCAAGTTCGAGTGTCAAGTGATGCAATCTACTATTGCCCCATCGTCATGGCGCGCAATGCCAGTCAAGCTTACTATGGCGTCTTCCGCCTTGACAACTATGCGTTCCAGGGGGAGAACAATACTACTACCACAACGGCATTCGGCTCCCTCTCCAGCAATTGGGATTGGAGCGTCTTCCTAGCCAATACTGATGGCTCCTACTGCACCGTCTCCGTCACCAACAATGGCGACTCCTACGATGTCAAGTACGACATCGTCGACGGTGGTGGCATCTCTCACTACCAGTATTTCACCGGCTGCCTCTTTACGCTTGCCGATAAAGCCGATCAAGACGACCTCTATTTCGCCCTCTCTGCCGAACGCGGCTACCTCGTCTTCCTCCAGTCCGGAACGAGCGCAATCCGCCAAATCACCGACGGTGTCGATGTCAAGGTGCTGGGTGGCGAGATCTCCGTCTCTGGCGCCGACAGCTTCGAGGTCTATGACATCAACGGTCGTAAGGTCGCTTCCAACGGCCTCCCGCGCGGTCTCTACATCGTCCGTGCCGCCGGTGTCGCCAAGACCGTCGTTGTCAAGTAAAACACACTTGTCTCAACAATATTCTTACCGCGAGATTTTCTCACATATCATGCAGTCTTAAATTTTTAGAGGTTCATTCAGAAGAATCGGCGGCAGTAGGTTTTTCCCTATTGCCGCCGATTTTCTTCCTCACGACCAAAGCAGTGTTTCACCGATTGTGAATTTTTAGCGCATTTTGTAATTTAGCTCCACGTTACAAAAGAAAACAGTTATGGCAGATAAGAAAAGAATAGCCGTCGTAGGATACGGCAACATCGGCAAGGCCGCCGTCGAGGCCATCTCCATTGCGCCAGATCTCGAGCTCACAGGCGTAGTAAGGCGTAATCCTGATGCCCGGCAGCCCGTCGAGCTTACGGGGGTCAAGGTCGTTGCCGACATCATGGAGCTTGGCCATGTCGACGCGGCTCTCCTCTGCACTCCGACGCGCGCCGTGCCAGATACCGCCAAGGCCATCCTCGCGCAAGGCATCGCAACCGTCGACAGCTTCGACATCCACACTCTCGTCCCATCGCTCCGCGACGAGCTCGACCAAGTTGCCAAGGCTCACAACACGGCCGCCATCATCTCCGCCGGATGGGATCCAGGCTCCGACTCCATGATCCGCGCCATCCTTGAGGCCATGGCGCCCAAGGGGCTTACCTACACCAATTTCGGCCCGGGCCGATCCATGGGTCACACCGTCTGCGTCAAGAGCAAGGAAGGAGTAAAAGACGCGCTCTCCATGACCATCCCTCTCGGCACGGGGATCCACCGCCGCATGGTCTACGTCGAGCTGAAAGACGGCTACAAGCTCGAGGATGTTGCCGCCGCCATCAAGGCCGACGACTACTTCGCCCACGACGAGACGCACGTCATCGAAGTCCCGAGCGTCGAGGCTCTCAATAATGTCGGGCATGGCGTAAACCTCATCCGAAATGGCGTCTCTGGCACCACTGCCAACCAGAATTTCCGTTTCACGATGGAGATCAACAACCCTGCCCTCACGGGTCAGGTTCTCGTCAGCTGCGCACGCGCCGTTCTCCGTCAACGCCCCGGCTGCTACACCATGATTGAGATCCCTCCCGTAGACCTGCTCCCGGGCGACCGCCGCGACCACGTCAAGCGTCTCGTATAGTGCTGCCAACAGGCGCAAAAAAAGACAAGAAGGCTCCCCCTGCGCCAATCGGGTACAGGGGGAGCCTTTCTTTCACCATATAATAAATAATAAAAAACAAAGAGACACCCAGTTCGCACCAGATGCCTCCATCGCTCTCCAAATAGGACTTGAACCTATGACCCTCTGATTAACAGTCAGATGCTCTAACCAACTGAGCTATTGGAGAAAATGGTAATATATCGAACCCCCATTTTCGGGAGTGAGCTTAAATCGGCCGCACGGAACCTTTTCCAGCTTTGCCGAAGTGCCAATCGGAGGGTCGCCCCGACCCGAAAAGCGATGGCAAAAATATGCATCTTTCATGAAATCGCAATATCTTTGCCACTGTTTTTCATCATTCACTTCTGATTTTCTCATGCAAGCAAAAGTCTTAGGCTTGGGCAATGCCCTCGTAGACATCCTTGTTCGTATCCCCAACGATAACATTCTCAAGGAGTTCAACCTCCTCAAAGGAGCAATGAACCTTGTCGACGAGCAACGCTCCGCCGAGATCTTCGAGGCTGTCAAAGGTCTCCACCCGCAGATCGTCAGTGGCGGCAGCGCTGCCAATGCCATATGCGGCCTCGCAAACCTTGGTGTCAATGCCGGATTCATCGGCATGACCGGAACCGACGAGCTTGGCGCCAAATACGCCGACGACCTCCGACAGAATGGCGTCGAGCCGCTCCTCCGCACCAGCGCAACCCGCACCGGCTCATGCATCTCCCTCATAAGCTCCGACTCCGAGCGTACCATGTGCACCTGCCTCGGCGCCGCTGTCGAGATGGAACCCGCCGATATTGAGGATTCCGCTTTCGACGGCTTTACGCACCTCTACGTCGAGGGCTACCTCGTCCAAAACCCTCAACTCATCGAGGGCGCGCTCGCAACGGCTCATAACCGGGGTCTCAAAGTGATGCTCGACCTCGCCAGCTACAATGTCGTCGAGGACAATCAGGAGTTCATGCAACGAATCATCTCTCGCTACGTCGATGTCGTCTTCGCCAACGAGGAGGAGGCTACAGCCTTCACCGGCAAGGAGGACGACGAGGCGCTTAACGAGATTGGCGAGATTGCCGAGTGCGTCGTCCTCAAGCAGGGACGTCGCGGCAGCATCGTCAAGGTGGGTCACGAGCACACCCGTGTCGGCATCATCAGCTCTAACGCCATCGACACGACAGGCGCAGGCGACCTCTACGCCGCTGGTTTCGTATGGGCGATGATCAACGGCCTCTCGCCAAAGCAGTGCGCCACCGCAGGAGCTATCGCAAGCGGCAACGTCATCGAGGTCATCGGCTCCAAGATGGATGCCACACGTTGGACTTCCATCCGCCAGGCTCTCAAAGATATTTAGTCAACAATTTAGCAATATTCCCCCGCCGTGCGTTTCGACGACCTCCGACTCCTCCAACCTCAGGTCTTGGCTAATGTCAAGGACCTCGGCTTCACTCGCCCGACCAACATCCAGTTCAAGGCCATCCCCCACATCCTCGAGGGTGAGGACATCCTCGCCATCGCGCAGACTGGCACGGGCAAGACCGCCGCTTTCGCCATCCCCGTCGTCTCCAACCTCATCTCGCGCCCCCGACGCCTTGGCTATCAGGGAGCCCGGTGCGTCATCATGGAGCCGACGCACGAGCTGGCGTCGCAGGTGGCTGGCGTCATAAAGCAGCTCGCCAAGGGGACGGGCGTCAGCGTCGTTGCCGTATATGGCGGCGTCGAGCAAGATAATCAGATCGCGCTCCTCAAAGGCAAGGCCGACATCGTCGTCGCCACCCCGGGAAGGCTTTTCGACCTCGCTTCGCAAGGGTTCCTCATCACAGACCAGACGGAGACTCTCGTCGTCGACGAGGCCGACCACATGCTCGCACTCGGTTTCTATAACGACATCCGTCAACTCGTCCGCCGCCTCCCGCGACGCAGGCAGACTCTCTTCTTCTCCGCCACCATCGACGAGAAGATCAAGGATCTCGCATACTCGCTCGTATACCGCGCCGTACGTATCGAGATGAGCCAGAACAAGGTGGCAAAGAACGTCACCCACCAAGTTTTGGCGGTTCCTATGGACGAGAAGCGTTTCTATCTTGAACGCATAGCCCGCGAGAACCCCGAAGGCCACATCATCGTCTTCGTCCGCACTAAGGTTCGCGCCGAACGCGTCAAGGCGGCAATGGACCGCGTCTCTCTCGCGTCCGTCTTCCTGCATGGCGGCATGGGACAGCGCGAGAGGCAGAAGGCTCTCGACGACTTCCGATCACACAAGGTCCAGCTCCTCATAACGACCGACGTCTCGGCGCGTGGCATCGACATCCCCGGCGTAGATTATGTCGTCAATTACGATGTCCCCGAAGAACCCGAGAACTACGTCCACCGCGTCGGACGTACAGGCCGCGGCATGGCTAAGGGCTACGCTCTCACTTTTGCCGACGAGTCCGAGCGTCCGCTCATCGATGCCATTCAAGATTACATGCAAGAGCAAATCTCCATCCTCCGAATGGATCGCAACGAGCGCGAGGCAACGTTGGATCTCTCCGACAACTCCTCCAACGACTGGCGAGCCCTCATCCGCGACAACTAACAGCGGAGGACGTAAGACATAAAAGATTCGAGGCGCAAAGGGCGAATTGTACCTTTGCGCCTCTTTCGTCTCGTTGTCGCTCTCCAATTCACTAAAATATATTAAACTTCACGCTGAGGCTCTTTTTCGCGCTAACTTTGTAAGTAATGTAGTCTTGATATGCCCAACCAGACCAACAAGGCCGCGGCGCGCAAACTCCGCAGCTCATATTTCACAACAACCATAAGCATTGCCCTGGTGCTCTTCCTCCTCGGCATGATCGGTCTCCTGATGCTGAACGCCAACCGCGTGTCAGAATACGTCAAGGAGAACCTCAGTCTCACGGTCACCTTCGCTCCAGACTCGCGCGAAGCCGAGGTGAGACAGATAGAGAAGCTGCTCCTCGCCTCGCCACAAGTCAAGAGCGTCAAGTACATCGACAAAGAGGAGGCCGCCCGACAGATGCAGGAGAACCTCGGTGAGGATTTCGTCGCCATGCTCGACATGAACCCGCTGCTCCCCTCTATGGAGGTCAAGCTCTTCGCCGACTTCGCCGACGAGCAGGGAATGGAGTCCGTCGCGCAGACCATCCGCGGCTACAAGCCTGTCCGTGAGGTCTATTTCGAGCAAGATGTCGTCAACCTCATTCATGACAACATCCGACGCATCTCCGTCGTCCTGCTGATTTTCTCGGCAGTTATGCTCCTCGTCGCCGTGACGCTCATCAACAACACCGTCCGCCTCATGGTCTACAGCAAGCGTTTCCTTATCCGCACCATGCAGCTCGTCGGCGCGACGCGCGGCTTCATCCGCCGCCCGTTCCTCGCCCAGAGCGTGGCACAAGGACTCATCGGTGGTCTTGTCGCCAACGCCCTCCTCGCTGCCGTCATATTCCTTGCGGCCCGCGAGTTGCCCGGCGTCATAGGCTTCTCCGACGTCACGTCGGTCGCCGCGCTCTTCGTCACGGTCTTCGCCATAGGCGTCCTCATGACGATCGTCTCAACGGCGCGCTCGGTAAACAAGTATCTGAGCCTCCGCACTGCGGATCTCTACGTTTAGAGTGTCACATCCACATCATCATATATCATTAACAGCACTAATGGCAAACGAACTGAATAACTCTCAGAGCGACAAGGATTTCGCTCTTGGCGAGAAGAATTATAAGATGCTGGCCATAGGCTTCGGTGTCATCATTCTTGGTTTCGTCCTCATGGCAGGCGGTGGCAGCGACGACCCCAATGTCTTCAATGAAGACATCTACGGATTCCGCCGCATCACTCTCGCGCCAATCGTCGTTCTCGCTGGCTTCATCTTCGAGGTCTATGCCATAATGAAGAAATAATCAAGAAGCGCAGCCGAATAGAATGGATACTCTTCAAGCAATCCTCCTGGGCATCCTCCAAGGTCTCACGGAATATCTGCCTGTCAGCAGCAGCGGACACCTCGTTATCGCGTCCAAGCTCCTTGGCATCGACGCCGAGCAGAACCTCTCGTTCACCATCGTCGTACATGTCGCAACGGTGCTCTCCACCATCGTAATCCTTTGGCGCGAGATATGGTGGGTGATCCGCGGTCTTTTCGAGTTCAAGATGAACGACGCAACCCGTTATGCCATCTCCATCATCATCTCCATGATCCCTATCGGCATCGTCGGTGTCTTCTTCAAGGATCAGGTCGAGGACGTCTTCGGCTCGGGTGTCTTCATAGTCGGTGTCATGCTCTGCGTTACGGCCCTCCTGCTCTCTTTCGCATACTATGCTCGCCCGCGCGCCAAGGAGAATGTCTCATATCTCGATGCCTTCATCATTGGTCTTTCCCAAGCGTTGGCAGTTCTCCCCGGTCTCTCGCGTAGCGGTACGACGATAGCCACGGGACTCCTCCTCGGCAACAAGAAAGAGACGATGGCGCAATTCTCGTTCCTCATGGTCATCCCCCCAATCCTCGGCGAGGCTATCCTCGACGGCATCAAGCTCATGGGCGATAGCGCAGAGACCATGGCGGCGTCGACAGTCTCTCCTGTCACCATGCTCGCCGGATTCGCCGCTGCGTTCATCTCCGGTTGCTTGGCGTGCAAGTGGATGATTAATGTCGTCCGTCGCGGCAAGCTCCTCTGGTTCGCCATCTATTGCGCTTTGGCTGGCATCCTGACCCTCATCTTCTTAGGATAATCTTTCTCTTGGAAAATATCGATTTCCTTGGCGGAGCGCGTCTCGCCATCGACAAGCCGCTGACGTGGACATCCTTCGACGCTGTCAACAAGATCCGTTTCCTCCTCAAACGACACCTCGGAATCAAGAAAATCAAGGTAGGGCACGCTGGCACGCTCGACCCCTTGGCGACGGGTCTCATAATCGTCTGCACCGGCCGTGCGACCAAGACGCTCCAGACGCTCATGGATCACGACAAGGAGTATGTAGCGACACTCAAGCTCGGACAGACAACCCCCTCTTTCGACGGCGAGACCGAAGTCGACGGCTACTACCAGACCGACCATATCAACCGTGAGCTGATTGACAAGGTGTTGAGCGAGAAATTCACAGGCCATATCGACCAAGTGCCGCCAACATTCTCCGCCATAAGGGTCGACGGACACCGCGCCTACGAGTACGCCCGCAAGGGCCGCCACGACGAGATAGAGCTGGCGAGCCGACCCGTCGAGATATCTCTCATGGAGGTCACGAGTTTCGACCCCGCGACCATGAGCCTCACGCTCCGGATAGGGTGCAGCAAGGGAACTTACATCCGCTCCCTCGCCCGCGACATAGGCAAAGCGCTCGACTCGGGTGCCTACCTCACGGCCTTGCGCCGCACGCGTGTGGGCGACGTTACCCTCGACGGCGCGCTGACAATGGAGCAGGTAGAGGATCTCATAAAGGCTCAGAAGCCCATAGCGCCCGCCGATGGCGCAGACAGACAACAAACAGAAGAAACGCGTTAGTTATATATGAAACTATCAGAATTCGAGTACAACTACCCCGAAGAGCAGGTTGCGCAATACCCCACGATGAATCGCGACGACGCAAGGCTCATGGTTCTCCACAAGAAGAGCGGTGAGATCGAGCATAAGGCCTTCAGCGACATCATCAACTACTTCGACGATGGCGACGTGATGGTCGTCAACAACACACGCGTCTTCCCTGCGCGCCTCTACGGCAATAAGGAGAAGACCGGCGCGCGCATCGAGGTCTTCCTCCTCCGCGAGCTCAATCAGGAGAACCACTTGTGGGATGTCCTTGTCGACCCCGCGCGCAAAATCCGTATCGGCAACAAGCTCTACTTCGGCGAGGACAACTCGATGGTGGCCGAGGTCATCGACAACACCACCAGCCGCGGCCGTACGCTCCGCTTCCTCTTTGACGGGACGAATGACGAGTTCCGCCAAGCGCTCTTCTCCCTCGGGCAGACCCCTCTGCCAGACTGCATCCGTCGCGAACCGGAACCTGACGATGTCGACAACTACCAGACCATCTTCGCTACCGAGGAGGGCGCAGTAGCTTCGCCTACCGCTGCGCTCCATTTCAGCCGCCAGCTCCACAAGCGTTGCCAGATAAAAGGCATCGACTTCCCCGAGGTCACTCTCCACGTCGGTCTCGGCGGCTTCCGCGACGTCGAGGTTGAGGATCTTACCAAGCACAAGATGGATTCTGAGCAAATGATCGTCCGAGCCGATGCCGTCGACCGCATCAACCGCGCCAAAGACGAGGGCAGACAGATTTGCGCCGTAGGCACGACTGTTGTCCGCGCTCTCGAGACTTCCGTCTCCACGCTCGGCCACATCACACCATACGACGGGTGGACAAACAAGTTCATCTTCCCTCCCTACGAGTTCCAGGTGCCTACCTCACTGATTAGCAACTTCCACCTCTCGATGTCGACCATGCTGATGCTCGTATGCGCATTCGGCGGCTACAACAACGTCATGAAGGCTCACCGCACCGCCATCGAGGAGGGCTACCGAATCGGTCCTTACGGCGATGCCATGCTGATTATCTAAATCAAGCCCGCCTGCGGCAACAGAATAACGTCAGCCGCCTTGCGCATAGGGTTGCGCAAGGCGGCTGACACGTTTGTGTGGTTCAATATTAAAACGCCACAGCCCTCGCAATGGGCCATCTTGTGGCGTCTTGCGAGGGCTGCGTTATTGTGAGCCTCCTTTGTCGGGGCTGGCTTATTTGCCGAGGATCTTGTCGTAGAAAGAGTTGTAGGCGGGGACGTAGTCCGTATCGCCGGGATAGTCGAGGACGGGCTTGCCAGAGGCCTTGGCGTACTCCACAAGCTCCGGGGTCGCGTTGGGCGAGCAGATGCTGATGCCGTCCGACAGGTCTATCGCCGTCTTCATCAACGTGAGGTAGTCGGTAATCTTAATCTTCTTGAGTGCCTTCTCGTCGATGCCCTCCATCCACAGCTTGCGGTTCATGTTCTCCCACTCGCCCTGCCAAGCCTCGTCATACAAGCTGACAACAATCTTCGAATGGGCGAAATAGGGGTCTTTCTTCGCCATGAGGCGTGTGTAGATGGGCACCATCATGGTGAACCAGCCGTTCAGGTGGATAAGGTCGGGAACCCAGCGGAGTTTCTTGGTCGTCTCCAATGCGCCGCGGGCGAAGAATATGGAACGCTCGTCGTTGTCGGCGAAAAGCTCTCCAGTGGCTGGGTCGGTCGTGACGCCCTTGCGGCTGAAGAGGTCATCGTTATCGATGAAGTAGATCTGCATGCGGGCCGCCTGGATGCTCGCCACCTTGATGAGCAAGGGGTGGTCGGTGTCGTCAATGACGATGTTGAGGCCCGAGAGACGTATCACCTCATGAAGCTGGTTCCTGCGCTCGTTGACGCTGCCGAAACGGGGCATGAAGGTGCGTATCTCCTTGCCGCCCTCCATAATCCCCTGACTGAGGTCGCGGCTCAAGACCGCGATGGGAGAATCGGGCAGGTAAGGCTTAATCTCTTGTGAAATGTAGAGGATCTTTGAGCTCTCCATAGATGTGTGTCCCTTTTTGTATTTTTCAGAGTTCGGGGGGCGCAGGTTCTTGGCATTCTCTGCTCCACCGCCTAATTCTGCCGCAAATTTAGTGCTTTTCGCCCTCTTTTCCTAAAGAAACTTTAACACCATGCCAATCGCCCATGTCTATCAAAAAACCTATATTCGCCAGCTTCACATGGCAATAAAAAGAACAGATGGATAAGATATTTCAGTTTTTTGTCAAAATCCAGCGGTGGGTCGAGGCCCATTGGCGCATTGTGCTCGTTACGCTCTGCATGCTCATCTTCATGCAGCAATGCACTATAAACCGCCTCCGTTGGGAAATACAGCATATGGTGCAGTCCGGGGCTTTGGCTCATGACAGCGCGGCGACGGCGTCCCCCGACCATGTGACGGCGCCCGACACGTCGGTAGCCGATTCGCTCCTGCTCCACACCCCGACGGCCGACGAGGTGCGTCAGGCGGGCGAGAGCTCTTTCTCCTGGTGGACCTTTGCCATTATCGTGGTCGTCATTGCTGCCATAGGCTTCGGCATCTTTTATGCCTTGCGCAACGCCATCTACCCCATCGGTATCAGTTATAGCGGCAAGGTGAAGAGCGTCGGTGGACAGCTGGTCTTCGCCATCAAGGTTAAGAACCGCTCCAGTAAAGAGGTTGAGCTTAGCAACGCGCAGGTCAATTTCGTCATGGGACCGTCGCAGGTGCGCAAGTTCCGCGCCAACGTCCCCTCGCTGCCCATCTCTCTCCAGCCTCATACGAGCTTCGAGGCGCAGATCAACCTCACGGGTCTCATAACCGCCAACCTCGAACTGGCGCAGGCTAAGGCGATTGGCATGAGCGTCGTCGCTAACGGCAAGTCGCACTCCACGATCCCGCGCCCCGTCAAGATTCAGACGGCATAGTCCAGATCCAAAATTCCCAAAGGTAAGGCCATGAGCAACTTCTTCGTCCGAGCTTGGCAACGATACCGCAGCCGCAAGCGCGTCCGTGGTGTCGTAGTGGATTTCCTGTTCCTCGTGGCGCTGATAGTGGCTCTCGTGCCTCCCCTGCGTCGCGGCTTCATGACCTATGCGGTGCGTGCCGTGCTGACGCAGCCGCGCCCATACGACAAGATTGTCTTCCTCGGCGTGGAGGATGCCTTGAGGCTCTCGACGCCGCATGGCTCCGACACCATCATCTCCTTTCCCCCCTCACGCCCCATGCTGATGTGCTTCGGCAGTGTCTGGAGCGCGCAGACCAGGGCGGGGCTTAGCTCCATCGCAAAATCTGCGCAGAAATATAAGGAGTCGTTGGATTTCTTTTTCATCACGAGCGATGCGCCCGAGGATGTCGAATACTATTTCAATCGTAGGGGCTATACATCCTTGCGCCCCCTTTTCTTTAAGTGTAGCGATGCGGAGCCGGAGTCGGAAGCCGACGGCTTCGTAGGACAATTGGCCATGAGCGTGCCGTCTTCTGCATTGATTGGCGACGATGGACGAGTGATTGTCAAGAAGTTAGGTGCTACACGATGGTATGGGGCGACGGCCGACGAGGCTTTCTGTAACGCCTTGGAGGCTGAAGGGCGATAAATCAGAATGAGTAAAAATAGTCATTATTAGGTATTGCCCGCCGCTCGCCACTGCCGTACCTTTGTGTCGTTGAAAGCCGGTGCCACGGCTGACAATAGAAAAGTCTTGTGTGCCCAACGGGGCCAAAGGCCTGGACGCAGAGATTGCGTCAGCCATGTATCGTTCTTTGGTTTTTAAGGCGCATCGAGAGGGCCTATAATTCCCTCAACATGCGAAGCCCCTCAGACTCATGGTCTGCATTCGGGCGAAATGGTTTTTTGTTAACAATGGCGGCACTCGTGCCATGCGGGACGGTTCTAACCCGCAAGGAGAAATGAGGCTGTCAAAAGCGGAGATGGACGGCAGTTCACCTCCGCTTTGTCTGTATGGCTGAGACGCGATGCTAAAAGGGTGCGAGTGTCAATTTGCAGGTTTATGTCGACTTGTGCTTACGTGTGCGAGGCTTAGCGATGGTTTTTATCCCACATTTTAATGTTTATGCCTAATTTTGCGTAAAACAGATAACACAGATGGACGAGACAGTCGACGCCTTAGGTAGGGCGAGGCTCTTGCTTGGTGCCGATGCCATGGCAAGGGTCGGGAGCGCGAAGGTGATAATATTCGGAGTGGGCGGCGTTGGGTCGTGGTGCGCCGAGAGCCTCATAAGGAGCGGGGTCAAGAACCTCACCATAGTCGACTCCGATGTCGTATGCCCGACCAACTTGAACCGACAGATAATGGCCACGCGCGCCACGCTTGGTCAGGTTAAGGTGGATGCCATGCGCGAGCGTCTCCTCTCCATTAACCCCGATGCCGACATCACGGCCATCCGCGACATCTATTCTGAAGAGACGGCAGACCATTACGACTTCGACAACTACGATTTCGTCGTCGACGCCATCGACAGTCTGAAAGATAAGGCCCTCCTCATCCTCAGGGCTTGCAAGAGCAGTGCGCGGTTCGTCTCGTCGATGGGCGCGGCTCTGAAGACCGACCCGTCGCAAATCCGCATCGTCGAGTTCTGGGATGCAAAGGGATGCCCCTTGGCCCGTGCGCTGCGCAAACGTTTCAAGCGCGACAATGTGCGTCCCGCCCGTAAGTTCAAGTGTGTCTTCAGCCCCGAGTTGCAAGAGAACAAGGATCCTGACCACGCCATCGAGAACGGCAAGAGCGTCAACGGAACCCTGATGCACGTGACCGCGGTCTTCGGTCTCATGATTGCAGGCGAGATCCTCCGCCAGTTGGCAGCCGAGCCCAAACCCTCTCAACAACAGACAGATAATAAATAGCTACCCATGATAAAAAGATCTCTTATGGCGGCAGCCATGCTGGTCTCCACGACCGGCGCCATGGCATGCACCAACTTCATCGTGACGCCGGGCGCAAGTACCGACGGCAGCACCATCTGCACATACAATGCCGACGACTATGGAATGTTCGGCTTCCTCTGCCATTACCCTGCGGCCCGCCACGCCAAAGGCGCCATGCGCGACATTGTAGGTTGGGATTCCGGCGAGTGGACGGGGCGCATCCCCGAAGCCGAACAGACCTACTCCGTCATCGGCAACATCAATGAGTTCCAAGTGACAATCGGAGAGACCACCTACGGCGGTCGTGACGAGATGGTCGACACGACGGGCATCATCGACTACGGCTCGCTCATCTACCTCGGACTCCAGCGCGCCAAGACGGCACGCGAGGCCATCAAGGTCATGACGACGCTCGCCGAGACTTACGGTTACAACTCAAGCGGCGAGACATTCTCCATCTGCGACCCTAAGGAGGCGTGGATCATGGAGATGATGGGCTGCGGCGCAGGATCCAAGAGTGTCGTGTGGGTGGCGATCCGTGTGCCAGACGGCATGATTTGCGCCCATGCCAACCAGAGCCGCATCGGCAACTTCCTCCAAATGGGGCTTGCCAAGGAGGATCTCATCTACTCTAAGAATGTCATCAGCTACGCTCGCAAGATGGGATGGTTCAAGGGCAAGGATGCCGAGTTCTCTTGGAAGAACGCCTATGCGTTCCCAGATATGGAGGGACGCCGCCTCTGCGACGCGCGCGTGTGGAGCTTCTTCAACCACCATGCCGACGTTAAGGCCTACGAGGCGTGGGCTCTTGGCGTTGACCCCAATGCTCAAGATATGCCCTTGTGGGTCAAGCCCGACAAGAAGCTCTCTGTCCACGACGTGATGATGGATATGCGCGACCACTATGAGGGCACCGCCCTCTCGCTCGCCGACACCACCAATATGGCAGGCGGCCCATGGCTCATGCCCTACCGCCCGACGCCCCTCGTCTTAAAAGGCGACGACGGCAAGGAGTATTTCTGGGAGAGGCCTACCAGCACACAGCAGACGGCGTTCACTTTCGTAAGCCAGATGAGGGCAAACGTCCCAGACTATGTCGGTGGAGTCCTCTGGTTCGGCAACGACGATGCCAACATGATTGCCTACACCCCGGTATATTGCGCCTCGACGCGCCGCCCCACGTGCTACAACACTCCCGACGCCGGCCCTACGCAGTTCTCTATGGCCAACGCTTTCTGGGTGTGCAACTGGGTCAGCAACATGGTCTATCCTCGCTACTCGTCTCTCTTCCCCGACTTGCAGTCCTCCCGCGACGCCCTTGAGGCTAAGTTCCTCGCCCGCCAGGCTGAGGTCGAGGCTGCGGCAATGAAGATGGAGCCCGAGGCCGCCAAGCGTTACCTCAACGACTACACCATCAGCGCGGCAGGCGAGATGATGCAGGCATGGCACGACCTCGCCATCCTCCTCATCGTCAAGCACAACGACATGGCCGTCCGCCCACAGAACCCCGACGGCTCGCTCAAGAATGCGAGGGTCAACCGCACGGGCTATCCCGCCGCTACGCGCCGCGCACTCATTGAGCGAGGCGACGTCAAGGCGCTCTAAGCCGACAAGGTGGCGCCAACAGAAAAAGCCGCTGGGCTATGGAGAAGCAAAAACTCCATAGCCCAGCGGTCGTTTGTTTAGAGCCGATGTCTTTAGATGTGGACGAGCGTGCCGACTTTGGTGTCGCCGCCAAGCACCTTGGCAAGGTTGCCGACAATGTCCATGTTGAAGACGATGATAGGCATCTTGTTCTCTTTGCACATCGCCGTGGCTGTCAGATCCATGACTTTCAGCCCTCGATTGTACACCTCGTCGTAAGAGATCTCCTCGAAGCGTGTCGCGCTCTTGTCTTTCTCGGGGTCGGCGGTGTAGACTCCGTCGACGCGTGTGCCTTTGAGCATCACGTCGGCCTCAATCTCAATGGCGCGGAGCGAGGAGCCAGTGTCGGTTGTGAAGTATGGGTTGCCTGTGCCGCAAGCCATGATTACGACGGTGCCCTCGGCGAGAAGCTCCATGGCGCGGGGCTTGCTGTACATCTCGCCGATAGGCTCCATGCGGATGGCGGTCAGGACGCGCGCCTTGACGCCTTGAGCCTCGATGGCCTGCTGGAGGGCGAGGGAGTTGATTGTCGTGGCGAGCATGCCCATCTGGTCGCCTTTGTAGCGGTCGAAGCCCTTGGCGGCGCCTTGCAGCCCGCGGAAGATGTTGCCACCACCGATGACGATGCCGATAGCTACGCCCTCGCGTGCCGCGGAGGCAATCTGTGTGGCATATTCGCCGAGACGCTCGGTGTCGATGCCATAGCCCTGATGTCCCATGAGCGACTCGCCGCTCAGCTTGAGAAGTACCCTCTTGTATTTCATGTCTTTAAGTTTATTTATCGTCTTGACTTGCGAGGCTGTCTTACTAAAGCCCCGATATGCAAATTTAATTGAAAAACGCACAGGGGGAGCGACAAGAGGAGGTGCTGCTGCATATCTTCGCGCCGTCGGGTTTTAGACTCGCGATCTTCCTTTTTGACTACTTGATGGACAACAAGATTTCGCACATATTCTCGCGGCAAGACTTGTGGCGGCTGGTTTGGCCGTTGCTTGTCGAACAGTTGTTGCAGATAACCGTCGGCATGGCGGATATAATCATGGTCTCCACCCTCGGTGAGGATGCCGTCAGCGGCGTCTCTCTCGTCGATCAGATTAACGTCCTTCTCCAGCAGCTGTTTGCCGCCTTGGCGACAGGCGGCGCTGTCGTCTGCTCTCAGTTCATCGGCAGCCGAAACGGGGTCAAGGCGTCGCTCTCGGCCCGCCAACTGCTCCATGTGAGCTTGGCGCTCAGCCTCGCGTTGCTTTTGATCGGATTGGTGAGCCATCGCCCGTTGTTGGCGGGTATCTTTGGCGCGGTGACGCCCGAGGTTATGGACAACAGCCAAAGATATTTCCTCGTGACGCTGTTCGCCCTCCCCGGTGTCGGCATCTATAACGCCGCGGCTGCCCTTTTCCGTGCGCAAGGCAATTCTGCCGTCAGCATGCGCACGGCCGTCTTGGCCAATGCTGTCAACGTGGCGGGCAACGCCATTTTACTTTTCGGACTCGGCATGGGCGTCGAGGGTGTGGCGATACCCACCGTCGTCTCGCGAACTCTTGGTGCCGCCATTCTCTTGTGGCGACTTCGCAAGGCGAGCAGGGAGGAGGATGCGATGGTTGACATCAGAGGGCTTCGTCGCTCGCGTCCCGATTGGCCGATAATCAAGAAGATTCTCGCCGTCGGCATCCCCAGTGGCGTGGAGAACTCCATGTTCCAAGTGGGCAAGATTATTGTCCTCTCCCTCATTGCCAGCTATGGCACTGTCGCCGTAGCGGCCAATGCCGTCACTAACACTATCGCCTCGTTCGAGGTTCTGCCGGGCGCGTCGGTGGGGCTTGCCATGCTGACTGTCGTCGGGCGGTGTGTCGGGGCGGGTCGTCCCGACGAGGCTTCGCGCTATGTCAAGATTTTGATGGTCTCGGCCTATGCTGGAATGTGGATTGTGAATGTCCCTTTGCTGCTTTTCGCCGATAAGGTCATCGGCATATACGGGCTTTCGGAGCAGGTGTCTGAATTGGCGTGGCTCATGGTCTTGACCCACGGCTTGTTCGGCATCCTCATCTGGCCGCTCTCTTTCACGCTGCCCAATGCGCTCAGGGCGTCGGGGCAGGCGACGTTCACCATGATTACGTCGCTCGTGTCGATGTGGACGGTGCGCGTCGGACTGAGCTACGTCTTTGCGGCGACGAGCATCTTCGGGCTTGTCGGTTTCATGGGGTGGCCCGAGGCGTATGGGGCGGAAGGCACGTGGTTGGCGATGATGGCCGATTGGGTCGTCCGCTCGATACTTTTCGTGTGGTGTTATCGCTCCGGTCGTTGGAAGAGCTACTCTGTGGGGTAGCCTAACTCGCGAAGATTGCCTGCTAATGTGACGGGGCTTGCATCTTCGCACTCTATGAGCATCTCTAATATTGTCTTTTTCAGCAAGGGGTGGTAAACCTCGGACGCTATCTCGGCCAGTGGCGTCAGGGCGAAACGTCGCTTTGGCAACCTAGGGTGGGGGATGGTGAGCGTCTCTGTGTTGACGACATTATCGTCGCACAGCAGGATGTCGAGGTCGATGGGGCGGTCGTGATATTCGCCGCCAGGCTCTGTCTTTGTCAGTCGCCCAAGTCGCCTCTCGGCATGCTTGAGGAAAGACAGGAAGGCGAAAGGGCCGACGGGCGTGACCACCTTTGCCGCCGCGTTGTGGTAGGGTAGGGCAGAGTCGTAACCCCAAGCGGGGCTCTCGTATATGGAGGAGACGCAAACGACATGACCGTCCCCCTCGTTCATCATCTCGAGGGCGACGGCCATTTTCTCGTCAACGTCGCCTTCGTTGCCGCCAAGAAGGACGTAGTAGACCAAAATTCTTGTTACTTGATTTTACCTGCGAGGTGGGCGTACTCGATAATCATGTCGGCCGCCTGCTCGAGGGTTATGTCGGTGGTGTCAATGCAGAAGTTGTAGCTTGCCGCTGCGCCCCACGTCTTTTCGGTGTAGAAGTTGTAGTAGTCGGCTCGCGCCTCCTCCATGTCGGCAATCTTCTTGGCTGCCTCCTCTTCGGTGACGTTGTAGTAGTGGGCCGCGCGCTTGGCGCGTGCCTCGATGTCGGCTGTTATGAAGACGTCGATGCGGTTTTCTATGTCGCGGAGGATGTAGTCGGAGCATCGACCGACGAAGACGGCTCCGTTGCCTTCTGTGGCGGCGGAGCGGATGGCGTCGCTTTGGAACTTGAAGAGCGATTGGGGCGAGAGGCAGTTCTCCGCGGGCAACAGGTGGTCTGACATGAAGAAGCTGGTGAACCTGCCCCACAAGGAGTTGCGCTCATCGCTCTTCTCGAAGAACTCGTCCTTTATGCCGCTCTCTTTTGCGGCAATCTGGAGAATCTCGCGGTCGTAGAAAGCGAGGTTGAGCCGTTGGGCTATTATCTTTCCGATAAGTCGACCGCCGCTGCCGACTTGACGTCCTATGGTGAATATCATGATTGCTGAGAATTATTCTTTATTGACAAATATAACCTTTTTCACAATCAGTTTTGATGGTTGCCCGTGACTAACTTGCGGAGTGCGCGAAGTTGGTGCAACGCCATGAATGTCGCCACGGCTACCGCCACCGCATCTGCGATAGGCAGCGCGAGCCATATTCCGGCGACTCCGATAAACTTGGGCAGGAATATCAGCAACGGCACGAGGCACAGCAGTTGGCGTGAGAGGCTCAAGATGATGGCTTTGACCGCCTTGCCGAGTGACATGAGGAAGCCCACGGTGACGATCTGCATGCCGACGAGCGGGAAGAGGGCGAACATGGTGTGGAGAGCTTTCTCTGTTATCTCCAAAAGCGTGGCGTCATCGGTGAACCAGCTGGTGACGAAGCGGGGGAAGAACTCGCCAAGGATAAATCCGCAGGTCATGACGATAGTCCCGCCTATGGCTGCGCGGCGGTATACGCCCACGCAACGGTCGACAAGCCCGGCTCCGTAGTTAAATCCAGAGATCGGCTGCATGCCTTGGCAGATGCCCTGCGTTATCATGACGAAGATGAAGGCGACGCGGTTGGCGATGCCGTATGCGCTAATGTGGTTGTCGCCGCCATAGGCCCCAAGCCCGTTGTTTATGAGCAAGACGACGAGGCAGGCGCAGCAGTTGGTGAAGAACGGCGCGCTGCCGAGCCCCAATATGGCGCGTACAAGTTTAGGGCGCCATTTGAGGATGCCCTTTTTGAACCTGATGAACGACGTGGGGCGCGTGAGGTGGTGCAGCACGACGCAGAAGGCTACGAACTGCGACATGATTGTGCCGATAGCCGCGCCGCGGATGCCCATACCCATCTTCATGATGAGTATGTAGTCGAAAACGATATTGACGAAGACGGCGGTAAGGGTCGCCAACATGGCTTTCTTTGGGTAGCCCGACGAGCGGACGACGTCGTTAAGACCTAAGTAGAGGTGGGTCAAGACGTTGCCAATCAATAGGACCTCCATATACGCCCGCGCGTAGGGCAGCGATGCGTCAGACGCTCCGAAGAAACGGAGGATGGGGTCGAGGAACATGAGTGAGACGATGGCGAACAAGGCGCCAATCAGCACGTTGAGCAAAACGACGTTGCCAAGGGTGTTCTCGGCTCCGTCGACGTCGCGCTGGCCTATCTTCATGGCAGTGATGGTTCCCGCTCCGATGCCGACCATTGCGCCGAACGCGCTGGAGAGGTTCATAAGGGGGAAGGTCACGGTGAGACCCGCAAGGCCGAGTGGTCCCTCAGCCTGCCCGATAAAGATGCTGTCCACCATGTTGTAGAGCGAGGTGGCCGTCATGGCGATGATGCTCGGGAGGGCGTATTGCATCAGTAGCTTGCCGAGGGGGAATGTGCCAAGCTTCTCCTGGTCGGCGCCAAGGACTTGTTTTGGTTGGGAAGACATGTATGTTGTTGTGTTGTTGCTGGTTGAAAAATATTGTAAGTCAGTGGTGAGGGTGGCGCATGGCCTTGTGCGTGGCTATTTGTAGCGGTCGGGCTTGACGATGATGGCAATAGCGACGTTGCGGAGCATGACGTTGAGCTGTTAGTTGGCCCGGTGCTTGTCTGCGGCGTTTCTCCGCTCGTCCCTGAATTCGCTGACTACCATCAACGCCTCGTCGCGCACCTCGGCAGGAGGCTCGACGCGGCGGAGGTTGAGGCTTCGCAGCCATCCTGCAACCTCGTGGGGTTGAAGGGTGAGAAGCACTTCGCGAAACTCGTCGGTCTGGGCGTCGTCATAGTCGTCAGGACCAACGCCACGGAAGCGGTCGAGCTCCTCGTCGTCGTAGTAAATGATTTTATCTGTAAGCGTGAGTAGCGTCTCTGCCTCGCACACCTCGTGTGCGCCGCAGCATGTGGCAGGAGGCACGTGAACCTTGCCGTTGTCGGTCTCCTCTTGTTCGTCAGCCGACTCTGCCTCATCCGTACGTCCCCATTTTATGAGGATGATGATGAGGCCTACGACGATGACGCCTGCTGCAATGAGTACGTATTCCATTCTTTCTGTTGCTGTCTTTTTGCTTTGCTCTTATTTTTTCATGGCGACCTTCTTGTCAAGGACGATCGATGCGGTCACGCAAACCCCTAAGAGCATGGGGTAATAGAGGTGTGGGAGGATGTCGAGGGGCGTGCAGCCTGCCAGTCGCGCGGCAATGAGCATTTGGACTCCGTAGGGCAGGAGACCCTGCACGCAGCACGATATGGTGTCCAGGATGGACGCCGCGCGGCGCGGGTCGACTCCGAACTTGTCGGCAATGTCGCGAGCTATGCGCCCGACGGTGATGATGGCCACGGTGTTGTTCGCCGTGCACAGGTTTGCCATCGCGACGAGTCCGCCAATGGCAACCTGCGCGCCGCGCTTGCCACGGATGCCCCGGCTCAGCATGGCAATGATGAGCCGTAGTCCGCCATTGGCGCGGATAAGCTCCAGCATGCCGCCGGCGAGCATCGCCACGACGATGAGGTCGCCCATCCCGCTGACGCCTTTACCCATAGCGTCAATGAAATCCCAAAACGGCATTCGGCCACCGATGCACCCGATGAGCCCCGTCATGGCTATGCCCACGACAAGGACGACCATGACGTTGATGCCTACGACCGCGAGGCCGATGACCATGGCGTATGGTATTACAAGCCCGAAGTTTATTGCGCCCAACGCCTCTGGGGCATAATCCGTCCCGAGGCCTTTGATGATGCAGTAGATCAGCATGATAGCTACGGCCGGCCATACGATTTTTGTGTTCATCTTGAACTTGTCGGCCATCTTGACTCCTTGCGTCTGCGTGGCGGCGATGGTCGTGTCGGAGATGAACGACAGGTTGTCTCCAAAATACGCGCCTCCGACGACGAGGGCTGCAAGCTCCGCCACGGGCTGCCCCAGCTGACTCGCCACGCCTGCCGCTATGGGCGTGAGGGCGACGATGGTGCCGACCGACGTGCCTATCGCCAGCGACACGAAAGCGGCAGCGGCGAAGAGGGCCACGTAGACCATCGACGAAGGCAACGCCCTGAGAGCCAAGGCGACAGTGGCGTCGACGGCTCCCAGCTTGTTAGCGGTGTAGGCGAACGCCCCGGCAAGAATGTATATCCATACCATGAGGAGTATGTTCTTGTCGCCGGCGCCTGCCGAGAAACGTGCTATGCGCTTGTTTATCTTGCCACGGCTGACCGCTATGGCAAGGCATGAGGAGAGAAGGAATGCTACTGTTATGGGAAATTTATAGAAGTCGCCCATCAGTGCCGACCCTCCCAGGTAGGCTATAAGGAAGAAAGCCAAGGGCGCCAGGGAGATGGCGCTACGATGTGCTGTCAGGAAATTTGTGGCGTTGTTCTCCATTAAGCTAAAAAGGATTAGGCATCTTTTCGCGAAGTTACTTAATGTGTCGCTACATTTACGGCTGGGGATGTTTTCTTCCAATAATTACTACTTTTGCGTATACCGATGCATAATCGGCTAAACAACAGATTTTTTCAATGAAAAGAGTATTATTCTTCTCGGTCGCCATGGCCGCTGTCGCCGCCTTAAGCTCTTGCGGCGGATCGGGCAGCAAGCCATCACTGTCCGACATGTCGATATCCGTAGACTCGCTCTTCAACGTCGCAGAAGCCCATGTGGGCGACACTCTCGCCGTCCGTGGCGTAGTGCGCCATACGTGTAAGCATAGCGGTCGCCGCTGCTTCGTGTCTGACAAGGATTCCGAGTCTGACAACAAACTCCGTATCGAGGCTCCAGAGGGCAATGGCTTCGACGCCAAGCTCGTCGGGCAGCAGATAGCTGTCCGTGGCGTCGTCCGTGAGAACCGCATCCCTGCCGCAAGGGTGGACAGCCTCCTTGCCGACCTCGATGTCAAGGAACAGAGTGGACAGGTCGCGGCCGACCACTGCGAGTCTTCGCGCAACAACCTTGCCGCCATGAAGGCTCGCATGGAGTCGCAAGGGCGCGACTACTATTCGGTCATCTATGTCGATGGTCTTGAGTACGAGGTCGTTAGCCAAGAGAAACAATAGATAAACAGTAAGGTTGGAAAACGAGCAGATATTGACGGCTGTCGTCGTCATCGCAGTGCTGGCTGTCGTCGCGAGGGTTATTATCAACCGTCAGCAGAGAGGTGGCATCAATTGGCTCAAGATAGGTTCAATCGTCGCCTTGGCTGTCGTCTTCGTAGCCTCCATGCTCTCGATAGACGCCTATAGGCTCGAGACGCGGATGGGAGGCCAGGTCGAGGCGGATGAGCTGTCGGCCTCAGCCTCGCATGTCGTGGGACGCATGTCCTCCGATTGCACGCCCACGCTCAATGGTCTTGAGGGACAGGTAGTGCCAATGTTCTTCGCCCTCAATGCCGACAGCGTAACCCCCACGGGCTATTGGAAGAAGAAGCTAAAAGAGGCTGACTCCATGGAACGCGAGGAGATGGTTAGCAAATCCGATTCGAGCCGCACCGCCATAAAGCGCACGACGCGAGGGTTCGACATAATGCGCCATCCCGACGACGAGAGCCAATATGTCGGCATATACCGACTTTCGATGCCGTCGGGCGAAAAAGTCCTTGCCCTCATGACCGACTATGACGCCCATGCTGGCGTAACGCCCGTCGGGACGACTATTGTCTTGGATGGCAAGGTGGCTCAAATAGCCGCGGCCGACTCGACCCTCAACCAGAATGTCTATGTATCGTTTTTCGACACGGCGCATTACACCAACGGACGCTCCGTCCTGCTGGCCATTGCCGCAGTCTTCTCTCTTGTAGTGACGGCTGTCGTGGGAGCGTTGGGACGTTTGGTATTTTACTTTTGGAAGAAAAGACAATAACAGATGAAGACCACAAAAAATATAGTCATTGCCGTCGATGGGCACTCGTCGTGTGGCAAGAGCACCGTAGCTAAGGAGATTGCAAAGGCCATTGGCATTGCATATATCGATACTGGGGCAATGTATAGGGCAGTGACCCTCGCCGCCTTGCGACGCAGCCTCATCAAGAGTGACGGTCCCGATGCCGATGCCATAGCCGCCCTCCTGCCTTCGATAACCATAACTTTCGACTTCGACAAAGAGAAGGGGCGCAACACCACGTTTCTAAACGGCGTGAACGTCGAGGACGAGATTCGCTCCATGTCTGTCAGTCAGAATGTTAGCGCGGTGAGCGCATTGCCGGCTGTCCGCATGAAGCTGACCGAGTGGCAGCGTCAGATGGGGCAGAAGCAGAGCGTCATCATGGACGGACGCGACATTGGTACGGCCGTATTCCCCAAAGCCGACCTCAAGATCTTCATGACGGCAAGCCCCGAGGTGCGCGCCAAGCGTCGTTTCGACGAGATGGTCGCCAAAGGGCAGACGCCCGTCTACGAGGATGTTCTCGCCAACGTCGTCGAGCGAGACCGTCAGGACAGCACCCGCGCCCTGAACCCTCTCCGTCAGGCGGAAGACGCCGTCGTGCTTGACAACAGCAACATGACCCGCGCCGAGCAATACGACTTCATAATCAATCTTTTGGCAGAGCGCGGCTTGGTAGAGAAGTGATTGTAGAGATAGATCCACACTCAGGTTTTTGCTTCGGCGTCCGCCGGGCCATCGCCACTCTCGAGGCGCGCCTCGACAGCGGCGAGCAGGTCTACTGCGTCGGCGACATCGTCCACAACGGGCAGGAGATCGACCGTCTCCGCGCCAAGGGGCTGAAGGTCATAGAGGCGCAAGATCTTGGCAGTCTTCATGACGCTAACGTCCTCTTCCGTGCGCATGGCGAGCCGCCATTGAGCTACGACATCGTGAAAACCAACGGCTTGCGGCTTACCGATGCCACATGCCCCGTTGTTTTGAAGCTCCAAGAGCGCATCCGTCAGGCCGATGTGCGCATGAAGAAGAATGGAGGTCAGGTCGTCATCTTCGGCAAGGAGGGTCACGCCGAGGTGATTGGTCTCATGGGGCAGATCTCCGGCAAGGGCATCCTCATAGAGAATGAGGAGCAAGTTTCGATGGTTGACCCCTCCGCCCCTGTCGAGTTGTTTGCACAGACGACGAAGAACCCTGCCGACTACGCCCGCGTGGCCAATATCATCCGCGCCAGCTCACAATCAGAGGTGACGGTCCACGAGACCATATGCCAACAAATGGCGTCGCGGGCCGAGAAGATGGGAGACTTCGCCCGAGAGCACGAGCTTGTCCTTTTCGTCGGCGGAGCCAAAAGCTCAAACTCCAAGGTGCTGTTCGACATATGCAAAGGCTTCAATCCCAATAGCCACTTTGTGATTTCAGAGGGTGATGTCATGCCAAGTTGGCTGGACGGCTTCACTGGCAAGGTGGGAATCATGGGTGCCACGTCGACGCCCCTATGGCTAATGGAAAGGGTGAAAGACAGGGTGGAGGAAATAGGAAAATAGATTATGGAGAAATTTCTTTCGACATTATTCGTAATACTTATAGTCCTCTTCGTTCTCAAATGGGTGGCGAGGCTCTTGCTTCCTTGGCTTCTGACGCTTTTCGCGAAGCGCATGATGAAGAAAGCGGGTTTCCAAATGCCGCGGCAAGAGGAGCAGGAGGAAGGGAAAAAAGACCGCTCTTGGTGGGGTAGGGGAGGAGACTCCGACTCGCTCAAACCACGAATGCGCGACGGGGAGTCGGTCTCCGACGTTCTCGGTGGCGAATACGTGGACTACGAGGAGATCAAGACAGACGAAACCAAATAACCTCAAATATTATGAAACAATTTCTGCTGACGTTCGCAGCCGTCATCTTGGCAGCCATCTTGTTGATGTTGTTGCCTCTTGTGATCATTTCCGCAGTTGCGGCGTCATCAATGAGCGAGCCGGTGGGGATGTCAAAGCCTCACACGGTCATCACACTTGACCTCTCCTCGGCCATCACCGACAGGGACATGGACTCTCCTGCCTTCCGCGTGCGCAACGCCATGAGCGGTGCCGAGTGCACTCATGGACTCAATACTCTCGCCAAGAAACTTGAGACAGCCGCATCTGACGACAATGTCGTAGCCCTCTACCTGAAGGGAACGGATGCAAACGTCAATGCAGCAAATATGCGCCCCCTGCGAGCCATGATTTCCAAATTTAAGGAGGAGAGTGGCAAGCCCGTCTACTTCTATGACGAGGTCATTGGCTCCGACAAGCTGCTTTATGTGGCAAGTGCGGGCGATTCCATATTCATCAGCCCCGAAGGCTCCGTAGCGATGTATGGCGCCATCGTCTCCAAGCTCTATTTCAAGAGGATAGCCGAAAAGTTAGGCGTCGGCTTCGATGTCCTCAAGCATGGCAGGTACAAGAGTGCCGTCGAGCCTTTCTTCCGCACCTCCATGAGCGACGATGACAAGGCTCAGAGCAAGAGGATTGTCGACGTCGTTTGGGCTGAGGTTCGCGACTCCATCGCCGAGTCGCGCAATGTTGCCCCCGAGCGCATCGACGAGTTTGTCGATAACATCCAGTCGCTCACGACCCGCGCCGAGGATCTTAAGCAAGTCGGCCTTGTCGACGATGGACTCTACTATGACCAGTTCGAGGCGAAGCTGGCGGCTCTTGCCGACTGCGAAGTAAGCGAGCTTAACTTCATGAATGTCTACGACCTCATCACAGCCGATTACAACAACAGCGACAAGAAGATAGCAGTAGTCTATGCGCAGGGTCAGATCTTCGACGGCTCGTCAGAGTCTGACGACGAGAATATCTATGCCGACGACCTCGCTAAAACGCTCCGCAAATTGCGCAATGACGACAACGTGGCATCTGTCGTCCTCCGCGTCAACTCCCCTGGCGGCTCCGCTCTCGCTTCTGACATCATCTGGCGCGAGGTAAAGCTCCTTCGTGAACAGAAGAGCGTCGTCGTCAGCATGGGCGGCTATGCCGCGTCTGGCGGCTACTATATCTCTTGCGCTGCCAACTATATCTATGCCGAGCCTACGACCCTCACCGGCTCTATCGGAGTCTACGGCATGGTGCCAAACGTGGAGAAGGCGGCCGATAACATCGGTGTCGATCTCGATGTCGTAGGCAGCTCCAAGGCTCCTATTGTCACAGGCATTCGTGCTCTTACCGATGGCGAGAAGGCTGTTCTCATGAACTCTATAGAGCGCACGTATAAGACTTTCGTTACCCGCGTGTCCGATGGTCGCCTCATGTCCTATGAGGCTGTCGACAGCATCGGTCAGGGACGCGTGTGGATGGGCGCAGACGCTGTGGAAAATGGTCTTGTCGACGAGATAGGCAGCCTTGATGACGCAATCGAGGCTGCTGCTGGGATGGTAGCTAATCTTGGAGACTACGAGGTCGTGGAGTACCCAGAGATTGACGATTCGCCACTGGCCGTCTTGAAGTCCTTGGGCTTGTCGGTCCGCGCCTCTGTGGGTCACTATCTCTTAGGCTCCGATTTCGACAGATTCGACCGAGTCCGCACTCAGCTTCAGTCTTCGCCCACCAGCGTATGGGCAATTTGCGACACTGAGGTGCGATAGGCTAAAAAAAAAATGCTGCCCTGTGAAAAAACAGGACAAGCGACATTCCCAAGGGCAGGCTCCTCTTCATGAGGAGCCTGCCCTTTTTGCTATATTCAGCCCACACAGATCGGGAACACTGGTAATTGTCAACTCCGTGGCGGCTTCCTTATGCGCTATGCCGAAGGGTATGACGAATAGCGTGCCTGTCTTTCCGTTTGGGGCTGCTATTTGGCGTTAAGCCCAGCCGCGTCTTTCGTGACGCGACTGGGCTTTTTTCTCTCTCTTGGTGCCGCCAATGTGTTGACAAACAACGGTTTGACCTGTCTTGATGGTTGACGGGCATACATAAAAAATAGACGCCCAGCAACCCGAAGGTTACCAGACGTCTTTCTCCCCGCTCTCCAAATAGGACTTGAACCTATGACCCTCTGATTAACAGTCAGATGCTCTAACCAACTGAGCTATTGGAGAATGTGGCTCTCGGTGTTTTTCTTCCCGATTGCGATGCAAAAGTAGGCAACATATTCTGAACTTGCAAGACCTCTGGCAGAAAAAAATAATGCCACGCCCTTTTTTCTTCGCACGTCGGGCTTTTTGAACATCCTTAGGATTTATTAATTCTCTTTTCTGCAGCCATGTCCTAATCATGACTAATTTAGTATCCCATTACCCCGAAGTATGCTTTCCGTTCTGATCCCTACATACAACCACGATTGTGTCGTGCTTGTTGACGAGCTGGCACGCCAGATCGACGACTACGGCATCGATGCCGAGATCGTTGTTGTCGATGACGGATCGACGGACATGGGCATACTCGCCGAGAATGCGTCCATCGAAGACATGGACCATTGCCGCTATATCGTTTCGCCCAACAACGTAGGCATCGCGCGAACGCGCAACCGCCTCATGGACGAGGCGCGGGGCGACAGCTTCCTCTTCCTCGATTCCGATGTCTTCCCAGTCCATGAGGATTTCCTGAAGGTCTATGCCGACGCGGCTTCCAAGTCCGACGTCGTTGTCGGTGGGCTCGACTACCGCCGTGGCGCTGAAGCCGTCGCCAACCCGCTCCGACTGCGCTATGGACTGACGCATGAGGTGCGCAAGGCAAGCGCAAGGAACAAGAGGACCTATGCGGCTTTCCTCTCGTCGTCATTCCTCATCTCGCGCAATGTGGCATCTTCTGTCCGTTTCGATGAGACATTCGACCGCTACGGCCATGAGGATACCCTTTTCGGGGCAGACTTGAAGAAATCGGGCTTCTCCATCCTTCATATCGACAACCCCGTCTACCACGACGACACCGACACATCCGAGGGCTTCCTCTCTAAGGTCCGCATAGCCATACAGAGCCTCAACATGCATGCCGACAAGCTCAACGGCTCGTCGCGCCTCTTATCGCTCTACTATAAGCTCGACGCCATCCATGCGACAGGGCTATGCGGCTCTTTCTTCAGAGTTTTCCGTGAACGCATGGAGTCCAACCTCCTCGGCAAGCATCCATCCATGCTGATTCTCGGGATTTATAAGATTTCATACCTCTGCTGCGTGATGAAGCTCTGAGGCTCTTCTCGCGGAAGAATGATATAACGGAGCCGCCCTGCGCAACATGACTTGCGCAGGGCGGCTTGCTTTATCGTGTGGGTATGGTGTGTCAATCTTCCCCGATGACGGGAAACTCGTAGCCCTCACGGGTCAGCATCTCCAGTGTGCCTTCCAGTGCGTAACGCATCCGCTCGCC
The DNA here is from genome assembly GCA_963639155.1 of Pseudobutyrivibrio sp. Classification (GTDB taxonomy): domain Bacteria; phylum Bacteroidota; class Bacteroidia; order Bacteroidales; family Marinilabiliaceae; genus W3P20-009. The sequence goes on along the minus strand of CAVHUG010000014.1, from coordinate 27,707 downwards.
TGCCTTTATCGAGTCGTGGAAGACGATTACCGACCCTGGGCGCACATATTTCTTGACGTTGTCCAAGACTTCCTCTTTCGTGAGCCTGTTATCGTAATCTTTTGGCATCACGTCCCAGAAGACAATGCGGTCAAATCGGTCTCTATGGGTCAGCCGCCATGCGTGCCAAGGCGTTATGTGTCCATGCGGCGCACGGAACAGCCTTGCCTTGTGACCCTCGACATCGTCGCATTTGTCGATGTTCTCCGAGAATGTCTTCCATCCTGCGCGGAATAGCGGCAGATGGTTGTACGTGTGGTTGCCGACCTTGTGTCCGCGACGCAGCACCTCCTCGTAAATCTCATGGTGCTTCCTCACGTTGTCGCCAACGCAAAAGAACGTCCCTTTCGCTCCATACTTGTCCAATAGGTCCAGCACCCAAGGCGTCTGCTCGGGAACGGGCCCGTCGTCAAATGAGATGTATACCCTCTTTGCCTGATGGTTCTTGTCTCGCCAGAATGAATGGGGAAAGAACCGACGCAAGAATGTCGGTGGCTGAATGACCCAACTTTTCATATGTATATCAACCATGCCGCCGCGGCGGTCATGACCAGAGGAATTGCCTCGCGCACCTTGTCATTGCGGATGCCATTGACGAAACGGGGCAGCAACATCGAAGCCCCGATGGCCACGAGTATCTGTATCTCGCAAGAGAAACCAGGCAGAAGGATTAGCAAGATGGTGTAGAACAACATCCACTCCGCAGCCCTCACCTTGCGACTTGCCGTGATGCTCATCTCCAGCAGGTGCCTCTGCGACGACAATACGGCAAATAGCGTGATGCCAAGCTCTATGACGAGGTATGTTATCGACACGGGACCCAGACGCCAATACGGCTGCGTGGCAAGGCCCGACCGCACGTATGCGCGCCATACCTCCAACGGGCTGTCGGTCAATAGCGCAAACGTCAATGCCACAGCCGCCACGCCCGCCACGCCGACAAAAGCAGCCGTGTACGACCGCCCGCCTCCAATGCGCAAGAGCGACATCAAGATCAGCAGGAACGGCAGGAAGCACAAGCCCTTGGCCCAAAATAGGCAACCGATGCTGACAATGCCGAAGCCCCAGGCCACGCTGGCGTAGGGTCTCGTCTTGTTGGTCGCCGAGAAGAGGCGGTCGACGCCCCAGATGAGGGCCAACGTGAACAAGACGCACGGCTGGAAGGTCAGGCTAAGCCTGAATCCTCCGCACAGGATTATGAAAAAAAGCCCGCCCAAGGCTCCTCGCTCTTGGGTCAGGCTATATCGGTTTACTATGTTGTTGACAATCAGTGCGCAGAGAAAAGTCACCGCTATGACCATCACCAGAGACAGCGTGCTGCCCGGCACGATGTGCCCCATGACGGCTGTCCATAGCGGCGAGAAGAGGTCGGGCGTGTCTGCCACGACAAACCGCGCCGGGTCATATATCATGCGCCCGCGCAATCCTATGAGGATCAGCAGCATGGCGGCGTAGGCCAATGGCGTGTTGCGCGAGAATAGTCTGTACATTACTTCCGTGCGTCGCGGATCCTTATCATGTCTTGACCTATGTCCTTACGGTAGAACGCGCCTTCGAAACTGATCTTGGCGACGTTGGCGTAGCTCTTGCCGATGGCGTCCTCGATGCTGTCGCCAAGCGAGCTGACGGCTATGACGCGTCCGCCACTGGTGACGATGCCGCCCTTGCCGTCCTCTTTCGTGCCGGCGTGGAAGGCTATGCTGTTGCTGTCGACGTCGGCAAGTCCCTTCATGAGCTTGCCTTTCTCGTACGAGCCGGGATATCCGCCCGACACCATCATGACGGTGGTGCATGTGCGAGGGTCGGCCTCCGCCTTCATCTTGCTGAGCGTGCCATTGGCCGTAGCCTCCAGCAGGTCGACAAGGTCTGTCTTCAGGCGCGGCATGACGACTTCGGTCTCGGGGTCGCCCATGCGGACGTTATATTCGATGACCATAGGCTCGCCGTCGCAATTCATCAGGCCAAGGAAGATGAAGCCTTTGTAGGGGATGCCGTCTTTTTTCAGCCCCTCGACGGTCGGGCGTACGATGCGCTCCTCGACTTTGTGCATAAAGTCGGCGTCGGCGAACGGGACGGGCGATACGGCGCCCATGCCGCCTGTGTTGGGCCCCTCGTCGTTGTCGCCGATGCGCTTGTAGTCTTTCGCCTCGGGGAGGATGACGTAGCCCTCGCCGTCGGTCAAGACGAAGACCGAAAGCTCGACGCCGCTAAGGAACTCCTCGATGACGACAGTCGACGACGCTTGTCCGAACATTCCGTCCAACATGGCGCGCAACTCTCTCTTGGCTTCACTCAAATCGTTGATTATCAGCACGCCTTTGCCAGCCGCCAGTCCGTCGGCTTTGAGGACGTAGGGCGGGCGGAGCTCTTCAAGGAATTTCTCGCCATCGGCGATGTCGGATGCCGTGAAACTCTTATATCGTGCTGTTGGGATGTTATGGCGAGTCATGAACGCCTTGGCGAAATCTTTGCTCCCCTCAAGTGCCGCGCCCTTTGACTGCGGGCCTATCACGGGGATGCTCTTCGTGCGCTGGTCGGCAAGGATGGCGTCGTGGAGTCCCTTGACGAGCGGCTCTTCGGGGCCTACTACAACCATGTCGACGCCATTGGCTACGATGAAGTCGCACACCTTGGCGTGGTCGTTAGGGTCGAGGGCCACGTTCTGCCCGAGAGAGGCTGTGCCGCCGTTGCCGGGCGCGATGTAGAGGTTGCTCAGGCGAGGGCTCTGTTTCAGTTTCCATGCTATTGCACTCTCGCGGCCGCCGCCGCCAATCAGCAGAATGTTCATGTTTTTGTGTCTCTTTGTGTTCTTTTGTCGCAAAGATAATGATTCTCACGTTTGCCCACTCTTTTTTCACGCCGCGTGGGACGTGGCGGCACTTTCCCCGACAACCACACTTCTTTAGAAAGAAATTAACCCTAAATTCGCGACAGCCGTTTTCTTCGGCGCGTTGTTGTATATCACGTGACGTGACCCGACGGTCCGTTGCGCCTTTACCATACCAATGAAGCGTTACAACCTTATCAACAATCTTATGGGATGGCTGGCGTTCCTCGTCTCCGCCATCACCTACATCTTGACGACCGAGGCGTCGGCAAGTTTCTGGGATTGTGGCGAGTTTATCTCCACAGCCGACAAACTTCTCGTTGGGCACCCTCCCGGAGCGCCGCTCTTCATGATCATCGCGAGGATGTTCGCCATCGCCGCCCCAGATGTCACGCTCGTCGCCAAGTCCATAAACATCATGTCTGCTCTCGCGAGCGCGTTCACCATCCTCTTCCTCTTCTGGACGATTACCCACCTCGCGCGCAAGATCCTCATCGACGGGCAGGAGGCTTCGGCAGACGGCGAGCCTGAGCAGTGGCGCACGTGGGCTGTCATGGGCGCAGGTCTCGTTGGCGCTCTCGCCTACACTTTCTCCGACACTTTCTGGTTCTCTGCCGTCGAGGGCGAGGTCTATGGCATGTCGTCTTTCTTCACGGCTATCGTCTTCTGGTGCATCCTCAAGTGGGAGAATGTCGCCGACGAGCCTCACGCCAACCGATGGATTATCCTCATCGCCTATCTCATGGGTCTCTCCATCGGCGTCCACCTGCTCAACCTCCTTTGCATCCCCGCCATCGGACTGGTCTATTATTTCCGCAAGTTCGAGCCTACGACTAAGGGCGCGTTCATCGCGCTCGCCATCTCATGCGTCGCCTTGGGATTCATCCTCTACGGCATCATCCCCGGTCTCGTCAAGATTGCCGGCTACTTTGACCTCTTCTTCGTCAACAGCCTCGGATTGGGTCTCAACAGTGGCGCCATCTTCTGGATGCTCCTGCTCATAGCCGGTCTCATCTGGGCAATCATCTTCACCTTCCGCCGAGGCAAGGTTCTGGCCAATACCGTCGTAGCCGCCATCGCCGTCATCGTCCTTGGCTACTCCTCTTTCGCGATGGTTGTCATCCGCTCTGCCGCCGACCCCACCATGGACCAGAACAGCCCCGACAACGTCTTCGCGCTCATCGACTACCTCAACCGCGAGCAATACGGCGACCGACCCCTCTTCTTCGGGCAGACGTTCGCGTCGCCTCTCGACCGCGCGGCTTCCTCCAAGCTTGAGGGCGAGCCTGTCTACATGGTCAAAGACGGTAAGTATGTCGAGGTTGAGCACAAGCCCGTCTACAAGTACCAGGCTTCCGTCCTCTTCCCGCGCATGTACAGCTCCCAGCAGAGCCACATCGAGCAATACAAGTCTTGGTCTCACTTCAAGGGCAAGCAAGTCTCCGTCATCGACGAGGACGGCAACCGCTCCACGGTCACCATACCTACCTTCGGCGAGAACCTCCGTTTCTTCTTCGCCTATCAGGTCAACTTCATGTACCTACGCTACTTCCTATGGAATTTCAGCGGCAGGCAGAACGACATCCAAGGTCATGGCGAGCTGACCCACGGCAACTGGATTACGGGCATCCCCGTCATCGACAACTGGATGCTCGGCGACCAGTCCCTCATGCCAGACACCCTCAAGAATAACAAGGGGCACAACACCTACTTCATGCTCCCGCTCCTTCTTGGCCTCGCAGGTCTCTTCTTCCATGCTGGCCGCCATAAGCGCGACTTCTGGATCGTCATGCTGCTCTTCTTCATGACGGGTCTCGCCATCGTTCTCTACCTGAACCAGACGCCCCTCCAGCCGCGCGAGCGCGACTACGCCTACGCCGGCTCCTTCTACGCTTTCGCCATCTGGATCGGCCTCGGCGTCATTCAGGTGATTGACTGGCTCGCCAAGATCCGTATGCCACGCATGGCAGCCACTGTCGTCGCCTCCGTCGTCTGCCTCATTGCCGTTCCTGGCGTCATGGCGCAGCAGAACTGGGACGACCACGATCGCTCTGGCTGCACCATAGCGCGAGACATCGCCTACAACTACCTCAATTCATGTGACGAGAACGCTGTCATCTTCACCAATGGCGACAACGACACCTTCCCGCTCTGGTACGCCCAGGAGGTCGAGGGATGCCGACCCGACGTCCGCATCTGCAACCTCTCCTACCTCCAGACGGAGTGGTATTGCGACCAGATGAAGCGCAAGGCATATGACAGCGACCCCGTCCCCATCAGCTTCACGCACGACCAGTACACCCACGACCGCGATGTCATCTATCTTGTAGACATCAGCAAAGACGCCATGAACCTCAATGACGTCATCAATTTCGTGCGTTCCGACGACCCCCGAACCAAGTCGCTCCCACAAACCTCCGGGCGCATTTGCTACATCCCGGGACACAAGTTCGCTCTCCCCGTCGATTCCGCCGCCGTCATCGCCTCTGGCACCGTCACGAGGGCCAACGCCTCGAAGATCGTCCCAAGGATGGAGTTCAAGATCTCTGGCAACTACATTCTCAAGAACCAGCTCATGGTTCTCGATATGCTCGCCACCAGCAAGTGGACGCGACCTCTCTACTATGCCGTAACCGTCGGCCGTGAGAACTATTGCGGTCTCGACAACTATTTCCAGCTCGAAGGCCTCGCGCAGCGCATCGCGCCTGTCTACGGCAAGACCGACAAGCAGGGCATGAGCGGAACCGTCGACACCGACAGGATGTATGACAACGTCATGCACAAGTTCCGGTGGGGATTCTACAACGCCCCAGGGCTTTACCTCGACGAGAACAAGTCCCGCATGGGTTCCAACCTCCGCCTCCACCTGACGCGACTCGCAACGGCTCTCCTTGACGAGGCCAATGCGAGCGCAAAAGACTCTACTCTCAAACGCCAGCGCGCCATCGAGGTGCTCGACAAGATCCAGTTCGAGGTTCCGTCGCGTGCCGTCCCCCACAACTACTTCAGTATCGCCATGGCCGACGACTACTACCGCGCCGGGGGTGACTCGTGTCTCGCCAAGGGAGACCAGATCCTCCGTGAGTACGCTCTCGACAACTGGCAAGAGCTCAACTACTACCTCAGTCTCGATCCCGAGAAGCTCGCAGGCTCTTTCGACGGCGTCCGTCGCACGATGGCCATCTTCTACGAGATTCTCAACTGCTGTACTCGTGGCGACCGCAAGGAGCTCGAGTCTGAGTTCGAAGCCCAATACGCCGATCTCGAAGCTTTCGCAACCGAGCTTTTCAAATAAGGCGGGCTGCATACCAATAATGCCATTAATGCCGTTGGCGCAAATGTCAAAGAACATTTGCGCCAACGGCATGCTTTTTGCAACTTTATCGCTTGCCGTGCGTTAAAGTTGGCAAGATGGTGTGTGCGCCGTAGTGAACACTTTTAAAAACTATGCGTGTTTATTTACCCCCCATCTGACAACATATTCAACCTTCTGCACGATATGTGTCCTTCCCCTGCGTGTCTAACGCGCTATCTTTGCATGTGTCATAATACGCCACAATACATGACGAACAAGTACCAGTTTTTAGCCGACTACCATACTAAGGCAGCTCGTTTCATTTCAAGAATTCTTATAGCCGTCGTTCTGACGCTCCACTTCTCGCCAGCCATGGCAGAGGGGTCAAAGGATTTGTACCCGCAGAGCTACCAGGCGACGTATGGTCTTAATTCAGGCGACCTCGATTGGCGATGCCGTGCGATGCTTGTCTCCGCATCCTCGGCTGTCGACAGGCCTTTCTCCACGCGCGGCACATTCCGCGTATATGCCAAGGCGGGCGAGCATCTTCGCTTCGCTTCCTCCGCCCTCAACTCTGCAACGACGGCGGACTGCACAGGCAGCATCGTGTGGCGTGCTCCTAATGGCGAGTCGGGTACTATCGCCAACAACTCCGAGGGCGGTTATATAGCCAACCGAGACCAAGAGGTTGAGGGCCCTAACTATGGAGCTTTCAATGGCGGTTACGATGCCTACAAAATAGATGTCACGGCGGCAACCGAGGGCATATGGGAGGTCGAGTTCCACGGCAAGGACGACATCCAGACCGATGTGCCATATGGCGAGGTTGAAAATATATATGACTTCAACTCTCCCCACTCGACGCTCGTAAATCCGTCGATGACGAGTGTAAACTCGTGGGGCAACACCATAAATTACCAAGAGTCGTGGCATACAAACGTATGGGTGGAGAACGAGGAGATCAACACCCCAGGCACTGGTAAGACCTACGATATCCGCAAGGGCGACAACTATAATGGTGCCAACGTCAGTAATGTCTTCATCTCCGCGTTCGACATTACCGTCACCGATGCCTCCGACATGAACGTCATCGAGGGACGTATGTACACCAACGTACTCAACCTCGCCGCTTGGGGTCCCAAACAGACCACTTCCCGTTGGTACGGAACCCTCTATGTCCTCAACCATAACGGAAGTGTGGCTGTCTTCACGCCCAATGGCATGTGCGGCGACAACATCTCGCTCTTCGCCAACAACAAGGGCATAATCAGCGACGGCATGCCCTCCTACAAGAGCGCGTCAAGCCTCACGACACACGATCCCCGCACCACCGATGTCGTATCGCAGAAAACCGATGCCGACGGTAAGAAGGTCGACGTCTACGAGGATGTAACATACAAGATCTTCTTCAACAAGCCATCTTCCGACCTCCCCACAGTAGCCACAAAGTGCGTCTACGGCTCCTCCATATCCAAAACTTGGCTCCGCAAGGAGAACGTAGATTCCGACCCCAAGATCACCAATTTCAATGTCGTCGGCAAGGGTGGCACCGAGGGCGGCTCGAGCGAAAAGGGATCCAATATCGTTTTCACTGCCCCAATGCAGGGTATCTATTCCATTCAGCTCAAATTCAATAGCAGCAGATACAGCTCTCGCACACTTACAGGCTATTTCTTCGATGGCGACAATGTCGTCGAGTGGGATGGGAAGGACGGCAAAGGTAATTCTGTCCCCACAGGTCAAAAACTCACCGCCTCTGGTTCTTTCATCTTCTCTGAGTTCCACTTCCCTCTCTACGATGTGGCTCGCAATGTCGGTGGCTTAAGCATCAACATCAAGGATGCGACGGCCTCTAATAATCTCACTAAAACAATATACTGGGATGATACTGATGTCAAGAACACCACTACCAGTTATAGTAGAGGAGTAGCAAGTACCGCCTTGGCTGCCGAAAAGGGCGATGCGGCAGTGGAAAAAACGAGCGGTGCAGAATCTCCTAACCACGCTTGGGGTAAGACTTTTAGTTATAAGAGGGGGGCGACTACCTACTCTCTCTCTGACAAACGTGGCGAAGATGTTGCAATCGACACTTGGGCTTTTCAATCCACAACGGCGAGCAAGACAGTGACCCTCAGAGAAGAGAAACTCGACATCGCCCTCACAGCTGCGACGGGTGGTACGGAATGCGCAGCCATAGGCGACGATGTTTCTTACTCCCTTGAAGTCCAAAACGTTGCAAGCACAAATACCATAGCCGACGCCAAGGGTGCGAAGCTCGGACTCATCACCTACGATGCCGACGGCAACAGGCTCGACGGCTTCACCATCTCTTCCATAACAACAACTGCCGCAGCTTCCGACGCCTACGTCTTGTCCCCCTCCGACGGCACCATTTTCGTCAAGAACGGCAAGACTGCAACGTTCACTGTCGTCGGCTCTTTCTCTTCCGCTGTCGCCCATAAGACCATATCCGTCAAGGCCTACGTCATGCACCCTGCCGGCCTCTTCGAGTCGGATGCCAATAACGCTGACGACCCTACCGACCCAATCGAGGAGTACGAAGGTGTAACCAACAACAACTTCCAAGATCTCCCAACACAGACTTTCATAACCAACAACTCCCCAGTCGCAAACGACGATAGCTACTCCCTCATCGAAAGTCAGACCCTTGTTGGCAACGTCCTCGACAATGATGTCGATCCCGATGGCGACCCTCTCAAAGTCAGCCGTTTCTGGGTCGACGGCGATGAGTACCAAGCCGGCGAGACCGCAAGCGTCAATGAGGGTAGCCGCGATGCATACTATACCGTCGGCTCCATAACCGTCGCCAAGGATGGTACGCTCACTTTCATCGCGACGAATCTCTTCGCCGAGTCTTCTGGTTTCAGCATAACCTACGAGGTGGAAGAGGAGTATACTGCGGACACTTCCGCCAAATGTCCAGACCCCGAAGCCCAGCCCGCGGAAGCCAATGTCAACATATCATATGGCTTGAACTACGCTCCCGATATTGAGCCTACAACGTTCAATATCAAGGGACGCAAGAATCCCGTAAAGATTCCTATCCTCATCTTCGACCGAGATAACGATCCTCTTACCCTCTCACTCTCTGGCACCGACGCCTCCAAGTTCCGCTTCGACTATTCCGGCAACGACACAACCCTCTACTATGTCGGAGGCCCTCTCAAGGAAGACGCCACCTACCATATCAACGTCTCCGCCTACGACGGCAGCGTCAAGACGTCCGAAGCTGTCACCGTCAATGTCAGCAAGATCGCAACGCCCTACTTTAAGCACGATGCCCCTTTGTGGTTAGGTGTGCCGCAATGCACTGATAGAGATGCGGCAACGCGCTACGATGCTGTTCGAACGGCGCTTATCTTGGATGAGGATGTCGCAATCCCTCAAGATATCAAGATCGTCGCTAAGAAGAATGGTGCGCAAGTTGACAACCATTTTGCTTTCTTCGATGGTCAGCTCTACTTCGTCTGGAATTACACGACGGCGGGGACGAGAAATGAATACATACCCTACGTTCTAACAGTCAGTTTCACTGACAGCGAGGGGCTTGACTGGACTATCAACCTTGAGGTAAATGTGAATTGTAGTGGCACATATGGTGAGGTGACAACTGACGCCTCTGCTGTCGATGGCTATTATGGTTCCACGATTGCCGATCTCATCACATACCATGCGTATTATACTCCTAATAATTCTACATCAAAAACTGACATAACATCCAAAGGCCCTTGGACTTTCTCCGAGGATGGCATCCCTTACCAACTTACCGACATCCTCCCCGCTGGCAGCCACACTCTCAAGCTGGCATATTCGCCGCGTGATCAGAATGCAGCTTTTGCCGACAAGGACAATATTGTCCAAACAGTCTCCTTTACCATCAACAAGCGTAACGTCACCATCACGTCCGACAGCAAGACGCGTGTTTACAATAAGGAGCCGCTCGAGGCAAAGTCTGTAACCACAACGGCCTTCACTTCCGTAGCCGATGGCAATGGCTTCATTGGCGACGAGGGTGTTGTTTGCGATAACTTCGCCTACATCATCGAGGTCGGTTCTAAACCAAACGACTTCACCTGCGAGGCGAAAGACAATACCGACCTCAGCAACTATAATGTCATCACTAAGTCGGGTACCCTCACCGTCACAAAGCGTGTGGTCGATCTCTCTGAAATTGAGATCAGTGCGCCCAACTGTACATATAATGGTAAGCCACAGACTCCGACAATAAAACTTATCGTCGACGGAAAGGTCGTCACCCCTTCTGCCTACGACGTCACTTTCTCCGATAACGTCAACGCTGGAACGGCCACCATCGTCATCAAGGATAAGGGCGTAAACAAAAATTACTCCATCCCCGATTACACTGGTCATTTCACCATCGCGCAGCGCGAGGTCAAACTCGATTGGGGTACCACCTCCTTCATCTACAACGCTCGCGAGCAGTCCGTCAAGGCCACCCTCTCCAACGTCATCGACGGTGACGTCGTAAAGGTCTCCTCCTACGAGGATAACGTCAAGACCGATGTCGGCACCTACTTCGCTAAAGCCCTCACTCTCAGCAACGCTAACTACAAACTCCCCAAGGGCAACGGCACTTATTGGTATATCGAGACTCTCGACCTCGACGACTATACCATAACTCTCGCTCAAAAAGAGTTCACCTACGACGCTACTGCTAAAGAGCCCAAGGTGACAATCACGGCTACTGTCGACGGCGAGAAGGTTACTATCCCCTCCTCCGAATATATTGTCGCCTACTATCAGAATGTCAATGCCTCCACGACTGCGCCAACTGTCACTATAACAGACGCTGCCGACGGCAACTACAATCTCGCTGAGAAGTCCGTTACTTTCATCATAAACACCGCTGAGCTTCAAGTCGTTTGGGACTATACTGCCCCATTCACCTACGACGGCACTGTTAAGCGTGTGGCTGTCAAGGAGTTCACAGGTCTCCAAGGCGCCGATGTGATCGAAAGCGACGACATAATATATTCTGGCAAGACGTCAGCGACCGCTGCCAACAATGCCGATGTCCCAAGCTACTCGGCCTCCGTCTCCATTAACAGTATAAACTATACGCTCGACGCCGCTACGACCTCTCTTACATGGAAGATCAACAAAGCGGAGATAGATCCATACGTAACATACTCTAACGACTTCACTTTCAACGGTAAAGCCCAAAAACCGACCGATGTCGTTGTCATGACCGCCGAGGGCGGCGAGACTCTCCTCGAAGGCACAGACTTCGAGATCACTTGGCCTACTGAGACAACAACGGCTGGCGACAAGTCGTTCAATATCAAGTCTCTGGACGCAAGCAACTACTCTTTCGACGTCGACAAGGTCTATACCATAAAGAAGAAGCCTATATCTCTCACATGGGTCGGCGATACCGAGTATACCTATGACGCTACCGAGAAGTCTGTCTCAGCTACGATAGCTACCGCGGCGGCTGGCTACCCATGCTCGCCCGTGCTCTCCAATGCCGCCAAGACAAATGCCGGCTCCTACCAGGCTAAGGCTACTCTTTCCGATGCCGACAACTACGAGTTCGACGCCGCGTCTGTAACCACCTTCGATTGGGTTATCAAGAAAGGTGCGCTCACTGCCGAGTGGGATGGCGTTTCCGAATTCACCTACGACGGCAAGTCTAAGTCCGTGAGCGTCAAGCTCTCGCCGATTTATGGCTCCGACGTTTGCAATCCTGTCGGTAAGGGTACCCTCTCTGCTACCGATGCCGACTCTTATACCTATACTGTCACAGGCGTAAGCAATTCCAACTACGTCCTTTCTCCTGCTACTCAGGAGCTTACATGGACAATCCAAAAGAAGTCTATCACTGCTACTGTCACGGTCTCTCCTGCCGAGGCCGCCTATGATGGCACCACCCACACCCCGATAGTAACAGTTACCGATGCCGACGATAACGTCATCGCCCTCTCCGAGTATACAGCCACATGGTCCGGCACTCTCAAGGATGCCGACACCTATACCGTGACCGTCGTCTCCAATGATGTCAACTACTCTTTCGCCGAGGCGACGGCTACCTACACCATCAAGAAGCGCAACGTGACCCTCACTTCCGCCACGGACTCCAAGTCCTATGACGGCACCGCGCTCACCAACAGCAAGGTCTCCGTCTCTGGCGAGGGCTTCGCTACTGGCGAGGGTGTCGCGTCCTTCAACGTCACAGGTACCATCACCAACGTAGGCTCTGTCGACAACGACTTCACCTACACCCTCAAGACCAACACTAAGGCCTCCAACTACGACATCACCACTAAAGCTGGCACTCTCGAGGTCACCAAAGCTGTTGGCACTCAGTCCGCTACGCTCGACGTGACCGTCTTCACCTACGATGCAACAGTCCACCATCCCGCAGTCTCCGTCAAGGTCGGCTCCCTCACCGTGCCCTCCACCGAGTACACTGTCGAGTATCCAACCGACTGTGTAAATGCGAGCGACGATGAGCTGAACGTCACCATCAAGAACGTCGAGGGTGGCAACTTCGACATCACCACCGCCGTCCTGACTTTCAAGATTAACAAGGCGGCCGCAAACATCGTATGGGACAACGACTCCTTCACCTACGACGGCAACGCCAAGACCGTCACCCCGTCCGTAGGCAACCCTGTCAAAGCGGAAGAAGCCTTCACGTTCACCTATGCCGCAGGCAGCGTCACGACGGCAAACGAGGCTGGCACATATAACGCCACCGTCTCCGACCTCGGCAACAGCAACTACTCCATAGCCTCTGGCGCAAGCCACGACTGGACGATCGTCAAGAAGTCCGTGGTCGCCAAAGTCACGATAACCGATGATGTTGAGCACACATACGACGGCACCGACTACACACCTGCCGTCAAGGTTACCGATGCCGACGGCAATGTCATCCCCACCTCCGAGTACACCGTAACCTACACTCCCGCAACCGACCTGAAGAATGTTGGCCAGAAGACCGTTACCGTCTCCTCTAACGGCATAAACTACCAGTTCTCCAACACCCCGTCGGCGAAGTACGAGATCAAGAAGCGCAGCGTGACCCTCACCTCTGCTTCTGACTCTAAAACTTACGATGGCACTCCGCTTACCAACAGCAATGTCTCCGTCTCTGACGAGGGCTTCGCTACTGGCGAGGGTGTCGCATCCTTCAACGTCACAGGCACCATCACCAACGTAGGCTCTGTCGACAACGACTTCACCTACACCCTCAAGACCAACACTAAGGCCTCCAACTACGACATCACCACTAAAGCTGGCACTCTCGAGGTCACCAAAGCTGTTGGCACTCAGTCCGCTACGCTCGACGTGACCGTCTTCACCTACGATGCAACAGTCCACCATCCCGCAGTCTCCGTCAAGGTCGGCTCCCTCACCGTGCCCTCCACCGAGTACACTGTCGAGTATCCAACCGACTGTGTAAATGCGAGCGACGATGAGCTGAACGTCACCATCAAGAACGTCGAGGGTGGCAACTTCGACATCACCACCGCCGTCCTGACTTTCAAGATTAACAAGGCGGCCGCAAACATCGTATGGGACAACGACTCCTTCACCTACGACGGCAACGCCAAGACCGTCACCCCGTCCGTAGGCAACCCTGTCAAAGCGGAAGAAGCCTTCACGTTCACCTATGCCGCAGGCAGCGTCACGACGGCAAACGAGGCTGGCACATATAACGCCACCGTCTCCGACCTCGGCAACAGCAACTACTCCATAGCCTCTGGCGCAAGCCACGACTGGACGATCGTCAAGAAGTCCGTGGTCGCCAAAGTCACGATAACCGATGATGTTGAGCACACATACGACGGCACCGACTACACACCTGCCGTCAAGGTTACCGATGCCGACGGCAATGTCATCCCCACCTCCGAGTACACCGTAACCTACACTCCCGCAACCGACCTGAAGAATGTTGGCCAGAAGACCGTTACCGTCTCCTCTAACGGCATAAACTACCAGTTCTCCAACACCCCGTCGGCGAAGTACGAGATCACCAAGCGCAACGTGACTCTCACTTCCGCTACTGCCTCCAAGGTTTACGATGGTACCGCGCTTACCGATGACCATGTAGCCATCTCTGGCGACGGCTTCGCTACTGGCGAGGGAGCTACGTTCTCTGTGACCGGTACGCAAACTGAGGTAGGCGCTTCCGACAACGTATTCTCCTACTCTCTCATCTCTGGTACAAACGCTGCCAACTATACTATCATCAAGAAGGTCGGCAGGCTCTTCGTTACCGCGAAGTCCATCGACGTTACTATCTCCCTCTCCGACGACGACTTCGTCTATGACGGCAAAATTCATAAGCCCACGAACGTTACCGTAACCGATGCCGATGGCAATGTCATTGACGCTGAGGAGTATACTGAAACCTACACTACCAATGACGACCTCATCAATGCCGGTCCCAAGTATGTAAGAGTAATTTCGAATGGCAAAAACTTCACTTTCAATAGCGTTAAGTCTGCAACCTACACCATCAAGAAGCGCAGCGTGACCCTCACTGCTGCTTCTGACTCTAAAATTTACGATGGCACTCCGCTTACCAACAGCAATGTCTACGTCGGTGGCGATGGTTTCGTAGAAGGTGAAGGTGCTACATACGTGGTCGATGGTTCTCAGACTGATTGTGGTGGTTCAGCGAACAAGTTCCTTTATACCCTTTCTGCTGGTACCTTAGCCTCCAACTACGACATCACCGAAATCTATGGCTGGCTCGAGGTAACAGCCAGGGAGACAGCCGTCTACATCGTTCTCGATAAGACGACCGCCCTCTACAATGGAGCGGCTCACGTCATCTCGTGCAAGGCTTTCGATGTCGAGGGCAATGAGATTGCTGCCGATCAGTACGCTCCTTTCTACTCTACGACCGACTTAACTAATGCTGGTGACATCGAGGTTCAAATTACCCCCAAGACGTTCAACTACGTCTTCACCGGCATATTGCCCGCTACATATACAATCGCTAAGCGAAAGGTGAAGATCTCTTCCGCCGATGCCACAAAGACATATGACGGCTCGCCTCTGACAAGCGAGGATGTCATTGTCTCTGGTGATGGCTTCGTCACGGGAGAGGGCGCAACCTACATTTTCTCTGGTTCTCAGACCAACGTAGGCTCCTCTGCCAACACGTTCGCCTACACCCTCAATGCAAACACCAAGGATTCCAACTACGAGATCACGACGACCGATGGCACTCTCACCGTCAACGCCAAGGTTCTCGACGCAGGCAAGATAGATATTCTTACAAGCGACGTAGTCTATAATGGCGAGGCGCAAGAGCCTGCTTTCTCTGTCAAGATTGAAGGTGAGGTTGTCTCTGCCGACCAGTATGAGCTCTCTTTCTCGAACAATGTCAATGTCGGCACGGCAACAGTAACCGTTAAGCCAAGAGCGACAAGCAATTACAGCTTCGTAGACAAGAGCGAGACCTTCAATATCACGGCTGCGACGCTTACCGTCACAGGTTCCACAGTCCTCGATCGTGTCTATGACGGAACAAAGAACGTTTCCGTAGCTGTCGGTACGGTCAATGGCATTATGCCTGTCGACGCCGGTAATGTTTCCGTCTCCGCTACTGCTACGGTAACCTCTGCCGATGCTGCTGACAACAAGGCAGTTACCATCGTCTACACCATAAATGGTTCTGCCGCTGCCAACTACGTCATTGCGACCGATGATACAAAGACTGTCAATATCACACCTAAGGAGGTAACCCTCTCTTGGTCTGCAATCGAGCTTACCTACAACGGTTCTGAGCAGTCTGTTTCTGCCAATGTGACCAGCCTCGTAAGTGGCGATGTCTGCACGGTAACAAGCTACTCCAACAACTCCGCGACCGAGGTCGGCAGCTACACAGCAACGGCAACCGCCCTTAGCAACTCTAACTATAAGCTTCCTGTCGACGCTTCCCATGCTTGGAAGATTGTCGCCAAGAAGATTAATGTCCGTGTCGTTCTCGATCCCGCTGATCCGCAGTTTAAGTACAACGGGCAAGATCAGTTCGCCGATTTCTACGTTGTCGATGAGGATGACAACCGCATCCCGGCATCTGAATACACGGCTCAGTACAAGAATTCAAATTCTGCTCACGAGAACGACATCAAGAATGTCGGCCTTATTGAGGTTTCTGTAATCTCTAATGGCAAGAACTACACTTTCAATGATGTAGAGTCTGGTTATTACACCATCAACCGTCGTTACATCACTGCCCTCTCTGGTTCTGCCTCTAAGGTTTATGACGGTTCTGCTCTAACCGAGGAATCTGTTACCATTGGTGGTGACATGTTTGTCGATGGCGAAGGCTTCGACTTCAACTACACTGGTTCTCAAACCGAGGTAGGTTCTTCTGACAATACCTTTACCTATACGGCAAAGGCAGGCACCAATGCGGATAACTACTACATCGTTCCCACCTACGGCACCCTCACCGTCAAGAGTAAGGAGCTTACCGACGTGACCTGCGACCTCACGCCGTCCACCTTCACCTACGACGGCACGGCCCACGAGCCTGCGGTCACCCTCAAGTCTGGCGATGTCACCATCCCGGCTTCCGAGTACAGCGTCACCTACTCCGACAACACCAACGCCGGCACGGGCAAGGTAACCGTCACGAATGTCGACGGCGGCAACTACACCGTCCCGACCAGGGACTTCACCTTCACCATCAGCCCCAAGGCGGTCACACTCACCTCCGCCGACGGCGAGAAGGTCTATGACGGCACGCCTCTCAAGAAAGAGAGCGTAACGGCCGTCGGCGTCATCGCTGGCGAGTCATTCGACTACTCCGACTTCGCTTCCATTACGGAGGTAGGCAGCGTGGACAACACCTTCTCCTACGCAGCCCACGAAGGCACCCTCGCCTCCAACTACGATGTCACCGCCACCTACGGCATGCTGACAGTCAAGAGCAAGGAGCTTACCGACGTGACCTGCGACCTCACGCCGTCCACCTTCACCTACGACGGCACGGCCCACGAGCCTGCGGTCACCCTCAAGTCTGGCGATGTCACCATCCCGGCTTCCGAGTACAGCGTCACCTACTCCGACAACACCAACGCCGGCACGGGCAAGGTAACCGTCACGAATGTCGACGGCGGCAACTACACCGTCCCGACCAGGGACTTCACCTTCACCATCAGCCCCAAGGCGGTCACACTCACCTCCGCCGACGGCGAGAAGGTCTATGACGGCACGCCTCTCAAGAAAGAGAGCGTAACGGCCGTCGGCGTCATCGCTGGCGAGTCATTCGACTACTCCGACTTCGCTTCCATTACCGAGGTAGGCAGCGTGGAGAACACATTCTCCTACGCAGCCCACGAAGGCACCCTCGCCACCAACTACGAGGTCACCGCCACCTACGGCATGCTGACCGTCAAGAGCAAGGAGCTAACTGATGTGACCTGCGACCTCACGCCGTCCACCTTCACCTACGACGGCACGGCCCACGAGCCTGCGATCTCCCTCAAGTCTGGCGATGTCACCATCCCGGCTTCCGAGTACAGCGTCTCCTACTCCGACAACACCAACGCTGGCACGGGCAAGGTAACCGTCACGAATGTCGATGGCGGCAACTACACCGTCCCGACCAAGGTCTTCTCCTTCACCATCGAGCAGCGTGTGGCAACTCTCTCATGGAGCGCAACGTCTCTCACCTACAATGGTTCCGAGCAAGTTGTAACGGCAAATGTCACCAACCTCGTTGCTTCAGACGCTTGCGACGTAACAAGCTACACAGGCAATGCTGCTACAACGGTTGGCAACTACACTGCTACGGCTACCGCCCTTAGCAATGACAACTACAAGCTCCCGGCCGATGCATCTCATTCTTGGAAGATTGTAGCACAGGCAATTGACCCGTCGGCTCTCGACATCGAGACCTACAATGTCACCTACAATGGTCTCGACCAGACGCCCGAGTTTGTCGTCACCCTCAATGGTGTCACTCTCGACAAGAGCGAGTACGTCTACTCCTACATCAATAATCGAAACGCTGGTCAGGCTACTGTCTCCATCGAGCCAAGCGCAGACAGCAACTACTCGTTCGTCTCCGTAAGCAAGCAGTTCACTATCGAGCCGGCAACGCTCACCGTCTCAGGTTCGGTTGTTAGCGACAAGGAGTACGATGGCACTCTCAGCATGAATGTCACTGTCGGAACTGTATCTGGAATACAGAATGGCGAGGACATCACGCTCACTGCGGTTGCAACAGTGACGACCAAGGATGTAGCGGCAAATAAGCCTGTCAATGTTGTCTATACTATCGTCGGTGCAACAAGCGCTAACTACGTCATTGCTAACGAGACTCTCTCTGCCGACATCAACAAGCGTCAGATAACCATCGAGTCCGCAACGGCTTCCAAGACCTATGATGGTCTGCCTCTCACTGCCGAGACTGTAAACGTCACCTCTGGTTCGTTTGCCGCCGGCGAGGGCTTCTCTTACGACAACTTCTCCTCTATAACGACGGCACAGACTGTCGATAATGAGTTCCAGTATCACGCCAAGACTGGCACTGACCTCAACAACTACAATGTCACTGTCAATTATGGCACTCTGACCATAAGCCCCGCCTCCTCAACCGATCAGGTCATCTCTTACGTGGCAAGCTTCGTCTACACAGGCGAGGAGATCGAGCCAGAGGTCAACATCATTATCGGTGGCGACGCTATCGACAAGAGTGAGTTCAGCGTCTCTTACTCCAACAACCTCAATGTTGGTACCGCGACTATCTCTGTAACTAATGTTGATGGCGGCAACTACGTTATCGACGACGCTACAAGAACCTTCCAAATCACCCCGGCTGCCCTCACGGTAAGCGGTACGACTGTCGACGATCGCCCATACGATGGCACGACAACAGTCTCCGTCTCCCCAGGCACGCTCCAGGGTCTCAAGAAGTCCGATACTCTCGTCCTTTCCGCTTCTGCTGTCGCTCTCTCTAAGGATGCCGCCAACGACATCCCTGTGACGGTCACCTACACGATCGAGGGCGACAAGAAGGACAACTACACTATTGATGCTGACAATTCTTTCTCGGTCAACATCACTCCAGCTGCGCTGACGCTCACCTCAGCAACCGATTCTAAGACCTACGATACAACGCCACTCACCAACCACAATGTTGAGGCGGTAGGCTTCGTTGCGGGTGAGAACTTCTCCTACAATGTGTTTGGCTCTCAGACGAATGTCGGCTCTTCAAAGAACACATTCTCTTACTCTGCCGATGCAGCTACTATCGAGTCCAACTACGATGTCACGAAGGTTGAGGGAGACCTCATTGTCAATGCCGCTAAGGGCGATGCGACATCCCAGAAGGTCACACTTTCTGCCGACGTCTTCACCTACAACGGTAACCAGCAACGTCCTGATGTGACTGTCACCATCAACGGTCTCACAGTTCCTGCCTCCGAGTACACCATCAACTGGCCGGTCAACACCACCGACGCTTCAGTTGACGCTCTTGAGGTAACCATTGTCGACAATGAGGGAGGCAACTTCATCGTTGCAAACGACGGATTCTCGTTCTTCATCAACCCTGTTGACATTACTATCGAGTCTGCCGATGCCACCAAGGTTTACGATCGTACTCCTCTCTCCAAGGAGCAGGTCAATGTAACAAGCGGTGCGTTCGTCGCAGGTGAGGGCTTCACCTACGACAACTTCGCCTCTATAACTGAGGTCGGCAAGGTCGACAACTCTTTCGACTACCATGCCGATGCTGCGACTAAGCTCTCTAACTACAATGTAACTGTCAACTACGGAGAACTCTCCATCACTAAGAAGAGCTTCAACGTGAGTGACATAATTGCTTCCTTCGACCAAGATTCCTACGTCTATACGGGTCTCCCAATCGAGCCTGTTGTAGAACTCAAGGTTGGCGATCTCGTCATCCCTGCTTCCGAGTACGTCATCTCCTTCGAGAACAACATCAATGTCGGAACGGCGAAGGTCAAGGTTACTAATGCGACTGACGGCAACTACGTCATTCCTGATTGTGAGTTCTCATTCACCATCACCCCAGCAACCCTCACGGTTAGCGGCACGACCCTGGACGACAAGGCCTACGACGGCAATACCGACGTGACAGTCAACGTGGGCAGCCTCGAAGGCGTCAAGGCTTCAGACGTCCTCTCCGTGACCGCGACAGCTGTCGCAGCCTCCAAGGATGCAGCCGATGGGGTAGGGGTCACCATCTCCTATGAACTTACCGGCGCAGCCAAGGACAACTACACCCTTGCTGATGACAACTCACTCTCCATCAACATCACGCCAAGGGCAGTGACCTTCACGTCCGAGACCGACACTAAGGTCTACGACGGCACGGCTCTCCAAAACGAGAACGTCAATGTCGACAATATTGTAAGCGGTGAGGCGTTCACGTTCTCCAACTTCGCTTCCATAACCGAGGTCGGCGAGGTCGACAACACCTTCGACTACGCTCCACAAACTGGCACTCTCGCCTCCAACTACGATGTCCATGCCGTCTACGGCAAGCTCTCCATTACGAGCAAGGTAATTGACGCTACCGACATCAATTGCGAGTTTGAGTCTCTCGACTACACCTACAATGGCCACGAGTTCAAGCCTCTCGTAACGCTCCGTCTCACAGACGGCACCGAGATCCCAGCCTCCGAGTTCTCCGTCACCTACGCCGATAACATCGACGCTGGTGCCAATACCGCTAAGGCTCAAATCTCCAACGTCGATGGCGGCAACTACACTCTCCCCGACGTAGAGTTCACGTTCTCCATCGCCCAGCGTGAGGTGACCCTCACATGGTCCGACACCGAGCTTGTCTACAACGGTCTCGAGCAGGGTCCCGCGCTCACCATCGGTGAGATCCAGACCCGCGACGTCGATGGTGTCGAGGTAGCCGATGTTGTCAATGCCACTATCACAGGCGACAAGCAGGTCAACGTCGGTGGCTACACCGCAGAGGTTCTCTCTCTCGACAATGACAACTACATCTTGCCCGCCGTCACGACTCAAGACTGGAAGATCAAGACGCAAGAGATTGCTCCCGATGCCATCCAGATTATCACTGCGAGCGTTCCATACAACGGCAACTATCAAGAACCTGCATTCGAGGTTACTATCAATGGTGTGACTCTCAATGCAGCCGAGTACGAGCTTTCGTTCTCCAACAACCGCAACGTTGGCGATAATACGGCAATAGTGACTGTCACGCCGAGTGCTACAAGCAACTACGACTTCGCAGACAAGTCCGAGCATTTCTCCATCACGCATCTTACCCTCACTGTCAGCGGCACGACCGTTAGTGACAAGGTCTACGATGGCGATGCCGAGATGCCAGTGGCCGCAGGTTCTCTCGTCGGTCTCGTCTCTGGCGATGATGTCACTCTCTCAGCTACAGCCGAGGCTGCCGACAAGAATGTCGCTGCCGATGCTAGGGAGGTGAATGTCACCTACTCTCTCTTTGGTGCCGATAGCGGCAACTATCTCATTAGTGGCGAGTCTCTCTCCGCGTACATAACGAAGCGTGAGGTGACTTTGACCTCTGCCGATGCGGAGAAGACGTTTGACAACACACCACTCAAGTCTGAGGTTGTCAATGTGACGGCCGGCTCCATTGTCAGTGGCGAGGGCTTCGTCTTCAGCAATTTCGCTTCTCGAATTGTCGCAGGCTCAGAGCCTAACACCTTCGACTATGTCGCAGATGCCAATACCATTGCGGATAACTACGAGGTGACTGTCTTCTATGGCACTCTTACCGTCAATCCTGCCTCCTCCGCCGACCAAAATATCGCCCTCGAACGCACAACCTACGAGTACACGGGCGAGCCTGTCCAACCGAAGGTCATCATCACCATCGGTGGTGTGGAAATCGCCGAGACGGAGTACGATGTAGTCTACTCTAACAACACTAACGTTGGCGTGGCTACCGTCTCCATTACAAACCACGAGGGTGGAAACTACGTTATCGAGGCGGCTTCCACTACCTTCACCATCACCCCCGCAACCCTCACGGTTAGCGGCACGACCCTCGACGACAAGGCCTACGACGGCAATACCGACGTGACAGTCAACGTGGGCAACCTCGAAGGCGTCAAGGCTTCAGACGTCCTCGCCGTGACCGCGACAGCTGTCGCAGCCTCCAAGGATGCAGCCGATGGGGTAGGGGTCACCATCTCCTATGAACTTACCGGCGCAGCCAAGGACAACTACACCCTTGCTGATGACAACTCACTCTCCATCAACATCACGCCAAGGGCAGTGACCTTCACGTCCGAGACCGACACTAAGGTCTACGACGGCACGGCTCTCCAAAACGAGAACGTCAATGTCGACAATATTGTAAGCGGTGAGGCGTTCACGTTCTCCAACTTCGCTTCCATAACCGAGGTCGGCGAGGTCGACAACACCTTCGACTACGCTCCACAAACTGGCACTCTCGCCTCCAACTACGATGTCCATGCCGTCTACGGCAAGCTCTCCATTACGAGCAAGGTAATTGACGCTACCGACATCAATTGCGAGTTTGAGTCTCTCGACTACACCTACAATGGCCACGAGTTCAAGCCTCTCGTAACGCTCCGTCTCACAGACGGCACCGAGATCCCAGCCTCCGAGTTCTCCGTCACCTACGCCGATAACATCGACGCTGGTGCCAATACCGCTAAGGCTCAAATCTCCAACGTCGATGGCGGCAACTACACTCTCCCCGACGTAGAGTTCACGTTCTCCATCGCCCAGCGTGAGGTGACCCTCACATGGTCCGACACCGAGCTTGTCTACAACGGTCTCGAGCAGGGTCCCGCGCTCACCATCGGTGAGATCCAGACCCGCGACGTCGATGGTGTCGAGGTAGCCGATGTTGTCAATGCCACTATCACAGGCGACAAGCAGGTCAACGTCGGTGGCTACACCGCAGAGGTTCTCTCTCTCGACAATGCCAACTACATCTTGCCCGCCGTCACGACTCAAGATTGGAAGATCTCCAAGGCGTCTCTCTCCGATGATATCACTATCGAGGTGATCGATAACAATCTTGTCTACAATGCGAAGCCGCAAGAGGCCGAGTTCGTCCTCCGTAATACTGACGGCTCCATCATCCCGGCTTCCGAGTATGTCGTAACGTACGAGAATAATGTCGATGCTTCCGACAATGCTAAGATCATTGTAACCAATGCTGAGCGCGGCAACCTCGTCGTCCCGACAATCTCGACTACGTTCACCATCAAGCCTGCTCCGCTGACCATCAGCGTCTCCAACGTCACGACGGCAAAGCAGTACGATGGCAACAATGCCACAACTTTCGATTCGTCAGTCGAGGGCGTCATCGAGGGCACCGATCCTCTATATGAGGTGAACGTCAATTTCGACGATGCTAATGTCGGCACCGGCAAGACCATCACGGCTACATACTCCGTTGCTAACACCAACTACGTCCTCACTACCAACTCTGAGGTCGTAACGACATCCGGCGAGATAACGCCAATCGCACTTACTGTAAACGGCACGATTGTTGACAATAAGGTTTTCGACGGCAACGTCTCCGCCAATGTCTCCACAATCGGAACGCTCAATGGCGTTATCCTCGGTCAGGATGTCACTATCGCCACTGCGGAAGCCTCCTTCGCCGACAAGAATGTTGGCTCCTCCAAACCTGTGACAGTCAAGTTCACTCTCGCAGGTGCAGATGCCGCTAACTACACCATCGACGATGTCACGCTCTCTGCCGACATCACGACCCTCGCGCTCACCGTCTCTGGTGCTGCTGTTGACAGCAAGGTCTACGATGCTACGACAGCTGCCTCCATCTCCAATGTCGGTACGCTAAATGGCGTAACTGCCGATATGGATGTCCAAGTAACTGCGGTTGTTGCCTCCTTCGCAGATAAGAATGTTGGTCTCGCCAAGCCAGTGACTGTCACATTCACACTCTCTGGTGCCGACGCAGCCAACTGTTCTGTCGCCGACGCTACGCTCTCTGCCGACATCACACCCAAGGCTCTTACAGTCTCTGGCGCAATCTCTTCTTCCAAGAAGTTCGACAACACTACGGTGGCTAAGCTCGCTTACTACGGCTCGCTTATCGGTGTCATCTACGAGGATGATGTCACCATCGACACTGTCGCAACTGTTGCTACATTCGCCGATGCGCTGCCGGGCTCCGGCAAGGTTGTCAACGTGGTCTTTGCGCTCACGGGTGCCGATGCCGCCAACTATACGGTCGAGAATGTTACACTCACCGATGGCGTAATCATTGCGCTCGAGCGTGACAAGAGTATGTACGACTTCTTCGCGCCTGCCAATACTGTCTACGATGGCACGCCTAAGGTAGCTGTCGTGACTGGGCCTGGTCAGATAACCCTCTTCTACTCTTCCGACAATGGCGTAACTTGGTCTACCGATGCGCCTGTCGACGTCGACCACTACATTGTCAAGATCAATGTCGCCGCCGACGAGGAGTACGAGGCTGCAGAGATAACCGACGATTCATGGTTCTTCGATGTCACAAAGGGCCAGCAAGATGCTCCTGCACTCGCTGGCAAGCCTACAAGCCGGCCTTCTGCTGACGATGGCCAGATAATCGGTCTCACAACCGACATGGAAATTCGTCTCGATGGTCAGTCGACTTATCAGAAGGTGACTAACACTGAGCTTCTCTTCGCCGCTGGCACCTACCACGTGCGCTACGTCGAGACCGACAACTATTACGCTTCCAAAGAGAAAGATGTCACCATCGACCCGGGAGCTAAGCTCGACCGAGTAATTGAAGATTACACCGTCACCCTCCCAGAATATCTCGGCTATAATGGAAAGCCTAAGGAGGCGACCGTCGAAGGCCCTGGTGTCATTACGGTCTACTACAAGCAGGCTGGCGGCACTTGGACAACTTCCAAGCCTGTCGATATGGGGACCTACTTCGTCAAGTTCACTGTCGATGAAGACATCGATTATAACTTCGCCGAGTTCGTCGATGGCGCATGGACGTTCACCATCACCCGCGAGCCTCTCGTAATCGACGGCTTCGTTCTCACAGCCAATGGCTACTGCCCAGGCTCCGAGGGTGTCGTCAAGTTCAACATCGTAACAGGAGATCCTGTTGAGGTCCGGTTCGCCGTAATCGATACTACGGCTGCGGTCAACTCCCCGATCACTGAGTCCGAGTATCAAGAACTGACTTCCGATTCCGAGTTCACTTTCACAATGCCTAAGGCTACTGAGGGCAAGCGTACGCTCCAAGTCCAGTTCCGCGAGTCCGACGGTCTCACGTCTGAGGTCTACTCGCTCAAGATTAACGTCAACCTCACCAACGAGTACCTCACTGACATCTGGTACGACGTCGTCTCTATCATCAACAAGGTTGATCTCAACAAACCCGAGGATCTGACGCCTCGCTTCCAAGCCTACAAGTGGTATCGTGACGGTGAGGAGCTGGCAGGACAGACAAAGCCTTACGTCCAGCAAGTTGGAGGTCTCCAAGGCACCTACTATGCACAGGTTACCACGACCGACGCTCTCGGAGCCGAGACCCTCTACACTTGTCCCAAGACGTGGGATAGTGGCAACAAGTCACTCACCCTCCGCGTCTACCCGAACCCCGTCATAACTATCGCCAATGTCGAGCTTTCGCAGAACGATGGAAATGACCACGACATCTCCATCGTAGACAACAAGGGCCTTACTCTCTATCGAGGCACGTTCAACGGTGCTACGACCTCCGTCAACATGTCTTCCTACGAGGCTGGCTACTACATAATTATTGTCGATAACCTCAAGGCTAACGTTGTCAAAAAGTAAGATGATGAAAAAGTTCTTCACGATAATCTGCTTCTTCCTGATGCTTCTCCCTTCGGTTCAGGCGCAAAGGTTCGCTAGCCGCGCTCGTATGTCGAAACAGAAGCTGTCACGTTACCAAAGGTTCGTTGACTTCTCCGTCGGCGGTGGATACCACAGCATGAACGTTGACCTCGCCGAGGGGGGTGACAAAAACGGACGCTTCGGTGCAACGGCAGGTGCCTACTATCGCTACGCTTATTGGCGGAACGTACATCTCTTCACAGGTCTCGGTGCTACGCTATATAGCGAACGCTCCAAGTACGATAATCTTGAGACTGAGGTCTATGGTGTCCACCCCGATAATGGTAAACAATACACGTTCAAGGCTACGTTTATCAATTGGGAGGAAATCCAACGTACGGTCAATCTTGAGCTTCCTGTGGGCGCGTTCTATACCAACTTCATTAATCGCTCTATTTGGCGTTTTATGGTGGGCGGTGGCGTCAAACTCGAGATACCTATCGTGAAAAGGTATGTTACCGACAACGGTAAGGAAGGTGAGATGAAACGATCCGGCTATTTCCAGGACACTAATGTCGAGTATGACGACCTTGATAACCATGGTTTCTACTCCTCTACATCGTTCAATGGAAAGGCTACAACGCGTTTCGCCAATGTTGCGCTATTCTGCGATGCCGGTCTTTCTTATCCGATAGACGAAAAGCACACCATCTACTTCGGCTTCTATTTTAGCCACGGACTCCTCAACCTCTCAAAAGGCTCTGGTAAGGATCTCTTCAATCCCGAAAGCAATTCCTATTCTGGTATCGTCTCATCCAATCTTGTCGACAAGGCATATCAGATGGCTGTGGGTCTTCGTGTAGCATACACCATCGGATTCTAATCACTAAGCCTTTCCCAAGCTCATCATCCAAACGCTTATACTGCGGCATCCTCAATCGCGAGGGTGCCGCTTCTGTTTTTCCGGACGTTCCCTTGTTGCCGTCACTGCCTTATGTGATTTTCTCTTTTCGCATAACTAATGGCTTATATCATTTGCGGTTATGTGTTCTTCTCTCAAGTCACAAGTTGTCTTTCTCTGGCATCTCATTTCATGTGAAATGCATGTTTGTATAGAATAATATCATAAGAGTCTGCTTTCTTTTGGTCTCTATCTGCACATCAAAAATCAACTTATCTAAAAGAACATTTCCCCTCCCGTCTTCCCCCACAAGACGGGAGTTTTTTCCCCCCTTTCCCGCCATATCTCAAGCAAAAATTCACCAACCTCCTGACATCTAGCCACTTACCCCTCCAACACCCCACACCCCCAACATCCCTCCCCCAACCCCCTGCTCATTTTCACACAAATTAACCCTCCCTCCAACCCACTGAACCACACACCCCTACGCCCGCCCCCCCATAAAAAATCCCCCTCCAGCCCCTTGCGAAATAAAAACATCCCGCTACCTTTGCACCCGCTAACCGAAACGACGGAGCCTCAAACGAGGCGGGCGACAAAAAAAGATTTGCGGGTTCCGGAGAAAATCCCCAACTTTGCAATCCGTCTGGCGGTCCTCGAGACCGCCCCGAGAAGAAGACAGCGACACGCACATTGACATATTGGGAGACAAGACGCACAAGCAACATCGGCCCGGCCACCCGGCCGCGCGGCGCGAGCCGGCGGCAGGGGGCCCGGAAGATACAAAAACAAAAAAAGTCATACAACGAAGAGTTTGATCCTGGCTCAGGATGAACGCTAGCGACAGG
>CAVHUG010000013.1:0-67694 GCA_963639155.1 Pseudobutyrivibrio sp. | reverse complement strand
ACCCTGGACCCATTGATTAAGAGTCAATTGCTCTACCAACTGAGCTAGCGAGTCATTCTTTTATTCCTCTAACCCCTTGGTTGACGATGCAAAATTACATCATTTATTTTTATCTGCAACGTTCAAGGTGCATAAAATGGCATATTTTTTAGACACTGAGTTATCGCCATTTTCTATGTACTTGTAAATTAGTAGGGTAGTGCCTTTTTAGTCCAGTTGCAATCCAAAAAGCTCGATAAGTTTCTGAAGGTTTTTGTTGTCGTCTACCATTGAGTGGAGCTTCTCCATCGACGTGAATGGTGTGCTTGTTGAGTTTTGCTTCGTGGTGTCGAGTACCGTCTCGATGACTATGTCCCTTCTGTTGAGCTCCTTTCGCAGATAGTGCAGCAAGTCGTCACGCTTACATATTGATGCCTGAGACGGGTCGGTTATGGAGGCGACGACCACATTGTCATGGCATGTGGGTGTTTGGTCCATAAGCGATTTCATATACATTTCGTTGGCTGGCAGGTTGTTGCGGAATCGTTGCCATGCGCCTTCGAGGTGGATGTGGTCGATAGGAGGAAGCGTCGCTTGCTGTGTCGGGGCGTTGGTGGTAACGGCTTGCTGAGGCCGTAGTGCTGGAGCCTCGTGTTGCTTTGTCTGGACTTGTCTGAGAGTGGCGAAAATAGAGGACGAAGCGGCTGCCGTATTCTGCAATGCCGGTTGCCGTGCCTGCTGCGCTGGTGATTGTGTGGTTGGTGTTGCCGCCTGCTGGGGTGCGGGTTGTGAAGCCTTGGCTTTGTTCTGCTTGATTAGTGCCTCAAGCTGGGCTAAGACTTTTTTTTTTCGTCGCCTATCATGCAGGCGTGAAGAAGCGCAAACTCTACGTGCTGGCGTTTATCCCTTGCCGTGCGATACGCAAGCTCGCTTTTCGACAAGGTCTCTATCAAGTCTATAATATTTTGAGCACCAATAGCTTGCGATTGCTCTGTGTACCTTTGTGCCGTTTGTCCGCTTACGTCTAACAAGGTCGCCGTCTCGAGCTTTTGAGCCACAAGTAGGTTTCTAAGATGGTGCGTAAGCCCATTAAGAAAGTTCAGGGCGTCAAATCCCCTGCGCAGCACGTCGTCAAGCAAGAGCAACGACTTGAGGTAGTCGTGGTCTTTTATGGCGTCAATGGCGGTGAAGAATGTCTCATAGTCGAGGATGTTAAGGTTCTCGACAACTTTCTTGTACGTCACATCCTTGCCCGAAAATGCTACAATTTGGTCGAAAATGGAGAGGGCGTCGCGCATGGCTCCGTCGGCCTTCTGACCGATGACGGTGAGTGCTTCCTCTTCCACGTTTATTCCTTCTTGCCCTGCTACGTATTTAAGATAGTCAACGACATCCGATACCGTTATGCGATGAAAATCAAAAACTTGGCATCTTGAGATGATTGTCGGCAGGATCTTGTGTTTCTCCGTAGTCGCAAGGATGAAAATGGCGTGCGCCGGCGGCTCCTCAAGGGTTTTAAGGAATGCGTTGAACGCCGCTTGCGAGAGCATGTGGACCTCGTCGATGATGTATACGGAGTAAGACCCCACCTGTGGCGGAACGCGCACACTGTCAATGAGTGTGCGGATGTCGTCTACCGAGTTGTTCGACGCGGCGTCAAGCTCGTGGATGTTGAATGAGCGGTTTTCGTTGAAAGCGCGGCATGACTCGCATTCGTTGCAAGGCTCGATGTCTGCTGACAGGTTTGAGCAGTTTATGGTTTTTGCGAAAATACGCGAGCACGTTGTTTTGCCCACGCCACGCGGTCCGCAGAACAGGTATGAATGGGCTATGCGCTTCTCGCGGACTGCGTTTTTTAGCGTCTGCGTGATACTGCCCTGCCCAACGACAGATTGGAAATTTGCCGGTCTGTATTTTCTTGCGGAAACTATGTATTCCATTATGTTATGCTCTATCAACAATCGCAAATATACGAACTCTTTTTTAATGGGGACGGAACTGCAGGACGACTGCTCATGTGCGCAAGATTACGGGCTAAAGTTTCTTGTTCGTGGTGCTTTTTCAAGGTGAAATTAAAAATCACTCGTTTACTTATAAATCGGAATTATCTAACTAAATTTGTATTGTTATAGGTAATGTGCAACTCTGAATAGTTATGCCGTCGCTTCATGCTGCGGCTTATTTATAATATTGGTAGTTATGGCAGAAGAAAATAATATTTCTCTTGAGTCTAATGAGGAGTTAGATTCCGAGCAGAAGTCATATAAGGGATACGACGGCGTAGCGCGTATCGACGCTCTCGACCGCAAGATTCTCAAGCTCATCATGGGTAATGCGCGTATTGCATTCCTCGAGGTGGCGAGAATGTGTGGTGTCTCAGGTGCGGCAATCCACCAGAGGGTGCAGCGACTCATCAACATCGGTGTCATCAAGGGTTCTGAGTTCATCCTCTCCCCAACAAAGATTGGCTACCAAACGTGTGCGTTCATCGGCGTCTTTCTGAAGGAGGCGGGCAGCTTCAATCAAGTTGTCGCGGCAATGGAGAAAATACCAGAGATTGTCGAGTGCCACTATACCACAGGTCGTTACGCCATCTTCATCAAGATCTATGCGCGCAGCAATGAGCACATGAAGCATATCCTCAGCGACTGCATCCAGCAAATCCCTGGTATTGCGTCTACCGAGACCATCATTTCGCTTGAGGAAACTTTCAAGCGCCAAATAGTGATGGAGTAAAGGAACACGTCTTCGGCAAAAGCAGAATTTATAGACCATTCTTCTACGAAAGTAGTTGCATGGTCTTTTTTGTTAGTGACAATCTGTAGTTTGGTGCATTTATTGCATATGTTTTAAGCAAATGGTTAAGCCCCGATTAAGAGGCGTAAATCCATTGTTTGAATGTGTCAACAATTTAATTTTATAAGATATGAAAGCCATAAATTCCATCTTTTTAGCCTCGGGAGTCGCGGCGGCTCTTACCGGGTGCTCTGGGTTAAGGCTCTCTGATACAAACGCCTTGGCCGACGACGTCTATTATGATGGTTCCGCCTCCGACTCTCGTGTGGCCACGGCTCCGGCAACGTCAACGACAGTCACGGCAAGCGATGCTGCCTCATATGAGCGTAGGGCGGCTGCCTACTCCAGCAAGTCGTCGTCAACGTCTTACGATAGTCGCGACTTCTCGCAGATCCAGCAATATTACTCCAACGCCAGTGCGACTAACGGCGCTACTGAGGATAGTGCAAGTTACGTGCCTTCAACAGTCAAGGTGACGGAGGTCAGTGCAGACTATCCTGATAACGGCTATTGGGTCGACGGCTTCAATGGTTCGGAATCCGATCAAAGCTATGCCGAGCGCATCATAAAGTTCCATAGGCCACTCGTATCCGTCAACTATTACTCGCCATTCTTCGAGTCCGCTCGTTGGTCTGGCGATTGGAATATCTATATTGACGGAACAGGCTCAACCTATTTCGTCCCGACTTGGTCAAATCCTTGGTATAGCGATTATTACTACGGTGGTCTCGCATTCGATTGGGATTGGAGATGGCGTCATTTCAGTTGGCGTTTCGGTTGGGGATGGAATAGCTGGAATTGGGGCTTCGGCTGGGCTAACGGCTGGGGCTACTATGATTGGGCGTATGGCGGCTGGGGCTGGCCATATCACCACCATCACGGCTTTTTCCACCATGGTCCGGGCTATTGGGATCGTCCTTGGGGTCATCCCAATCACTTCGGCGACAATCGCGATGACAGAAGGAACGCGCCAGTCCATGCGTCGCGTGCCGTGACGACGCAGCAGTCTTATAGCGGCACACGTCAACGAGAGCTGACTACCAATCCCAATGGCGAAGCTGCAGGACAGCGTTACAGGTCTGCTAATTCTTACAGTGGCTCAAGTCGTTCTTACACAAGGACTACCGATGGTCGCTCAACAAACACTTCATCTTCCCGCGTCTCCTCAGACTACCGCAGCAACAGCCGTGTTGCCGATTCTAATGCGACTAACTCTGGTTATACGTCAAGATCCTCGTCCTCTTACAGCACGAACACGCGCCGCAGCACTTCTGCTGTAGAGAATGGCTCTTCCCGTTCCACCTACACGCCCAACAGTCGTACGACTTCTCGCTCGTCGCAGACCACTACGTCACAGCCTTCCAACAGAAGCTCGTCGACTTACAGCACAAACACCCGACGTTCGTCGTCCTCTTCTTCCTCCACATATACGCCGTCAAACAACAATAGGTCTACGTACAGAAGCTCGGGAAGCAATAGTAGGTCGTCAAGCTCTTACTCAGGAACTCGTTCCAATTCCTCGCGCCAGACCTACAATAACTCGAACCGTAGCTCCAGCTCATTCTCTGGCGGACGCAGTAGCGGCAGTTTCTCTGGTGGTGGCAGGTCTGTCGGCGGTGGACATAGCTCTGGCGGTTCTCGTGGCGGCGGACGTGCACGCTAAATCTTTATTGGCAATATTGAATCTTAAGAAAAATGAAACGTTATCATATAATATCGAGTGCCTTGTGCCTTATGGCGGCGTCGACTGCCTTTGCGCAGGACTATACCGACGCTTTGAGGTTTAACTCCAACGACCTCATAGGAACGGCACGTTCGCAGGCTATGTCTGGCGCATTCGGTGCCGTAGGCGCAGATCTTACCTCCATGTCAATAAATCCTGCAGGCATGGGCGTATATCGTGCTACAGAGATGGGTCTCACTCTCGGTGTCAATGTCATTAAAGATGATGCGAGTTTCTTCTCCACGAACTCGTCTTCCGATCGGGTGAAGGTTTCTTTCAATCAGTTGGGCGTGGGTTTCTGCATCGGCAGGATGAGGGAAAATGGCGGCGGTGCCGTGGCTCATAACATATTTGTTGGCTATAACCGGCTCGCTGATTTCAACAATGAGCAAACCTACGAGGACTATTACTCCAAGAACTCTCTCCTCGACTACTTCTGTTTTAATGAGCAGAAGACTGGTGCGCTGACTGGTGGTTTGGCCTACGACGCTTACTTGACAAACGACACTGCCATAGCAGGTCAGTCAAGCAAGTTCACCTACAATGTGTGGGAAGATTTCGTAGTCGATGGCGTAAATCCCTATTTCAGAATCGATGAGAACGGAGATGGTCTCATTGAGATTAAAAAGCGTGTTAAAGAGAATGGGTCTAAGGGTGACATACCAGTTGGTTATGCTGTCAATATCGCCAATAAGGTTTTCATCGGCGGATCTCTCCACCTGCGTACTCTGACCTACGAGCGTAACGTAACACATACGGAGAATTTCTGTGGCTACACAGTCTACTCTGGCGACCCCACAAGTTTCTCCTACTTCAACTACCTCCAGCAAGATGGCACGGGTATCGGTTTTCACCTCGGAGTTATCTATCGTCCCATCAATGCTCTTAGGATAGGCTTTGCGCTCCATTCCCCCACGTTCTATACGGTCAACGAGAGGTACTGGGCTGAGATTGACAACCCGACTCTGAAAAACACAGTACGCTCAGATACTTACGAGTACGAATATAAATACCGTGAGCCAAGTCGTTTCATAGCGAGCGTTGCAGGCATATTTGGCAAGGTTGGTATGTTGTCGTTTGATTATGAACGCACTAACAACTGCCGAAGCAAGTTCAAGGTTAGCAATGACGATGAGTACGACAACTGGAACTCCGGCTCGTCAGATGCCTACGATGGTGTGAATAAGCTGATGAAAGATTATATTCTCCAGGCTTCAAACACGTTTCGTGTTGGTGGTGAGCTGAGCCTCCTGAAACCATTGTACATAAGGGCAGGCTATCGTTTGACGACTACCGGTGTCAAGAAACCATACTACGTCAAGGAGGCGGAGAACTATTCGCTCTCTGGAGGCTTAGGCTATCGCCACAACAACTTCTTCATCGACCTCACCTACGTATGCAATACGAAGAAGACAGATCATTGGGTGCTTCCTGATTCTGCTGAAGAATATACCTACGAGGCGAATTCGCCAGCCTGGCTGGTTCAAAAGACGCATAGCGGCGTTATCACGGTGGGCTTCCGATTCTGATGAGTTGAGAAAACAGAAAGCCCCGACAATCGGTAAGGTTGTCGGGGCTTTCCTGTTTTAGTCTACGAACTTGAATTTCGATTCGTCACGAGGCTTAGCGTCGGGAGCCTCGTCTGGGTAGCCTAACGCAAGAGCATAGACAAGCTCGGAGCCTTCAGACAAGTCGAGCTTGTCGAGGAAAGGCTTTGCCTCTGGCGTGTTCTTCAGGAAGTGGATAGGCCCGCCAAGGAAACAAGAGCCTATACCCATGCCCCATGCGGCGATTACCATGTTCTCGCCAAGTATGCCGCAGTCAAGTGCTGCTCCATTTTGCGCAGCTACGAAGACAACCGTGTATGCGTTGCGGAACATCGTCACCATCGTCGTGTCCTGCCCCATGCGAGGGTCAAGCTTGCGGCATAGTGCGGTGATGCTGTCGATACTGGCTTTGTCGTCAACAATGCGGATCTCCCACGGTTGTCTGTTCATTCCACTTGGAGCGTTGATGCCGCAACGCACGATAGTCTCCACAGTGTCGCGCCCTACTGGCTGGGCTTTGTACTTGCGGATGCTTCGACGGCTCATAATCGTCTCGACAATCTCTTTCCCTTTGTCGCATGTTTGCGCCGCAGTAGGCTGTTGCTCTGGGCAAGAGCAGGCGGCAAGGCTCAATGCTGCCATGATGCCTGCCGCATAATTCCTAATGTTAATCATGTTATTGTGTATGTTGTAATGATTTATACGGTCGTCCCTCAGTTAAGCAAGTGACGCCAGCACATCCTAATATAGGATTACGTAAAAATAAATCCTTGCACGATAAGATGCAATATTATTTAATTGGGAAACTCAAGAGATGTCTCTTGTGGCGACAATGACTTTGTGCTGTCACTTGCTATACTGCTACATCAACTCTCTGTCTTGGCAACCTCTTGGAAGGGGAGTGTTGGCCTTTTCGTAAACTAAGCTGTATCCGAAAGAATGGCTTGAAGAGTAGCAGAACCAAATTTAAATTGTATAGGCTCCAAAATACTTAAAGCCGCATCAAGGTTGTCCTTATGCGGCTTTAAGTATTTAATCTTTACGCTGTTAGCGTTTCCGATTAGTTGATGTAGTACTCGATCTTCTTGAGGAGGTTCTCGACAGTGACGATCTCAAGGAAGGAGGTGCCGCCACCGATGCCGAAGCTGCCACCGATATAGGCTACGAGGTCGCTCTTGGAGAGCTCGCCCTCAGCGAGGAGCTTCTCGACAGTGCGGCGAAGGATCTCGCTCTTGGTCTTACCTTCCTCGACGATCTCAGCGAAGACACCATAGGAAAGTGCGAGCTCACGCGCAACGCGAGGCTCATAGGCGAGAGAGTAAACAGGGATCGGGCTGCGGAAAGCAGCGAGGTAACGAGCGGTCTTGCCAGTGAAGGAGTCGGTGATGAGAGCCTTGATAGGAAGCTCCTTAGTTGCGCCGACTGCTGCCTCAGCGAGGCAAGTGGTGACCTCACCCTTAACCTTGGGCACAGGGATGTCGTTGCGAGCATCCTTAGCGTCCTCAGAAACGCCGGCAATCTTGGCCATGGTCTGGACTGCCTCGACAGGGTACTTGCCGTAGGTGGTCTCACCACTAAGCATGATGGCGTCGGTGCGGTGGTAGATAGCGTTGGCGATATCGGTAACCTCGGCACGGGTTGGACGAGGGTTCTTGATCATGGTATGGAGCATCTGGGTAGCCACGATGACTGGCTTCTTTGCCTCGATGCACTTGCGGATGAGCATACGCTGGATGAATGGGATGTGCTCGATAGGTACCTCGATGCCGAGGTCGCCACGTGCAACCATTACGCCATATACGCAGTCGAGAATCTCGTCGATGTTGTTGACACCCTCTTGGTTCTCAATCTTAGCAATGATCTTGATAGGGCTGTTGTGCGCGTCGAGGATGTCCTGAATCTCCTTGACGTCCTTTGCGCTACGTACGAAAGAGTGAGCGATGAAGTCGAGCTTGTGCTCGATAGCCCAGAGGACGAAGCCCTTGTCCTTCTCAGTGAGGGAAGGAAGCTTGATGCTTACGCCAGGGACGTTGACGCTCTTGCGACCATCCTCGATACGACCATTGTTCTCAACGGTGCAGACGAGGTGATCAGCATGCTTCTCGTCGACATGGAGGGAGACTTCGCCGTCATCGATGAGGATTTGCTTGCCTTCAGAGAGGTCCTCAACGAAACCCTCGTAAGAAACGCTCAGAAGCTCGCTTGAAGAGTGCTGCTGAGGATCGCCTTTGACGATAATCTTCTTGCCTGCCTCGAAAACAATAGGCTGGTCGCAAGGGGTGGTACGAATCTCGGGACCCTTGGTGTCGACGAGGATGGCGATCTTGTCAGAGACCTCACGGGTATTTTTGACAATTCGGCCAATGCCCTCATGATCCATGTGGGCGGTATTGCAGCGGACTACGTTCATGCCCGCCTCATGCAATTTGCGGATGAACTCAACGTCGCAACGGATATCGGAAATGGTTGTGACGATCTTTGTGAGTTTCTTATTCATCGTTAACTTGTTAATATATTGTCCTTTAGGTTGTTCGTTATTTCGATTTCGCCCTTATAGCCTCGATGCCAAGGCGGTAAGAGTCAAGTCCGAAGCCTGCTATTGTCCCTGCGCAGACGGGCGTCAGGAATGAATGGTGGCGGAACTCCTCGCGTTTGCAGATGTTGCTTATGTGTACCTCGACGACTGGAGTCTTGATTGCTGAAATGGCATCCGCAATCGCCACGGAGGTGTGAGTGTAACCTCCTGCATTGAGTAC
This sequence comes from Pseudobutyrivibrio sp., assembly GCA_963639155.1. Classification (GTDB taxonomy): domain Bacteria; phylum Bacteroidota; class Bacteroidia; order Bacteroidales; family Marinilabiliaceae; genus W3P20-009. Next base: position 58,893 of record CAVHUG010000013.1, on the reverse strand, counting down.
TATGCCATCAACTTCTCCGAAGCCGACCTCATGAAGTTTGTCGATTATCGCCCCTTCGTGGTTTGATTGGAAATAATCCAGCTCAATTGTCGGGAAAGCTTCGCGAAGGTCCTCAAGATAGTCAATGAAGCTGCGATTTCCGTAGATGTCTGGCTCTCTGACCCCTAAAAGATTGAGGTTCGGACCATTGATAATGAGTATCTTCATCGTGAGGTTAAGATATTTGAGGACTATAGTTTTTGCCGATAGGAAGCCATCTCAAAAACGCTGCTAATTTACTAATGTATAGTAGAATATCGAAGAACATTAATACTAATTTCATGAATGTTAAATATAATTTTCATGGCGTTAAGTAACTTTTAACGCTGTGCGAAAGGATAACATATCAGAGAGAGACAGTGCGTAATAAAGTGAATGCCACTCGTAAAGAATATGGCTGGAGATGATTGCAAAGAGAGCGAGTGGAATGTTTTGTTAACTTTGAGTGACTATAATATTAGGATTTACGATGAAATGGGATGAGGAATTAGAGGAGTTTAAACTCTATCTAAAACTCGAAAGAGGATTGACAGGCAATTCCGTCAAGGCTTATACTAACGACATAAACAAGTTGGTTGAGTACCTCTCAGAAGAGGGAAAAGAAAGTGTCATGCCAGAAGACGTGACGGCTGAAGAGTTTCGCAACTTTATTAATTGGCTGGGAAAGAAAGGAATAGGCGCAAGGACTCAGGCGCGAATACTGAGTGGGGTGCGCTCGTTCTACAAGAACCTTATCATAGCGGAGAAGATGGAGGCAGATCCGACAGAGTCGGTGCAGGCACCAAAGATTGGTCGTAAACTGCCAGTGGTGTTGTCGGTCGAGGAAATTGACGCATTGGAAGCGACATTCGACCAGCAAAAAGCTGAGGGCGTACGTAACTTGGCAATAGTAGAGACATTGTATAGCTGTGGTCTACGTGTGTCTGAACTTACCGACCTTAAGATGTCGTGTTTGCATTTTGAACAAGGGTATGTCACGGTTGTCGGAAAAGGGCAGAAAGAACGTCTCGTGCCGATAGGCGGAAAGGCTCGAGGATGTATAGAGCGGTACGTCAACGAGTTTAGGGGCGAAATGAATGTAGACCACGGATATGAGGACGTCCTGTTCTTGAATAAATTCGGAAGGTCACTCTCTCGCATAATGGTGTTCAATATTATCAAGGAGGCGGCTGTTAACGCTGGAATAACAAAGGTGATAAGCCCCCATACACTTCGCCACTCGTTTGCTACGCATCTTGTCGACGGAGGGGCAAACCTGCGTGCTGTGCAGGAGATGCTTGGCCATGAGTCGATAATGACCACGGAGATATATACCCATCTGGATAACACTTACTTAAAGTCTACGCTCATAGAGCATCACCCGTATAAGGATACAGAATAATAGGGATTTTTGAGTGAGAAAAAAGAGTCTGCGCCCGGCATCAACTGATGTCGGGCGCAGACTCTTTATGTCGGGTAGGGTTAAAATTCGACTACGCTACCATTCCCTTTGATTGTCTTGGTTACTTGAGAACTATCACCGATGTACTTGATAGTGCCGCTGATGGCTTCAGCCTTGAGAGACTCCGTAAAGTTTATGATTGCTTCGGAGTCTATTGCCTTGACTTCTGCATATTTGCATTCAAGATCTTCTGCATTGTAGGTTGACTCACCGACAGTGCCAGCGATGATGACATTTTGTTTAGTGGTTTTGCCCTCGACATTTATAACGCACGTGTTGGCATCGACATTAAGTTCTTCAACGTCGAGGTCAAGTTTTACCTCACTTTGCGCTCCGACATCGAGCTTCAATGCACCTTTACGGGCGAAGAGACAATCGGTCTCGAGAGATGCGCCTCGTTTTACGATGATATGGTCGAGATCCTTGAAGTAAACCATAACTTGAACTGCGGAGCCAGGAGTGCGCTTTTTCATTTTGACAGTGAGAGTGCCATTTTTGACAATAGTTTCGACGTCAGAGGTCGGGCAGCCATCGGTGACGACTTCTAAAGCCGTCTTGTCGCACTGAATTAGTGAGACATTTGCGCCTTTGCTGACTTCGATAGTTGTGAAGTTGTCTGATAAATTGCGGTCTTCCTTGTTCTCTGCGAAAGACGCGCAGGCGAAGGAGAGGGTGGCAATTGCCACAGTTAGAAGTCTCTTTATCATGGTGTTTCCTTTTTTATTTTGCGTTTGTAAGAAGTTCCTTTGCGTTGGCGATAGCAGTATCGGTCAATTGTGCGCCGCTCAACATCTTGGCGATTTCTGTTATGCGTTCGTCGGGTGTGAGGAGAGCGATGTGGGAAATCGTGCGGTCTGGCGTATCTTCCTTGTAGACGCGGTACTGACGTTCACCGCAAGCGGCTACTTGTGGAAGGTGGGTAATGGCGAGAACTTGTATGTGTTTTGCCATTTCATTCATGATACGCCCCATCTTGTTTGCCACGTCGCCCGATACGCCTGTATCTATCTCGTCGAAGATAATGGTGGGGAGGTTTTTTGTCTTTGAGAGTAAAGACTTTATACTCAGCATGACACGGCTCATTTCACCACCCGATGCTACACGAGCTATGTCGGTCGGTTCGCCATTTTTATTTGCGGAAAAGAGGAAACGTATCTCGTCTTGACCTGTGGGACATAATGGGACGACCTTGTGGCTAACGACAAACTTTGCATTCGCCATACCCATCTCGCGAAGTTGGCAGGCTACGTAGTCGGTAATGGCGGTGAATATGGCTTTGCGCTTCACGGTTAGTGCATCGGCGAGCTTTTGCGCCTCTGCTTTTGCCGATTCTAGTTTGGAGCTCAACTCACTAAGCTGATCGTCGAAATTGTCTACCGACGCTACTTTCTTCGCAAGGTTGTCACGAATGGTTATAAGCTCAGCTACGGTATTAACAGAATGCTTCTGAGTGAGAGAGTTAAGCGTGTTTAGACGATTGGTGAGACGTTCCAACTCCTCAGAATCGAACTCCACATTCTCGGAGAAATCTTGAAGAGAGTGGCAGATGTCCTCAAGATCGATGCGTGAGGACTCGAGACGAGACGGGATGTCGGAGTCTGCAGGGAGGAACTGGGCAATGTGGTCTATGTTGCGAACTGCCTCGCTTAGCTGGCTTAAGATACCGGAGTCATCTGTGTCGAGAGCTTTGACCGCTGTGGCGACACTTTGTTTGATGTCTTCCGCCTTGTCTTGCGCTTCCTGCTTGCGTTCGAGAGTCTCAAGTTCGTCAGGGTGTGAGAGCTTAGCGTTCTCCAACTCTCGGAGTTGGTGGCGGTCGTAGTCCAACTCTTTAGATTGCGAGGCGTTAAGAGCCTTAAGCTCGTCCAACTCTTTTTCTACGGACTTCATGGCTGAATAGGCACGAGTGTAGGCCTCTTGCTCATCAGATGTCCTCGCCATCGAATCGACGACATCGAGGTGGAAAGACGCCTGGCTAAGCAGCATGTTTTGGTGCTGCGAGTGGATGTCTATCAGTTTGGCTCCTAGCTCTTTAAGAAAAGCGACGTTTGCGGGGGTCTCGTTGACGAAAGAGCGACTTTTTCCCGAAGGAAGAATCTCGCGTCGTATTACGGTCTCGTCGGAGTAGTCAATGTCGGCATCCTCAAAAAGCTGTTGGAGAGCGTATGGGGCAATGTCGAAAGTTGCCTCGACGACACATTTTTTCTCTTTATCTTGAAGGACCTGAATGTCAGTCTTTTGCCCAAGAAGAAGTCCGAGGGCACCGAGCATGATGGATTTACCTGCGCCAGTCTCGCCCGTTATAACGGACATTCCCTCCGTCAAGTCAAGCTCGGTGCGTTCGATGAGCGCATAGTTTTGTATGGTGAGCTGTTTGAGCATTGTCGTAAGGTTACAACTTGTTGTATTTGCTTATGTTGGCAGGGTCGGCTATTTGGAGAACCTCCTTGATGCGGGACTTTTCGATTTGTGGAGCCTCGCTGTAGATGTTTACAATCTCATCGCTCTTGGCCGTGAAGAACAGGTTGAGGAGATATGGGTTTCGAGTCACCTTGCGGCGGATGTCCTTAATCTTGTCGATGCTCTCGTATATAGCTTGTCGCGCGGTTTCAAAATTGTCTGCCATCTGGTCAAGACCTTGCCTGTGGTAGGTGTATAGCTGTTGGTGGAAAGAACGGTGGTTGTCATCCATGGCATTGTTAATCAACCAATAGCGATTACTTGTGCCATCATAAGATTTCCAGCCTGTGAATGTTGAGCTCTGCGCTTGATTGACGATGTTCTCTGCTTGGCGGAAATAGGGTGCGCCGCCATTAGGAGAGAAAGTATCATAGTCGAGTCCGAGCATGAAGTTGACATAGAAGGCTATGAGTGGCACGAGATTGTCTTGATCATAGACGGAAGGATTGTAGACAAGAGGTTGCCCCTCATTATATCTGAATTGGATGTCATCATCTTCCATGTTGAGAATCGTCGTCGTGTAGGCAGAGCCCCATACAGGGCGTCGGAGTTGGACTGTGAGAGTGCCTTTGAACTCGTTACTCGATACTTGGGTCGTAATATTGAAATTCAGACTGCACTCTATACGTTCTCGCGACTCGAACTTGTCGTTAGTCCACATCTGCGCCGAGAGGAAATCCTGGATAGCGGTACGCATATTCTCGTAGATCTGCTTATTGGTTCCTTGCACAGAGGCAGACGTCACGCTTATGCTGCATTGCAATTCTTGAGCGGAAGCGTTGGCAAATAATGCGAGAAGCGATAAAAGTATGGGGAAGAACTTTTTCATGGTTTCTGTGGTTTTGTTGACATGGTGCGCTCGAGGACATCTACTATGTCTACGGCCACGTCGGCTTTGCTTTTGAGGGGGTAGGGGGTGGTATTGCCATTACTCTCTATGATGGTGACCTTGTTGGTGTCTGTCATGAACCCTGCGCCTTTGTCTGCCAGAGAGTTTAGGACGATGAAGTCCATATTCTTCTTGGTCAGTTTACCAAGCGCATTCGTCATCTCGTTGTTTGTCTCGAGAGCGAACCCTGCTATTGTCTGGTATGGGGTTTTGAGACTTCCAAGCTCTGCCGCAATGTCGGGATTGGCAACGAGCTTGATTGTCATGTCGTTGTGCTGCTTAATCTTTTGGCAAGCCATTGTCTCAGGGGCGAAGTCAGCCACGGCGGCTGTCATGATAGCGGCGTCGCAAGAGACGAAAGCAGCTTTCGTCTGCTCGAGCATCTGCTTTGCACTCTCAACTTTGTGAATTTCAATGTTCGTGCTATGCGCTACGACCTTGACTGGACCGGAGACGAGAGTGACGTGCGCTCCGCGACTTGCCAATTCTTCAGCTATTGCGTAGCCCATTTTTCCGCTGGAATAGTTGCCGATAAAGCGTACGGGGTCGATTTTCTCATAGGTAGGGCCTGCGGTAACGAGAATTTCGCGACCTTGGAGAGTGCCATTTTTGCGAGCAAAATAAGACTCGACGTAGAACGAGATGTCTACAGGCTCTGCCATGCGGCCTTTGCCTGACAGTCCGCTTGCCAGCTCTCCCTCTTCCGCTTCGATGATTTCTACTCCGCGCTCTTTTAAAGTCTCGATGTTCTTGACAGTCGCAGGATGGCACATCATGTCGAGATCCATGGCGGGAGCGATGAACACAGGGCAGCGAGCGGACAGATAGGCAGTCAAAAGCAGATTGTCGGCGATGCCATTGGCCATCTTGGCAATAGAGTTGGCGGTGGCAGGGGCTATAACGTATGCGTCTGCCCACAATCCGAGGCTTACGTGGCTGTTCCATTGCCCATTTTCGGGGTCGAAGAAGTCGACTACGATAGGGTTGCGGCTGACGGTGGCGAGAGTGAGAGGTGTGACAAATTGTCGAGCCGTTGGCGTCATGACGACTTTGACTTCCGCGCCACTACGGATGAACTCGCGGATGAGCATTGGGGTCTTGTAGGCGGCGATTCCGCCTGTGACACCAACGAGTATATGTTTGCCTTTTAATTGCATTTTAATATCTGGTAACTAACTCAAAGTTAGGCAGTTTTTCTCTTGAAATTAAATGAATAGCCGATATTCCATTCGATGAAATCTGCTACAGATAGTCTATGAGCATATATGTGTACACCAGCATGTATGTTACATGGGAATGTGTATTTTATGCCTGCACGTTGGAATAGAGGTTCTTTTGTTTGCTTGGGCACCACATCGGTCGGGCTGAGAAGGTAGTAGCCTATCTGTGTAACTACGGACAGTCGGGAGATGCAGAACTCATGTGCAACCATTGTGGCGATGGCGAAGCGTTTATGTACCGCACCGTGTATAAGGATAGCGTGACCATCGTCGGCGGGGTGGAGGTCAGAGCCCATGAAATCGTCATAGAGGAAGGAGAAGCCTCCGCCATATTTGCCTTTGTGGCAGTACCTGTGGAGATATAAGGCTTGGAGGGTCAAGACGTTGTAATGAATCTTGGGTTCGTATTCGTATCGGGTGCCTGGGTATTCGAGGGTGTCGATTTCAAAGCGTTTGATGCCGTAGCCTATGGTGACGTCCAACTCATTACCTTTAATCTTGTCGACTTTTGGCAGATGTGTCGGTCGCTTGATGTCGTTCAATAAGTATGCCAATTTCAGTTGTCCACCGAAAAGGTTTATGCCTTTATTTGGCTTTCTTATGGCTCCATTTGAAAAGTGCGTGACGCCTGCGCCAAGACCGACGACGAGCCTATCCGCAAAGGTGTATGAATACTCAAGATTTAAGCCGACGTGGGCTGTGAGTTTTGAACCGATAGATATGTTGTTCGGGTTATTGTGGAGGTTGTAGCTTTTCCAATGGAAGGCGACACCCGTCTCTATATTGTACTTGAACTCATAATTGCCCCATCGCTTGAATACCCCGTTATAAAAGCCATAGAGCGAGATTGGCTGCCCGATTTCGTCCTTGTTGTCGAGGAATGCAGTCGCCACGCCTATGCCGAAAGAGGGGAGCCGGTGGACTACTTCCCAATCTTTGTGTCCAAGTGTCTGCCAGCCGAAAGCAGCCCTGGTCAACACTTGATGCCGCATGGGTTGACCTGTGGCGTTGTCGCCTCGTAGGAAGTCATTGGTTTGCAGGATTATACCAAGCGTTACGCTTGCAGACACAAGGTGATTGTATCGCACAATAGAGTCGGTCACAAATTGTGCCGATGCGGCAAGTGTCCATGCCGTGAGAAAGAGCGTCGCGGCAAGCCTAAGGATCACTTTAAGAGGGTCTGGTTGTCGTATGCTCCTTCGTCAAGCTTCTTTTTCATCTCCGTCATGCTCTTGACCGTGTACTCGACGTTTTCGAGAGTGTGGCTTGCAGTCGGCATGAAGCGAACCATGAGCGTTCCCGGAGGAACGGCGGGGTATTTGACGATAGTGCAGAAGATGCCGTAATTCTCGCGCATGTCCATGACGAGATTGAGGGCAGCGTTTATGGCAATATCGTCTTCGGAGACGCCAGCGTTATTATTGTCGGCATCGACGGCCACTTTAGGGTGAATGTAGACTGGCGTTATGGCACTTTGAGTGGTTCCGAGATCGTAGCCTGCGTTACGCAGCCCGTTTTGGAGGGCATTCGTTACAACCCAAAGGTTAGAACGTCTTTCAGGCTGCTGCTTTAGTATCTCTAATCTCTTTTGGAGTCCGATGACCATTGCCAAAGGGAGCGACTCGTCAAATATTTGTGAGCGCATATTGTAGCGCAAATAATTGATGATCTTCTCTTTGCCGACGATGAAGCCACCTATGCCGGCCATGGCCTTTGCGCAAGAGCCGAAAATGAGGTCTACCTTGTCGCTAACGCCAAGCATCTCTGCCGTGCCGCGTCCATTCTGTCCGAGGACGCCGAAACCATGCGCATCGTCGACGAGGAGAGAGAAGTCGAATTCGGATTTAAGGGCTGCGATCTTATCGAGAGGCGCAATGTCGCCTGCTGTATCGAAAACGCCATCGGTGACGACCATAATGCCGCCCTCGTGGGTCTCTTTGGCTATATAGCTACTGGCGAGGGAGAGTTTTTTGCGGAGGTTGTCGACATCGTTATGAGTGTAGACGAAGCACTTGCCACCCTTGGCACGATGGAGAAGGATGCCGTCTGTGATGGAGGCGTTGGCGAGGGAGTCGTAGACGATGACGTCGAACCTGTTGCAGAGGGTGTCGATAGCGGAAACCATTGCCTGGTAACCGAAGTTGACGACAAAAGCGTCCTCTGTGTCCATGAAATGAGCTAAAGCGTCTTCGAGCTCCTCGTGCATGGACGTTTGACCAGAGATTATGCGCGTGCCCATGGGGTAGCCCAGTCCCCATTGGCGGGCAGCCTCGGTATCGGTGCTGCGCACATCTGGGTCGTTAGCCAGACCGAGGTAGTTTTCCATGCTCCAGTTGAGCACTTTCTTGCCTCTGAATTTCATAACGGGGCCAATCTCACCCTCCAGCTTTGGGAAGGCGAAATAGCCGTGCGCCACCTCTTGATACTTGCCGAGCGTGCCACCGCGAGTATCGTCGATCTTCTTGAAGAGGTCCATGGTTATACTGTCTGTGATGATTTGTTTATTACAAAAATACGGTTTTTAATTGGTTGGAGGGTAATCGTAGGGTGATGAAAGTTGAGAAAAAGAGAGGCGAGGTCGTGCTATTTTGAGCAGCGACCCCGCCTGTGATAGATTTAATGAGAGGATGTTATTTCTCTTTCTTCCAGAGTTTTGCCATATCCTCAAGAGTCTTTCCTTTGGTCTCAGGGACAAGCCGGAAGACGAAGATTGCGGCGATGACGCAGATGATGCCGTAGAGGGCGTAGGCGAAGACGTGACCGAAGTTAGGCATACTGTCAGTCGTCATGTCATACATTGGAACGAAAGTAGACGAGACGATGAAATTGAATGTCCACTGGAAAGCCACTGCGATTGCCATAGCTGCGCCGCGGATGGTGTTGGGGAAAATCTCCGCAATGAGCACCCAGCAGATTGGTCCCCAAGAGAACATGAAAGAAGCAGAGTAGACCATGATGCTTATCACGGGCAGCACGCCAGCATCGCCAATGACGTTGCTAACAGCGACGCCTGCCGCACCGATTGCCATGCCGATGGATCCCCAAATTAGTAGAGGGCGACGGCCAAACTTCTCGACCGTGAGCACAGCGAAGAGTGTGAATGCGAGATTGACAATGCCCATCATGACGGTTCGGCTCATGGGGTCGCCCATGCCCATGCTCTCGAAGATGCGTGGAGCAAAGTAGAGAACGGCGTTGATGCCGACGGCTTGTTGGAAGACGCTGAGCATGATGCCGACGAAAATGACGAGGTATCCGTATGTGAATAGTGGCTCTTTTGCCTCATGGGCTGTAGCCTTGATGTCGGCAAGAATAGATTTAGCCTCGGTTGCTCCATTGATACGTGTGAGAACGTCGAGAGCTTTTGCGTCGCGACCTGTCATGGCGAGGTAGCGCGGGGTCTCGGGAACGAGGAGGACGAGTAGGGAGAATAGTCCGGCAGGGAAAGCCGCACTGAGGAACATGTAACGCCATCCGGTGGCGATTGTCCAAGGGTCTGAATTGGCGACGTCGACGCTGTATACGCCTTCGGCGATTTTTGTGATAATAGGGTTGAGATGGTCACCGAGGATCATGAAGTTCACGAAGTAGACGACTAACTGACCTGAGATGATGGCGAACTGATTCCAAGACACTAGTGTACCCCTTATGCGGGCGGGAGCAATCTCCGCAATGTACATTGGGCAGAGCGCAGAAGCCAGACCGATGCCCAAGCCGCCAATAATGCGATAGATGTTGAAAGCGATAAGGAGGCTGAAAGTTGCTTTACCATGCTCGAAAAGGAGGAATTCTGGGCAGTAGGTGAGAAGAGCCGAGATGAAGAAAAGGAGACCAGCAACGAAGAGTGAGTGCTTGCGACCGAAATGCGTGGCAATCATACCAGAAATGGCACTGCCAATGATACAGCCGATGAGCGCACTGGAAGAGGTGAAACCATGCCAGAAACCAGTGTAGACAAAGTCGGTAGCACTAAGGAAGAAAGCCTGAAGACCTTTTTCGGCTCCGGAGATTACCGCAGTATCGTAGCCGAAGAGGAGACCGCCGAGGACAGCAACCATGACGATGCCAGTCAGGTACGCTATGCTCCCTTTTTCGGCAGGCGATTTTGTTATAGAGTCAGTCATTATTAAGGTTTTGAATTGCTAAAAGGCTCAATACCTGTTAACTTTTGGAGTAAAAGGCGAAAAAAAGGCCAGTCCTCAAAAGACGAGGACCGGCCATTATGATTAGGCGTGATTAGCAGTACATGCTGACAATCTGCTCGTAGAGCTCTTGCTTGCCGCTGGTCTGCTTTGGCTCGCCGATTTTCTTACCATACTCGTAGACTTGCTCGAGAGTAAGCTTGCCTTCCTCGAACTCTTTGCCCTTGCCAGAGTCGAAGCTTGCGTAGCGCTCTGCCTTCATCTTGGTGTATGGGCTCTTCTCGAGAAGCTCGGCAGCGGAGAGGAGTGCGCGTGCCATGGCATCCATGCCGCTAACGTGAGCGATGATGATGTCGTCGAGGTCGGTGGAGTTACGACGGGTCTTGGCGTCGAAATTGGTGCCGCCGTCCTTGAAGCCACCGCCACGGATGATCTCCATCCAAGCTTGGGTAAGCTCATAGTTGTCGATTGGGAACTGGTCGGTGTCCCAACCATTCTGGTAGTCACCGCGGTTGGCGTCGATGCTGCCGAGCATGCCAGCATCAACAGCGCAAGCGAGCTCATGCTCGAAAGTGTGACCAGCGAGGGTGGCGTGGTTAACCTCGATGTTGACCTTGAAGTCCTTGTCGAGGCCGTGAGCCTTGAGGAAGCCGACGACAGTCTCAGTGTCGACGTCGTATTGGTGCTTGGAAGGCTCCATAGGCTTCGGCTCGATGAGGAATGTACCCTTGAAGCCCTTGCTGCGAGCGTAGTCGCGAGCCATGCCGAGCATGGTTGCCATGTGTTCCTTCTCACGCTTCATGTCGGTGTTGAGGAGGCTCATGTAGCCTTCACGACCGCCCCAGAATACGTAGTTGGTGCCGCCGAGCTCGATGGTGGCATCGATAGCGTTCTTGATCTGGACGATGGCGCGTGCGACTACGTCGAAGTCTGGGTTGGTGGAAGCACCGTTCATGTAGCGCTTGTGACCGAAGACGTTGGCAGTGCCCCAAAGGAGCTTGATGCCTGTCTCCTGCTGCTTCTTCTTGAGGTAAGCTACGACCTCTTTGAGGTTGCTCTCGTACTTCTCTACATTGTCATCTGGATTGACGAGGTCGACATCGTGGAAGCAGTAGTACTCGATGCCGAGTTTCTGCATGATCTCGAAGCCGGCGTCAGCCTTTTCCTTGGCAGCCTGAACAGGATCGGGGTTAGTGTTCCAAGGGAAAGACTTAGTGCCACCACCGAACTGGTCGCCACCTTCAGCGCAGAGAGTGTGCCACCATGCCATTGCGAACTTGAGCCAATCCTTCATCTTCTTGCCCATGACGACACGTTCTGCGTCATAGTAGCGGAAAGCGAGAGGGTTCTTGCTGTCGGCACCCTCGAATTTGATTTTGCCAATGTTGGCGAAATACTCTTTTGCCATTTTGTTTCTTGATTAAAGTTTAATGCAGAAGGTTCGTCACCTTACCTACCCGCATCGTCCTTAGTTAATTATTGGTTTTACCTTGTTTAGTTTATATGTTCTTGATGAGACGTTCGCGCCATGTGGCGTAAGCATCTTGGTATTGTTGCATGTTCTTGACGTCTGGCTCGATGACCGAGACTTTCTCGAGAGATGCGAAGGCTTCGTCGTGATCCTTGTATATGCATGCGCCAATGCCGGCACCCTTTGCGGCTCCGACAGAGCCGTCAGTATCATAGAGCTCGATTGTGGCACCTGAGACGGACGCTAAAGTCGTGCGGAAGAGCGGACTAAGGAACATGTTAGCATTGCCTGCGTGTATCTTATTGACACTCATGCCCATTTGCTTCATAATCTCAATTCCGTACTGGAACGAGAAGACGATGCCCTCTTGAACGGCACGTGCGAGATGCGTGCGGTTGTGGAGGTTGAAGTTTATGCCTTGGAATTGGCAACCGACCTCTTTGTTTTGCAGCATACGCTCCGCTCCGTTGCCAAATGGGAGGATGCTGAGTCCCCCGCTGCCGATGGGTGCTTGAGCCGCAATGTCATTAATTCCAGCGTAGGAAACTTCGGGAAGAATGTTACGCTTGAGCCAAGAGTTGAGAATGCCAGTGCCATTGACGCATAGGAGCACGCCCAAACGGGTTGCGAGGCTTGTGTGGTTTACGTGGGCAAAGGTGTTGACCCTTGACTTTGGGTCGTAATTGACAGTTCCGTTGACGCCATATACGACACCTGACGTGCCTGCGGTAGAGGCTATTTCGCCAGGGTTGAAGACGTTGAGGGAGAGGGCGTTGTTGGGCTGGTCGCCAGCACGATATGTGACGGGCGTTCCCTCCTTCAAACCGAGTTCTTTCGCCGCTGCCGACGTAAGGACACCTTGCTCGCCAAAGGTGGGGCAGATGTCTGCTACCAAGTTATGGGGTATGCCGTAATAGTCGAGGAGCATGTCGGCAACGTGACCTTCGGCAAAATCCCACATCATGCCTTCAGAGAGACCAGAAATTGTTGTGCGAATCTCACCCGTCATCTTCATGCCGATGTAGTCGCCCGGGAGCATGACCTTGTAAATCTTCTCGAAGATGGCAGGCTCATTGTCTTTGACCCATTTAAGCTTGCTGGCGGTGAAGTTGCCAGGGGAGTTGAGAAGATGACCAAGGCAACGCTCTTGACCGAGGTCGGCGAAAGCCTTCTCGCCGATGCCTACGGCACGAGAGTCGCACCAGATGATGGATGGACGGAGGACGTTCTGATCCTTGTCCACGCATACGAGACCATGCATCTGATAGGAAATGCCAATAGCCTTAACGTCAGCAGCTTTTGCCCCGCTCTCAGCCATTACGGCTGCGACAGACTGTTTCAGGAAATCCCACCACGACTCTGGCTCCTGCTCCGCCCATCCAGGGCGTTGGGCCGTTATCTTAGCTTCGCTCTTTGGAAAGAAAGCTGACGAAACGCATTTGCCGTTGTCGATTGAGACAAGGCTCGCTTTGACGGAAGAACTACCGACGTCTACGCCTAACAGGTACATTGGAATTGTATTTTGAGGTTGTTTGGTTAGTATTTAGAGGGAAGACCTTACTATCATTTTAGAAGGGACGCACTCGTTGAGAGGCTTGTCTTGAGAGACGAACTGGGCAGCAAGAGACCCCATCTTTTCGAAGTCGGTAGAGAAGACGGTTATGCCTTTGTCGATGAACTGCTTCATTGGCGTCTCATTGTAAGAGATGATGCCGACATCCTTGCCAGGCTCGAGACCTTTTTGACGGCACTGAGCGAGAATCTTGCCTAACATCCTGTCCGACACAGATATATAGGCAATTCCTTTTTGGACGTTAAGGGCTTCGGGATTGCGCTCGATGGTGTGAGGGATCGAGTGGAGCTTGCAGAAACGCTCGAAGCTTATCACAGATTGGAAAGGGTGGTAGGTATAGTCGGGGTAAAGGAAATGGAAAGAGTCGTACTTTGTGAGTTTGTCGTACACGGTTTCCAATCCATTGCTTAGCGCAGTGCCAAAGTCTTGATATACAGTATTTGAGCCAATTGTTGTGAACAGATTCCAGTCGATGATGAGGAGCTTCTCTCGCGGGATACGAGCAAGCAGCTTCTCAGTCTCATCAGACATGAATGGCATGATGATATACTTACTGTAACGTCCGATGCTGTCCTCAATCAACTTGCGGAAAAGGCGAGGGTTGTAGTGGTGGAAGTTGACATCGGCTATGACATCGCGAGGGAGGTTGTGGAAGAAGCTATCATAGAGAACCTCTTTGTATGCCTTGAACGTGTCGAGGAAGACGAAGACCTTAGTGATATGGTCAGCAATGTAATATCCTTTACCTGGGTGGCTCATGACCACACCTTGCTCGCGTAGAAGGCTGTAAGCTTTGAAAACCGTATCGCGTGAGAGGTTGAATTGCTCGCAAATCAAGCTTACCGAAGGAAGGCTCTCTCCAGTGTGGAGCTTACCCTCCGCAATGGCGTTCTTGACAGCCTCTGCTAAAAGCCTGAATTTCGGAGTGCTGGCCTCCTCGTCTAATTTAAGGTTTATTGTAGTCATGCCTTGCCGTTCTGTTCTGTTCGTTGCGCAAATATAAATAAGAATATTAAATGATGAAACGTTTGAGGCATAAAATGCAATATTTTTTTGACTGAGGTAAGTAAGGCGTATGTATAATGAAGTATGCTTTAGTTGGTAAGCTATCGCAAAAGTCTCGTAGTACAACAGTTGGGGCGAGCGGCATTCGGTAGTGTTGCAATCAAGAGATGGTAGCTGGTACTTGTCTTCTCATAAAATACCTATTATATATTGTCGTTAAAATGGACAGAATCGTAAATCTATTGTGCTCCAAGTCAATTTAAAAACTCTCTATTTACATATTATATATACTTTTGCAGCACCATAAACTAATCTTCATAGAACCAACCTTAATGTATAAGATAGGATTGGATGTCGGCTCAACGACAGCCAAGATAGTCGTCCTTGACGAAGGCGGGAAAGTTAAATATACTTCTTACAGGCGTCATCAAGCAAACGTACCGGCAGCTATTGGCGCGTTCCTTGAGGAATTGACTACCACGATAAAGGCAGAAGACACTTTCACACTCTCGATAACAGGCTCAGTGGGTCTCGGTGTCGCAGAGCGTTATGGTATAAACTTCGTGCAGGAGGTTGTCGCTGCCGCTGAATTTACGAAGGCTGTGCATCCTGACGTGTCAACAATTATAGACATAGGCGGTGAGGATGCGAAAATTGTATATCTGAAAGACGGGAAGGTTACCGACTTGCGCATGAATGGTAATTGCGCTGGCGGAACAGGAGCCTTTATTGACCAGATGGCGTTGTGCCTTGGCGTTGAGGTGACAGACCTCGATGGACTTGCGCAACGCAGCACAGCCCTCTATCCCATCGCATCGAGGTGTGGTGTATTCTCTAAGACTGATATTCAGAACCTTATAGCTCGCAATGTGCCGAAGACGGACATTGCGGCATCGATATTCCGTGCTGTGGCTGTACAGACAGCGAGCACTCTCAGTCACGGATGTGAAATTAAGCCCAAGGTGCTGCTTTGCGGTGGTCCTTTGACTTTCATCCCCTCGTTGCGCAAGGCATTGGCCGACTATTTCGGTTACTCGTTAGAGAATGACTTTGTTATTGAGGAGCATGCTAATGTTATCCCCGCATGGGGTACGGCATTGGCAAAGAATGAAGGCGAGCCGTTTACGATGAAGTCGCTCAACGACTTATTGACTTCGCCAGCACCAGAGAAGAAAGCTACTGAGAATCAGACGCACCATAACAAGACCACCATCGAGCTTGAGCCAATCTTCAAGTCGGAGGAGGATTATTTGACGTGGAAAGCCGAGAAGGCGAAGAACTACGTACCTGTTGTGGACGTGAGCCGTGCGACGAAGCGTAACTTCTTGGGCATCGACTCTGGCTCGACAACCACTAAGATTGTGGTTATCAATGAGAACGGAGAGATTGTCTTCAAATATTATGCGCATAATGGAGGAAACCCCATTGATGCCGTAAAGCATGGACTCAGCAAGCTCAGTCAACGTGCGGAAGAGGAGAAAGTAGACGTCGTCATAACAGGAGGTTGCTCAACAGGTTATGGAGAGGATCTCATAAAGGCGGCATTCTCATTGGAACATGGAATGGTTGAGACGATGGCGCACTATGTGGCGGCTCATGCAATGTGTCCTGACGTATCGTTCATTTTGGACATCGGCGGTCAAGACATGAAGGCCACGTATGTTGACCATGGCGCATTGACGCGCATGGAACTTAACGAGGCGTGCTCGTCAGGCTGTGGCTCGTTCATTGAGACCTTCGCTCAGACGCTCGGGTGTGACATTGCGGACTTCGTGACGAAAGCCTGCCAAAGTCAGAAACCATCAGACCTCGGCACGCGTTGCACCGTGTTTATGAACTCGAAAGTAAAACAGGTGCTTCGTGAGGGCGCATCGGTCTCTGACATTGCTGCTGGTCTGGCATATTCCGTCGTCAAGAACTGCTTGTTCAAGGTGTTGAAGTTGAAGAACTACGACGAGCTTGGACAAAACATTGTATTGCAGGGCGGAACGATGCGCAACGACTCGATTGTGAAAGCATTCGAGAACTTGACGGGTCGCACTGTATATTGCAACAATGTACCGGAACTTATGGGCGCATATGGATGCGCGCTCCATTCGCAACGACTTGCAGAAGGCATTGAAAAAGAGGGTCGTCCGATTGACGACTTCCTTGTTGCAGCAAGTTTTGACCAGAAAGCTTTGACGTGTCACGGATGTGAGAACCAGTGCCGCATTACGCAATACAAGTTCAAGAACGGCGGAATCTACTTCTCCGGCAATAAGTGTGAGAAAATTTTCACCAACGGAAAAGCGTCGGAGAAAGCAGGCGTAGACATGAGTGTATACAAGTATCACGCTTTGTTTGACCGTGCAAATGAGCCGGAGAAGAGCGTCGTATCGCCCAAATTGACGATAGGTATACCTCGCGTGCTTAACATGTACGAGGAGTTCCCGTTCTGGCATACATTCTTCACCAACTGCGGAATACGTGTAGTACTGTCTCGCCCGTCATTGTTTATTGACTACGAGAAGAGTGTGCACTCTGTGATGTCCGACAATATTTGTTTCCCCGCAAAACTGGTTCATAGTCACATATATGGACTTGCGGCGAACAAAGACGTCGACAGGATATTCTTCCCGCGCGTCGTATACGAGCGTCGTGAGGACAAGAGCGTAACAGGAAGTTTCAACTGCCCGATAATCATTGGCTACCCTGAAGTTGTAGCATCGGTTATCAAGACCTCGAAGCCTGTTGACTCGCCAGTCGTCTCGTTCCAAGATGACAAATTGCTGCTCAAGCAGTTGATACGTTATATGGAGACGCTTGGCGTAGACACCCAGACAGTCAAGAAGGCTCATAAGGCAGCATTGGCTGAATATGAGAAGTTTGGTCGGGAGCTACGTCAGGCGAACATTGACGCTTATCGTGAGGCGCAGAAGGCCCATAGGACAGTGATACTTTTGGCAGGTCGCCCATACCATACGGATCCGCTCATCCAACATAAGGTATCGGAGATGATATCGAAGTTGGGTGTTGACGTACTGACAGAAGATATTGTACGAGGTGAGAACATTGACGAGAAAGAGACATTCATATTGAAGCAGTGGACTTTCGTCAACAGAATCCTCAACTCGGCGCAATGGACAGCGAGACAGGGGAATAACGTGCACTTTGTGGAGACCACTTCATTCGGTTGTGGCCCAGACGCATTCTTTACAGATGAGGCTCGTAGCGTGCTTAATCGTCATAATAAGAGTTTGACGCTCTTGAAGATAGATGATATAAACAATGTAGGCTCCATGAAGCTGCGTGTGCGCTCGCTTATCGAGAGTTTGAAATTTGGAGGGGAGTTGAGTAGCGAGGTTAAGCCTTTCATTCGCCCCCGAAAGTTTGAGGATGAGGATAAGAAGCGTCGAACGATACTTGCGCCATTCTTTACCGAATATATATCCCCACTGTTGGGAGCGGCGTTTAAGACAGAGGGTTATGACGTCATATCTCTGCCAATATCTGACGCAGAGTCTAACGACCTTGGTTTGAAGTATTCAAATAATGAGGTATGCTATCCTGCTACGCTCATTGTGGGAGACTTTATCAAGGCATTGCAGAGCGGCAAGTACGACCTTGACAAGACGGCTGTCGCTGTTACGCAGTTGGGACAGTGCCGCGCCACGAACTATCCGTCTCTCATTCGCAAGGCCATCGTTGACGCTGGTTTCCAGCAAGTTCCTGTAATTGGCATTGCGGGAACGGATAAGGAGGATCAGCCCGGCTTTAAACTTAACTTGTTTAAGGCTGCGCCAATAGTCCTTTACTCCGTCTTCTTTGGTGATTGGCTGTCGGTGTTCTATCATGCGATTGCCGTAAGAGAGAAAGTTAAGGGTACGGCGCGTGCGTTGCGAGATGATTTCTTGCGTAGGGCAAATCCTTTGGTAGAGAAGAAAGATCTTAATGGCATCTTAAAGCTGACGCGTAAGGCGGCAGAGGAGTTCAATGCCATTGACATATACACAGACCGCACGTACCCGAAGGCGGGTGTGGCAGGCGAGATATTCTTGAAGTTCAACCCGTACTCGCACAGGTATGTGCCAGATTGGCTCATGGATCATGGAATAGAGGTTGTCCCTCCCATCATCCACAACTTCTTCCTGCGAGCTTTCGTGAACTTTAAGTTCAACAAGGAGAACTTCGTCAAGAAATTCAAGGTGCCTGCTGTGGTTATCGACATGGCATACTCGTTGATTACCAAGGTGCAGCATAAGTTTGACAAAGAGGCAGAGGTATTCAAGTTCTATCAACCCGAGATTGACATCAAGACCCAAAGTGAGTTGGCATCTGAGATAATCTGCTTGTCAGCCCAATTTGGCGAGGGATGGCTGTTGCCCGCAGAGGTAATTGCATATATCAAACAAGGTTGTACGAATGTGGTATCCATGCAGCCATTTGGATGTATAGCTAACCATATTGTAGTCAGGGGCATAGAGAAGAAGCTGAAAGAGGCATATCCGGAGCTGAACATGCTTGCCCTTGACTTTGACGGAGGCGTGTCTGAAGCAAATATTGCTAACAGGTTGCTGCTCTTCGTCTCAAATATGACAGCGGATCAGAAGTGATTGACGCTGAACCGAAATCTTTGGCTCCGTCAGACGAGGAGCGACAATTAATCAAAGAGAATAGGGGAAAGAATCCTCACGATGTCGCCTTGCGGTTGCGCAAGAGCGATGTCGTGAGGCCTTCTTTTGTGGCAGAGCAAGTTGACGGATGGAATCGGTTGGCGGTAAAAGTGCCGTCGTGGGCAGAGAAGGAGGGACTATATTTTCCGTTCTCAGTGTCGTTGCAGCAATGCTCGTCAGAGTCGGTGGCACGATGGAGGGCTCAACTTGTCGATGGAGACAGTTTGCTGGATTTGACCGGAGGATTGGGTGTAGACTGCTACTTTATGGGAATGGAATGCAAGAGGGTGACGTATGTTGATGCGGACGAGAGGGCAGTATCGGCAGCCAAGCATAACTATGGGATATTAGGAGTGAGCAATACAGATTTCGTATGCTCAACGGCGGAAGAGTATTTAGAGGCGTCAGGAGGAGAAGGTCAACGTTACGGGACGATATTTATCGACCCGTCGCGACGCTCACAAAGTGGAGGGCGAGTATTCAGGGTTTCTGATTGCTCACCAGATGTTGAGAAGATAGCGGGAAAAATGTTGGATATTGCTGACACTGTGATAATAAAACTATCGCCGTTACTCGATGTAAGTATGTTGGTTGCGCAATTGCCTAAAGTGACTGACGTGTACGCAATTGGGGCGTCGGGAGAGTGTAAGGACATAATAGTTAAGTTGTCGAATAAGATTAACAGTATAGAACCTACGTTGCATTCAGTATCTGTTGACGCATCAGGTCATGGTGAAGATTTTAAATTCACTATGTCTGATGAGCATGATGTGATATTGGAAATCAGTGAGTTAGTGCGTGCTTATATATACGAGCCATCGCCTCAAATGATGAAGATGGGAGCTTTTAAGTTGATTGGCAAAAGATATGGGGCGAAAGCGTTGGCAAAATCGACTCACATATATACGAGCGAGAAAGACGTAGAGGATTTCCCGGGAAGGAGATTTAAGGTAGTAGCCACATACGAAAATAGTAAGAAAGGAATTGCCGCATTGAAACGTGAGATTGACGGAGCGTCGGTGGCGGTAAGAAATTTCCCAATTTCCGCTGAGACATTGAGGTCAAAATTGAAAGTCAGGGAGAATGAGGAAATATTTGTGTATGGGGTAACTATGGCAGATGGGAGTCAGAAACTGATATTGTGTAGCAGGGTAGGGTAGAAAATAAAAGCACAAAGCAAAGAAATAAGGCATGGAGGTTATACCTTCATGCCTTTGTCTGTTGCAGTCAACGCCTGGCTATAAAAAGTTAGAGAAACTTATGATGCCAGATCGTGCAGATATATCGCTCCAAGAAACTACGTCGAAATCTAATATTATGATGCCAGCCGTAGGAAATGCCGCAGGAAGTGATTGGAGGGAAAGATTTGACGCTTTGTATGTTATGTCTGGATTATGCGCCACTACGAGGAGATTGTCGCCGACGGCACTCGACGCAATGCAGTTTATGAACTCCTGCGTGGTGTATGAGTCATAGAGCATCGGGTTGTAGATAATTGGCACTGAGACGTTTAAGCTGTCAATAATGCATTTGGTCGTCTGCCTTGTCCGTTTGGCGTCAGATGATATGATGGAAGTCGGCGTAAATCCGCATTGGGAGAGCAGTAGCGCTGTGGAATTAGCCTGTGCTATGCCTCTGTCGGTCAGTGGGCGGTCATGGTCGTCGCCAGAAGAGTAAGCGGCTTCGCCGTGGCGCATTAGGGCGAGACGTAGCATCGGGAGTTTAGAACTTATAGGTTATTCCTGCCATGGCGTTGAAGCGGTAGGAGGAGTAGCCGAGCCAACGTTGTTGGTCGGAGGCTGTTAAGTTATTGATATTGAGGAATGCAGTCCAACGATTTGAGATGTAGTAGTTGCCTCCGACGTTGAGATCGATGAAACCGTCGAGTGTTTTGGCCTCATTAGCTGTCGGGTCGAATGCCTCACGCTTTCCCTCATAAGAGAGTTTCGCCTTTAAGGCGAGTCGCTCAGTAGGCTTGCACTTGCCAGAGAGAGAGAGGACACAAGCGGGGCGATACCAAGCTTCCTCAAGGGAGTTCATATTATACTTATAGTAGTTGATCTCGAAGAGGATGTTGCTGTTGGCTGTTGGATTTACATTAACCTCACCGTGGACATTGAAAAATTTGCCGTCATCTTGGAGGATGGCGAATTGTGAGAGGTGTGAGACGTTAGTGGAGTCATTGGCAGATGCGAAATGTCGGTTTATGAAGAAGACTTCATCGCCGAGAGACTTGTATTTGATGCCAATACCTGCTTGAACCTTCTTGGAGAAAGAGCCGCGAAGACCGAAATTGAAAGCGATAGGAGTTTGGGAGTGTAAGATATCTTGGCGAGAGACGTATCGTTTGAGGATGCCGTCGTAGATGTATTTTCTGCTGTCGGGGGAGACATATTTGTTACGCTTGAGGAGACTACGATAGCTGTTTGCTTGGTAGTCGCCGGAGAGACCTGCGTAGAGATTGACGGAGCCGTCGCCGATAAAGAAATTGGCAAGGAGGTCTGGCTGTACGATGAAATCGTCCTTGCCTACATAGTCATCACCGAGGACGCTAATGATGCGGACGCCAAGTCGCAGGAGCATGAAATCGTAGTCGAGACGGAAGTGGGGAAATACCTGAATATCAGTGCCCTTATGCTCAACAAAGTTGTAAAGGACTGTTTCGTCGCCCTCGTGAACCTTGAAATGGTTGACCGCCCAGTCGACATCGATGCCAGCAGCTTTCTTGACTGGGAAGCGTAGAGTTCCGCCGAAGAGAATGTCAGACTGATGGACACCACTCTTATTGCCGAAGACACCCATGCCAGCCATTGCCGTGAAAGTGAACTTTTGGAGAGGGTTGGCAATGGTGTTTCCGATGTTGAAACGAATGTCTAAAGTCGTATTGCGTTGCTTATCATAACCCAGGACATCGGAGCCAGTGATGGATTTAGCGTCCTCTGTCAGGTAGGTTAGAGTGTCGACAATGGTATTTAGACCATAGTAGTTATATGCGTTGTTTGCGAAATCGACATCGAAACCGGAACGGAGATTTCTGCCGAAATGGTCATAATCTAAGCCTGCCCATGTGTCATTTTGATGAGCTTCGACTTTAGAGTCGTCCTCCATCTTGACTTTTCCTAATTGGCCTAAATGTCCTGCTTTGAGAGAAAGGTGGTGGTTCTCTGAATTGCCATTATTATAGAGAATCTGACCATAAAAGGACGGCAACGAGCCAACTCCGGCTTCTACGACAGCACGATAAGGGCTTTTGTAGGATGGGAAATCCATGCCAGCCGCAGTGAGAGTCTCTGGTTTTGTTGTGACAGTGGAGACACGGTTGAGGAGCTGGTATTTAAACTTGTCGGAATACTTAGCAGTGTCGTCCATGAGAGGTTCGACATTGATTTTCTTCGACTTGCGGAGAATTGGCTGATATGCGTTTACGACATCTACGGAGCGGTCGATTGTGTTGATGCTGTCATTTTGAGCAAACAAATCTCCGCAGCTGACCCATGACATTGTGGTGAGGGCCATGCAGAAGCCGAGCAAATTATTATTCATCGTCTTTTGTTTCTCTGTTGTTTGTTTATTGGGCGTTGTCTACATTATCCGCATTCCAAGCGTCGATACGTTGAGAGATCATGGTTTGGATGTCGTCGGTGTCAGTATAGCTCTCTTTAAGAGTTTGGAGATACTGAACAGCTTGGAAATCATCGCCTTTGGCGTGGTAGATGTCAGCTAGGAGGACGAAGCTGCGGGCGAGCCAATATTGATGAGGCGTGCCTTTTTCGATATAGTCGAAAACTTCACTCTCTGCGGCTTCGTGGTTATTGCTGTCGTAGAGGTATTGGGCAACGAGATATTTAGCCTCGGCCCCTTCGACAGTCTTAGTGCTTTCGGCAAGTTCCTTGAGGATTGGGATGGCATCGGCCTTTTTGTTTTGCCCGAAGAGAGATTTTGCTTTGAGGTATTGCGCTTCACGGAGAATGGAGGGCGAAGCTTGAGGCATGCTGATAACTTTGTCGGCACCAGCTATGCATTGTGTCAGATCACCGGTCTTTTCCATGCATCGCATTTGACCGATTATTGCCTCGATCTTATTGGACTCAACCTCCGCCTCTTGCTCGAGTCGGATGAAAGAGGAAAGGGCGTTGTCGAAGTCGCCTGACTTATAGAGAAGTTCTCCGCTGCGAAGGAGAGCCTCCTCTGTGAAGACGCTACGAGGCTGCGCAGCTACAGTCTGATAGAGCTGTTTGGCCGTGTCGAACTCTTTATCATTGTAGTAGCAATCTGCGAGGTAGTAGTTGGACGGAGTGACATAACGACCTGTCGGGAAAGTGTCGAGATAGCGTTTGAAAGCGGACTTTGCATCCTCAAAATTGCCTTTCAGATAGAGGTTTGACGCGCTGATGTAGAGGAGAGAATCGCGTTCGCTTTCACCGACATGGGCGAATGCACCAAGAGTGGACGTGTAGGCGATATAGCCGTCATAATCACCGAGTTCCATATAGACATTGCGTAGACCAGTGAGGGCGTCGCCAGCCTCGGGCGTTGAGGGGTATTCGTTTATGACGCGCTTGTAGAAAGCCATAGAGTTATCGAACTCGTTGTTATTGTAATACAGGAGTCCGAGCTGGAGCATGGATTGTGAGGCGAGACTGCCTTTGGGGAACCTTTCTTTTACGACCTTGTAGTTGTATATGGCATCCTTTATCTGTCCCATAGCCACGTAGGCGCGCGCTTTCTCGAAATAGGCGTTGTCCACGTAGACAGACTTTGGGTATTTGTTTATGAGGTTGTCGAGCTCGGAAACCTTGCCATTGTAGTTGTTGAGCAGACCGAGGCAGATGCCTTTCTGGAGCATGGAGTAGTCGCCTTGCAGGTCGGAGGTTGCTTTAGCCTGGTCGTAGTAGTCGATGGCTCCATTGAAGTCGCGGCTGGAGTATAGGCAGTCGCCAATGCGATTATAGGCGTCTGCCAAGAGGGTAGGGTACTTATTGTCAGCGAGCGACACGTACTTAACGAACCAACGGCGCGCATTGGCGTAGTCCTTCTTATTGTAGTAGGTGTAGGCTACGTTATAGTGTGCGGTAGGGAACTCGGAGACTTCCGCAGCCTGATAGGAGTTGATGAAAGCCAAGAACTTGTCGCGGGCGGCTTCTATGTCGCCTTTTGAGTATTGGCATTCGCCTTGCCAGAAATAGGCGCGCGCTTTAAGCTTTGCATCGTAGTCACCATATTTCAGCGAGTAGGCGAGGAAGTCTTCGGCACTATTGACATCCATATTGCTGTAAAGCTCGATGGCGTGGTAGAATGCTATACGTTGCATTGCCTTGTAGAGGTTAAGATCCTTGTGCTGGATCTTCTCCATTGTGTCAAGGGCTTTCTTATAGTTCTTCGTTGAGATAAGAGCCTTGCCTATGAGGTTATAGGTCTCGTCGCGATGGACGGTCTGGGGGTATAGGTCGAGATATTCAACAAAAGAAGATATCAGATCGTCGAACGGAGAGAAGTTGAGTTCGTAGGCGAGTTTGAGCTTGTTGAAGTGTGCATCGTCGGCAATGGCCTGGTCGTAATTGTATCTTGACGCAGCATCGAAGGCTGTGCGCGCTCTTTTCTTGTCGCCAATTTTCAGACAGCAAGCGGCGAGATTGTAGTAGGCGTTTTGTGCCATTGCATCGTCGTCGGACGTTACCTTGGAGAGGTTGGCAGCCGCTTTGGTGTAATTTTCGACGTGCAGGTAGGCGAGTCCGATGTGATAATAGTCAGCACGGAGAAGTTTGCCACCTAGGAGGGATGACAGCTTGTCGTAGGCGGATATGGCGGCATTGTCCTCGCCGAGCATGAAGTGGCTGTCGGCGACTATGCGAGTCATCTCGGCAGCTTTGTCATTCTTTTGATTGGCAAGGGGTTGGGCATATCGGAGGGCATCAGTATAATGCCCTTGGATGTACATGATGTCGGCAATGTAGTAGGCAGCGGCGGTATGGAAGCCGTCGTCTTTCTCGAGCTCGAGGAAGATGGGGAGCGCGGCATCGTAGTTGCCGTTCTCGTAAAAGACGTGACCACGGTAGTAGGCGACTGATTGTGCATATTCGCCCTCTTGCCCCTTTATCTTGTTGAACTGCGCGATGGCGAGATTGTGCTGTCCCTGAGAGAAATAGCAATATCCGCGTTTGAATATTAGAGGAACTCGGTTTGACGGGCTTACTTTGTCCTCGTCGGCCTTTTCGAACCAAGTGAGCGCCTTTTTGTCCTTGCCTCGCGTGAGAAGATAGTCGCCGGTGTGGTATTGGGCGTCGGCTCGGTAGCTGTTGTCTTGGTCGTAGCGGTCGTAGTCTTCGAGAAGGCGCTGGGCGTCGAGATTGTCGCTCATCTTGGCGGAGAGGGACTCGAAGTATCGGGCATCGGCAAGCAGGACGTCGGGGACGTCGTATTTGTGGGCTTTTTGGAAATCGGCGAACTCGGTACGTGCGGCGCCGTAGAGAGCGGCGTCGTAGAGGGACATGGCGTGTTCGAATTGGAGATCTGGCTCGGTGTAGGCTTTGGTGGATTGTGCCATGACCTGTGGCGCGATGGAGAGGAGCAGCGCCAGCGCCTGTATGTTGTATCTCATTGATTGGAGTCTGAAAATTCGTGGTGTAAAGATAGTAAAAATATGTGATTTATGTCGCTTGCTGACGATAGAGCAGGACAACTTGTGGAGATGGTAGACGCGTGGCAGGAAATTGCGAAGATATTTCTACATCGCGTGCTTGTGCGAGAATCGTTAGCTGTTCGAAGGGGATGCGAAACGGCTTTGTTCCTTTGACTAATTTTGCGGCATGATAGTGTACTTCAATCCGACATGTGAAATGGCCGTCAGGCAGGACGGCATGAATTATACGCCACCTAAAACGTTGGCGAAAATGGAGATGGACCTGGCTCCGCTCATGGCGCTTTTGACAAGCGAAGGCGACAAAATCGTGGGGCGAGAACCTGATGGCGTGGTGCTGGAAATGCTTGATAGGCAAAAGAAAGGCACGAAGTTCATTGACGTTGAGGAAGCGAGAAGATTGGTGACGTCGGGCGAAGAGTTGCGGCCTTGGGGTTGGAGCCGAGCGACGATGGCGCAATTCGGGATGAAGGAGATGGCAAGAAATTGGAAGTGGAGAGATTTGCTGTCACGGAAGACTTCTGTCATGGTGGAGAGAATAGTTGAAAGCAAACTTGACGGTGTGGACGCAGCATCGGCAGTAGTAACTGATGATACTGGAATTGTGAGGGATTATTTGAGGCGTGGAGATGTCGTGATCAAAAGCCTGTGGAGCGCATCGGGCAGGGGTGTGCGGTTTTATGGACGTAGGGAAGAGAGCGCGACGATGGAATATGCGGAAAAAAGCATTGGCGCTGATGGTGCGATAGTTGTGGAGCGGAAGTTGGAGAGGGTTGCTGAATTGTCGTTCTTGTTTTGGGCTGGTGAGAATGGTGTGGAATATGGGGGTGCGAATGCTTATAGGAGTGGGGATGGAGGAACTTTTGGATATGAAATTATCGGGGATGAGGCATTCGGAGAAATTAGCTCTGTTTGTGAGCGTTGGGAGGAGAAGTATGGCGATGCATTGCGTGGCGCTTTGGAAGAAGTATTAATGGAAGCTGGTTATCGTGGCGCGGTTGGCGTTGATGCCATGGTGTACAGAGGTAACGATGGCAGGCTTGGGGTGAGAAGTTGTATGGAGGTGAACGTGAGATATTGCATGGGGCATGTGGCGAACGAGGTGAAAAAGATGATGGCTGATGGGGCGCATGGGTATTGGAGAATCGAGAAATTCGGAGAGGATGGAGAATGGGACGCATATTGTGAGAGGAAGAGCAAGGAAAAGCCGTTGGAAATGGATGAAAATGGGCGGATTAAGAGTGGCTTTTTCAGATTGACTGGATTGGGGAGAGGCGTCAGGTTTGGCGCATGTGGCGAGGTGAGAAAATAAAAAAGGTGGTCCGATATCCATCGGACCACCAACACTGTTAATGTAGAAAATTACACTAACCAAAAACCTATTAGAGGTGAGAGATTGTCGCTAAAAAGTGAGGCGACTTTGGTTTTTTATTCAGATAGTTACAAGTTAGTTGCCGTAGCAAGTCTCACCATGCTCGTAGATATCGAGACCTTCCTCCTCAACTCGTGCGGAAACGCGGAGACCGAAGATCTTGTCGAGACCCTTGAAGACTACGAAGCCCATGAATGCGGCCCAGCAGCCAACGACGAGTACACCGAGAACCTCAGCGCCGAGGAAGCCCCAGCCATGACCATAGAAGAGACCCTCAGAGGTGGAGAACAAGCCAGTAAGGAGTGTGCCGAGAGAGCCACATACACCGTGGACAGAGCTTGCGCCGACGGGGTCGTCAACATGAAGCTTGCGGTCGATGAACTCAACAGCGTAGACCATTACGGCGCCACAGATAAGACCGATGATGACAGCTCCGGCGGGAGATACGACATCGCAACCAGCGGTGATGCCGACGAGGCCTGCGAGGATACCGTTGAGGGTGAGGGAGAGAGAGGGCTTGCCATACTTGAACCAGCTGACAACGATTGACATGAAGCCACCGGCGCATGCCGCAAGGTTCGTGGTGAGGAATACGTGGGAGATTGCGTCTTGATCATCGGGAGTAGAGGCGGCGAGCTGAGAACCAGGGTTGAAGCCGAACCAACCGAACCAAAGGATGAAGACACCGAGGGCAGCGATTGTGAGGCTGTGACCAGGAATGGCCTTAGAAGTGCCGTCCTTGTGATACTTGCCGATACGAGGACCGATGACAGCCGCACCGACGAATGCAATCCAACCACCGACAGAGTGGACGACGGTAGAACCAGCGAAGTCGTGGAATGTCGTGCCGAAGAGGTTCATCATGAACGAGCCTTCTTCTCCGTTGCAGAGCCAGCCTCCGCCCCAAGTCCAGTGACCCGAGATCGGGTAGATAAGAACGGAGATGAAAACGGTGTAAATCAAGTACATGGAGAACTTAGTGCGCTCTGCCATCGCACCAGATACGATTGTTGCGGAAGTGGCGCAGAAGACAGTCTGGAAGACAAGGAAGCCTTCTTTGGGCAGGCCGTTGGGGTCGTGGAACATGCAATCGAAGAAGTGCGGCATGCCGACGAAACCACCGTCACCGAACATCAGACCGAAGCCGATGAACCAGAAAAGGAGCGAGCCGAGGGTGAAGTCGATGAAGTTCTTCATCAATATGTTAGTGGTGTTCTTCGTGCGGGTGAAACCTGCCTCGACCATTGCGAAACCAGGCTGCATGAAGAAGACGAGCATTGCGGCGAGCAGCATCCAGACGGTGTCGACGCCTCGCGCGAGGTCACCGATTGAGCTGATGGCAGACGCTTCGTCTGCAGGGGCATCAACGGCGGCGACAGCAGTCTCGGTTATGGCGGTTGCGACAGGTTCTGCTGCTGCCAAGGAGTCCGCCGCCTCTTGTGCCGTGAGTGACGGCGTAATAAACAGGGCGCAGACTACAAGCAGTGCCCCGATTATGTATTTTGTGTAAAGAGTCTTCATGATTTGAGAGGTTAGGTTATCTTGCGTGAAGTCTTGTTTTGCTACTTGTCGTGGCTGTAGAGGGTCTCGTCACCGTGCTTGCCGGTTCTGATGGAGACGGCATCCTCGACGGGAATGACCCAGATGCGACCGTCGCCGATTTCGCCAGTCTGAGCGGCGGAAACGACGGCATTGACGGTCTTCTCGACATTGCAGTCGCGAACCACAATCGAGAGCAGCGTCCTCTCGATGCAGCTGGTGTCATATACGACACCGCGGTAGATGCGACCCTGACGAGCCTTGCCGATGCCTCGTACGTCGTAGTACGAGAACCACTCGATGTCGGCGGCCAGAAGGGCATCTCGCACATCATCGAACTTGGTTTTCCTGATGATAGCTTCAATCTTTTTCATGACTATCGTTTTTTATGAGTTGTTAATCGGTTAGTGTGTCGCAAGAGATTAGACCTGATTTGCTTTCAGTTTTCATCTTTTGTTGATGCAAACATAACTATTCGAAAGTAAACCGCAATAGTTTGATTGTGATTTAATACATAGTTACGTGTATTACTTACGGAATTTCATTGTGTTTTACAGTTTGACGATTGAAGTTTGCAATAATAAGGGGTGTTGGGGGTATACGATGGTGATTTTCTGAGCCCACCCCGAAATTGTCGGGGTACATTTGAATATATATCTTAGTTTGCTCGTTATGGGTGCCATTGGATAGGGGTGTCGTCTTAAATTTTAGATGTAATAGAAATGACAGTTCTGAACCGATGGATAAAAAATATCTTCTTTGCCGTATCAGATGTCGCTGATATTATTAATTTTGCAGTGTCAAATAACGACAACGGTTTGGTACCGTAGCACAATTGGATAATGCCTCTGGTTACGGCCCAGAAGATTGGGGGTTCGAATCCCTCCGGTATCACGAAAAGGAGTGAAGATGCAAGTCTTTGCTCCTTTTTTTGTATGCCTTTCTGTGCGCTGCTTATCTCGTGTGGTGTTCCATCGTCATTCAATCTTCTATATCTTCTCCTTTTTATTACCTTTGCTTAAGTGACTATCAGTAAGATATGACATCAAATCGCAATATATTTTGGTCTCTCATTCTGCTTGTAGCGCCGTTGTTGTCGCAATGCGCAAAGGAGGAGGTCGTGATACCTGAAGTGATTGAGGATGAAGACACGGCTAAAGTCATAAGCGTTGTCGACATCACACCTTATGGTGCTACAATTCGCGGGAAATTTGGAGAAGGGGCAGACTCGTCAACCATATCTGGAGTAAGGTATTCGCTGCAGAACACAAAATATATCACGACAACAGGCGACTATCTGGCTGCTAAATACATTGGAAATGGGATAAGTGAGGTGACGATCGAGGGGCTATATTCCGACACAACGTACTATTTCTCGACAAATGTTGAGAAGGACCAGCTAATCCACAATTCACAGATATATCAGTTTAGGACGAAGAGGCTGACTGCAAGAACCGATTCGGCGATAAATGTATACTCCTTTGGCGCACAACTCGGATTGACGCTTAGCGAAGACATTGACCCTAAGAAATTTAAGGGTACGTATGGTATCTACTATTCCACTCGTCAGATGGTGATCCGTGAGCAATCGACGCTCTGCGATTCGTCCTTTACTGTCAGGGGATTACGTTCTGACGTGACGTATTATTTCAGGGCCTTTGTCTTGATGAAAACAGCGAGCCTGCGTGAGGTGTACTTGTGGGGTGACGTGCAATCTTTTCATACTCCAAATGTTGGCGTCCAGACCTTAGATGCCGATGAGGTTAATACCTATTCTGCCAAACTAACTGGGTACGTGAACGTGATGTTTTCTGACGTTGAGGACATGGGGCTACTGCTATTCGAGAGAAACAGGAATGTGACACTCGACAGCGTTGGCGTGGCGTCTGATCAAAAAATCGAAAAATTGTCACCGACGGAGCTTGATGAACGTCAGATGGGGAATTTCTCCGTATCTCCCAAGGGGTTAAAGTCCGACAAGAAATACTATTTCCGTTCGTACGCCAAAATCAATGAGACTGTCGGCAATCAGAAAAAACTTGTCACGTATTACGGCGACGTAAAAGATTTCAAGACGTTGCAAATAAGTATCTCAACTGGAGATGAGGTCGACCTCGGTCTCTCGGTAATATGGGCAACGAAAAATTATGGGGCTAAAAGCATAAGTGACATTGGTACGTCAATTTCCAATGAAGATGCCGATGCGATTAATTTTGGAGGATGGCGATTACCAACCCAGGCGGAGGCGCAGGAACTTATTGACGAATGTAATTGGAGCTGGTCTACTTACGATGACGCCAATGGTGCGCAAGTGGTTAACTCTGAGGGTAAAGCTATTTTCATGCCAGCCAACATGGCAATTGGAAGCACCTATACGTACGGTATATACATGTTGAAGTCGGAAGCCAGTAAGCAAGGTTATCTGAAGTCGATAGCCTTTGTTCAAGACTCCTTCAATGCAAATCAGTGTGGTAAATCTGCTAATAACGAGGTGACGGCTACAGCCCCCATTGCCGTGCGTTTGGTGAAAGACAAATGATTAACGGGTTGGCTACCAACAAAAAAGACGGACTCTAAAGTGTCCGTCTTTTTTGTTGCTGTCGGAATTTCCTACTTCACGACATATTTCTTCAGTTTCTTGTCGCCTATCCACACAACTTCGTTGCTTTCAAGGTCGGACAGCTCAAGAGATGTCTGATAGTATACGACTTTTTCTCTCTTGTATTGGTCGGTAATTGAAGCGATGTCGCCTTGCAGCATATAATCTGCGCCAAGCTCGCGTCCCCATTTCTTAGCTGTCTCTGAAGCCGCAAAGTCTTGTTGGGCAGCACGTTCCTTGCGCAGTGCCTCTCGCTTCTCGCCAGCCTGCACCAAGCGTACTTTCCCTGATTTGACAAACGCTTTCTCAACATCCTTGATGAATGTATTAGCGTCGATGTGTTCGCTAGTGTTGTTGTAAACGAGACCCACAATCACGACTGGTTTCTGACCAGAATGTGCGCGTTGGTGGTTCGCAATCCAATCACCACTAAGCACTTGGCTCACCATCTCCTCTGCTACGAGACGACTGTCGGTGTCGTTCCAACGACCACTGAGGTCTATCTGCTCATCGGTGTCTACGCGCTCGACGCGGTGCCGGCAACTACTTGTTGTGAAACCTACGATGAGGCACATCACAATCGCTGTCAAAGTCTTTTTCATATTGCTTATACTATTTGATTTTCAAATACCATTTCGAGGCAGCTCCTCATTTTCTTGCTGATTTGTGGGGCGTCGCCGTTATGTTCAATCACGAAGTTCAACACCCCTTCTTTATCAAGAATTGTGCCAGCACAACCGACTCTTAGGCTCGCGAACGCGAATTTAGCAATGTAATTGAGACTTACGCTCTCGACTCTGTTCACGACAATCATTATGTCGTAGCCTGCGCCGAGAGCCTCGATTAGCCTGCTGCTCTTTATCTTGAAGAAAAACGAGATGTCTTTTTCGGTGAAGT
This sequence comes from Pseudobutyrivibrio sp., assembly GCA_963639155.1. Taxonomy (GTDB): domain Bacteria; phylum Bacteroidota; class Bacteroidia; order Bacteroidales; family Marinilabiliaceae; genus W3P20-009. Next base: position 26,954 of record CAVHUG010000013.1, on the reverse strand, counting down.
ATTCTTCATATTTGTCGCTTATGAGGCTTTCACCTTTGTCTGCGCAGTAGCCAATGGTGTGGATTTCTGCGCGTGGGCACATCTCGCGCACCTCTTTCTTGATGGCAGATATCGTCTCCTTATCCTCGGATGACGTTATTGCGCTTAAAATCAAGACTTTCTTTTTTTCAAGCAATGGCCCTCGGAATGTCTGTGCGTCACAAAGCTTTGGGTTGTACTCGTTGAGCCAATCTCCAATCCTCTGCCTGAATTTTAAAAGTATATCACTCATTCTTGTTAATCAATATCATTAGATCAGCGTAGCCGATTATTGCCACGCCAAGTTTTTGTGCTTTCTCAAGTTTAGCAGGCCCCATATTAGCTCCAGCCACGACGTAGTCCGTTTTCGCTGATATTGAGCTCATTACTTTCCCGCCATGAGCCGCTATAAGAGCCTTCAAGTCGTCACGTCCAATCTCCTCAAACACTCCGCTGACGACAAATTGTTTGCCCGTAAGGCTGTCCGACTCAAGGACTTGCTCCTTGGCCGACATCTGAAGTCCTGCTGCCCTGAGCCGTTCAATAAGCTCAAGATTCTCCTTTTTGTCGAAGAACGATCTGACGCTTGCTGCGATAACCTCGCCGATGTCTTGTGCTGCTTTTAGTTGCTCGATAGGAGCTGCTATGATGTTGTCAATGTTGCCAAATGCCGATGCGAGACGTTTGGCGACGGTGGAACCTACGTATCGGATGCCAATGGCGAACAGCACCCTGTCGAAAGGCTGCTTCTTCGAGTCCGATATCGCCTCAACCGCCTTATTGGCAGATTTTAATTGGAAGCCGGGCAATGCCAACAGGTCTTCTGCCGTCAACCTGTAAAAATCTGATACATCATGCAATAGCCCATGACGGAAGAGCAACTCTATTTTCTCGTCGCCCAATTGTTCGATGTCCATTGCGCCGCGCTCCACGAAGTGCGTCAAGCGGCCAACAATCTGTGGAGCGCAGCCTATGTAGTTCGGGCAATAGTATGCAGCCTCTCCCTCCATCCTGACCAATGGTGTGCCGCAAACGGGGCATTCTGTCGGGAATGATACGGGCAATGCACCTTCCTTTCGTTCGCTTACGTCAACGCCTACAATCTTGGGAATTATCTCGCCACCTTTCTCAATGACGACCATGTCGTCGATATGGAGGTCTAAATCTCTGATTATTCCAAGGTTATGCAGCGATGCTCTCTTCACGACGGTGCCTGCCAATTGCACAGGATCCATGTTGGCGACTGGGGTCACTACGCCAGTCCTGCCCACTTGAAATGTCACCTCGTGAAGTCGGCTGTGCGCCTGCTCCGCCTTAAATTTATAGGCCACGGCCCATCGTGGGCTCTTCGCCGTGAGCCCAAGTTCTTCTTGTATCGCCAAGTCGTTGACCTTTAGCACGATGCCGTCAATGTCGTATGGCAGGTCATGTCGCTTGACATCCCATTCGTCAATAAACGAGTATATCTCTTCAAGAGAATGGCACAGTTTGTAGTTCGGCGATATAATAAATCCCCACTTCTTAGCGGCTTCAAGTCCCTCGACGTGAGTGGCGTAGTGGCGTTCGTCAGTCAATACGTAGTAGAGCATGCATATAAGCGGACGCTCTGCTGCCATACTGCTATTTTGTAATTTTAGTGAGCCTGCTGCGGCATTTCTGGGGTTGGCGAATTGCGGCTCGCCAATGTCAGCCCTTTGGCGGTTTAGCTCCTCGAATCCAGCGCGAGGCATCAGCACCTCGCCGCGCATCTCAAGTAGGGTAGGGTAGTCGCCCTTCAGCCGCAATGGTACTGTCGGGATCGTCCTGACGTTTCGCGTCACGTCGTCTCCGACTGTCCCGTCACCACGCGTGGCGGCTTTTACCAACTGACCGTTCTCGTATACAAGGCTTATCGAGGTGCCATCAAATTTCAGTTCGCACGATATGTCAACTTGTTGTCTTCCTGCATCTTGGCATACTCGCTCGTAGAAATCGGCAACCTCACCGCGGCTGTACGTGTTGCCAAGCGACAACATCGGTCGAGAGTGGCGAACTTGGGCAAATGAGACGTTGATGTCGCTTCCTACTCGTTGTGTCGGGCTATTGGCATCCGCCATCTCAGGATGCGCCGCCTCCAACGCCTGCAATTCGTGCATCAATTGGTCAAATTCCATATCGGAAATGACAGGCGCATTGAGAACGTAGTAGTTGTGGTTCTGCTCGTGAAGGTACTCTCGCAGATATTTAATTCTTTCTACTTCAGAGTGTTCCATCGATTGTTCCTGTGCTGTTTGTCCTCGCCTACTTGTGTTTTTGCCAGAATGCCCATGCCTCGTCGGCTTGGATGTGGAGCATCTCGAGCCCATTCTTCACAGCTGCCCCCTGTGCGGCGGCTTTCTTCAAGAAAAGCGTCTCTAATGGGTTGTATACGAGGTCGAAACACACGTGTTTTGACGATATGAATTCGTAGGGAATGTTGGGGCAGTTCTCCACTTTCGGGTACATGCCGACGGGTGTTGCGTTGACAATGACCGTATACTCGCTCATAACGTCCTCGTTTATATCGGTATAGCCAATTTGACCATCCGTCGGGTTGCGGCTTACAAGTGTGGGCTCTATTCCTAAACGGTTTCTTAGACCATATATCACGGCTTTCGATGCGCCGCCTGTTCCAAGCACCAAAGCTTTCTTGTCGGTCGGCTTTATCAGTGGCTTAATCGATTTTACAAATCCGGTGACGTCGCTATTATGCCCAAGGAGTGAAATTGAGCCAGCCTTGTCACATTTGACCGCAATGACGTTTACGGCACCAATGGCGCGTGCCTCGTCGTCCATCCCGTCAAGAAGCTCAAGTACGTCCTCTTTGTATGGAATCGTCACGTTCAACCCTCGCATCTCGCCACAACATCGGTTGATTACCTCATAAATATCAGACGCTCTGTCGATTTCGAAGAGGTCATACCGGGCGTCAATGCCTTCTTCGCTGAACTTCTCTGTGAAATATTTTTGCGAAAAAGAATGGCCCAGTGGTTTGCCAATCAATCCGTATCTTTCCATATATTAAAGTGTTATGCCGTATTCTTTAAGTATCTTCTTTATCTCTTTTTGCTCAAACAGCTTGGAGATTGACGGTTCTATCGATGCTTCGCGGATTACGTTCGGCATCTTCTCTATTGCGCTTCTTACGAGTGCCAATGCGTTCCTCTTCCTTCCGTATATGAAGTAATCCATGTAAGCCTCAACCACTTGCAGAGCGGCTGGCGTCTCATATTTCTTCTTCATCTCCTCAATGTAATTCGCTATTTCTGTTTCCGCCCTATGGTCCATCATGCTTAATTTTATCCTGATGACTTCAAACCATGCTAATACATCGTTTGGCGACTTGCTGATGCCTTTCTCCAGGTTTTTCACGCATCCTTCCGTGTCGCCAAGTTTCAAAAGTGCCTCAGCGATAGAATAATAGTAATCCACATCCTCCCCATTAAGCATTATTGCCGTGCTATATGCGTCAACAGCAGCGTCATTGTCCCCAATCCCCGCAAAACAACGGCCCAAATAGTACCATCCCGTATCTGATTTCTTCATCAGCTTATGGGTCACAAGCATGAGGAATCTTATCGCTTTCTCGTAATTGCCTAAATGTCTCCAGCACTCGCCAATTCTCTGGAACGCCATGGGGTCGACTTCTTTCAAAAAATCGTCACCTGTCAACATGGCTTCAAGGGATATATATTCTGTGTAACAGTCGATTGCCTCCATATCCTTCTCCAACGCCTTATACGAGTTGCCCATGTTGAAATATGGGCTGGGGTTGTTCGGGTTGGCGTCTGTAGCTTTCTGGTATGCCTCTATCGACTCTTCAAGTTTATCTTTTTTTGCGTATTCTATGCCTAAATTGTTCCATGCGTTACCATTCCATGGGTCAATCTCCACAACTTTTTCGTATGCCTCTGTCGCTTCGTCATCCAGTCCAAGGCGGTCCATTGCGTAGCCATATTCAAAAGCCCACAAAGGTTCCGAAAATAGCTCATCTTTACTTACTTGCGAGTAGTATATGACAGCGTCGTCGTAATATTCCAACCTGCACAACGCAGCAGCGGCATCTATCATGTACGGGGCGCGATCTTCTTCTGGTGCAAGATCAAACGATCGTTCAAAATGTTTGAGAGCCTCTTTCTCTTTTCCGTCTCGTAAGTTCAATATGCCCAAGTTGAATTGGTATGCCGGCATATGTTCAGCCCTCTCTTCCAAATACTGCATCAAGTTTCTCCCCTTATCAAGCTCATCATTGTCAATTAGTTGCGATGCCTGCAAGAGCAATAGCGTGGTATTGTCAACGTGTGTCTCAAGTCCCCAGCCGAGCAATGCCACCGCGTCATCTCGCCTGCCGGCAGATTGCAGGTAGATGACCGAATCTTTTATATCTTCGACATCCACATATCCCTGTGTGCCAGAGTTTATCTGTGACAGAAGTCTGTCGACAAACTCCTCTCCTATCTCCTCGTCTTCTTCGTCGTCAGAAAACATGTTTCGCTATTTAATCCTTAGCAAATATATGCATTTTTCATGCGAACCCAGTATATATCAATTGCTCCCGTTCTTCTCCTTCTCCTCATAGTTCACCAAATACACTTTCCTGCGCGCTCGCGTCATTGCGGTGTACATCCATTGCGCAATCTGTTTGCTTGTGGCGTCTTCCCCCACATACCCAAGGTCCACAAACACCGCGTCCCACTGTCCCCCCTGGGCTTTATGGCATGTTATGGCGTAGGCGTATCGCACCTGTAATGCGTTAATCCACTCGTCTTTACGTACCTCTTTGGCTCTTTTTCTTTTGTCTCCCATTTCTCCATAGTCCTCCATCTCCAATGTCTGTAACCGTTCGTTTATTTGGGCTGCCGAAACCTCCGTTTTCAAATGGCTCTCCTCGTCTACGACTGCCACGTCGGCAGTAAGGAAGTCCAATAAAATTTTGCAATCAACATCTATGCTGTCCCTGTCGACAAGCCTGACCGACACGTCCGCAAAATGCAATCCTCCCATCTCTTCATACCCGTAGATACTCACTACTTCGACAATGTCGCCATTTGCTATAAAATCCGTTTCTGCTCTCTCTGCCCATAGGTAGTTGTTCTTCGTCACGATTAGCATATCACCCTTCGCAAGTCTCTCTTCGAGATATAGTGCCTGGCCCCGGATGCCTATGTTATATAGGGTTGCGCGCTTGTTGCTCCTCGTTATTATCACAGTCTCCCTCATGCCGAATTTTTCAAAACTCTCCTCTATTTTCTCCAGCAACCCAGAGCCGCTTATGTGTTCAACGTCTTCTTCCTCAGAGCCTTTTATCTTTGGTTTGCCACCTCTACTCTCTTCTGCCTCAATCTCTTTCCTCAGTGCCATGGAGTCTTCTAATATCAAGCTTCCTCTTCGTTGACGCACTACGTCCGACAGCCACACTCGTCCCACAGTAAGCCCCATTCGTTTGAGGTACTCCACGTCCAATGCTGGCGACTTCTCTAATCCAACGGGTGGCAACTGGTCAGGGTCTCCGACAAGCACCAATCTGTTGCCGGGTTGCATAAATACGAACTCCGCCAAGTCGCTCAATAGCCGTCCATTTCCCCATCGCATCCCTCCACTCGATACCTCGTCACCCACCATCGACGCCTCATCCACGATGAATACACCATCATGTATCTTGTTGTATGACAATGAGAATCCAGAGTTTGAGTCCGCCGTCTCCTGCCTATATATGCTGCGATGTATCGTCATTGCTGGTCGTCCCGTATAGTTGGCAAGAACTTTTGCTGCTCTGCCTGTCGGGGCCAACAACACTACTGGCACGTTCAACCCATACAATACGTCACAAAATGATTTCATTAGCGTCGTCTTGCCCGTTCCCGCATATCCGTTGACGACCAATGCAGGGGCGTCTTTTGTTGAGCACATCATCATCGCAAGTGCCTTGACTGCTTTACGTTGCGCTGGCGTAGGCTCAAATCCCATCGCGGACAGCATCCCCTGTTCCAATGTCTCTATATTCATCTGCTCTTCTTTTCGGGTTCACCCCAAACGAAAATAGAAGAAAAAAATGCGCTAACATCTGTTACACGTGTGATTTTTTGTAAATTTGTCTCCGCCAAAGCGCACCAACAAACTCTGATAATAAAACAAAACTGTAAAACATAAAATGAAAAGAGCAATCCAAATCGTTCTTCTCTTGGTCATAATCGGTCTCGGCTATGCCGTTTACCGTAGTATCAATGAGCCTATCGAGTATGAGGAGCAGTACCAAAAACGCACCAAAGCTGTTGTCAACCGTCTCAAGCTCATCCGCGACGCACAAGTCGCCTACAAGTCCATCAACGGCAAATACACTGGTAGCTTCGACACTCTCATCGATTTCGTCAAGAATGGCCAGCTCAAGATGCTCCATATGGAAGGTAGCCTTAATGACTCGCTCCTCGCTGCTGGTATGACCGAGAAAGAGGCCATCAAGCTCGGCATCATCAAGCGCGATACTGTATACATCCCCGTAAAGGATTCTATCTGCAAGAACTTCAATCCCGACTCTCTCCGTAGCGTACCTTACGTAGATGCAGAGTTCGAGATGGGATCTACTGTCCTCACTTCCAGCTCCAACCTCTCAATCCCTGTCTTCGAGGCTAAGGTCGCCAACAAGGTCTACCTCAAGGGTCTTGACGAACAGCAGCGCATCAACAAGGACAACCTTGCCAACAAGCTCGGTCGCTACCCTGGCATCAAGGTAGGTTCACTTGAAGAAGCCAACAATAATGCCGGCAACTGGGAGTAACCGTCTATCGATGGACGAGACCTCGGTAGTCGCGCCACGCTTCGATTGGCGAATGACCGAATCTTACAATATGTCCATCCAGTTACGACTGGATGGACTTTCTTTTTCTATTTTAGACCCGGTCACTAATCTCTATCTCGCTCTTACTGACGTAACGCTCCCGCAGCCCGACCCAAACTTCTCTCTCCAAGAGCAATACATCCTCAATTCTCAAGCCCTCAACAAGCGCTATCGGAAGGTCTTCATATGCGTCGACAGCCCTGCCTACACGCTTCTGCCCATTTCTCTCTTTGACGAGGAACGCGTCGGCTCGCTCTTCGCCCTCAACGGCATCAAGCTGTCACCCGACGACAAGGTCCTACGCAATAACATCGAGATGGCAAATTCCACGACGGCGTTCACCATCCCCAATTTCCTCTATTTCTTCCTCCGCACGCAGTTCCCAAATGCGGACATTTTCCACTCGACAACGCCTGTCATCTCTTCCATGCTCCTGAAACGTCAAGGCTCCGTCCCGACAACCCAGAAGGTCCACGTATGCCTCGCCGATAACTGCATGACGGTGACGGCCGTAGAAAACAATGAGCTGAAACTCTGTAACACTTTCTATTGCCGGGAAGTCCCTGACTATACCTACATGCTCCTCTACGCCGTTGAGCAACTTAATTTCAATCTCGCAAACGTCCATTTCACCATCTCTGGCAACGTCCCCGAGTCCGACAAACGGCTCGCCACGATGCGACGCTTCCTGCCCGATGTGCAAATGTCCTCTCTTCCAACGTTCTTCGACTATGGCTTCATCGTCCCTGAACGCCAATATAAGTTTAACGCTCTTTTCCTCCTCCCTCTATGCGCATAGTTAGTGGCGAACTCCGAGGGCGACGTTTCGACCCTCCCGAGTCTTTCGATGCCAGGCCAACAACCGACTTTGCCAAAGAAAACATATTCAACGTCCTCGCAAACATCATTGATTTCGAGGATATTAAGGTACTTGATCTCTTTGCAGGTTCTGGCTCCATCTCATATGAGTTCGCCTCTCGTGGCTGCTCCGATATTACTTCTGTCGAGAGAAACAAGGTGCATCATAGGTTCATTGTCAAAACGGCTCAGCAATTTGGAATTGCCGACGCGCTCCATGTCATAAACGGAGATGCCTTGAAATTCGTAAAGGGCACTACCGACACTTACGACCTCATCTTCGCCGACCCTCCATACGCCATGCCAGAAGTTGACCAACTGCCAGATCTTGTCATCAATCGAGGTCTCATCCGCCCCGATGGTTTCTTCATCCTCGAACATTCGGGGGCTGGCCGCTTTAATAAACATCCCAATTTTTGGCAGACGCGCGCCTATGGGAAGGTGAATTTCACGTTCTTCAAACCATCAACACAACATGCGCAGTAAGAACGTTTATACTATTAACTGCAACGGCCGTCTCCTCTCAACGGAACGCCCGATTGTCATGGGTATTCTCAACGTCACTCCCGATTCTTTCTTCGATGGCGGCAAATATTTTGACCTTACCGATAATATCCGCAACCGCACAAATCAAATCCTCTCCGAAGGGGCTGATATTATTGATTTAGGTGCCTATTCGACGCGCCCTGGGGCTGATTTCGTCTCTCCCGATGAGGAGATGAGGCGTCTTGCTGGTGCGCTCGATGTCATCCGTCGTGACCACCCCGACGCTGTCATTTCCGTAGATACCTTTCGAGGCTCTGTCGCACGCCGCTGCGTCAGCGACTATAAAGTGGACATCATCAACGACATCTCCGCTTTCGAGATGGACGACGATATGTTTCAAGCTGTTATCGACCTCCGCGTGCCATACATCCTCACACATATACAAGGCGAGCCGCAGACAATGCAGCTCTCACCGCACTACGAATGTCGCGTGACGCGTGAGGTCATTCGCACCCTAAGCCAAAAGCTTAACCTGTTGACGTCCAACGGTGTTTCCGATGTCATTATCGACCCGGGTTTCGGCTTTGGCAAGTCGGTTGATGACAACTATCAGCTCATGGCAGATCTCCAAGAGTTCCAGACGCTTCGCCACCCTGTTCTTGTCGGCATATCGCGTAAGTCGATGATCTATAAGGTCACTGGCGGCACTCCACAGTCTTCCCTCACGGGAACTTCCGTACTCAACGCTTTGGCACTCCTTGGGGGGGCTGACTTCCTCCGCGTCCACGACGTGAGCCATTGCGTCGAGGTCTGTCAAATAGTCTCCAAGTTCTTGGATAACAGCTTGTAAGCTTATCTCATAAGGCAATGTTCTCTTTCATCGAAATACGAATAGTCGACATCCTTGACATCGTAATCAGCGCATACCTGATGTATGCCGTCTACCGTCTTATCAAAGGCACAATGGCGGCAAGCATCGTCATGAGCATCATTGCCTTTTTGGTATTTTGGGTTGTCGTCCGTGCGCTCGGGATGAGCATGCTCTCCGCTGTCATGGGCAGCTTTGTCAACATCGGTCTCCTTGCGCTAATCGTCATTTTCCAACAGGAGATACGAACGTTCCTCATAATTCTTAGCACCAAGCATACCATTTTCAGAAAGATAGGACTTGACAAATATATGGCTCGCTCCGAGAAGTTCGACGACACCATCTTCCTGAACTCTATCGCCAAATCTTGTGAGAGTATGTCCGCTTCCAAAACGGGTGCGCTGATTGTTGTCGTTCGGCAAGTTGGACTCAATGACTATATCGAGACTGGCGACCAGCTCTACGCGCAATTCTCACAACAGCTCATCGAGACAATATTTTTCAAAAACACCCCCCTCCACGATGGTGCCATGATTGTCGATAAGCACCACATCATGGCGGCAGGATGCATTCTCCCGGTCTCCAAGAATATGTCCCTCCCCAAGTCTTTCGGGCTTCGCCACCGCTCCGCAATTGGCATTACCGAGGTGACCGATGCAGTCTCTATCGTGGTGTCTGAGGAGACTGGCACAATAACTGTTTTCGAGCATGGCGAATATTACCCAATGGATTCGCCTCAAGACCTTTACGAGTACCTCAGAAGCATATAAAGCCCGCCAATGCAGCCCCTCAAGAACATTGCAATCTGTGGGACGCAAACCCCTCTCGGCAAACGTCTCCGCGAAGCCCTTGTCGCTCAAGGCGTCAAGGTCTTAGCCATTCGCGAGTCTGACCTCAAGATTCCCGCCCCTTCTCTTGCCGAGAAACTTGTCGGGGTCGACGGGATTGTCAATCTTCATGGTGAGCCATATGTCGCAAAATGGCGCGGACGCTACGAGTTCGACATCTATTGCAGTCGCCTCCTTGCCATAAGGTCGATTGGCAATGCCATCCGTTTCATGGAGCCTAAGCCCAATTTCTTCCTCACGATTTCTAACGCCATGATATATGACACCTACGAGGTGCATGACGAGTACTCCAATGAATTTGGCGACTCTTTCATGGCGGAGGTCGGGCAAATGGAGACGACAGAGGCTCTCAAGATAAAGCGACACACCGAAAACGTGAGGCTCCTCATAGCGCGCACCGGCTACGTAATGAGTCGTACGGCTGGCGCCTATCCTCTCTGGGCGGCAGTCTCGCGAATAGGGTGGGGCGGACGAGTAAAAGAGGGCTACCAGTGCATCCCCATGATTCTTGAATCCGATGCTGTCCGAGCCATAATTTTCCTCGCCCAAAACGAGACGACAGAGGGCATCTACAACCTCACAATCCCCGAAATGGCGTCAATGAACGAGATGGTCAATGCTTTCGCCAAAGCTTTGGACAAGAACCAACATCGTCTCCCAAACTTCATCATCCGCCTCATGGCAGGACGAGCATACCATCTCCTTGAACAAAACTGCAAGGTCCTCCCGCGAAGGCTCTCCATGGCAGGCTTCTCTTTCGACGCCCCCAATGTCGATTCCATCATAACGACTCTCCAAAAGGAACGGTAGAGGAGTGCGAACACCCGATAACCCGACGCTCGTTTTTAACCCTCGTTACCACTCTTTCCCTTCCTTTCCTCGCCGCTTTTTCCTATATTTGCGTATACACCATGTCCTAACAACTACCCCACCATGGCACCTCAAACGCAACTAACCGCAGAAGAAAAAAAAGCTATCTGCACATCATATAAGCAACTCCTTGCCCTGACGTCCGATCTCCTCAATCCCTCAGACATCCAAGGTATAAGAGACGTTTTCCGCTATGCGAGTGAGACTGTCGATGTCTCACAATACAAAGCGCGCGGCTTCTCTTCATTGCTCCACTCCGTGCAAGTCTCCATCATCGTGGCCGACGAGATTGGCCTCGGTCGTTCGTCCGTGATTGCTGCATTCCTCTACGATGTAATCCAGACAGCTAAAATCCCGACTGAAATAATAAAGGAGAAGTTTGGCGACAGCACGGTCTCCATTTGTGAGGGTCTCGTTAAGGTTCGTCAGCTCTACGGCAAGCAGTTGGCTGTCGAAAATGACAACTTCCGCAAGCTGCTCTTCACCTTCGCTAAGGATGTCCGCGTGATTCTCATAATCCTCGCCGACCGCCTCAATGTCATGCGACACATGAAGGCCTACGATGTCGATTCACAGAAGTCCATAAGCTCCGAAGTCGGCTATCTATACGCACCTCTCGCCCACCGCATGGGACTCTACGGCATCAAGTCGGAAATGGAGGATCTCTCGATGAAGTACACCAACCGCGAGGTCTACGACTCCATCGCCATGAAGCTCAATGAGACCAAGAAGAGCCGTGAGCAATACATCGACAATTTCATCGCCCCGCTCCGAAAGGCCCTTACCGAGACTGGCATGAAGTTCGAGATGAAGGGGCGTACCAAGACCATCAGCTCCATCTACAATAAGCTTAAAAAGAAGAATGTCGACCTCGAAAGCATCTACGATCTCTTCGCCATCCGCATCATCATAGACTGCCCTCTTAAAGACGAGAAAGCCGAATGCTGGCGTGCCTACTCTGTTGTGACAGATATGTACAAACCTAACCCGGCTCGCCTAAAAGATTGGATCTCAATCCCTAAGAGCAACGGCTACGAAAGTCTACATATCACCGTCTTTGGCCCAGACCGCCGCTGGGTCGAGGTTCAGATCCGTACCAAGCGTATGGACGAGGTCGCAGAGAAAGGTTTTGCCGCCCACTGGAAGTACAAGGGCATCAAGACCGAGGAGAATATGGAACTTTGGCTCGCCAATATCCGCGAGGTTCTCGAGAATCCTGAGCTTAATGGCGTCGATTTCATCGAGGATTTCAAGCTCAACCTCTACGACAAGGAGGTTTTCGCCTTTACGCCTAAGGGCGATCTCCGACGACTAGCAAAAGGCGCAACGATTCTCGATTTCGCCTTCGACATCCATACCAATGTGGGGCGTCACTGCACGGGAGCCATTGTCAACGATAAGAATGTCTCGCTGCGATACGTCCTACAAAATGGCGATACCGTCGAGATCCTCACATCGCCACACCAGGAGCCTAAACAGGACTGGATGAACTACGTGGCAACTTCCCGCGCCAAGACCAAGCTCCGCCAAGCCCTCCGTGAGCAGACTTTTCGCCAAGCCGAGGTCGGCAAGGAGCTACTTGACCGACGCCTGAAAAACTGGAAGTTGACTCTCGACGATGCCACACAACGACTCCTTATGAAGGAGTTTGGCTACAAAGACATCAACGTTTTCTTCTCCGCCGTCGGAGAGGAGAAGATAACAGCTGCCGAAATCAAGGATTTCATCGATAGGATAAATAAGGAGCGTGAGGCGCAAAACACGCTCCGCCCCGCCTCTGTCGAGGATTTCCGACCATTGGAGCATGAGAAGCAAAAAGACAAGCAGAGTAGCGTCCTTGTCCTCGATAAGGGGTTGACTGACATAGAGTTCTCGCTTGCCCATTGCTGCAACCCTATTTATGGCGACCCTGTTTTCGCTTTCGTCTCGACGACTGGTGTCAAGATCCACCGCATCGGGTGCCACAACGAGGCGGAGATGCGACGCCGATTCGGTTACAGGATTATCGATGCCAAATGGAGCGGAGAGGACGGCGTAGCCATGCCCGTCATGTTACGCGTCAGCGGCAACGACGATATCGGCATCATGTCCAACATCTCACAACTCTTCGCTTCGCAAACCGATGCCAAGCTCCGCAACATCAACGTCGACAGCACTGAGGGCGGGTTCGACGGCACAATCACGATTCTCGTCAACAACGCCAATGGGCTCGACTCAATCATTAAGAAACTGCGTGCCGTCAAGGGCGTGCGCAAAGTCGAACGTTTGGAGTCTGCGCACAAATAGTTAGTCTCCATGAATTTAACACAAGACGAGCGGTCGAAATTGGTTTCCGACCGCTCGTCTCGTGTTAGTTAATTACGTCTGCTACTTCCAAATACCTTTGGTCGTCATGACGATCGGGATGATGTTTCCTTTGCGGTCATACTTCATCTCCTCGATGCAGACCGACCTGCGGAAGCTGCCGCCGTTCACGTCCGCGCCGCCATTATGGTAGACGAAGTACCACTTCCCGTCTTTCTCGACGATAGCTTGGTGGTTCGTGTTGCAATTGCCTGCCAATTCGTTGATTATCCCTTTGAAGGTGTATGGTCCCCAGATGTTGTCTGCCGTTGCGTAACCTATCTTCTCGGGAAACTCCATTGCGAATGACAAATAATATTTGCCCTTGTAGGTGTGAATCCATGGGGCCTCAGTATATTGAGGCGTTCCTGGTTGAGGGTCAGCAGGTGTGTTGATACCGTCAATTCTGATAGTCTTGATGTCGCCGTCAAGCTCTATCATGTTGTCTTTCAGCTTGGCAATGTAACATTGTGTGTTGCCCCAGATGAGGTATGCCGTGCCGTCCGTGTCAATCCATACTGTCGGGTCAATGTCGTCCCACCCGATTCCGGTATATTGGGTCGTCATGTTGTTCGTGACGATAGCCGAACCCCTCGCGTCCTTAAATGGACCAACGGGGCTGTCGCTCACTGCCACGCCTATTCCCTTGCCGCGCTTGCCGTCAACGTCCTTATGCTCGACCGTCACGTACCAGTAGTACTTGTCTCCCTTGCGGATAACTTGGCTCGCCCACGCCTCACCAGATGCCCAAGCAAAATCCGATGCGCGAAGCGGGGTGGAGGACTCGTGCCATGTCTTCAAGTCTTTTGAACTGAAAACCGCCCACTCGTCAATTCGGTAATAGTTGTGGGGTGGGGGGCAAATGTCATGTCCCGCGTAAATGTACATTGTGCCGTCGTTGTCAACGAGTGCGCCAGGGTCGGCCGTGTACTTATACCTTACAAGAGGGTTGCCGTTTGCCACAAATGTGGTGTCTTGAGCAACCGCAAGCGTCGAGGGCAAAATCGCCAATGCCGCTATGACGATACGTGATAGCTTGTTCGTTTTCATCTTCAAATAAGCGTTACTTTATGTACAAAAGTAGTCTTAGCGGCTCTCTTTGCGGTGGATTTCCGTCCTTTTCATAGGGTACTAACGACTAACCAGCATACGTAATTGCCCAAACAACACAACCCATCCCGCAAATTTGCCTCTTGTCAACCTCATTTTCTCGTCTCGGCAAGCTGCCTCATCCAATATCTCTATTTCTTAAAAAGTTTAACAACTTAGCCGTGCGAACAGCCCAATATGTTAATATTTTTCGTATATTTGAGGTTGCAAGAGGCATTTGGCGCGCCACGCGTCCGCCTCCTCGTCTTCCATGAATTTATAAACGTAACTTAACTATGGAGAGTAACATACTTGAGGCCCTCAAGCTTTTGGTGGTCGGCATGGGGACGGTTTTCGTCGTCCTGATCATCATCATCGAAGGGGGTAAGCTGCTAATCAAGGCAGTCAACAGGTTCGTCCCCGAAGAAGAACCCGCACGACCCGCGCCACAAACCAACCAATCAACCGTTTCCCCGGCCGTCGCGAAAGCCATCGAGAAAGCTGTGGCACAACTGACGGCTGACAAGGCGCAAGTCATCGACATAAAGAAATTGTAATCTTCAAGCATAATTCATCCCAGGCAATTTCCCCAGTGCCTAAGAACATAACGAAAGAATGGCGAGAGAAATTAAGTTTAGCCTCGTGTTCCGCGACATGTGGCAGTCCTCTGGCAAATACGTGCCCCGTGTAGATCAACTGGTCAAGGTCGCTCCTTACATTATAAAGATGGGTTGCTTCGCACGCGTCGAGACAAATGGCGGCGGCTTCGAGCAAGTAAACCTCCTCTATGGCGAGAACCCTAACCGCGCCGTCCGTGAGTGGACAAAGCCTTTCCACGAGGCTGGCATCCAAACACATATGCTCGACCGCGCACTCAACGGACTCCGAATGAGCCCCGTACCTGCCGATGTCCGCAAACTCTTCTACAAGGTCAAGAAAAAACAAGGCACCGACATCGCGCGCACCTTCTGCGGCCTCAACGACACGCGCAACATCATCCCCTCCATCGGCTATGCCCACGAGGGCGGCATGATTTCACAGTGCTGCCTCTGCATCACATACTCGCCAATCCATACCGTCGAGTACTATACCGATCTGGCTTTCAAGCTCATTGAGGCTGGTGCCGACGAGATTTGTGTCAAGGATATGGCTGGCATCGGACGCCCCGTCTCCCTTGGCAAGATTGTTGCCGCCATCAAGGCCAAATATCCTGACATAACCATCCAGTACCACAGCCACGCCGGCCCAGGTTTCAGCATGGCGTCCATCCTCGAGGTCTGCCAAGCTGGTTGCGACATTATCGATGTCGGCATGGAGCCTCTCTCTTGGGGTACTGGACACGCCGACGTCCTCGCCGTCCAGGCAATGCTCAAAGACGCTGGCTTCATCGTTCCTGAGATCAATATGGAGGCCTATATGGAGGTGCGCTCCCTCGTCCAAGGCATGATGGACGATTTCCTCGGCTACTACATCCCAAGCCGAAACCGCCTCATGAACTCCCTCCTCATCGCTCCGGGTCTCCCAGGTGGCATGATGGGCTCCCTCATGACCGATCTCGAGACCAACCTCGCCTCCCTCAACGCTTGGAAAGAGAAACACGGACAGCCCACTCTCACCCAAGATCAGCTCCTCATCAAGCTCTTCAACGAGGTATCCTATGTCTGGCCTATGATGGGCTACCCATGCCTCGTAACGCCTTTCAGCCAGTACGTCAAGAACATGGCTCTCATGAACGTCATGCAAATGGAGAAAGGCAAAGAGCGTTGGAGCATGATTGCCGACGACATCTGGGATATGATGCTCGGCAAGAGTGGCAAGCTCCCGGGCGCACTCGCTCCCGAACTCGTCGCCAAAGCCAAAGAGCAAGGCCGCGAGTTCCACGAGGAGGATCCTCAGTCCAACTACCCCGACGCTCTCGATGAATTCCGCAAGGAGATGAAGGACAACAACTGGGAACTCGGTGAGGATGACGAGGAGCTTTTCGAACTCGCCATGCACCCGCAACAATACCGAGCCTACAAGAGCGGCAAGGCGAAAGCCGATTTCGAGGCCGACCTCGCTAAGCGTAAGGCAGAGAAGAACAAAGGCGCTTCCATCTCCGAGCCTCAGACGATAGTAGTCGATGTCGATGGTCAAAAATACCAAGTCACCATCGGTCCTAAGGGTGCCAATGCCCCTGCAGCCCCCGCTGCACAAGCCGCCGCTCCCGCCGCTGCTGCGGTACCAGGCGATGGCGCGCCTCTCGCCTCCCCACTCGAAGGCAAGTTCTACCTTGTCAAGAATAGTGGCGACGCACCCGTCAAGGTCGGAGACGCTGTCAAGAAAGGACAGACCGTCTGCTACATCGAGGCCATGAAGACCTTCAATGCCATTGCCGCCGAGCAAGATGGCGTAGTTACTGAAATCTGCTTCACCAGCGGGGCTTCCGTTGCTGAGGATGACGTATTGATGAAAATCAAATAACAGAGTCCGCCATGCAAGAGATTTTAGAAAAGATATATGGAATGACCGCGATCGGGTCCATCATCGATCGACCTGAGTTCCTTATAATGTATGCGCTTGCTTTCCTCCTGCTCTACCTCGGCATCAGGAAAGAGTTTGAGCCACTGCTTCTTGTCCCTATCGCTTTCGGTGTCCTTATCGCCAACTTTCCCGGTGGCGGCATGGGTGTCATTTCGGCAGATGGTGAAGGTTTTGTCCACTTCATGAAGGACGGGCAGGAGGTCGCCAAGAATGTCTACGAGATGTCTCTCCCCGAGATCGCTCATGATCTTGGCATCATGAACTTCCTCTACTACGCTCTCATCAAGACTGGATTCCTTCCACCTGTCATCTTTATGGGCGTTGGCGCGCTGACCGATTTCGGCCCTATGCTCCGAAACCTTAAACTCGCCATCTTCGGTGCTGGCGCGCAGTTCGGTATCTTCGCCGTTCTTCTCGTCGCCTGCAACTTCTTCACACTCCCCGAGGCTGCCTCCCTCGCCATCATTGGCGGCGCCGATGGCCCCACCGCCATCTTCACCACCATCAAGCTGGCCCCTCACCTCCTCGGACCCATCGCCATCGCGGCCTACTCCTATATGGCCCTTGTGCCTGTGATTGTGCCGCTCGTCGTCAAGCTCACTTGCTCCGAGAAGGAGCTGAAGATTAACATGAAGGAGCAGGATAAGCTCTATCCCAGCAAGACTGAGATTAAGAACATGAAGGCTCTCAAGATAATCTTCCCTATCGCTACAACGACTGTCGTGGCCATCATCGTCCCAGACGCTGTATCCCTCGTCGGCATGCTCATGTTTGGTAACCTCCTCAAGGAGATAGGGTCCAACACCTCGCGCATCTATGATGCCGCTTCCAATGCCATCATGAACTCCGCCACCATCTTCCTTGGTCTATCTGTCGGTGCAACCATGACTGTCGAGGCTTTCCTCAACTGGACTACCATTGGCATCGTAGCCGGCGGCTTCCTTGCTTTCGGTTTCTCCATCTTCGGCGGCATCATGCTCGTAAAGATCATGAACCTTTTCTCCAAGAAAAAGATCAATCCGCTTGTCGGTGCTACTGGCCTGAGCGCCGTCCCTATGGCTTCTCGTGTCGCCAATGAGATAGCACTCAAGTACGATTCGCGAAACCATGTCCTGAATTACTGTATGTCTTCCAACGTCTCCGGTGTCATTGGCTCCGCTGTCGCTGCTGGCATCCTTATCTCGTTCCTCGGCTAAGGAGTGAGTGTCATAAATTAACGCAAGGCTCGCAAGAAATCAGTTCTCTTGCGAGCCTTGACTTTTCCCTCCTGTCTGTCATTTTGTCATTATTTGTCCCGATTTCATTTAAGGCACGATATTTGCCACCTCTTAATCCGTCAAGTATTTACATCCGTGCGTTAAATGTTTACCTTTGTATTTCTTGACCTTCTCGCCCTGGCGAGTCGTAGATAACACGTAAATCACAATAAGAGCAACAATGGAGCAAATAACACTGTCCGACGGCGTTAAAGATGCGCTTGACCGTAGCCGCAATGTAGCTAAAAGGTTGGGGCATAACTTCATAGCCCCAGAACATATCATCCTCAGCTTAGCCGAAGATGCCAATTGTTCGGCGTCGCTCGTACTGAAAGCGTTGGGCATTGATTTGTCCGACGTCATTTTGGCTATGCAAAATATCCTCAAAGGCACGACTGATTCTCGTTGCAATAATGACGAGCCTGTCATGCCCACCAAATCCACCGAAAGGGTAATACGCTCTGTCAGATTGGAGGCTCAGTCCATGAACTGCAATATCGTCCGAACTGCTCACCTCCTTCTCGCCGCAATCCGTGAGGACAATACCAAGATGAAGTCCTTCTTCGACAATAAGGGAATCAACTATAATAATGTGCGCGAGCAGGTCGAGCGCACCCTCAACGTCTTTCACGACGACGACGATGATGACGAGGGTCCTTTCGCTTCGCCAAGTAACAATAACGAGCAACCACAGCCCCAGCAGGCTAAGAAGCCTTCTCAAAACTCTCCTGCCGATACCCCTGTTTTGGACAGTTTCGGCACAGATATGACCAAGGCTGCCAGCGAGGGCAAGCTCGACCCTGTTGTCGGACGAGAGAACGAGATCGAGCGTCTCGCGCAGATTCTCAGCCGGCGCAAGAAGAACAACCCCATCCTCATAGGCGAGCCTGGTGTCGGCAAGTCTGCCATAGCCGAGGGGCTCGCTCTCCGTATCAATGAGAAGAAGGTCTCCCGTGTGCTCTTCGACAAGCGTGTCGTTGCGCTCGATATCGCCGCTTTGGTGGCAGGCACCAAATATCGCGGTCAGTTTGAGGAGCGCATCAAAGCCCTTCTCAATGAGCTGAGCCAGCATAAGGAGGTCATCCTCTTTATCGATGAGATCCATACCATCGTCGGAGCAGGTGGTGGCGGTGGAGCCATCGATGCCGCCAATATGCTTAAGCCGGCATTGGCGCGCGGTGAGATTCAATGCATCGGTGCCACAACCCTCGACGAGTACCGCAAGTTCATCGAGAAAGACGGCGCGCTCGAGCGTAGGTTCCAAAAGGTCATGGTAGGACCTACAAACCATGAGGAGACTCTCAACATCCTTCGCAACATCAAGGATCGTTACGAGGCTCACCATAACGTGACCTATACCGACGACGCCCTCGAGGCGTGCGTCACCCTCTCCGAACGCTATATGAGCGACCGCCAGCTCCCCGACAAGGCCATCGACGCCCTCGATGAGGCAGGATCGCGTGTCCATATCGCAAATATCATCGTGCCTGACTATATCACGGAGCTTGAGAAGAAGACCAATGACCTCAATCAGAAAAAGATTGAGGCCGTCCGCTCTCAAAACTATGAGTTGGCTGCCAACTTCCGCGACAAGGTACGCGTCGCCGAGGCGGAGCTTCAGACGGCAAAGGAGAAGTGGCAAGACGAGTTGAGCCAGCATCGCGAGATCGTCGACGAGGCTAAGATTTCCGAGGTTATCGCCATGATGACCGGCGTCCCTGTCCAGCGTGTAGCCCAAGCGGAAGGCCAACGCCTCATGAATATGGGCAAGGAGCTTCGTGGCTCTGTCGTCGGGCAAGACGACGCTATATCCAAGGTCGTCAAGTCCATCATTCGCAACCGCGCAGGTCTCAAAGACCCAAACCGACCAATCGGTTCGTTCATCTTCCTTGGCCCCACAGGTGTCGGTAAGACACATCTCGCGCAGGTTCTCGCACAATATCTGTTCGACTCCCCCGATGCCCTCATCCGTGTCGACATGAGCGAATATATGGAGAAGTTCTCTGTCTCCCGACTTGTCGGTGCGCCTCCAGGATATGTCGGGTATGACGAGGGCGGCCAGCTGACAGAGAAGGTGCGTCGTAAGCCATACTCCGTCGTGCTACTCGACGAGATCGAGAAAGCGCACCACGATGTCTTCAACATGCTCCTGCAGGTTCTCGACGAGGGACATCTCACCGACAGTCTCGGACGCATGGTCGATTTCAAGAACACCATCATCATCATGACCTCCAATGTCGGTAGTCGTGAGCTAAGTGAGTTCGGACGCGGTCTCGGCTTCAGCCAGTCCGCTGGTCAGTCCGATGAGGAACGTTCCAACTCCATCCTGCAAAAGGCGCTGCGCAAGTCTTTTGCCCCTGAGTTCCTCAATCGTATCGACGATGTCATTATCTTCAACGAGCTTTCTCGCAATGACATACGCCAAATTGTAGATATCGAGCTTTCTCATCTCTTCAAGCGTGTTGAGGCAATGGGACGTGATGTGTCGATTACACCGGCTGCCAAGGATTTTTTGGCGGACAAGAGCTACGATTCCAAGTATGGGGCGCGCCCTCTCCGACGCACCATCCAAAAGTATGTCGAGGACGAAATCGCGCAAAAGATTGTCGAGTGCTCCGGAACGTCTTCCAAAGATTTCCTGATTGATTACCACGATGGGGACGATCACCTCGATATCTCCTTGTGAATCAGCTTCTAATTATGAGCTAACCGCCGTGATGAAGAAACATCACGGCGGTTTTTTGTTTATCAGTTTTGGCATGTTCGTTTGCTTTTGTGTTCTGTTTCTTCCACACCTCTATCATATAACTGCCGTCATATTGGTTCTGTCCGATAAATACTTCAGCCTTATTCAATTCCCCATATTCTTTTGCGGTTATTGCCAACATTCTTTTTATCCCAAGCTGCATAAGATTATTTCCGCCCCTCCCCAATATTATATAGCATCATCCACAGCTTTCTTCCTTTGGAATTTATAATTGTCGTTATTTATCTGCTTTATAATCAAACAGAGAGACTCCTTTTTGTTCTCTTGGCTTAACCGTTCTCTTGTTCCTTCCCCCTCTTTTTAGTATATTTACATACTAAATCATCAAGCTCTGTATGAATTCTCTCGCCGACTCCAACAACAACACTCCCAACACCCACATATTCACCAACCGAGGAGGAAACACCCTTATTAAAGAATTTGAAGGTATACTTGGCAACGACCACAGCATACGGAATCTTGATGCCGTAGTGGGTTTCCTCCGCGCCTCGGGCTATTTCTCTCTCCGGCCTTTCCTCGACAACATCACCAAGGTGCGTATTCTCATCGGTATTGATGTCGACAGGTTCATCGCACAAAGTGTAAACGAGGGCAAGCTGTTTTATGGCGATCCAAACGGTGTGAAAGAAGAACTCCTCGAGCGGGTAAGACAAGACATCGAGCAGGCGAATTACACCAAGGAGGTCGAGAATGGCATGTTCCAATTGGTCACGGACATCATCAACCGCAAAGTCGAACTACGCGCCCATCCATCCAAAAAGATTCACGCCAAGATCTATGTGCTCTACCCAGACGTGTTCAACCAATATACTTTCGGCAAGGCCATTACAGGCTCCAGCAACCTGTCTGGCAACGGACTCGGCGTGTCCGATGATCGCCAATACGAGTTCAACGTCAAGTTAGAGACCTTCGAGGACGTCAATTTCGCCAAAGACGAGTTCGAAACCCTCTGGGAGGAGTCTCGTGATTGCGAGATTACCGCCTCCGACATAAAATCCTCAATCGACAAGACCTACCTCAAAGGCGACGTCTCCCCCTACGAGCTATACATTAAGATGCTCATAGAGTATTTCGCCGATCGAGTTGAGGCTTCCGACGACAATTTCGAGATGCCAGAGGGCTACGCCAAATACGATTATCAAATCGATGCCGTCAACGAGGGCTACCAAAAGCTCCTGCGCTACGACGGTTTCTTCCTCGCCGATGTCGTCGGTCTCGGCAAGACGGTCGTCGCCACCATGATCGCCAAGAAGTTCCTCATCGAGAACGGACGTGAGAATACGAAGATCCTCGTCGTCTATCCTCCTGCCGTCGAGCAGAACTGGAAGACAACCTTCAAAGATTTCGGCATCGACAAGTACACCAATTTTATTTCAAACGGCAGCCTCGAAAAGATTCTCGATGTCGACAATTTCAACTACTGGAACGCCGATGAGTTCGACCTCATCCTCGTCGACGAAGCCCATAAGTTCAGAAACCACGACACTGATGCCTTCAAGCAGTTGCAGGAGATTTGCAAAATGCCGCGCTTGGATGCCGGTGGCATTCCTGGTTCAAGGAAAAAGGTGATGCTCATCTCCGCCACGCCTATGAACAATTCACCAGCCGACCTGTACCACGAGATTCTTCTTTTCCAAGATGCGCGCCGATGCACCATCGACGGCGTCAGCAATCTCACTTCTTTTTTCGCCCCACTCATCAAGAAGTTCAAGCTCCTCAAGAGAAATACAGACTCCGAAGCCCGAGATTTCAAAGACTTGGCAGATCTTGTCCGCAAGCGCATCATTAAGCCTATCACGGTCCGACGCACCCGAACGGACATCGAGAGTGTCGAGCGTTATAACAAGGATGTCAACGGCTTCCCTAAAGTAGAACGACCTTTCGAAAGCCGATACGAGCTTAACGAGCATCTCGCCAAACTCTTCGCCGAAACCATGGTTACCCTTGTCGACAAACTCTCATATATGCGCTATCAGGCCATCGCGTTCCTCAAGCCCGAAGTCGCCGACGGTCTCTATGGCAATGCCGCGACCATCAGCCACAGCTTGGCATCTATCAGCAAAACAGGCATGGTCAAACGCCTCGAAAGTAGCTTTTATGCCTTCAAAGCGTCGCTGAATAGTTTTAAGCAGGCCAATCAGAATATGATCGACATGTTCGAACGCGACAAGGTTTTCATTGCGCCCGATCTCGATATAAATAAGCTCATCGAGGCTGGGCTTTCCGATGATGAGATTGAGCAAAAGCTGAACGCCAAGGCTGAAGATGATCCAAAAAACGCAGTGTTCCATGCTGACGATTTCCGTCCCGGGTTTATTGAAAATCTGCGTGCCGATAACTCTTTACTCGAAGAACTTTGCGCAAATTGGAATGAAGTGACAGATCAGGACGATTCAAAGTTCGCCAAGTTCAATGACTTGCTCAAACACGAGCTTTTCAAGTCCGACCGCAATCCTGAGGGCAAGCTCGTCGTCTTCTCCGAGTCCATCAAGACGGTCGAATACCTCAAGCAACGTATCAACCGCGATGACGTCCTCGTCATCACAGCTGCCAATCGTAACAATCTGTTTAAGACTATCCGAGAAAATTTCGACGCCAACTACAAGACTAAGCGCAACATTTTCAATATCATCCTCACTACCGATGTCCTCGCAGAGGGCGTCAATCTCCATCGCTCCAACATCATCGTCAATTACGATACCCCTTGGAACAGCACGCGCCTCATGCAGCGCATCGGACGTGTAAACCGCATAGGCTCCGTCTCCAAACATATCTACAACTATGTCTTCTACCCCTCCATAGAGGGCAATAGGGAGCTGCATCTTTATCAAAATGCTCTGAGTAAGCTCCAGATGTTCCACTCCACTTTTGGCGAAGACAATGCTATTTACTCTCAGGCCGAGATCATCGACCGCGACATGGGCAAGCTCTTTGACCAGACTATGAATAACGAGACGGAAGAACGAGACCTCGAACTGCCTTATTATGAGGAACTCCGCGCGCTCTTCAAGAATAATCGCCAAGAGTACAACCGCATCAACAATCTCTCTCTCCGTAGCAGGACGGGACGCAATCCGCGTTCCGTCGACGGCGTAACACTGTCGGGAGACACCCTCGTCTTCCTCAAGACAAATTTTCGCAAGCTCTTCTACCTCGTCTCCGAGGAGGCTAAGGAAATCTCCGCACTCGATGCCATCAAATATTTCAAGGCTGAAAAAGATGAGAAGCCGGTCACGCGCATCGAGCAGCACTTCGACCATGTCAAGAAAGCAGAAGATAAGTTCAACGCCGTCAAGTGTTATGAGGCTGCCAACGCCGACGAGACCACTAATGATAGAACCAGCATGAGTGCGCAAATGAATGTCGCGGTCAAGTTGCTCAATAGCATTCTCAATGCTAATCTAATAGCTTCACCAGATCTTCAAGCGAATGTCAGAAATCTCTGTGCTCTTGCTCAACGTGGCACCATAACTGAAATTCCCAATCGCTTGTCTCGCATCAATAAGGCGTTGACCGCCAGGCGTATCACGAGCGATCAGGTTATCAAACAAATCACCGAGTTGGCTTCTAAATACGCTCGCTATTCTGCGGCTCAAGAAACAACCCTCAATCAGCACGAGACAGCCCCATCCATCATCCTCTCCGAATCTTTCTGCTAAAAATCAGACCAACTAATGAACTACAAAGAAGTTATCGAGTCCAAATACGACCGCCAGGCCTGGCAACAGCTTCTCCACGATATTTTCCACGGCAACGACACTTTCTACAATACCCCAGCCTCCGTCGCCGTCAGCTCCCACCTCGCAAAGCAAGCGCTTCTCCTCGGCAAAATCTCTCTCTCCGATGGTCAGGTCTTGGGCGTCTACGAGGTCGAGCTGTCCGATAATGTCGACATCGAGCGAAACCGGGCAGGCATCAGAAATCTGCTGACTGCCGACTGGCAAGCCCGAGGCTTCGCTGGCGCTTTCATGTTCTGCTTCCGCAAGGACGAGAGCGTACTCCGTTTCTCCTACGTCAGCGAGACTTGGGCGTTCGATAAGGATGGCTTCTATAACAAAATATCCACTTCCACCCGACGATTCACATATCTCCTCGGCGAGGGGCGTGGATGCCGCACCGCCGTCGACCAGTTCACCGCCCTAAAGAATAGTCAGCTGACACTGAGCGACATAACAAATGCTTTCTCCGTCGAAGCCCTCACCAAGGAGTTCTACAAGGATCTCTTCGCATGGTACCAATGGGCGGTCGATCCCGAGTCGCACGTCACTTTCCCCAATGACCCCTCTACCGAGGATGATGATCGCGAGGATCTCGAGACCAAGGTCATCCGCATGATCACCCGTATCATGTTCGTCTGGTTCATCAAGCAGAAAGAACTGGTCCCCCAGCGGCTCTTCGATAAGGATTATCTCTCTTCCATACTCGTCGATTTCGACCCGCTCAGCACCACCATCGGCAACTACTATAACGCCATCCTCCAAAATCTCTTCTTTGCCACACTCAACCGTGCCATCGAGGACGAGAACGGCAAAAAACGTGGGTTCGCCACCAGCTCCAACCGCGACATCAAGACACTATACCGCTATGCCGAACTCTTCAAGATCAGCACCGACGAGGTCGTCTCTCTTTTCGCCGATGTCCCGTTCCTCAACGGCGGTCTCTTCGAGTGTCTCGACAAGACACGCAAGATCGATGGCGTCGACAATCCCATTAACTACGACGGTTTCAGCCGCAACGACCGGTGTTTCGCCGATGGCCGTTTCCGCTATCGCGCCGTCGTCCCCAATGTCCTCTTCTTCGAGCCTGAGCGTGGTCTCATCTCCATCCTCAGCCGCTATAACTTCACCATTCAAGAGAACTCCCCAGAGGAGCAGCAGGTAGCCCTCGACCCCGAGCTCCTCGGCAAGGTTTTCGAGAATCTCCTCGGCGCCTATAACCCAGAGACCAAGGAGACGGCGCGCAACCAGAGTGGTTCGTTCTACACTCCGCGAGAGATTGTCAACTATATGGTCGATGAGAGCCTCATAGCTTATCTCGGCGACGATGATCTCACGCGCTCCCTCTTCGCTCCCGACTTCACCCCCGATCCTGCTCATGCCGACGACTACCGCCGCCTCGCCCTACGCCTCGCTTGCGTCAAGGTACTCGACCCCGCCTGCGGCTCGGGCGCGTTCCCCATGGGGCTTCTAAATCGTATGGTTGAGATTTTCACTCGTCTCGATCCCGATCGCCATCCCTACGACCTCAAGCTCTCCATCATCGAGAACTCTCTCTATGGCAGCGACATCCAGAATATCGCAACACAGATCACCAAGCTCCGGTTCTTCATCTCACTCATCTGCGATTGCGAGAAAGACCCCTCCAAGCCCAATTTCGGGATTCCTACGCTCCCTAACCTCGAGACCAAGTTCGTCGCTGCCAACTCCCTCATAGCCCTCAAGGTGCAACGCCAAGGCTCGCTCTTCGATAACCGCGAGGAGATAGATCCGCTCAAGGAGGAGCTTAAAAGTGTCCGTAGGGAACACTTTGTCGCCAAGACCGCAAGCCGCAAGACCTCCCTTCGTGAGAAGGATCATCGCCTCCGAGAGCAACTCGCTACTCTCCTAACCCAAAATGCCGATTTCGCTCCCGCCGACGCCAAGCAGCTCGCCGACTGGAACCCCTATGACCAGAACGCTGTGGCGCCTTTCTTCGACGCCGATTGGATGTTTGGCGTGGCAGACGGCTTCGATATCATCATCGGCAATCCTCCCTATGTCCAACTCCAAAACAACGGAGGTCTCCTCGCACAGCAATATGCCGATTGCGACTACAAGTCCTTTGCACGCACGGGCGACGTCTACTGTCTCTTCTACGAGCGCGGACTTCAGCTCCTCAAGACCAATGGCCACCTCTGCTTCATAACCTCCAACAAGTGGATGCGCGCCGGCTATGGAGAGCGTCTCCGTGGCTTCCTCGCCAAAAACTCCGACCCGCGGCTCCTCATCGATTTCGCTGGCACAAAGATCTTCGAGAGCGCCACCGTCGACACCAATATCCTCCTCCTCGCCAAAGCGCCAAACTCTCACCACACACTCTGCGCCGTCACCAGCAGGCAGAACCGCGATAGCGTCAAAAATTTGAGCCTTTTTGTCCATCACGCCGCCTCCGTGTGCGACTTCCCAGGCCCCGACAG
>CAVHUG010000012.1:0-72558 GCA_963639155.1 Pseudobutyrivibrio sp. | reverse complement strand
GCCCGGGACTCCTCCTTTATACCCCCCCGCAAAAAACAGAAAAGAGAAAAACACCCCATTCCCCCACGCCTGCCGCATTGTTAAAAAAGCACAACATCCTTGCTTTGTGTGATTTTTTTTTACGTTTGTTATAAAAATAAGACAGCTCCACTGCTTGGCGTCTCTTCAACGCGAGCATGCGAAACGCGGTCTTTTCTCGTGCCACAAAAAAACTCACCATAAACTGCCACTATGCCAATGTCGTCAACATTCATTCGCCATTTAGTCGTTTTACTCATCACCATCTTTTCTGCCTCAACCACGCTCTCCGCCCAGGACTCAGGCACCGGCTGGTCCTACGACTCAACCTCAAAAACCCTCACGCTCAGCGGCAGCAATGTCGATTGGACATCCATAAAAGATTTCAAGTATGCCACCGAGCAAGTCCTCTTCGCTCCCGACTACACCGTCAGCTTAATACCGGAAGATGCGTTTTATGGGTTTTCAAAACTGACAAGCATTGAAATTCCCTCTGTGGTAACTTCTATCGGAAATTTTGCTTTCCTCGGTTGTCGATCCCTTACCTCCGTCACCCTCCCCGAGGGTCTCACGTCGATAAGCGAGGGCGCTTTCAATGGTTGCACCACCCTTACCTCCATCGCCCTCCCTGCAAGCCTCACGTCGATTGGCAATTGGGCTTTTTGTGACTGCAGCACCCTTACCTCCATCGCCCTCCCCTCCAGTCTCACGTCGATAGGCGGGTATGCGTTCTGGGGCTGTACCTCCCTTACCTCTGTCACCCTCCCCGAGGGTCTCACGTCGATAGGCACGGATGCCTTTGAAAATTGCACCTCCTTTACCTCCATCACCATCCCCGAGGGTGTCACGTCTATGGGCGATAATGCGTTCTACGACTGCATCTCCCTTACCTCCATCACCCTCCCCTCCAGTCTCACGTCGATAGGAAGGTATACTTTCTCTGGCTGCACCACCCTCTCCTCTGTCACCCTCCCCGAGGGTCTCACGTCGATAAGCAATGGCGCTTTCAATGATTGCAGCTCTCTCACCTCCATAACCCTCCCCGCCAGCCTCACGTCAATAGGTCATGAGGCGTTCCTTGGCTGCTCCTCCCTTAATACTGTGGAGATGCTCTCCAACGGAACGTCAGACAATAAGCACTTTATCTATCTCGATGGCTCCGACAACAAGACCGCAAATGGAGCTTCCGTCTTCCCACAAAACCAGGCAACCCTCGTCTACGACCCGAACAAGACATGGATCGGTGAAGACGACACCCAAAACCTCCGTTACTACTTCAACGAGTTTAAGCTCTTAGGTGGCACCGGTTGGTCCTACGAATCAACCTCCAACACCCTCACGCTCTTTGGCAACGAGGTCGACTGGACAGCCATAAAAGATTTCTCCTCAACCACCGAGCATGTCATCTTCGCTCCCGACTACACCGTCAGCTTAATACCGGAAGATGCGTTTAATTGGTTTTCAAAACTGACAAGCATTGGCATTCCCAATGTCGTAACCTCTATCGGGAATTTTGCTTTCTATGGTTGCACCTCCCTTACCTCCGTCACCCTCCCCTCTGGTCTCACGTCGATACGCGAGGGCGCTTTCAATGGCTGCACCTCCCTTACCTCTGTCACCCTCCCTGCAAGCCTCACGTCGATTGGCAATTATGCTTTTTGTGACTGCAGCACCCTCAATAAGGTGGAGATCCTCTCCAACGGCACATCTGACGACAAGCACTTTATCTATCTCGGTAGCGGCGGGGATAAGACTTCAACAGGTGGACAATACGTCTTCCCACAAAACCAGGCAACCCTCGTCTACGACCCAAACAAGACATGGATCGGTGAAGACGACACCCAAAACCTCCGTTACTACTTCAACGAGTTTAAGCTCTTAGGTGGCACCGGTTGGTCCTACGAATCAACCTCCAACACCCTCACGCTCTTTGGCAACGAGGTCGACTGGAACGCCATAAAAGATTTTTCCTCAACCACCGAACATGTCCTCTTCGCGGACGACTATGCAGTCAGCTCCATACCTGATGAGGCGTTTTTGGTGTTTTCAAAACTGAAAAGCGTTGAAATTCCCTCTGTCGTAACTTCTATCGGGGAATTTGCTTTCTGTGGCTGCTCCACCCTCTCCTCTGTCACCCTCCCCTCTGGTCTCACGTCGATAGGCATGTATGCTTTCTACTATTGCAGCTCCCTCACCTCCATAACCCTTCCTGCAAGTCTCACTTCCTTAGAAGAAGGGGCGTTCGGAAGCTGCTACCTCTTAGAGACGGTCGAGATTCTCTCCAACGGCACGTCCGACGACAAGCACGTCATCTATCTCGGCGGCTCCGACGACAAGACCGCGGCAGGAACCGACGTCTTCCCACGCGACCAGGCAACCCTCATCTACGACCCCAACACCACTTGGATCGGCGACAGCGAGACGGAGAATCTCCGTTACTACTTCAACTCGTCCTACAAACCAACGTCCATCAACTCTAACGTCATCTCCCACTCCACTTCCCGTTACTACGACCTCGGCGGTCGCCCCGTCTCCCCATCCTCTCACAAGGGCATCGCCGTCAAGCTCCAAGATGGCAAATCGTCCATAGTCTCCATCAAGTAACATATTCTTACCCATACTAATGCGCCCGAGAGTCCCCAACTCTCGGGCGCTTTTCCTCCCTTTTCTCCCCATTTTTTCGTATCTTTACCTAAACAATAAAGATACACAATGCCTTCTTCTTCCAACCCTCGTCTCCCTCTCAACATCGTCGCCATCTTCAGCATCGTCGGATGCGTCATAGGCATTTTCTATGGTCTGTGCCTCAACTACATCCAGACGATTTCCCATGCCGAGGTCGAGCAGATCGTCGCCGCCCAAGGTTTGGCGCAGGGCGAGGATGTCGTAGGCAGTATCTTCGAACTCAGCAAGATTGGCAATTTCTACGCCTTCTTCAATGTCCTCGAGATTGTCGCTCTCGTCATCATCCTTCTCGGCAAACGTGTCGGATTCCATGTCTATGCCGCTGCCCAACTGGGCTTCGTCGGTCTCATGGTCATGATTTTTGGCGTCGTCGGGTCTGTCACCTACATTCTCTGGTGCATTCTCTGGTGCTATATCTACTGGGTTCTCATCCAGAACGCTACACGCAACGCAGCCTGATCCACGATAGTCAACTCCCCACTCCCATGCGCGCTTACCGCTTCCTCGCGCTCCTCATAGCTTTCTTAGCGTCTGCGCTCGCCAATGCACAGTTCTATTCCACAGGCGCCGACCCCTTATCCCTCCATTGGTCAAGGCTCAACCGCCATCTATGGTCAATCGATGCCGATACAGCCGCGCTCCAATGGGCAACCCTTATCGACGCTAATCTCGATTCCGTTGCGCCACTCCTCTATGCCGACTTCCCCACAACTCTCCGCCGCCGTCACGTCGATGTCGTAGTCCATTCCGCAGCCGCATATTCCAACGGACTCGTCTCCTGGGCGCCCAAGCGTCTCGAAGCCTTTGCCTACGATACTGGGGCAGACGACTGCGTCCCCTGGGTTTCGCACCTCCTCACCCACGAATATCGCCACGTCCTCCAGACGCAGACCACCATATCTGGCTTCTCTCGCGCCCTCTATGCCCTCTTCGGGCAGCAGTCCGTTGGGCTTATTGCTGGTCTCTTCGTCCCCAAATGGGCTTTAGAAGGCGATGCCGTATGGGCCGAGACGCAATATACCTCTGGCGGCAGAGGTCGAAATGCTCTCTTCCTCCAGCAAACCCGCGCTCTCGTGACTGACGGACGAAGGCCATCCTATTCGCAAGCCTATTTCGGATCTTACGCCCGACGTGTGCCAGACTACTATCATCTCGGCTACCACCTCGTCTCGCAGGTCTCCGACTCCGTCTCCAATGCCGTTTGGGGCGTTGCGCTCGACCGTGCAGGCCGACTCCCCTTTACTTTCGTCCCTTTTCCCCGCTCGCTTCGTAAGCAGACGGGCTTCCGCCCCATGGCTCTCTACCGATGGGCCATGTCCAATGCCAGGGCGCAATGGAATGCTGAGATCTCCGCTCGCCACGACGCTCCCTCCACGCCACTATGGTCGTCAAGCAGCGACTATGAGGAGTTCCTCTTCGTCCGCCCTTTTCAAGGTGGATGGGTGGCAAGTTCTGAATCGCCTTCCGACCTTCCTCATTTCTCCGTCCGCGACTCCGTCGGCAATGAGCTTAGGCGTATTGTCCCATATCTCCGCAACGAGGAGCTTTTCACCATTCATGGCGACACGATCGTCTGGAGTGAGCGCAGGCAGCATTGCCGATGGGCCAATGCCTCCGAGAATTGTCTCATGATGGCGTCTCTCTCTTCGGGCAAGTCGCGTCGCCTGACGTCTGGTGAAAACTATCACTCTCCCGCTTTTTCTCCCGATGGGGGGCTTTTAGCCGCTGTCCTTTCCGCTCCCAATCTCTCCCACTCTCTGACGCTCCTCAACCGTGACGGCGCCCCCCTACGTTCTCTCCTCACGCTCCCTGTCGGATGGCAGATGCCCGAGGTCACATGGCTCGCGCCCAATGCTCTCGCCGCCATCGTCGTATGTCCCAAGGGCAAAGGTGTCATGATGGTCTCGACTGAGTCGCCACTTGCCGTGTGGCTTCTGCCTCCTGCTTTCCGCAACATCCGCGATTTGGCGGCTGCCCCTGCTGGCCACCTCTTTTTCTCCATGGATTCTTGCGGCTATTCTGACGTATATTCTCTTCGCCTCGCCGATGGTGTCGTATCCCGTCGTTTTACGTCACGCCACGGTGTCCGCGCCCCCTATCCTGTTGATGATAGTCATATTGCCGTAAGCTCTTATAGCTCAACAGGCTATGCCCCCGTTATAGGAGCTTTGGAGGATTCCCTTTGCTTCCGTGCCTCTTATCTCCCCGTCTCCCTGCCTCCCGACACGATGTCTGCCGACGGATTCCGTCGTATAGGGCCCATGAGCGTAAATCTTCTCCCCAATGTCCATAGCTGGGGACCCGTCGTTGTCGATGCCAATAATGCCACAATCTCCCCAGGTCTCAGCGTCTCAAGCCAAAACACACACGGCACCACATGGTTTCAGGCTGGTGTTAATTTCGGAGGAGATGATGATGAGATCGTTTTCGCCTCCGCCACGTGGGATTGGCTCTGGCCCCGTTTCTCTTTCTCTGGGCATTGGGGACATACTGATTATCTCTACGTGCAGACCTACAAGGTCAAGGAGGTCGGAAAGCCCGATGGGGTAGGGGAGTACATCGCCACGGTAACCGTCGATGATCGTGCCCACAATTCCGACTTCACCGTCTCCACATCGCTCCCGCTTATGCGCAATGGCGGCCAATGGCTGCGAGCCATAACACCGAGTGTCGCTTTCCGACGTCAGAAGACCACAGGTGTCGACCGCCATATCGTCAAAGTGCCGACCGATGGCGGTGACCCTATCGTTTATGATAGCCGCACGCCCGACAACCGATATTTCTGCACCACCTACTCCCTCTCCGCCCACCTCCTCCGTCGTGCCGCCGAGCGCGACGTGGGCTGTCGCGCGGGTGCCGCCCTCAACGTCATTTTCGATGCCGCTCCCTACGAGAATGACTACGGATGCCTCATCTACGCCAATCT
The DNA here is from genome assembly GCA_963639155.1 of Pseudobutyrivibrio sp. Taxonomy (GTDB): domain Bacteria; phylum Bacteroidota; class Bacteroidia; order Bacteroidales; family Marinilabiliaceae; genus W3P20-009. Next base: position 66,929 of record CAVHUG010000012.1, on the reverse strand, counting down.
CCGGACCTACTTCCCCGGCTTCGCCCCACACCATCAGTTCTCCCTCTCCATAGCTGCCCAACGCCACTTCCCCGGCAGTGTAGTCTCCTCACAAACTGGCGGCTACTCCTATCAACGCATGGTCGCCGACCGCATCTCTGCCCCCTATGGTCTCACGCGCCGCAGTGCGCTCGCCTCGGCTCTCTTCCGCGCCGCCTACCACCTCCCCCTCTTCAATCCCGATTGGCAGATAGGTCCCGTAGCATACCTCAAGCGTGTGAACCTGCGTCTCATCGGTGACTACGGTGTCGACCGCCTCTGGAACGGTCTTTCCGCCTACGCCACTGCCGACCGCTGGACTGCTTCCGCCGAACTCTGGGCCGAGACGCGGCTCTTCCTCCTTCCTTACCCCGTAAATTTCGGCATCCGCACATCCTACATTCCCTCATCCTCCACCATCTCCTCCTCACTCCTCTTCAGCGTCTCCTTCAATTAAGGGACATAAAAACAGCCGGCCAGTCGTGTAATGACCAGCCAGCTGCATCTATCTAAAGGAGTAAATTGTCTCTATTCGTTGCCTCCCGTGGGTGCCGAAGGCTGACCGCCCTCGGGGCGCGGACCGCGACGATGACCGCCGTTATGGTGGCTGTGCCGCTTCTGCTGCCCCTCACCTTGTGGGCGTTGCTGGCGTGCCGCGGTGTCGCCCTCACCTTGTGGGCGTGGTCTGCGTGGACCGCGGTTTCCACTGCGCTGCCCACTGCCGTTGCCAGGGCGGTTTCCGCCACTTCTGTTACCTGCGTTGCCTCCCTTGCGGTTCCAGCCTTGGGCTCCATGTCCGCCACCGCGGATGCGAGTATTGGGGTCATATTTAGGCTGCTCGCCAAGTCCCTCGGGCAGTGGTAGTTTCTCCACGTTCTGCTCAATCAGTTTCTCTATGCGCCCGAAAGAGTACATCTCGTCTGGCACGATGAGGGTGAAGGCCTCGCCCTTGCTCTGAGCGCGCGCCGTGCGACCGATGCGGTGCACGTAGTCCTCCGCGTCGCGCGGCACGTCGAAGTTGATGACGACGTCAACGTCCGGGATGTCTATGCCGCGGGCTATGATGTCGGTCGCCACTAAAACCTCTATGTTGCGGTTGCGAAATTGGCGCAACACCTCTTCGCGCTCCGTCTGCTCAAGGTCGGAATGTATGACGCCCGCGCTGAAACCTCTGCGCTTGAGTGTATGGCCAAGCTCCTTGACGCTCTGCTTGCGAGAGCCGAAGATGATGATGCTCATCCCCTTATGCGCTTGCAGGATGTCGACGACCAGCGCGCCTTTCTGCGTCTCGTAGACGGGATAGGCGGCTTGGCGGATTCCCTCAGCCGGCTTGGCTATGGCTATGGAGATCTCCGCTGGCTCGCGAAGTATCGTCTTGGCAAGGTCGCGAATCTTGGGGGGCATCGTCGCAGAGAACATCAACGTCTGCCGTGTCTCGACGGGCAGCAGTTTGACAATCTGCATGATGTCGTCATAAAAACCCATGTCAAGCATGCGGTCTGCCTCGTCAAGCACAAGGTGGCGCACCTTGCTGAAGTCGACATAACCCATGCTGATGTGCTGGAGCATGCGCCCTGGCGTAGCTATGATGATGTCAGCCCCTTCGCTCAGCGCCGTGCGCTGACGGCTCCACTCGCCACTGTCGCTTCCGCCATATATGGCCGTCGAGGTGACACTTACGAAGTAGCCGAAGCCGCTCATCTGTTGGTCTATCTGGATGGCAAGCTCGCGGGTCGGGACGAGGATTATCGTGTCGACGCCGTCGTTGGGATTGCGGACGATGTCGTCAATTATCGGCAGCAGGTAGGCAGCCGTCTTGCCTGTGCCTGTCTGAGCGCAGGCAATGAGGTCGCGACCCTCCATGATTACGGGGATCGCCTGCTCTTGTATCGGGGTCGGCTGGCTGAAACGCATGGCGTCCAAGCTGTCCAGCAGCTCGTCGGTAAAGTCGAGGTCGTAGAATGTCATTCTCCTAATATACTTTTAGCACCAGACCTTTAAGGTATTCGCCTTCAGGGTGGTAGATGTTGATAGGGTGGTCGGCTGGCTGCGTGAGCTGGTGGAGTATTGCCACCCTGCGGTGCGCCATCGTGGCTGCCGTGAAGACCATCGTGCGGAACTCCTCTTTGCTCACAACTTGCGAGCATGAGAATGTGAATAAAATGCCGCCAGGCTCGATAATCTCCATCGCCTTGGCGTTCAACCTGCGATAGCCTTTCAGCGCGTTGCGAAGCACGCTGACGTGCTTGGCGAAGGCTGGTGGGTCAAGAACCATGAGGTCGTATTTCTGTGTGGCATGCTCCATATAGTGGAAAGCGTCTTCTGCGAATGCCTCATGGCGTGGTTCTGCTCCGAAGTTGCGCTCCACGTTCTGGCGGGTCAGCTCTATGGCGCGCTCCGAACTGTCGACAGAGTGCACGAGCTCAGCTCCGCCACGCAATGCGAAGAGTGAGAAGCCGCCAGTGTAGCAGAACATGTTGCACACTCTCTTGCCGCGGCTGTACCGCTCCAAGAGGGCGCGGTTCTCGCGCTGGTCTACGAAGAAGCCCGTCTTCTGCCCTTTCTCCCAGTCGGGGGTGAAGAACATGCCGTTCTCCTTTGCCTCTTTCTTGTCCGCATGGCCCCACACGTAGCTGTTGATGGGGTTCAGTCCCGCCTTGAACGGCAGCGTCCCCTCGCTCTTGTTATATATGGCTGTCAAGTTCTCTCCCATGACGTCGCGCAACGATTCCTCAATAAGGGCGCGGTCGCACCACATGCCGACAGAGTGCATCTGGACGACGGCTGTCGTGTCATATACGTCGACGACGAGGCCCGGCAGGCAGTCGCCCTCGCCAAAGACCAGGCGGTAGGCCGTGGTGTCAGGGTTGCCGACAAGTCCCGCGTCGCGACGCAGCTCATACGCCTGCCTGATCCTGCGTGTGTAAAAATCCTTGTCTATCGCCTCTCCCTTGTCAAATGTCAAGATGCGGACGGCTATCGAGCCTATCTGGTAATGACCGCGTGCCAAAAAATCGCCGTGCGACGATACAATATCTACTATATCACCCTCCTCGGCCGGGTCCATACGGGCTATGGCGCCCGAGAATACCCATGGGTGGAAGCGCAAGAGGCTCTGCTCTTTGCCTTGTTTGAGAGTTATCATCTTGATTATTCTGTCTTTTCTGCGTTTTGTTGTGTGTCTTTCTGCCTCTCGGCAATCTGTTTGCGGGCCTCTGTGACCGCGGGGCTCTCCGTCACGCCCGCCTCCAATGCTTTATACAGCAGCAGGGAGATCCACGAGTCGGTCGACGCGTAGGTCAGCTGCCCGGGGGTCAGCGTCTCGCCCTCCCAGTTCGTCAGCCGCTGCCTCTTCGACACCCTCACGCCAAGCACGTGGGCGGCCATCTTCTTGAGGCTCATGTCCTCAACGCCTTTCGACTGCGCTATGGTCTGCAAGTCTACGAAGCCGCCGGGAGTGAAGCGCGTCAGGCGGCACAGGCCGCGCAGGTCGTCGCGTATCGCCAGTCCCGATTTGACAATGTCTGTGCGCTCCAGGAAATGCGCGAGCTCGGGCGTCAAGCCTGTCTTGCAGAGGCGGAAGAGCCACGTCTTCTTGTCGCCCGACAATTGCAGCAACGCCACTTTATAGTTGCAGCCGCGCGTGAAGGCCGGGCGCGTCTCGGTGTCGAACCCCAATATCGGGCAACGTCCCATCTCCTCGATGGCGGGTGCTATGTCCTCCACTCTGTCGATGAGCGCAATCTCGCCATCGTACTGGCTTAGTGGCAGGAGGTCTATCTCTTCGTTCGTTACTCTCATCTCTTTTGCTTGTTGTCAACCAGCCTCATGCCCGTTTGGCGCAAGAAGTATGGCATTCCGTCTTCTTGGTTCGGGGATGCGTAGTCCTCCGCCTCGTCGTCTTGGTCGCCCTGTCGTGTGGCAGGGGCCTCGTCGCTAAGGTCGTCGCCCGAGTTGAGGGCTTTGTGGATTGCGCTCAGGGCGTTGCACGCCTTCTGTCCCCAGTATTCCTTGAACTTCTCCTCGACGACGGCGAGGGCGTCGTTCATGACGACATTGTCGCCACTGCTGTACTGCTCGCAGAAGTTACGGATGTCCTGATAGATGTCTGCCATGTCTTCTGATATGCTGGCAGCCACGGGTGTCTCGCTATATTGGAAGTCCTCTTTGAAGGCCGTGATGTAGTCGTCGTGGCTCGTCAGGCGGTCATGGACGTTGCGGCGCACGGTCTCGTATGTGTCGTAGTCCACGATTTCGGGCAGGTCGTCGTCAGACAGCTGCTCGACGTCGGGCAGCAATGCGCCTTTCATGTAGAGGAGGGGCAACAGGCGGCTCGCCACGCGGAGGTAGTCCTCCTTGCTGTATTTGAGCGCATTTTCGGCAAAAACGCAATATTCTCTCGCCACGGTGGCGAACTCTATCGCGTTTTTCGAGAAGACGTTTTGGAAGTCTTGCTCTTGTTCGTTCTTGTCGTCGGTGTTCATCTATGGTTTGTTATGCGTCGTCAGTGGTTTTTCACATTTTGTCCGACGCTTGTCTCGTTGTCAATATTTGTTTGGTCGTAAGGTTGTGCCACCCGCCGTATATGGCTATTCCGCCAACGGCCACGGCTATGAAAAGCGTGCGCGTGTTGCTGTCGTCAATGTTGAAGTTGATGAGCCAGCCGACAAGTCCGCCAATGGTGCCCATGACGATGCCGGGCGTAGCCATGACGACAGTCTCGCGGTCCATGTGGCTTGTCGACAGTTCTATAATCACAGGGTGCAGGAAAGCAAGGAAGAATGTGCTGATGATGAGCAGCCAAGTGGAAATCTCGCCGGGGGCTACCGCGCTCGCCACGCTCAAGACGAACACTCCGAGGCTCGCGCCAACCAATATCGCATGAGGCTGACGCTTGTTGCGCCGCGAGACGAATATGCCGACAATCCGGCCTGCTATGAAGGTTATCAGCGTCGCCATGACCATATACCTCGTATATGTGGCTGCCTCTATGGCTGAGGAGTTAGGTTTCGCTTCCAATATGTCGTCGTAGCTTTTGGAGTATATCCCGTACCAGATGATGGATGTTATCATGAGGTATGCCGCCATCGTCAATAAGCCGCGTAAGAATATCTTGTCGGACAGTAGGTTTTTGTTTATATCTGACAGCTTGTGGACGTGCGGCCGGTCGGGCGTCATGTCGTTTATCTCTTGAAGTGCCGCTATGACCGCCATCACGCATGCCGCCGCGCCTATCCACAAATATGGCACGGCGATGGTCATGAGGTCGGTGCGCATCGCCGCATCGTAGTATAGGCTGTCCATCTGCGAACGCTCCACCGTTCCGTTGTCGAAGAGGCGCAAGTCCACGAAGTAGGCCATCATGACGTAGCCCGCCGTATAGCCGAGCGTCTCGAACAGTTTGCCAATGAAGAGCCTCGTCAGGCTGTTGCGGCGCCTGCCCATGTTGATTGTGACCGCCAAGGCCGACGACTCGGTAAGTGCCAAGCCTGCCGACATGAACGCCATCCCTACGAGAAAGGGCGTCATTGACGATATCTGCGTGGCGGGCAGGCTGCTTAGCGCGCCGCCTGCGAACAGGCAGAGCCCTATCAGCATCGTGGCGCGAAGCCCAAGCCGGCGCGAGACGAGTGCCGACGGTATGGCGAAAAGGAATGTTATTACGTAATAGATGGTGCGACGTGTAGGGGTCCCCGTCGCGTCGTAGGCAAATACCTTGCTAAAGGCGTGTACCATCGGGATGCTCATCTCGCTGTCGACACCAAGGAGGGCGAAGCAGCCCAAAGCCAACAGCAGGAGTGTCACGGCGTGCCGACGTTTCATGCCTCGCCCTCCTCTTTTTTCTCGGCCATGTTGACCGCCATCCATGCCATTATGGCTGGTGACGTGCGCAATGCCTCCTCGTCGGGGTCGAAGCCCGGCGTGTGCGCACCCGATGCCGACCCCACGCCAAAGCGGTAGAAGACCGACGGGTAGCGTTGGGTGTAATAGCCGAAGTCCTCGGCCGTCATGCGGAGCGGCATGTCCTCGACGTTAGCCTCGCCAATCAGGTCGACCGTCAAGGCGCGGGCGCGGGCTGTGAGACCCGGGTCGTTGCATACGCTCGGGTAGCCGTGGCGTATCTCAACCTCGGCATGCGCCCCGTAGGCTTGGGCAATGCCGTCAGCCACCGCGACGATGCGCTCTTTCATCCGTGCGCGCCACTTCTCGTCCATCGTGCGCATCGTGCCCGCTATATATACGGTGTCGGGTATCACGTTCGTCGCACCGTCAGCCTCGAACTTGCCAAACGACAGCACCATGGGTATTGTCGCGGGAACTTCGCGCGCCACGAGGTGCTGCATCGCCACGACGGTCTCGCAGCCTATCAAGACGTTGTCGGTCAGCAGGTGAGGCATGCCGCCATGCCCGCCGCGTCCGTGGATGTGGATGTGGATCTCGTCGCCCGACGCCATATATGTTCCGGCTCTGAAGCCCGCATGGCCTGTCGGCATCTCGGCGAGTACGTGTGCGCCTATTACAGCCTCAGGCTTGCAGCCGAAAGCCTCGAGGGCGCCTTCTTTTATCATCAGGCTCGCGCCCCCCGGCCAGCTCTCTTCGCCTGGTTGGAATATCAATATGTACCGCCCTGCTATTTCCGCGCGGTGCTCGTTGAGTATCTGCGCCACGGTGAGCAATGATGCCGTGTGCATGTCGTGTCCGCAGGCATGCATGACGCCCTCGTTGGCAGAGCGCACGGCGTGGTCGGCAGCCTCGGTTATGGGCAGGGCGTCCATGTCGGCGCGCAACGCTATGGTGCGCCCCGGGCGTCCTCCCTCAATGAGGGCCACTGTGCCGGCTCCCGTGGCAAATCCTGTCTTTATGGCGATGCCCATGCTGCGCAGGCGGTCTGCCACGTAGGCGCCTGTCTTCTCCTCTTTGAACGAGAGTTCGGGGTTCGTGTGCAGGTGGCGACGCATGGCCACCGTCTGACCAAATAGTGCGTCCGCCGCCGCTGTTATGGTGTCTTTGCTGAGCATTTGTCGGGTTGTCTGTCGTCTGCTTCCGATAGGTTGAGCGGTAAGCAATTGTGTTGGTTGTCTGACAGATGAAAGGCAAATGTAGTAAAACGTGGTGAAAAGAGCAACCGCGATGGCGGGACAACGTCCTATGGGTGATACACTTACGCCAGTGGATGGCGTTTTTGACATTTGGTGACAATCGGGAGGGCGTGCTTTAGACGGTGATTTTTAATAAGATAGGCTGTTCTTGACGGGGCTGCGTAGCCTCTACGGATATGAGTTTAAGGCATACGACCTATTTTTTTCGTGCCTTGTTTCATCATTGCGCTCGTTATGCATTATGCAGTCAGATATACGGTGTTCGTCTGAGTTTATACGCTTTTGACACTATTTTGTGTTGTATTTTTATTCACGCACCACGGATGTCGTCTTTTGAAATCGTAAGCGAATACCATTTTAATGGTAGATTTTGTAATTTGAGCAGCCAAGGTTTTATTGCTTCTTTAAGATTTAGCATTTGTTAAGAATGTCTTTTTATGCAACATACTACCTTTGCTGCATAAGAAATCGGTAGGAATATCAGATCTGTTTGCTTCGGGACTAAACGACCATAGTTGCCTCATTAAATAGGTCGTTTTAGTATCACCATCACACTAAGCCACAAAATAAGAACCTCCGAAGCGTGGAATCCTGTTATTAACCGCCGACCACATGAATCAATGCAACTGTAATTATAACTGATGATCATGAAACACTTATTGCTATTGTTGGCGCTCGTGTTCTGCTCGACCTTCGCGGCCGCGCAGTCTCACACCGTCAGCGGTACTGTCCGCGACGCTGCGGGCAACCCGCTGCCAGGCGTCGCAGTGATGGTGCCCGGTACTACGATCGGCACAGTCACTGACATCGACGGTCACTACACCCTCTCCGTCAGCGGAAACCCTAAACTCGCTGCTACTTTCATCGGCATGAAGCCCGGTGAGATCGATCTCGCCGCCGGACAGACCGACGTTACACTCCAAGACGAGGAGCGAGAGATGGATGAGGTCATCGTCGTTGCCTTCGGTCAGACAACAAAACAAGCTTTCACCGGTTCCGCAGCAGTCGTCAGCGCAGACGACCTTGAGAAGCGCACCACCAGCAACGTTGCCAACCAGCTCGCCGGCGCAGTCCCTGGCCTCCAGATGCGTGGAGTCGATGGCGCTCCTGGTTCGTCGGGTGGCGCTATCGCAATCCGCGGTATCAGCTCCCTCTATGCCAGCACCACTCCTCTTATCATCGTCGATGGCGCTCCTTTCCCTGGCAACCTCTCCGATATCGCTGCAAGCGAGATTGAGAGCGTGACCGTCCTCAAGGACGCTGCTTCTGCCGCCCTCTACGGTGCGCGTGGCGCTTCCGGCGTCATCCTTATCACGACCAAGAAGGGATCTAACAAGGAAGGTCAGATTAACGTCGAGGCCAAGTGGGGTGTCAACAGCCGCTCCGTCCAGGATTATGACGTCATCACCGATCCCGGCGAGTACTATGAGGCATACTACGCTCAGCTCTACAACAAATACTATTATGGCGACGGCCTTAGCGAGAAAGAGGCATGGGAAAAAGCCAATACCAACATGATCTCGCAGCTCGGCTACCAGTGCATGACAGTGCCCGACGGCGAGTATATCATCGGTCAGGACGGCAAGGTTAACCCCAATGCCACCCTCGGCTACGTCTACACAGGCACCGATGGCGAGGAGTACTACGTCTACCCAGACGACTGGACCGATGCCGCATATTCTCACTCCCCACGTCAAGAGTACACCGTAAGCGCAAACGGTGGCAACGACCGCGGCTCCTACTTCACCAGTGTCAACTTCCTCAAAGACGATGGTATCATTGAGTACACTGGCTACCAGCGTCTTACCGCTCGTATCAAGGCCGACTACCAAATCAAGAAGTGGCTCAAGCTCAGCGCCAATGTCGGCTACTCCAACTCCAAGACCATCTCCAACGCCAATATGGACTACGGCGAAGACGCTGGACTCTCCGAATCTAACATTATGTACTTTGTCAGCAGCATTGCGCCCATCTATCCTATCTACGTCCGCAACGCTGATGGTACCGTGAAGACCGACGAGAACGGCAACCCTCACTACGACTTCAACCGTGGCGACTTCGCTAAGCCTAAGGCCGGCACCTCCAGCGCCACAATGACCCGTGGCTTCCTCGATGGTAACCCACTCGGCAACAACCGTTACAACAAGGTCGAGACAATCGGCAACGCGCTCAACGGCAACATCGGCGGCACCATCAACTTCTCACAGAAGGTGAAGCTCGACTTCCGCAGCTCTCTCGTCTACAAGCACGCTGACGGCACCGACTACGAGAACTCTCTCTACGGCTCCAAGAAGTCCGTCGGTGGCGAGCTGACTCGCGCCATGACTGTCGCGCTCCGTCAGAACCACGTCCAGACGCTCAACTACTTCGACACCTACAACGATGTCCACAACCTCAGCGTTCAGCTCGGTCACGAGTATTACCGCGTCAAGAGCCGATATCTCGGCGCCGTAGCGCAGGGCAGCTTCTCTTCTGAGATCCCTGAGCTCAACGCTTTCGCCAAGAAGACCAACTCCGCCAGCTACACCTCGCGCTACAATGTCGAGGGCTGGTTCGGCAACGTCCAGTACAACTACGACGAGAAGTACTACCTCCAGGGCAGCTATCGTCGTGACGCATCCAGCCGTTTCGCTGACGACAACAAGTGGGGCTCCTTCTGGTCCGTTGGTACCGCTTGGATCATCTCCAAGGAGAATTTCATGGAGAGCTCCCGCGGCATCATTGATGAGCTGAAGGTCAAGTTCTCCATCGGTCAGCAGGGTAACGACAATATCGGTGACTACGCCTATATCGACGTCTACGACCTCAGCAAGTCTTCCGACACCTCCATGTCACCAACGTTCGGACGCACCGGCAACCCAGACATCACTTGGGAGACCGTCACCAACGCCAACGTAGGTCTCGAGTTCAGCCTCTTCAAGGGTCGCCTCAATGGCTCTGTCGATTACTACAACAAGAAGACCACCGACCTCCTCTTCTGGCTCTCCATCCCAGAGTCCGCAGGCTCTCGCGGTTACTACGGCAACCTTGGCGACATCCGCAACCGTGGCGTCGAGGTTGAGCTCAGCGGCGCTGTCTTCCGCACTGCCGACTTCGAGTGGCGTCTCATGGGCAACCTCTCTTTCAACAAGACCAAGATCCTCGCCCTCCCCGAGTCTAAGACCAGGGACAACGGTGGCTTCACCGAGAGCAACATCTGGTACAAGGAGGATGGCGAACTCTACAACTATTTCTGTTACTCCTACGCCGGAGTAGACCCCTCCACTGGCAAGGCTCTCTACTACTATGATGAGGATCTCAGCCCCGCTGGCGGCAAGGTCTCCACTAACAACACCAGCAAGCCTGGCTCCAAGAAGAGCGGCACGACCGATGTCATCGCCAACGCTACGCGCTACGAGCAAGGCTCGACACTGCCTAAGGTCTTCGGCGGCTTCGGTACCTCCCTCACTTGGAAGGGTATCGACCTCTCCGCTCAGTTCGACTACCAGATCGGCGGCAAGGTCTATGACGCTCGCTATGCCGACCTCGTCAGCCCCGCCGCAACAACTGCCGATGCTGGTAAGAACTACCATAAGGATTGGCGCCGTAGCTGGAGCCCCAACAACACGAGCAGCGACATGCCTCGTTGGCAGTATGGCGACCAGTACGCAACCTCTCGCTCCGACCGTTTCCTCGTCGACGCGTCCTACCTCAACTTCTCTGCCTTCACTGTCGGCTATACTCTGCCTGTCAACCTCTCCGAGAAGATCCTGATGAGCAAGATCCGCATCTTCTGCGCTGGCGAGAACCTCACTTTCTGGTCCGCTCGTAAGGGCTTCGACCCACGTTTCTCATACAAGGAGACAGAGCAGGTCTCAAACTACAGCCCTGCACGCACAATCTCCGGTGGCATCCAACTCCAGTTCTAATCACCAAGAGTTGACCACATAGATTTGTATAACGAAACAAACGCAAACAACAATGACTAACAAGATATTTAAACCTGTTCTTGGCGCTGCGGCTTTGGCTCTCCTTGCGGCAGGTTGTGTCGACGAGTTTGAGCCTCAATCCTCAACAGTCACCATCAATCAGGTCACTAATGCGCCGGGTGCGTATGACAACTTCGTTTCGGCGATAACGTCTACCTTCGCCGGGCAGTTCATCTACAGTTCCAGCAGTCAGTACCCGTTCGACTTCGGATACTCAGCATTTTTCCTTGCTCGCGATATTACAGGTCAGGATATCGCCACGCGAAGCAACTGGTTCTCCTACTGGTACGAGTCCAGTGCCGCCCTCGGCCCCACCTATGCGATCTGCCAGTTGCCTTGGACCTGCTACTACTCCTGGATCAAGAGCTGCAACACCGTGATCTCTGTCGCTAAGGCAGATCTCACTGAGGAGAAGGAGAATGGCCTCGGACAAGCCTATGCCGTCCGCGCCATGCTCTACCTCGACCTCGCGCAGATGTTCTGCTCCAAGACCTACTCCCTCGATAAGGACAACCTCACTGTCCCTATCGTAACTGACGAGACGTCAACCTCCGATCTCGCTGACAACCCAAATGCCACCAACGAGGAGATCTACAACTTCATCATCTCCGACCTCGACCTGGCTGAGCAGTACATAAGCAAGGACAAAGCCGACGCCTATACCGTTGGAATCAACTTCGTCTACGGTCTCAAGGCTCGTGCCTACCTCATCATGAACGAGTGGGCTAACGCCGAGAAGTACGCCAAGCTCGCTCAAAACGGCTACTCCGTCATGTCCCAAGATGAGTACACCGACTGGACCACGGGCTTCAATACTCCTAACGACGCTTGGATCTACGCCCTCCAGTTCAAGAGCGACGACCCCTGCATCCTCAATAATGACGCCGACTCCAGCTGGGGCAGCCAGATGTGCGTAGAGATCGATCCTGATGCCTCTGCTTGCGGCTACGCTGCCAACTACGGTCAGCCACACCTCATCGATCGTCACCTCTACGAGTCCATCCCTGCTACCGACTGCCGCAAGAAATGCTACGTCGACTTCTCTGTCGACGACATGAGCGATGAAGAACAGCAAGTCGCGCTTGCAGCATACACCAACCACCCAACTTGGCTCCAGAACTGCGCCGCAGCTACCGACGAAGGCACTATCGGCGGTCTCGAGCTCAAGTTCCGCACCGCAGGTGGAGAGACTGGCCGCGCCAACCAGATGATTGGCTTCCTCGTCTCCGTACCGGTAATGCGTGTTGAGGAGATGAAGCTCATCGAGGCAGAGGCTGCCGCTTGGCAGGACGAGGCAAGGGGCAAGAGCCTCCTCGAGGCTTTCGCCAAGACCCGTGATGACAATTTCGAGTATGGTCAGCACAATGAGGCCTACGGCAACTCTTCAACCCCTGCTGTCATCAACGAGATCTGGTGGCAACGCCGAGTTGAGCTTTGGGGCGAGGGCTTCGCATTGGGCGACATCAAGCGTCTCAACAAGGGCATCATCCGCTCTTACTCCGGCACCAACCACCGTGACGGCTACCAGTGGAACACCAGTGGCCCTGCTGATTGGATGAACTTCTGTATCGTCCAGACCGAGACCAACTACAACCCTTCTTGCGTCTCCAACCCTGCGCCTGTCGCTCCCGAGGGCAACTCCGCCCCCTACACGTTCTAATAAAGCCTAAGGCGTTAATGGTGAAAAATTCGGCTCTGCTTTGTGTGCGCATCGCGTAGTGCGCATACTGCCAAAGCGACGCTCGCAAAGCGGAGCCTTACTCAAAAAGCCAACATAAAAATGAAAAAGCATATTCTTTTCGCCCTGCTCCCACTCGCCTTCGCTGCATGTGAGGACGTACAAGAGGGCTCCAGCATAGGTGGTGATGCCGCGCCAAGCGTCGTCCTTTATCAGTATTCTGCTGAGGAGACGTCGGGCTATGACCCCGACTGCACCGCAAAAATCCGCCTCGCTGTAAACAACGCTACCGAGTCTCTCTACCTCCTCACAGAGAGTGCTGCCGACTACGCAACATACTACTCTGGCGACGACGAGGCATACGCTGAGCACGTCATCGAGGCTGGTAAGAAAATCGAGACCACCGATCTTGTAGTCGACTCCTATGTCGAGGCTTTTGGTCAAAACTACATTACGGCAGTCGCTGTTAAGGGAGGCGAGAAGTCCATCTCCGCCACAGCCTCTTTCTACGGCGTCAAGTGGAACACTGTCGAGGGTACTGAAGATTACGTCTACGTCAATTTCGCAGGCGGCGTCTGCCAGCCCGTCCTCCAGCAGAGAGAGGACATCCCGACAACTTATCGTCTCAAGGGCGTCGATCTCGGTGACATTCTCTCTGGTGATACCCCATACAACTTGACTTTCAGCCTCCTCACCGATGACGAGGGTAACGAGGTTGGTGGAGTTGACTCTCAAGGCAACAGCTATACCTTTGTAACCGTCGATGCCCACAACACCGGCTACACCTATGGCAGCTATGGTAATGTCTATGTCCGCGACATTGCGACCTATACGGGGAACCCCGCATATTCCACAACCTCCTATGGTTGCATTATGACTGGTGACAATCAGGTCGAGCTGGTCCTCAATTACTATGTCTCGGCTGGCAATATCAAGCAAATTGCTGAAGATTACTTCGGCCCTGCCGAGTAATTAATAGGGATAAAGAACTCTACCAGTTCATCCAATTAATAATTGCAATGCTTCCCAGCCCCGTCGACGGATGCCGACGGGGCTTTTTACGTGTCTATACGAATCTGCTTTAACTGTATTTAATATTAATCTAGCCTTAAAACGCCGCATGCGCTTACATTTTGTATCATAATCCGCATTATTATGCGAAGTGCAAGACGCCTGCGCTTTCAATTCGTAAGTAATCTACCGATATCGTGGTAGATTTTTTGCCCCGACATACCATGTTCATGCAAAGTGCATGGTTTTAACGTATATTTCGATTGGGTGATATGCATATCCCTTACCTTTGCCGCTGTTTTCAAAAATGCAATGTTGCCCCCTCTGTCTCGGGATGAGACACCTTGACGACATCACTACCTTTGCCAACACCCCTCTCCTCTATGGGGGGGGAGAAAGCAAAAATGACACTACCTTAACCTGAAGAAGCATTTGTAATTATAATTAGATGAAAATGAAACACTTATTGCTATCATTGGCGATGATGCTGTGCTCGGTTATTGCCGTTGCCCAGTCACACGCTGTCAGTGGCACTATCCGCGACGCTGCGGGCAACCCACTGCCCGGCGTAGCCGTCATGGTTCCGGGAACAACAATCGGTACCGTTACGGATATTGACGGTCACTACACTATCAACGTTTCTGGTAACCCAACCCTCTCCGCAACTTTCATCGGCATGAAGCCCGGCGAGATTAACCTCGCAGCCGGTCAGACCGACGTTACCCTCGAAGACGAGGAGAACGAGATGGACGAAGTCATCGTCGTAGCATACGGCGTTACAACCAAAGGCGCCTACACAGGCTCTGCCGCTCAGGTCGATGCTGAGTCTATCGAGAAGCGCCAAGTAACCGACGCCTCTCAGGCTCTCTCTGGTGTCATGCCTGGTGTCCAGATTCTTAATGACAACGGCCAGCCTGGCGTCTCTTCCAAGATCCGTATCCGTGGCGCAGGCTCCATCAACGGTAGCCAAGACCCTCTCATCGTCCTCGACGGCATGCCTTTCGACGGTGACCTCGCCACCATCAATACTGCCGACATCGAGAGCATGACCGTCCTCAAGGACGCAGCCTCCACCTCTCTCTACGGTGCGCGTGGTGCAAACGGCATCCTCATGATCACCACCAAGAAAGGTCGTCAGGGCGACGCCAAGATCACTTTCGAGGCTCGCTGGGGCGGCAACACCCGCCAGGTCGACAACTATGACGTCATCACAAGCCCGTCGGAGTACCTCGAGCTTATGTATCAGTCTTTCAAGCATACCTACGAGAAGACCGAAGACGAGGCTTCCGCTCATGCCGACGCAAACTATCAAGTTAGCTCGAAAGACGGAAAGATCGGCTACCAGATTTATACCGTGCCCAATGGCGAGGACCTCATCGGCACCGATGGCAAGATTAACCCCAACGCCACCCTCGGCTATTCCGATGGCGACTACTACTACCTCCCCGACAAATGGGAGGACGAGACTTTCAGCCGTCAAGGCCGTCAGTCCTACGACCTCACCATCTCAGGTGGCTCCGAGAAGGTAAACTACTTCTTCTCCGCCAGCTACCTCAACAACGGTGGTCTCATCCCCAATAGTGACTACAAGCGCGTCTCCACGCGCCTCAAGGTCGACTACCAGGCCAAGAAGTGGCTCAAGGTAGGTGCAAACGCCTCCTATTCCCACAACCGCAGCCGCTACCCTGGCGAGCAGACCACGACCTCCAGCTCCGGCAACGCTTTCTTCCTTGCCAATAACATCGCTCCTGTCTATCCTTTCTACGTGCGCAACACCGATGGCTCCATAAAGACCACCAACGGCCGCATCGAGTATGACTACGGCGATGGCTCGTCCACCAACTTCAAGCGTAACTTCATGTCTATGTCACAGCCTTACGCGTCTCTCATGTACGACAAGACTGTCTACGACATGGATGTCTTCAACGGCACTGTCTCAGCTGACATCACCCCTATTAAAGGTCTCACCCTCTCTGCCAAGTATGGTCTCTACGTCGACAACACGCGCTACGGCAGCCTCGGCAACGCTTACATGGGTCAAACCGCTCAATACGGCGGCTCCGGCACCCAGGAGCACGTTCGTACCTATGGTCTCGACCAGCAGTACCTCGGCGTATACCAGTGGTCTATCGCTGATATCAACAACTTCGATGTGACCGTCGGCTACGATGGCTACCACATGCACGACTACGAGATGGGCGCAACCGGTACCCACCTCTACAACCCCGAGAGCTACTTCCTCGGCAACGTGACAACCGACTTCTCTCTCATTGGTCAGGAGATTTCTTACGCAACCGCAGGCTACTTCGGCCGCCTCAACTATAGCTACGACGACAAGTACCTCGCCAATGTCTCCTACCGCCGCGACAGCAGCTCCCGTTTCGCCGAGGACAACCGTTGGGGCGACTTCTGGAGCGTTTCCGCTGCATGGCTTATCAACAAGGAGAATTTCCTCGCCGACGTTAAATGGATCGACCTCCTCAAGCTCAAAGGTTCTTACGGTGAGCAGGGTAACGACAACATCGGCAGCGAGTCCCGTAACAACGGCAAATATGCTTACTACGCTTACCTCGACCAATACAAGGTTACAGGCTCTGACGGCACTTATTCTGACGCTACCCTCGTCTTCAAGGGCAACCCCGACCTCACTTGGGAGACCTCTAAGAGTTGGAACGTCGGTGTAGATTTCGCCTTCCTCCGCAATAAGATCCAAGGCTCTGTCGAGTACTACGGCCGCAAGAGCTCCGACATGCTCTACTACAAGCCTGTCGCTTCCTCTCTCGGCTACACCGAAATCCCTATGAACGTCGGTTCCATGACCAACTCAGGTGTCGAGATTGACCTCAACGTCAATGTCTTCCAGGTCGGCTCTTTCAACTGGGATATCCACGCCAACGCTACCTTCAACCACAACGAGATCAACGAGCTCCACTCCGACCTCAACGGCTACTTCGTCGATGGCAGCCGCGTCTACGAGGAGGGCAAGAGCATGTATCGCCTCCACGTCGTCGATTACGCTGGTGTTGATGAGCAGACTGGTGAAGCTCTCTACTGGGCTAAGGATGAGAATGGAAACCGTGTCACCACCACCGACTACGCTACTGCTCAGCAGTACAAGATCGACACAGAGGACCTCCTCGCTAAGGTCTACGGCGGCTTCGGCACCTCTATCGAGTTCTTCGGCTTCGACGCTTCTATCGACTTTGCTTACCAGCTCGGTGGCAAGATCTTCGATACTGGCTACGCTAACTTGATGCACGGCGGTCACGACTCTGGTCGTAACTTCCACGTCGACATCCGCAAGGCTTGGACGCCTACCAACACCAAGACCGACGTCCCTGCTCTCGACTTCGGCGACAGCTACTCCAATGCTACTTCCACTCGTTGGCTCACAAGCTCCAACTACTTGGCTCTTAATAACATCACTTTCGGCTACACCGTTCCTCGCAGCCTTACCAGCAAGATCTACCTCGAGAACGTCCGTGTATACTTCGCTGCCGATGGCGTGGCTCTCTGGAGCAAACGTGAGGGTCTCGACCCTCGCCAGAGCTGGGTTTCTGCAAGCACCTCCCGTTACACCACAACCCGTACTATCTCTGGTGGCATAAAGATTACGTTCTAATCATTTAAAACTGAACGATATAATGAAAAATCAATATATACTCGCTTCCGCAGCTTTGGCGGCTCTCGCTCTCTCTGCCTGCGAGGACATGGATACCACGCCAAACGGCGATTGGGTCACTGAAGATCAGAAGAAGGAGGTCTACTCCAACGATCCCAGCAAAGGTTTAGCTGGTGTTGACGGCGCTTTCAAGAAGTTTAACACTTACATGCCGAACTATTCCAGCATCGGCTCCGCCCACAACGACTTCGGCTACCCCTCCATCATGCTCTTCACCGATGCTAACGGTGAGGACGCTATAAGCACCGTCATCGGCTACAACTGGTTCTCTCATCCGGTCCGTTTCACCGACCGCTCCATCTCAAGCTACATTATGCAGATGGTTTGGCAGGACTTCTACAGCTATATCAGTGCTGCTAACAGCGTCGTTGCAGGTTTTGACACTAACAGCACTGCTGCCGACGACATGTTCAATATCGCGCAGGGCTACGCCCTCCGAGCTTTCTGCTACTTCCAAATGGCTCAGATGTACCAGTTCACCTATGTTGGCCATGAGGACTCTCCTTGCGTCCCTATCATAACCGACGAGAACAGCAACGACTGCGCTGTTGAAGGCTCCAGGCGTGCTACTGTCAAGGAGGTCTATGACCAGGTCTACAGCGACATCGACAAGGCAATCGAACGTCTTGCTGGCGCTGCCGAGCAGGGCAAAACTCGCAAGGGCAAGTACCTTATCGACCTCGCTACCGCCTATGGTATCCGCGCTCGTGTCAATCTCGTAACCCGCAACTGGGCTGCGGCTCTCTCCGATGCTAATAACGCCATCAAGAACTCTTCCGCTTCTCCTGCCTCCATCGCCGACGTCTCCGTCCCGACTTTCTACGACATCTCTGAGAACAACTGGATGTGGGGCATCGATGTTGCCGAGACCGACGAGACTGTCTCCTCTGGCATCGTAAACTGGATCTCCATGATCGGCTCTCTGAACTACGGCTACGCCAATTACTCTGGCGGTTTCCGTATCAGCAACAAGCTTTTCGCTTCCATCCCCGATACCGATGTCCGCAAGGGCTGGTGGCTCAATGAGGATGGCAAAGCTCAGCACGTGGCAGATGGTGTAACCGTCAACCACATCACAGGCTCTCTCGCTTCCACCTGCGAGGAGTACTTCGAATGTGAGGTCGGCGAGTTCTACGCCCCTCTCACCAACGTCAAGTTCGCTCCCTACAAGAATGTCGGCGGTGCCTCCACCAACGCCAACGACATCCCCCTCATGCGTATCGAGGAGATGTATCTCATCAAGGCAGAGGCCGAGCTTATGTCTGGTGCCGACGGTCTCGCTACCCTTACCAAATTCGTCAAGACCTACCGCGACCCCGAGTACAGCTACGCAGGCTCCGATGTCCATGAAGAGATTTGGCGCCAGCGCCGTGTCGAGCTTTGGGGCGAGGGCATGAGCTGGTTCGACATGATGCGACTCGGCGTTGGTATCGATCGCCGCAACACCGGTGTCGAAAGCCTCTACATCTTCAAGATGGCTGCCAATGACACCAAGCTCCTCTGGCAGATCCCTGAGACCGAAGTTGAGGCAAATGCAGGTCTCTCCGAGTCCGACTACAACCCTGTAACTCCTGCTCCTGTTCCCGTCGCCGACGAGCAGGTGTCCATCGAGGACGAGAAGATCGCTTTCTAAATATTTAGGAAAGCCACAAATATGAAAAGCCCTTGCGCAAGGATGCGCAAGGGCTTTTCATATTCCTCTATTCTATCTGATTTTCACATCATTTACTTTCTCCGACCTCCACTTTCTGACTATCTTTGCCACTGACTACAAACAACAACAGATGACACTCCGATTCTTTCTCCTCTCCATCATCGTCTCGCTTGCGCTTTCTTCATGCCATATGCGGCAACCAAGCGCAGCTTTCTGCCGAAACTCGGGTTTCGTCTTCGGGACTAACTACAACCTCATCTATCGCTCCGATTCCGACCTTAGCCAGCAAGTCCTTGCCCGACTCGCCGAATACGACAGCTCCCTCTCCGTCTACAACCCCAAGTCCCGTCTCTCCAAACTCAACGAGGAAGACAGCGTCGAGGCGGACTCCCTCCTCCTTTACGTCATCTCGCAAGCCAAATATTTCCATAAGCTCTCAGGCGGCGCATTCGATATCACTGTCGAGCCGCTGAGCAGACTGTGGCGTTTCACCTCCAATCTCCGCGACGACACCATCTCCGTGCAGCAATGGGACTCCCTCGTCGCTCGCCTCGACACAGTCATGCCGCTCGTAGGCCTCGACAAGATCCATATTGATGGCAACACCATCAGAAAGGATGACCGCCGAATGAAGATCAACGCCAACGCCCTTGCCGAAGGTTTTGGTATCGATGTCGCCGCAAGTGTTCTTGATAAGGCTGGCATCCCTGACTATATGGTCGAGATCGGCGGAGAGATCCACTGCCGAGGTCTCAATCCCCGCGGCGGCAAGTGGCGCATCGGCATCGATATGCCAATTGAAGGCTCAGGTCTCCTCGACCGCCAGAGCCAACGAATCATCGAGGTGACCGATTGCGCCGTGTCCACCTCCGGCTCCTACCGCCAGTGCTACCACGTAGCCGATGGTCGACGCATCCAGCATACCATCGACCCCCGGACTGGCATGCCTGTCTCCCACTCAATGGAAAGCGTCACAGTCGTCGGACCTAACACCATGACCACCGACGCCCTCTGCACGACGCTCATGGTCCTCGGACCCGACAGCGCGCTCCAAAAAATCGACTCGCTCGTAGGTGTCGAGGCATACATCATCTACCGTGACGAAAATGGCAACCAGAAGGAGCAGATGACCGACGGCTTCCGCCTCCTCCTCTCCGATAGCGACAGGTAGTCCCAAAGACAAAAAATCTTAAATCTTCCTCCCCTTTCCCCCTTTAGCCTTATCTTTGTCACATTAGCGGAAGTAGAAATCTAAAGTAAGTACAACATAAAACTCATCAAATGTCGTTCGTAGAAGATAAGATTGTTTCAGACGGCCTCACGTTTGACGACGTCCTTCTCATCCCGGCCTACTCCGAGGTGCTCCCTCGAGAAGTAAGCATGGCCACCAAGTTCTCGCGCCACATCGCTCTGAACGCTCCCGTGGTCACAGCCGCAATGGACACCGTCACCGAGAGCCGGATGGCCATCGCCATCGCCCGTGAAGGCGGCATCGGCGTCATCCACAAGAATATGTCCATCGAGCAGCAGGCCCGCCAAGTCGAGACTGTCAAGCGAGCTGAGAACGGCATGATCTACGACCCCGTCTCCATCAACCACCGCCGCACTGTCGGAGACGCGCTCGGCATGATGAAGGAATACAAGATCGGCGGCATCCCTGTTGTCGATGAGAATAGCAAGCTCGTCGGTATCGTCACAAACCGAGACCTCCGCTTCGAGACCGACATGGAGAAACCCATCTCCTACGTCATGACGAAGGACAATCTCATCACCACAAACCAAAAGACCGACCTCCGCGAGGCTGCTGAAATACTCCAGCACTACAAGATCGAGAAGCTCCCAGTCGTCGACAATGACGGCAAGCTTGTCGGTCTTGTCACTTATAAGGACATCACCAAAGCCAAGGATAAGCCAATGGCATGCAAGGACGACAAGGGTCGTCTCCGTGTAGCGGGCGGCGTCGGTGTCACCAGCAACACCTTTGAGCGCATCGACGCTCTCGTGGCTGCCAATGTAGACGCCATCGTCATCGATACCGCGCACGGCCACTCCCGCGGCGTCATCGAGGTCCTCAAAGAGGCTCGCCGCCGCTATCAGAATATCGACATCGTCGTAGGCAACATCTGCACGGGCGAGGCTGCTGTCGCTCTCGCTGAGGCAGGCGCCGACGCTGTCAAGGTAGGCATCGGTCCTGGCTCCATCTGCACCACGCGCATCATCGCCGGTGTCGGCTATCCTCAGCTCTCCGCCATCTACGAGGTCTACACTGCTCTCCGCAAGGCTGGTTTCGCCGACGTGCCCATCATCGGCGATGGCGGTCTCCGCTACTCGGGCGACTTCGTCAAGGCTCTCGCCGCAGGCGCAAGCTGCACAATGGCTGGCGGCCTCTTCGCCGGTGTCGAGGAGTCCCCTGGCGAGACCATCATCTTCAACGGCCGTAAGTTCAAAGCCTACCGAGGCATGGGCTCGCTCGAGGCCATGCAGCACGGCTCCAAGGACCGATACTTCCAAGACAACGAGAACGACGTCAAGAAGCTCGTCCCCGAGGGCATCTCCGCCCGTGTCCCATACAAAGGCTCGCTCTACGAGGTTGTCTATCAGCTCCTCGGCGGCATCCGCTCCGGTATGGGCTACTGCGGTGCTAAGGATATCGAGGCTCTCCACAACGCCAAGTTCGTCCGCATCACCGCCTCTGGCATGAACGAGAGCCACCCTCACGATGTGGCCATCACACAGGAGGCGCCAAACTACTCCCGTAGCTAAAAACCTATAATAAAAAGTCCCCCCTTGCGCCGACAGGCGCAAGGGGGGGCTTTTTATTATATATTCTCCCTTTTGTTCTATAAGTCAGAACATTTGTCCCGAACGGCTAAGTTTAAGCTTGGAAAGATTACAAATAGAGTGCTTTGTGTTACTTTTTGCGATTTGTAGATGGCAAAATGCTTCCAATATCGCGAAATGATATTTATATTTGGAGTGTGATAAGGTCAGATATACCACAAAATGGCTGCACCAAATCACTCTTTTGTTGACAAGTTCCCCAAAATATGAATGCTTCGGCGATGACCGCCGCGGCAAATAATGTCACATCGTGACAGCATTATTGGCTTTGGTATCCCTTGTCGACAAACAACAAGATAGAAAGTACTTTTTTCATAGATGTGTTTGAATTGGTGCAGGGTAGCTGAAGTCAACGGACTCGGATAGCTACCCTGTTTTTCTTTTCCCCCGACTCTAACTTTTCTTTCCCGCCTTTCGTCAACAGAATGGACACTTTCGTTGAAATCTTGCGGTCGTTTGGCTCTATTTTTGTTCCTTTGTAGTCTGAAATGAAATGTCTATTCCCGACACACACGAATGACTCTCAACAACTCTAACCAACCCGGCGTACGCCGCAAGCACCGACTCGCTAAGCTCGCGGCGATGCTCACCCTCCTGCTCGCATTCGTGGCTGCCTGCAGCGACGAGGATTTCCACCTCAGCCAGAGCACCATCAAGAGCAACAGCTACGCCGAGATGACGTCTACGACTTCCATCCAGCTATCCACCTTCCGACTCGATTCCGTTCTCACCTCAAGCCAGAACAGGGTCTGGGTCGGCCGTGCCGAGAAACCCGCCATAGGAACCATATGCTCCGACTCCTACCTCCGTCTCGCCGAACCCGTCCTCCCAAGCGGAACGACGCACTACGGATGGCAAGGCAGCCAAAAGGAGATCTACGACTCCTGCACCATCGTGCTCAAACATACTGGCCAGTTCGAGTGCGCGCAAGACCGCGACACCATACAGCCTTTCGAGATACGAGTCGAGTGCCTCGCACAAAAACTCGAGTTCGCCGACGAGAACGAGTCCAACTTCTACAACGTCCGCTCTTTCCCCGCCGACTCCCTGCTCGGCTCTTTCGTCTTTAAGCCCCGTCCAAACTCACGCCCCCGTCTCCGTTTCCGTCTTAATGACACATTCGGACAGCACCTCGTCGATTTCATCAAGTCGCAGGTCAACCTGAGCTCGCGAGACGTCTCGCAGAACTATGACAAGTTCATGAAGGGAATCAAGATAACATCCTCCGACGACGCAAAGTCACTCCTCGGCTTCTATGCCGACTCCACCATGATCTGTCTCCACAGCCATATCCGTGGTTTCCAAGCCGTCAAGGTCGAGAGGCAATTCAAGATGACAGGATCGAGCCTCCAGTTCAACAATGTATGGAACGAGGGCGCCGACGAGGCCTTCTCGCCCGAAGTCCTCAACCACCGATACATCCAGGCAGTCGAGGATTCCGCCGACCTCCAGTCCGTCATGTACGAGGGTCTCGGTTACTATACCCGCGTCAACTTCCCCTCCATCGAGAGCCTCAAGAACATGAGCAAATATCAGCACATCGTCAAGGCCGTGCTCAAGCTCTATCCGAAAGTCGGCAGCTACGACAAGAACCGTATCCCAACGACTTTCTACCTCCACGAGGTCAACAAAGGAAACGTCATTACTAACAGCGTCATCAACTCCTCTGGAGCCAACGTCCATTCGACGCTCGTCTACGACGCTTTCGACCGCTCCGAGATGTACTACTATGCCGACATAACATACTACATCAACACCATTCTCTCAAAAGACCTTGTCGACGAGAATAATGGCCTCGTCCTCACTTGGGGCAGCAGCATGGAACCCACCAACTACAA
The DNA here is from genome assembly GCA_963639155.1 of Pseudobutyrivibrio sp. Classification (GTDB taxonomy): domain Bacteria; phylum Bacteroidota; class Bacteroidia; order Bacteroidales; family Marinilabiliaceae; genus W3P20-009. The sequence continues at coordinate 43,139 of CAVHUG010000012.1, read as the reverse complement.
CTTTATGATTTTCAACGGGCACGGTGTAGACCTGCATCGCTCGGTGCTCGAGGTAACCTTCTACAACTTCGACCGTGAAGAACGTTAGACGCCTACTCGCCCTCTCTCTCTGCGCCTTTGCAGCCCCGCTGGCTTCTTTCGCGCAAAATAGCACATCCTCGCCTTACTCAATGTACGGCGTGGGCATCATCACCCCTAAGGAGGATGCGGCTGCCACTGCGCTCGGACATTCTGGCATCGCTCTCGCCCCCAATGAGTGGGTCAACATCTCCAACCCTGCCGGCATCTCCAATCTCGACAGCCTCACTTTCTATTTCAACTTCCAGTTCCGAGGCTTCTACGCCCGTGAGCACAGCGGCTATGAGACGGCTACGGTATACTCCGCCAACATCGACGGCATAACAATGGGCTTCCGTGGCCGCAAATGGCTCGCCATGGCGATCGGCTACGCCCCCTATTCCACCGTCGGCTACCGCATGAGCGAGACCAAGGATATCGTCGGCACCGACAGCCAATACACCAATGAGCACAGCGGCAGTGGCGGTCTCAGCCAGGCGTTCATCAATGCTGCGTTCACTCTCTTCAACCACTGGACCCTGGGCGGCAACTTTTCTGTCATATGGGGTAATATCGAGCACCTCGAGAAAGCTTGCTTCTCCGAGAGCATCGGCGGTGAGGACATATATAATAAGAGAAACTACGCCGTAAACAACATCTATTGGGAGGTCGGAACGCAATTCGACTTCAACATCGGCGACAACAATTTCCGCTTCGGCGCCATGTACGCCCCAAAGATGTGGCTCCACACCTCATACAAGCAGACCATCTACAACAGCATTCAGGAGCTCGAGACCGACGACTCCACGCCTAACCGATTCTACATCCCGCGCTACTACGGGGCAGGCTTCACCTTCGAGCGCCACAAGCTCCTCGGCACCGTCGAGTACAAGGTCAGCGAATGGGGTGATGTCGAGAACACCAAGTTCAAGGAGAATGTCTCTTTCCGCGACACCTATACCGTCTCCGGCGGTCTTCAATACTCCCCGGGTAAGCCCGATGATCCGTTCTACAAGAGGATCCGCTACCGCGTCGGCGGCTTCTACGGTCGCGACTATCTCGACCTCCAGTCCGTAAACCTCATGCAGAGCGGCTTCTCACTCGGTCTGACAGTCCCGCTCGGACGCTCGCGCAACGCCATAACTGTCTCCTACGAGAGGCAAAACCGCGGCACGACGGCAAACGGCATGATCGAAGAGAAGTTCAACAACTTCAAGGTCGCCCTCAACATCCGTGAAACTTGGTTCCTGCGCTCCAAGTTCGAATAACATTGATTATTTACCTATCAAGCAAGATAACTGACAATATATGATTAGGCCTTTCGCTAAAACCCTGACCACCATGTCCTTAGCCGCCCTCTCCGTCGCTTTCATCGGATGCGAGGAGATCGATAATGACATCCATCAGGGCAACTGGAGGAACACATATAAATATTTTCTCGGCACGCCTCGTGGTGGCGCCGTCTGCTTCCCCCTCGTCATAAACGATACGCTCCGCGCTGTCGTCGGTACAGGTGCAAACATGGCAAACGCAAAGGAGTCCGAACGTTTCTCTGACTTCTATATGTTCACCTACACGGCTGAAGGCCTTCAAGAGACTGTCCGCTACGATCGTCTGTCCGACGACCAGTTGGCAGCTGGCGTCCCCTGCACCACGGCCGTCGCTTCTCTGCCCTCAAAAGCCAAGGCGCGCAATGGTGCTGTAGCCTTCACTCTTAACAATAAAGGCTACGTCGGTCTCGGCTTCGACGGCTCCGACTGCCTCAACGATTTCTGGTGCTACGACCCGGAGACTAACTCGTGGACGGAGGCTACCCCTTACATGGGCGACGCTGTCCGCTTCGCTTTCTCTTTCGTAATCGACGGCTACGCCTATGTTGGAGGCGGTGAGGATGCAGACAATAACATCCTTGGCGATTGCTACCGCTTCGATGGCACAAACTGGGAACCCGTTCAGTCCTGTTCCGTCCCACGCTCACAAGCCTCCGCTTTCGTATGCAACGGCAAGGGCTACCTCTACGGCGGTACCAACGGCGGCAAGATTTCAACACTCGAGTGCTATGACCCAGAGGTGCAAGATTGGTCTCAAAAGGCGCAACTTCGCGACGCTACCGAGGAGACGTTCGACGACCAGTATGGTCAGCTCGCAGGCTACGGCGCGACGGCTTTCGTCGTCGATGATAATACCAGCGACACACGCGTATATGTGACAACAGGAGGTCCAAACGGCAGCGGTCAGCTGACGTGGGAATACAACCCCTTCACCGACCGTTGGGTGCAAAAAGCCTCTTTCGAGGGCGGACCTCGCAAGTTCGCTGTCTCTTTTGTCCTCAACGCCAATGTCGACGGCACGGGTTGGAAGCAGACGGGCTTCGTCACCACGGGCGGCACCAGCGACCTCACTGTCTCTGGCTCCAATGGTAAATTCTATGCCGACACGTGGGCTTTCATCCCCAACGAGATGTGGAACGAGCGCGACTAATGTTGAACACATAACGCCCCTCCCACACCACACGCCCACTTTCGTTGATTATTCAACGACACAATCAGGAAACTACTTATCTTTGCATAAAACTTAATAGACTATATGAGACGAATTTTCGCCAACACGCTCAAGGCCCTCGCCGTAGTGGCTCTCTCCGCCACCGTCGTAGGCTGCGAAGGTGATACTGAGCAGAAAACCTATGGCAACTGGTATCAGACCTACAGCTATTTCCCTGGCGTTCCTCGTGGCGGAGCTGTCTGCTTCCAAATGGAGGTAGGCGACACCCTCTGCGCCTTCATCGGCACAGGTGCCAACACCAACAAGACCGAGGAGCAAGAGCGTTTCCGCGACTTCTATATGGTTTCCCTCAACTCCGAGGGCAGCCCCAGCTGGACGGCACGTTACGAGAAACTTTACTCCGAGACCGATACCGCCAAGGCTGCTACCACACAGAAATACTACAAGGAGAATGTCCCCTACAACGTCGCTGTCGCTTCCATGCCGCGTGAGGCTGCCGCACGTAACGGCGCAGTCGGTTTCTCCATCAACGGAAAAGGTTACGTTGGTCTCGGCTACGATGGCGAGAACTACCTCAACGATTTCTGGTGCTACGACCCGAAGACCAATAGCTGGGAAAAGGCTCCAACCTACCCAGGCGATGCTGTGCGCTACGCCACCTGCTTCGTTATCGATAACGTCGCCTATGTAGGCTGCGGCGAGGACTATGACAACAACATCCTCGGCGACTTCTACAAGTTCGACGGAACCACATGGACTGCCGTTCAGAGCATCGGCGTTCCTCGTACCCGCGCCACTTCTTTCGTATGCCATGTCGATGGCAAGGCCTACGGCTACGTCTTCGGCGGTAGCAACGGCGGTGCGACCCAGTCTTTCCAGCGTTACGACGCCGAGACCAACACTTGGCAGACCCTTCGCAACGCTAAGGACCAGTCCTATGATACTTTCGATGACGCCTATACGACTCTTGCGCGCTATGGCGCCTCCGCTTTCGTCGTCGACGATGGCACCGATGCCTGCCGCGCTTACGTCACCATGGGTACAACCCTCTCGGGCAACTCCACCGCTACTTGGGAGTACAATCCTAAGTACGACTACTGGATGCCTCGTGGCGACTTCGAGGGCTCCTTCCGCATCTTCTCCGTCACTTTCACTCTCCGTGGCGACCTAGACGGACGCGGAGAGCGCGAGATCCCCTACATCACGACTGGCGCGTCCAACGACATGACCGTGACTGGCTCGGGCGGTACTTTCTACAACGAGACTTGGGCCTACGAGCCTATGGCTTTCCGCGAGACTCGCGATTAAGCACGCTCACTTTCTAAAACAGCATAGAGAGAGCCCCTCGTCACCCTCCGCGGGGTCGAGGGGCTCTCTTTTCAATTTAGCATCCAAATGGAGCAGTCCAAGACTCTTACTTCAAAGCGCGCATGGCTCGAAATCGCAATCATGGCGGGCTTTGCCGTCATATTTGCGGCGCCTTCGCTCATAAAAGACGGCGTCTACTTCCTGCCCCTCGTCGTTAAGATGCTCATAGTGTGCGTGTCGGCTTTCCTCGTCAACGTCCACTACCTCATGCCGCGCCAGCTCTTCTGTGGCTCCTACCAACGCTACGCCCTCGGAGTGCTTGCCCTCATGGTCCTGACGCTGCTGGTCATGCACCTGCTCGACTTCTGGCACGAGAGCCAATTTCCTCCCCCAGCCGACCCCGACGCCATCAACATCCCCTTCCGATGGCTACTCCCTCTTGTCGGCATGCTCTTCGTAAGCTCACTCTACTCTTTCTACCTCAAGGAGAAAAATAACAAGATGAGGGAGATCGACATGAGGCACCAGAACATCGAGTTCGAGATGAAGTTCCTCAAGACGCAGATTAACCCGCACTTCCTCTTCAACGCCCTCAACAACATCTACGCCCTCTCGATAATCAAGAGCGAGAAGACCCCAGACATGATTCTCAAACTCTCCGATATGCTCCGCTTCACGCTCTATGACAGTGAGAATAAGAAGGTTAAGCTGAAGAGGGAGATTGAGTATATCAACAACTTCATCGAGTTCCAAAAGCTTAAGACCGACTCCGACCTCAATATCCGTATGGATGCCTCTGGCTGCAATGAGGAGTTCATGATTGAGCCGATGCTCCTGATCCCCTTCATTGAGAACAGCTTCAAGCATGGCAACATCGACAACCCTAAAAAAGGCTGGCTACAAGTAAGCGTCAAGACCCTCGGGCCCATACTCGTCTTTCAAGTCCGAAACTCACTGCCGCCCATAGCGATCAACAAGGATATTGTCGGAGGTATAGGAGTGGAGAATGTCCGTAAGAGGCTAAATATTTTATATCCAGGAAGATACGAGATGAAAATTGACAAGACGGAGACCGAGTTCGGCGTCTTCCTCAAAATCGATACGTTTGCCGCTTAGTGCCAATCTTATTACATTTGTAGATATGGATACGCAAAACAAGATACGCTGCCTCATCGTCGACGATGAGTTCCCCGCGCGAATCCTGCTTAAAGAGTTCATCGAGAAAGTCCCGAACCTCGAACTCGTCGCAAGTTGTAAGTCAGGACTTGAGGCTCTCCCCATAATCCAAGATGGCAAGGTCGACCTCATGTTCCTTGACATCCAGATGCCCGACATCACCGGTCTCAACTTCCTCAAGATGCTCCCCGTGCGCCCTTTGGTCGTCTTCACCACCGCCTACTCCGACTACGCCATAGAGAGCTACCAGCTCGACGTCCTCGACTACCTTCTCAAACCGTTCTCGTTCGACAGGTTCATGCAGTGCGTCGGCAAGGCAATGCAGCGCGTCAGCGAGAGCCGCCAACGAGCTGCCCAACCAGCCCCAACCCAACAGGCTCCCGCACAGCCGCAGCAAGAGGCGGCTCCCAATGACGGAGTCCTCATTGTCAAGGCCGACCACAAAATACATCGCATTAAGATTGACGACATCCTCTATATCGAGGGGCTCCGCGAGTATGTCACCATCTTCACCCGAGGCGAGGGCGGCAAGATCGAGAAGGTCATAACGCTCGAGTCTCTGAAGAACCTCGAAGAGACGCTGCCGCAGTCACTCTTCATGCGCGTCCATAAATCATACATCGTCCGTATCGACAAGGTCAAAGCCCTCTACGGCGCGCAACTTAAGATTGACGGCGTCGAGCCTTACGTCCCCATCGGCAAGTCTTTCAAGGATGCGGTTCAAGAAAAGCTGTTCAACGTTTAACACCCAATTCCAAGCACATATCTTTTGAGACACTACACCTCAATCCCCGTGATGGCGGCTATGCTCGCCACTATGGCGACGACAGCCGTCGCGCAAGATGAATTAGTAGCAGATACCGCCGCCGTGTACGAGGCGGAGGCCGACTCCATCGTCTACAATAACGAGATCCCGCGCTACGAGGTCGACAGCCTCATCTCTGCATGGTACACCCGCACGCGCCCTATAATCAATGACTTCGTGCCAGATTCCGTAGCCGTGGCGGACAGCCTCATAGCAGGAGTCCCAGACTCAGTCTTCGTCAACCGCCTACAGGCCATGATGTCGCCCATCCCCATGGTCTACAATGATCAGGTGCGACGCTTCATCGAGCTTTACGTCGTCAAGCGACGCTATCTCGTGCAGCGAATGCTCGGACTCTCTAACTACTATTTCCCCTTGTTTGAGAGGGTGCTGGAAGCCCACGACATGCCTCTTGAACTGAAGTATATGGCCATCATCGAGAGCGCGCTCAACCCTAACGCACTCAGCCGCGTTGGCGCGTCTGGACTTTGGCAGTTCATGTACTACACGGGCAAGAGGTACGGTCTCAATGTTACAAGCTATGTAGACGAGCGTCGCGACCCCGTCAAGGCGACCGAGGCTGCCGCCGTCTTCTTGCGCGACCTCTACAATATGTACGGTGACTGGCATCTCGCCATCGCCGCCTACAACTGCGGTCCTGGCAACGTCAACCGGGCAATTGCCCGCTCGGGCGGTCAAAAGGATTTTTGGAAGATATATTATAACCTCCCCAGGGAGACGCGTGGCTACGTGCCTGCCTTCATCGCAGCCGCCTACGCCATGAACTACGCGCAAGAGCATAATATTTTCGCAAGCGAGTCCGAGTCCATCATGCCGACCGACACTGTCATGATCTATCAGCCGCTGCACTTCAGCCAAGTGACCTCCGTGCTGGGTGTCCAAACCGATCTCATCAGGCAGCTCAATCCGCAGTATAAGCACGATGTAGTTCCCGCCATCGACGGCAAGATCTACAGTCTCGTGCTGCCCGTCGACGCTACTTTCTCCTTCGCCGCGCACGAGGACTCTGTCTACGCCCGCGACAGGATGAAGTACTTCCCCGACAACAAGATTGTCAAGATTACCGACTCGCGCGGGGCGGTATACGCAGGCAGGACTCCCGACGGCAAGGCCAAACTTATCTATACCGTCAGGAGTGGCGATGTGCCAGGCACGATAGCCCGACGCTTTGGCGTGAGGGTCAACGACCTTGTCTATTGGAACAACATCCGCCGCGGCATGATACGTATCGGGCAGAAGCTCGTCATCTATGTGCCAAAGAACAAGGCCGACAGGTATACTGCCATGGCAAAGGTCGTTAAGTAATTAATCAGCAAAAGACGGGACGAGATGTGCGGTATCAAGTGTATTTCCAGAGTCATTCTGTTGATGGCGTCGACTGCCGGGGCGTGTCTCCCCTTGTCGGCGCAGATAGAAGAGCACAAAGTCCTCAATACTGACTATTCAGTTATAAGCTACAACCCGAGAAAAGGAGCCACCAGCGACACCTACAAGAAATGGCAGTCGGCTAATATCAAGTCTGGCATGAGGGATGACATCTTGTGGCACGCCGAGGCGGCCAACGTCGTCTACCGCCATGCCGGAAACCTTAGCTTGCTGTCCGCGTCGCGATGGGGTTTGACAGAGAGGGTCGAGTTGTCCACATACTTGGCGTTAGACGTCGCTCGCCCTACTGTCTACGTCAAGGCTCTGTGGAATGTATATGACAAGAGGTGGTTTCTCGCCTCGCGCTTTGACGTGGCAAATGGTTACCCTGGAATGAGGCTGGGGCAGAAACTCGGCATGAACCAATTCATCGGCGAGGAGGCTGGCATACCGTTGGTCTTCGAGTTGGGGCATGAGCTGCTGCTCTCAAGGGCTTGGTTCACCGACCAGAACTGCTCAGACGGCTCTGTATATCTGATTCTTACCGCAGGTCTCGGTCTCTACGGCAGCTACAATTTCTCTGATAACGACGATTTGTTGCAAGTGCCGCGCCACTTCCTTGCCAATAGGGGCGAGACGCTTGTGGGCAGTGGCTTCCGAGGCAGGTTGAAGCTATGGGCTGACGGCAGGCTGACGACAAGGATTAATCTTCATGGCGGAATAGCCTACCACTTCGGAACGTTCAGCCACCACCATACCGTGGAGCTTCAGGCTGAGGGCGAATATTTCTTCTCTTCTAAGCTGAGCGGTAAGTTGGGTTTCCTTACGAGTTTTGGAAACTACGCCCGCGTCGAGAAGAACGCTGCAATATGGCCCATCATTGACGTGACTTACTATTTCGGCAAGAGGGATCTTAGTGGGCGGAGCCAACTCTTTAAGAGGGGTGTCTACAAATCATCAAAAAACTCGCCGAGGTGATAGAGCTCGACAATAAGGAGTTCCAAAATGTGTGGAGGCTCATATCCGAGTCGTCGGCATCGGTCTTCATGACCGGTAGGGCCGGCACGGGCAAGTCCACATTCCTGCGCTATATTGTCGAACACATAAAAAAGAAGACCGTCGTGCTCGCCCCGACGGGCATTGCGGCAGTTAATGCCGGCGGCGTGACGCTGCACTCGTTTTTCAAGATCCCTCTCCAACCTTTCGCCCTCGACGATGTCAAGTTCGCCACTCCGAGGGACGTCAGGGCGATGCAAAAGTTTAATGGAGAGAAAATCAAGCTGCTCAAAGAACTGGAGCTTATAGTCATAGACGAGGTGTCGATGGTGCGAGCCGACGTGCTCGACTTTGTCGACAGGGTTCTACGGACATACAACAAGGGTCACCGCTACGAGCCGTTCGGTGGCAAGCAGCTCCTCCTTGTAGGCGACGCTTTCCAGTTGGAGCCAGTGGTGACAGGGCAGGAGTGGGACATACTGAGAAGATTTTACACTACGCCCTATTTCTTTGGGGCCGCGGTGTTCGGGCAGATACAGCTCACGCAAATTGAGCTGAAGAAGGTCTACCGTCAGAAGGAGGCCGACTTCCTCTCGCTACTTGACAGAATAAGGGTGGGGCAGGTGGCGAATGAGGACTTGAAACTCATAAACAAGCGGGTCGATAGAACTTTCCAGCCAAGCGCGGAATCTTTGTACATGACGCTGACCTCTACACGCTCGGCATCAGACAATATAAATGAGAGCAGGCTGGCGGAGTTGAAGACCGAAGAGAAGACCGTCGTCGGTCATGTTGAAAAAGACTTCTCCGAGCAGATGATGCCGACGAGCTTGAACCTTACGCTTAAGGTAGGGGCGCAGGTAGTGTTCGTAAGGAACGATATGGAGGGACGATGGTACAACGGCTCCGTAGGGAGGGTTGAAGGAATTGAGGAGGACGGCGTGTGGGTGAGAGTCGTGAATGATGACGGGAGCGCGCAAGAGCAGGCTCCAGACAAGGCTGACGAATATATGGGGGACGAGGGTGAGTATGTTGATGATGATGGCGATGCGTATGTCCCGGACGTCTTCTTTGTCCAGCCTGTGACGTGGGAGAACGTCAAATATAAATATAACGAGGAGAAGCATCAGGTCGAGACGGAGCTTTTGGGAACGTTCACCCAAGTGCCGATCAAACTGGCATGGGCCATAACGATACACAAGAGCCAAGGCCTGACGTTCGACCACGTGATAATAGATTTGGGCAGCGGGGCTTTCGCATGCGGGCAGAGCTACGTCGCCCTCAGCCGATGCCGCACGTTGAATGGGATGATATTGAGAACCCCATTGACACACAAGGATATACGCACAAATATTGCGGTGAGGGTCTTCTCTAACGGAGCGAATGACGAGGTGCAGATAGAAAAACAGTTGGCCGTGGCGCGAGCAGACCTGCTTGGGCGTCAGGCGGTCACGGAATTTGACAAGGGAAACTTGCGAGACGCCGTGGCAGACGCTTTCGAAGCTCTGTCCATAAAGCCCGAGATGTTGAAGTCTGACGTCATGAGGCGATACGTGACACGAAAGTTGTCGGTGGTAGACAAACTGCGAGCTCAGATTGACGACCTGCTCGACCAGCAGCGCAAGATGAGGGAGAAGAACTTTGAGTTTGCATACGAATATTACCTCTTGGCGGCTGAGTGCCTGCACAAATATGACGATGAGAGGGCTGCAAAAGCTAACATCAATAAGGCACTGGCCTTGGCTCCCGACTACGCCGACGCCCTTGTACTGAGGGCCGACTTATTGCTTGGCGACGGTGATGCGGAAGGGGCGGTCGAAGACCTCAACGCAGCATTGCGCCCGGGCTTGATAAAGAAAGCCAAGAAGACGGCTGACGCCCTGCTCTTGCGAGCCAAGGCGCATAAGGCGTTGAAGCGATGGGAGCGCGTATTGTCTGACGCTGGCGACGCCTTGGCGTTGCGGAAGGACAGAAAGACGCTGCTCATGATGGCTGAGGCTTGCAGAAAAAATGGCAGAATGGAGGATGCCGAGCGATATGAGCTGATGGCAGACGACATGCTGAACAAAGACCACGATGATGATGACGATTATTAGAAGAATTGGCGCGACGGTCATAGCCGCTGTGGCCCTTATGGTCTCCACCACCATGACAGCACACGCGCAGGTGAACACCAACAGGATGATGCAGGTGGGGCGTAATGCGCTCTACTTTGAGGACTACGTCTTGTCGATCCAGTACTTCAACAGGGTCATCATTGTGAAGCCTTATCTGGCAGACCCGTATTATTACAGAGCCGTAGCCAAGTTCTACCTTGACGACCTTACGGGGTGCGAGGCGGACTGCAACGTGGCGTTGGACATAAACCCGTTCCTCATCGGCGCATATAACCTTAGGGGCATAGCCCACCTGAGGCAAGACAAGGCGGCGGCAGCGAGAGCCGACTTCGAGGAGGGGCTTAAATATGAGCCAGACAACATAAACATGCTGCTAAATGCGGGCATAGCGAGCATAAACCTGGAAGAGTATGACCATGCCATAGAGCAGTATGACAAGATATTGAAGATAGACAAGAAGAACGTGCCTGCCATATTGTATCGAGGCATAGCTTACGTGGAAAAGGGGGATACGGCAACAGCGTTGACGGAATTTGAGAGGGCGACCAAGATAAACACGTATTCACCTGAGGCTTTCACGTACCTTGGCATGACAAGGTACCAGACGAGGGATTTTGCCGGAGCGTTGAAGAGCTACGACCATTTGGCGGAGCTTCGTCCGCAAGACCCGTTCGTATATGTGAACCGCGCTATCACGAAATACAACCTTGACGACATGAGGGGTTGCGAGGCGGACCTTGACGAGGCGATAAGGCTCGACCCTAAGAACAGGCTCGCATATCAGAACCGAGGATTGTTGAGAGCCGAGGCCGGCGACTTGAACAGGGCGGCAGACGACTTCTCGAGGGCGTTGGCCATAGACCCGTCTGACGATATCACCCTCTTCAACAGAGCCATTGTCTATGGACAGTTGGGGCAGGCGTCTAACGCATTGCAGGACTTAAACATCATCATTGCCAAGCACCCGGACTTCGGGCCGGCATATGCGCAGCGCGCCGTGGCGAAACGGCAGATGGGCGACACTAAAGGCTCTGAGCAAGACTACCTTACCGCCATGACATTTGAGCAAGAGAAGACTAAGCGTCAGATGGCGGCGCAGCAGAGTGGCGCACCGCAGGACGAAAACAACGGTAAGGAGAAGAAAAAAGAGAGCCGCGGAAAGAACGACTCTGACATGAAGAAATATGACCAGATGGTCGTCGTGGCGGACTTTGGCGACACTGATGACAAGCTGCGGCAGGAGAACAAGGAGACGATAAGGGGCAGGGTGCAAGACCGCGACATTGCAATAGACCTGGAGCCTGCGTTCAGCCTGTCGTTTTTCAGCGCGGACACACTGTTGCCCAACGCCCCATATTACAGTCCGTCGGTTGTGAAGTTCAACACCCTGGGAGTGTCGGACCTGAAGATGGTCGTGACGAACAGGGACGTGGCTGGCGATGATGTCTCGGCGAAGGTGTTCTCCATGATAGCCGACGTCAACAAGCGTCTGGAGGCTGACCCGTGGGACGCTTCGCTCTACTTGCTGAGGGGCACGTTGTATTCGATAGTGATGAACTACAACAGTGCGCTTACGGACTTCTCGGCTTCGCTCATGAAAGATCCTGGCAACGTCGTCGCATTGTTCAACAGGGCTGCGGCGAGGTATAAGATGGTCGAGACGATAAGGGACATGGACCCCGACGCCTATGCGCCTATGGACGGAGACCTGATGGGCGGAAGGAACTTGAGGCATGAGGTGACGGTATTGGACTATGACCTTGTGGTGCAGGATCTTGAGAGAGTCATGGAGTTGGAGTCTGACAACGAGTTCGCCTATTACAACATGAGCCTCGTATATTGCCAGCGCAAGGATTTTGACAGAGCCATAGAGTTGTTGGACAAGGCGATAGAGGTGTATGACCAGTTTGCGGAGGCGTATTTCAACAGGGGGATTATTGAATTGTATCAAGGGAAGGAGGACGCTGGCGTGAAGGACCTCAGCCGTGCCGGTGAACTTGGCATGTTCAAGGCGTACAACGTGATAAAGCGATATAAGGCGAAACAATAGTGGCAAAGTGTTGGGAGATGAAGAGGAAAGTTGTATCTTTGCGGTCGATTTGAATTCAATCTTTTAAAGAAATCGTACGATGAAAAGGACATTCCAGCCTTCGAACCGTAAGCGTATCAACAAGCATGGCTTCCGTCAGAGGATGTCTACTAAGAATGGTCGCAGGGTTCTGGCCGCACGCCGCGCCAAGGGTCGTAAGAAACTCACTGTTTCCGACGAGGCAAAAGGCAAGGCCTACTAAGGCACACAGCAACGCTCCGAAGAGATTCGGAGCTTTTTTATGTCCATTTGTAAGGGTTAGGCTTCAGTCTCAATTGACGGAAGCGAGCCTTACTTTAGAGTGATTTTATTGCATTATGATAAGAGAGAGGCGGTTCAGCACTATTGCGGAGCCGCCTCTTTCGAGCATTATGTAGGAGTGTGAGTGGGCGTTACTGGGGAGTGATGAGGATTGTGAGGTTGCGGTTTTGCGTCTTGACGCGGTACTTGTCCAGAGGCATGCTGCCCCAGCTGTCGACGCAGCCGAGTGCTGACATGGCTTGGTCGATAGAGAGGAAAGTGGCGTTGCGTGGGGCGAGGAGCTCGGAGTGGCGTTGGTGCTTATTGTCGCCATCGTCGAGATCTTCTTGAGCGAAGTGGAGGGCTGTGGCGACGAAGGGTTGCGCTGCCGTGATATTCAGGCCATGGCCAGCGACATTGGTGAGAGTCCACCAACGGATGTCGGTTTTAGCTCCTGTCTCTTGCGGACGGATATAGGGGTAGAATTGGGAGGTGACGGACTGGTTGTAGGTGCCGATGAACGCGGAGTTGGCGCGGTCTGGGTAGTTCTCATGGGGTCCGCGTCCGTAGTAGGATATGTTCTCGAAGGAGGCGGGCATGGAGAGACGGATACCGAAACGAGGGAGGTCTGGCGCTTGCTCCCCGGACGGAACATCGAGGGACTGGGAGAGGAGTATCTGACCCACATTGTTGACAGTGTAGGAGATGGTGAGGGAGATTGGGATCTCGGGGCTGTCGGGGTTTATGGGCTTGGAGTGGTAACGATGGAGACCTGTCGTGGGGTCGGGGAGGATGCCGTGGATGGAGTATCGGGCAGTGATGGTGACGAGATTGTCGTGGGTCGTGGTGGCGATGTCGACGAGATTGAGGTCGGGGTTGCGCCATGCGGCGAGACGATGCTGGAGGTCGGCACCGAAGTCATTGTCAGTCGGGGCGCGCCAGAAGTTGGGTTCGAGGCGAGAAGTGGGGGAGAGCAGGGAGGTGCCGTTGATCTCGTATCGGCAGATCATGCCGTCGTGGCGCGAGATGTCGAGGCGGAAGTTGTCTGCGGAGATGGAGATTAGATCATTGTCGGAATTGTTGACGACGGGAGAAGGTTGTTGGGGATGGTTGGGGATGGATAGCGTGGTGGCAGCTGCGTCGCGGACGGGGAGTTGTGCGCGAGCGGCGACATGACCGGCAGGCAAGAGACCGTCGGCACGTTTGGTGAGGAAAGAGATGTTGAGCAGAACCTCTTGATTGGCGGGGACAGTGGAGAGGTCGTAGGGGAGGGAGAGGGACTGCGTGGACTGTGGAGCAGTGGAGAGAGTATCGACAACGCCAGACTGGACAGGAAACCCATTGGAGAAGAGTGACCACTCGAGGCGGTAGTTAGAGAGGGAGGTGAAGAAATTCTCGTTGAAGACATTTATCAGACCACGAGACATATCGACGGGTGTGGCCCATATATTTTGCTGGATGTAGGCGGCCTCGAGGGCGTGGGGATTGGGATGGCGGTCTGGGCTAATGAGACCGTTGACGCAGAAATTGTTGTCGGATCCGTCGTAGGAGTTCCAGTCGCCGCCGTAGCCGAGGTATGTTGTGCCGTCGGGTTTATGGATGCGTATTGCCTGGTCGATGAAATCCCATATAAAGCCTCCCTGGTAGGATGGATTGTTGCGGATTATGTCCCAATACTCCTTGAAGCCGCCGCACGAGTTGCCCATGGCGTGGGAGTACTCGCACTGGATGAGGGGCTTGGAAGGATTTTTGCTGAGATAGCGTTGGCAATTATCGTAGCTGAAGTACATTGGGCAGAAGATGTCAGTATAGTCGTTGCCGTGAGCTTGCTCGTATTGACAGGGGCGTGAGGGGTCGGTCTTCTTGACCCAGTCGTAGGCGGCTTGGAAGTTGGGGCCGAAGCCAGCCTCATTGCCGAGGCTCCAGAATATGACGGACGGATGGTTGCGGTTGGCTGTCACGTTGCGCTGATTACGTTCGAGGTGGGCGAGAGCGTAGTCGTCGCGGCGGGCGAGCGTCTTGTCGTCATAGCCCATGCCGTGGCTTTCGATGTTAGCCTCGGCGACGATGTAGATGCCGTATTGGTCGCATAGGTCGTACCACTCGGGGTTGTTGGGGTAGTGGCATGTGCGGACGGCATTAAAGTTCAGTTTTTTGAGGAGAGAGATGTCTTCAATCATGCGTTGGCGCGAGATGACGTAGCCGTTGTCGGGGTCTATCTCGTGGCGGTTGGCTCCTTTGAAGAGGACAGGTTGCCCATTGATTAGAACTTGCGCGTTGCGGATCTCAATCTTGCGGAAGCCGACGCATTGGGGGATGACTTCGAGGACGCGGCCTCCGTCGGAGAGTGTGGCAGTAAGGGTGTAGAGGCTGGGCGTCTCGGCAGTCCACTTGGCTGGGTCTGCGACGGCGAGCATCCCGTGGTGCGTGCCTGCGCCTTTCACCTTGGTCTGGGCGACAGTCTTGCCGTCGGGGTCTTGGAGGGAGATGGAAGCCTCGCCGCCGGAGACGATGTCGACATCGAAGGCGAGAGTGGCATCGCAGTAGTTCTTGTCGAGGTCGGGCGTGAGTCGGATGTCAGAAATATGTTTCTTATTGCGAGCGAAGAGGTAGCAGTCGCGCCCGATGCCGGAGAGACGGAAGAAATCTTGGTCTTCGAGATAGGAGCCGTCGCACCAGCGGAAAATCTGGAAAGCGATGAGATTTTTCTTGCCAGGCTTGACGAAGCGCGAGATGTCAAATTCGGCTTCGAGCTTGCTGTCCTCGCTGTAGCCGACGAACTTGCCATTTACCCACAGGTAGATATTTGACGTTGCGGATCCGAAATGCGCAATGACCTCCTTGCCGTTCCATGAGGCAGGGATTGTCATCTCGCGGCGGTAGGAACCCACGTGGTTGTCGAGCGTCGGGACGACAGGCGGGTTGACGGGAGACTGCTCGCGCCAGGCGTAGCCGTTGTTGACGTAGAGAGGGTCGCCGTAGCCGTTGACTTCCCAAATTCCGGGGACGGGGATGTAGTCCCAAGCATTGTCATCGTAGTTGGGCGAGAAGAAATTGGCGGGTCTCTGGTCGGCATTTTTGACCCAAAGGAATCGCCAAGAGCCGTTGAGGGACAAGAAGTTGGACGAGGACTCTTTGGGTTGGAGGGCGGCATCGGCACTCTCGAAAGCGAAGAATCTTGCGTGCATTGGGGCTCGGTTCACCTGGTTGGCCTTTGGGTCTTGCCATTCGTCGGCTTGCGCAAAGGAGGCTGCGCAAAGGCAGAAGGCGAGTAGGGTAGTGAGGATGCTCTTAATCATAGGAAATGCGTTGCGATGGTGGGTTGTTGTTGTTTCGTGATTGCAAGGATAGCGATAAGTTTTTAAGAGAAGGGGTGATAATTTAATACGAATTAATGATTGCAAGGAAAGTGGTCTTTTTATTCTCTATTTATAGTCATGTGTTTTTTGAGGCGAGAGGCGCATCAAGGAGGTTTGACCTTTCTTGCCCCTCACATACAAATATACGAAAAAAGTGGCGGAAAACCAAGGAACACGTCAACCATTAAGAGGGAAAAGAAAGCCCTCTATTGTGTTGAAGAATAGGAAGATAGGAGCTTACGCTCAAGACGTCGGGCCATGGGGACGAAGAGCCAAAAGGAGATGGCTCCAGCGACGACGGCCATGAGGAAAAAGAGAACGTAGTTTATTGCGATGTCTATCGTGTGGCGCTCAGCCGCGATGCCAGCCCACTTGGCGGTGGAGCCGAAAATGGCTCGGATGGAGGAGCGGAAAATGCGTGAGCAGTATCGCATTGCCTGACGGAGAGACCACCCGAAACCACGTTTGGCGTAGCCAATGATTTTTGACTTCATGGTTACCCCCTCCATCTTGACGGCTAAGGTGGCGAGAGACGAGTAGTCGAAAGAGGAGACGTTGCCGCCATAGAGGATTTCGAGTTCTTGCGTGACGAGGAAAATCTCCTTTTGGAAGAAAATAATGTCTATGGCGAAGAGTGGCCACATGAGCCAATTTTGAGGGAGCGTGGCGATGAAAGTGACGAGAGCCGCCCTTATGGCGTGGCGATGGATGAGGTGTGTAGCGATATCTCGGGCTGCGTGCATACCTGCGACGCTGGCTATGCCGTCGTTGGCTGCCTTGGCTTTCTGGTCGTCGGAGAGGTGAAGGTTTTTGTCGGAAATCTTGTTGACAAAAGAGGAGCCATCGGGGTAGTATACCCTTAGCCATTCGGGGCTGAGGGCGAAGCTCATGAGACGGTCGTAGATGCAGACGGCGCGTGACTTGAGGTTTGAGATGGCAGACATTGTCGTTAATGGACGAGACGGTTACAGACCAACGGACACGACATTTCCGAAGACGACGGCGGCGGACATTTGGGAGTCGGAATAGCGGAAGAGAGTGCGCGCCCCCTCGGCGGCAGGCTCGATGGCATCGGCTTGTTGGAAGAGGATGTCGGGGCGTAGGGTGGTGACGCAGTTCTCGCGGAGCCATCGCGGGGAGGCAGTGACGGAGAAAGTGCGCGAAGCGTGGGCGGTGCGAGGTTTGAAACCGAGAGTGGTGACGCACCAATCGAGGACGTCGGAATCGATGACATCGGAGCCTATGAAGCAACCGCTTATGACGGTTGGGATGCCTTGTGCGATGATTGCCGCTGTATGGTTGCGGAATCCGAGAGTGTAGATTTGGTGGCGCGAGCCAGCGTCGCCGTAGCTGGTTGTGCGTTGGCGGTCGAGATTGATGCGGACGAAATCGTAGGAGGCGGTGTCGGCGCTGGCGGTATCGGCATCGAAGAACGATTTGGTGACCCCGACGAAGGAGAAGCCTTCGAGGCGCATTGCCGTGGCGACGGGCGACGGGGAGGTGGAGTATGTGGCGGCGGACGACATGTGGACACCTTCGAGGTTGGCGAAAGAGGCTCCGCATCCTGGGGCGTCGTCGTCGAGCCACTCGTTATCGGGGTTGAAATCGTATTGCTCGCCTGTTGTGAAGACGTCGGCATTCCATGGCGCACCCGGGTCTTGACTCATCATGACGCCTGACCATTTTGGTGATTGTATGGAGGCAGGAGCGGAGAGCCTGTCCATGCCCTCGACGAGGAGGGCGCGGCGGCCATTGCGCCAGAGGCATGCGGGGACGGATTCGGACGGCATGCTGCGACCGCCCGGCCCGATGGCAACGATGTGGTATGTGCGGATTATGCCGTCGAGGGGCTGGTGGATTAAGACAGAAGTATCTGCCGTGATGGCGATGAGGCGGTTCCCCTCGTAGACCTCATAGCGGTCGGCTATGGCTGTCGGCTCAAGCGTGTCTGGGGTGAAGCTCCAGTGGAGGGACAGAGAGTCGGCGGTGGCGAAGCGTAGTCCGATGCGAGAGGGTGGTAGAGGGGTGACGGGGGCGTAAGATCCTGCGAGATAGCGAAGGAGACCCTTGTAAATGGCTCGGGCGGCATCGCGGCGGAAGGCGGGATTTAGGGCGTGGCTCATGTCGGCGATGTTCTGGTGGGATAGCAGTTCGAGGAGAAGGGCCGGGACATCGGGTCGACGGCTTTCGGAGTAGCCCTTGTCGGCAATGCCGCGGAGTGTCCAGTCGGCATCCCAGCTGCGGTGGATGTCGGACTTGAGGGCGTTCATCACGAGCCAAGCCAGCTGTCTGGACGTGAGGCGGTTGCGCCCATCTGGGAGTTTGTTGTCGCCCTTTTTTGTCGTAATGAGACATAGCGTCCCGATAACGGAGTCGGTGCGCGTGACGAAAGCGTCGGTATGGAGTGCGAGAGAGAGATCGATGGGGATATGCTTGTCGGTGACGAGAGAGTTGACCCATTCGCCACGGCAGTTGATGTCGTCGGTGTAGTCTTTGCGTCCCTCGCTCAGGCTGAGCACTTTGGCGTAGTCGAAGCCGTCGGACTGGAGATAATATCTTGCGCCTTCTTGCCAAGCAGGGCGACCGCTTGCCTCGCCATTGCGCTCGACGACGCCCATACCGCCGCCGACACGGATGGCATCGACGGAGACGTGACCGTCGCCTTTTATTATGACGCTGAACTCGGAGCCTTCGTGGAAGGGTAGCGTGGCGAGGGGGATCCACATGCCGCCTCCCATGCGTTGGTCGATGGAGAAGTGGGCTTCGCCCGTGGCGTGTCGGACGGTGACGAGGGCTGGGGCTTTGGCGTCTGGAATCTGGGCGTAGGCGATGTAGAGAGAGGCGAGACCCGTTGAGGGGGCTTTGCCCGTGAAGACAACCGAGTCGGAGGGCGTCATCTTGAAAATGAGGGCCTTGCCGGATGAGAAGGGGTTGTCTTTTAAGCGGAGAGTCTTGTAGCGGGCGAAGCCTTTTGTTGTGGAGAGAGGATTGATGGTTGAAGAGAAGGCAGGCGGGAGGTCGGCATCGTCGATGATTGTCGTGACGCTTGTGGTGTCGCGTTCACGAGGGGAGAGAACGGTTGCGCCCGCGTTCTCGAGCATGGGGATGAGGAAAGGGTAGGCGAAGGAGGGAGTGAGGAGGTCCTCGACTGTTGTGTTTAGTCGTCCGCGTTGCCACTCCCATCGGTCGAGTGAGGCTTCAAAGTAGCGTCCGTGGCTTGCCCATAGGGCGATGTTGCGGCCCGAGAGGGGACCCGAGAATCCTTGGTCTTGTCGGATGACGGGTGAGCCTTTGGGAGGCATCCCGCAAGAGGAGGTGTCGTTGACGGCTTGAGCGACGAGGTCGGTTTTACCTGCTGTTATGGCGAGAGAGGCGTTTGGCTTGTTGAGCCAGCGTCGGAGGCTGTCTCGGGCGGATGAGATTTGCGCAGTCGTCAGGGGGAGTTGAGTGGCGTTGTCGGAGAGACGCAGGCGGATGATGTCGTCGCCGTCGGTCACGAGGGAGCGCACCGAGACGGCTCGTTCCAATCCAACGTATGGAGGTTGGAGGATTGAGATGAGTGCGCTGGCTGGCACTTGGTCGGCGACGGACTTCACTTGTGCCGCAAGCAGGGTGGGGAGGATTGTGAAGAGGGCTGCAAGTGTAGATTTTCTGATCATCGGCGGTAGGAAATGTAAGCCCCGTGCGCCGTCGCCATGCCTAATGTCGGGGATGGGCGCACGGCGCACGGGGAATTGTGGGAAGGGGTGGGGGAGTCTTGTGAGAGATTAGATCTCTATGTGGATTATGCGTTTGTCTTCTTCGAAGAATGGGATGCCTGGGAAGTAGGGAGCGATGTCGCACCAAAGGGCTTTCTTGCCGAAGGGTTGGAGCTCGCTCTCGATGTTGCCGCCTTTGAGGTAAAGGATGCCGTTGATGACGGAGTTGCGCATGTGCTTTGTGTCGATGAGATGTCGGGTCATGCGAGCGAAGTCGGTGAGTTTTGTGACTCCGCGTCCGGTCACGAAATCGAATTTGCCTTTGAGATCCTCAGATCGGGACTTGACGGGCGTTACGTTCTTGAGGTTGAGTGCGTTGGCGATCTCGGTGACGACGGTTATCTTCTTGCCGATGGAGTCGGTGAGGGTGAAGTTGACGTCAGGGAACATGATGGCGAGGGGGATGCCAGGGAAGCCACCTCCGGTGCCGACATCGATGATGTTAGAGCCAGGGGTGAAGTGCATGAACTTGGCGATGGCGAGGGAGTGGAGGACGTGGTGTGTCATCAGCTCGCCGATGTCTTTTCTTGAGACGACGTTTATCTTGGCGTTCCAATCCTCATAGAGGGCTTGGAGCTGGTCGTATTGGCTTTTTTGAGTGTCTGTGAGGTCTTGGAAGAAGTTCTCGACGATGCTCATGACTCTGGTGCGTTTTCGGTGTTTTTGAGGATGTTGTAGAGGAGTTCGCGTGAGCGGAAGAGTTGTGCCTTGACTGTGCCGAGAGGCATTTGGAGTTCTTCGGCTATTTCTTCGTAGGAGAGTTCTCGGAAGTATCGGAGTTCGACGAGAGTCTTGTATCTTGGTTTCAGTTTGTCAACGACTGCGCGTACGGCTTCGACAGTTTGGCTCTTGATCATGCTTTCGGAGGGGTCTGGGGCGTCGGACGCAACAGTAATCTGTCGGGCGCCTCCTTCCTCCTTGTCTTCGTTCTCCTGGTCGATGCTGACGAGCTTGCATCTTTTGCGTCGGAGGAAGTCGATGCCGTTGTTGGAGGCGATTTTGAAGAGCCAGGTTGAGAAGGCGTATGTAGGGGAGTAGAGCTCGATGTTGCGGAAGGCTTTGCCGAAAGCTTCGATGGTGAGGTCTTCTGCGTCGACTTTGTTGCCTACCATTTTGAGGAGCATGAAGTATATGGAGTCGCGATATCGGGCGAGAAGTTTGGCGTAGGCTTTTTGATCACCGCCTTTGGCGCGTTCGACGAGCTCCATGTCGTAGAGTGCCTTGTCGGAGTGTATGCTGGCGTTTACTTCCATGTGTTTCTGGTTTTAGTCAGTCGGCCTGTGAGCCAAGCGAGTGACTGCATTATTGGGATCAGAAGATCCATTGGCAGCGCGAGGAGCCATAGTCGGCTTTCGCCCATGTTTCGGGCGGCGAGACCCATGGCGATATAGATGAGTATGGTACGGGCAGCGAGAGCGAAGCCTGCGGCCTCGAGGAGAATTGTTGTTTGCGTGAATATGCCGAGCAGCAGTGCCGCGATGATGGCGAGCCAGAAGATGAGGCGTGTGGCTATCTCGCTGCCGAGCCAGAATTTGACTATGGGAGGGTAGAGAGATGCTGTTGTGAGGTGTCGGCTTTTTTGGGCGGAGTAGGTGAGCCAAGTGTTTTTAGGCTCGCTGATGGTGTGAGCGGGCGCCTCGAAGACGATGGCGGTGTTGGCTCTCGTTCCCATCTCGCTGACGAAGAGGTCGTCGTCGCCAGAGAGGACGTAGAGATGGTTGCGGAATTTGGAGCTGCGGTCGAAGAGCTGTTTGGAGTAGGAGAGGTTGCGCCCGACGCCCATGAAGGGTTTTGACGCTCGTGCTATGCCGAAGTATTGGACGGCGTTCCAAAATGTCTCGTATCGGAGGAGGAGGTTGAGGAGTCCTGGGCGTTTGGCGTAGCGGCCGTATCCGAGGACGAGCTCTGTGGCGTCGTTGCCGTAGGCTTCGGCCATGAGCGTCAGCCAGTTTTCGGATGCGGGGACGCAATCGGCGTCGGTGAAGACGATGTGGTCGTATTTGGCGGCTTTGATGCCGACGTTGAGCGCGAGTTTTTTGCCGTGGTGGAAGACGGCGTCGGTGGGGATGGTCGTGGTGTATACCTCGGGGTATTGCGCCCTCAGGCGTGCCAGGACGATAGGGGTGTCGTCTGTGGAGCAGTCGTCGACGATGACGATCTGCTTTTTTGCAGCATATTTTTGTGCGACGAGTGCTGGGATGAGTTTTTGGAGGTTGTCTTCCTCGTTGCGGGCGCAGACGACGATGCTGATGTCTGGGAGGCGGGATGCGAGGTTGCGTGGGCGGCGACGTACTCTGAACATGAAGAATGCCCAGTGGAAGAGTTGCCAAGCCAGAGCCGCCCCGAGGGCTGCGATGACGATAATGGATATCGTGCTCACTTTTTCGCTGTTAGTTTCTGGTGTTGATGTGTGACAGGGAGCCGACCTTGTCGGGAGGTTCTTGTTATGATGCTACAAATATACACATTTCCGTTGTGAATGGCAGCGAAAGAGGGAGTGTCAATGGGTTGTGTGGTTTGAAGGCCCTGTTTCCAGGGGGGATTCGGCCGTGGTGTTGTCCGTCGGGGCTTTCATGCGGTCGAGTGCGCTGCTGTGGACACCGTGTTTTTCGGCGTAGGCTATCTGGGCTCGCTGGACGACGCAGGCGATGATGAAGTAGACGACGGCTTGCAGCCAGAGACATCGGATTTCGTGGGCGGCAGTTGTTATGTCGCCGCCCATGGACATTATCTTGACGTGGGCGTTGAGGCCGAAAGTGGAGGGGAAGAGCCAGCTGACGACTTTCCATACGTGCGGAATGCTGACGGCGGGCCATGATATTCCGCTCAGGAAGAGCAGGGGGACTGACATGAAGACGAAGATGAGTAGGCTGTCTTCGCGTCGGTATATCATGCAGGAGCATACGATGGTGAAGCAGGAGCATGCGAGGAGGTAGGGGATCATCATTGCTATCCAAGACCAGTAATTGCCTATATGCGGGAGGTCGAACCCGAAGATTATGGCGACGTACATGTAGAGGGCCATGAAGAGGAAGAGCGGGAAGATTACGAGCATCTTGCCGAGGATGACAGCCATGGGGTTGTCGTAGCCTTGGACTCCGCGGTATATGGCGAAACCTCCGTTTTTCTCACGTGTGCGCCCCATGGCCATGCCGATGCCGAGGACCATCGCCTGCTGGAGAATGAGCATGAGGATCGGGGGGATGAGGAATGAGGCGTAGCCGCCTTGCGGGTTGTAGAGCATAACGTGGTCGTAGTTTATGGGAGACCGCGCTATGTCTATCTCGCGGGAGGAGAGTCCCGTAGCCCCGAGATCTTCTATCTTGATGTTCTTGTTCATGTCTTGCGAGATGTTGGTGCAAGGCAGGAGGATGCTCTTGTAGTAGATGAGCGAGCTGACGTCGGAGTAGGCGGCGATGCGTGTTTGTCGTCCGTGTCTGATGTCGTCGAGGAAGGATGAGGGGATTCGTATTATGCCGTAGACTTCGGTCTTGCGCATGAGGTCTTGCGCCTCTGTCATGTCGGCGCAGCGGGCGTAGACATGTGCTTCGGGGCTGGCGTCGAGTTTGCGGATGAACTCGCGCGAGAGGGCGGAGTTGTCCTCGTCGACGACGGCTACCGGGATGTCGCGAGCGGTCTCGGTGCTGTAGACGTAGTAGTAGATGAGGGGGTAGCCGATAGGGAGGAAGATGAAGAATATGAGCACGCCGACGTCGTGAGACATCTCGCGGAGCTCTTTCCACCAAACGCTTATAGTGTCTTGAATCAGACTCATCGGATAGAGATTAGGGCTTGTATTCCACGGTGTTGAAGGCCTTGCGGTATCGTCCGAGGAAGAGCAGCGGGAGCCAGATGATGACCAGCATGGCCACTATGGGTTTCCATGCGAAGATTATGGGGTAGCCGTTGAGGGCTTGGTTGGTGTAGATGAGGAAGTAGTCGCGCAGCGGGAAGACGAGTGAGATGTGCTGTAGGAATCCCGTCATTGCCGGGACGGGGTAGGAAAATCCCGCCATGGAGATGGACAGCACGCTGAGGAGCGCGCATCCGGACATGGACATGCGCATCTGGCCGGCGAAGATGCCGAACATGAGGAGCCCCATGGCTTGCGCGGTGAGAACCGTCAGCAGTCCGAGCGCGAACATGGGGGCCAAGCCGCATTGGCATGGGTAGTCCATGATGCGGTAGAGGTAGACATCGTTGGCGACGAAAATGAAGGAGTAGAGAATCGTCTGCGGCAGGAGTTTGCCAGTCAGGGCTACGGGGACGGAGCCGCCAGCCAGGGTGTTGAGAAGGAACTTCTGCGTGCCAATCTTCCATTCCATGCCTATGGCGTAGGTTGTCGTGAGCATGATGAGGATGATGACGATGCCGGGGATGATGAGGTTGTTGAGCAGGATTCCGTAGTTGAGGTAGGGGTTGGAGAGAGGGTGCGTCTCCATGGAAATGGGTTGGAGGACACCCATGATGCTGCTCTCGGGGACACCTTTAGCTCTCAGGGTTTCTCGTGTTATGGCGAGGCCTGCCAGCTCGGAGATGGTCTTGAGGTCCTTCATGAGCAGGGCTGCCGGGATGTAGTATGTGTCGGCAGTGTAGAACGAGACGGTCGGTTGTCGTTGTCCGATGGCCTCAACGGTGGTGCCTTTGGGGATGTAGAAGAAGGCGTAGATCTCGCCACGCTGGAGGGCGCGTCGGGCGTCGGAGAATGTGGCGTAGCTATGGTTGAGTCCTGTTGTCTTCATTGCCGAGAGGACTCGGACGATGGAGCGCGTTGTTTGTGTGTCGTCCTCGTCGACGAGACCTGTGGGCAGTTGTTCTGGAAGGCCCTGATCCATGAGAGACGTGAAATAGAGGGTCACGAACATGGGGGCTATCAGCATGCAGAAGATGAGGAGGGGGCGTCGTTTGAAGACGCCGATTTCTCGGCGGCTGATGCGGAGCACCCTGAGTATCTTGTCTTTATATGCCCTTAGCATGGCTGTGCTGGCCTAATTGGCTTTGTTGATGATGGCGCTCATGCCTTCGCGGATGTCGGAGGCGTCGGTCATGTCGACGGGGACGGCTTTTACCTCGAAAGTCTTGAGGTCATATTGCCCGAGGGCTTTGGTGGCCTTCCAGATGGCGTAGGTGCCGACATCTTTCATCTTGGTGATTCTGACGTTGATGTTTTTGTCGATGGCAGGGATGTAGGCCTGCGTCTCGGTGCCGACGGTGAGGCCGGGGAGGAGGTCTTCGCGAACGTTGAAGGTGAACCATACCTTGTCGGTCATGGCGACGTTGAGGAGTGGGGCGCCTGTGCCGACGAGCTCGCCGATCTCGGGGAAGATATCGGTTACTTGACCGTCGGCGAGGGCGACGAGCGTCATCTCGTCGATGTATGAAGAGACCTCGCTCACGGCACCTTGGGCTCGTGCTACCTGGGCTCGTGCGGCGGCGCGGTCTTCGGCTTGCGCGCCGTGGACTGCCATGTCGTATTGGCTTTTGGCGGCGCGTTCGGTGGCCTTGTAGGCGTTGAGTTGCGCGAGGGCCTCGTCATGCTTTTGCGCGCTGACGACGCTGTCCTTGTAGAGAGCCTCTACGCGTGCGTAGGTCTTTTCGGCGACATCGAGGCCTGCGATGGCTTTCTGCCACATCTCGTAGGCGGCTTGAACTTGTTCGGATCGTGCGCTGCCAGAGGCTTTGCTCTCGACGGCTTGCGCTGCGCTGAGTGCGGAGCTTGCCTGGTCGTATTTGGCCATGATGTCTGGTGCTTCGAGGATGACGAGGGTGTCGCCCTTGTGGACGAAGTCGCCCTCTTCGACGCGGATTTCCTTGACGCGGCCGGGGACTTTGCTGCTGATGCGGTAGTCGGTCATTTCGGCTTCGCCCTGGATGGTCTCGACCTTGTCGGGTTGGCAGACTCCGACGATGATGACGGCTGCTATGATGCACAGCAGCGTTATGGCGAAAATGATGGTGACGTTCGCTTTCTTTTTCATCTCTTGTATGCTGTTTTCTGTTTTTCTCTGTTTTGAATGATCGGAACGGTGCTAAATGTCTGAACCATAGCGGTCGTGACGGTCGCGCAGGCTCTCTATTAGCGGGTGCAAATTACTAAAACATTGTCGTCGTTTGCAAGATAATTAAACTTTATTAATTGGAGAAAATAAATACAAATATGGTTAATTTTGCAGTGGAACGATTAGCGATTGTTCCAAAAGCATCATTTTTATACCCAAAATACCACAATTGACCTATTGACTACTTATGGAAAGCTCTTTGAATAATATTTCCATATCCAAGCTAAGCGATTTAGACATTGCGGGAGTCGAGTCGTACAACGACGATCTAATCATCACCGATCAGATAGACCACCTTTTGTTGTTTCGCGAGCCGTGCAGGGTTGACGGCATCGTCATTTTCGTATGCCTTGAGGGACACGTGGTTTGCGACATCAACCTGAAACGCTACGTGTTGAAGCCGGGCGACATGATCGTCAATTTCAACAGCAACATCATCCAAGTCCAGAATGCCGAAGGCTTTAAGGCCATGGCGTCGCTTATCTCGAGCGACTACCTTAACAAGTTGCGCATGGACATGAACAGCAGGTTGTCGCTTTTCATGGGGATAAAGGCTCAGACGGCAGTGTCGCTCCCGCAAGGGGAGATTGACGGCATGAGGATGATATTCCGCCTGATAATGAAGGGGATAAAAGACAACCGCCCCGACAGCGCGGACTTCATATCGAACATGTTGCAGGCCTTGTGCGGCTACATCGTCTCGGCTGTCAAGACGTTCGCCCCCGAGGTCAAGAACGAGCGGAAACCCCAGCGCACGGAGCTGATTTTCGAGCGGTTCATGCAACTGTTGACTCAACATCACAGCCGCGAACGAAACGTCATTTTCTATGCCGAGCGGATGGACCTCTCGTCGAACTACTTGTCGCAGACTGTGAGGGCGTTCAGTGGCCGCAGTGCTGCCGAGTGGATCAACGAGTACGCCATCACGGAGGCCAAGATGATGTTGCGTTTTTCGGACTTGAGCATCCAGCAAGTGGCGGAGAAGCTGAACTTCCCGTCGCAATCGGCTTTTGGCAAATATTTTAAGCAGTACGTGGGCGTCAGCCCTAAAGTGTTCAGGCGCGGGCTTTAGTGCCGCCTGATGTTGGGCGCGCTGTTGCCTTTTCCCTTGTCGAGCCAGCTGTTGGAACTTTGCGACGACTTGTTACGTTGGTAGTTCTGGCTGCTGCGTCCGCTCCAATTTTCTTTTTTAGACGATTTGCGCGAAGACCTCGTGTTGACGGGCGATGTCCCGCCGGCCGACGCTCGCGGTTGCCGTCCTTGCTGCGTCGGTACGTAATTGTCGGCGAGCGTCTCGCCGTCCTCCTCGTTGGGCTGCGCGCCGTCTTCTTGCGTCACTCTGATGTTTGATTGGAACTTCCAGCCATCGTCGGTGAGGAGGTAGGCGTCGTAGCTGAGGTCGGGTCCGTAGAACTCCGGGCGCCCTGTCATGATGCGGTTGTTTGGCTCAAGGTGGTCGATGACGATCATCTTGGAGTTCTCGTCGTATCGTATTGTCATGCTGGCGTTTATGGAGTATCTGAAAATGCGCCGGCGATATCGTTGCGTGGCATGGATGAAGGGCTTCGTGGCTCCGAAGGCGACGTTGCCGTTGTCGCCCTCGCATACGACGTCGATGACGCGTGTCTTCGTCGTGGCGTCGGCTCCCTTGTAGCCAAGGAGGGCGTAGTAATTTTTTCGGCCTTGACGGAACTGGATGATGGTGGTGTATAGGGCTCCGTACCACGATTTGGCGTTTAGGACTGCAATGTCGGGCTGGCCTATGCGGTTTGTGGCATCGGTGAGACGCTCGATGTGGTCGCCCCTCTTGTCGCGCATGGCGACCCATCCGCCACATCGGGAGGAGAAATCGCGATAGGCGATCATGTAGGTGACGGTGCGGAGCGAATTGTCGGGCGAGTCGCACACGGTGAGCTCGGGAATGCCGTCGAGGTTGCCGGTTATGGTGCTATGCGCAGGGGCGAGTCGGCTGATGAGGATGCCTTCGGCGTTGTCTTTATCTTCGTCGTCGCGGTCGATGGAGGAGGTCATGATGCGCAAGGCCATTCGGCATTTTATGTCGTTGACCGTGAAGATGGTGGCCGTGTCGCCTACTTGCCTGGCGACGTCGATGCCGAAAAGCCCATCGGCCAGGGCGGGTCGGATGGAGTATAGGGAGTCGGGACAGTCGAGGTCGTCGACGAAGGCCATGCCCTCGCGCCGGGAGCCGATGGTCGACGTGGCGATCCAGACGAGTCGGCTCTTTCCGTCGCGCGTCCATGTGGCGCACCATGCCGTGGCGTCGGACGACGTGGCGTCGAGCCTGACGAGCGACGATGGTCGCCAAGCGCGGAGGGCGGAGTCGGACGCCGCGGCGAGCTGACTCTCAACGGCGGCGCGCCATGACGGGGCATCGTAGGCGAGGGCGTGAACGTCTGGTTGGGAGAGGAAAGTGGCTGTCATCTTCTCGACCTCGTCGAGTGGCGACGTCTGGGCCGTGGCGACCAGTGGCGCCGCGAGGAGGGCGAGTCGGAATATGTGGCGTGGGGTCATAGATCTTTTTGAAAAAGGAGAAGAGGGTAAATATCCTGCTCCAAGTCTACAAAAGTAAGAATGTCATTCCAAATAAGCCATTAAGGCTTTTTATTAAATTTGCGATAGCAACATTCATACCAATCATCTTTTGCCCACGGAACTTCAATATATAAAGGGAGTTGGCTCTCGACGTGCGGAGGTGTTGGCCCGAGAGGTCGACATCCGCGCGGAGGAGGACGTATTGGAATATTTTCCTTACAGGTATGTCGACCGAAGCCGGATATACGAGATTCGGGAGCTGACGGCCGACATGAGCTACGTCCAGGTCGTGGGTCGTTTCGTTACGAAAGAGATGGTTGGCGTCGGGACGAAAAAACGCATGACGGCGCGTTTCGTCGACGGGACTGGCGAGATGGACGTCGTATGGTTCAAGGGACTCAATTACATTGTCAACCAGATAAATACGACGGACGTATACTTGCTCTTCGGCAAGCCGACGGTCTTCGGAGGACGATTGAACATGGCGCACCCCGACGTCGAGCGCAATCCCGACAAGACGCAATTCGTCGGCAAACTCATGCCACTATACAACACAACGGAGGGCATGAAGCGCGCCGGCGTGACCAGCAGGGTGATGCAAGACATCGTGGCGTCGGTATTCTGCCACATGACCCTCGGGAGGATACGCGAGACCTTGCCGTCGCAACTACTTGCACGCCACAATCTTATGCCTCGTCCGCAAGCTTTATGGACGGTGCACAACCCGACGAACCTGAAGGAGCTGGAGAATGCCCGTTTCCGCCTGAAGTTCGAGGAGCTTTTCTACATCCAGCTGGCCCTTTTGCGAAACAGGAACGTCAACAGGTCGCAAGTGGCGGGCATAAGATTCGACAAGCCTGGCAACGCGCTGTCGGTCTTCTACAAGGAGCATTTGCATTTTGAGCCAACGGGGGCGCAGAAGAGGGTGGTCCACGAAGTGTGGGGCGACCTCAAAAGCGGCAAGCAGATGAACCGCCTCGTGCAGGGCGACGTCGGTAGCGGCAAGACCCTCGTGGCCCTCTTGTGCATGCTCATCGTCACGGGCAACGGGATGCAGGCATGCCTGATGGCGCCTACGGAAATCCTTGCCAATCAACACTATGAGAACCTCGTTGCCGAGCTTAGGGACATGGACGTCAAGGTGGCTTTGCTGACGGGCTCGGTCAAGGGGAAGCGTCGGCAGGAGATACTCGACGGCGTGGCGGACGGGTCGATAAACATCATCATCGGCACGCACGCGTTGATCGGCCCGACGGTGATATTCAAGAACTTGGCGCTTTGCGTCATTGACGAGCAGCACCGGTTCGGTGTCGAGCAGCGCGCCATGCTATGGGCTAAAAACACATGCCCTCCGCACATACTCGTCATGACGGCTACGCCAATTCCCAGGACATTGGCAATGACCATCTATGGCGACCTCGACGTCAGCGTAATCGACGAGATGCCGCCAGGCAGGAAACCCGTCTTCACCGAACACTATTATTACTGCAACCGCAACAGGCTCAACGCTTTCATTCGCACTGAACTGCAAAAGGGACGTCAGGCGTATGTCGTTTTCCCGCTCATCAAGGAGAACGAGAAGATGGACTACAAGAACCTCGAGGCCGGCTTCGAGTATATGAAACACTGCTTCCCCGAATATAGGGTGTGCATGGTGCATGGCAAGCTGAAAATCAACGAGAAAGATGAGGCCATGCGGCAATTCGTATCGGGCGAGGCGCAGATAATGGTGTCCACGACGGTCATCGAGGTTGGCGTCAACGTCCCCAATGCGTCGGTCATGGTCGTCGAGAGTGCCGAACGATTCGGGCTTAGCCAACTGCACCAGCTTCGCGGCAGGGTGGGGCGAGGAGCTGATCAGAGCTTCTGCATCTTGATGACGGGTAACGAGTTGGCGCGCGACACGCGGCGACGGATTGAGACCATGTGCTCCACGACCGACGGATTCGCCATAGCGGAGGCCGACATGCGGTTGCGCGGGCCGGGCGACATCGAGGGCACGCAGCAGAGCGGCATCCCCTTCCGCTTGAAAATATCCGACTTGGCGCATGACGCACAGATACTCACCTTCGCCCGCGATTGCGCAAAAGAGGTCTTGGCGGAAGACCCGTTCCTCGCGTCGCCGCAAAGTGCCGTCATGACGAGCCGCCTCGCCGAGCTGCAAGGCAACGACATCAACTGGAGCCGAATATCTTGACGCATTGGCGCAGGCAGCGTAACCGCAGGTGTCGCACATCCGTTACAAAGTACAGACATAACAAAAACATACGTCTCATGGCCACAAGCAACAACCTATTAATCATTATCTTAGCCGCATTGACGATGTTCTGCACGCCTGCCGACGCGCAGAAGAAAAAGAAGTTCAACACCACGGATGACAAGAAAGCCGCAGCTTTTTATAAAGAGGGCAACGACATCCTCATAATGTACGGTACCCAAAACATCGGCAAACTCAATGAGGCTCTCGAGAAATTCAAGGCGGCGTTGCAGCGCGACCCCGAATATATCGAGGCCCTTTTTTCCGCTTCGGAAGTCTATGCCGGACTCGGGCAGCCGGGCAACCAGATAGGTTGCATACAGAAAGCCGTGGGACTGGACTCTACATATTGGGTGACAGCTTATTACCGATGCGCCGTGGCCTTGTGCCAAAAAGAGAGGTATGAGGAGTCCGTCAAGTGGTTTGAGCTCTTCGACCGATTCTCTAAGATGAAAAATACAAGGGTGAAACAGGATCCCAAGTGGCGACGCAAGGCGATGTCCATGGTTAAGGTCATGAGCAACCCCGTGCCGTTCGACCCGCGCTACCCGAGCCCCTATATCGAGGAGTCGCCATACGAGACCTATTGGCCGTCAATATCTCTCGACGAGACAGAACTTGTCGTCACGTCGCGCCTGCCAAGAGACACTGTGGCCTTCCGGGAGGACCCGACCATGATCGCGCGCATCAACAATAACGAGACGCAAGAGGACTTGTACGTCATGACGCGTGAGAACCCCGACGCCCAGTGGCGCCCGATGCACCCGATCTACAACATCAACACCGATTTTAACGAGGGCACCCAGACCATCTCGCCCGATGGCCGATGGATGTTCTACACGGCATGCGGCTATCGCGACACGCGAGGCTCGTGCGACATCTATTTCTCGCAACGTACCGCGAGGGGTTGGACGAAGGGCGTCAACATAGGCGAGCCAGTCAATACGGCTTCGTGGGAGGCGCAGCCATGCTTCTCCGCCGACGGCAAGACCCTCTTCTTCGTGCGCGGCAGGGCAAGCTCCTCGATGCACAACGGCAATATCATGAAAGCGAGCGTCAAGGGCGTCAATGCCAAGGGCGTGCCTGTCTTCGGCAACGTCGTGAGCCTCGGCGACTCGATCAACTCCAGAGGCGACGAGAGCCACCCTTTCATACACCATGACGGCAAGACCCTCTACTTCTCTTCCGACACGTGGCCGGGCGTCGGCGGGCGCGACATCTTCATGAGCCGCATGAAAGACGACGGCACGTGGAGCCGTCCCAAGAACTTGGGCTTCCCGATAAACAACACTGAGGACGACGACGGTCTTGTCGTCACTGCCAGTGGAACGACCGGTTACTACAACTCGGTGCGCATCGTCGACGGGCGACGCAAGCGCGAAGTCAAGATGTTCGACCTCTATCCTGAAATCCGGCCTCAGCCTGTGCCATTTATCCGCGGCTATATCAGCGACTGCGAGAGCAAGAAGAGCATCGCGGCGACAATCCTCCTTGACCGTATGCCCGATGGTGCCAACATATCCACCGCGCGCGCCCTCGACGACGGGTCGTTTACCATAGCCGTCCCAGGACCAGCCGATTACCTCTTGTCCGTCAACGCTAAAGGCTACTTCTTCCATACGCATAAGTTCAACGTGGCGGATGTCGAGAACCGCCACGGGCCTATAAACCTCGAGGCCGATCAAGTTTGCTTGACGCCACTCAAGGTGGGCAAGAAGATCGCCCTCCGCAACATATATTTCGACACCGACAAATATGACATCAAGCCAGAGAGCAAGGTCGAGCTGGAGATCCTTATCCGCATCATGAAAGAAAACCCGACGATGCGCATCGAGATAAGCGGTCACACCGACAGCCGAGCCTCTGTGCAGCATAACAAAGTGCTCTCTGAAAACCGCGCAAAGTCGACTGTCAACTACCTCGTCGAGCATGGCGTCGACCGCGCAAGGTTCGACATCAAAGGCTACGGCGCGAGCCAGCCGTGCGCAACGAACGACACCGATGAGGGCATGGCGCTCAACAGGCGCATCGAGGCGAAAATCGTACCATAGGTAGTACATTTTACCGCAAACCGATATTAAAATTCAGCGGACTGCTTTCAATTTGAAAGAAGCAGTCCGCTAAATTGTTTTTTTCTGATATTATTACTATTTTCGTACACCATTCATACACACAACAATTTAACACCAACCGTCATGACTGTCGAAGCCGTTCTGCTTGGTATTTCGTTCCTCTTTTTCCTAAGTATCCTGGCCTGTAAGGCGGGATATAAATTTGGCGTTCCGTTGCTGTTGCTCTTCTTGGGCGTCGGCATGGTGTGCGGAAGCGATGGCTTGGGATTCAATTTTTCGAGCCTCCCGTTGGCGCAA
Source organism: Pseudobutyrivibrio sp. (assembly GCA_963639155.1). Classification (GTDB taxonomy): domain Bacteria; phylum Bacteroidota; class Bacteroidia; order Bacteroidales; family Marinilabiliaceae; genus W3P20-009. The sequence goes on along the minus strand of CAVHUG010000012.1, from coordinate 10,108 downwards.
GGTGTCGGCACCGTGGCGCTGTGCGTAATATTGTTCTCTGGCGGTTTGGACACTAAGATTTCCGACATCCGTCCCGTCCTCGGACCTGGACTTGTCCTCGCGACCCTCGGCGTCGTCCTGACAGCCCTCTTGACAGGTCTGCTCATCCACTTGATTTTCAATATCCCGGCCTTCGGTACTATTCCTCTAAGCATGACGGCGTCGCTGCTTTTGGCGTCGACAATGTCGTCAACCGACTCTGCCTCCGTCTTCTCCATCTTGCGCGGCAAGGGTCTCCACCTGAAGAACAACCTCCGCCCGATGCTCGAGCTCGAGAGCGGTAGTAACGATCCTATGGCATACATGCTGACCGTCACGCTCATCGGTCTCGTCGGTCAAGGCGGCTCGCCCGACTACGGCTCCGCGCTCCTTGAGCTTGTGACCCAGTTCGCCGTCGGTTCGCTTGCCGGTTTCGTCTTCGGCAAGGCGTTCGTGTGGCTCATCAATAGGTTGCAGATTGAGAATGCGAGCCTCTATCCCATTGCCGTCCTGACGTCCTGCATCTTCGTGTTCTCCGCGTCCTACTACATGGGTGGCAACAGCTACCTCGCAGTCTACATCGGTGGCGTCGTCGTCGGCAACTCCCGATTCGTCCACAAGCGTTCGTCGGTCAACTTCTTCGATGGTCTCGCTTGGCTTAGCCAGCTGCTGGTCTTCTTGACGCTCGGTCTGTTGGTCAACCCCCATGAGCTTGTGCCGCTCATCATCCCAGGTCTGATAGTCAGCCTCTTGATGATCTTCGTCACGCGCCCTGTCGGTGTCTATATCTGCCTCGCGCCGTTCCGCGGAATATCTGATGACAGTAAAAAATTCGTGTCGTGGGTGGGTCTGCGCGGCGCAGTGCCTATCATTTTCGCCATTTTGGCTCTTGCTGCCGACGTGCCGCACGCCCGTTTCATCTTCAACATCGTCTTTGTCTGCACTCTCGTCTCGCTTATCGTCCAAGGCACGACTCTCGCATGGATGGCCAAGAAGCTCAACCTCCTCGAGACGCCAGACGAGATAGGCAAGGTCAAGGACTTCGACATGGAGTTCTCCGACGAGATAAAATCCATCCTTGCCGAGCTGACCATCACGCCCCAAATCCTCAACTATGGCGACAAGCTCCTCAGCCTCCCCCTGCCAGAGAATTGCCTTGCCGTTCTCGTCAAGCGCGACGACAGCTATTTCGTCCCGACGGGCAAGACCGAGCTGGTGGTCGGCGACAAGATACTCCTCATCTCCGACGACCGCGAGGGGCTTATGGATGCGCTCGCCCAGATGGGCGTCTCGCCTGAGGAGGACGACGAGACAAGCAATAACTCGGACGACACGTTCTCGTTCCGTCAAGTCTTCGAGAGCGGCAAGAACATCGACATCGTCAAGGAGCTGCGCGGAATATCAGAGAACATCAAAAAAGGCAAGTACCTAAAATTCTAAACCCTAATAATGTCACACCCACTCCTCGTCGGGGCGCCAAAGGGCCTCATTTTCGACCTCGACGGAACGCTGATCGACAGTCTCGAGCTTAATTGGAAAGCGATGGACACTGCGCTTCGCGAGTTCGACATCGCCATTGAGCGACAAGAATTCATAAGCCTCACAGGTCGTTCGATAGAAGAAATAACCGACACCATCCTGCGCCGCCATGGTCATGCCGCAGCCGACCGCGACGTCATCATAGCCCGCAAGCGCGAGATCGCCAATAGCCACGCCGACGATGTCGTCGAGAACAAGATTGTGGCCGACGTGGCCCGCAGCTGCCATGGCGTAATCCCCATGTCTGTCGGAACGGGAGCCGATGCCTACCGCGCGCGCCTGATGCTCGAGTCGACGGGGCTGTTAGGTCTCTTCGACCATATCGTCTCGGCAGAGGATGTCGTCAACCACAAGCCCCATCCCGACACTTTTCTCCGCTGCGCCGAGTTGATGGGCGTCTCACCCTCCGAGTGCCAGGTCTTCGAGGACGGAGACCCCGGTCTCGAGGCCGCCCGACGCGCAGGCATGGTCGCGACCGACGTGCGCCCACTCCTCTCCGGCTGTTAACGAGGAAGACATACAAACACACTTCGAGCCGCCAGTCCCTCATCAGGAGCTGGCGGCTCGAAGTGTGTTGCCCCGTCCGGCTCTAATTGCCTTGGATGTCGGTGAGCTTCTTGTTTGCGTTGTCGATCTGCTTGTGGAACGTTGACAGGTTCGTTACGTGGACGGAGAGTTGTGACTCTACGGCGATAAGCTCGCTCTTCACGTGGTTAACCTCCTGCTCTGTGTGGAGGATGTCGGCATCGTCGGTCGCTGTTCTCAAATGTGCGCCGAGCGACAACTCTTTGTCTTGTAGGGAGTTGTATCGAGTGAGGAGATATTCGATGGCTTTCGTCTCCGCCTTGCAGCGTATCGCGAGGTCGCAACGGTCATATTTCAGCTGCTGCACCTCCTTGTTGTCCGTCGGGCGACTTGCAATGCCGTATGCATCGAGGCGGTCGTTGAGGAGGCTCAGCGTGTCATATTGGGCGAGGATGCTCTCCGTCTTCGAAATCGTGGAGTCTTTGTCGACCGCCTCGTCGTGCTTCTCCGTGTTAAATATGGCGTCGCGGAAGACGTATGTACATACGCCAAGCATTATGACGACGATGGCGACAAAAGCTATCGGCAGAAGGCATGATGTCTTCCTGCTGACCTTGGTCTTCTCGGGAAGCTCTGCCATTGTCTGTTGTGCGGACATAGTTTCTCTCTGTTTTTTATGATTTTCTGATAGCTAAGATAGTCAAAATGGGCTGATTGTTACTTCTCGTCGGGAGTATAATTCACTCTGCCGATTTTACGCATGAGCGAGAGAATCTGAGCCTGACGCTTGACGACGTATGGCGACGGTGCGGCAATTTTCATCTTGACGGGGTTGGGCATGACCGAGACCATCAGGGCTGCTTCTTCGCGGGTGAGTCTCGCCGCCGAATGGTGGAAATACTTCTGCGCTGCCGCCTCGGCGCCATAGGTTCCGGGCCCGAACTCGATGATGTTCAGGTACACCTCCATGATGCGCTCCTTGCCCCACACAAGCTCAATCATCACAGTTATCGGTGTCTCGATGGCTTTGCGGATCCACGAGCGGCCGTTCCACAAGAAGACGTTTTTCGCTGTCTGCTGGCTTATCGTGCTGCCGCCGTGGATGCGTTTACCCTTGCTGTTGTGGGCGAATGCAGTCTTGATGGCCGTCCAGCTGAAGCCGTTGTGCTTGGTGAAGAGGTTGTCCTCCGACGAGACGACGGCGAGGGGCAGTGCCGATGAAATCTTAGAGAGCGGCACCCATTTCTGATTCACGTCGACACCGTTCTTAGCGGCCATGACCCTCATATACGGGGTGTCGGTGACGGGCACGAAACGATAGATGACGACCGCTATGAAAGTGGCGATGAAAGGGACGACAATTATCAACCCAAGTATCTGTAACGCCTTCTTTGCCTGCGTCTTATAGAATGTCAGGCAGTTCATTTCCCCTTAAATGAGAACACTTCATAATTGTCTATCGTCCCCCAAAATACGTCCTGCTTAAACGCGCTTAGGAATTCCGCGTCGACATGGACAATGAGGGTCTTCAGGTTCACTCCCGAGAATGGCGCGTCGACGACACGCGGCGGCTTGACCGTCGGGACGACGATGTGAGCCAACGAGTGGCAGCCGCTAAAGAGCCGTGGAGGCAAGACCTGTATGTTCTCGTTCAAGACGACTTGCGACAACGATATGCAATTCTCAAAGACGCCCTTGCCGACGTAATGCAACTCTGCCGGCAGCTCGACGGAGGCGAGAGCCTTGCAGCCTTGGAATGCGTAGCTGCCGATAGAGTCAAGGTACGTGTTGAACGTAAAATCGCGCAGTGAGGTGCAGTTGGCGAACGCGAACGGGTCGATTGTCGCAATCTCCTCAGGCATGGTGACGTTGGAGAGCGACGTGCATGCCGAGAACGCGTATTGCGCCACGCGGTCGAGACCTGGCGGGATGACGACCTTGCGGAGGGCGGAGCACTTGTAGAAAGCGTATGGCCCGATGAGCGTGACCGTCTCGGGGATTGTTATATTCCGCAGCGATGGACATTCGGAGAACGCGCCGCGGCAGATGCTGTCCAGCTGCTCGGGCATGACGACGGTCTCGAGATAGCCGCACTTGTGGAACGCCCCGTTGTCAATGGTTCTGACCGTCGAGGCGAGCTTCACCGAGCGGAGGTTCTGATTGCCGGCAAAGGCCTTAGGCCCGATGACCTCAACCCCTTCGGGGACAACATATTTCTCGTCCTTACGGGCGGCTGGGTATGCCAGCAGCGTCTTGCGGTCTACCGACAGCTGGACGCCGTCCTCTATGGCGTAGGCCTCGCCCGTCGAGACGATATGAATCTCTGAGATGTTGGGGCAATTGGCGAAAACGTACATGCCGAATTTTTCAAAAGGCTCGTAGATGGTTATTTTCTGCAATTGCTCGCAGTGAGAGAAGGCTCCGTTGCCGACGCTGTCAACTCCTTGAGGAAAAGTCACTTCTCGCAGGTTGGACGCCGCGTAGAACGCCCCTTGGGCAATCTGGCGTATGCCGTCGGGAATGGTGTACGACTCGCCTTGCATGAGCGACGGGTACACCAAGAGGCGGGTTCTGTCGCGGGTCATCAAGACGCCGCCCGGGGTCTCGTATGCCGGGTTGCCCGCCGCGACGGTCAGAGTCTCGAGTGACGGACAGTCGGAAAATGCTGTGTTGTCAATATACGATGTCGAGGCGGGGATGGTCACGGTGCCAAGATTCTTGCAGCCTGCGAAGGAGAGCGTGGCGATGGAGGTCACGCCGACGGGCAGCCTCGCCTCGGTCACCCCACTGCATCCTTGGAAGCAGCCCGCCGGAATCTTTTTCACCTTCTTCGGAATGTCCAACGACTCGAGCTGGCGACATTGGAAGAAGGCGTAGTCGCCAAAACGGTCGACGAACGGCGGAATGGTGAGACCCTTGAGTTTAGAACAGCCGTAGAATGCGCGTTGCCCGATGCGGTTCACGTAGCGCGGCAGGTTTATCGACTGGAGGTTGAGACACAGGGCGAACGCATTGGCGCCTATGCTGGTGACGCTGTCGGAAAGGACGACCGTGGTGATGTCTTTGGCAAAAGGGGAGTAGGGGGCGTCGTAGGGCGTCGGGAAATTGTCCATCGGCCCGAAACCTCTGATTTTCAGCACTCCATCCTCGTACTTCCAGAAGAGGTGACGACCGCATGACCCGAAGTCCAAAATGTTCTCATATACCTTGCCGCGTCGCGACTTGGCTGATAGCGATGTCGGGACGGCAGTGAGGACGATGATCGCCACGAGTGCCATCATTAGGCAGCGCGGTGCTGATAGTCTAAATTGCATCATAGTGGCAAAAATAGCTTAAAAATTTGGAAAATGGTTAAGATGTCTGGCTGTAAGACGATTAAAGGACCGTAATGGATAAAACAGAGGGCGATAACTTGGAAAATAGCGAGAAAAAGGCTACTTTCGCCGCTTGGAATTGGTGCGTAAATGCCCGCTTCCTCATGCCCTTCGACGAGGCGACAAATCCATAGGGCATGAAAGGTTTCGGAAACGAACAAGTAATACCTTTTAAACATAACAAACATGATCATTGAAAAAATCTGGGCTCGCGAGATTCTTGATTCCCGCGGCAATCCTACCGTTGAGGTAGACGTCACCCTCGAGAATGGCGTTCTTGGCCGTGCTGCAGTTCCATCTGGCGCGTCTACCGGCGAGAACGAGGCCCTCGAGCTCCGTGACGGCGACAAAGGCCGTTACCTCGGCAAGGGTGTCCAGAAGGCAGTTGACAACGTCAACAAGATCATCGCACCCGCACTCAAGGGCTACAACGTCCTCAACCAGCGCGAGATCGACAACAAGATGCTCGCTCTCGACGGCACCCCTACCAAGAGCAAGCTCGGCGCTAACGCCATCCTCGGCGTATCCCTCGCTGTCGCTCAGGCTGCTGCCAAGGCTCTCAACATCCCCTTGTATCGTTACATAGGTGGTTGCAACGCCTACACCCTCCCCGTTCCTATGATGAACATCATCAACGGTGGCGCTCACTCTGACGCTCCTATCGCATTCCAGGAGTTCATGATCCGTCCTGTCGGCGCTTCCTCCGAGAAAGAGGCCATCCGCATGGGCGCAGAGGTCTTCCACAACCTCGCTAAGCTCCTCAAGGAGCGCGGCCTCAGCACCGCAGTAGGTGACGAGGGCGGCTTCGCTCCCGCTCTCGACGGCATCGAGGACGCTCTCAGCATCATCGTCAAGGCTATCGAGAAGGCCGGCTACAAGCCAGGCGAGCAGGTCCGCATCGCTATGGACTGCGCAGCTTCCGAGTTCGCTGTCCAGGAGAACGGCAAGTGGTTCTACGACTACAAGCAGCTCAAGAACGGCAAGCAGAAGGATCCTAACGGCAAGAAGCTTACCGCTGACGAGCAGATCGCTTTCCTCGAGCACCTCATCGACACCTATCCTATCGACTCTATCGAGGATGGTCTCGACGAGAACGACTGGGACAACTGGGTCAAGCTCACCGAGAAAGTTGGCAAGAAGTGCCAGCTCGTCGGCGACGACCTCTTCGTTACCAACGTCAAGTTCCTCGAGAAGGGCATCAAGATGGGTGCTGCTAACTCCATCCTCATCAAGGTTAACCAGATCGGCTCTCTCACCGAGACCCTCGACGCTATCGAGATGGCTCACCGTCATGGCTACACCACCGTCACCTCTCACCGTTCCGGCGAGACCGAGGACACCACCATCGCCGACATCGCTGTCGCTACCAACTCTGGTCAGATCAAGACCGGCTCTCTCAGCCGCACCGATCGTATGGCCAAGTACAACCAGCTCATCCGCATCGAGGAAGAGCTCGGCGCTAACAGCAAGTACGGCTACGCTAAGCTGAAATAAGCTTAAGCTACCGAAATAAGTAAAGGCTGGTCGCATCCGTTGCGACCAGCCTTTCTTGTTTTATAGTCGTGAGTGTATGAAAAAGCCGCACGGCATGCGCCGTGCGGCTTTTATCTCCTTTCGTATGACTCGTTAGAAAGATACGCCTACGCAGACGTGGATGTCCTCAGCGTTGGGGTTGAGCATCAGCTGCGCAAAGACGGGAAGATGGAACTTGTCAGAGAACTGTATGTCGTATGTGCCTTTGACAGAGAGGTTTACCATGTTGAATCCGTCGCCATTCTGATAGAAGCTGTCAAATGGGGTGAAGCCGGCTGCCACCTCTACCTCAAACTCTTTGGCTGGGAATGTGTAGGCAAGCTCGAAGTAGCTGGAGAACTGGCGGTCGCCGTCATCCTTGAGGTCGTCGCCTCCAAGCATCGTGGCCCACATGAACGAGATTGGCACGTTGGTCTTCTCGCCAAAATCATAAGCCACGGAGAGCTCGAGCTGGTGGCAGGTCTCGTCCTTGTCCCACGTGAAGAAAAGGCCCTCGCCAGGATAGTAATAGTCGGTCAGGGTGGCGTTGAAACCAGCCTTGTCGAATGCGAGGGTTATATCGACTTCCTTATTGTCGCCCGAGAAGTCGGTCGAACCCCATGCGCCGAGGGTTACGGGTCCGCAAGAGACACCAAGCGATGGCTGGAAACTTGCGCCTGCGTTATACTGTCCACGCCAGAGGTAGGTGCTGACGAGGTCGGCACCTGCCGAGAACGACCATGGGGTCTCTTTCTTAGGGGCTGGTGCCTCTTCTGCTTCCTGTGCCATTGCGGTGAAAGGCGAGGCTACGATCGCTGCGAGCGAGAGGGCGGGAATGATGAAAGTCTTCATAGGTTAGAGTGCTTTAAGGTTAAACATCTTCATGCCGCAAATATAACGATTTATTATAATAGCAATGGTGTTTACTTTTGATTTATAGATTTTTTAGACTTTGGTGTTTTATTTTGAAAGCAATAGGATGACATTAAAGCTAATTTGTAAGAACCGACAAAGAAAAGTCCGCCCGACTGAAAGGACAGTCGGGCGGACTAACTGATTGTCGCCTGTTATGTTGCGTCAGGCGGTGGGCGTAGCGTTACTTCTTATCCCACTTGAAGCCAAGACCGAAGCCGAAAAGCTCCTTTACTTGGAGGCGCGCGCCGCGCTCGCGCGTGGCTGTGTTGCCATCGGCATCAAGATATTTCTCCTGATACTTGATGTCGTCATCGAAGAGGAGGTTGACCTTGATAAGGGCTGTGATCCAATCGTTTACCTTCAAGTTGAATCCTGTCTCGACGTCGACATCGATGTGCTCAGGGTGGTCTTGCCAGTTGGCGAAGAAGTCGCCACGGAAGTAGTAGTCGACGTTCTTGACGATGTTCGGATGGTTGTACGTGACCTTCGCTATGGCACCAAACTCACCTCGGCTGTGCGTGCCTTCGTCGAGGCCGTAGATTGTCGAGAGGCACGTGTCGCCAACGACGGTTATCTTGCCTGCCAACGGAGAGAGGTAGATCGAGAGCTTGTCATTCGGCTTGTAGAGCATACCCGCAGAGACGCTTATGTAGCCTGGCGACATGAACTTGGAGACGACGGTCGTGTCGACGTCATACTTGTAGCCCTTGCCAAATTGCGACTTGAAGTCGAACAGCGCGGAGTAGAAGAGTTTCTGCTTGGCGGCGTCGTAGCCGTAGACTGACGAGAGGTGGATCTTGTCTTCCGACTTTTGGTAGTCCTCGCCCTTGTTGCGCATAAGGCCGTAGCCCAGCTCGAGGGTGTTGTCCCACGTCGCCTTGTCGCTCTTGTAATTGGCGTAGGCGTTGCCAAGCCATGTGCCAGAGAAAGAGTTCTTACCGCCGGCTGCCCAGTTTTTAAGGGCTATCTGGTTGAAGGTCAAGGAGGTGAAGACTCCCGTCTTCCATTTCGAGGCAGGTGCGGCCGCTTCTGTCGCGGGTGCCTCTTCTTGTGCCGTGGCAATTCCTTGGGCCAGGATGGCAGCCATGGCGCAAATGGTGAGCCTAAGTCTCATATCTTCTGTCTTGTGCCGTTATGCGGTTTAGTCCTTAATGATATGTACGTCGCGCTGTGGGAATGGAATGGAGATGCCCTGCTTGTCGAATTCTTTCTTGACGAACTCGTTCATGTAGAAGTAGACGGTCCAGTAGTCCTCGCTCTTGGCCCAGAGGCGGACCACGATGTCTACGCTGTTGTCGCCGAGGTTCGACACTGCCATGAATGGCTCGGGTGTGGTGAGAATCTCTGGCTTGCGCGCGATGACGGCCTTGATGGCTGCATATGCTTTGTCGATGTTGTCACCATAGCCGATGCCGAACGTGAGGTCAACGCGACGCTCTGGAAGACGGCTGTAGTTGGTCAGCGAGCTGGTGGAAATGCCGCCGTTGGGGATCATGACTACCTTGTTGTCGCCTGTGGTGAGGATGGTGTTGAAAATCTGAATCTCTTTGACGGTGCCGCTGAAGCCGCTAAGCTCGACAAAATCGCCAACCTTGAATGGGCGGAAAAGAAGCAGCATCACGCCACCGGCAAAGTTCTGGAGAGTGCCCTGGAGTGCCATGCCTACGGCGAGGGATGCGGCACCGAGGATAGCCACGAACGAGGTCATCGGGATGCCGATATAGGAGATGACACTTATAAGGAGAAGGACCTTGAGTGCGATGTTGACGACACTCATTGAGAATGAGGTGAGCGTCGGGTCAAGTTCGCGCTTCTCCATGAGGTTCTTCATGCCGCGCGTGACTTTCTTGATGAGCCAGAAGCCAATGACGAGGACAAGTATCGCCACGACAAGCATTTTAGTGTAGGAGATTGCCTGAGGTACCAGGCTGCTGAGCGTAGAGCTAAGGGACTCTTGCATGATTGGTTAGTTGTTAAATTGTTGATGTTGTGTGAAACTTGTCCCTTTTACGACGGATTGTGATAATTGTTCTAAGTTTCTTATTCGGTCGCAATAAATTAAGGTCTATACATATTATTTAGTCCAACGTGTCACTATCTGCCATAGCGAAATCACCTAACATCTAACCCCTAATTCCTCCCCATTCTCCCCAAAAATCCACTCCTCAACCATTTTCACACAAATTAACCCTCCCTCCAACCCCTTGAACCACACACCCCTACGC
>CAVHUG010000011.1:0-113724 GCA_963639155.1 Pseudobutyrivibrio sp. | reverse complement strand
ACCCAGTCAAGAGGGTAGAAATACCCAAAGACAACGGCAAGAAGCGCCAATTGGGGATACCGACAGTGGTAGACCGTGTGGTGCAACAAGCCATCAACCAAGCACTGACTCCCATCTATGAAAACCAATTCTCCAAGACGAGCTACGGCTTCCGTCCGAGAAGAGGATGCCATGACGCATTACGAGGAGCGCAGAGGATAATCAACGAAGGCTACAAATATGTAGTTGACCTTGACCTTGAACGCTTCTTCGATACCGTGAGCCACAGCAAACTCATAGAAATTCTCAGCCGTACGATAAAAGACGGCAGAGTAGTCAGTCTTATACACAAATATCTCCGAAGTGGTGTAATAAACAAAGGCTTGTTCGAAACGAGCGAGGAAGGTACTCCCCAAGGAGGACCGCTAAGTCCGTTGTTGAGTAACATCATGCTCAACGAATTGGATAAAGAACTTGAACGCAGAGGGCTTCCCTTTGTACGCTATGCCGATGACTCGATGATATTCTGCAAGTCAAAGAGGGCTGCAATGCGAGTGAAGGAGTCTATAACCCGATTTATAGAGAATACTCTATATCTCAAAGTCAACAAGGAAAAGACCGTAGTGTCGTATGTACGCGGAGTGAAATATCTCGGCTACTCCTTTTATGTGATGAAAGGCAAATGCCAACTCACGGTGCATCCAAAGTCCAAAGCTAAGATGAAGTCAAGATTGAAAGAACTGACAAGTCGCAGCAACGGATGGGGATATGCCAAGAGAAAGCAAAAGCTGAAAGAATACATAAGAGGTTGGGTTGGCTATTATCACCTTGCCAATATGAAGCGTCTTTTGCTTGTAACAGACGAATGGCTAAGGCGTAGAATCCGCATGTGTATATGGAAATCTTGGAAGAAAGCCAAGACAAAAGTGGCAAACCTCATTAGGTGCGGTATCAATAAAAACAAAGCATACGAATGGGGTAATACTCGCAAGGGCTATTGGCATATCGCTGACAGCTATATATTGCATAGAGCTATAACAAACGAGAAACTATGCAAGGCTGGGTATGCCACTTTAATGGGGGCGTATCTCGAATGGCACCCAAAATAGGAACCGCCGTATGCGGAACCGCATGTACGGTGGTGTGAGAGGTCGGAAAACGAAAGTAGGAAGAGAACTACTTCGTTTTCCTCCTACTCGATTTATGGGCTTGCCAACAGAAGAGGTGGACTGGAAGGGGAAAGTTGTTTGCCTCCTATTGTGGTGTTTGTCAAGGATTTATGGAGGAGATGCCAGTTTGATGGGGAGGAGAAGATTCTTTTAGGGGCGATGGGGAGGAGGATAGAGCTTTTTTGGGGGCGGAGAGGTTGGATATGGGGGAGAATGTATGGGGGTAGGGTGGAGATGCTTCCTGCGGGGAAGAAGGGGAGGTGTTTATGGGGGCAGGGAAAAGTGTTAGAATGTGTATTTGAAGGAGATGGCGAAGTTTTCTTTAACCTGGAATTTGTTGCTCTCGTTGTCGAAGTAACGGAGTTCGAGGTTGAGGCGGGTGGTGAGGTATCGGTTGATTTGAACCTCTATGATGTTCTCCCAGTCGAAGCGTTTGTTGCCGTCCTTCTTGAAGTACTCGTAGAAGAGTTCGAGTTTGGTGGTGTAGTTTATTCCGTAGATGATGGTCTTTTTCCAGTTGGCTGTGATTGAGAAGCCGTTGATGAAGTCGGATCGTTTGCCCTCGTCGATGCCGAAGTTTGTAGGGTCGATGTCGGCAGTGTCGGCGACGAGTGTGATGATGCCGGTGTAGGGGGAGAGGAGTATGGAGAGGTCGTCTTTTTTGTAGTCCATACCGAAGATGAACTGGATGTAGGCAGGGGAGAGGAGCGTTGATTTAGGGTTTTCCTTGTTGATGTCGCTGCTGCTGTAGTTTCGGAAGAGCTGCGTCTTGAAGGAGAAGAGGAAAGAGTAGTACCATTTGTTGACGGCGTTGAAGCCGTATTTGGAGTTTATGTCGAGGAGGTCGTCGCTCACTCGTCCTTTGAGAGTGGAGGTGTAGGTGAGTCCGAGTTTGCTGGTGACGTTGGTCTCCCAGGCGTGACGATCTTGGGTGATTTTGGCTTGCCAACGGAAGTCGTGGAGGAGTGAGGCGGAGTTTTCACCACCTTTAATCCAGTTGTTTACAAAGAGTTGTGAGAATTGGAGATTCTCTACGCCAGAGAGTTTCCAAGGGCTTTCTTTTTCCTTGTGTTTGTCTTTGAGTTGTTGGGAGAGGAAGTTCGGGTCGGGCCTGAAGATACGGGAGAGGTTGTCGGGGTCGTTGCCTACGCTGGCGAGTTTTTTGCCTTCACGGATGTCCTTGTTCGGGTCGGGGATCTCGTTCCAGGTGTATTTGAGCATCTCGGGATGCGTAATGATGAGGTCGAGGCGTGCTTGGTCGAGAGGAGAGAGTCCTGTCGGGTTGTCGAGGTCGGCTTTGACTTGAAGGGTTTGTGTCTTGAGGAGGAAGGTGTCGCGGATGGCTTGTGGGGAGTATTGGGAGTGGTGAGTGAAGGTGTCGTCGATGGGGCGGTAGTTGAGCATGAAGCCAGCTGTCGGGAGTTGGCGTGCTTGGTGCTGTTGGAGGTTGAGGATGTCCTTTAGTCTTGTGGAGTCGGGGATTTCGACGCGCAGGAAGAGGGTGTCGCCATCGGGCATGATGGTGTCGGCTATCTCGATGGTTTTCGTGGCGTATGGGCGCAGGTTGAGCCACATTTGCTGCGCGAGGGATGAGGGGGCGTGGAGAGATAGGATGAGGAGAAGCAGGGGGGTGAGGAGGGTTCGTGCCAGGGTTTGTATGTTGTGTCTGTTGGTTGCCATTGTTTGTCTTTTGGGGAATGGGGCGTGTTTGTATGGTGCAATTTTTGTGCCGTCGCGTGCTGACGAGAGGGGTTTTTATTGGCAGGTTTGTGTTATTTGGTCGAGTTCGATGCCGACGGGCCATGAGACGGATGTTTGTCCGCAGGAGTAGGTAAGCGAGTGGAGCATGGTGTCGGTGGCGAGGTCGACGGACGCGAGGCGCGGGTTATTGTCTATGGCGAGATCCCAGAGCGTGGCAGCGGAGCGTGTGAGGTCGAGCTGCTGGATGTCGCAGCGGGAGACTTGGAGCGTGCGGAGTTTGTTGGCACCGTATTGCTGGTAGTTGCCGAGCGTGAGGAGCTGGAGGGCAGGGCATGCCATGATGCGGACGTCTGTTATGTCGGGGTTGTTGGTGAGGTCTATTTGCGCGACATAGCAGTTGTCTATGTGGAGTTGCTGGAGGGCAGGGAGTTTCGGCGTGTTGAGGTTGGTCACGTTGAGGCGTTCGATGCGGAGGGTCTGGAGGTTTGGGAAGAAGCGAAGGTCTGTGAGGTCGATGGTGTCCGTGATGGCTGCGGAGGCGAGTGGCGTGAGGTCGAGCCCTGTGGTTGGAGCCGTCTCGTAGCCTTCGAGGGTGCCGTTGTGGTTGGCGTCGAACTGGTCGAGGAGGAACTGGAGGAGTGTGGCGTTTGAGATGACGGCCGTGTCGGTTATGGTTATGGCCTTTGTTGCCGTAAGATGCCCGAACGTGGCGGTTATGGTTGTCTGCCCGAATTTGAGGGCTGTGAGGAGCCCTGTTTGTGAGATTTGTGCGATGGAGGAGTCGGCGGAGCCCCAAACGAGAGGAGCGTCGGGGAATCCTGTCGTTGCGTTTTCGGGGTATGGGTGGGCCGTTATCTGCGTGGTGTCGCCGGGCGCGAGCTTGTCGGTACGCGAGGTGAGGTATATGTGGTGGAGTTTGGTATCGGTCTTGTCGCACGAGGAGAAGGAGGCGGCCATGAGGATGATGGCTGCTATGGGCGCGAGAATATGTGATATGCGAGTGAGGAGCATTGGCAGGGAGGGTTTATTTTGGTGCTTTGATGTAGAGGGCTACGCCTATGATGGCGAAGGTGATATTGGGGAGCCAAACGGCGAGGAGTGGCGGCATTCCGCCGTTGATGGCGAAAGTCTGTGAGACGGTGAGGAAGAGGATGTATACGAAGCTGAGAACCAGTCCTATTCCGATGTATTTGCCCATGCCTCCACGCGTTTTTCGGCTGGAGAGGCTTACTCCGATGAGTGTGAGGATGAAAGATGCGAAAGGAGTGGCCCTTCGTTTGTAGAGCTCGATTGCGAATTCTTCGGTGTTACCGATGTTGCGCTCTTGCAGTTCGGCGATATGGTCGCGAAGCTCGCCGGACGTGAGCATCTCGTAGGACTTGCGCTCTTTCTTGAAGTCGGATGGCCGGATGTTTATGGTGGTGTCGAGTTCTGCTATTTTGGTTATCTGATGGCGGATGCCGTCTGGTTGGAATTGCCAGAGGGTGCAGTCTCGCAGTTTCCAGCGGGTAGAAATGGAGTCGTAGGTTATGGTTCGCGCGGAGAGTCGAGAGACCATGTTTTTGCCGTTGAATTTTTGGATGTCGAATCGGTCTCCGCTCTCGCGGAAGGAGTAGTATCGTCCCATGTAGACGTAGACACCTGGTGATATTTGCATGTGCATATCAGCGAGACCAGTCTCGCGTCGGCTTTTGATGTAAGTGTTTTCGAAGTCGATGCGCGTCCTGTTGGCGATGGGGATGACCCAGCTGGCGAGGATGAAGGTTATGACAGCGATTATGGCGGCGGCTATGAAGTAGGGGAACATGAGGCGTCTGAAGCTGACGCCGCTGGCGAGGATGGCGACAATCTCGGTTTGTCCTGCGAGTTTTGAGGTGAAGAAGATTACGGCGATGAAGACGAGGAGGGGGGAGAGCATGTTGGCATAGTAGGGGAGGAGGTTTGTATAGTAGTCGAAGACAATGGCTTTCAGCGGCGCATGGCTCTCCATGAAGTCGTCGACTTTCTCGACGAGGTCGAAAACGATGACGATAGCGAGGATTATGGCAACGATGAAGAAGTAGGTTCCGAGGAACTTCTTTATGATGTATTTGTCGAGGATTTTCACTGTAAGGAGAGTGTAGATTATTCGAGCTGTGAGGTTTTTTGGAGCGTTTGCTGGTCGAGGATTATGATGTCGTGCTTTTGGATGAGGATGGTGTTTTCGGCGTTGAAGGCGGCGAGCGTCCGGATGGCGTTGGCAGTCGTCATGTTGGAGAGTTGTGCGAGTTCTTGCCTTGTGAGGGATATGTTGAGTTGTCGGGTTGCGGGGTTGGTGCCGAATTTTTGGATGAGGTAGAGGAGCGTGTAGGCGAGTCGTCCTCTTGTTTGTTTTGTTGTGAGGGCGGTCTCTTGGATGCGTGCCTGTCGGAGCTCTTCGGCGAGGGATTGTGCGAAGAGGAGCGCGAGGCGCGGGTTTTGCTGGAGGAGAGGGAAGATGGCTCGTCTGGGGAAGGCGAGGAGAGTTGCGGCTTGCAGTGCCGTGAGGGAGTTTTGGTGAGGTTGGTTGGCGAGGAGGGCACGAATCCCGTTGATTTCGCCGGGGCCTGATATTTTGGTTATTTGTTGCTTTCCTGTCGTGGTGGGGATGGTGGACTTCAGGAAGCCGTCGAGGGTGTAGAATATGTGGTCTGGGCGGTCGCCTGAGTTGTAGGCGTTTTGCCCTTTTTTGAGGGATATGGTGGAAGAGAGTGGGATGAGCTGGTCGCGTTGTTGTGGAGTGAGAGCGTTGAGGGGCTCACGTCGCCACGGTATTGGGTGCGAGGTGTTGTTTGTATTGGTGCTTGTCATGGTGTTTTTTGTTGCGCTGATATGTGGGTTGCGCCAGGCGTGGCGTTTTTGTCGGTTTGGTGTGACGGGATCGCTACGGCTGGCGCTATGAGGTGAGAGATGTAAGGAACGAATTAGTTTACGATGTGGTTGTAGGTTATAGTTCCTTGTTGCGTTGCAGGTTTTGTTGGGTCGGGGTTGAACTTAGCCTTTTTTGCAGCGGCTATGTCGGCATCCCAAATGGTCTTGTTTTGTATTGTCGTACCCTGCATTTTGACTGCGGCTCGGATGACGTTGCCGTTTTTGTCAACAGTGATGTCGATGACCACCTTGCCAGGAGTCTGTGTGCGGACGGTAGGCTTTGGGAGCGTTCCGACGAGAGATCGTCCTTCGAGAGAGAATGTCGTTCCGTGTGTTGCGCTGTTGCCTGTGGCAGATCCTGCAGCGCCTCCAGTGAGGCTGCCTTGGTTGCCTGGGGTGTCGCCATTGCCTTGTGAGCCAGACGTTCCTGTCCCTGCGCCCGAGAAACCTTTGCTTACGGCGTTGCGGGCGGCAGCGGCGGCAGCGGCTTTTCGTTTGGCTTCTGCTTCAGCTTTGGCGCGGGCTTCGGCTTCGGCTTTTGCCTTAGCTTCCGCCTCAGCTTTGGCGCGGGCTTCCGCCTCGGCTTTTGCTTTAGCCTCGGCTTCAGCTTTTTGTTTTGCCTCTTCTTCAGCTTTGGCGCGGGCTTTAGCCTCCGCTTCAGCTTTCTTCTTTGCTTGCTCGAGCGCGGCGGCCTCCTCGTAGTCTTGGGTGGTCATGGATTGTCCGTCGGCTTTGGCTAATTGTGGTTGTTGGGGAGCTGCTGGTTCTGGTTGAGCTGCTGGAACGGGTTGTGCAGGCTCGGGCTGCGCAGGTTCGGTAGGAGCTTGCGCTGGAGCGGGTTCTGTGTCTCCTTTGCCTTGTTCGGTATAGCCGTAGTTGAGCAGCAGCGCCTCTTCCTCTTGGCGTTCCGCAGTGAGCGTTGTGCAGATGCAGATGAGGAGGAGTGCGGCGTGGAAAGCGGTTGTCCCGATGATGGCTCGAAGCCTGTTATGTTTGTTGTCTTGGCGTTGCATTATTTGGCTCTTGTGGCCAGGATGAGTTTGTATTGGTTCTTTTTTGCGATGTTCATGACTTTGACTACTTCTCGCATAGGAACTGTCTCGTCGACGTGGAGCGCGATGTAGGTGTCGGGCTGTTGTCCGAGTTTTGCTACGAGCGTAGGTTCAAGCTCGTCGTAGGTTACTCGTTTGGTCTCGATGTAGTAACGCAGGTCGGCCGTTATGGAGACAGAGGTTTGAGGTTTTGCGGAGGTTTGGTTTTTAGATTGAGGGAGAACGAGTTTGAGGGCGTTAGGGTGGACGAGAGTGGACGTCAGCATGAAGAAGATGAGCAGGAGGAATATGATGTCTGTCATCGAGGACATGTTGAACGAGCAGGATATTTTTTGTCCTTTCTTGAGTGCCATGGTTTTCTCCTTTTTTGAGTCGTTAGGCGGTCGGATCGTTGAGGAGGTCCATGAATTCCATGGTGCGGGTCTCGAGAGTGGCTACGACTCGGTCTACTTGGCTGACGAGGTAGTTGTATGCGAAGTAGGCGATGATGCCGACGATGAGACCGCCGACGGTGGTTACGAGAGCGGTGTAGATGCCTCCGGCGAGGGAGCTGACCTCGATGTTGTTGCCAGCGGAGGCCATTTGGAAGAAGGCTTCGATCATGCCGGTTACGGTGCCGAGGAAGCCGATCATGGGGCCGCCGCCGGAGATGGACGCGAGGTTTGCGAGGCCTTTCTCGAGGTTTGCGACTTCGATGTTACCGGCGTTCTCGACGGCAGTCTGGATGTCGTTGAGAGGTCTTCCGATGCGGCTGATGCCTTTTTCGACGAGGCGTGCGACAGGGTTGTCTGTCTGTTCGCAGAGGTTTCTTGCGTTTTCGAGGTTTCCGCTGTGTATGTAGTCTTTGATTTTGTTCATGAAGTTCTTGTCTTCCTTGAGTGCCGCACGGAGAGCCGCGCTGCGTTCGAAGAAGAGGTAGACGGCGTAGATGGACATGGCGAGGAGGACCCACATGATCCATCCGCCTGCGAGGAAGAGGTCTATGAGGTTGAGGGTCTGTTGTTGCGCAGTGTCGATGGTTGCGTCGTTGATTATTTCGGTCTCCTGGCCTGTTGTCTGTATCATTGTTGTGTTGTGTTTTTTTGAGTTTGTGAGGTTCCGCTTTTAGGGTGCGGGTCTTAGGGCAAAGTTAGTGATTTTTGGGCGAATTTGTTTGTTGTCAGGGGTGTTAATATGTGTCTCTCTGGGGGTGATATGAGTCACGCCCGCAGCGATGTGGCGACGGGCGTGTGGATTTTGGGGATGTTTGTTTTTGGAGGTTGTTATTTGATGTCGGGGATCGGCTTGCTGTTCTGAATGCAGTTGTGGCAGTAGCCGTAGATGTAGAGCGAGTGGTGCGAGACCTGAAAATGTTCTTGCAGCGCCGCCTCCTCGATGTGTTGCGCTATTTGTGAGTCTGGGACTTCGGTGATGGAGCCGCAGGCGAGGCAGATGAGGTGGTCGTGTGGCTTGGTGTCGTAGGCTCTCTCGTATTGAGCCTGGTTTTTGCCGAATTGGAGTTTGATGACGAGTCGGCACTCCATGAGGAGGTCGATGGTGTTGTATAGCGTGGCACGGCTTACGCGGTAGTTTTTCTCTTTCATGAAAGAGTATAGCTCTTCGATGTCGAAGTGTCCTTGTCGGCTGTAGATTTCGTCGAGGATGGCGAATCTTTCAGGGGTTTTCCTGTGACCTTGAACTTCGAGGTATTTTGTGAAGAGTTCTTTGACTGTTTCGCGTATGTCTTTTTTGTCCATGGTTGCTGTAAAATGAGAATGGTTAAAAATAGGTGTTTTTTTTGTGTTGTGGGTGCATTTGTGTGTTTTTTTTTGAAGCGGTGTCGTTTTTGTCTGATTATATGGGAGTTAGGCAGGCGATTGTAGTGTGATAAGTTGGTCGGCCAGGATGTCGGGGAGCGGGTCGTGTGTTATGATTATGATTGTTTTTTGTTGTTTGTGGAGTTGGTTTATGGTGTTTTGCAGGGTGAGCCTGGTTTGGGCGTCGAGTGCTGTTGTCGGTTCGTCGAGGATGATGATGTCGGCAGATGAGTAGAGGGTGCGTGCGAGGGCGAGGCGTTGCCATTGGCCACGTGAGATGTCGCGAGCTTCTGGGAGGTCGGGTCCCAAAGTGGTCTGGTATTTTTGGGGGAGAGAGTCGATGAGGTCGTGGATGTCGGCTTGCTGGGCGGCTTGTCGTGTCCTTTTGGGGTCGGGCGCCGCGGTGTAGTTGCCGAATTGGATGTTTTGGGCGGCGGTGTCGGTATAGAGACGAAAATTCTGGTAGAGAGCCGTGATGTGGAGGGTAGTCTGCCGCGGGTCGATTAGGCTGAGTGGGGTGTCGTTGATGGTGATGGTGCCGTGGTCGGGCGAGAGGAGGCCGGTGAGGATTTTGGCGGTAGTGGTTTTGCCAGTGCCGTTGGCCCCTGATATGATGACGGTCTGCCCTTTTTTTATCGAGATGTTGAGGTCTTTGACGGCGGGGGTGGAGTTGCCGGGGTAGGTGTAGGAGACGTCGCGTAGGGTGATGGCATGGAAAGGGGAGGGGAAAGGCATTGTGGGTGTGGGCTGCACGGGGGTGTTGAGAAAATCGAGGAGATTTTGGGTGTGTGGTTTTTGTGCGAGCAGGCTTGTGGCGTTGCGTGCGGTTTGCGTTGCAGCGGATTGGGCGCGTCGGATGGTCATGAGGGCCATGGCGAGCGTGCCGATGGAGGCAGGGGAGGTAGTAA
Organism: Pseudobutyrivibrio sp.; assembly: GCA_963639155.1. Lineage (GTDB taxonomy): Bacteria > Bacteroidota > Bacteroidia > Bacteroidales > Marinilabiliaceae > W3P20-009. Next base: position 104,230 of record CAVHUG010000011.1, on the reverse strand, counting down.
GGGCTATGATTGTGGCGAGGGTCGTCAGGATGATGACCGCAGTGGTTATGGTGTCGGCAATAGTCTGGTTGACAGCCGTTTGTCGGGCGAGGGCGAGAGTGTCGGAAGCTGTCTTTTGTCGGCTTTTGTCGTATTTCTTGGAGAAATAGCCGGTGATGCCGTAGAGGCGCAGCTCGGGTGTGTAGTTAGGGTTGACGAGTGTGCGGTGGTAGTATTGTTGCTTTTGGATGTCGCGTGTCTGCTGCTCAATGAGCTTGGCGGAATTGTGGGCGGCGCGGGTTCTGGCGATGGCTGTCGGGATGGCAGTGGCGATGGTGAGGAGCGGCAGCCACCATGCTATTGTCGTCGTCCAGATGGTGAGGACGAGTAGGGTGAGAGCGTTTTGTGCGAGGCTGAGGGATGTTTGGAGCGTACGGACGGGTTGGTTGGGATTGGTGGTGAGAGTCCGGTAGGCTTTGGTCTGATATTGAGGGTTTTGGAGAGTATTGTAGGGAATGGATGAAGCCTTTTGGTGGATGAGGTTGGTTATGTGGTCGAGAGTTTTTTGCGTGAGGGATAGTGAGTTAACCTCGCTGAAATTTTGCGTTGTGAGCATGGCGAGGATGGCAGCTCCGAAAGAGAGGAGTGAAGGGATCGTCTGGAGGAGAGATGTCGCAATGTCGGCGGATGGGTTTTGTAAGTTATTGATTGTGACGTCGATGAGCTGCTTCATTGTCCATAGGACGATGAGCGGGAGGACGGCTTGGATGGGTGTTATGGCGGCTTGGATGGCGGATTGCCGTGGTGCGGCTTGCCATGCGAGTCGGAGCGCTTGGATGGTTGTCATGGTGTTTTGCGGAGACGTTGTAGGATTTTGGCGACGAAGTTGTTGAGCTTGTGGGCGGCGGTCGGGTGTCGGAGAATCCACTGTCGCCAAGGGGCGTGGCGCGATGGTGACGGTATGATGCCGATGATGGAGGCGTTTGGTGTCGGGGGGTCGGGAGAGATGTTGGAGTCGCCTTGGGTTGTCGTGAGGTATGGGGAGATGTATATAATCCGGTGGAGGACAGGTTGTTGTGAGGGGTTTGTGAGGACGAGAGCGATGTCGCCGGGGAGTGGGTGGCGTGAGGAGTTGGCGGGTTGTATCGTTACTGTGGAGCCTGGCATGATGGAAGGAACCATGCTGTAGCCTGTGACTTGTATTTTGACGTGGAGATTTCGGGCGAGGGCTTTTTGGATTAGTTGGTTTCGGATGGCGGGGGAGGAGGAAGTCATGGCGTGTTGGAGGTGATGAGTTGGACGGTGTCGGGGGTAGGAGTGAAGCCGAGATGGTATGTATGGGTGTTTTGGAAAGAGAGCCAGACGTTGCGCGCTATGGTGTCGCAGCTGTGGCGGTCGAGTGGTTGCTGGATGGTGTTGGAGAGAAGCTCGGCGACGGCGACGGAGGGGGAGTCGATGGGTTGGATGTTGTTGGTTGGGGATTGTGCGATGGCGTAGGCTGCGTTGATTGTTGCTCGCAGAGGGGGCATCGGATGTTTGAAAGTGGGGATGTTGTACGCAGTAGGGTGGAGTTGCCCGTTTGCGGGTGGGCGGATGGCTATGAGGTCGTCGTCGATGATGGTGGCGTGCGCATGCTGACGGAAGAGGTTGGCTATGGTAGACTTGCCAGTTCCGGAAGGCGCAGTAAAGAGGAGTCCTTTGTTTTCGGTCGTGCGGACGGCAGAGGAATGGATGATGAAACCGCCTCGGTCGAGGAGGAGGCGCGAGAGGAAGATGTTGAAAAGTGGGAAGATGTAGGGGGGGGTGGAATCGGCGTCGGGGTCGGATGGCTCGACGAGCATGGTGGCGTCGTTTCCTTTGAAGCGGATTTGTGCGGTCTTGGTGGGTTTGGACGTGAACTTTGTGGTAATGACGAGGGTTCCGTCGCTTAGGATTTGTAGAGTCCAGTCGGATGCCAGGTCGCCGAGCGATTTGTCGGCTGGGGAGGAGAACTGCGATTTGTAGAGGGCATCGGGTTGGATGTCTGATGCCTTCTTTATGGTCATGGAGATGACGTCGGATGGCAGGTTGTCGGCATGCCGTATTGCGAAGCCGGCGAAGGAGGCGTCGGACAAGTCGACTCCTACGGAATGGATGTCGAACAATATGTCTGCGACAATCGCCTTGATTCTCATTCCATCGTGCGCCATTATCATCGACACTTTCTATAATTCGATTTTCTCGACCATCCCCATTTCCACCATCTGGTCGATGAAGTCCCTAATACCGTTGCGGACAACGTCTTCGGGTGTCTCGGGGTTACGCTTGGTCATTTTCGCCACAATCTCATCCTCGCCGAGTCCATTCTCGATACCCTCGAGCACGTCGGCACCTGTGGCGTTGAGGCTCATGATTTGTCCCATGTCGACCGTAGAGTCGCATATTGGGGCCACGACGGCCTCGCCGCCGAGTCGGGTCATTACGAAACGTGGACAAAGCTTGTAGGCGCAACTCATAGGAAATCAGTATTTTTTGTTTAAACGACCGTCCTTGCGAAAGGAGCCGCATCCAGCGAAGCGAACATGCCCCTCTGCCACTTTCGGTATCCGGCCGATGCCACCATTGCCGCGTTGTCGGTCGTGTATGCGAACTTGGGGATGAAGACATTCCATCCGCGGCTCTCGTGCAGCTTGACGAAAGCGTCGCGCAGGCAGCTATTGGCGGAGACGCCACCAGCTACGGCGACAGTCTTGATGCCAAGATCGACGGCCACCCTGATCAGATTCTTCATCAGAATATCTACGACCGTGTATTGGAGCGAGGCGCACAGATCCTCCTTATGCTTCTCAACGAAATCGCTATCCTTCTTCAGCTCGTCGCGCAAGGTGTAAAGGAACGACGTCTTCAGGCCGCTGAAGCTGTAGTCGTAGCCGCTGACGTGTGGACGGGCGAAGGAGAACGCTTTAGGGTTGCCGATGTTTGCCAACTTGTTGATTACAGGGCCGCCAGGGTAGCCGAGCCCCATGACCTTGGCGCATTTGTCGAATGCCTCGCCTGCGGCATCGTCGATCGTCTGGCCGATAATCTGCATGTCCATATAATCTTTCACCAGCAAAATCTGGCTATTGCCGCCCGAGACGAGAAGGCACAGGAACGGGAATTCGGGAAGGTCCTTGCCCTCCTCGACGACGAAGTGGGCCGACACGTGTGCCTGTAAGTGGTTGACCTCAATGAGGGGTTTATTGAGTGCCATGGCGAAGCCCTTGGCGAATGACACGCCGACGAGCAAAGAGCCCATCAGACCCGGCCCCCTCGTGAACGCCACTGCCGACAAGTCGTCGGCGGAAATCCCGGCATCGGCCAAGGCTTTATCTACAACGGGCACGATATTCTGCTCATGGGCGCGCGAGGCGAGCTCTGGCACGACGCCGCCGTAGCGCAAGTGGACCGCCTGGCTGGCTGTCACATTAGAAAGGACGCGGCCATCGTCCAGGACGGCCGCTGAAGTATCGTCACAAGACGACTCAATACCCAAAATCAACGTGGACATTTGTCTTCACAAAAAGAATCCGAACGGTCAAAAATTACCTACTTTTGCCAACCCACCTCGAAACCCATGGACATCAGAGGGTTGGCTTACCGTCCAAAACAATGGGCAAATATAGCAAAAAGATACTTACGGCAATATGGGTCACGGCCTTGGCGGTTTTACTGCTCATCCTCCTCGGCATGGCCCTTATCCAGTTGCGACCAGTCCAAAAGTGGGCGGGTCGCACCATTGCCAGCTCACTATCGCAGTCCACGGGGTTAATCTTCAGCATCGACGCCGTCAGGTATTTCCCCCTCTCGACAGTCCAGATCTCAAACATCAGTGTCGCCGACGCCGACTCCACACCCATAGCGACCATCAACCGCACCCTCGCCGACGTCAACATTCCGCTCTTGCTCTCGTCGCACACGACACTTGACCTCTTGCAAGTAGACACACTCGACCTCCAAATCTGGACCCTCGAAGACGGCTCGCTCAACATCCAAAAGTTCTTCAGCCCCCGCGACACGGACGACGCGTCTGGCGCGAACCTATCACTTCACTCCATCAAAATCAAGCAGGGCTCGATAACCTATACGCCCGCAACGACTACGCCGCTCCACGTCGCAGACCTCAACATCAATCTTGACGACCTCATCATAAATTCCGAGAGCAATTCAGCTTACGTCAGAAACCTCTCACTACGGCTCCCCGACCACGGCGACACGCACGTCAACCTGACGGCCACAGTCCAGCAGCGCGCCGACACCATAGCCGTCACCCATGCTACAATGACGGCCGACAACAGCCACATGCGCATCGACTCCATCATGGCCGTTGTCGATACAGCGGGAGTCTCGTCGGCCGTCGTAAAGATCCCCTCCATCCTGCTCACGCCGTCAGTCCTCACCCTGCTGTCCAACCATCCAGCTCCGAAGACGAGCCTCTCGCTTTACGCCACTCTCGACGCTCAGATACTCAATATACAGAAGTTGCAACTCAACGTTGGTGACGCCACGAGGCTGACTGCCACAGGCCTTGCCCAAATCGACAGGCTCGATGCCATCCCGACTTGGGGACGCCTGACTATCGACGGCAAAATCAGTCCCGCCGACCTCGTCCAACTCTTTGGCACCGACAACCCCATCCCTTCCCCTCTCGAGCATCACAGCATCGACCTGTCCGCCAACGCCCTCCTCGACAACAAGAGTGGCGAGGCTTCTGTCGGTGCCAATCTCACGTCTCGACTTGCCAACCTGACGCTCTACGCTACGGCCCACACGCAAGATAACTGGGGAAACATATCTTTCGACACGAAAGCCAATGTAGAAGCTCGCCCTGCCGCCCATACAGACATCCCCATCCAACGCATAGACGCCGCCATCAGCGCGCAAGGCACGACGACGCTCGAGGCCATCAACTACGCCACAGTAAAGCTCTCATTGTCAGGCAATATTGACCCTGAAACGCCTCTGCCGAGTTGTCAAGTCAATGGCGTTGTCGATCACAAACAATTCAACGCCCTTCTCAATGTCAACGACCCTGTCTATGGGCACCTGATTGCCATCGCTGAGCTTGACCATAGCGTCCCAATACCATACGCCTCTGTGACTATGCAGGCCGACACTCTGCGCCTCGGGCATCCCGCCTCGGACGTCTTCACGCCTGACGCATGGACCGTCTTCCGCCTCCGAGCCGAGACTCTTGGGCTGAACCCGCAAACGGCCAAGGCCGACCTCCACGTCGCCGACCTGTATCTCGCCAATCGGCAAGACACCATAGCGACGCCCGACCTTATAGCGACGCTCGACACCGACACGCTCGGGCAGCGTACACTCTCCATAACGTCTGACCTTGTTGAGGGCGCGGCTTCCGGCACGCTCTCCTTTGCCGACATAGCTGCGCAGCTGGAGGCTCATTTTTCTAACGCGTTGCCTGCTGTCGTCCATCCGGCACCTTTCGCCCACTCCGACCGGCAGACCCAATTCCAAATCTCCATACCCCAGTCGCGTAAGCTGGCCGCCATGTTCGCCCCCTCCGTCGCAGTGTCTGACAATCTTGTGGCGTGCGGCAATGTCGATGCGCAATTGTGCGCCATGTGGGCACGCCTTGATGTCGATACACTCTCATTCGGCGGCACGACATTCACCAAGTTCCAAGCCGCCACGACGCTTGACCAAACCTCAATGACCGTGGGTCTCCATGCGGCTACCGCCTCATTCCCGATAGCTGGGACGGTTGACAACTTCATGTTGAACGCCGAGGCGGAGCAAAATATCATAACGACCGACGCTGATTGGAACCTGCCGGGTTCCAATAGGCAAGGTGGGACTCTGAATTTCCAAACGACTCTGTCTCATGATGTAAGTGGCGGGCTTCAGGCACTTGTGGCTATCGACCAGTCGCAGTTGACCATTGATGGCGACACGTGGACTCTCGACACTTGCAACGTCATGCTCGATCCGCAGAAGATCCATATAGACAAGTTCCGAATCGCATCGGCCGACCACTGGCTGCAAGCTGACGGCACAGCCTCATCGTCGACGCAAGACACCATCAACCTCGCGTTGAGTAACATACAGCTCGAGAGACTCCTCAAGACCGATGCGGACTCAAAATACTCGCTCCAGGGCGACCTCTACGCCACAGCCCATGTGACGTCGGCTTTCGGCACGCCTCGCCTCCTCACGCAAGCATACATCGACAGCCTCTACGTCAATGGCGACAACCTCCAGCACCTCGACCTCACGACGACGTGGTCGCCCGAAAACTCGCGTGCCGACATAGGCATAGCTATCGTGACCGATGGCCACCCGCGCGCCATAGCCACAGGTTTCCTCGACATCCCTGCCTCGTACCTCGACCTTCATTTCGACATCGACAGCCTCTCGACTGGCTTTCTCAATTTCTATCTCGACGCCTGCATAGACCGATGGCGTGGCTCGACGACTGGTCGCCTCCGCCTCCATGGACCTCTTGACGACCTTGCCCTCGATGCCGATCTCCGAATGAACAATGACAACTACTTCTGCGTCATACAGACGGGCGTGACGTACCATATCGACCGTGACGACTCACTAACCATATCGCCAAGAGACCTCGTATTCCACAACATCCAATTCACTGACGACCAAGGCGGACGTGCCGTTTTCGCAGGGAACATCAGTCACGACATGTTCTCTGGCCTCAGATACCATCTCGATTTCGGCGTCAATAACACCCTCCTTCTCCAGACGACAGCCCAGCAGTCGCCATCCTACTATGGCACCATCTACGGCTCGGGTAAGATGCTCATAACGGGTCCCACCGACGCCATCCATATCGGCATAGATGCCACAACCGACCCCAATACGACATTCTTCGTCGAGCCGACTGCGAAATCTGACATCAGCAAGCAGGACTACATCCTCTTCAAGAAGCAAGACGAACAGACCGAGGCGCAGAACGACCTCCTCGGGCAAGGTCTTACAGCAGATCTCAATATCCACGTCACGCCCGACGCTGAGATGACCGTCGTTGTCAACCCGCAGACAGACAACAAGTTGACGGGTCGGGGGCAGGGACAGATACTCGTCGGCATTGATCGCGTCGGGCAGCTGACCATGCAGGGCGACTATCAAATCCAGAGCGGATTATACAACTTCTCTTTCGAGAACATCATAAACAAGCAATTCGCCATAAACCAAGGCAGCAAAATAATATGGGACGGCGGACCATATGACGCCATCATCGACCTCACGGCGACATACAAGCTCAAGGCTTCGCTCTACGACCTTGTCCAAGGTACTGCCGACGACAATTCCGACCTCAAACGTCGCGTCCCCGTCAATTGCAATATCATCCTGACAAACAAGCTGACCAACCCCGACATCCGTTTCGACATAGAAATCCCCTCCTCGCAAAACTTCAGCCAATACACTTTCGACCAATACGTTAACACCCAGGAGGAGATGAACCGTCAGGTCTTCTCCCTCCTCCTCGCAAACAAATTCTACAGCCCACAGGACGCATCCAGCCAGACCGCCAACCAGAGCACCGGCTACCTCGGCACGACGGCCTCCGAGCTGCTCAGCAACCAGCTCTCGTCGCTCTTCTCGCAAAACGACCGCAATATCGGCGTCGGCGTCAACTATCGCCCTGGCGACGAGGTGACCAACGAGGAGTATGAGCTTTCGCTCTCCACGGGCGTCCTCAACAACAAGATCCTCCTGAGCGGCAACATCGGCTACGGACGCGACGCCTCAGCCAACTCTAACGGCGACGGCTCGCTAATAGGCGACTTCGACGTCGAGGTCAAACTCAACAAGCAAGGCTCCATCCGCGCCAAGGCCTACACCCACTCCAACAACGACGTCATCTACGAGACGTCGCCCACGACGCAGGGTGTCGGCATTTCGTTCCAAGAGGAGTTCAACACATTCCGTGAGCTGATGCGCAAATACTGGGAAAAACTTACGCGACGCAAGAGGCGCCAAACGGATGCCGCCGCCGACACCGTCCCCTCAGCCAACACTCATGAGCCTGAGTCGCAAAACCCACAACAATAACACCTCGCGCAACGTAGAAACAAAACGTGACCAGTAATCAAAACACCATAACGACATGAAAAAAACTCTCCTGCTCATCATCGCCATGCTGCTCCCGATGCTCCAGGCATCCGCCCAGCAATGCACCCCAAAGCCAGAGAATTACGACGAATTTTACAAGACCAAGACCCTCGTCGTCCTCGATGACAACATGTTCAGCGACTTCAACATGGCCATCAAGAAAGATATGGACGACAACTGGCCTACCGAGGTAGGCTACATCACTCGCTCCGAATTCGAGAAAAAACGCTCTGACCCGCAATACACTTTCCTCCTCACGACGACCGTCACCTACCTTGACGACAAGTCGAAAGCCGAATATACTTACTTGAGCCTCCTCAGGGGAAAGCCCAAAACCAGGCTGAAGGACATGCCCGACCTCATCTCTGTGCCCCTCGCCTACAAGTCCGCCACCGACCAGAGGTGGGTCTACAAACTTCCCGCTTTCCTCCGCTTCATCCTCCATCATGTCGAGACCATGAGGGCCAACCCATCCCTCATCTCCGACACGCCGCTGCTCATGTACAACAAGAACAGCCAAACCCTTGCGCAAAAGACGCTCTACCTCGTCAAGACCGACCTCGAAAGCTCCATCCAGACCGAGGGTGCCATCCGCAAGGTATATCCCTACAACTTCCGTATTGTCAATGAGTCTGAAGTCCGCGAGGCTCTTGAGGTGAAGCGCAAGGATGTCGTGATCCTCCACAAGGTGGGACCCGAGAAGAACCGCAAGACGCGTTGCTACAAGATGCTTATGGGCGCCGACGACTCCCAAATCTACTACTTCGACTACCACATGGTCACCCCCAAGGCTCCCGATGCCCTGTTGCAAAAGGACCTCAAGAAAATCGGTAAGAACTAAAGGAAATATATATATCCACAAAAAAGGCTGGCGTCAGACATCTGGCGCCAGCCTTTTTGGGGTGATGGACATTTTAAGGAGCCTCTACATCCTCACATTCTCTGACTTCAGCTCCATTACCACCTTCTTCTCGTTCTCGTCCATCTTGCGAGTCGAGGCTCCGACCCTCCTGTAGCAATCGCCGTCGACGTCCATGACGACAGGCGTGGGGCGCGTGTCGACGACGAAAACCCAGCGGCCGCCGTGAAACTCGAAGCTCTGGTCGGCGTACAGCGATGCCATCTTTGGCATATGTTCGCTCATGAAGTTTGTGAAGCAGTTGCTCATGAGGTCGCGCGCCTTCTGCTCATCATAATTCTCCGTGTGGGACAGCTCTTTGAAGTCCGCCTCGCAACCAACGGCCATGCCCGAGTCGTTGACTCCTACCAGCAGCCTGCCGCCCTTGGAGTTCATCATGCCGCATATGACGGTCAAGATCTTTGTCATCTGACGCATGATGTCGGGGCGCATGTTGTTGTTGGGCGGGAAGACGATGCTCTCCTTGAACTCTTGTGTCGGCCCCTCTTCGCCCATGTGTTCTCTCTCGCTCTCGTCGCGGCTCTTGATGCTCAGCAGAGCGTTAATCTTCTCCTTTATCTCCCTCCTCACCGATGTCAGCGAGAATCCGTCCGACATGTTATACGCCAGCACCAGGCGGGCCACGTTGCCCGTCAGCGTTCCGGCTTTCTGCCTTGTGATGTCCAAGATCTTCTGCTCCGATCCGCCTTTCTCAATGCGCGACAGGCAGAACAGGCGCATGGCGTGGTCCTCCATGTCGGGGTTGCCCGCCATCATCCCGATGCTCCTGCTGTAATGGCGGTCGAAATCGTCGGGGTCTATCCACTGGTTACGTGCGTAGCTGTCCATCATCGAGATCAACGCCATGCGCTCCTGATACTCCATCGCCTTAGGCTGGTCGTCAATGACTATGGCCAGCAGACGGGCCACGGCGAGCATGCTGAACGTCTGCGCCCTGTTGCTCTCTATCGTGCTCTGACGGTCGACAATGTTCATCAGTTCCATGACCTCGTCGCGGTCAAGGTCGTCGCGGCTCTGCTCGTCTTCCTCGTCCAAGTCCTCATTCTCGTTTTCAGCATCGTCTTCTTCACCCTCAAACACTTTGCCCTCGGAGTATGACAGAAGCAGGTTGTGGAAGCACTCGCTGTCTGACAGCGTCTCCCCCTCGTCGGCAAATCCTGCGAAATCCGCTCGGACGGTGCCGTTCATGTATGCGTCAGTTACCGTCACCCATACAAGGTCGCCGTTGGTCATCTGTGGCGTGTCGTCGCCAAAGGGCACCATCAGAGAGAATCCATCCTCGCTGATAAGCAGGTTGCCGTATTTGCTTGGTATCGTCATGCGGCAGAGTATCTGGTCTCCGTCGATAAATTCCTTGGCGAACTGTCCCACGAAAGCGTCCACGTCTTTCATCAAGTCGAACTTGACGGCTCCGTCTTCGCTGACGTCCTCCACTGTCGCCTTGAGCAGCAGCTGGTTGCCGTTGTGGTCAAGGAAATTGCTGTGGTGGGCGTAGATGACGTTGTAGTGCACGATGTCGCGGGGCGACAATACGCCCTCGCCCCTCAGGTGATCGTTCACCACGACGGCGCGAAACAGCGGGTTGCCGCTCTTGTCGGTCTTGCCTGTGCTGCCCGTGACCCTTATAGTCACCTTGTCGCCCTTTTCGACCATCAGTTTCGTGCGCCGCGGCATCGTCACTTGCGCCATGTGGTGCGTGTCGTCTTGCGTGTCGAGCAGGCTGTCCTCCACGTCGCGCCACATCTGGCGCAGCTCCTGGATGTCGTCGGTGTCTGCCTTCACGCTGCGGACGTAGTCTCTGCTCCCCACTTTCACCCTTATGTCGCGCCAAGGGGTCAGCCCCTCGGGGAAGGCGTCTCTCATCTGGTTCTTTTTCACGGCAGGCAATATCGTGATGTTGTTGCCTGCCACGCATACGCTCGCCCGCCTGCCCTCATAGAGGCGGCTCTCGGCGTCGGGCTGCGGAGTCAGCGACTGCGAAACCTTGAAGCACAAAACGTCGGTGCTGCTCTTCAGATCCGACCAGCTGAACGGCAGTTTTATCTCGTTGATGCCGAATAAGTTGCCATACGCCTTGTTGTTCAGCGATGCCGACAAATTAGTCTGGAAAAGAGTGGAGTATCTGCATAGTCGCGACATCACCTCGTGACGGTTGACCATCTCGTCGGTCTCGTCGGTCAGCATCATGACGATTGCCAAGGCGCGCGCCGTGTCGGACACTACCGCCTTGTTCTGCCCGAGCGACAAGTCCATGACCCTGTCCGCCTTGTCCGCCTGCGTGTCGGCGTAGGTCGACAGCATCCTGACCAGCGCGCCCCTGAGCGGTTCCTCTTGCCAGTCTGACAATGGGCGCGACGCCAAGATGTCGAACATCTTGTGGATGACGTCCTCCCTCGTGTCGTCGTCAAGCTCCATGGCGCAGGTCAGCGTGCCAAGTCGCCCGACAGGCTCATATACGTAGCCCGTCCGCTCGAGGCTCGACAGCAAATCGGCCTTGTAGCTCTCGATGGCGAGCTCCCCGTTTTTCGTTTTCTCCTTGATCTTCAGCAGCGCGCTCTTGTATTCGTCGCACAATCTGATGCACTCCGACAACGCCTCCCTCATCTTCCTTACGCCGCCGGCGTCGCCGGTCACGAGTCCGCTATGCTCCAGGATGTCAATGCACATCCTTTTCAGTTCGTTGAGCGCAAGTTTCCTGTGGTTGGACTTCGGTCGCTTGTCCATGGCCGTCAGCCACCCGCCCATGTTTTGCGTCAAGACGGTTATGCCCTCCGTCAGCCACTCCGCCTGCCCGTTCTTCAGGCTCTGGCGCGCATGATGGAAGTGTGGCTCACTCCTGAAAGCCTTGGTCATGATCTTTATGACGGCCGTGTCGATCTTGCTCGAGCTGGCTATCGAGCGTAAGGCGTCGGGGCTTATCATCGCCGTGACTATCTCCTCTGTGGGCTTCGCCACCTCTTCTTCCTCCACGTTCACCTTTATTCCGTCAATGCTCATGACCTTGCATGCCACCACCTGACGCTCGCTGTACGACTTTCCTCTCGGGTTGTTAAGGTGAAATCTGAAGCCCTCAGTGCCGTAGGCGTCATATTGTCCGCTGCGCTCTTGGCTCTTCTTGATTGTGAATTTATATACCGAGCCTTCCTTGTATCGTGATGCTATGAGTGGGATTTGGTCCTGCAATACTGTCGTCGCCCCGTCGGGGGTTTTCTTTATTAGGCATTTGATTATGTCGGGCTGCTCTTTCTGTTCTTTCTGAAAATCAAATAGTTTCACCCTGTACTCGATGCCCTCAAGCTCGACAATGTAATACCAGTACTTAAAATCTTTGACGAGGTTCTTGACCCTCAAGTCCTTTTTCGCTGTCTCCACAGCAGTCTGTTCCTTACTCATGATTATTAAAGTATAAATGGGGAATAAATTGGTTTTTACTGAAGTCTGCAAAAACCAAGCATTTAAATTACATCTTTTCCCTCTTCATTCCAAAAGCGTGCGTCCCGGCCTTTTTATTACCTGTCCTACCATAAATTTTTGTGCATGGCTTTACTTTGGCACGTAGTTTGTATAAATCTCTGTGGTGATACTTTCATAGTTTTAGAGTTTTATTTGGTTTAATGATTTTACCGATGAGTTGTGAAACTTGTCGGTTTTTGCTATCCACTTGACGCCATGAGAAAACAATAAGCGGTCAGAGGTCTACACCTCTGACCGCTTATTGTTTTCTGTAATTCCCTTCTCTACAATTCTTTGCGCCGTATCCTGAGATATGCGGTGACGACCATCGTGCCCGTCACCACCCACGATATCGGGTACACGGCCATCAAGAACCCGAACGTCGGGTGAAGCGGCAACGCCAGATACACCCACAGCAGGCGCAATACGCACGTGCCGAAAACAGTCATCACGGCCGGCAACGACGAGTGCCCCATGCCCCTAAGCACCGACCCGCTCACCTCATACGAGCTAGCCAGGCATTGGAACGATAATGCCGTAAGCATCCTCACCGACGCGAACTCTATGACCTCGGGGTCGGTCGAGAAAAGTGACGTGAAGAACTCCCTGAACACCACAATCGTAATGTTCAATCCCGCCGTCACGCCAACCGCCATGATCATGCAGATCTTGAACACCCGGCGGCAACGCTCTTTCTCGCCCGCGCCGAAATTCTGACCTACGAACGTCACAGCCGCCCCGCAGAATGCAGACATGAAGAAATAGCAGAACTGCTCGTACGTCAAGGCGGCTGCCGAGCCTCCCATGGCAGCCGATCCGAAGCCGTTGACCGCCGACTGGATGACGACGTTGGAGAACGAGAACACCATGCCCTGGACTCCTGCGGGAACGCCTATCTGGAGCATCTTCTTCAGCTCTCCGCCCGACACCCTCAGTGCCGAATAGTCCAGCCGCGTAGGCCCTTTTATTCTCCTCAGCATGCAGACGACCATGACGGCGTTGACAATGTTGGCCGCCACCGTGGCTATCGCCACGCCATCGACTCCGCGCCCGAAGCCTATGACCAGCACGAGGTTCAATATCGTGTTGATGACGCCCGAGACGATGAGGCACAGCAACGGGCGCCGCGTGTCGCCCATGCTCCTCAAAATGGCAGACCCGAAGTTGAACACCATGATGAACGGCATCCCGAGGAAGTAGATCCTGAGGTACAGCGTGGCAAGGTCGATGACGTTGTCCGGCGCGCCCATAAGCTCCAAGATTGGGCGCGCGACGGTAAGTCCCAACAGCATCAGGAAAAATCCGCCTGCAAGGGCCACTACGCCCGCCGTGCCGACAGCCCTGCGCACGCCTGCGTCATTTTTCTGCCCCAAATAATTGGCAATCACGACGTTCGCACCCATCGATATGCCTACGAACAGGTTCACCAGCAAGTTTATGACGGGCGAGTTGCTGCCGACGGCCGCCAATGCCTCGCTGCTGGCGAAGCGACCGACAACCGCCACGTCGACGGCGTTAAACATCTGTTGCAGTACGCTACTGGCCGCCAGTGGCAAGGCGAACAGCAATATCTTCCGCCCGAGCGGGCCGTGAAGCATGTCTATCTGAGCCATCTTGAGGTCTTTGTCTCTCGCTTTCTCTCTCTGGTGCGGTGGTCCTATTGCGCCTTGACGACGTATGCTCCGTCGAAGCCTGCCGAGTGTACGGCGTCGAGGTTCGCTTTGGCGTCGGCTTGCGTGGCGTAGCCGCCGTAATAGTAGCGCGTCAGGTTGCGCTCTTCAAGGAAGAGTGTCGTCACGGCCGACGGGTCGGGCAGCTTGGCCAGCGCCACGGGCTTGTTGCGGAAGACGCCCAATTGTATGCGGTAGTTGATCTCTTGCGGTGCCGATGGTTGCTCGGCCGTTGCTGTTTCGGTTGGTTTGGTCTCGGTCTTTGGCTCTTCGGCGTCACCAGGTGTGGGGTCGGGGATGCCCTCTGGCTCAGGCTCGTGCGTCGTCACGTCTTGTGGGGTCTCGCATTCGGGTTCTGGTTCGGGCGTCGAGGTGGTGTTGCTCGCCGTCTCGACTTCCTTGGGCTCTTGTTTCTTCGTGCCTTTAAGGTCGATGGTGTTCTCGCCCTCTGGCAAGGGGAATGAGCCTGACGCGTGTGTTGCGTAGCGCGATAGGCAACGCTCGTATGCTGTCGCCGCCCTCCTGTGGGGTGCCACGGGGTCTTCTGTAGGAGTCTGTGCCTCAATGGCTATACACAGGGCGTGGGCTTTGTCGTATAGTTCGCCAAGCTCTTGAGTGTCATATCCTTTGATGGTTGGGAATAGGCGTGCCGCGGCTCCCTCGTATGTGGAGCTTTTGGCGTCGTAGGCTTTTATTGCCAGAGCTTGCGCTTTATGTCTCAATTCTTCTCCGTGTTCTGTGTCCGATTTGTCTGCCTCCATGGTGACGATCTGTGTCCATGCCAACAGGCTGTCCTGCAACATGATGCTCTTGCGTTCCGTCTCCGACAAGATGTCCATGATGTCGTCGTCCTCGTTGGCTCTCGCCTCGGTGAAGAACACGGGCGAGTAGGTGCTGAACGCTTCGGGAGTAAGCCATGTCGATGGTTGCGCTGCGGCTCTCTTGTCCTCTTTTTTCTTTCCTATCTTAATGGAACACAGCGGAGTATATTTGCCCGATGATATAAGCTCCGCCAATGTGCGCAGCTCCGCGTTGCGCGCCGATTCGGTCTTGTCGGCAATCTCGTCGTCGAGGGCGTAAAGGTTGCGTTCCGTCTGGAGCAGGTCTTGCAGTTTGGCGTTGCGCTCAAGGCTCGAGGTCAATGCCATGAACTCTTTGCGCTGCGCTGCCATCAGCTTCACCGTGCTGTCCTTTTCTGCCGATGCCGCCAACGCCATCTTGTATGTCGATGCCGCCTGCGGGTTCCTGAAATGCTCCCACTGCGTGTAGGTCAGCGTGTCGCACACCACGAGGCGGAACTCGTCCTTGATCTTCTTGCGGCTCTTGACCGAAGCGGCAGCCGCTGCGCCGCCTCCTGCCGATGCCGTCACTGCCTCGCCTGCCGACTTGTCGACTGCCAATGCCAATGCCTGGCGTATCTCGTCCGTCGTCTGGGCCATGGAGCGTATCACTGTGTCGTCCCATACGATCTGGTAGACCGTCAGCGTGTCGTCTTGCCGCGTCTCGCGGTTCGAGGCAAACCAAGCCCTCGACGTGAATTCGTCCGGCACGAAGAGGAAGTCGTCGTAGGGCGAGTTGAATGGCACGCCCATGTTCACGGGTTCAGAGAATGTGCGTGTCTCGTGGTCGTATGTGCTGCGGAATATGTCATATCCGCCCATGCCGCCGAGTCTGTTCGACGCAAAGTAGAGCGTCTGCCCGTCTGTCATCAAGACGGGCGTTATGTCGTCTGCCGCGTCTTCCGAGTCGACGCCCTGAAGTCGCGTCATGTCGCCCCAGCCGCCAATGAGTTTCTCCATCTTCATCAGCTTGTCGCGTCCCGAGTCGTCGGGCAGGGCGAAATAGGCCGCGTCGGCGCGCTCCGTCGTATACATCAGCCCGTCGGGGTCTATGTCGCTTTGGAAGAAATCCGCATTGTGGCACAAGGAGCCGACCTCTTTCGAGATTCCGTAGGCCGACAAGATCTCTTTTTTCGGCAACGTTGTCTTGGCTACCACCTTGACGTTGAATATCTTGCTCGCTATCTGTGTCGCTGCGGCGCATTCGGCGTCAAACTGCTCCGCCAACTTCTTTTTCGCGTCGGTCGTCGGTGTGGCGAGGAACTTGCCGAGTGCCGTGCGGGCTTGCTCGTAGTCGCATGTCAGCTGGTAGGCGCGCCCGAGGTACAGGTTGGCGTCGTTCTTCATGAAGTTGCGCGCCTGAGCCAGTCTGAGCCTGCGGATGGCGTCGTCGGTGTCGACGCCCGACATGGACTCGGCGGCTCCAAGGTAGAAGTTGATCTTCGGGTCGCGGTCTGTATCCGTCACGATGCTTGACAGCGACACTCGTGCGTCGTCATACTTCCAGCTGTTGAAGAGGGCTATGGCGTCGGCTATTTTCTCTTGCCGCGTCTGGGCCGTGGCCGTCATGGCGGCTATCGCCAAAATTGATATGCTGAGGAAGAATCTTCTCATCTTTCTTTTTCTTTCTACTCGTATGACAGGTGGGTCAAGACGCGTCGGTAGACCGTGAGTATCTTCGACTTGGATACGAAGCCCACGTACTTGCGGTGGTCTACGACGGGCAAGTTCCATGCCCCCGTCGTCTCGAATTTCTCCATGACGCTCTCCATGTTCTCGTCCGTGGCGATGAACGCCGGCGGGATGACCATTATCTCGCGGACAGCCGTGGTGTCATACCTCTCGCGGTCGAACATGATGGGGCGTATGTCGTTGAGCAGCACGACGCCTATCAGCTCGTCGCGCGAGTTGACCACGGGGAATATGTTCCTGTCCGATTGGGCTATGAGCTTTATCAGGTCGCCAAGGGTGGCGTCGCCCCTGACGGGCGAGAATCCGGTCTCTATGACGCGGTCTAAGTGCATGAGCGTCAGGACTGTCTTGTCTTTCTTGTGCGTGAGAAGCTCGCCCTTGTCCGCCAGGGGCTTGGTGTAGACGCTCTGTGGCTCGAAGAACGACATCGTCACGTGACCCAACGTGGCCGCGACCATCAGTGGCAGCAGCAGGGCGTAGCCGTTAGTGATCTCCGCTATGAGGAATATCGAGGTCATCGGGGCGTGCATCACGCCGGCCATCACGCCGGCCATGCCGACGAGAGTGAAGTTCGTGACTGGCAGGTCGAGACCAAATGCCGTATTCAAACCATGCGAGAAGAAGAAGCCCGTGAACGCGCCCATGAACAGCGATGGAGCGAATGTGCCGCCAACGCCACCCGCACCCGTCGTGGCTGCTGTGGCGAATGTCTTGAGCAGCAATATGATGCCCGCGTATATCAATATCGAGACTGTCGAGCTGCCAAGCAACGACTCCAAGGGCGACCCGACGATGCACTCCGCAGCATTGCCCTGCAACAGTTGGCTTATCGACGCGTAGCCCTCACCATACAGAGGCGGAAGCAGGAATATCAGCACGCCCAATATCGAGCTGCCGACAATCCACTTGACCCACAGGTTCTTAATCTTGCCCATCTTCTTCTCCGTGAACCACATGGACTTCACGAACAGCAGCGACACAAGGCCGGCGAAGATGCCAAGAAGGCAGTAGAACGGTATGTTGGACAACGAGAATTCGCTGATGCGGCTCATCGGAAATTCCACGTCGTTGCCCATGAACCAGTACGTCACGGAGGTCGAGACGACGGCCGTTATCATCAATGGCACCATCGACGCCATGGTCAGGTTCAGCATCAAGATCTCAAGCGTGAAGACGACGCCCGCTATCGGGGCCTTGAAGACGCCCGCCAGGCCGCCTGCAGCGCCGCACGCCATGAGCAGCGTGACTGTCTTATAGTCGAGCTTGAACAGTTTGGCAATGTTGCTGCCTATGCCTGCTCCCGTCAACGCGATAGGTGCCTCGGCGCCCACCGATCCGCCAAAACCGATGGTGAACGACGACGTGAGTATCGACGAGTAGATGTGGTGCTTGCGCAGCGAGCTGCCCGTCTGCGATATGGCGTACAAGATCTGCGTGATGCCGTGTCCCAGTGGGGCGCGTATCACGTAGCGCACCAGCAGCCACGATATCAGGATGCCGATGGCTGGGCTTATGAGAAGCAGTAGGTTGTAGTTGAGCGACGCGAAGCCGTCGACGAAGCCCTTGACGAACGCTATGGCGTGCTTCAACACGACAGCGGCAAGGCCGCTTGCCACGCCTACGAGCAGGCTGAGCAGAATGACGAAATAACGCTGTCCTATTTTGGCGACCAGCCAACTACTCCCGCTTTCGGCGAGCGGCTGGATCCGATCTATTATCTTGGGCATCTCGCTCTTGGATGAATTGGTCTATTGTAATGCTCTGTGCGATAACGATATGGCTGCCGCCTCGTCCACACTCGGAAAATGCAAAAATAAATAAAGTTGTAACACCCTGTGTTTCAAGCCCCCTTAAAATGCCCTCTCTTTCAGCTCTTTCACCTTCCTCCCGTTTTAAACTCTCGTTAAAAATCCATTACCATACGCCACATGATGATGGTTGATAGCCTTTTACCCACATCACCCCCTTTGCGACCATACCCGTAGGCTCTTATCGCCATAATAAGACACCAAAATGGCTATCTTTGCGGAAGTAGCAACCATGGAAGAAAATAAAAACCTCTCATCATTCGCCATCTGGCGCATGCCCGAGCAACAATCCTGCCGAGCCATCTTTTCACGTCCCGAGGTGCTGACCAATGTGGTCAATCTCGACCAACGGAGCGGCTTCGTCATCGCCCCGTTCGACGCCATGGGCGGCCACCCGACGCTTTTCTTCCATGGCGATGCGCAGCCCTTAATTTTCCCGTCACCCGACGATGCCCCGACATGCGGTGTCGCCGGTCTGTGGCGCGCCGACAATGGCGATTTCGAACGTAACTTCCTCGCCGCCCGCGAAATGCTCGTCGGGGGCAAGCTCCAAAAGGTCGTCATAGCGAGCCACGAGGATCTCGACCGCGACATCCGCCCCTGTGCGATGCCCCTTTTCCGACGCGCTTGCGACGCCTACCCCGACGCTTTCGTGGCTCTCGTCGCCCTTCCCAATGGCGACGTATGGCTCATGGCGACGCCCGAGCTTCTCGTCAGCAGCCATGGCATGAATGTCCAGACCATGGCTCTTGCCGGCACGCTCCGCGCCGACGAGAAAGCTTGGGACGAGAAGAATAAGCGCGAGCATGCCGTGGTGGCGCGTTTCGTCGAGGAGCGTCTCGCAACGAAAACAGATTGTCTCAAAATCGAAGGCCCTGAGACCGTCAAGGCTGGCGCGCTCTCACATCTCCGCACGCGTTTCCGCGCCCGGATGCTCAAGGGCGTCAGCGCATGGGATGTAGCCACGGCTCTCCACCCTACGCCCGCCATGTGCGGGATGCCGCAAGATGAAGCACGCGACGCCATACTATCCATCGAGTCCGCCGACCGCGAGTATTTCAGCGGTCTGGCGGGCGTCATAAGCCACGACGGCGATGCCGACATCTACGTCACCATCCGATGCGTCAAGATGTCGCCCGACGGCGCAAGGCTCTACTCGGGAGTCGGGCTCATGCCCGACTCCGATGTCACGGCCGAAGCCGCTGAAGCTGCCGCCAAACGACTGACTATAAAACGTCTGATATTCTAACCTATCCATCGCATAATCATGTTTTCCGACATTCCTGCAATCAATACGCTCACGGCTCTCCTCATAGCCCATGGCGTGAAACACGCCGTGACGTGCCCTGGCAGCCGCAATGCGCCTATTTGCCACAACCTCAATGAGGCCGGTGTCGTCTGCCATGCCGTGACCGACGAGCGTTCTGCCGCTTTCTTCGCCCTCGGCGTAAGCCAGGCTCTCGGCTACGAGCCTGTCGTCTTGTGCGTCACCAGCGGATCGGCAATCCTCGACGCCGCCCCGGGCGTAGCCGAGGCGTTCTACCAGCGCGCTCCCGTCATCGTCATAGCCGCTGACCGCCCGGCGGCTTGGATAGGGCAGCTCGACGGGCAGACCATGCCGCAGCCCAATGCGCTTGGCTGCATGGTCAGGAAGACCGTCTCACTCCCCGAAGGCGAGACCGATGAAGATAAATGGCACGCCAACCGCCTTATCAACGAGGCTCTCATGTCCGCCACGGCAGGTCTCAAGGGACCAGTCCTCATAAATGTGCCTGTGC
Organism: Pseudobutyrivibrio sp.; assembly: GCA_963639155.1. Classification (GTDB taxonomy): domain Bacteria; phylum Bacteroidota; class Bacteroidia; order Bacteroidales; family Marinilabiliaceae; genus W3P20-009. The sequence continues at coordinate 83,977 of CAVHUG010000011.1, read as the reverse complement.
GCGAGCCGTTCTACGAGTTCCATGCCCAATTTCTCCCCTCCGAGCGCGTCTGTAAGCTCGACCAGCCGAGCGGCGACGATGTGGCACGCCGTGTGGCTGATAAGATGCTGGCAGCCAAACGACCAATGATCGTCATCGGCCAGACGACCACCGCGCTCGATGGTCTCAAACAGATTAGGGGCGAGTGGCCCGTCCTCTTCGAGCCGCTCTCGAACCAGAAGATAGGATCCTGCTTCCCAAACGAGATGGTCTACGCCCTCAAGAGGAACGCGAAAATCGACGACCTGACCGATAAGGCTACATTCACGCCTGACACCATCCTCTACATAGGCGGACATGTCGTCAGCAAGGAGCTGAAACGTTATCTCCGCCAATGCAACAAGGCGGAAACCATCTTGGTTAATGCCGATGGCGAGCTGACCGACGTGTTCATGAATACTGTCATGGTCGCGCAGTGCGATCCGCAAGCCATCATCGACAATATCGCCAAGAAAATCAAGGAACTGGATGGCGACTACATGGTATGGTGGGACTCTCTATACAGGCTCGCCGAACTTGGCAGCCGCGAGATCGCTCCCAACATGCCCTACTCGCAGCTCCAGGTGCTGGGCCGCGTCATGCCCCTGACCAAGAAGTTCGACATCCAGTACGCCAACAGCTCCACCGTCCGTCTGGGCTGCATAACATACAATAATTGGCGCGACAAGGCCGCCAGGTGTCTCTGCAACCGTGGCATCAACGGCATCGACGGCTCAATTTCTACGGCTGCCGGCTACTCCGTCGTCAATCGTGGTCGAAAGACGCTCTGCATAACCGGCGACCTCAGCTTCTTCTACGATCAGAACGCCCTGTGGAATGGCGAGGTCGATGGTCATCTAAGGATTTTGCTCCTCAACAACCATGGCGGCGGCATCTTCAGCCGCTTCGCGGGTCTCAAAGACAGCAACGCGCGTGACCGTATAGTCATGGGGCAACATGCCGCCAACGCCCAAGGGGCTTGTGCGCAAAATGGCGTGGGCTACCTCTCGGCAAATGACATAGAGTCCGCTCTCGCAGGCGCGGAATGGTTGCTTGCCGACGATGCCGACGAGCCGCGCCTCCTCGAGGTCTTCACCTCGATGGATGAGGATCAGAATGCGCTCAACGAATATTACAACCAACTTGCGTCGCTGTCTTAAATAGCTGACTTATACACATATATCCACATGAACAGGGAATGGCATAAAATAGAAGGTTTCGACTTTAAGGAGATCCTTTTCGAGGAGTACAACCACATCGCAAAGATCACCATCAACCGCCCGCGTTGGCGCAACGCTTTCACTCCGCTTACGACGTGGGAGATGAGCCAGGCGTTCAGCTATTGCCGCGAGGCGCAAGACGTTAGCGTCGTAATCCTCACAGGAGCAGGCGATGTCGCCTTCTGCGCTGGCGGCGACATGAATGTCAAGGGACGTGGCGGCTACGTGGGCTCCGATGGCGTGCCGCGCCTCAACGTGCTCGATGTCCAGATGCAAATCCGCCGACTCCCTAAGCCAGTCATCGCCATGGTCAATGGCTTCGCAATCGGCGGCGGACATGTCCTCCACGTCATGTGCGATCTCTCCATAGCTTCCGAAAACGCCATTTTCGGGCAGACTGGACCTCGCGTCGGCAGTTTCGATGCCGGTTTCGGCGCCTCATATCTCGCACGTATCGTCGGGCAGAAGAAGGCGAGGGAGATTTGGTTCCTCTGCGAGAAATATTCCGCCAAAGAGGCCCTCGACATGGGGCTTGTCAATAAGGTTGTGCCTTTGCCCGAGCTTGAGGACACCTGCGTGGCGTGGGCAGAGCGAATGATGGAACACTCGCCTCTCGCGCTCCGAATGATCAAGGCAGGCCTCAATGCCGAGCTCGACGGCCAGGCTGGCATCCAAGAACTGGCTGGCGACGCCACAATGCTCTACTACACCATGGACGAGGCACAAGAGGGCGGTCACGCCTTCCTCGAAAAACGCAAGCCCGATTTCGACAAATATCCTCACTTCCCCTAATACAGTTATGCTCCATACCATTGTCGAGAGGCGTGTCCTCAAGTTCAAGCAGCCGGCCACGACAAGCCGAGGCTCATACACGATGCGCACCATCCGCCTTGTCCGAATAACCGACGACCGTATGCCAGGTGCCGAAGGGGTGGGGGAGTGTTCGCCGCTGCCCGACCTCTCTGTCGATGCTCTCGACGACGATCAATACGACATGCTCCTCCTCGCCGTCCTTGATGATCTCAGACAGACGGCGACTGTCGACTATGAGGCTCTAAGACCTTATCCGTCAATTCTTTTTGGCATCGAGAGTGCCATGTGGCAATTGAGCCGAGGTGGCTCTGTCGCCCTCAGCGACACCCCCTTCGCCCGAGGTGAGGAGGGCATAAGGATCAACGGGCTCGTTTGGATGGGTTCTTTCGACGAGATGATGCGACGAATGGACGATAAGGTGTCGCAGGGCTTCAAGTGCATCAAGATCAAGATCGGCGGCATCGATTTCGATCATGAACTTCAAATGATTGAGGCTCTGAGAGATAAATATGACAAGAGTATCGAGTTGCGGCTGGACGCCAACGGTTCTTTCTCTCCCGATAACGCCCTCGGGCGTCTCAACCGCCTCGCCCCGTTCGCCATCCACTCCATCGAGCAGCCCATCAGGCAGAGGCAGTGGGATGCCATGAGCAGAATATGCCAGGAGTCGCCAATCCCCATAGCCCTCGATGAGGAGCTGATCGGTGTCTCGTCGCCCGACGACAAGCGCAGGCTTCTTGATTCCATCCGCCCAAAATATCTCGTCATCAAGCCAACGCTCCACGGCGGAATAGCAGGCACCAAGGAGTGGGTCGAGTTGTCTCGCGAAAGGGGTGTCGAGTCATGGATAACCAGCGCGTTGGAGAGCAATGTCGGTCTAAATGCCATTGCCCATCTCGCGGCTTCCATCTACGATGCGCCCGATATGATGCCACAGGGGCTCGGCACGGGGCAGCTTTTCGTCGAGAATCTCCCGATGCCGCTCGACATCCGCGGCGAACGTCTCTATTTCTCTCCCGGCAAATGACGCTCGACGATTTCCTCTCCGAATGGAATGGCGACGGCCCAACCGTCCGTGTCAAGACCAGTGGCTCGACCGGCGCGCAAAAGCTCATGGATGCCGAGAAATGCCGCATGATGGCGAGTGCCAAGATAACGTGCCAATTTCTGCGTCTCAACCATGGCGATAGCGCCCTGCTCTGCCTCCCTCTCGACTATATAGCTGGTAAGATGATGGTTGTCAGGGCGTTGACGTGGGGTCTTCGTCTCATAAGTGTCGAGCCGTGCGCTCATCCCTTGGCGACGCTTACTGAGGTCCCCGATTTCGCCGCCGTCACGCCGATGCAGGCGTGGGAGTCCATGCGAGTGCCCGACGAGAAACGTCTCTTCTGCCAAATTCCCAATGTCATTATCGGCGGGGGGGCTGTCGACAAGGGTTTGGCGGCGATCCTTCGCACGATGCCCAATGCCGTATGGAGCACCTACGGCATGACCGAGACGCTCTCACACATCGCCCTCCGACGTCTTAGCGGCGACGATGCCAGCGATTGGTATACGCCATTCGAGGGTGTCGATGTCTCGCTCGATGGTCGCGGCTGCCTCGTCATTTCTGCGCCTGCCGTATGTGCCGAGACGCTGACAACCAACGATATAGCCCAACTGACGACCTGTCCCGACGGTTCCCGGAGGTTCCGCATTCTCGGCAGGGCGGACAATGTCATCTGTTCCGGCGGAATAAAAATCCAGGCCGAGCAGGTCGAGCGTCTTCTCGAAGGACGTATCGACGTGCCATATGTCGTGACGTGGAAGCCCGATGAGAGGCTCGGGCAAGCCGTGACTCTCGTCCTCGAAGGTGGCGATGTCGACCATGCGCGCCTTGCGTGCGACGAGTTGCTCCCTCGCTATTGGAGGCCAAAGCATATCGTCTCCGTCAACCAAATACCACGTACCGAGACGGGTAAACTGAAAAGAAATTTTCTTAACGATTAATTTTCTTCCATGAACGAGCTGAATCTTCATGTCAAGTCTTTCAACGAGCTGACTCTCAATGAGCTATACTCGCTCCTCCATGTCCGCAGCCAAGTCTTTGTCAATGAGCAAAACTGCGTCTATCAAGACCTCGATTTCAACGATCAGGTATGCATCCATGTCTGGCTGACACGCGGTGATAAGATTGTCGCCATGCTCCGCGTATGCCCTGCTGGCGTGACCAACATCCCAAACATCTCCATCGGGCGCGTCATAACAACCGAACGAGGCAAAGGCTACGGCGAGATGATTGTTCGTGAGGGGCTGCGCCTCGCCGTCGAACGACTGAACGCCCACGCCGTCCAAATCCACGCCCAAGATCAGGCGCGAGGCTTCTACGAGAAAGTCGGTTTCCGTGCCACCTCAGAACCCTACATCTACGAGGGACTGCCACACCTCGATATGCTCTGGACGCCGCAGTGAAAATTCCTCCCTCCGCGCCTCCGCTTTCCTCCCTCCACCGCTTCCTTTTCCAGCTAAAAATCACTATATTTGTCTAATGTTCACGTCCCACCTCATAGACCCCTCTCGTCCCGTCCTCGTCGCCCTTAGTGGCGGCGCCGACAGCGTCTCCCTGCTCCACATCCTCCTCCGACGTGGCTACCACTGCGTTGCCGCGCATTGCAATTTCCACCTCCGTGGCGACGAGTCCGATGCCGACGAGTCCTTCGTCCGAAATCTTTGCGACAACCTCCACGTCCAGCTCTTCGTCGCCAATTTCGACACCATCGCCTATGCTCAAGAACGACACCTGTCCATCGAGATGGCAGCACGCGAGCTCCGCTACGATTGGTTCTTCTCCTTACTTGACAACCAACATATACCCGTCGTCGCCGTCGCCCACCATGCCGACGACGATGCCGAGACCACTCTCCTCAACCTCACCAGAGGCACCGGACTGCGCGGCCTCACAGGCATGAAAGAGCGCAACGGCCGAGTCGTACGACCACTGCTCGATATGTCACGTGCCGATATCGAGGACTACTGCCGAGCCAACCACCTCCAATACGTCACCGACCGCACCAATGCCTCCGACGACTACGCGCGCAACCGCATCCGCCACCACGTCATTCCCGCGCTCAAGTCCATCAACCCATCCCTCCTCCCAACAATGAGGTCCAATGCGCGTCACCTCCAAGCCGTCTACGACATCTTCAATGCCGCCCTCGCCGACTTCATATCCCGCCACGTCTCCTGCGCCCCCGACGGCTCGACGCATATCGAGGCCGACGCCCTCCGCCGTCAACCCTCACCCGAGCCTTTCCTCTTCGAGATCCTCTCCCCGCTCGGTTTCTCTCCAGCCCAGACCGACGATGCCGCCCGGTGCGTCTCCCTCGCCCAAAGCGGCCGCACCTTCCTCTCCTCCTCCCACCGCGCCGTCGTTGACCGCGCCGAGGTCATCATACTTCCCCTTTCCTCTTCTCCCGATGCCGAGACTCTCATCCAATCCCATGCCGACGATGTCGAGCTCCTCGCCCCCGCGCACGTCCGTCTCCGCCACTTCCCGATCCCCGAAGCGTTCAAGGTCTCTCGCGACCCTCGTGTCATACATCTCGACGCCGATCGTGTAACATATCCTCTCACACTCCGCCATTGGCGACGCGGCGACGCTTTCCGTCCCCTCGGCATGCGTGGTGAGAAGAAACTGTCCGACTTCTTCGTCGATGCCAAGATGAGCATTCCGCAAAAAGAAGCCACAACGATCCTCACCTCCGCCTCGGGGCAAATCCTCTGCCTCGTTGGTCTCCGCCCCGACGACCGCGCCAAGGTGACACCTGCGACGCGCAACATCCTCGAGGTCGCACTCCTCGACTAAAAACCCACAAATCAAACACCTAAAAACACAAGCAGCACCATGAACACCAGGCTCCGCAACGCGATCGTCAATACCCTCACTCCTCAAGCCGCTACCCGCCGCGCTGTCGAGACGGCGGTAAATCTCAAGTTCGAATCCCTGTGCTCCGTCCTTGAGGAACTCGCTGCCGAATACCGCGAGCTGCTCGACCCGCAAGTCAATGTCTCTTTCGAGCGTCGGGCCCGCCACGTCGGCGTCTTCACTCTCGATGCCGATGTCCTCGTCTTCGTACAGCTCACCGATGTCTTCCAGTTCGACCGCGACCACGAAGCCATGAAGTCCGAATACGTCACCTCACAGACCTCACGCTCTTTCGTCGGCACTGTCCACGTCTACAACTTCCTCGCCGATTCTTTCAAATACGATCGTGAGGAAGACGGAGGCTACCTCGTCGCGCGTGTCTTCATAAACGCCGAGTCCGCCTTCTTCGTCGAGGGCAAGAGGCAACGCAACATGGGAGTCTCTCAATACGGCAACCAGCAACTATCTCGCGAGTGCTGGCGCAAGATTGCCGAGACGGCCTTCAAATACGCTGTCGAGGAAAACCCGCTCGTCCCTCCTTACGAGATGGTCATGCAGACCGACCTCGCCATAATGAAACAATACATCATGACGTCGAAAATCAAGACTGCCAAGCGAATGGGCTTCGGATTCCGTGCCGACGACGTCAAATAAAAATAACTCCACACACACTTAAAACTCTCCACTCTACTCGAGACAATGGATATCGTAGAACGCTTCCTGACCTACGCCAAGGTCAACACCCAGAGCGACGAGACCTCTGGCATCGTCCCCTCGACGCTCTCCCAAATGGATTTCGCGCAACGCCTCGCCGACGACCTCCGTTCCATTGGCATGCACGATGTCGAAGTAAGCCCCTACGGCTACGTCACCGCGACTCTCCCTGCCAATACCGACCGCCAACTCCCGACCGTCGGCTTCATAGCCCACATGGATACAAGCCCCGATTTCTCCGCCAAGGGCGTAAATCCGCAAATCGTCACATCCTACGACGGGTCAGACATCGTCCTCAACAAAGAACAGAACGTCATACTCTCTCCGTCCGACTTCCCCGAACTTCTCAACTACAAGGGGCAAGACATCATCGTGACCGACGGGACGACACTCCTCGGTGCTGATGACAAGGCAGGCATTGCAGCCATCTTCGACGCCTTGGAGTCCCTCTTGTCCGACCCCTCACGCAAGCATGGTAAGATCCGCGTATGCTTCACCCCCGATGAGGAGATAGGCCAGGGAGCAGACCACTTCGACGTCACCGCTTTCGGCGCCGATTTCGCCTACACCATCGATGGCGGCGCCGTCGGCGAGCTCGAGTATGAGACTTTCAACGCAGCCGAGGCCACCGTCACCATCCACGGCCGCAACGTCCATCCCGGCTACGCCTACCACAAGATGCGCAACTCCATGCGCATCGCAAGCCAGTTCACCGTCATGCTCCCAAGTTTCCAAACCCCCGAGCATACCAACGGCTACGACGGCTTCTTCCACCTCACGCTCATGGAGGGCACCGTCGAGAAGACAACGCTCAAATACATCATCAGGGATTTCAAACGCGACCGCTTCGAGGATCGCAAAAAGGAGATGCTCCACCTCACCAACAAGCTCAATGCCGAGTTCGGAGCCGGCACCGTCGAGACCTCCATCCGCGACCAGTACTACAATATGCGCGAGAAGATCGAGCCTGTCATCTACGTCGTCGACTACGCGCGCCAAGCCATGACCGACTGCGGCATTGAGTGCAAGACGGTCCCCGTCCGTGGCGGCACCGACGGCTCACGTCTCTCTTTCATGGGGCTCCCAACGCCAAACATCTTCGCCGGCGGAGAGAATTTCCATGGCAAATATGAGTACCTCCCCATCCCGTCACTCCGCAAGGCTGGCCAAGTCATCGCCCGCCTCGCCGAGGTCGTCGCACTCCACTGACATCAACAATAACGGGCGTCGCACCGGTTTCAATATCCTGCGACGCCCTTGCTCGCCTACCTCAACGCCTTTCCCTTGGCTATCCCCTCAAGCAGATACTCCAATCCGTTCAGCTTCACCTCATACAGTGTCGACAGCAGCATCCCAAGCCTGCCCGACGGCAACCTGTTCCTCACAATCCACACCACGTACGGCTCCGGCAACCGATACAATGGAGTCCCCTTATATCGCCCATATGGCATCTCCATTCTCACTAAATCAGTCAATACCGTCTCATCCATAATAAACTCTTTTTAAACCCAAAAATAATCATTCCCCACTGCTAAACTGCTACATTTGCAGCATGATAAAGAACTCTGACAGACAAGGTGTCAAGATCGGACGGTTCAATAATCTGACCGTCACGCGCCTCGTCGATTTCGGCTGTTACCTCGACGGCGGTGCCGATGGCGAAATCCTCATGCCCGCAAAATACATGACCCAAGGGCTGCAAGTTGGAGACAGCGTCCGAGTCTTCGTCTATTTCGACTCCGAAGACCGACTCGTCGCCACGACTGAGACCCCTCTCGCGCAGGTCGGACAGATCGCTTACCTCTCATGCAAGGAGGTCGCAAGCCCTGGAGCTTTCCTCGACTGGGGACTCGTCAAAGATCTCCTCGTGCCGCGCCGAGAGCAGCGTGACCCTATGGTCGCCGGCCGCAAATATATCGTCTACGTATTCCAAGACCACGTCACAGGACGCATTGCCGCCACGCAATGGTTCGCAAGGCAGATTGACAACGTCATGCCGCGTTACCGCATCGGCGACCAAGCCGACGCCATCGTCACCGAGCTATCTCCGCTCGGCTACAATGTCGTCATCGACAACGCTTTCTCCGCACTCATCTACCAGAGTGATGTCTTCTCGCCTCTCGCCGTAGGCGACCGTCTTAAAGTCTACATCAAAAAGGTTCGCGAGGACGATAAAATCGATGTCTCACCAACACCTATCGGCTATGCCAAGGTCAACGATCTCGCGCAGACGATCATCGACCGTCTCAAACTGAGCAACGGCGAGCTGAACGTCGGCGACAAGTCCAACCCCGAGCTTATACGCGACCTCTTCGGGTGCAGCAAGAAGAGTTTCAAGATGACAATCGGCACGCTCTTCAGACAAGGGGTCATCGACATAACGGACAGAGGCATCAAACTAAAAAAGTAATTCTACGGCCACAATGGATAAAAAGCAACTCTTCGGAATGACACTCGGCGACCTCCAAAACGTCGCCGCCGAGGTGGGCATGCCCAAGTTCGCTGCCAAGCAAATGGCCGACTGGCTCTACAAGAAAAATGTCGCCGACATCGCCGAGATGACCAACATCTCCCTGCGATACCGCGACGCTCTCGCACAGTCCTGTCAAGTCGGACGTACTTTGCCCGACGCCGTCCTCACGTCTGCCGACGGGACGCGCAAGATGCTTTTCGACTACGGAGGCAAGGCCGTCGAGACTGCATATATCCCCGACGGCCACGATGACCGTAACACGCTCTGCGTATCTTCGCAAGTGGGTTGTAAGATGGCGTGCCGTTTCTGCATGACGGGGCGCCAAGGTTTCGCTGGCAATCTCACTGCCGGTCAGATTCTCAACCAGATGGCATCCTCCGAAGGATGGGAACAGCTCTCCAACATGGTATTCATGGGCATGGGTGAGCCGCTCGACAATATCGACGAGGTCCTCAAAGCCCTGCAAATCCTTACGCAGCCATGGGGCTACGCATGGAGCCCAAGGCGTATCACCGTCTCCACTATCGGCATCCCAAGCCAGCTCCGACGTCTCCTCGACGAGAGCGAAGTCCACGTCGCCATAAGCCTTCATACTCCCGATCCCGAGCGACGTTCCCAGCTCATGCCCGCCCAAAAGGGTTTCCCGATAGCAGATACACTCGACCTCCTCGCTCGCTACGATTGGACGGGGCAGCGACGCCTGACATTTGAATACACCATGTTTGACGGGGTCAACGACTCCCAAACCGACGCCGCCAACCTCGTCAAGCTCCTCGCGCCAATGCGATGGTGCCGCGTCAACCTCATCGCTTTCAATTCCATCCCCGACTCCGATCTTCACGGATGCTCACGCAAGAAAATGGAGTGGTTCCGTGACTCACTCAACGCCAAAGGTCTCACTGCCACCATCCGGCAAAGCAAAGGCCAAGACATCGATGCCGCATGCGGCATGCTCAGTACCAAGAGGAACTCGCAATTATGAGACGCCTTATAAAGTTCCTTATCCCCCTCGCTGCGCTGACCGTCATATCCTGCTCGCCAAACCGCAAGCAGCAGGCCGAGCAAATATACGATAAGGCTGTCGACGCCTTCTCCGCAAAGAAGATGGGGGTGGCCAAGTCTCTCGTCGACAGCATCAAAACATCATACGCCGACATCCCTCAAGTCTACCGAGAGGCGCGCGACCTCGAAAAGATCATCGCGCGCTACGAGATTGAGCGTACCGTCGCTTTCCTCGACAGCTCCCTCGCGCAGTCCGAGCTCGCGCAACGTGATCTGATGAAAGACATGGTCGTTGACGATCCCGACGCGTCAATCCCTGTCTACATCGCACGCGCTCAACAGGCATGGAGGTCTTTCAGCAGGTGCTACATCAAGGCCCGTACCGACGCCAACGGACTCTTCTCGCTCTCAAGTAATTATGTCGGCGAGCTGCCAATCCACCACGACCACGTCGAGGTCCGATCCGGCGACGATTTCCTGACTCTCCCCGTCGTCTCCGATGGCGCCTTCAAGAACACTTTCACCAACGATGAGTACGTCTGGGAGACGCTCCGTTATGAAGGTCAAGAGGCTGCCGACCTCGCCCGATTCATCTCAAACTTCCAGTCCGAACGCATCGCAGTCGACTATTGCGGTCCTCGCTCCCACTACATCTCTGTCATGACCGAAGCCGACAAGCTGGCCGTGCAGCAAGTCTGGAATCTCTCTTGCTCTTTCCGCGAGAACCGTAAGATAAGGTCCATGTTGCGCTCCGCGCGCATCGAGATGAACCGCCACTCCAATTAACACTCCTCCGCCCATGGATTCCGCCATCCAAATGCTCGTTCTCCTCATCGTCGTGGCGATAGGTTTTGTCGCAAACAAGTGCAATCTCATGGGCGGCGATTTCGACAAGAGGCTATCAGCCTTCATAATAGACATATCCTGCCCGCTCCTCATCCTCTCGTCAGTATTCGGCGACACTCTCCCCGACAGGTCTCTTATCGCGCCGCTCCTCATCGTGGGCTTCGCCACATACGCCATCCTTCTCTTCCTCGCCGTCACCATCTCGCGTCTCCTCGCTCGCGACGACGTTGAGCGAGGTCTGTTCAGTTTCATGATAATGTTCGCCAATGTGGGCTTCCTCGGCTATCCCGTCGTAGCTTCCATCTTTGGCCATGAGGCTGTCTTCTACGCCGCGCTCCTCAATGTCCCCAATACGCTCTTCATATTCGTCTTCGGCATCTCCTTCGTCAAAGGAGGACAATTCTCCCTGCGCCACTTCGACCCGCATCTCCTCCTCTCGCCGGCCATGATAGCGTCCTACCTCTCCATCGCCATCGTTGCTCTCGGCATTACGGGTGTCCCGCGCTTCATCTCCGAGCCCGTCGCGCTCGTCGGCTCCATTACGGTTCCCGGAGCGCTTCTCATTATCGGCTCTTCCATGGCCAATGTCGACCTCCGCCAGTCTTTCACGCAACATCGCGTGTGGGCGCTCGCTGCCATACGCCTCGCCCTCGTCCCGCTCCTCGTCTTTTTCTTTTTCCGCGCTGTCTCGCTCATCATCCCCATATCTCCCATCGTCATCGCCGTCAATGCTGTCGTCATCGGCATGCCTGTCGCCTCCTACGGCACCATGTTCTGTCTCCGCTATGGACGAGATGATACTCTCATGGTGCAAGCCACCATGCTGACAACGCTCCTCAGTGCGGCGTCCATCCCCATCCTCACCCTTCTCTTCTGACCACCCTTTCTCTCCGAGAAAAACTATCATTTCGCAATCAAAGACCCCTAATGACGTGTGAAAGTTTTGCTTTTCGCCTCCCAAAATGTTAACTTTGTAGGTAAAGCAACCCACACTACCTCTTTCATGGAGCAATTCCAGACCATACTTTCCGACACCAACGACTTCCTCTGGTCGTACATCGTCATCTTCCTTCTCGCTGCCGCTGCCATCTTCTTCACCTGCCGTCTCCACTTCGTGCAGTTCCGTCTCGTACACGAGATGCTCCGACTCCTCATCCATCCCGACAAGGTTCAGCCAGAAGACATCGGACCCGACGAGCTTAGCGAGCAAATGCCAGATGTCGGCAAGACAAAATACATCTCTTCTCTCCAGGCATTCTTCGTCTCCCTCGCCAGCCGCATCGGCACTGGCAACCTTGCGGGCGTCGCCACGGCTATAAGCGTCGGCGGACCGGGTTCCGTATTCTGGATGTGGATTCTCGCGCTCCTCGGGTCCGCAATAGCGTTCGTCGAGTCCACCCTCGCCCAGCTCTACAAGCGCAAAGGCGACGGCACTTTCTACGGAGGCCCCGCCTATTACATGAAATATGGTCTCCGAAAGCCGTGGATGGGTGTCCTCTTCGCCATCCTCATGGTTCTCTCCTTCACCTTCGCGCAAAGCTCAGTCCAGAGTAACACCATCTGCGCGGCATGGGAGAAAGCCTTCGGTGTCGACACCTCAGTCATGGGGCTCATGCTTATGCTCATGACGCTCTTCATCATCTTCGGCGGCATCCATCGAGTCGCGCGCTTCTCCTCCGCCGTCGTCCCCACCATGGCTGTCATATACTTCGTCATTGCCGTCATCGTCGTCGTGTCCAATATTTCGCTTATCCCGCACGTCGTGAAGCTCATCCTCGAGAGCGCGTTCGGCATCAACCAGTTCGCTGGCGGTCTCGTCGGAGTCACCATCTTGCAGGGTGTCAAACGCGGTCTCTTCAGCAACGAGGCAGGCGAGGGCAGCACCCCTAACGCCGCAGCCACGGCCATGGTCTCCCATCCCGTCAAGCAAGGTCTCATACAGAGTCTTGGCGTCTTCACCGACACTCTCGTCGTATGCTCCTGCACGGCATTCATCATCCTGCTCAGCGGCGTCGACTACAATGCGTCCAACGGCATCCAGCTCACCCAAGATGCCATGACGCACGAGATCGGATGGCTCGGAACGCCTTTCGTCGCCATTCTCATTCTCCTTTTCGCCTTTAGCAGCGTCATCGGCAATTATTTCTACGGCGAGACCAACGTCCGATACCTCACGTCCAACCCCATTGCTCTTCTTCTCGTCCGTCTCGGCACCGCCGCCATGGTCATGCTCGGAGCCGTAGTGACGCTCGACTTCGCCTGGGCGCTCTCCGACATCTTCATGGCAGCCATCGTCCTGTGCAACCTCGCCGCCATATTCCCTCTCTCCAAACAAGCGGTATTCCTCCTCCAAGACTATCGCCGCCAAAAGGCCGAAGGCAAAAACCCTGTCTTCCACAAAGACCAAATGCCCGAAATCGCCGACCAGCTCGAAGCTTGGTAATCACACCCTCCAACAAGCTGAAACTCATAATGACAGGGTGGCATGGATATCTTCCTTGCCGCCCTGCTCTTTCCCCCCCTGCTTCCATTCGCCTCTCGTCTCCCCTCCCCGACGGAACACACGTATAATATCCACGCTCTCCCTTTCTTCCCCCCTGTCTCGTCTGCCCTCCACTCTCCTCAAGTCCCTCTTCCTCCGACAACCCATCGTCCCCTTGCGCATGCACGACAAAAAAGGCGGCGTGGAGATTGCCCCACGCCGCCCTCAATCTTTTATGGGCAAGCCGCTACTTGATGCCGAGCTTCTTGCGAATGTCCTTAGGAATAGCGTCCTTGTGGACGAGGATGTTCAAGGTCTTGTACTTCACGAACGCCTTGGATGCGTACCAGATGCCGTTATACTTGCCGGCGCTGCCCCAAGAGTTCTTTACCATGAAATACTCTTTGCCGTTCTGATCCTTCGCGAGGCCGTAGATGATCATGCCGTGGTCGTCAGTCGTCTCCCAGTTGTCGTATGCCTCTTGGCGCATCTCCTGAGTGACCTCAATCTCGGGCAGAGGCTTCTTCGTCAACTCGCGACGGCGGTCCATGACGCTCATGCTAAGCCAGTGTGCCATGTCAGAACCCGTGATGTCCGCTCCGTGGTCTGCGTCAGGGCATACCGCGATGCCGTCGCGCGTGAAGCCCATCTCGCTGACGTCTGCGCCCCATGCGAAGGTATAGCCCTTGTCGACAGCGTTCTCCATGACTGCCATGAACTCGTCAATAGGAAGGTTCCAGCTCTGGCCCCAACGCCAGTTGTCCTGAACCTCGATGATGAACTGGCTGTAGAAAGGATGGTGGCTGAACGACGTCAGCGATACGTAGTCGTCCATGTTAAGACCAAGGCTCTCCTGGTAGCTCTTAGGAGTGTACTCCTTGCCGTTGACGGTGAACTTCTCGGGGGTCGCACCAAGATACGTGTCAAGTACCGCGTTGACCGACTTCTTCCACGCTGGGCTGAGCTTTTTCTGCTTGCCGTTGTTGATGCCGTCGACAATGCCGTTGACTACTGGCCACAGCTCCGTGAAGTTGGCAAGGGTGTCGCCATAAGGAACGCCTGGCTTCGGCATGGCGTCCTCGGGAACCATGCCGTAATTGCGCATGCAGTATACCGCGTCATAGAAGCTGCCACCCTCAGTGAAAGAGATGTCACCATGAAGGCGGACGCTCGCCGTAGCGCGGTCCTCGTAAGTCTTGTGCGCCAAGTACATCTCGCAAAGGTCATACTCGCCCTTGCCCATGCGCAAAAGCTCCGCCTCGAAGAAGCCAAGGCTCGAGTATGCCCAGCACGTGCCGCTCTTGTTCTGGTTCTTGACAGACGTGATAGGGTTCTCCTTGACGGTCGTGAAGACGAAGCCCTCGTCGGCCTTAGCCTCCGTTGCCGGCTTCTGCGCCATTGCGCCGCTCATTGCCGTCATTGCGACAAGCGACAGCGCGCCAATTCTTTTAATCATCTGGGTTATCTCTATTTTATGTGTTAAACAAATAACAATAATAGCCTCAAAGGTAACGATTTTTCTCTATCATGCGCGCCCCGACAATCCTCTCGCAGAAAGAAAAACCACCTTATATTCCTAATTTCACCCGAAAAACCTATCTTTGTCCCTTGCTTTGGCCCCGTAGTTCAATGGATAGAATGTCAGATTCCGGTTCTGCTGATTGGAGTTCGAGTCTCCACGGGGTCACCAGTTTCTTTTGATGCTGGTCTGATGCGTTCGCGCCACGCAGACTAGTGTCTTTTTTTGTAAGCTTAATAGAATGGCAAAGGACTACAATTTCAGAGAGATCGAAAGCCGATGGCAAAAGAGTTGGGTCGACAACAAAACCTACAAGGTCGACATCAACCCCGACAAGCCCAAGTACTACGTCCTCGACATGTTCCCATACCCATCGGGTGCGGGCCTTCACGTCGGACACCCGCTCGGCTACATCGCCTCCGACATCTACGCACGCTTCAAAAGGCTCAAAGGCTTCAATGTGCTGCACCCAATGGGCTATGACGCCTACGGACTGCCCGCCGAGCAATACGCCATTCAGACAGGGCAGCACCCGGCCATAACAACAGAGAACAACATCGCGCGATACCGCGAGCAGCTCGACAAGATAGGCTTCAGCTTCGACTGGAGCCGCGAGGTGCGCACCTGCGACCCGGAGTACTACAAGTGGACGCAGTGGGCTTTCGAGAAGATGTTCGGCTCTTTCTATGATACCAAGCTCAACAAGGCAAGACCCATCGAGGTCCTTACGGCCCTCTTCGCCAAGAACGGCACTGAGGGCGTAAACGCCGCGCAGAGCGAGGAACTCTCTTTCACAGCCGAAGAGTGGAACGCCAAAACAAAAAACGAGCAACTCGACATCCTCATGAACTATCGCCTCGCCTATCTCGGCGACATGATGGTCAACTGGTGTCCTAAGCTCGGCACTGTCCTCGCTAATGACGAAGTCGTCGAGGGCGTCTCCGTCCGTGGCGGCTACCCCGTCATCCAGAAGGTCATGAAGCAGTGGTGCCTCCGCGTCTCCGCCTATGCGCAGCGACTCCTCGAAGGTCTCGACACCGTCGATTGGACCGACTCCATCAAAGAGACGCAGCGCAACTGGATCGGCCGCTCCGAAGGCGCCGAGATGAAGTTCCGCGTCAAGGGGTCCGACCATGTCCTCACCATCTTCACCACCCGCGCCGATACGGTCTTCGGCGTAACGTTCATGGTGCTCGCTCCCGAGAGCGAGTATACCGCCCTCCTCACGACTCCAGAGCAGAAGCAGGCTGTCGACGATTATGTCTCACAGACCAGCAAGCGTACTGAGCGCGAGCGCATCGCCGACCGCAAGGTGACGGGCGTCTTCACAGGCTCCTACGCCATCAACCCACTGACCCTCGAAGAAATACCCATCTGGGTCAGCGACTACGTCCTCGCCGGATATGGCACGGGAGCCATCATGGCAGTTCCTGCCCACGACAGCCGCGACTACGCTTTCGCCAAAGCCTTCGGTCTCGAGATTCGCACCGTAGTAGAGGGAGCTGACGTCAGCGAGCAGAGCTTCGACGCCAAGGAGGGAATCGTATGCAACTCTCCTATGCCAGGTCGTGAAGCCGTCGGAGGTCTCAACCTCAACGGTCTGACCATCAAGCAGTCCATCGCTACAACAAAGAAGTTCATCGCCGAGCACAAGATAGGTCGTGTCAAAGTCAACTACCGACTCCGCGACGCTATCTTCTCCCGCCAACGATACTGGGGCGAGCCGTTCCCCGTATACTATAAGGACGGCCAGCCTTTCATGCTCCCCGTAGACCAGCTCCCTCTCCAGCTCCCCGAGGTCGACAAATACTTACCCACCGAGACAGGCGAGCCTCCCCTCGGCCGCGCCAAGAACTGGCAGACGGCTGACGGTCACCCCTACGAGCTGTGCACCATGCCAGGCTTCGCAGGCTCCAGCGCATACTACTTGCGCTACATGGACCCCCACAACTCTAACGCGCTGGTCTCTCCCGAGGCTAACCACTATTGGCAAAATGTCGACCTCTACGTCGGCGGAGCCGAGCACGCAACAGGTCACCTCATCTACTCGCGCTTTTGGAACAAGTTCCTCTTCGATATCGGCATCTCTTCCACCGAGGAGCCTTTCAAGAAACTCGTCAACCAAGGCATGATTCAGGGACGAAGCAACTTCGTCTACCGAATCAAGGACTCCAACACCTTCGTCTCCTACGGCCTCAAGGAAAAGTACGACATCACCCCAATCCACGTGGATGTTAACATCGTATCTGGCGATGTCCTCGACACCGAGGCTTTCAAGAAGTGGCGTCCCGACTATGCTACCGCAGAGTTTATCCTCGAGGATGGCAAGTACATCTGCGGATGGGCGGTCGAGAAGATGTCCAAGTCGATGTACAACGTCGTCAATCCAGACATGATTGTCGAGCGTTTCGGTGCCGACACCCTCAGGATGTACGAGATGTTCCTCGGACCCGTCGAACTCTCCAAACCTTGGGACACCAACGGTATCGACGGCGTTCACCGATTCCTGCGTAAGCTCTGGCGCCACTACTACGTGGCCGACACCCTCGACCTCGAAGACGCCAAGCCCGAAGCGGCAGAGTATAAATCGCTCCACAACTGCATCAAGAAAGTCACCGAGGGCATCGAGCGATTCTCGTTCAACACCTGCGTAAGCCAGTTCATGATAACCCTCGGCGAGCTGCAAAACCTCAAGTGCCGCAAGCGCGCAATCCTTGAGCCTTTCATCATCATGCTCGCCCCGTTTGCCCCTCATATCGCGGAGGAGATTTGGCATGACCTCGGCCACGACACCACCGTGTGCGACGCTCCATGGCCAGAACTCGATGAGGCACACCTCGTTGAGTCTTCTGTCAAATACCCTGTCGCCTTCAACGGCAAAGTGCGCTTCACTATCGAACTCCCTGCCGATGCCGATCCCAAGGCGATTGAGAACACCGTCCTCAATGCCGAGCAGACCGCAAAGTACACTGACGGCAAGACTGTCCGCAAGGTGATTGTCGTCCCAGGGAAAATGGTCAACGTAGTCCTTTAACATAGTAGGATACAGTTACTTAGATAACTAAAAAGGGCTGCGCCATTCATCATGGCGCAGCCCTTTTTGCTTGCGTATGAGTCCTACTAATCGTACTCGAACGAACTTCCTCCCACAAACTCGCGCAGCAGCGACGTCGGTGGAATAGTGTCTCCAGCCAGCGGCTTGAAGTAGCTAAGGAAGCGCAGCAGTCGGTGAGCCTCGCCATATTGTGGCGAATTGTGGCGCACCTCCAGCAGCAGCGGCTCTATTTTCGCTTTCAGCACAGCAAGCTCATACAGGGTGCATGAGTTGAACATGACGTCCGCCTCCTCTTGGTTGGTGTAGATGAATTTGTCCTCTCCTCGACGGACGCTCGGCCACATCGCTATGGTGCTGTCGGCATTATGCCCGCGGCTGTAATGGTCGCGCACGATGCGACGGATAAGGCGGTTGTCTGTCGTGTGGATTCGGGTCAAGGGGTCATAGTTGATGCCTGCCAGTGGAGCCACATAAATGCGGAACTTGTTCTCCGCGGGGACCATCGGAGTCAGGGCTGGCGTCAGTCCGTGCGTGCCCTCAATGACGAGGATGCTCTTCTCGTCCATCTTGAGTTTCGTGCCGTCATATTCCGACTTGCCCTTTATAAAGTTGTATTTAGGAATCTTTACTTCCTCACCGCGCATCAGTGCGAGCAGCTGCTCGTTGAAAAGCTTGACGTCGATAGCCTCGACGGCCTCGAAGTCATATTTGCCGTCGGCGTCGCGAGGCGTCTTGTCTCGGTCGACGAAGTAGTTGTCTATTGACAGCGTCACGGGAACGAAGCCATTAAGCGACAGCTGAACCGACAGCCTCTTGCTGAATGTCGTCTTGCCGCTTGACGACGGGCCGGAGATGAGGACCACCTTCACATTGTCGCGCCGCTCTGCAATCATGTCGGCTATGTCGGCGATCTGCTTCTCATGCAAGGCCTCAGACACTTGGATGATCCTCTTGCCGTCGCCATTCTCGATAGCGTCGTTCAGGTCGGCGAGGCGGCGTACGCCAAGCAGGTCTTGTATCTTGTCAAACTGGAGGAATGTGGCGAACATCTTATTCTGCAACGTCGCCTCTGCCAACAGGTCGGGGTTGTTGTCGTCGGGCAGCTGGAGCAGCATGCCGCTAAAATACTCCTTGAGGTCGAAGACCGGCGCGTCAGACGTGCGCTGAGCCAAGTCGCCATACAGCACCGCGCTATGGCCTGCGAGAGTGTGGACTGCCGTATACAACTCGCCATGCTGGCGCAAGAGGCGGCACGAGTCCTCCTTGCCGGACAACAACGCCAAAGCCTCGTCCGTCGGCAGCTCCCTGCGCTCGATGGGCAGGTCGTCTTTACACAGCTTGCGCATTTGAGCCAAGATGTCTTCCACCTCGCCGGTCGTGGGGTCGAGGCGCTTGCCGTCTTTGCGGATTTCGCAATACAGGCCTTTTGATACGCTGTGCAGCACCTCCAGCTGCGCGCCGGGCATGGTCTCGTCAACAGCTACGCTCAGCATCATGACAAGCGTGCGGCTGATCATCCTTTTGCCTTCCGAGTGGCGGGCATCGAAAAACTCTATCCTCTTGGGTTGGAAGACGCGATATGACAGCCCGACGAACTTGCCGTTCACAACGCCGCCTATCGTCCTGTATTTCAATCTTATGCCCAGCTTCTCTGCAAGGCTTTGCAACGTTTGCCCAGGTTCCACGTCAAGAGCGCGCCCGAGGTTTACGCAGTAAATCCGTACTTTCTCCATCGTCAAATGTTTTGGTATGACTTCCTAAATTTAACAACTTTTTGCGAGTGGTGCAAACTCCGGTCAGTCAGCAGATGAGGCGCACCGCTGTGCCGCATCTCCACTTGTTCAACAATCGGCTGCGCCATCGCTAAAAACCTCCGCTCCTCGTTGCTATATGCAGTTAGTTTTCATAACTTCGCTCTGTTAAAACTGTTAGAAACGTAAAAACAGGTATGTACAGGACACACACGTGCGGAGAGCTCCGCATTGCCGATGCCGGATGCCAGACAACCCTCGCCGGCTGGGTACAACGCTCCCGCAAAATGGGCGGCATGACCTTCGTCGACATCCGCGACAGATACGGAATAACCCAGATAGTCTTCAATTCAGAGACCGACTCCGCCCTCAACGAGGCTGCGCAGCGTCTCGGTCGCGAGTACGTCATCCAGGTGACTGGCACCGTCCGCGAGCGCGAAAGCAAAAATAAGAACCTCCCGACGGGTGACATAGAGATTATTGCCAGCAGCCTCAACATACTCAATGAGAGCGTGACGCCCCCATTCACCATCGAGGACGACACCGACGGAGGAGATGACCTCCGCATGCGCTACCGTTACCTCGACCTTCGCCGTCAGGCCGTGCGCCGCAACCTCGAGATGCGCCACGACATTTGCCAAAAGATACGCGCCTACCTCTCCGACCTCAAGTTCCTTGAGGTCGAGACCCCTGTCCTCATCGGCTCAACCCCTGAGGGCGCGCGCGACTTCGTCGTTCCCAGCCGCATGAACCCTGGCCAGTTCTACGCTCTCCCACAGAGCCCCCAGACGCTCAAGCAGCTCCTCATGGTGGCGGGCTTCGACCGCTACTTCCAGATTGTCAAGTGCTTCCGTGACGAAGATCTCCGTGCAGACCGCCAACCCGAGTTCACGCAGATAGACTGCGAGATGAGCTTCATCGAGCAGGAGGACATCCTCAACGTCTTCGAGGGCCTCATGAAAGAGCTCTTCCACAGCGTCAAGGGTATCGACTTCAAGGAGCCATTCCTCCGCATGACGTGGAACGACGCCATGAAGTACTATGGTTCTGACAAGCCGGACCTCCGTTTCGGCATGAAGTTCGTCGAGATTAAAGATGTCATGCAGGGTCACGGCTTCTCCGTCTTCGACCAGGCTGAGTATATCGGCGCCATTTGCGCCAAGGGAGCTGCATCCTACACCCGTAAGCAGATTGACCAGCTTACCGACTTCGTCAAGCGTCCGCAGATTGGCGCCAAGGGTCTCGTCTACGCGCGTGTCGAGGCTGATGGATCTGTCAAGTCCTCTGTCGACAAGTTCTACGACCAAGATACGCTCCAAGCCCTCAAGACTCGCATGGAGGCTGAGGCTGGCGACCTTATCCTCATCATCAGCGGCCCTGACGCCATGAAGGCGCGCAAGCAGCTTTGCGAGCTTCGTCTCGAGATGGGCAACCAGCTCGGGCTCCGCAGCAAGGACAACTACGCTTGCCTCTGGGTCATCGACTTCCCGATGTACGAGTGGAGCGAGGAGGAGGGGCGCCTCATGGCCATGCACCACCCCTTCACCAGCCCCAAGCCCGAGGATTGTGCTCTCCTCGACACCGACCCCGCCGCAGTGCGCGCCAACGCCTACGACATGGTCATCAACGGCGTCGAGGTTGGTGGCGGCTCCATCCGTATCCACGACGCTGTCCTCCAGGCCAAGATATTCAAGATTTTGGGCTTCACGCCCGAGAAGGCTCAGCAGCAGTTCGGCTTCCTGATGAACGCCTTCAAGTTCGGCGCGCCCCCTCACGGCGGTCTCGCTTTCGGCCTCGACCGTCTCGTGAGCCTCTTCGCCGGTCTCGACTCCATCCGCGACTGCATAGCGTTCCCCAAGAACAATGCCGGTCGCGACGTGATGCTCGACGCTCCTGCGGCTCTCGACCAGAAGCAGCTCGACGAGCTTGCGCTTGCCGTCCTTGCCAAGACCGACAAGAACTAAAGAACATATTTCGCCCGGCTGCGCCGCCATGTGCAACCGGGCGATTTCATTTTAGAATACAGCTCTTCATTACTAACCTAAAACAAGTATCCCTATGGAATTGCTTCTTCCTGTGGGCATCCTCGTGGGAGTCATCGTCGTTTTGGCGATTTTCTTCTACTACGTGCCTCTGCTCTTGTGGTTCTCCGCCCTCGTGTCCGGCGTCCACATCTCGCTTGTCCAGCTTTTCCTCATGCGCATCCGCAAGGTGCCTCCCACTGTCATCGTGCAGGCTCTCATCGAGGCGCACAAGGCAGGTCTTCAAGGCATCCGTCGTGATGAGCTTGAGGCTCACTACCTTGCAGGCGGTCATGTGCAGAAGGTAGTCCACGCCCTCGTGTCTGCCAACAAGGCGAATATCAACCTGACGTTCCAGATGGCCACAGCCATCGACTTGGCGGGTCGTGACGTCTTCGAGGCTGTCCAGATGTCCGTCAACCCCAAGGTCATTGACACCCCTCCGGTAACTGCTGTCGCCAAGAATGGCATCCAGCTCATCGCCAAGGCTCGCGTCACCGTCCGCGCCAACATACGCCAACTCGTTGGTGGAGCAGGAGAGGAGACCGTCCTGGCACGCGTCGGTGAGGGCATCGTCTCGTCTATCGGCTCGTCGGAGAGCCATGAGAGGGTGCTTGAGAACCCTGACAGCATCTCTAAGGTCGTGCTTGCCAAGGGTCTTGACTCCGGCACGGCGTTCGAGATTCTCTCTATTGACATTGCGGACATCGATGTCGGCAAGAACATCGGCGCAGCCCTCCAGATGGACCAGGCCAATGCGGACAAGAACATCGCTCAGGCAAAGGCGGAGGAACGGCGCGCGATGGCCGTCGCCCTCGAGCAGGAGATGAAGGCTAAGGCCCAGGAGGCCCGCGCCCGCGTCATCGAGGCTGAGGCTGAAGTTCCCAAGGCTATGGCTGAGGCGTTCCGCAACGGCAATATGGGCGTCATGGACTACGTGCGTTACAAGAACGTCGAGGCTGACACTCAGATGCGCCAGTCCATTGCCGGGCCAGCGCAGGCTAAGAAGCCCGAGGCGAAGTAATCTGTTAGCTTCTAAAGACATATAAAGCGCAAGATATGGCGCCATACCCCGATAGGGGTGTGGCGCCGTATCTTTAATATATAGCGGGGGTGAATTCATCGGAGGAAGAAGGTAAGGTGGAGTGTGTTTTTGGGGCGTAGGGTATGGCGTATGTAGGAACGTCGAGCCATACTGTAAAAAAGAGGGGAAAAGGGAAGAAAAAATAGAATTGCAATACGTGTTTCAAAGGTATTAGTTGTCCTTACTGCAAAATTAGAGACCACAGAAGGCACGGCGCGTAAGGCGTACGGCACTTAAGATATTGACAATTATGGAGTTCATATTCGAATTGTTCGCCGAGATGCTCGGCAGGGAAGAAGAGCGGCAACCTGAGATGATGGAAGCCAAGACTCAAGAGGCCGAGGTTCAGATGGAAGAACAGCAGGCAGATGCGGAAGTCCAGCCAGTCAACATCTTCAACGTGGTCAACTTCCATTAGAGATAAGCAATGGAGAACGTTAACAACATAGGTGACGAGAGGCTCGAAGCAATCCTCTCCGACGCTGTCAAGGCGCAACAAGCCATGAGAGTTGAGGCTCGCAAGGCAGAAGCGTGGGTGGCTGTCGAAAAGAGGATTGGAGTTCGCAAGACGACCCCGATGTGGCGTAAAGCATTGAGGGTCGCTGCGGTCATGGTGCCATTCTTGTTTGCCGCTCTCATATTCATGCAAAGGGGTTCGGGCGTAGACGCAATAATGTATGCAGCCACGACCGACGCCGACACTTTCGCATTGCCTGACGGGTCTACCGTAGTTCTCGGCAAGGGTTCGCAATTGGCTTTTACAAATGGAGAGAAGAGCCGCGAGGCGAAGTTGGAGGGAATAGGACTCTTCATGGTTCGTCATGACGACGGTTGTCCGTTCACCGTTGAGGCGGGTGCGGCTGAGGTGCGCGTGCTTGGCACGACATTCAGCGTGGAGCATTGGCCTGGTGAGGAGCGAGTCCGCACTCGTGTCGAGCAGGGTCATGTGGCCGTCTCGGCCGTTGGCGAGAGGGTGAGCCTCTTGGCAGGTGAGGAGGCGACCTTTTCGGATGGCAGGCTTGTCAAGATGGCATCGGCATCGGCTGGCGTAAAGATAGGCTCACGCGAGATGACATTCCGCTCCGCATCTCTTGCCCAGGTGCTTGAAGAGCTCAAGACATGTTACCGTGGCGAATTGAAGGGCGTCAAGATGGAATGCTCGCCCGACAGCGTCTTGATAACCACCACGTTCAAGGACCAAACTTTGGCGAGCGTGGTAGAGGAGCTTAATATGCACTTCGACAAAAAACTAACCCTACGCAATGGTTATCTGACAATATCTGACTAATTTAGACCTCAAACGTGGGGCCGGGCCAGGTATCGAATGACAGATATACATGGTGATTTGTTTGAAAGGCGCCAGTCATGGCGTCTTTTTTTGTTGTGCATGGTCGTCGGTGCGGCCATGTGGCTTGGTTGTGCGGCACCTGTCTTGGCGCAGAAAGGCGACAGGGACGCCATATTGTCACGTCGTATATCATTAGCATCTTCTTTTAACGGGTCGGTAGACTCCCTCGTGGCTATGGTTAGCCGCGAGACGGGTGTCTACGTGGCATACTCGTCGCGTGTCATGTCGCCACGTGTGGTGAGACTTAGCGCGGGGAGGCATAGTGTCAGGCGGTGCCTTGACGCGGCGTTTGGGAGATATAACGTCCGTTACGTGTGCCATGAGGGAAAGATAGTCGTAGCGTCGGATAGCGTCAGGATGCGGAGGCTTAGTGGCTTTTGCCGTGACGCTCAGACTGGCGAGGCTCTTATCGGGGCGTATGTGTCGGACACGTTGCTTGGGCGCGTGACGGCGACGAACGAGTACGGATTCTTCAGTCTGAGCGTCCCGACGGGCAGGGTGCCTGCGAGGGCCTCATACATAGGCTATAAGGCGGGGAACATGACTGTCAGGATGACGAATGACACCATGGTCGAGATACGTCTGGAGCCGAGGGTTATGTTGGCGGCAGTTAATGTCAAAGGGCGTTCGGAGACGGAGGCGGACATTGGCCGTACGGGTGTCATGTCGTTGCCGATGGAGCAGGTGAGATCTATGCCGACGCTTATGGGCGAGGCGGACGTCACTCGCGCGCTCCAGCAGACCCCTGGCGTTCAGAGTGGCAGTGAGGGTTTTGGCGGCATGAGCGTCAGGGGAGGAGGACAGGACCAGAACATGGTGTATCTTGATGACGCCCCATTGTATAACGCGAACCACATGCTCGGGTTGTTCTCGGTGTTCAACTCGGAGGCTGTGAGCCAGTCAACCTTGCTGAAGAGCGGATTTCCCGCCAGGTATGGAGGGAGGATGTCGAGCGTATTGGACGTCAAGACATTGGACGGAAACATGGAGAGTTTCGAGGGAGACGCTAACGTTGGTCTCGTGTCATCATCATTGTTGGCGCAGGGACCGATGAAGCGCGGGCGGTCGAGTTACTTGTTCTCAGCCCGAAGGTCATATTTTGACGTCATATTGTATCAGTTGCAGAACGACGACAACCGTTACTCATATATGTTTTACGACTTCCATGGCAAGATGAACTGGGTGCTGTCGGAGCGTGACCGATTGCGGCTAAGCCTTTTTTACAGTCGTGACAGGCTGTCGGACGACTCTAACATGTCAAATGTGACATTGGACTACGGGGAAGACGACGCTCGCGAGTTAACGACGAGTGACGAGACTCAGTCTAAGTGGGGCACGGCGTTGGGGTCGTTGCGTTGGAGCCACGTTTTCGGGTCGACGGCATTTAGCAACGTTATGGCGTGGTATAGCAAGTATCAGTTTCAGACGAGCCAGAGGAATGGAGTCGGGACGAGCGCGTCTCGCGGGATACTTGGGGACAGCTATTCTAACGGCATCATTGACGTTGGAGTCAAGTGTGACGTCAGCGTCTATCCGAGCATTGCGGCGTTGGGCAAGATAAGGATAGGCGGATGGGGGACGTATCGGGTATATCGTCCTGTCATGAGGCTTTACACGCCGTCGCTGGACATATATACAGGAGGCGATGTGAGTGACAAGAGTAGCGACACGGGAGACATAGAGCGTCTGGAGTTCCATGCCTATCTGGAGGACAGTTGGAGACGCGGACCGATGTGGCTGATGGCGGGAGTCCACTTGACTATTGAGGGTCGTGAGGACGACTCGCCTTATGTGGTAGCGGAGCCACGCCTGATAGCAGGCTTGCGGGCTTTGGAGAGATTGAAGATTAGGGTTGGCGGTTCGCTCACGTCGCAGAACACGTATCAGATGCGCATTATGAACGTTGCGACGCCGGCGGACTTTTGGCTTCCGGTGCCTAAATCTGTCGGTGCTCAGCGGACGTGGCAGGTGTCGGTGGCGGGAGAGCTGAGCATGGCGGCAGACTTCTCGCTTGTTGTCGAGGCGTATAACAAGTGGATGGTCAAGGCTGCGACGTATAGCGACATCAGCGTGTATGATATAGTGACGGGTCGCAACTGGGATGACCTGTATGCGGAGGGCGATGGTTACGCTCGTGGCATTGAGGTGTTTTTGCACCGACGGAAGGGTAGGGTGTCTGGTTGGGCGGGTTATGCGCTAAGCAAGGCACGGAACCGGTATCCGACGATTAACGATGGCGCATATTTGCCGGCGGACAACGACCGACTGCACTCGATACAGTTGTTTGGCATGGTGAAGCTGACGTCGAGGGCAGAGGTGTCGGCGACGTGGAGCTATGGAAGCGGCTCTCCGTTCTCGTTGCCTACGCAACATTACAGTCTACCGGGGTCGGACGTCACGTATGCCGTGCCAGCCAAGCGAAACGCCATGCGCATGCCTGTAAATCACCAGTTGAACCTCGGGTGTAACTTGAAATTTGGCAACAAGCGCGAGGGCAGCGTCTTGAGCTTCGGAGTCTACAACGTTTATGGTCGTCATAATCCGATGTTTGTATATTGGCGCGCGGACAAAGGCGAAAGCGTGCCGTCATATAGTCTCAAGCAATTTAGTCTAATAGCGTTCCCATGTCCGTATATAAAATACTCAATCCACTTTTAGCCCTTTGGGCGGTGACGGCACTTGCAGGGTGTGAGAGTGACGCCACGGGGATCATAGTGAACGATGGCCAGCACGTCGGCATCCTGTCATGCGTGGCGGAGGATGGTGAGAACCTCGTCGTTAACGTATATGGGAGTGCGTCATATTCGGACACGGCTCGATATACGATCATTGATAACGTCACGGTGTCGCTTGTCGTGAACGGAGCAGTACGGCAGTTCGCTTATATGGGCGAGGGCGAGACGAGCGTGTTGCTTGGGCCCGCAGGTGTAGGCGAGGGTGAGGTTATGACGATTGAGGCGCAATCTCCGTCGATGTCGACATTGTCGGGCAGTACGGAGATTATGGGGAAGAGGAGGATAGAGAGGCTTGACACCCTGACTATCAGTGGCGGGACAACGTTGCGCTTGACTGCATATATCAGGGACAGCGTAGCGACGGATGACTATTACCAGCTTAGGGCGCTGATGCGGTCGTGGCGGGATGGCGAGATGACGGAGAGCGCGCTGAAGTGCGAGTATATAAGCACGGCGTTTACGGTGGCGAGCAGCGTAGGGACGAACGAGAGCACGGGACTCTTTGACGACACTCGATTGGCAACGTTGTCTAACGGGCTGTCGCCGTTGACGGTCACGACGAGCTGGGCGGATATACGCACGGAACAGAGCGCATCGGACAGTGCATTTGTCGTCGTGCGGCTGAGCCATTTGTCGTCAGACTATTATACATTCTTGCAGACATCGGCACAGGCGCAAGAGTATATATTCTTACCAATATTCAGCATGACATCTGTCCATACGAACGTGAGCGGAGGGCTCGGCATAGTGGGGTCGGTGGCGAGTGACGAAGTGGAGATCCGAATGGAGACCACAGGTCAGGAAGAGGACGCTTCGGTCGAGGAGGAGGAGCCCGAAGACGAAAGTGACGAGGGGAACAGTAGTGAGATCTTCTCAGGAGAAGATGAGTGAGGAGGCTTGCAGCTGACACATAAAGATACGAAAAAATGGTGGAACTGCAAAGCGTTTGACATGTTTAAGGTATTAGATTGTAGATAATTGAAGTAGATTTTTTAGTGTTTTGCAAAAATAGTTGACGAGGTGAGGAGGCATGGAGATTTGTGGAGAGTGGCGAAAAATCGGATAGACGATTTAACTTTGCCGCCATCGTTCACAGCGAGTGGCGACAACTCAGAAAATAAAATAAAAATAAGATACTTATGAGCGAGACAAACAAACATGCCCAGTTGCTGATAGTGGGTTCCGGCCCGGCAGGATATACTGCGGCGATATATGCGGCGCGCGCAGGCAGGCGACCTGTATTGATTGACGGCCTGCTGCAAGGCGGTCAGCTGACGCAAACAACAGAAGTTGAGAACTTTCCGGGATTTCCGCAGGGGAGGATGGGCTTTGAGCTGATGCAGGACATGAGAGACCAGGCATTGAGGTTCGGTACGGAGATGCAGATGGGTCAGGTTGTCAAGTCGGAACTCGGAAGCCGCCCATTCAAGGTGACACTGGATGACGGCAGAGAGATGACGGCAGACTCGATAATAATAGCCACGGGAGCGTCGGCGCGGTACTTGGGACTTGCAGACGAAAAGAAATACGCAGGAGCAGGAGTCTCAGCCTGCGCCACGTGTGACGGCTTCTTTTACAGGAAGAAAGACGTGGCCGTTGTAGGCGGTGGAGACACGGCAGCCGAAGAGGCGTTGTACCTTGCGGGATTGGCAAACAAAGTGTATATGATCGTGAGGCGCAACGTATTGAGGGCGTCGCAGGTGATGCGTGAGCGATTGGCTCAGGCGGAGAATATAGAGATATTGTATGAGAGGGAGACTGTTGGCCTTGAGGGCGAGGGGAAAGTGGAGCGCGCCATCTTGAAGAACAAAGCGACAGGCGAGCAGGAGACGATAAACATATCGGGATTCTTCCTTGCGATAGGGCATACGCCCAACACATTGGCATTTCCCGAGATAGAGACCGACGAGCAGGGGTATATCCGCATTGGCGGCAGGGGGCAGAAGACCAATATTGACGGAGTCTTCGCCGCTGGTGACGTGTGTGACCCGACGTATCGGCAAGCAGTGACGGCAGCGGCATCGGGATGCCGTGCCGCACTGGACGCTGAGCGATACCTTATGGAGGCGGGACTTTAGCCCTCGTCACTTTCGTCGCGCTGAGGAGATACGATAGCGACCCTCTTCTTTCCGTTCATGCGGATGTCGAGAGGCTGAGGCGCACGGACTTGGCGGAAGAAGGTAGTAGACCTGACGGTCGGAAGACTGCGTACGGCAGCCCAATTGATGAAATCGGTTGGGCTGCCGTCTTGTACAGACAGGTAGCCTATGTTCATGGACGTGACGTTGTGGAAGAAGTGTGAGCCGAGTGAAGAGTCGAGGGGGAAGCCCGGGAGGCTCATCTCGACGATCAGCTTGGCATTGGAGATCTCTGACCACTGGACGGGGATTCCGATGAACTTGTCGCGCGTGCCCCAGCGACCAGGACCGATGAGGACGTATCGTCGGTTCTCGTCCATCATGATCTGATTAAGGTATCCGATTTCTCGCGCCATCTGCTCGGTTTGCATCTTGTCGAAAGAGTCGGGGTCGGCGTAGATGATGTCGGTGATGTCTGTGACACGGCCGTTGCCGAGGCTTTGCGTGGTGTAGAGGAAAGCGTCGTCGTGCGAGGTCGGTGCTGCAACGTCGACGCTGTCGCCCCGAAGGTCAGTGATGATGGGCTTCATCTGGAGGAGGTAGAAAGAGGGGACTCCATTCTCGTCTTCCTCGAGATCTACCGCCCACTCGATCTCGACGGGAGTTCCGAAAGCATCTTTGGCGGCGTTGAGGACGACGGAGAGGATTCGTGGAAGCGGGATGTAGTCGTATTTGAGGATGTCGGCGAAATTGACGATGCGCGGGCCGTAGGTGCGGAGCCCAGGCTCGATGTTGTCGTTTTGCGGATTGTAGACAGAAGCGCAGTGGCGGAGAGTGCCGTGCTTCTCGGCGTCGAGGATGTTGAGAGTTTGGAGTGGGGCTTTTTCTCCGTCGTGGACATAGTCGAGGTTTTTGCGGCTGAGGTCGACGGCGAGGAAGTCTACTTGCGTATTGCGAACCATATCTTGGACGGACATGGTGTCTACGGCTGGCCAAACGGGAGAGAATCGGAACGCCTTGCTGCCGCCCACGACATAGTATCCGAGTCCGAAACCGGCGACGGCGAAACCCTCTTCGGGGAGCATATGGGCAACGGGGTAGTAGTTGAAGCTTTGTGCCGTGCCGCTGACGTGTGGATAGTAGAAGCCGTCGTACTCGTTTCCCACGAGGACTTGGATGACGACGGCCATCTGCTCTTTCTCGATATTGACTTTAGCGCTTTGGAAGTATGCTCGGCTTGTTGGGGAGTATATGGAGGCGTAGACCATCTTGATGGCTTGCGCCACGGCGGCAGCGTTCTCGTCGGGCGTATCGGCATTATTGGGGACGAGGTATGTGTCGAACACGCCTGCGAAGGGCTGGTTGAGGGAGTCCTCGGAGAGGGAGCTGGAACGAACGGCGAGCGGGCGTCGGACTTGGGAGCAGAAGCGTCGGAGGCGTTTGAGGAGTCGGTCGGAGAGAGGCGACGCGTCGAAACGTTCGCGGAGCTCATCGTAGGGAGGGTTGGACATGGCGTATGTCATGAGATCCTTTCTCTCCATGAAATCGGCGAACTCGTCGGTTCCGACGATGGCCGTTATGGGGATGCGGAGGTTGAGCTTGCCGTTGAACTCCGCCGTGTCCATATTTTGGATTAGAGTATTTATGAATGCGAGGCCGCGTCCTTTGCCTCCGAGCTTGCCGGGAGAGAGCATGATGATGTTCTTCTCGTCTGGGGTGTCGACCTCGTCGTAGTCGAGTTTTTTGCCTCGTCGGCGGTCGTCGCGGTACTCGTCCATGAGTCGGATGACCTCGGAGCGGAAGACTTCGGGGTCGTCATAGTCGGAGAGGGATATGGCGTGGAGGGTTCGTGCCAAAGGGATCTCGCCACGGCTCATTAGCCAAGAGGAGATGCGGTAGCCTCGGCAATGGAGCTTGAGCTTGTCGCTCGGGATGTTGCGGAAGACAGTCTCGAACTCCTTGATGCCACGAGCTTGGGCGACGGGTTTTCCCTCCTTGTTGCGGAATTGGAAATCGCCGAAGCCGAGTCGGCTTGTGAGGAAATTGTTGATGTCGGTCGTGAGGGAGTCAGAATCCTTGTCGAGGAAAGAGACTCCGAGCTCTTGGGCGAGTTTCCTATTGGCAGGGACGGCGCTTTGGAGGATTGTTGGGAGCTGTGGCAGCTCGCGTTTGAGCGTCGAGAGGAGGTTGAATCCGGCGCGGTCGTCCATTTTGCCGCCACGCTCGAACTCGACATCTGATATTACGCAGAGGAGGTAGTCGCGGTATCGCTCGATGATGTACATGGCGTCCTCGTAGTTGCGCGCATGGAGGATTTTTGGGCGTTGGCGCATCTTGGAGACTCGGTTTATCTCGTTGCGGTCGTCTTCTTGTAGGAGTTTTTGGACTTGCCCGAAGACGGTGGAGAAGAGGATGCGTAGATATTTGGAGTAGTATTCAGGAGAGTCTTCGACGAGGAGGATGACTCGGACGAGTCCTATGCGCGTGTCGTCGACGACGTTGACAGCATCCTCGGTGGATTTGACGATGGAGAAAATGACGTCGGAGTTGCCGCCCCAAACGAAGACCTTATCGACGGAAGGCCATTGCTGCGCTTTCTTCTCGACTTGCTTAACGCTGCTGCGTTGAGAGGCGAGGAGGTAGACGGGGATGTCTGGTTGTCGTTCCTTAATCTCCTTGCTTAGTTGCATGGGGCGGTCGAGGTCGATGCCGACCATGAGGAGCGCCATGTCGAAGCGTGTTGTCTTCATGAGTTCAAGAGCCTCTTCAGGCGAGGCTACGCCAGTTATGCGCGGGAGGGAGAAGAGGCTGTACTGGTAGATCTCGCCCATGAACTGCTCGAAGAAGCTGTCGTCGTTCTCGAGGGTGAAGGCGTCGTAGAGTGTTGCGACGAAGAGAATGTTGTGGATCTTGTATTTCATCATGTCGAGATAGACATAACGATCAAGAACCTGTTTGTTGAAAAACAGCTGGAGAGGCTTCTTGTCCGTCGTCAGGGCTTTGCGGAAATCCTCGTTGACGGAGGTTCCGTTCTCACGAGGTCGGCTGGCGTAGATGTCGCGTCCTCGGAAACTGTCGATGAAACCGCAAACGAGTTTGGCGATGATGGCGACCATTCGCCTGTCGTCGGGAGAGAAGTTGAGGTTGGCGTCTTGAGAGTTGATAACGACGCGCCCTTTCCTGTCGTCGATGGTTACGAAGTCGGCCGCTATGAAGTTTGGAGAAGGGGAGTAGGAGTCGGAAGAGTAGTGGAGGTCGGCATAGTCAATGACGGCAGCCGCCTTGGCGGTGAAGGCTTTAGGGAGAAGTGTGGCGACTTGTTTGAGAGTCTCGTGGCGAGGGAGTCCGAGTCCAATGATTTCGGATACGGCATCGATGCAGCCGAGAGTGGAGAGAGGGGCGTTATGGGAGTCCATGAGGAAGTCTGTAACTGTTACTTTTGCTCATTAAAGATAGCGAAAGAGGGGGAGAAAAGCAAAGGGAGGCGGTCTGTATGACCACCTCCCTTGTGGGATTGCCGCATGCCTATGAGAGGCAGTGGCTTATTTCTTGTTGGCGCTGGCGTAGCGGTCGTTGAGAGCCTTGACTACGTCGGCGGTGATGTCGATTGCGGGGATGGAGTAGAGTATGAGGTCGTTAGACATATTGTTGTTGAGTATGAGCTTGTATCGACCCTGGGCGTATTGCTTGAGGAAGTTGGAGACGGTGTCGCGAAGCTCGGTCGTGAGGCGTGCTTGCTCCTGCATGAGCTCTTGGCTCAGTTGCTGGTTGAGCATTTGGAGGTTGCGCTCCTCGTTTTGGAGTCGGTTTTGCTCATTTTGAGCGCGTTCCATAGAGAGGAAGCCGTTGTTTTGGACTTTGCGCTGGAACTCGGCGAGCTCTTGGTTGAAGATGCGTAGTTTCTCGTTGTAGTTGGTGCGAGAGGTCTCCGCTTTGCTGTTGAGAGATTCGGAGACTTTTATGGCGTAGTCGTATTGGCTGAGGAGGGTGTCGGTGTTGACGAAAGCGATGCTGAGGGAGGTGGAGTCAGCAGGAGCCGCAGCGCCGTTGTTGTTGTTTTGGGCGTTTTGGCATGAGGTGAGCATTGCCGCAGCGATGGTGAGGGCGCAAAAAAGTTTTTTCATTTTATGCTCTGTGGATGTTTTTGTAGTTTGTTGTAGTTGACGTTCTTGCGAGCAAGAGTCGTGAGGTTGGTGTGTCAAGCAGGGGTGTTTGTGGAGGAAGAGGAAAAACACTTCCGCAAACGTTGGCACTGAGAGAATCTGAGCCGCCCGATGCGTTACGGAGTACAAATATATGCCTTTATTTTTAATTATCAGTGATATTTTGAACTGATGTATGGTGATGGGACTTGAGCCCGTTTTGTTAGAGGACAGAGAGTTGGACTTTGTCGATTGTGGCGTGTCCTGCCTGGATGATTTTCATCTCGTAGCCCTCGATAGTTATGATGTCGCCTTGTGTGGGGATTGACTGTTTCTCGCTTAGGATGAGTCCGGCGAGGGTGTCGTAGTCGTCGGAAGTTGGGAGGTGGAGACCGAATTTTTCGTTTATGTCGTCGACCTCGGCGCGTCCGGAGCATATGAAGGTGTGCTCATCGACTTGGTTGAGGATGATGTCGTCTTCGTCGTGCTCGTCATTTATCTCGCCGAAAATTTCCTCGAGGACATCTTCGAGCGTTATGAGTCCGGAGGTGCCACCGAACTCGTCGACGACGATGGCGATGCTCTTGTGCTGGCTGGTGAATTGTCGGAGAAGGAGGTTAGCCCTCATGGTCTCGGGGACTACGGCTATGGGAGACATCATCTCGTTGATGGTCTTGGAGTTTTGGAACATTTCGGAGACGTGGACGTAGCCGACGATATTGTCGAAGGAGCCACGGTATACGAGGATCTTGGAGTATCCTGTCTGGATGAATTTCTCGTGGAGGTGTTGGACAGTGTCGGTTATGGAGATAGCGACCATGTCGGTTCTTGGGACGTAGCAGTCGCGGACCTTGATTTTGGAGAAGTCGAGCGCGTTGCGCATGAGCTTAGCTTCGAGGCTGACGTCGGAGTCGGCGCCGTCGGCTTTTTCTGCTTGTTTGGTTACGAGTTCGTCGAAATCCACCCTGCCAGGAATGATGGCGGCGTCGTTTTGCGGTGTTGGTGATCGGAGGATGTATCGGATGAAGAAGGTGGCAGTCTTCTGCATTATGATGCTGACGGGGTAGAAGATAATGTAGAAGAAGAAGAGCGGGATGGCGAAGGCGTAGAGGACGGAAGAGGGGTTTATCTGTATGAGACTTTTGGGGAGGAACTCGCCAGTGACGATGACAATGATGGTGGAGAGGATAGTCTGGAGGAGAAGGATGAGGGTGTCGGAGCTTATATGGGCACTGAGGGCCGGGCCGACGGTGTCGGAGAAGACGAGACCGAAGATGACCATGGTGACGTTGTTTCCGACGAGGATTGTGGCGATGAGGATAGAGGGGTGCGCATAGAATATGTCGAGCATCTTGGCGAGCTTCGGGTGTTTGGCTCTTTTGATCTCGATGAGGAGTTTATTGGAAGACAGGAAAGCCATCTCGCTGCCTGAGTAGAAGGCGGAGAGGATGAGCATTGTCAGGAGGACGAGGATGTTGCCGGCTAAGATGGTGTCCATGTTAGGTTCTGTGTGTTAAGAGTTTGGGGAGTTCTGACATGCCGTGAGGATGTCGTCGACGAGAGTGCGGAGGTCGGCGAGAGTCGGCACGTCCTTTATTACCATGGAGAGTTTCTCCTTTACCTGTTTGAGCTGGGCTTTGCGCGGGTGCGCTTGGATCCAGTTGATAATGGTGGAGAAGACTGGCGACTGGTAGAAAGCGGAGTTTTGGTCGGAGACGAAGTAGAAAGTTACTTGTCCGTTTTTGAGCAAGGCTCGCTCGATGCCGAGTTTTTGTGATCGGATTCGGATCTTGACGACTTCGAGAAGCTCGGCGGAGGGGCGCGGGAGAGGTCCGAATCGGTCTGTCAGCTCGGAGGCGAACTTGTCGATGTCCTCGTCACGGCTCATGGAGTCGAGTTCCTTGTATAGCCTCATGCGCTCGGGGATGCTTGAGATGTATTCTTCGGGGAAGAGGATCTCCTCATCGGTCTCGATTTGCGTGTCGGCGACGAATTGCGGAATGGCGTCGCATGCGGCTGCCGCTTGTTGCTGGTCATTGAAGAGTTCCTTGTATTCTGTGGTCTTAAGCTCGATGACGGCTTCGGCGAGGATTTTCTGGTAGGTCTCGTAGCCCATGTCGGTTATGAAGCCAGACTGCTCGGCCCCGAGGACGTTGCCAGCACCGCGGATGTCGAGATCTTGCATGGCGATGTTGAACCCCGCCCCGAGGTCGGAGAACTCCTCGATTATTTGTAGGCGTCGGCGTGCCTCTTGCGTGAGGGTGGAGAGAGGCGGGGCGAAGAGGTAGCAGAAAGCTTTCTTGTTGCTTCGCCCTACGCGTCCGCGGAGCTGATGGAGCTCGCTGAGTCCGAAGAGGTGCGCATTGTTGATTATTATGGTGTTGGCGTTAGGAATGTCGAGCCCGCTCTCGATGATGGTTGTTGCGAGGAGGACATCGTAGTCTCCGTTGATGAAGTCGAGCATGATGCTCTCGAGCTTTGTTCCTTCCATCTGGCCGTGTGCGACGACGGTCCGGACTTGCGGGAGGAGTTTTGTGATGATGCGTTGCAGCTCGATGAGGTGTTCGATGCGGTTGTTGATGATGAATACTTGACCGCCGCGTGCCACTTCGAAGCTAATGGCGTCTGACATGGCATCCTCGCTAAATGTCTGAACCTCGGTCACGACTGGCTGTCGGTTGGCAGGGGGCGTTGCGAGGACGCTGAGGTCGCGTGCGCCCATGAGAGAGAATTGGAGGGTTCGCGGTATAGGCGTGGCGGAGAGGGTGAGGGTGTCGACATTGACCTTCAGCTCACGGAGCTTCTCCTTTACGCCGACGCCGAAACGTTGCTCCTCGTCGATGATGAGGAGGCCGAGGTCGTGGAACTTGACATCCTTGCCAATGAGGCGGTGTGTGCCGATGATGATGTTGACATCTCCGGAGGCGAGCCTTTTGAGGACATCTCGGATCTCGGAAGACTTGCGGAGACGGCTGATATATTCGACTTTGCAGGGTAGGCCTTGGAGCCGGGCGCGGAACGTGTTGTAGTGCTGGAATGCGAGGACGGTAGTAGGGACCATGACGGCGACTTGCTTGCCGTCGGCAACGGCTTTGAATGCCGCCCGGATGGCGAGCTCGGTCTTGCCGAAGCCGACGTCGCCACAGATAAGCCTGTCCATTGGCGCTTGCCTCTCCATGTCGGCTTTTATGGCGCGTGAGGCTTTGTATTGGTCGGGCGTGTCCTCGTAGAGGAAAGAGGCTTCGAGTTCCTGCTGGAGGAACGAGTCTGGCGAGAAGGCGAACCCTTGCTCCTCCTTGCGTTTGGCGTAGAGGGCTATAAGCTCTCGAGCGATGTCCTTGACACGGCTTTTGGCTTTAGACTTGAGCCTCTCCCAATGTGCGGAGCCGAGTTTTTCGATTTTAGGGGGAACGCCGTCGCGCCCGCGGTACTTGCTGATCTTGTGCATGGACTGCACATTGACGAGCAGGGTGTCTCCGCCTTGGAACGTGAGCCTTATGGCCTCGAAAGTCTTGCCCCCTTGCGTTTGGGTGACGAGGCCTCCGAAGACGCCGACGCCATGGTCGATATGCACGACATAGTCGCCGACGTTGAGAGCGGATAGCTCGCGGAGCGTTATGCTCTGCTGCTGCTGGCGCATCTGGTCGTTGCGGAGCGTGGCTCGTTGGAAGCGGTCGAATATTTGGTGGTCGGTGTAGAAGCAGACGTGCGTCTGCTTGTCGACG
Organism: Pseudobutyrivibrio sp.; assembly: GCA_963639155.1. Classification (GTDB taxonomy): domain Bacteria; phylum Bacteroidota; class Bacteroidia; order Bacteroidales; family Marinilabiliaceae; genus W3P20-009. Next base: position 47,047 of record CAVHUG010000011.1, on the reverse strand, counting down.
AAGCCCGCATGGAGAGCGAGAGTAAGTTCGGAGTAGGATAGTTTTCTCTTTCTCTCACTGAGGATGGAGCGGAGTCGTTGGAGCTGTCGGCTATTGTCGGAGATGAGGAAGACTCGGTAGCCGTCGGCGGACTTGTAGTATATGTCGTCTTCGAGGAGGTCGAAATTCTTCTTGAAGAGAGGTTGCGGGACGGTTTGGAAATTGGTGTCGGCATCGGATTTGGCATCGACGATGTCGACCCAGCGGCAATGGACAGCATCGAGCCATTGCTGCGAGGTGCAGAACGTTTGGAGAGAGATGGGGCGGGTGGAGTCGTCGCTCTCGATGACAGACTTATAGTGGGCATCGATCATCTCGGCGCATAGGGCTTGCGAGACGAACCAGAGGCAGGTGTCGGGCGGGAGGGACTCGGAGAAAGGCGTTAGGGCGTTGTTCTGCAGGTCGTTGCGGGCGAGGTCGGGGACGATGTTGACTTGCTCGATTTTCTCGGATGAGAGTTGGGAGTCGAGTTCGAAAGAGCGTAGGGAGTCGATCTCATCGCCAAAGAAGTCGGCACGCGTAGGGCAGTCGGCTGCGAAAGAGAAGAAATCGACGATGCTGCCGCGGACGGAGAACTCGCCAGGCGCGGTGACGAAGTCTGTGCGGTTGAACCCGTACTCGAGGAGTGTGTCGACGAGGAATGACTGGCTTATTTTGTCGGAGCGGTGAAGCGTGAGGAAGTCGTTTGCCATGACTTGCGCGGCAGGGACTTTCTCTGCCATGGCGGCGGCATAGGTTACGACGACGGGGTTGGCGGCGGTGGAGAAGTGTGAAAGGGCCTCGGTTCGGAGCTGGACGTTTTGTGCGTCATAGCCGTCGGACTTTGGTGCGTGGCGGAAAGATGAAGGGAGGAAGAAGACACGGGCGTCGCCGAGGAGGCAGCAGAGATCTTGATAGACGTATGGGGCGTCGTCGCGTTCGGCGCAAACGACGACGATGCGTTTTCCGCCCGTTGCGGCTATGGCGGCTGCTCGCGCGGAGGCTACGAGTGCGGCGACGGACATGCCTTTTTTGTCGTCGTTGGCGTTGAAGTGTTGTCGTAGCGCGTTGACTCGGTTGTCGTCTTGGTATAGCCGCAGGAATTGTGATGCAGGAGACTGTATTTTGTTGTCTGCCATTTAAGGGTGGCTTGTTGTGCTTCTTATTTTCTGTGAGAAAAGGCAAAGGCCGGACACACCAGTTACGGGGTCGCGGCCTTTGCTAATATCTTAGAGCTTTAGGATCAATAGAACTTGATACGGTTGTCCTCTATATCGACATCGGTAACGACTTGGCGGACGACGTAGGGCACTTGCTGAGCGCGCTGCGCGTAGGAGAGGCGCACCTGCTCCTCTGTTGCGGGCTGCTCTTCAGCGCTATTGATAACGAACGCGTAGGCGCCGTTGTTTCCTTTGACACCGGTGACGACTTGACCTTGCCCGGAAGCGGCGATCTTACCGACGAGGGCGGGCTCCATGCCTGCTCCTGGTACGCTGTTGAGAGCGAAGGAGACAGCGGCTGCGGTGTCGACCTTGGTGTTGTAGAGCGTGGCGATCTCGCTGAGGCTCTTGCCTTGGGTTGTTGCTGCTACGACATCGGCTTTTTTGTCGCGGCGGATGGTGTTGGCGATTCCGGCGGAAACGTCGGAGATCTTGGCATAGCCTTGCTCCTGCTCACCTGTGAGGACTGCGATGATGAACTCGTCATCGCAGAGGAAGATCTTGGAGACGTCGCCGATGGAGGCATCTTGGTAAGCCCACTTGACGATGTCGCGAGCGTGGCGGATGGAGTTGATGGACTGGGCGTTGGGGCGGATAGCGCGGCCGACACGCTTGATGATGTTGGCGGTGTCTACGACAGCCTCGAAGGACTTGGCGTCCTTGATGTTAGCGATGAAAGCGTTGGCTTGGGCGTAGACTTGCTGTTGGGTGCGCTGGCTGTATTGGAGGGACTTCTCGATGGTAGCCACGCTGTACTTTTTAACCTCGGCGCCACGATCTTGGATGTTGATGATGTGGTAGCCGAATTGAGACTGGACGAGAACGACGTCGCCTTTCTTTCCAGTGAAGCAAGCCTCGTTGAAAGAAGGAACCATGACACCGTCATTGAACCAGTCGAGGTCGCCGCCGTTGATAGCGGAGCCTGGGTCTTGGCTGTATTGACGAGCGATCTCGGCGAAGTTGCCACCTTTCTTTATGACGTTGAGGAGGCTGTCAGCAAGCTCCTTGTTGTCGCGGATGAGGATGTGGCGGGCCTTGACGGAGTCGGGACGCATGGCGACAGAAGCGAGACGTGAGAGTTTGTAGGTAGCTCCGTCGGCGTAGGGTCCGTAGACCTCTCCGACTTGGGCGGTCTCGACGAACTTGGCGAGAGCGGAGTTGAGCTGCGCGGGGCGGAGGAAACGCTCGGTGGCAGGCGTCTCAGAGTTCATCTGCGCGTAGTCGTAGGCGTTGGTCTCTGGGTTAGCGAAATCGGCCTTGAGGGATTCGAGAGTCTTGAGGGTCTCATCGCGGTCGAGGTCGGTTGGGCGGATGGGGAAAGAGACGTACTCGATGTCGCGGCCTTCGGGGACCTTGTAGAGTTCCTTGTCTTTGTTGTAGCGGTCGCGGATCTCGGCCTCGGAGACGTTGATGGTGCTATCAGGGATGAGGGAGTATCGTGCGTTGACGAAGCTGACGTTGTAGGCGTTGGCACGCTTAGCAAGCTCGACCTCGACCTGCGCCTTGTTGCATATGATGCTTTGGCTGAGGAGGTTCATGTATTTCTCAGAGAGGCGGTTCTGCTTGAGTTGGGACTCGACGTTGGCCCAGAAGAAGTATGCCTGAGGGTCGGAGTTCTTGTTGCGGAGGAAGTTTTCTGCTTGCGCTTTGTCGTAGATGCCGGTCTGAGGGTTGGTGAAGAGCTGGCGGAGGATAGGCGCGATGTTCTGACCGATGGCCATATCGAGGAGCTCGTCTGGGGTTACGGCGATGCCTGCTTTCTCGTAGAGCTTGCCGAAGGTGATGGAAGCGACCTCGTCGTTCCAAACTTGCTCGCGGATTTGGTTTTGAGCGTCTTCTGAGAGTGAGCCTTGCGAGTTCATCTTAGCGAACTGCTCGGCGTTCTCGATCTTATTTTGGAATTCTTGTATTTTGACAGATTGTCCGTCAATGACGCCGACTGTCTCACGGTCGATGAAAAGGCTGTTGCCGCTGCCGAGGAGGTCGGTCAGGATGAAAGCCAGGAGTGCCAAGGCGATGATGCCGGTGATGAACCAAGCGGCCTTGTTCCTCAATGTTTGAAGTGCTGCCATCTTGTAAAAATAGCTCTATTGATATTTGATATTTAATTCGTTACGTGGTGCATCGCCCTTTGGCGGCTTCGGCGAAAGTAGCCGTGAGGCCGTAAAAGGGGCGTAGTTCAACGTGCAAAGATAGGAAATAGCGTCTTTTTCACATAATTTTTAAATGTAAAAAAGGCGTGTTGTGGGAAAAAGGGCGGAATGCCGCTTATTTGAGGGGGATGAGCAGGATGGCGTATTTGATGCCGTCGCCATTGTCGACAGTGGAGAGCTTGGCGTCCATCATTTCGAGTCGGACGGCTATCGGGTGTCGGAGTTTGATCTTACCGCCCGAGAAGTAGCGGCTGTGTGTGGCGTCGACGCCACCGACGGATATGGTGATGGAGACGACGTTGGACTCGAAATTGCCGGCTTCGACCTTAACTTTCACGTATCCAATGCCTTGCGCGACAACGACGGCATCGGAGAGGATGTCGACGAGGATGAAACGGAGCATGAGAGGGTCGAAAGTCGTGAGTAGTGAGCTTGGCGAGGTTGTGTAGAGTACGTAGACGTGGCCGCGCGTGATGTTGGTCATGGATTCGCAGATCTGCTTGATGTATGCGCAGATGTCGTTGCGGATTGGTTTAGACTCTCCAACGACGACGGTTTCGGCAGTCTGAATGGCGTTGGAAATCATGGTATTAGCGGCGGTGACGCGGTCGCTGAGGTGTGTTATGTGGATGCGCGACTCTTGTGGGACGCCTTTGAGTTTTGAGATTTTATTGATGTCGTCGGCGAGTGGGACGAGAGCGTCGGCGAGGTCTGACGCCATGCCGACGAGAGCCTCACGCCGGAGTTGGTTTACCTCTGCCGTGCTCATGGCTTTTTTTGCTTGCGCCTTGGCCATCTCATTGATTTTGGCGGCATTGAGATAGCTCATGACGATGCAGGTGAAGAGGCAGGCCATTATGAGCGCGGCGACGACCATGAAGCCTTTTGCCCAAGTGGACTCTCGCCAAGGTGTGCGGATGGAGACGTCGATCGAGGCGTAATCGGAAGAGAGAAGTCCGGATGGATCTTTTACGCGAACCTTGAGGGTGTAGGAGCCAGGCTGAAGGTTGTGGAAGGTGTAGTAAGGCTCTGAGGAACAGAAGGGTGGCGCGTCGGAGCCTTCGAGATTGCAGACGTATGTGTATGACTGAGAGGCGTGTCCGATGGTGGCGAAATGGATGGTGAAGATATCGGACGAAAAGGGGAGCTGGATGTGGTCGGCGTAGGGCAGCGCGGACTTGAGGATGGTGATGTCGTCGATCTTTTGTCCTGGTTGGATGATATTGCCATTGGCGGAGAGGGAGCAGAAAGTGATGTTGCTCAGGTCTTCGTGCTTGAATAAGAGTGGCGAGTAGGCGACGATGCCGTTCTCGGCACCGATCCAGATGTCGCCGTCGGGCATGAGGCACGAGGCGTAGGTGTTGGCCGCGCCTTCGAATAGAGGTACGGGTCTGGGGTGGAGCTCGGTTATGAAGTGAGGCGAGGGGTTGTCTTCGGAGGCGGCGAAGCGCATGGTGTAGGTGTCGGAGGGCGTTGTGACGACGATGCCGCCCTTGTCGTTGTTGACGAGCGCAACGGGCATTTTGACATTGACGGAGCCGACGGGGACGTAATTGTGTTGAGCGTCAAACGTGTAGGCTCTGACGGAATTTAGGGACGAGACCCAAAGTACATTGTCGTCGTCGATGGCAACGTCAGTTGGTCGGAAAGCCGCGAGACGCTGGTTGACGAGAGTGTCGACATGAATCGTGAAGAGCGAGCGCGAGGCGCGTGTGATGTCTGATCGGGTGAGGATGGCGACGCCTGCGCCCTTGGCGGGGCGTGTCATGCGGACGACGACGTCTGAGGCCTTAAACTCGATGACGCCGTCGAGGGCGGAGCCTTGTGGGATGACGGCGATGTCGTTGTTGGAGGCCGCCCACAGGTTTCCGTCTTTGTCCACGGCGAATTGGCATGGGACGTTGTTCCGCATGGCGGAGGGGAGCAAGTCTTTGTCGAGGAGCTTCATTGCAGCCCCTTTGCGGCGGCAAGCTGTTTGCCCGCCATCGAAAGAGATCCAAAGAGTGCCGTCTGGCTGGACGGCGACATTGTCGATGCTGCCAAGTGAGGGCTGGGCTATTTGTGAGGATGCGAGAGTGGCGACGTTGACCTCGAAAAGCCCTTGGGAGGCTGTGGCCACGTAGGCGTAGCCGTCGCATGTGGCAATGGCGTTGACATCGACGAGGTGGTGGAGCGGGTTTGGGAGAGCCACGCTATTGAAAATGAAGCTTGCGGGGTGGTGGAAAGAGAATCCGTTGAAGGAGTAGCCGACGAGGATGTATCCGTTTTTCGACGTCGTGACGCAGGTGCAGTTGTTGCTGCGCAGCCCGTTGGGGCGCAAGGGGTCGCGTCGGACGGGGTAAGACTTGTTGGACGGGAAGTCGAGGACGTAGAGACCATCGTATTGCGTGGCGAGCCACGTACGGCCGAACGAGTCGGCGGCGATGTCGATGATGTTCCTTGGCGCGGGATTGGGCCATATGTTTGTCGTGTTGACGAGATCCCAGTCGTTGCCAGACAAGCGGCTGAACCATAGGGAGTCTCCTTGCGCGGAGAGAGCCCAGAGGTTGCCGTCGAAATCGGCTTTCAGGCGACGGCACCCGTTGGTGAGAGGGGACACGGTTGTCTGTGGGGCTGGCATGTCGCCGTCGTTGGGGGCGTAGCAGCGGAGGATGTTACCGTTGGAGAGGAGGATGGCGATGCCGAAGCGGGTGTTGCAGGCTGTTACAACGGAGGTGTTTGGAGGAAGGGCGAAAGATTTGCATTCGCCGTTGGCAGGTTGGACGAAGATGTGGGAGCCAGAGAGAACCCAGAGGTTGTCGCGGTTGTCGACCCAGGCGTCGTCGACGTGCTGGACGCCGAAATGGGAGAAGAGGTCGCCAATGGGGCGGAACTCGGCTGCGCTGCGCGAGTAGAGTAGGAATCCTGTCGTTGTTTTGATGAGGAGGGAGTCGGGGCCGAGCTCTTGCGTGGAGATGATTTGCGTGGCGGGAGTGAGGTGGTCTGGCATGGCGAGCGGGATTGTCTCGTCGCCGTCGAAGCGGTCGATCCCCCAGAGAGTGGAGACCCAGACGAAGCCCCGGTCGCCTATTGTGATGTCGTTGACGCGCGGGTGAGAGAGACCCGACTCGATGCCGACATGCCTGAAAGAAATTGACGTTGAAGCGGCAGTTTTACCGCAGCAAAGGGAGAGCGTGAGGATGGCAATTGCGCAAAAGGCGCACGACAGGGTATGAAGGCGCTTGGAGTTTGTCATTTACGATAGATGTGGCGCAAGGCGTTGATTTTTTGGGAGGGCTGATGATGTGGTAATTGCAAAGTTAAGAAGAATTTTAGTCGTAGGTGAGTTTTTAACAAAGCGAGGGGTCTTGGTGCGAGAAAAGTGATATCTTTAACGGAAAAGAGAATAATTGAAATGAAACAAGTAGAAATATTATTGTCGTCGCGTCGTCGTGGCTGCCACTTGATAACGGGCGACGTGGTGTCGCGTTTGCCCGAGTTGCCCGATGTAGGATTGTTGCATTTGTTTGTGTGCCATACGAGTTGCGGACTTACGATAAACGAGAATTGCGACCCTGACGTGCGGAGCGACATGGCAAGGGCGTTGGACAGGATCGTTCCCGAGAACCCGTCATTGTATGACCATACGGACGAAGGCCCTGACGACATGCCGTCGCACTGCAAATCGACGATAGTGGGGACGTCGGTGACGATCCCGATACGCGGCGGTCGATTGGCGCTGGGGACTTGGCAGGGCGTATATCTTTGTGAATTTAGGAATTATGGAGGTGAGAGGCGGCTAATTGCGACAATTATGGAGTAGCGGGCTGGCCGTATTGTCAGATGGAATGCATAAATTTGCGTATCGCATCGATTCGTCGTTGCGAGACATAAGTTGAATATCAGTAATTTAAAATAAACAGGTAACATGCAAGTAATAGGCAAGTTGGAGGAAGTCCATGAGCTGGTCAAGAGGACCGAAACGTTTCAGGTGAGGGAGTTTGTGTTGGAGATCCAGAGCCAGAACAGCCAGTATTCTGAGCACGTTCTTTTCCAGTTGACCAACAACCGCACGAATCTTATTGACGGCTATCAGATTGGTCAGGAGATAGTAGTCGACTTTGACCTCCAGGGTCGCAAGTGGACGGCGCAGGACGGCAGGGTGGTATTCTTCAACCGCCTCAACGCATGGCGCATCAGCCCATATAACGCGCAGGCCGTCATGGGCTACCAACAGCCGATGGGTGGTGGCTACCAGCAGCAACCCATGGGAGGATTTCAGCAGCCGATGGGCGGCTATCAGCCACAGCAGCAGGGCTTCGCACCCCAGCAGCCGGCAGCCCCAGCGGCGCCAGCGCAGCCAGCCCCACCTGCTGATGGCGGCAACCCTGACGACCTCCCATTCTAAGAAATTAGGCGATTAAGGTAAAAAGAGCGCGCCCTCCCGACGAGACTGTCGGGAGGGCGCGCTCTTTTTTTGGGTGGTGGGCTTATTTTGTCTTAGTGACGGGGAAATAGATGGTATAGGGCTTGTCGCCCACCTCATAGAGAGGCTTGAGGCGGATGAGGTCTTGCTGCCCGACGGTGCGGTAGTGGCTTTGCGTCCATCGGACGGTGCGGTACTGCTGGTCGATCTCTCGGCGGAGGAAGGACGACGGGTTAGCCACATTGCCCTTGAGGGCTGGCTCGATGGACTCGGAGGCGAGGACTATCGGGCCCTCCATGAAAGCCACCATGGACGGGTCGCCGGGGAGAGGCTCGACCCACAGGCGGTCTGGGAAATCGACGACGACCTCGTTGTCGTTCCACACTTTGCCGATGGAGACGAATCCGTGTGAGGCGTTGACGGCGACAGCCTTGCCGTCGATGGTGACTTGTGCTTTCTTGTCGAGCCACCAAGGGAGGCGGATCTTGAGGTCGAACGCCGCATCCTGGTTGTTGGTATTGACCTTGATGTGGATGCGGAAGCGGTCGGCATCCCAATTCTTGTTCCACTGGTTGCCCTCGAAATCTTGCTCGATGGTGACGGGCTTACCGTCGCGTTCCCACGAGAGTACGGAAGGAACGTATTGACTGATGGTGAGGCCGCTATCGTCTTGGTAATAAATGTATTGAGGGTATCGGTTGTGGGCTTGGACGAGAGAGCCGTGGCAACAGTAGAAATCCATTGTCGGGTGACCCCATCCCTTCTCGCCACCCTTGGTGTAGCCTGCGGCCATGGGGAGGAAGTAGGCGACCATGCCCGTTGTGGGGTGTTGCTGCGCGAGGATGCCGTTGTAGAGATTGCGCTCGATGTAGTCGGCGTATTCGACATCGCCAGTGAGTCGGAGGAGGTAGTCGGCCGTGCGCATCATGTTGTAGACAGTGCAATGCTCCTGGTTGTTCTCGCCAGCGAAAGTGGCGAGTTGCCCTTTTGGAACCCAGTGCTCGCCAGCGTTTTGTCCGCCAGTGCAGTAGCTCTCGCGCTCATGGACGGCACATCGCCAGAAAGCCTTGGCGACATCGAGCCAATAGCCGTCACCCGTGACCTCGTAGCACTTGGCGGCTCCGTGTGACCAAGGGATGGACGCGTTGGCGTGGTCGGACGAGAGCGCATCCTCGCCCTTCATGAGTTGCGTGTATAGCCATGGGTTGCCATATCGCTCCATGAGCTTTTGGTATTTTGTGGCGTCGAGGTTGAGCTCCTTATTGTCGCGTGCGAGTCCGAACATCTCTGCCCAAATCTCGAGCATGCCGCTCGTCTCTCCGCCCATGATGGCGGCCGCGTTGTTGGCCTCGATGCACTCGGTCGTCCACTTGTAGAACCAGTCGGCGAACTTGTCGAGGACGCTGAGAGCCTGCTTGTTGCCCATGATGGCGTAGGTGTCGTAGAGACCCATGAGTGTCTTGTGGAGGGTATATTGGGGTGACCACATGGGTTTGCCTTCGGCCATGAGGCGCATGTATTTCTCGGGGATGGAGCCTACCCAGCCGTTGCCGTTAAGCTCTTGGCATCTGGCGAGTTCGGCGACGATGAAATCGGCCCGATGCCCGATCTCGGCGTCGCCCGTCTCGGCCCACGTGTAGGCGCAAGCGGAGAGGTAATGTCCGAGGAAGTGACCGCGGAGCTGGCCGCTTGGAGACTCCCATCCCCAATAGAAACCGTCGATACGGCCGTCCTTGCCGATCATGAACTCCTTGTTGAGGCCCGCCTCGGCGTAGAAATTTTGGAGCAGCTTGGTTGGTTCGAGAGCCATCATGTAGGCACGGTTAAGCTCGAAACGCTCGCGGAAGAGACCCGGGAGCAGGCGCAGGGCGGTTGGCGACATGGCGTCGAGCTTGTGGGCAGCCTCGCCTACGCGGGCAAAATGGCCTGCCGAGGCGTAGGGGTCGTTGCCGCGTCCGGAGTCGTCGATATAGATGATTTGCGAAGTGGCCAAGAGGGGCATCGTGGCCAAAAGGGAGGCTGCGGCGAGCCTCGTGACGATGTTTTTGATATTGGTCATTGCTGAAGTCTTATAATCTATTTTATCGCGATTATACAAATTTTAAAACGGCGAGGCTGTGCATATTTTGACGTAATCATGTGAAAAAGTAACTTTGAGAACATAAACACCCTTAAATGATTACATCAGATACCATTTGCGCGATATGCACTGCCGCGGGTCGCGGCGCGATAGCCGTCTTGCGCCTTTCGGGAGCTGAAGCCATAGGCATTGCCGACAAGAGGTTCCGCCCCATGACCGGGGCAAAGAGGCTGTCAGAACAGGCGGCTCGGACGCTGCACTACGGCACCATTGTCGACGAGACGGGGGCGGCTATTGACGACGTCGTCGTGTCGCTGTTCCGCGCTCCGCACTCGTATACGGGCGAGGACACTGTCGAGGTGTCATGCCACGGCTCGACGGTGGTGCAGAGGCGGATATTGCAGACGTTGATTGACGCGGGCGCACGGATGGCGGGACCTGGCGAGTTTACCAAACGCGCCTTTGTGAACGGCAAGATGGACCTCAGCCAGGCAGAGGCCGTGGCGGACATGATAGCCGCCGACAGCGAGGCCGCGCGGCGAGTGGCGTTTAGCCAGATGAGGGGTGGATTCTCGCGCCAGTTGGCGGATTTGAGGGAGAAGCTGATACATTTCGCGTCGCTCGTGGAGCTGGAGCTCGATTTCAGCGAGGAGGACGTGGAATTTGCCGACCGCAGGGAGCTGACTCAGTTGACCGAGGAGATATTGATGGTCGTGACGCGGTTGGCGGACTCGTTCCGCCTTGGCAACGCGATAAAAGAGGGCGTGGCGACGGCAATCGTCGGCGCACCCAATGTCGGCAAGAGTACGCTGCTCAACGCGTTGCTGAACGAGGAGAGGGCTATAGTTAGCGACATAAAGGGCACGACGCGCGACACTATCGAGGAGAAATTGAGCATTGGCGACCTGACGTTCCGCCTGATAGACACGGCAGGCATCCGCGACACGCACGACGTGATAGAGGCAGAGGGCGTCAGACGCAGCAAAGAGGCCGCCAAGAAAGCTCAAGTCGTCGTGCTGATGGTTGACGCCATGCAGGGCGAGGAGGCGGCCGCACGTGAGGTGTCGGACATAAAGACCGTCATGAGGGGTGAGGCTCAGATCCTCATCGTGGCACTCAATAAGGCTGACGCGTGCGAGGCCGACCCGTCATCGTGGGCTACGGAGGATTGGCGTCGTAAGTTAGGGGTGTCGGGCGTCGTGGTAATGTCGGCACGTGACGGGCGTGGCGTTGACGAGTTGAAAGAGGCCATGGTGGGGTGCGTGTCGGAAGGTAGCGACGTGCGCGGTGAGGATGTCATCGTGACTAACGCTCGCCACTATGAGGCTTTTGAGACGGCCCGCGAGGCCCTGATGAGGGTGAGCGCGGGATTGGATACAAGTATGGGCGGTGAGATTTTGTCGGCCGACTTGCGCGACGCAACCGACGCGTTGGCATCGATAACTGGCGAGGTTAGCAGTCAGGACGTTTTGGAGAATATATTCAAGAACTTCTGCATCGGGAAGTAAGTCATCAGCCGACTCGCGCCGTTGCTGAAATGGACGGTGACGGCTTTATGGGCTTTCACCTCTCGCACAGAAGAGTAAGTAAATAAAAAGCAAACCTCCCGAGACCTTGGTCTCGGGAGGTTTGTCTTTATAAGGGGCCGCACCTTATTGGATGTTTAAACTCCTAAAGATAGGATTTGGGTGCCTCGCTACTCAGTAATCTTCCTGTCGCACATTGGCGAAACCACCTTGCGGTGGCGAAGCCCGCCTTCGTAACGATTAAGCGTCGCCCGTTTGAATTTTTAATGTTGAGTTTAACGATCAAAAATCCGATGCGGCTTTTTCTCTAACGCTGTATCACAAATATAACGAAAATTTCATTCGCGCATACAAAACGTATATTATTTTTTGCGTCTATTCGCAGCAGAGCGATGGCCAGCCCTTGTCGTCCCACTCTATTTTGCGGAGAATAAGCTCGGATTGCCCGTCACCATGGCGGTAGGCGTGGAGTGCCATGTAGTCTTGTCCGCGGAGGGTGACTACGGCGCAATGACCGTAGGCTACGTAGCGTTCCTTGTCAGCCTTGGGGAGGTCGATGCGCGTGCCTCCGCCAATCTCCATCGACTCGCCGGTGCGGTCAACGTAGGTGCCACGGATGTCGCGGCTGCGACCGCAGACAACGTGGTAGGTGCTGGCCTCGCCGCGACAGCAGTAGTCGAACGAGACGAAGAGGTAGAACCATCCGTCGTGTTTGAAGATGAACGGAGCCTCGACGGCGCCCTCACCCGGCTTCTCTGCCGTGTCGGCTGCGTTGACGAGCTTGGGGCGCGAGCAGAGCGTATGCCACTCCTGCGGCTCGGCAATCTGGCTAAGGTCGTCGCTCAGCCTGACCATTTTTATGCCGCCCCAGAAGGAGCCGAAGTCCATCCATGCCGAGCCGTCGGCGCAGATGGCGATGTTGGGGTCTATGGCGTTCCAGTTGTCGCGGTTGGGGACGGACTGGAGGATGAGACCGCGGTCGACCCACTTGTAGGCGGGGCTGCGGCGGTTGAGCGTCTTATTGGTGAGGTGCCCGATGACGGACTTGTTGGTGGCGAAGACCGATGAGCAGTAGAACAGGTGCCACTCGCCGCCAGCATATATGATGTCTGGAGCCCAGAGGTGGAGCGTGGCTTCGGGGTTGCGCTCACTAACCCAAGAGGGGAGAGCCTCGATGCATGGGCCGTCAAAGTCCCACGTGACGAGGTCGAGCGTGCGTAGCTGCTGGATGCCGTGTCCTGTCGTAAAGGCATAGACAGTGTCGCCCTCGACGGCTATGACGGGGTCGTGGGCCCAGGGGCGCGTGGAGTCGAACTCGGGGCGTCGCCTCGTTGAGTCGGGAACCGCTTCGGTAGAATCTTTTTCTGCAATGGGGTCTGCCTGGGCTGGATTTTGCGCGCAGGCCATAAAGAGAGCAGCGGCAAGTGAGATGCCGGCACAAACCTTTACTCTTTGAGTCCTTATCATCGTTTTAGAGAGTGTACGTGGTATAGTGTGTTTTGCGAACGTTTGTTGAGGCGATGTCTAAAATTTAACCAGACGGATGCCAATGTCGCTTAACATTTCTAAATACGAAGTTGAGGAAAAAGAGGTGGGCGGTGGTGGATTATAATTTACATTAGGTGGACAATGGCGAAATGTCCCCACACGGATATTTTTCTTTACTTGTTAGCTTCGTCGGTGCGGGTCTCGGCAGCATTGCCCATTGGTCGAACCTCCGTGCCGAGCCACTCGTCGGTCAGTCTCTTGCCGTCAGCCACGAATCGGAAGAGGTCCACGAGGTTGAATATGGGCAGCAGTGTGAGGATGTTTCTCAGCAGTGCCGTCCGCCAGCTGACAATGCCGCCGTCAGACGCTCTGACCACGGCAAGGTTGTACAGCCTCTTGCCCATGCCGCCGCCGCGACTGTCGCGCAGGAGGAAGTAAGCCAGGCAAGCCACCTTCCCGAAAAGACCCGGGAAGGTGGCCAGCGTGAGGCTCAATATCACGTCTACGGCCAATGCGGCCTCGCGCTCGATGCGCGGCTTGGTTATGAGGCCTTGGGCCATTTGGCGTAGTGTGGGCATGGGGCGTTTTTTTTGTTTTGAGAGTCGTTACTTCTTGCGCATCACGATGTTGATGGGCACGCCGCAGAAGTCCCACGCCTTGCGGATCTTGTTCTCGAGGAAACGCTTGTAAGGGTCGCGCACGTATTGTGGGAGGTTGCAGAAGAAGGCGAAGGTGGGCGTGGCTGTCGGGAGCTGGGTTACGTACTTGATCTTGACGACCTTGCCCTTAGTCTCTGGCGGGGGGTAGGCTCCGACGGCTGGGAGGAGGAGCTCGTTGAGTTGCGAGGTGCCGACCTTGCGTTTCATGTTGTCAAAGACGCGGCAAGCCTCCTCGACAACCTTGTGGATTCGCTGCTTGCTGGGGACGGAGGTGAAGATGATGGGGATGTCGGTGTAGGGGGCGAACTCGCCGCGGATCTGTTCTTCCCATTTCTTCATGGTGTTGTTGCTCTTCTCGATGAGGTCCCACTTGTTGACTACCACGACGACGCCCTTGCTGTTGCGCTCGATGAGGCTGAAGATTTTCTTGTCTTGCGCCTCGAGTCCGCGCGACGCGTCGACCATGAGGATGCAGACGTCAGAGCTTTCGATGGCGCGGACGCTGCGCATGGTGGAGTAGAATTCGATGTCGTCCTTTTCCTTGTTGCGCTTGCGGAGTCCGGCTGTGTCGACGAGATAGAAGTCGCGTCCGAACTTGTTGTATCGGGTGAAGATGCTGTCGCGAGTGGTGCCTGCGATGTCGGTGACAATGTTGCGCTCCTCGCCGATGAAGGCGTTGATGATAGAGCTCTTGCCGGCGTTGGGTCGTCCGACGACGCAGAACTTGGGCAGGCTGTCGTCGATGTCGCTCGTGACATCGTCTGGGAGGTTGTCGAGAACCTTGTCGAGGAGGTCGCCCGTGCCGCTGCCTGTTGCTGCGCTTGTGGCGAAGATGTCGCCGAGACCGAACTTATAGAACTCGTGCATGTCGGCCATCTTCTCGCCCGTGTCGGCTTTGTTGGCGACGACGATGACTGGTTTGCGGGCGCGGCGGAGCATGTCGGCCACCATGTCGTCGTAGTCGGTGACGCCCGTGGTGACGTCGACGACGAAGAGGATGAGCGCGGCCTCGTCGATGGCGAGTTTGACCTGCTTGCGGATCTCGCCTTCAAAGATGTCGTCTGAGTTGCTGGAGTAGCCGCCTGTGTCGATGATGGAAAATTCCTTGCCGTTCCACTGGACCTTGCCGTATTGGCGGTCGCGGGTGACGCCAGCCACCTCGTCGACGATGGCTTGGCGGGTGCCGATGAGGCGGTTGAAGAGGGTGGACTTGCCGACGTTTGGCCTGCCCACGATTGCCACGATGTTTGCCATTTTACTGTAAAATGTTCTCTTTTTTGATTTATGGCTCCCGTCGCCTGGTGGCTTCACAGCCGCCACGTGCGCCGGCGGTTTCCCGAGAGGTGTGTCGCCATTTGGGGCGCCGCGACCCCCCGAGCCGCTTGTACTTGATTAATTGTCGCGAAGTTAAGGTTTATTTCCTTACCACAAGGATGCTCGCCTCATAAAGTATCCACACGGGGAGGCTTACGAGGGCGAGGGTCAGGGCGTCGGTCGTGGGGGTGATGATGGCCGCGAGGGTGACGATGACGAGAATGGCGTGGCGGCGGTAGCGGCGCATGACGCTGCGGTTCAGCAGCCCCATCTTGCTGAGCAGCTTGGCAACGATGGGCAGCTCGAAAAGGACGCCCATGAGGAGGCACAGCATCAGCATGTTGTCTATATAGGAGTCCATCGATATGAGGTTCGTCACGACGGGCGAGACCTCATAGGTGGCGAGGAACTGGTAGGCGAGGGGGAAGATGAGCACGTAGGCGAGGGCGACTCCCGTGACGAAGAGCAGCCCGCCCCAGATGAATACGGAGGCCATGACGCGCCGCTCGCCAGGGTAGAGAGCGGGGGCGAGGTATCGGGCCACCATCCATGCCACAACCGGGGCGGAGCAGCACAGCCCGGCCCCGAATGCCACCTTGAAGTGCATCATCAGCTGTCCGGACAGGCGCGTGTTTATCAGTCCGCCCGAGATGTCGGGTGGCGTCAGTCCGCTGAAGATCTTATATAATAGGAAATCGGGGCGCGAGGGAGCCATGATGATGGCGAAGAGCTCGTCTTTGAGGCAGAAGCACACGAGCGTCAGCACGCCGATGACGGCAATCGATTTGCCGAGCAGCCCGCGCAGGTCGTCGAGATGCTCCCAGAACGTTTTCTCGGTATCGTGCTCCATCGCGCGAGGGGCGGGGCGTTAGTCTTTCTTCTCCTCCTCGAGTTTTTTATCCTCGGCGAGGCTTTTCTTCTCATCAGTGGCCGCAGTTCCATTCATGCCGTCGCGGAAACTCTTGACACCCTTGCCGATGCCGCTCATAAGCTCGGGGATCTTCTTGCCGCCGAAAAGGAGCAGGACGAGTATCGCTATGACGAGGATTTCTTGACCACCCAGGCCCAACAGGAGAAGTTTCATAAGTCGTACGTGTTTTGTGTCTATCGCACTGTTTTTCATGACAAAGGTAGTCTTTTGACAGATAACAGGGCTGCGGAATCATCCATTGTGCCGTTTTTTTCAACAAACGTGACATTTTGACATCTTGCGCCCTTCGTCGAACGCATTGGCTCGGTTGTTGAAAATGTTTGACAGTCAGCGTGAAGCAAGACATGTTTGCGTCAAAAGAAAAAAGGAACGATTATGGAAATAAAGAAATATCTGCTGGCCTCTGCCGCCAGCCTCGCGTGCGCCGCATTTGGCGCATATCTCTATTCGCGTTACGCCGCAGCCCAACCATCTGAGGTTGCGCAGCCGACAACTATCAGCGCTCCAGCCCATGCCGTGGCCTACGGGCAGGCGGCTCCGACCGACTTCACCGACGCGGCGGCGATGACCGTCAACAGCGTTGTCCACATCAAAGTGACACAGAAGTCGCAGCAGCAGGATTTCGGCGGCTCCGACCTCTTCGATTTCTTCTTCGGACCGGGCATGGGACGACAGCAGCAGCGCAGCCAGCCCGTCCAGGGCGCAGGCTCGGGCGTGATAATCAGCGCTGACGGCTATATCGTCACTAACAACCACGTCATCGACGGAGCCGACAAGATAGAGGTCGTGCTAAACGACAAGCGCAGCTTCAGCGGCACGCTGGTCGGCACCGACCCGACGACCGACATCGCCCTCGTCAAGATCGATGCAGACGGCTTGCAACCCCTGGCGTTCGGCAACTCGGACAACGTAAAGGTCGGCGAGTGGGTTCTTGCCGTAGGCAACCCGTTCAACCTGACCAGCACCGTCACGGCGGGCATCGTCTCGGCTAAGGGCCGCCACGTGGGCATCAACACGTCGAACATGGCCATCGAGTCGTTCATCCAGACCGACGCCGCCGTCAACCCTGGCAATAGTGGCGGTGCGCTGGTCAATACACGTGGCGAGGTCATTGGCATCAATACGGCCATAGCGTCGCCGACAGGCTCTTTCTCCGGCTACTCGTTTGCCGTGCCTGCCAACATCGCGCAGAAGGTGGCGCAAGATCTCATGACCTATGGTGAGGTCCAGAGAGCCCTCCTTGGCGTCACGATTCAAGAGATTGACGCGCAAAAGGCTCAGAGTTTGAAACTTAAAAAGCCCGAAGGCGTATTTGTAGCTGGTGTGGCTGATGGTGGCGCGGCCAAGGAGGCTGGTGTCCGCGAGAGCGACGTCATCATCAAGATTGACGACGAGACGGTCAACTCCGTTCCCGACCTCCAGTCGCGTGTGGCTCAGCATCGCCCTGGCGACTCAATCAAGCTGACCCTCGTACGCGACGGCAGCGAGAAAGAGATTGTAGCCACACTGCGCAACATGCGCGGCACGACAGGCATCGTCAAAGGCTCGGACTCCGAGTTGCTCGGCGCGGAGCTGGTTCCAATATCCGACAGTGAGGCCCGCCAGATGGGCATCCGTTACGGGTTGCGCGTCAGCAGCATAGCCGACGGCAAGTTGAAGGAGGCGGGCGTCCGTAAGGGCTTCATCATCACGAAGGCCAACCGCGTCCCGCTGACCTCGGTGCGCGACTTCCAGCAGGTCGTAGCCTCGGCGTCCGACGGACTCTTCCTCGCGGGAGTCTATCCTAATGGGCAGGTGCGCTACTTCGCCATCGACCTTCAATAAAAAATAGGGATAGAAATCATGAGGTTCCCGCCCCGCCAGAGCCCACGAGGCATGGCGGGGCGGATTTGGTTTTTGTCAATATATCTTAAAAAGAGGGTTGCGAAGCGGCAAAGGCACTGTTACCCAATCTATCCACACGTCAAAATTGACTAACTTCGCATCCGAAACTCCCTATTTCGGAGCTTCATAAAGAAAAATAGAGACTGAAAAGAGACAATGAGGCAACTTAAGATATCAAAGTCTATTACTAACCGCGAAAGCGCATCGTTAGACAAGTACCTGCAGGAGATAGGGCGCGAGGAGCTCGTAAGCGTCGACGAAGAGGTCGAGCTGGCGCAGCGCATCAAGCAGGGAGATCAGGCAGCATTAGAGAAGTTGACAAAGGCTAACCTCCGCTTCGTGGTCTCTGTGGCTAAACAGTATCAGAACCAAGGGCTTAGCCTCCCCGACCTCATCAACGAGGGTAACCTTGGACTTATCAAGGCGGCAGAGAAATTTGACGAGACGCGCGGATTTAAGTTCATCAGCTACGCCGTATGGTGGATTCGCCAATCCATCCTCCAGGCTTTGGCAGAGCAGAGCCGCATCGTCCGCCTGCCCCTCAATCAGGTAGGCTCCCTCAACAAAATCAACAAGGCCTATTCCAAGTTCGAGCAGGAGAACGAGCGCAAGCCCTCCGCCGAGGAACTTGCCGAGAAGCTCGACCTCCCGGCCGACAAGGTGCAAGATACGCTCCGAGTGTCGGGTCGCCACGTGTCGGTCGATGCCCCGTTCACCGATGGAGAGGAGAACAGCCTCTTGGACGTCCTCGTCAACCAAGACTCGCCAAACGCCGACCGCGGGCTTATCAACGAGAGCCTCTCCCGCGAGATTGAGCGTGCGCTGAGCACCCTGCCCGAGCGCGAGAGCGACATCGTCAAGTCCTTCTTCGGCATCGGGTGCCAAGAGATGACCCTTGAGGAGATTGGCGAGAAGTTCGGCCTCACGCGCGAGCGCGTCCGTCAGATCAAGGAGAAGGCCATCCGCCGCCTCCGCCAAGGAACGCGTTGCAAGCTCTTGAAGAGCTACCTTGGACAGTAACAGATTCTTATAAGTATATAGAGAAGATTCGCCCTCGTCGATTTCCATCGGTGAGGGCGAATTGGTTTTTGGAAATGGGGGTATAAATAATTAGGCTATCGTGGTCGTCTGAATGTCTCAAGATGTTGTTCATTACGCATTCCTCCGTATTTTAGACGAAAGACCTTCTTGAGTGGTTTCGTTCAAAACTGTGTGAAGTTGAGTGCGCAGACATAGTAAATGGCACGAGTGTGTTTGCCGTAAGCGGAGACAAGTAGAGAAGTTTTTATGAATAGTTTCCGCTTTCCTCCGTTAGTTTTTCATTTTGCGCTGCATCGCATCCTGACGCTTTGGAGTATGGCTTTGTTGTCGTCGATAACAAGCAGCGTGCCGTCCGCCTTTGATGATGAATGGCTTGTGGACATCAGGTGCGTATTTTGTTACTTGGTGTGCAGGGTGGGGGAGTAGGGTCTTTGATGACGGGAAAGGTTGAAAAAGAAAGAAGTCAGACAACTCATGCGAGCTATCTGACTTCTTTAGTGGTTAGTCGGGGTGACTGGATTCGAACCAGCGACAACACGCCCCCCAGACGTGTACTCTAACCGGGCTGAGCTACACCCCGAAGAATTTGACCGTCCTTTTTGTAAGACGGTGCAAAGGTATGCCTTTTTGTTTAAATGGCAAGGGGTGGCGTGTGTTTTTTGTTCTCTGCGCCTCTCTTTTCACTGTGTAAAGTGCCTAACCATTGTCAACTCTTTTTACTCCCTTGTCAAAATATTGGACACTCTGACTCTCTTTAGTTTTTGATATAATGCTGAATTGTAGCGTGTTATGTGCTTTTGGCACGGCTTTGGCAATATGAGAAGGTCAGATAACGATGACGACAATCATGATCCCTAAGGGCTCTTCTCGTCATCATGACGCAGGTGGACTATGACTCCAATTATGACAAGGGCTACGACGGTTACCAGGACATCATCCGCATCGACATCCAGGTCGGTCCCGACTTCCGTTCTAAGATGATTGTCGGGGAGACGGCTGCCATGCTCGGGCATAAGGTCCTCATACCATACAGCGTCGCCATGCGTTGTTTCGGGCGTGCCGACTGCATTGGTGAGACGTTGCGCCTTGGCGAGACGCTTTCTCTCCCATTGTTCCATTACGGGCTAAAAATGAGTAGCTTCGCGCCATCATGACAAACGATTTCAAAGAGACGCTGGACCTCACTCGGGTCCCGTCGCCATGCTACGTCCTCGAGGCCGACAAGCTCCGCTCCAATCTCTGCCTCATCCGCGATGTCCAAGACCGCAGCGGCGCCAAGATAATCCTCGCCTTTAAGGCCTTCGCCCTGTGGGACGCCTTCCCCATCATCCGCGAGCAGTTCGACAGCGCCACGGCCAGCTCACTCGCCGAGGCCCGGCTCGCCGCCGAGGAGCTCGGAAGCCCAGCCTACACCTACGCCCCCGTATACTCCCCGTCCGAAATCGACCAAATTCTCGCCAACAGTAGGCACATAACTTTCAACTCCCTCGCTCAGGTGGAACGCTTCACGCCAAATGTCATGGCGGCAAGCCACCACGTCAGCGTAGGCATCCGCGTCAATCCCGAACTGGCACAGGTCGAGACCGACCTGTACAACCCTTGCGTCCCGGGCTCGCGCCTCGGCATCCTCTCCGCCGACCTCCCCGCCCGCCTACCTCAAATCATCGAGGGACTCCACTGCCACGCCCTGTGCGAGAGCAGTGCCGAGCAGACGGCCAATCTCGTCCACACTTTCGAGGCGCGCTTCGCCCCTTGGCTCGACCAAGTGAAGTGGGTCAACTTCGGCGGTGGTCACCTCATGACCCGTAAGGGCTACGATGTCGAGCTGCTCGTCAAGACGATAGCCGATTTCCGCAGCCGCCACCCGCACCTCCAGGTGATCCTTGAGCCAGGCTCCGCGTTCGCGTGGCAGACCGGCTTCCTCCTCTCGACGGTCGAGGATATTGTCGAGAACGCAGGCGTCAAGACCGCCATGCTCAACGTCTCTTTCGCATGCCACATGCCCGATTGTCTCGAGATGCCCTACAAGCCTGCCATCCGCGGCGCGCATTTCGACCCCGTCGACGGTCTCCCTACATACCGCATGGGTGGAAACTCGTGCCTCTCCGGCGACTACGTCGGCTCTTGGTCCTTCGACAAGCCGCTCACCGTCGGCGACACCATCATCTTCGAGGACATGATTCACTACACTACAGTCAAGACAACCATGTTCAATGGTGTCTCGCACCCCTCCATCGCCATTTTCGACCCCTCCAATGGCGGACTCCGAGTTGTCCGCAAGTTCTCCTATGAGGACTACCGCAACCGAATGGGCTGATTTTGCAAACTCCACATTGCATTTCCGCCCCTATTCTTTGCACCACACGTGCTAATTCCTTAATTTTGCCAACGGCGCAACATTGAAACCAAGACTACGTAAAATGCGCTTGGCGCAAAATCATGCGCACTCTCTCTGAGCGACACCCACCCCCTGCGACAACAACGATACAAGGAGCGAAGCCGCCCGCACAAGACCGAGCAAAAACAAAAAACTTCACACACATACACAACAATGGGTTTCGTTGAGAATCTGAAACAGAAAGCGGCACAGAGCAAGAAGCGTATCGTGCTGCCCGAAGGTTACGAAGAGCGCACTCTCCGCGCTGCCGACCAAGTACTCGCTGAAGGCTTCGCCGACATCATCATCATCGATGACGAGGACAACGTCCGCGCCAACGTCGAGAAGTGGGGCCTCAAGAACATCAGCAAGGCCACAATCGTCGACCCTAAGAAGAACCCTAAAAAGGCCGACTACGCCAACCTCCTTTTCGAACTCCGTAAGAGTAAGGGCATGACCATCGAGAAGGCCACAGCCCTCGCTGAGAACAACCTCTACCTCGGCTGCCTCATGATCAAGGCTGGCGACGCCGACGGCGAGGTCAGCGGCGCCGACAGCGCTACTGGCGACGTCCTCCGCCCTGCTTTCCAGATCATCAAGACAAAGCCCGGAATCAGCGTCGTGAGCGGTGCATTCCTCATGTTCCTTCAAGACAAGAGCTACGGTGAGAATGGTGTCATGGTTTTCGCCGATTGCGCCGTAAACCCTGTCGTCAATGCGGCACAGCTCGCCGAGATCGCCGTCGCCACCGGCAAGACCGCACGCGTCCTTGGCGGCTTCGAGCCACGCATCGCAATGCTCAGCTTCTCTACCAAGGGCAGCGCAAAGAACGAGGTCGTCGATAAAGTCATCGAGGCGACCAAACTCGCCAAGGAGCTTGCTCCCGACATGCAGATCGACGGCGAGCTTCAGGCCGACGCCGCCATCGTTGCCACCGTCGCCGCCAAGAAAGCTCCCGGCAGCGACATCGCCGGCAAGGCCAACGTCCTCATCTTCCCGTCTCTCGAGGTCGGCAACATCGCCTACAAGCTCGTTCAGCGTCTCGGTGGAGCAGAGGCCATCGGCCCCGTCCTCCAAGGCATCGCGCGCCCGGTCAACGACCTCTCCCGAGGCTGCTCCGTATCCGACATCGTCAAGATGATCGCCATCACCGCCAACCAGGCGCAAGACAACTAAGCAAAGATTTTTCCCAACCGAAGGGCCGACGCCGACGTCTGGCAAACGACGCCGTGCCGGCCCTTTGGCTTTTTAAACACAATACAATCCCTGAAAGATGAAAAATATACTGGTCCTGAACTGCGGAAGTTCTTCCATCAAGTACAAGCTCTTCGAGTTCCCCGCAAAGAAGGTCGTCGCAAGCGGCGGCATTGAGAAGATCGGAATGCCAGGCTCCTTCATCAAGTTCTCCACCCCAAGCGGCGAGAAGCAGATTGAGGAGATCCTCATCCCCGAACACACCAAGGGTGTCGAGGTCATCTTCGGCAAGCTCACCGACCCCAAGGTAGGCGTCCTCAAAAGCCTTAACGAGCTTGATGCCGTTGGCCACCGCATGCTCCACGGCGGTCAGAAGATCACCAAGAGCTCCATCCTCACCAAGGAGGTTCTCGACATCTTCGAGGCATGCTCCGACATGGGCCCACTCCACAACCCTGCAAACCTCAAGGGCGTCAACGCCGTCAAGTCGCTCCTCCCCGACATCCCTCAGGTAGGCGTCTTCGACACCGCGTTCCACCAGACAATGCCGCCTAAGGCTTACATGTACGCGCTCCCCTACGAGTACTACGAGAAGTACGGAATCCGTCGCTACGGCTTCCACGGCACCAGCCACAAGTACGTCTCCCGCCGCGTGTGCGAGTTCCTCGGCATCAGCCCCATCGGCAAGAAGATCATCACCTGCCACATCGGCAACGGCGGCTCCATATCTGCCATCGTCGACGGCAAATGTGTCGACACCAGCATGGGTCTCACCCCTCTCGAGGGTCTCATGATGGGAACCCGCTGCGGCGACATCGATCCCGCCATCATCCCGTTCCTCGTACACCATAAGGGTCTGACTGTCGACGAGATAGACACCATAATGAACAAGAAGTCTGGTCTCCTCGGCATCTCTGGCACCACCTCCGACATGCGCGAGATTCAGGCCGCACGCGACAATGGCGACGAGCGCGCCGCCCTCGCGCAAGATATGTACTACTATCGCGTCCGCAAGTATATCGGCACATACGCTGCCGCAATGGGTGGCGTAGACGTTATCCTCTTCACCGGCGGTGTCGGTGAGAATAAGTGGAACTGTCGCGAGGCCGCTTGCGAAGGTCTCGAGTTCATGGGTGTCGAGCTCGACAAGGAGAAGAACAAGGAGGTGTTCGGCACCGAGGCCATCATCTCCAAGCCTTCCAGCAAGGTCACCGTCTGCGTCATCCCGACCGACGAGGAGCTCATGATCGCAATGGATACCGACGAGCTTACCAAGTAAACCGTAACGTCCCAGATTATCATAGAAAACCCGTCTTGCCATGCAAATTCAAAGTTTTAGTGGCAAGACGGGATTTCTATATCCGGCTTTGGCACGGTTGTTGCAACGTCTCATTGCGGAACAACCCTAATACGCAAAAACATTATGCAATTTTTCAAGTCTATGCTTGTCGCGCTCTTGGCGACTTTCTGCTTTTCCTCTTGCTCTTCAAACAGGGAGCCTTTGTGCGGAGGTTATTCTGATTACGAGAAGGTGACCGACGAGGATGTCGAGTTCTTCAATCAGAACTACAAGGGCGAGGTCGCCCTCACCCCCAAGAAGGTAGCAAGGCAGGTCGTAGCCGGCACTAATTACTCATTCAAGTGCAAAGGGCAAGACGGCAAGTATGAGGTCATAATCTACGAGCCACTTCCCGGACAAGGTGAGACGACAGTCTCCTCTGTAACAAAACTTTAAGCAAGAAGAATAATCCCGACATGGATAAGAAAGCCTACGCCATAGCAAACACCAAGTGGTTGGAAATGAAGGCTAAAGAGCAGGGCGTCATGCCTCTCGACGGAGGCGTCTACTACAAGGTCATCACCGAAGGTAGTGCCGATGGCGTCCACCCGTCACCCAATAGCGTCATCTCCGCGCACTATACAGGTCGTCTGACCGACGGACGTCAATTCGATTCCAGCATTGGCGGCGCGCCTCTCGCCATCCGCCCCCGCGACCTCATAAAAGGGTGGGTCGTAGCCCTCGAGAAGATGTGCATCGGCGACAAGTGGGAGGTCTACATCCCTGCCGGCATGGGCTATGGTAAGTTCTCGCAACCCGGCATCCCTGGCGGCTCGACGCTTATTTTCGAAATCGAGTTGCTCCGCATCGACTGAGTGGGTCGCGATGACACGTGTCGAGAGAGAAAAGCAGGCGGTGGAGGTGATGATATGGCTCTATTGCCGCCACTGTCTGAAGACCGAGGTCTTGCCCTCCGAGTATGCTGAGCTTCTGACCTACGCCCATAAACGATTGGAATGCTGTAAGTTCGGCGAGAGCAAGACAAGCTGCAAGAAATGCCCGGTTCACTGCTACGCTCCGGCAAAGCGCGAGCTGATAAGGCAAGTCATGCGCTGGGCGGGTCCGCGAATGATATTCTACCACCCTCTAATCGCCATTCGCCATCTCATGGGCAAATAGCGGTTAAAGGTAAAAGAATCGCCCCCTGCTGATTTTGGTTGGCCAGCGAGGGGGCGATCTTTTTTATGCTCTATGCTTATTTATGCGCATTTGGTGTCATATTCTGATGCTTGCGCTGCTTCCAAAGCTGATAGCTGTTGACTATGTTCTGCCACAAGACGTATGCTCCGGGTGCCACGCTCGACAATGGGTTCAAGTACGTCTGCGCCATCCAGATGGCCAAGACCGTGTTCTTCTGCCCAAGAGCCTGACCTCCACTGATGCGCTCGCCATAATGCCCGCCAACGACCTTGCCGAAGAGGAACTGGGCGGCGCACGTCGCAAGGCTCACAAGGGCGAGGCTGATGACAAGCATGGCGTCGTCCGAGTCGTCGACGACACTCTTGACCGTCTTGCCCATAACCATCGCCAACGCCACGCCCCATATGTAGAATGCCATGCCAGAATGGTCGCGTAGCCACCCGTGGACGCTGGGAAGCGTGAGATGTAATATCTGCGCAAGAAGGAACGGGAAGATGAGCAGAGGGAACACTTTGCTCAAGATGAGCAGAAACGCCTCGATGAACGCCACGCCTCCTTGTGTGTATATAAGAGGGAAGACCAGCGGGGCGTATATTGCCGCCAAGATGTTGATCATCAACGTGTAGGTTATCAGAGACTCCGCACTGCCTCCCAATTTGGCGGTTATGACCGCGCCTGCCGTGGCGGTGGGGCAGATGAGGCAAATCATGGCTCCTTGCGCAAGTGTGGGTGACAATGGTGCAAGGATGAAATACGTCGCCGTGCAGCCGACGACTTGAAACAGCAGCAGCCACACGTGCCAACGCTTCAGGCGAAACTCGCGGGGGTCTACTCGGCAGAACGTCAGTAGCAGTTGGATGAAGATAAGGCTTGGCGTCAATACGGCGTCCAGCGACCATACGTACGGGTGGAGCGGCATAAGGAAGTCAAGACAATGGAAGGCGGCGTAGAACAAGACGCCCGCAAGCATTGCTATCGGCAGCGTCCAGTTTCGCAATAAAGAAACTACTTTAGACATTTTAGAGGCTAAAAAGCTATATTACTTGAGTTTATTTCGCAGATGGTCAATCTCTATCCCGCACTTGCCCATCTCGTACGCCTCTTCGACATACTTTCTCGCAAGCGTGTTGTCTCCTTTGTGGTAATAGGCCACGCCAATGGCGAACTTCACCTCCGACCGCGGAAGCCCCATAGGGGCGAGCTCCTTCTTGTCGAGCATGAGCATGAATTGGGCCATGTTCTCGAAATCGTGACGCATCATGGCGTTTACGCCCCTTTGCCACAGCTCGTTAGGATCGGTCGTCTGACGCTTGAACCACATCGTGTGCACCCTGTTCCGACGCTTCTCGTCAATGCAGAAGTGTCCCTCTTTTTTCGTAAAGCCGCATGCGCTCGCCACGGCGGCGGAGGCCTTGTTGGTTGTCAGGATGTTAAGGTGCACGGCATCGTAGCCGCCCACGTGTTCCAATATGTATTCGCTCAGCACGTAGAGAGACAAACTGGTCAGTCCCTTATGCCGCATCATGGGGAGCATGGCGTATGTCACCTCGACGACTTCCATCTTCTCATCTGGGTCTGAATAGGGCCGTCCCTTGCACTCGATGAAGCCTATCGTCAGGGGGGCTGCGTTTTCGTCGGTGCGTATCTCTATGACGTAGTGCGCGCCAATGTAATACACACCTCCGCCTATTTCTATCATGCCGCCAGCCTTGTTCTTCTCCAAAGCGAATGACAAGTAGTTTTCAAGCTGCTCGCTGCTTCCCTCGGTTATGAGGAACTCATAGCTTATGTCTTCAATGCTTAGGAGCCTGTATATGTCACGCAGGTCGTCCTTGGTCGTCATCCTCAGTCGGACGTCGGGGCATGGGATGACGGGTATTGTTTCGGGGAACAAATGAACCTCTTCCATATTCCTAAAACAGATAATTCATGTTGACATAGAAGCCGCCATTGCCGTCGTCGGCATTAAATGCCTTGCCGTAGTCTACAGAGACGATGAAGTTGGCGTTCATGTGGACTTTAAGACCGAGGCCGGCGCTTGAGTGCAGATGGTCGGCACCGCTACGGAAATATTGGTCTTTGACATCTTGGGGGACGGCAGAGGTGTCGACATCATACTCTTGCGTCGTGATGCCCAAGTCGGAAAACACGTTGACACCCACTGCCCATTGCTGCCTCAGCAGCCCGAATCGGACGAAGAGCCACCGCACCTCGACATTCGCCATGGCGATGCCGTCCGATGTTATCCTGTTTCGCATGACGCCCCTAAGAGTCTTAGAGCCTCCGAGCCCCTGCGAGGTCGATGAGGTCAGCGTGTTGGTGGTGATGTGGGGCAAAAGGTAGTAGGGCACGCGCCCTGCCAGCCTGTTTTGCGCGGTCAGGCGGTATGCAAGCACGAGGTCGGGCGTCCCGAGGGAGAAGTACTGCCGATGGTTGATGGTCAGACGCAGAAACCCTGTTGAGTGAGAAGTGAAACAGCTTGGCTCGGCCGCAATGAGCATCTCGCTCCATATTCCGCGTGTCGGGAAGGCGTTGTTG
This sequence comes from Pseudobutyrivibrio sp., assembly GCA_963639155.1. Lineage (GTDB taxonomy): Bacteria > Bacteroidota > Bacteroidia > Bacteroidales > Marinilabiliaceae > W3P20-009. Next base: position 19,740 of record CAVHUG010000011.1, on the reverse strand, counting down.
TCGCGACTGTCATACCCGATGCCAAGGCGGATGAACACGTCGGTGCCGCCCGTTGCCTCGTCGCTCCGTATGGCTCCCCATTCGCGGTAGAGATCGTAGAGCGTCGGCACGTCTGGCGTGTCATGGCGCAGCTCTGACCTGCGGACGCTGCCGCACTCCATCTTGAAAGCCGTGACTCCTAATTGGGCGAAGAGGTTGGTTTGCGGGATGTCGTGGCGCACGCCAGCCATGAGCCTTATCATCCGCCTATGCTGGGCGTAGAAAGCCGTGGTGCGGTATTCGTCGTCATCCTTATCGACCCACCTGTCGTTATAGACCGCCTTGCGACCATTGAAGCCGTAGAAGTCCATCAGCAGGTCGCGGAAGAGGGTGAAGTCGGCAGTGAACCTGAGGGTGGGGGAGAGGCGTCGCAACGCCATGGGCGAGTCGTAGTATGTGCGGAAGAGCATCGTGCCTGCCACGTAGTGGCTACACTCCAGGTATAGCGAATGGTTGTATGCCGGATAGCGGCTGCCGTCGCCATACCAATAGAGGTTGGAGAGGACGCCATATTGGAATCCGAGGTCGGAGTCGTAAGAGACGGCAGGCAACGCCCCGAACGAGAAGCCTTTCTTGACGAATGTCGAGTCGGCGTCGGAACCCACTGCGGTCTGGCAGACGGCGGCGGCAAAAAGAGAAGCCGCGGCGTGGAGCCTGAAATGCCACATGCCGCAGTTTCCTTACAGGGCTTTAAGTATTTGGTCGATCTTGGGGGTCAAGACGATCTCCGTACGACGGTTCTTGCACCTTCCCTCGTCGGTCGAGTTGTCCGCCACGGGGGCTGTATCGGCGCGACCGACAGCCTGTACGCGCTCTTGCGCCACGCCTCCTGCCACGAGGATGCGGAGAACCGACGTAGCGCGCTTGGCAGAGAGATCCCAGTTGTCCTCGATGACCTGCCCGTGGAGAGGCACGTTGTCCGTATGTCCCTCGATGGTGATGTCGATGTCGGAGTTTACGTCTTTAAGGACTGAGGCAATTTTGCGAATGGCACCGACGCCCTTGTTGTTGACGTCATATTGTCCCGAGGCGAAGAGCAGTTTCTCTTCGAGAGAGACGTAGACCTTGCCGTCTTTGTGGACGACGGTCAGCTCGTCGGGGCTGAAGCCGACGAGTGCCGATGATATGGTGTTCTTTAGTTGCGCCATGGCCTCGTCCTTAGCTTTCAGCTGGCTCTCCAGCTCGCGAAGCTGTGCGGCCTGGCGTTCAAGCTCGGCTTGCTGCTCCGCCAGTTGGCGGTTCTTGTCGGCGAGGGTCTGCTTCTGGTTCTCAACCTCGCGGCTCTTGTCGGCCAAGGCGGCGTTGCTGTGTTGCAGTTGCTCTTCGCTGTCTGCCAATGCTTTATTGGCTTCCGCCAACTTGGCTTTCTTCTCTTCGAGGCTCTTCTCTGAGTCGATGAGCTTGTCGTTGCTCGAGACCAGCTCGTCTTGCATCTGCGAGAGGTGGCTCATCAAGGAGCGGTATTCCGGCACGTCGCCCATCTTTGCGGCAAGGGCGGTGAGGTCGTTTTGGAGGACGTCCAGTCGGTTGGAGAGTGTGCGGTTGCGGACACCGGCGAGGGCCGTGTCTTGTGCCAGCTTGTCGACCTCGTTCTTCCACTGGTCGATCTTGCTCTGCAACTCATCGATCTGCGTTTTCAGCTGGTCTATGGTCACGTCGCGCTCCTCTATCTTTCGCTGGTTGTCGGCTGTAGCCTTTTGCGCCTTTTGGAATTGGCTTGTGGGGACGCATGCGGTCGCCGTGAGGGTCAATATGGCGAGGGTTATTGCTGTTCTTTTCATTGGCTGTCCTTTCTATTTCTCCATTGGTGGGATGTTCTTGAGCGTCTCGCGGAGCAGATCCCAGAAGAGTGATACGCTCTTGATGTCGACGCTCTCGGCGGGAGAGTGAGGGTGGCTGATGGTCGGACCGAATGAGACCATGTCCCAATTGGGGTACGTCTCGCCCATGATGCCACATTCGAGTCCTGCGTGGACGGCGGTTACTTCTGGCTCCGTGCCGAACAGCTTCTCGTAGGAAGACTTGACGGCGGCGAGCGACTTGCTCGTGACATCGGGTTTCCAGCCCGGGTACTCGCCGGAGGTCTCGACCTCTGCGCCTGCGAGGCGGAAGATGCTGTCGAGAGAAGAGGTGACGTCCTCGCGCTCCGACTCCATTGAGCTGCGCACCAGGAACTTGACCGTTATGATGTCGCCCTCGCTCTTGACGATTGCCATGTTTGACGATGTCTCTACGAGACCGGGCAGGTCGGCATTCATCTTGAGAGGTCCGTTGGGAGCGCCTTGAAGGGCGTTGATGAGGTCGTCGGCAGTCATCTCGTCGATGACGGTGGCAGGGAGGTCGACCTTTTGTGCTGTGAATGAGAGCTGTGGCTCGGTTGTGGAGAACTCGGAGCGGAACATGTCTTCAAACTCGTCTACAGCCTCCATGAAGTCGTCATAATCCTCCTCGTCGATGGTGAGGACAACAGAAGCCGTGCGCGGGATGGCGTTGCGCATATTGCCGCCGTCGATGTCGGCGAGCATGCTCTCGTAGTTGGCGGCGGCGAATTTGAGGAAGCGCGCCATGAGCTTGTTGGCGTTGGCGCGTCCGAGGTTGATGTCCATTCCGGAGTGTCCGCCCTTGAGACCGGTGAGCGTCACGCGGACGGCGACGTCGGTGTCTGCCGTCTCGACGCGTGTGCCTTTGAAAGTGGCGGTCACGTCGATGCCGCTTGCGCAGCCGATGCATATCTCGCCCCAAGACTCGGTGTCGAGGTTCAAGAGCATGAGACCTTTGAGGACGTCAGGCTCGAGGGCTGATGCTCCGCCCATGCTTGTCTCCTCCTCTCGCGTGGCGAGAATCTCTAAAGGACCGTGCTCGACGGTGGGGTCTGCTATCACGGCGAGGGCGGCAGCGAGACCTATGCCGTTGTCTGCGCCGAGGGTCGTGCCGTTGGCTGTCACCTTGCCGTCGGTGACGATTGTCTCGATGGGGTCTGTGGTGAAGTCGTGGTCGGAGTCGTTCTCCTTCTGTGGCACCATGTCGGAGTGCCCTTGGAGGATTACCGGTGTGAGGTTCTCGTAGCCGGGAGTCGCCTTGACGCGGATGATGACGTTGCCGCCATTGCGGATGACCTCGTGACCGAGCGACTTGCCGACTTCGGCTATGTGGTCGAGGGCTGCTGCCTCATGCCCTGACGGGCGCGGGATGAGCGTCAGTTGGCGGAACTGTTCCCAAAGGACTTTAGGCTCAAGGGCTTGCAGGTTTTTGTTGTCTATTATCTTTGTCATGGCTATGTCGTTTTACGTTATTTTGCCGCGGGCGCGACGGATATGAGCGCGCCGGTTGCGGTGTCGAATGTTAAGGCGTTGGTAAGTATTTTGTTGGCAGGCAGGTTGGCAACTTGACCATTCTGCGTGCAACGGATAGTCTTTTGAGTGAGGAGGATGTTACGGTCCATAACTTTGATGGAGACGTTGCCCGGAATCATGTAGAAGAGACCTGTGAGCGGTTCAGACTGGCGTTGCTTGGATGTTGCGGCATACTCGTTGACCTTTGCGGAGTCGTCAAATTCGAGGTCGACGTATATGGGTTTGCCGCTAAGGTCCATGGCGTCGACGAAGCCGTTGCTCTCAGAGAATCGGGCTGGGACGATATTATTGGCCCCGTGGTAGTCTGGCGTGACTTCGATAATTTTGGTTACCGTTATCGTGTCGCGGCGTCCTGCGAACAGCTCGACGTGCTGACGCTCGAGCTTGTCGATGTTGGTGAGGGCTTGTTTCATGCTGCCAGAGTCGGGGAGCCGGTTTTCCGCCTGCCCTGTTATGATGCCGACGCGTGCTGCGCGGAGCGAGTATATCGTCTGCGCGCAATCCTCCGCCATTGCGGCTTTTGACGTGCGGGCCAGAACGGATTGGGAGAGAGGCACTTCGGCGAACGTGGCGTATTTGATATCGGGCGTCTCTGACTCCGTAACGGCGGCGGGGGGCGTGGCGCAGGTGTTGATGGCGGATATTACGCCGTCGGGCGTGAGGGCGATGGAAGGGAGCGCGCTGTTGGCTGATGCGGAAATCTTATAGCGACGCGAGAAATCTATGCGTCCGACGGGGATGATGTCAGCCGAGGTGAGTTTCCATTTCGTGGAGTTCTCCGTGACGACGTCGGTAAGGTTCAGGAACCTTGTGGAGTATTGGTAGTAAGGCCCGACGGTCGAGACGACGACCTGTGCGGTCAGCTTGATTTGCACTACGGTTTTTGGCAGGGCGTATATGACGCCCCCATTTGCGGCGTCGGCATCTTGGGCGACGGGAGTGACTTTTATTGTCTGGTTATCGCCAGCCAAGGCGGGCAGAGCCATCATGGCGGCCATCATGAGAGCCGCTATTTTGCATGAGCCTTTCATCTTGTGGGTGTATGTCAGTTTTTGTCTATTACGAAGTTAGCTAAATTTATCGGTATGTGTGTCATGCCATTGCGTCCAGTTGCGCTTGGAGTGCGCGCATTTCGTCGCGGAATTGGGCGGCTTCGATGAAGTTCATCTCCTTAGACGCTTTCTTCATGTTTTTCTTTGCCTTGTCGATTGCTTTCGCCAGCTCGTCGCGCGTCTTTGGGGTGGAGGCTTGAGCTCCGTATGGCGTGGCAGGTTCGGCTGCCGATGTTAGCTGTTGGTCGTCATGGGTCGACGTGGTGTGTGTGGCGTTGGAGAGGAGGTCGCTCTTGACGACGGCTTTGTTTAGCCCGCGCGGGGTGATGTGGTGCTCGGCGTTGAAAGCCATCTGTTTGGCTCGTCGGGCATTTGTCGAGTTGATTGTGGACTGCATGGAGGGCGTTATCTTGTCGGCGTACATGATGGCGAGACCGTTGAGGTTGCGTGCCGCACGCCCTACGGTCTGCGTGAGAGATCGCTCGTTGCGCAGGAACCCCTCTTTGTCGGCGTCGAGAATAGCCACAAGCGAGACCTCAGGCATGTCAAGACCCTCGCGAAGCATGTTGACCCCGATAAGCACGTCGAACACGCCCTCGCGGAGCTTCTGCATGATCTCTATGCGCTCCAGGGTGTCGACGTCGGAGTGGATGTAGGCGCAGTTGATGCCCATTCTGGTCATGTATTCGCTCAACTCTTCGGCCATTCGTTTGGTGAGTGTCGTCACTAACGTCCTCTCGTTCAGAGCTATGCGTTTGTTAATCTCGCCTATGAGGTCGTCTATTTGGTTCAGGCTTGGTCGCACCTCGATGGCTGGGTCGAGAAGACCTGTGGGGCGCACAACTTGCTCGACAACGACGCCGCCCGACAGCCGCAGCTCATAGTCGGCAGGCGTGGCGCTGACGTAAATCACCTGATTTGTCATCTGCTCGAACTCCTCGAATTTGAGGGGGCGGTTGTCTCGTGCTGACTTTAGGCGGAATCCGAAGTCGACGAGCGACTCCTTGCGTGAGCGGTCGCCTCCGTACATGGCGTGGATTTGCGGCACGGTGACGTGGCTCTCGTCGATTACGAGAAGGAAATCTTTCGGGAAATAGTCCAGCAGGCAGTATGGGCGTTCGCCCTCATTGCGCCCGTCGAAATAGCGCGAGTAGTTCTCGATGCCCGGGCAGTAGCCTATCTCCTTGATCATTTCCATGTCGTATGTGACGCGCTGCTCCAATCGCTTGGCTTCCATCTCCTTACCGCAGTCGCGGAAAGCTTGGGCTTCGCGGACGAGGTCGTCTTGAATGTGGCGGATGGCATCGTGGACCTTGTCTTTGGGCGTGATGAACAGGTTGGCGGGGAAAAGCGTGACCTCCTCCTGTTCGGCAATGGTGTCAGATGTCGTGGGGTCAATGGTCTCGATGCTCTCCACCTCGTCGCCAAAGAAGATGAATCGGAAAGCGAAATCCTCATAGGCTACGTAGACGTCGATGGTGTCGCCCTTGACGCGGAAGTTGCCACGGTCGAAAGAGACCTCGTTGCGCGAGTATAGTGAGTCTTGAAGTTGGCGCATGAAACTGGTTGACGACATCTGCTGCCCGACTTTTACTTTTATGACGCCGGAGTAGAAATCGTCGGGGTTGCCGAGACCGTAGAGGCAAGAGACGGAAGAGACGACGACAATGTCGCGGCGGCCGCTCATGAGAGCCATTGTCGAGCTGAGGCGTAACTTGTCAAGGTCTTGGTTTATGGCGAGGTCTTTCTCTATGTAGGTGTCGGTGGCGGCTATGTAGGCCTCGGGCTGGTAGTAGTCGTAGTAGGAAACGAAATATTCTACGGCGTTTTCGGGGAAGAAGGCTTGGAACTCGTTGTAGAGTTGTGCGGCGAGCGTCTTGTTGTGGCTGAGGACGAGCGTTGGGCGGTGCGTCTGGGCGATGACGTTGGCAATGGTGAACGTCTTGCCCGAGCCTGTTACGCCAAGCAGTGTCTGATGCTTGTCGCCGTTGTTGACGCCGTCGACCAGTTGGCGTATTGCCTCTGGCTGGTCGCCTGTTGGTTTATATGGCGAGACGAGTTTGAAGTCGGCCATTGTTGTCGTGGGTTATGTGTTGAGTGGAGTTGCGCAGGGAGAAGTCGCAAGGGGCAGGCCATGGCTTTTGCGCCGTCGGTCTGCCCCTTGTGGTATTCGTTGTTATGTGTCGTGAAGCTTCGTAGGTATGTTTTGCTGACTTAAAGATGCCTAATCCTCTTAGCGTTACGCTCGTAGATCTTGCGAGTCTTGAGGTAGTTCTTGCGAGAGTATTTGGATGAAGTCATGTACTTCGACTGGCTGTAGAACCTGTATTGGATGCCTGCGGAGATTGTCCAAAGGGCGTCGAACTTCGCGTCGCTATCGACCCAGTTGCCTGCGTTGTCAGGGTAACCTTGGTGGCCGTCGAAGTAGTCGGTGAAGAGCAGGTCGCCTTTCGCATCGAGCGTGGCCCACAGTTTCTGATTTATCTGGTATCGCACGCCGACGAAACCTGTCGCCACTCCGGTGAATTCCATTCCGCCATCGTAATACATCCATTTGTTGGCCATCTCCTCGTTGCCGACGCGGCTGATATAGTCCTCGATGTCGAGAGCAGGGCCCGGCTCCTTCTTACATTTGAAAGCCAATCCGCCTGCGCCGATGGCGACGTATGGGCAGAAGGGTCGTCGGTCATTATATCCTTGGAAGAGGTCGAGAAAGTGGCATTTGAGAAACAAGTCGAGGCTGAAGAACGTCGTGTTGAATTCAATGTTGTCGTTTTGTCCGCCCTTGCATTGTCCGGCGTCGAACTCGGCACGCCACCAGAGCCAGCTGTTTAGTGCCTTTTCGGTGTAAGCTCCGATGGTCCATTTGGCTCGTCCACCGTCAACGAGGTCGCCGAAGTATAATGTAGTTCCTGCCTTTGCGCCGATTGACAAGTCCAACATTGCCTTTGGCGGTCTGCCCGTCGGGTTGTTGAATTGCGCCCAAGAGACTTGGAAAGTCAACGTGGTAAGGAACAAAAATGATAGTAATCTTTTCAGCATTTTCTCTGTCTATCTGTTGTCTAGCTAGCGACAAATTGAGATAACCATCACAAAGATTGTAAAATTATCTGATAATCAAGTACTACCAAGGACTAAAAAAAGCATGAGAAGCGCACAGGCATTACGTACTGTTCGACAGTCTCTTTTTTTTCGCCTATTTTGTATCTTTTGTGTGTCTTGCGGTGCCATAGCCACTCATGGAAAAATGTTAACTTAGCCACGTAATAGCCACCAAAGACATGGAAACAAGGGAAAATATATCGCTCAAACCATTCAACACGTTCAACATAGAAGCTCGTGCTGCGATGATGATTGATTGCTACACGACGGACGACGTTTGCGAGGCAACGAAGGTTGCCGCAGGGAAGAAACATTATGTCCTTGGTGGTGGCAGCAACGTCTTGTTCCTCAATGATTTTGATGGTATCGTAATCCGTCCTCTGATCAACTCGGTTGAGATTGTTGAGGATGCCGCTGAACATGTCGATGTCGTAGTCGGAGCCGGTGTCACGTGGGACGATTTTGTCGCATGGAGCGTCGACCGAAACCTATACGGGGCAGAGAACCTCTCGGGCATCCCTGGCAACGTGGGGGCTGCGCCCGTGCAGAACATTGGCGCGTATGGAGCGGAGGCGAAAGATGTCATAAGCTCCGCCGATTGCGTGCGTATTGCCGATGGCGAAGTCTTCAGCCTTACGGCGCCGGAATGTAAGTTTGGCTATCGCAACAGCATTTTCAAGCAGGAGCTGCGCAATGCGGCGATAATCACGCACGTCCATTTCCGCCTCTCCAAGTCGCCTGACTTCCACCTCGACTATGGCGCATTGAGGGCTGCCGTAGAGGCTCTTGGCGAGCCGACGGGAGCCAATGTCCGCAAGGCCGTCATCGCCACACGCGACTCAAAACTGCCTGACCCCAAGGTGCTGGGCAATGCCGGCAGCTTCTTTAAAAATCCGGAGGTTGATTCCTTTGTGGCGGATGCTCTGACGAAAGAATACCCGACGATGCCTCGTTACGAATTGGCTGACGGGAGGGTTAAAATCCCGGCAGGGTGGCTTATAGAGCAAAGCGGATGGAAGGGTAGGAGCCTTGGCCCGGCGGCAGTCCATGAGCGTCAGGCTCTTGTGCTGGTGAATAAAGGAGGGGCGCAGGCGGCAGATATTGTGGCCTTGTGTGATGCCGTGCGCGCTGACGTGAAGTCACGTTTCGGAATAGACCTCAAGCCCGAGGTCAACTTTGTCGGTTAGAAACCGCCGGGTGGTGGTGGGGGAGGGCCTCCAGCTGGGCGTCCGTCAACCCCTTTTCTTTTACCGTCCCCGCTAAATTCCTTGAACTTATAGACGAATGTGAGCATACCGTAGCGTCCCACGACGCTCTGGGTGCTTGTCGTGACGCTTGCCGTCCCGACGCCGCGGTTGCGGCTTTGCGCCTGATTGAGCAAGTCGGACACGCGGAGGCGCACCTCGCCTCTCTTGCCCTTGAGGAAACGTCCGCCGAGGGCTGTGTCCCACGTCATGTTGTTTGTGTCGAAATCGCTGCCCATGCCGTTAGTCATGTTGTGGCGCACGACATTGTTGAAGAAGAGGTGTTGGTTGAAAAAGTTGAGGCGCAAGTCTGCCGCTATGGAATGGCGATAATAGTTGTAGTTGCTCTCGGACGCTTGACTGTTGCGTAAGATGTTGTATGTCATGTCGTAGCCTATGTTGAAATCGACATTCTCGCTTAGGTTGCTGACGACATTCAGCCCGCCACCGAGTGAGCAAGTGCGGCTCTGCATCTTTACGCCCTTGTATATTCCAGGCTCTTTTTTCAAGTCGGCGCGGACGGTGAGGTTCAGTGTGCTGCCCATCCATTTGGCGGGCGACGACGCATTGAGCATGACGCCCGCGTTGACCATCCCGTCCATGTTGACGGGCTTGGTGTATTGTGTCCCGGCGGGCAGGGTTATGCCGTGCTCGATGACGCTGTCGGTCTCCGCCATGTAGCTTGCCGTGGCTATGTAGTCATTCGTCATGCGGATGTTGGCGTGGAGGAAGACGATTCGCCCTGCGTCGCGGTCGTTGGCCGTGCCTGACATACGGATGCTGTGGGTGTAGCTCTGGCGCAGGTCAGCGTCGCCGCTGCTGTAACTGCGGATGTTGCTGACGTCGACGACATCTTGCAATTGATTGATTGTCGGCGCACTGGTACTCGTGCGGTATGAGATCATAAGACTGTTGCGCCTCCTTCGCCCTATACGGATGTCGACGTGCGGCATGAGGCTGGTGAACGTGCGTCGGGTGTCAATTTCCAAAGGGTATGTCTGCTCTCCATCGAGAATTGCGTCTTGAAAATCGACGCCCAAGTTGGCGAATAAAGATTTGCTCTTGCGGATGCTGAGGCTCAGCCCGGCTCGATGCGTGGTATAGCGGCTATCCTTGATGTTGCTCAGGAGGGAGGAGAAACGGTAATTGTCGAGCGTTGGGGGAAGGGAGGCCTCCGTCGTGCTGTCTGCCGAGACAGACTTGTCGTTGGAATTGTATGAGATGCGCGGGGAGTAGGAGACAATCATGGCCATAAGGTTGTTGATAGGCTCCGTGTAGGTTATCTGAGCTTCGGCTCCCGTCTGTCGGCTCTCGCTGTCTGTTATTTGCCCCGTCGTGAGGTTGCTTGTCTGGTTGTCGTTTGTCTGACTGTTGAGGCTGGAGGCATCGGCTGTCGAGCGGTTTGTTGTGTAGCGGAGCCGCAGAGCAGCCGTACGTTGCGGTTTGTTGAACTTGTGCTTTATGGTGGCTTCTGCGCCGATGCGGTATTGCGTGCCGCTGTTGTAGGCTTGGCGCATTGTGGCACGCAGAGAGTCTGCCCCTCGTGAGTCTTGACCACCGTTCACGCTCTCGCTGTCGCTCTGTTTCCAACTCCATTCGGGGACGATGACAAAGGAGTTCATGGTGTCTGTGTCCCAACGGAGGCGGAGGTTTACCTCGTGTCCGAAGTTGGTATCCTCGCTTGCGCTCTGGCTGTCGTACGTCCGCGGGGTCTCGCTGTCGTGCTCGACGAAATACTCTTGGTGGCTCTCGCTCTCGTTCTCGCTCTTAGTGCGGTTGAACGAGTAGCTCGACTCGACGCCTATGCCATTATTTTTGTTGAGGACGTAGTTGAGTCCCGCCTCGGCAGTAGCCCTTTTGCCGACAGCTGAGCCTCCTCCGGACGCGTTGCCGTCCTCGTAGCCGCGTTGTCCGATGTCGTTGGCTTGCGCGATGACCGACACCCTGTTTTGCTGTCCCATCATGTAGGCCGACGCGCCAGCCTCATAGTGCTTGTCCGTGCCGCCGCCCACGTATCCTCGCCCAAACGAGCCGCCCGTTATCTTGGTCTTAGTCAATATGTTGATGGTGCGTTCCTCGTTGCCGTCGCTTATTCCGGTGAACTCGCTTTGCTCGCTCTGTTTGTCGAAAACCTCTATCTTGTCCACCATGTCGGCGTCTATGTTGCGGATGGCGACATTGGTGTTAGAGCCGAAGAACTCTTTTCCGTCGACAAGAACTTTTTTCACCTCCTCGCCGCCATGCGTGATAGTGCCATTTTTGACTTGCATGCCTGGGAGCTTTTTAAGCAGATCCTCGGTCGTGGCGTCGGGCGACATCTTGAATGCCGCTGCGTTGAAAATTGTCGTATCGCCGCGCAGCTCTTGGCGTTGGACGATGGCGCTGGCTCTCACTTCGTCAAGCTCCTTGTTGGCAATTTTAAGGGCAATCGTTCCTATGTTGATGTCCTTAGCTTTGATTTCCAGACTTTTGGATACTTTCTCATACCCCATGAAGTTGACGCTCAGCTCATACTTCCCTCGCTCGACCCCCTCCAGCACGAAACCGCCATCTTTACCACTCGCCACGGCGCGTTGTCGCCCATCGCCATCTGGCGTGATGACGACGGTCGCGCCAACCATAGCCGTCCCGTCGGCAGCGTCGACGACCTTGCCCTCCACACGACATTGTGCTGTCGTCATTGACGGCAACAAGCTCAATGCCAACACGATGAGCATTAGAATGGATATCCTATGGCGAAGTTCCATGCAATCTCGTCTCCGTTAAAACGGTTTTTGACCACCCATTTGTTGCCGTCGGCATGGGGGTCGTGGAGTTTATAACCGGCGTCGACGCGGAAGATGAAGTAGTCGAAATTCAACCTCACGCCCAATCCTGCGCCCAAAGCCACTTGCTCATAAAAACGCTTGCCGAAGTTGCCTTCTGTCGCGCCGTCGCCGTGGTCGAGAGTCCAGATGTTGCCGGCGTCGACGAACGCCGCGCCCTCGAAGACGGAAATGATCTTGAACCTGTATTCGGCGTTTGCCTCAAGACGTATGTCGCCGATCTGGTTGTGGTAGCGAAGCGAGACTGGCAAAGAGATGGTTCCGGGACCCAGACCGCGAACCGGCCATGCGCGAATCGAGTTGGCGCCTCCGACGAAGAAGCTCTTCTCGTAGGGCAGTGATTTTGAGTTGCCGTATGGCACGCCGATACCGCCAAAGAATCGGAAGACGGTGCTGTTGCCAAGCATATCGACGGCGCAGTAGCGGAATTCGGCTTCTGTCCTGACGTATTGTGAGAAACGTATGCTCCACAATGTCTTATAGCCATTGGAGGCACTCTGTTTGCTCGTGCAAAGATCCATGAAGTTGCCTGCCGTCTCGACATTCCAGCGCAGGTATGCGCCGCTCTGGTTGAGCCTTACTTTTTGTTGGTTGTAGACGAAAGTGTAGCCCAAAGACATGATAAAGTGGTCAGTATAAGCGTGTTGCAGATACGTGCCGTTGATATATTGGGCGAAAGTCTCGTCGAGGCTCGGGATACGAACTATGTTGAACTCAACGGGCGTTAGCGAGTGCTGCGTATATTTTGAGCCTCTCCACGTGTAGGTCATGCGCGTGGCCAGTACGTTGCGCGTGAACTCGGGGCGTCGCTGGTAGTCGAATGATACGCTGACGAGCGTCTTAGGGTTGTGGTGTTTATAGAAATGGAGCGACGAGATGGGGGCGATCATGAAAGGGAAGGTAAGCGTCGCCTCGGCACCCGTCTCGAGGGTTGAGAAGCTGCCCTTGCCGCTCGTGGCGGTCTGGTTCTGCATGGCGAAGCGGGTCTTGAAGCTCAACGCCTCGGCACCGCGGAAGATGTTGGCGTGCGAGTAGCGCAGCGAAACTGCCGCGCCGAGGTTGCCGCTCGAGTTGGTGCCGTCGATGTCGAAACCGAAGCTCTGTCGCTTGTTCGTCGTGACGCGGCCGATGCAGTTGATGTGGATGACGCTGTCGACGGCGTTGCGTGCCGAGTCGACCTCCATAAACTGGAAAGATGCTTGGCGGACGGCCTTGAGCGACATGAGGCGCGAGCGCGTCAGCTCGACATCTGACAGGCTGTATGTCGAGTCGGGCAAGATGAAACATGAGTTGCGGATCAGATCCTCGCGGAATTGCGGGCGGCCGGTGTATGTGGCCGTCATGCCGTCTTTTACGCTCATCACAGTCGCCGTGTCGGACGGCTCGACGCCGAGCGGCTGGTCTACAAGCAGCGAGACGTTGTCCACCACGGCCTTGCGGTGTGGAATCTGGGTGCGGCGGTCGTCGCCTCCGAGGGCGTTGACGACAATGAGGCTGTCGCGCACGGCGTGGTCGAGACCAGAGCTGTCGGCGACGAAATAGACGTAGTCCTTGCCGAAAAAGTAGTAGCCGCGCTCCTGCATCCGTCGTGTGATGCGCTCTCGCTCCTCATCGTGGACGTTAGAGTCGAAAGGATGCCCGACTTTCAGGAGCGAGTTGACAGTGTCGCCAAGCACGATGCGCCCTACCTCGCCATCGGGCACGGAGTAGCCTATGGAGTGTATCTTGTAGACTTGACCCGCGTTGACGCGGTATGCCACTTCGCATCGTTTGCGCCTGGTGTTGATGACAGTGTCTGACACGGCGGCGTCAAAATAGCCGCGCGAGATGAGGTATAGGCGCAGCTGCTCGACGCTCTTGTTTGTCAGGCTCTGGTCGTAGGTCAGGGGTTCTTGTCCAATCCTGCGGAGCCATCTGTTGAAACGGCTGTCGTCGTCGCCCGAGAGAGAATAGACGCCAAGGCTTATGCGCCAAAGGTGCAAGAAACGCGAGTTGGGCTGTTGACGCACGTATGATTGCAAGTCGGAAGCCGACACTCCGCCCCTGTCGCCCTCGATGTGAATCTTGTCGACAAGCATCTCGTCATCAGCCACATAGCGCGTCAGAGAACACGACGTGACGACAACGGCCGCCACGACCGTTGCGACGAGGCGCACAGCCCGTCCGCATAGCTTCTTATATGTCACGTAATTGCGCACGCGGTGCAAAGTTAATTATTCGATATTTCATATTCGGCGGTAAGCGACTAACTTAGCGCATCGTTTAAAAATAACTATTTCATCACGTGATAAGCCAAAACAAACGTAAGATATTCCGCCAGCTGGAGCAGAAGAAACGCCGCGATGCAGAGGGACTTTTCGTGGCAGAGGGGCGCAAGACCGTCGGCGACCTCTTGAGAGGTGGCATGAGTTGTACGTATCTTGCCGCCACGGCGGAGCGGTTGCGTGAGTTAGGCTCCCTCACGGCAGGCATTGATGTGGCAGAGGCGGAGGTCGACGAGATTGCCGAGGTCTCCGCCCTCCAGACGCGCTCTGAGGTCATCGCCATTTTCCGAAAGCCCGTAGCTGCAGTCCCGTCGCCCGACGCTGACACGCTTATCCTTGCCCTTGACGAGGTGCAGGACCCAGGCAACCTTGGCACCATCATCCGTACGGCCGACTGGTTTGGAGTTCGTCAGGTGGTCTGTTCGTCACGGTGCGCCGACGCTTTCGGACCTAAGGCCGTGCAGGCCACCATGGGCGCGCTCTGCCGCGTCAAGGTATCGTACGCTGATTTGGGGCTTTGGCTAAGGCAGAATGTCGAGGGTGTCGCCGTCCCCGTGTTCGGCACCTACCTTGAAGGCGACAATATCTATAAGTCCGACCTCCCGAGTGGCGGAGTCGTGCTGATGGGAAATGAGGGGCATGGGATAGACCCTCGCCTCTCCGGATTTGTCACTCGCAAGCTCTATATTCCTAATTTCCCCGTCGGTTCGTCGACGAGCGAGAGCCTCAACGTCTCCACAGCTACGGCAGTGGTGCTCAGTGAGTTCCGTCGTAGGGTGATATAGGAAGGCGGAAAGGAAATTCAAAGGGGGGGGGCGGACGTCTCCCTTTTTTTGTTGCCCAACCCGAATATTTCTATATTTTATAGCAACATTGGCGGCCTCCTTACGTATAAAGGGGCATTGTGGAGCCACAAGATAATCACCGTGCATCAGTCGGCATGTAGCCTTTGCCGACCAAGATGGTGTCGGCGCCCCCCTTGTCCCCCCAAAAAAACGTAAACTTTTCACGTGTCATAATGAGGCAACTAAAGATTATTCAGTCCATTACGAATCGCGATAGTGCTTCGCTCGACAAGTATCTGCAAGATATAGGACGCGAAGAGCTCATAAGCGCAGAAGAGGAAGTCGAACTCGCCCAGCGGATTAAGCAAGGTGACCAAGCCGCCCTCGACAAGCTTGTCAGAGCCAATCTCCGATTTGCGTTTTCCGTTGCAAAACAGTATCAGGGACAGGGCCTTAGCCTCCCCGACCTCACAAATGAGGGCAATTTGGGACTTATCAAGGCGGCTGAGAAATTCGACGAGACGCGTGGTTTCAAGTTTATATCATACGCCGTATGGTGGATCCGCCAGTCCATCCTTCAGGCCCTTGCGGAGCAGAGCCGCATTGTCCGCCTGCCACTCAACCAGGTAGGCTCGCTCAACAAGATTAACAAGGCATATTCTGAGTTCGAGCAGGAGAACCAGCGCAGGCCGTCGACCGAGGAGTTGGCTGATAAGCTCGACCTGCCTGCCGACAAAGTTCAAGACACGCTCCGCGTCTCGGGCCGCAGCGTCTCTGTCGACGCCCCGTTTAATGACGGTGAGGACAACAGCCTTCTTGACGTCATGGTGAACCAGGACTCCCCGAGTGCTGACAACTCGCTACTCCACGAGAGCCTTTCGCGTGAGGTGGAGCGCGCCCTCAGCACCCTTTCGGAGCGCGAGAGCGACATCATCAAGTCTTTCTTCGGTATTGGTAGTCAGGAGATGACGCTTGAGGAGATAGGCGAGAAGTTCGACCTCACCCGCGAGCGCGTCCGTCAGATAAAGGAGAAGGCGATCCGCAAGCTGCGCCAAAACTCGCGTAACAAGCTCTTGAAGAGTTACCTCGGCTAAGGCGGAGGACTTTGGATATAAGACCAGCGGGGCGACGAATATGTTTGTTCGTCGCCCCGCTGGTGTTTTTTGTTGATTGTGAGGGTCAGATTCTATCTAAGAAGGGTTTATAAACCTTCTCAATGTAAAGAATCTGCCCACACGTCGAAGTTCTCTGTAGTTTTCTTATTGCCGCATTCACATGATTCCACAAAGCCAGTCTTATAGAAAAACGTTGGTGATATTGAGGTTGCGTAATTAATTATTCACAAGAAAGCTCTTTCCCGTAATTTTCAACTTACAAATCTTCTCCATTAGCATGATTGTATTCATTGTCATAGAACATGGTAATATAGCATTCTCCACGCTGTTTTTATCTGGGATGCGCAGGTTAAATATCCCTCACCTCCTCTTACCGCACGGCATGACGACGTAGGAGATGCCGCAGGCGAGGGTGCTCATCCACTCTGCGCTCGTGACGCTGTGTGAGGGCTGGAGGTTGTAGTCGAGGAAGAAGCGGACTCCATAGTGCTGGCGCGCCTTGAGGGTGAGTGAGATGCCGCTGCCGAAGCACACGCCGTCGCGGGAGTCGATGGTAGCCGACGAGAGGTGGAGTCGCGGGTAGTGGAGGTAGCCAGCGAGGAGTTTCGTGCCGACAAGCCAATGTCGGGTGAGCGGATAGGAGAAGTATGGGCCCACGCAGGCGGTGATAGAGTTGAAAGGGTTGCGCTCGGCGACGTTGCCATTGGTGATGAGGAGCAGGTTGGTCGCCGTGGCGCGGCATCCGGCTCCGACATAGGGGTTGAAGAAATAGGCGCCCTCGATGCCAGCCGACGAGCCTGACGAGGTGCGGAAGACGTTGTCCTCGTCGATGTCGTAGTCGCTTAGAGGGATGTTAAGACCCAGATATGTGCCGAAGAACGTGGGGCGGGCGAAGCGTTCCAAAGAGTCGGGAGCGGGCGAAACCAAGAGACCTCGGTCCTTGAAGATGAGGTCGGCGAGGAAATAGCCCACCTCGGTGGATAGGATGCCGACGCTGGCACCCGTCAGAACGTCGCTCAGCCAATGCTTATTATTCGCCATCCTCATGAAACCCGTCGACGTGGCGACGGCGAAAGAGCCGATGCCAATCCACGGGCTTTTGTGTCCATACTCCTTGGTGAGCATGGTGGCTGTCATGAAGGCCGTGGCTGTGTGACCTGAGGGAAAAGAGTTGATATTCGAGCCGTCGGGACGCATGACATCTGTCGAGTACTTCAGGATGTTTACTACAGACGCCATGGTGGCAGCCGAGAAAGCGTCTGAGGTCATCATCCTGCCCCACGAGCTGCGGCTCTGCACGCCAGCAGCCTTGAGGGCGAGCATGACGGCGGCAGGAGAATATTGGAGAAAGTCGTCTGCATGATTGTCAAACCGGCCGAGGTACTCATTGCGCAAACCGCGGAAGTGGGAGTCCTGCCCCTTGACGATGACGCTACCGACGAGCAGAGGCACGCCGACATAGATCATCTGGTTGACGTGCGATGTTGAGAGGCGGTCGACCTTGTCGCCCAACGTCTCGACGGGATGTTGCAGCGAGTCGGGCAGCGTGCGGAGCGTATCGACCTGGCAGAAAGAATTGAGATGGGGGAGAAGTAGGGAAACGGCTAAGAGGATTGCTGACCTCATACGTTTTCGTCTTTGGTGTGAGTGATACTTTATTTTGTCGCAAAAGTATGAATAAGCGTTATGACAGGCGAAATATATTCAATCAAAGTAGAGCATATTGGGGACGAAGAGTCCGATTAATAAAAAGAGCCTACCGCCTCACGATGGGCGGCAGGCTCTTTTCTCGTGTCTGGCGAGAGTTTTTTACTTCATATTGAGGGCTGCCAAGGCATCGGCGGCTATGCTCTCTGGCGTAAGATGGCTCTCGGCGAGGAGGGCGGAATAGGAATATCGGTCATAAAGCCCCTTGCGTACGCCATTGCAGACGACCCGCATGGGTGACGTGCCGTAGAAAGCTGCAATCTTCTGACCGAATCCTCCCTCGACAGCCCCATCCTCGGCAACGACGACGACGGAGTGTTCCGCCTTGAGGCTCTCGAGCAGGTCGGTATCCAGCTCGGAGAGGAACGTCTGTGAGATGATTGTCGGCTCGACGCCGCTCTTCTTGAGGATGTCGGCTGCGGCTTCGATCCATGCGACGGACGCGCCGGAGCCTACAAGGGCTACTTGTGAGCCTCGGCGTATGACGCGGGCGCGGCTTGCTGTGGCATAGTCCGTCGGGAACGCCTCTGATGAGTGGACCACCTGTCCGCCAGGGATACGGATGGCCACGGGGCGAGCCGTCTGCGTGAGCGCCCAGCGCTCCATGGAGAGGAACTCCTCCCACGACGACGGGGCGAGGTAGGTGAGGTTGGGGATGTTGGCGAGCATAGGGATGTCGTAGAATCCGATATGCGTTATGTCATTAATTCCCAAGACGCTACCGAAGAAAACATTGATGACGGCGGGCTGATTGTTGATGCAGAGATCTTGCGCCAACTGGTCGTATGTGCGTTGGATGAACGTGCTGTAAACATTCCATACGGAGCGCGCGCCAGCCTTGGCGAGACCGGAAATCATGGCGACGGCCTCCTCCTCGGCGATGCCGACATCGACATGCTGACGCCCGGCTGCCTTCCTGCGCTCGGGGGTGAAGCCCGCCACCGTAGGAGTGCCAGAGGTGACGGTCACGAGTGAGGGGTCCTTCTTAATCTCGTCGAGCAGGAAAGCTCCGATGAGGTCGCCATAGTCCTCTGCGTCAGATGGGTTTCGCTCCTCGCCTGTCTCGATATTGAAAGGCATCGACCAGTGCCAATGCTCTTTGTCCATGACGGCCGGGGCGTAGCCATTGCCTTTGAGAGTATGGATGTGGACGACGACGGGATGGTCGATATCCTTCACTTTGCTGAAAGCGTCGATGAGCGAGTCGATGTCGTTGCCTTTCTCGACGTAGAGGTAGTCGAGTCCCATGGCGCGGAAGAAGTTGCACTCCGCCTTGCCGCCCGTCTGTCGGAGGAGGGCGAGATTGCCATATAGGCCGCCATGGTTCTCGGCGATAGACATCTCGTTGTCGTTGACGACGATGATGATGTTGGTGCCTGTCTCGGCAGCCGTATCGAGTCCCTCGAAGGCCTCGCCGCCGCTTAGCGAGCCGTCGCCAATGACGGCTATGACGTTCTCGTGGCGCCCCATGATGTCGCGCCCCTTCTGGAGTCCAGTGGCGAGAGCTATGGACGTGGAGGTGTGTCCAAGCTCGAAAGTATCGTAGTCGGGAGACTCGGTCGGGCTGCTGTAACCAGAGACCTCGTCGAGACGCGAAGCGTCGAGGAATCCGAAGGCGCGGCCCGTGAGGAGCTTGTGCGGGTAGCTTTGGTGGCTGACGTCGAAGACGAACTTATCGTTTGGGGCGTTGAAGACGCGGTGGAGCGCGATGGTTGCCTCGACGAAGCCGAGGTTGGGCCCCACGTGACCGCCATGGATGGAAACGCGGGCGAGAATGGCTTTCCTCATCTCGTCGGCGAGGGCTGGCAGCTGGTCGCTGGCGAGAGCCTTGACATCGGCAGGGGAGTTGATATGCTCTAACAACATGATTACGTGATTACTTGGTTACGGAGGCAAAGATATTGGAAGCGGTCGGCACAGCCGTTACACATTTTACTGATGTTTTGTGGCGGATGTGGAATAAAAAAGAGGTCCGCACAAAAAGCGCGAACCTCTGACGGAGCCGATGACGGGACTTGAACCCGTGACCTCTTCCTTACCAAGGAAGTGCTCTACCACTGAGCTACATTGGCAAGAGAGCGGAAAACGAGACTCGAACTCGCGACCCCAACCTTGGCAAGGTTGTGCTCTACCAACTGAGCTATTTCCGCAATAAAAACAATTTGTTTGAAAGGAGGCGAGGGATGACTCCTCGCAGATGAGCCGATGACGGGACTTGAACCCGTGACCTCTTCCTTACCAAGGAAGTGCTCTA
>CAVHUG010000010.1:0-116427 GCA_963639155.1 Pseudobutyrivibrio sp. | reverse complement strand
GATGTTTTTATTTCGCAAGGGGCTGGAGGGGGATTTTTTATGGGGGCGGGCGTAGTGGGGTGTGGTTCAAGGGGTTGGAGGGAGGGTTAATTTGTGTGAAAACGAGCAGGGGGTTTTGGGGAAGGGTTGTTGGGGGTGCGGGGTATTGGTGGGGTAAGTGGCTTTAAAAGAGGGCGTTGGGGCGTTTTTTATTATAAAATCTTAGAAAGTGGCGATGGGTGACGTGGTGATATTGTGTATTGGAGTTTTTGCGGAATAAACAAGAGGAAATTAAAACTCAGGCAAATTAAAGATCCCAACAAAAGTGCCATTTTTCTTGCGAATGGTCATCAGATTTGAATTCTCCATCAAAAGATTTAAAAACACAAGACTCCACCGCTGACGACATTCAGCGAAAGAGAACGTGGCACATAAACATGTTTTTCCGCTTCACATTATATAATGCACATTTCTCATTTTTACGGGAAGAAAAGGGAAAACCCAATGGGGGCATCGGTATTCATATTATATTAACAACAACGACGAAGTTCATTGGAACTGATTTTGCTTGGACGGAATATTCCTAATTTTTCTCTTTGCGACACACAAGACAATATTATTATAAATGTCTTGCAGGTCGCCAAGGGTGTGCATGTTGAGCTTGTCAATAATTATTTAGACGGTTGATTATCAGCCTGTTTATCTGCCACAAACGCAGCAAGTAGGGGGCGAAAAAGCGAGAAGAATAATTACAGAGGCGGGAGAGAAGCATGGTTGGTCGCGACGCTTTCGGGAGACGGAAGGGAGGGGCAGTGGAAGACAGGCAACATTGATTTGGTTGACAGATTGGAAAAATTATATTACTTTAGTTGAGTAAGTTGAGATATGGAAATGGTCCTGAAAGAACAATTGAAGAAGTTTTTTGGTTTCGACACATTCAAGGGGAACCAGAAGGATATTATTGAGAATCTGCTGTCGGGGCATGACACATTCGTCTTGATGCCCACAGGCGGCGGCAAGTCGCTATGTTACCAGTTGCCGGCCCTGCTGATGGAGGGTACGGCGATTGTCATATCTCCTCTTATTGCCCTGATGAAGAATCAGGTTGACGCCATCCGCGGATATTCGACGGAGGAGGGCGTTGCCCATTTCCTGAACTCGTCGCTCAGCCGTGCGAGCATCAACGAGGTGAAGAACGACGTGATGGCGGGCGTCACGAAACTGCTGTACGTGGCCCCCGAGTCGCTGACGAAGGAGGAGAACATACAATTCCTTAAAGGTATAAAGATCTCGTTTTACGCAGTCGACGAGGCTCACTGCATTTCGGAGTGGGGCCATGACTTCCGCCCGGAATACCGCAGGATACGCCCGATAGCCGAGGAGATCGGCATGGCGCCGATAATAGCCCTTACGGCGACGGCGCCGCCCAAGGTTCAGCACGACATCATAAAGAGCCTCGGCATTGGCGACGCGAAGATTTTCAAGTCGTCTTTCAACAGGCCCAATCTGTATTATGAGGTTCGTCCGAAGCAGAATGCCACGCGCGACATCATCCATATCTTGAAGAACAACCCTGGCAAGAGCGCCATCGTCTACTGCATGAGCAGGAAGAAGGTGGAGGAGCTGACGGAGAGCTTGAAGATTAACGGCATAAAGGTCGTCCCCTATCATGCGGGGCTGGACGCCGCCACACGCGCAGAGAACCAGGACAAGTTCTTGATGCAGGAGGTGGACGTGGTATGCGCCACGATAGCCTTCGGCATGGGCATCGACAAGCCGGACGTGCGTTTCGTGTTCCACTACGACATCCCGAAGAGCCTTGAGGGCTACTATCAGGAGACTGGGCGCGCTGGGCGCGACGGAGGCGAGGGTCGGTGCATCACGTTCTACAGCCGCAAGGACGTCCAGAAATTAGAGAAATTCATGCAGGGCAAGCCGTTGGCGGAGCAAGAGATTGGACGCCAGCTGATTGCGGAGACCGTGGCCTACGCAGAGAGTGGCGAATGCAGGCGCAAGACGTTGCTGAACTACTTTGGCGAGGATTATGGCGAGAAGAACTGCGGCTGTTGCGACAACTGCGTGAACCCCCGCGAGCGATTTGACGCGAGAGAGGCTGTGGAGCTTCTTGTTGACGTGGTCGGCGAGTTTAACAACACCTACAAGGCAGAGTACATAATAGACTTCATCATGGGCGTGGCGACGGATCAGATAAAATCGTTCGGTCACGCGTCGCATGAGCTTTTCGGTCATGGGGCCGACCACGACAGGAAGTATTGGACATCGGTATTGCGTCAGTCCATCGTGTCGGGTTACATTGCCAAAGACATTGAGAATTACGGGCTTCTGCACTTAGGGAAGAACGCCGAGAGTCTTGAGAAGAGCAAGGGCGCCATCATGTATTGCCTGGACAGAGACTTTAGTGACATTGGCGATGACGAGGCTACGGCCCAGAGCGGCACGTCGGCCCTGGACGAGGTATTGTTTGGCGCACTGAAAGACCTGAGGGGCAAGATTGCGCAGAAAGACAAGTTGGCTCCCTACATCATATTCTCGGACTCGGCACTTGAAGGGATGTCGACCTACTACCCGATGACTCTTGAGGAGTTGAAGAACATCCCTGGCGTCGGCGAGGGCAAGTCGCACAAGTTTGGCAAGCCGTTCGTGGAGTTCATTGCCAAATATGTGGAAGAGAACGAGATAGAGCGTCCGCAGGACACGGTGATAAAGACCGTGGCGAAAGATGAGGGCGTGAAGAACAAGGTATATATCATCACGGGCGTCGACAGGAAGATGCCTCTCGACACTCTTGCCAAGGGCAAGGGACTGACAATGGGCGAGTTGCTGAAGGCCATGGAGTCGATTGTATACTCGGGGACGAAGCTGAACGTCGACTACTGGCTGCGCGAGCAGTATGACCAAGACCAGATAGACGACGTATTCGCCTACTTCAAGGAGGCGGACGACGACTCGATGCGCACGGCGATGGAAGAGTTGTCGGACGAGGACTATCCGGAAGAGATGGTGCGCCTCGTGAGGATAAAATTCGTGTCGGAGGTTGGCAATTAGAGCCCGCCCTGTCGGCATAGGCAATTAGACAACGAGGGCGGTGGTAGTCAGACTACCACCGCCCTCGTTGTTGTTTGCCCCCCCATGCGCCAAGGGAGATAAAACAAGAGGGGCGCGGCACGTTGCCGCGCCACACCCCTTTTGCATTATGAAAAGCTGAATTATTCCGTTACTCGACTTTCTTGCCCCACCAAGTGGTCTTGCCGTCTTGACCGATGCCGGCGTAGACGAGGGTCACGCAACGAGGGTAGGCCTCCCAGTCGACTTCGCGCTCGATGCATACGGCAGCGTTGCCGATGATAAGGAGCTTATTGGTAGCGTCGAGCGACCAAGAGCCTCCGAGGGCAGACGCGCCGGACTCGTCGGTGACAGTGCCGTCGGCATTGAGGTAGATGTAGGAGCTTTCGTCTTGCTGCCCATAGTTATAGGAGAGGTCGATATGCTCCCACTTGCCAGCTACGCTGTCGACGGTGAGGGTGCCGTAGTCTGGGACACCTGCGTAGCGTTCGGGGAGGGAGACGGGCCAGCGGTCGTCGAGGTTGGACGCAGAAGCGGGAGCCCAGACGAGGCGGCGGACATGACCCATCATGATGGCATTGGCGTAGGCATTGCCGCCGGCACCTTTCGGGAGGCGACCTTGTGACATGTAGAACCACTCGGTGGCATTGGCGTCGCCCTTCTTGGGGAATATGGCGCAGTGGGAGATGCCGACCCATCCGTTGCCCTTCTTGAACTTGTATGGGTGGGTTACGATGGGGTAGCAGTCGCCACGACCATTGGTGTTGTTGCGTCCTGTAATGTCGTAGTAAGGACCTGTGATGTTCTCGGAACGGACAACGCGGGTATTATAAGGGACGTCGAGGGCATCGTAGGCCATGAAGAGGTAGTAGTAGCCGTCGTGGTATATGACCTCTGGTCCCTCACTCGCCTGCCAACGCTGGGAGGCGTTGCGTGAGCTTACGTTCTGACCATAGACGGCTTGGAGAGAGGCTGCGTCGGCGAACCATGGGCTGGTGAGAGTGTTGAGGGGCTTGCCGCTGGTGGCGTCAATCTGGAGGGCAGCGAAACCGCTATGCCAAGAGCCGTGGATGAGCCAGTGCTGGCCAGCGGGCGTGACGATGTAGGTGGGGTCGATGGCGTTGTAGTAGTAGAAGCCGCCCCACTGTGAAGCGTTGAGATTGGAGGAAGTAAGCTCGTGGTCGGCTGAGGAGCTGGTGACGAAGCCGAGGTCGGTCCACTTGCCGTTGTAGGGGTCGGTAGACTCGCATACGCCGATGAGGGCTGGAGTTCCCTGATTGCCGCCGATGAGGGTCTTTGGGTTGGCTGTGAGATCGAAGACGATGCTGTAATACATGCGGATTTTGGTGACGCCGTCGACAGTGATCTTGCGAGCGCAAGGAGCCCAGCATCCGAGAGAGAGGTCGGCGTCGGTCACCTTGTCCTTGCCTGCTTCTGTGAGGAACTCATTGACTTTCTCGAGAATCCATGCGGGTTTGGTGTTATCGTAGAAGATGCCAGGGATCCACTCCCAATTGACGAGATCCTTAGAACGTTTTCCTTGGAAGTGGCCGTGTCCCTCGTGGGCGTTGCCGTAGGACGCGTCGGTGCCCCACATGTAGTAGTATCCGTCGGTCCAGTAGATTACGGAGGGGTCATGTACGTTGGCGAGGTTCCACTTGCTGACGTTGTCCCAGCCGGAGATGGAAGAGTAGTCGTCGGCGTATGTGGGGATGGAGAAAGAGGTGTTATCGTCGTCGTCATCATCACCGCCATTTGGGACGACGATCTTTGGGTCGTCATCATCGTCGCTGCAAGCGGAGAAAGAGATCGACAGAGCCGCAGCGCATGCGGCATATACGAGATATCTTGTCATTTTTTAATGTGCTTAGCACTTTTTGAGTTAACGTTGGCAAATATACGTTGAGTTTGGCGCGGCGAGGTGGACAAAAATGGCGTTAACGTGGACAAGAAGTGAAAGGCGCAAAACGTCACGCCTGGCAGGGGGCTCCGACATGATGTTCAGGGTCAACTAAGCGTTGAAAAACAATGGTGTCGGTGCGGCTTGCAAGATAGGGGATGCGCAGGCAAAAAGACCGAGGAAGAGTCATCACATGGGAAAGCCACATGGAGATGCGCCGTAGAGGCAGGAGGCGCAATGGATGGTCAAGAAAAAACCAAGACCGTCGTGGAGAACCACGGCGGTCTTGGGGAAACCAATAATTTAAGAACTAAGCCTTATTTTACTTGAAGAGCACGTAGGACTCTTCGCAGCTGACCGTGAGGTAGACGTCGTCAGCGTCAACAAGCTCGGTCTTGGTGGTGGAGATGCCAGTGAAGTACTGGTGGTGAGCCTCGCCAGAGGCATTGATGATCTCCATCTTGACGTCGATGGTGGCGCCGTTGTTGGTGACGGAGACGGTGAAGACGGAGCCGTCGATGTTGGAAGCGAAAGTATCCCAATCCCAGTCGCTATCGAGAGTTGCTGTGCTGTAGCCGTTGCCCCAGCCGAAGTTATCCTCGCGGAGGATAGCGATCTCACCTTTTTTATCCGCATTGCGGATGAGAAGAACCGGGCCGTGCCAGTTTTCTGCATTATCAGAGCGGACCTGGAAGGTCTTGGTGAGAGTGGTGCCTTTCTTTATTTGCTCTGGCTCGCTGAATGCAGACCACCAACCGGTAGAGAAGTCGGAAGCGCCGAGTTGCTCACATTCGGTAGCGTCGACCTTGACGGTGCCGGAAGCGGTGAGACCCTGGTAGGTGACGGTGAACTCGCCAGCGGCGTTGACGCCAGAGAAGGTGGCGAGAGTGTTGTCGAGGACTGTCTCCTCACCATCGCTATCGATTCCGTAGAGGGTAGCGGACTTGGTGATGAAAGGAACCTCGGTTGCGCCAGCGGGGAAGAAGTAGACAACTTTCTCGGCAGTCTCGACGCGGATCTCGCGGAAGTCGGTCACGAGGAGGTTGTAGGTAGCGTAGATAGGAGCGCAGTAGTTGCCGCGGCTTGTCTTGTTGTAGATGGCGGTGACGGTCTTGGAGCCGACCGTGGTGAGGTCAGGCTCGACGAACGCGAGATCGCTCTCGGTGACGTCGGTAGACGTGCCATCCTCGAAGGTCACCTTGCCAGTTACGCCAGCATAGTAAGCGGTGTCGCCGAGGGTAAGGAAAGCTGGGGTGTTAGCGAGGTCGAGGCGAGCCGGGTTGCTCTCGGAGATGACGATGGTCGCAGGGAGGAGCATGGCCGAGAGGTTCTCGTAGTGGCAGTTGTCGACTGTCATGTAGGCGTAGATGTCTTCAGAGGGTGACGCGGTCTGATGGTACTCCTCGATGAGGACGGTGCCGTCGGTGGCGGTCATGGTTGCGGTCACGTAGATGTAGCCAGCGGATACGTGCTGGATCTCGAGGACAACGTGTGAGCCGTTGATCTTCTCAAGGAAGTAAGCCCATTGGTCATCGGCGCCTGCCGCAGCAGCAACCTCGGCGTAGTTGGTGGTGATGTTGGCGGCATCGTAGGTATAGCCCTCGTCGGTGCCCATTGCGCCACCCCAGCCGTAGGCGTCGGAGCGGAGAGCGAAGTACTCTTTGTAGCCGTCGACATCGGTGGAGTTGCCCTTCCTGTTGGCGGTCACGAGAACCCAGTTGTTGTAGTTGTTTGCGCCAGAGCTGTAGTTGTCAAACTCCATGACGAGGCGTTTGCCGGACGGGATGGCGATGAAGTCGGTGAACGCGCCCCACCAGCCCGTCGTGTTGTCTTCGCTACCGACGGTGGTGCTGGAGATCTCGATGATGGTGGTGTCGCTGTTGGCGTTGTTATTCTTGGCGGCGGCTATGGAGTCGACGCGCGAAGAGAGCCAATCAGGAGAGTTGATGTCGAAAGTGTCGTCTTCGTCACAGCCTACGAAAGAGGCGGAGGCGATGCCTGCAACCATGAGGGTGAGGAGGCCTTTCTGTATGTTGTTCATGGAAATTCTTGTTAGAATGTGAAGTTTTTATAGAGCCGCCCCGGTGGGGGATTGTCGTCCCGCATGGCGGGGCGGCTTTCTATATTATTCTTATTTAGAGAGGTCTACAACGGGGCGGACACTCCAAGGGAAGAAGCCATCGGGCTTCTTGCTGTTGTAGGCGCAGTTGCCGACGAGGTGCGGGTTGGCGTCGAGGGTGCTCTGCGCGATGGGGAAGTACTCGTGAGCCTCGAGGTAGGTATCCATGTTGGAGCGGATGGAAGCGCCGTCGATGTCACTGTTGGTGTAGACGCCCTTAGCATCGGAAGCTTCGAGGGAGAGTTTGAAGATCATGTGCTGGCGGAGCTGGGTCTTGCGGTCTGCGCTCTCGTAGAAGCCCCAACGGTTGAGGTCGATGCCACGTCCGTTCTCGCAACCGAACTCTTTAGGACGCTCGACATTTGCGATTTGCTCGAAGAGAGCGTCGGCGGTCGGGAAGTCGGAGAGGCTGAGGTTGGGGAGTGCTACACGCTGGCGAACCTCATTGATGTAGTCGATGGCCGTCTGGGTAGGACCGTTGACCTCATTCTCGCACTCGGCGGCACGGAGGAGGACATCGGAGTAGCGCATGAGGCGGAGGTTGATGCCGTTGTGGAGACCAGTGGTGATGGTGGTGAAGTCAGCAGGCCACTCGCGGGCGTAGGTCCACTTGGCGATGCCGAGACCGCCGCCGGTAGCGTTGGCGATGCAAAGGGAGGTTACGCCCTCGGCGTCGGCATCGATGGTGCTGTTGTAGAGAACGTTCTTACGAGGGTCGCCATCAGGGTAGGCGGCAGTGCCCTGGTCGGTGTAAGTGTCATACTCAGGCTCGTAGGAGCAGATGGTCCAGTAGAGGCGCGGGTCGAGACGTCCGTCGGTGCACTTCTCTGCTTTGTAGAGGTTGTAGAGCCAAGCGGAAGCCGCGAGGTCACCCCAAGAGCCGAAGGCGTTGGGCGCGTAGTTGGACTCGACAGCGTGACCCTGGGTAGCCTCCTTAGAGATGTTGACAGGGGTCCACTCCTCGTCGACGCCGCCAGTGCCGTAGTTCATGTATTGGACCTCGAAGAGGCTCTCGGAATTGTTCTCGCCAGCCTCGGTGAAGTTGGCGCCGTAGTCAGCCACGAGGGAGTAGTTGCCATAGGTACCGGCGATGATGTCTTTGAGGACAACGAGAGCGTCGGAGTACTTGTGGCGGAGCATGAGGGTGCGCGCATAGTAGCCAGCAGCGGAGCCACAGGTGGCACGGCCCTTGGCGAACTCGCCGCCGATGCTCTTGTTAGGTAGGATCTGCATGGCCTCCTTGAGGTCGGTCTCGACTTGATCGAGGACTTCGTCATAGGTGTTGAGGGAGGCGTAGAGGCTGTTCATGTCGGAGTAGGAAGAGTAGTCCGTGATGAGGCAGCACTCGTGGTGGTAGGTAGCGAGGGTGTAGTAAGCAAGTCCGCGGAGGAAGAGAGCCTGACCCTTGATCTTGTTGTAGGCATCGGTTGAGAGGGAGACCTTCTCGACCTGCTGGAGGACGTAGTTTGTACGGTTGACGACGTGGTAGCAGTCGCGCCAGATCCACTGGTTGCCGATCTCGTCTGTCGGGGTCTCGTTGAGGGCGTCGTAGGGGTAGTACCAGATGAGACCCGGGTTGTAGACCTCGTCACCGCGGACGGCGTCCATGGTGTAGCCGACGCGAGCGAAAGTGCCCTCGAGGCGGATACGGTTGTAGCAGGCGATGATGGCCTCCTGGAGAGTGGACTCGTCTTTACCGAAGTCCTCGGTTGTCTGGGTATTGGGGTTTGTCACATCGAGCTCGTCGCTGCAGGAAGCGAAGCCTGCCGCCAGGAGAGCCGCTGCGATTGCTATATATGATCTTTTCATGATAGATTTCAGTTAAGAGATTCCTCGTTTAGAACGTAAAGTGGAGACCGGCCATGAAAGTGCGCGGGGTTGGGAACGAGCAGTAGTTGTAGCCCGGGGTGAAGGTGCCGCCGGCGAAGTCCACATTGTAGCCGTTGTACTTGGTGAAGGTGTGGAGGTTCTGAGCGGAGACGTAGAATCTTACGCTGGAGAAGATACCATTGAACCAATCATCATTGAAGTTGTAGCCGAGCTCGACGTTAGCGATCTTCCAGTAATTAGCGTCCTGGATGAAGCGGTCGCTGAAGTAGTCGTTGTAGTTGGCGTTGTCGTTCTTGAAGGTTACGATAGGCTGGCTGGCGTTGGGGTTCTCAGCAGTCCAGCTGTCGAGCATGTCGACGCTCTTGTTGGTGAGACCGGTTGTGCCGTGGAGGGCGATGTCGAGGTAGTCGACAGCCTTGAAGCCGAGCGCGCCGTAGGTGGAGACAGAGAGGTCGATGCCCTTCCATTCTACACGGGCGTTGAGACCGAAGTTGACCTTAGGCATGCCGCTTCCGAGGAAGTCGCGGTCGCTGTCGTCGATGTAGCCGTTGCCGTCGACGTCGACGTAGTAGCAGTCACCGAGCTTAGCGTTCTTGGCTGCGGCGTAGTTGCCTGCGTTGCTGCCGTCATGAGCTGTTGCCTGAACGGCCATGAGGTCATTGAGGGTCTGCTGGTCGCGGATGATGCCGCCATACTGGAGACCGTAGAAGCGGCCTACCTCGTCACCAACCTCGGTGCGGCAGTAGCCATCGGTACGTCCCTCGTCGGTTACGCCGAGACCTGTGACCTCGTTCTTGTTGACGGTGGCGTTAGCGGAGACCTCCCACTTGATGGGGTGGTCATTGTTGCGGTAGGTGGCGGCGAACTCGAGACCAGAGTTCTCCATGGTGGCAGCGTTCATGGTGACGGTGCCGTTGGTTGCGCCAGCGCTGGCAGGGACGGATACGCTATAGAGGAGGTCCTCAGACTTGCTCTTGAAGTAGTCGAAGCTGAACTCAACCTTGTTGGAGAGGAAGTTGACATCGAGACCGACGTCGAAGGTTTTCTTCTTCTCCCACTTGATGGCGGTGTTGACGTAGTTGGAGATTGCAGAGCCAGTGACCTTATCGCCACCGAAGCTGTAGGTGTAGTCGTTGCGGCTCATGACGTCCATGTACTGGTACTCGCCGATGTTCTCATTACCGAGGACGCCGTAGCTGGCGCGGATCTTGAAGAGGTTGACGATGTTGGGGTCGATGGGGAAGAAGTCCTCACGGTCGAAGCGCCAACCAGCGGATACGGAGGGGAAGGTCTCCCAGCGGTCGTCGGAGCTGAGGCGGCTGGAGCCGTCACGACGGGCGGTGAAAGATACGAGGTACTTCTCGTCGAAGTCGTAGTTCAAACGACCGATGAAGGAGCAGAGGACGTGCTCGCTCTCGTAGCTGGAGGTCTTGAAGGTAGACGCGTTGGAGAGCTGGAGGTAGTAAGGCTCGGAGAGGTTGTTGCCGGTGCCGGTGAGGGTGTGGTAACGCTCGCGCTCGAAGGTCTGGCCGATGACGAGGTTGAGGTGGTTGGAGCCGAAGATGCCGTCGTAGGTGATGGTGTTCTCGACGAGGCCGTCAGTATACTGGCGGTAGGCCTCATAGAGGTTCTCGTTGTTCTTGTCGAGGTAGTTACGGTTGCTGGAGTAGAAGGCGGCTACAAAAGTCTTGTCCTTAGCGTAGGTCTTGCTGTAAGAGAGGTTGATCTTGTAGTTGAGCTTGTGGTTGTCGTTCTTCTGCTTGATCATGTCGAGGATGTCGACATCGGCGGAACCAGTGACAACGAAGCGGTCGACCTTGGTGTTGCGGGTGATGAGGTTGTTGGTCATCAGGATGTTGGTCATCGCGAGGTCGCCATGGATGTCGAGATAATAGGTGCCGTAGCCGTAGTTGTCGTAGTTGTAGTCGGCAGCGCCAGGGTAGACGTCGTCGAGGCACCAGGTGCTCTCGTCATAAGCCTTCATGGAAGGAGGCAAGAGGAGCGCAGATCCGAGGACCGGGTACTGGCCGCCGTAGAGGCCCTGGACATATTCGCTGGCGTTGGAGAGCGCCATGTTGTCTTGCGCGCTGTGGCTGAAGAGGACGCTGGTCTGGAACTTGATGAACTTGACGTCCATGTTGTTGTTGACGCGCGCGGTGAAGCGGTCGTAGTTAGGACCTGCGCCTTCCATGGTGCCGTTTTGCTTGAAGTAGTCGAGCGAGACGTTGTAGGTGTTGTTCTCACCGCCACCGGACATGGAGACGTTGTGGTTCATACGGAGACCGGTCTTGAAGACCTCGTTGAACCAATCTGTGTCGACCTTGCCGACAAGGTAGTTCTCGTGGCCCTCAACGTAGCCAGAGGGGATGAGGTCTGCGATGCCGCCATTGGTGTACTCGCGTACGATGTTCTCAGCGTACTGAGCGGTGTTCATGACGTCGTAGACGCCCTCCTGGATCTTATCCATACCGACGTAGCCGGTATAGTTGATCTTCATGGGCTGGTTCTTCGAGCCGCGCTTCGTGGTGATGATGATGACGCCGTTTGCAGCACGGGAGCCGTAGATGGCGGCTGCGGAGGCGTCCTTGAGTACCTGGATGGTCTCGATGTCGTTAGGCGAGAAGTCGCGGATGGAGGTACCCATAGGGACACCGTCGATGACGTAGAGAGGCGAGGTGCTGCCGAAAGAGCCGAGACCACGGATCTTGACGGCAGGGTCGGCACCTGGCTGACCGTCGGTCGTAATCTGGACACCAGCCGCCTTGCCTTGGAGCATGGTGGAGATGTTGGAGTTGGAGACCTTCTTGAGTTCATCGGCGTCGACGACGGCGACGGAACCTGTGAGGTCGGCCTTGCGCTGGACACCGTAGCCGATGACGACGAGCTCACCAAGCTCGGTCGTCTCCTCGGTGAGGGTGAAGTTGACCGTGGAGCGGCCGTTGACGTCGGCCTTAGAGCTATTGTATCCTATAAAGGAGACCGAGAGGTTGGCGTTGGAGGGCGCCACGAGAGAGTAGTTGCCGTCGATGTCGGTGACGGTGCCATTTGTCGTGCCGGTCTGGAGGACAGCGGCTCCCACGATGGGCTGGCCGTTATTGTCTACGACGCGGCCGCGGATGGTCACGTTGCTTCCTTGCGACGTTTGAGCCGCAGCCTCTCCCTCCGTCAGCATGAATGCCGCGGGTGTGAGAGCGAGGAGGCTCGCTAAAGCAAATGCTCCTATTTTCATAATATTTCAGTTTTTTATGCTAAGAGTTGTCAGTGATGCAACTTTTGCGTTTGTTTTACGGTGCAATATTACACGCTTTTTAAGGTTTGGGCGTGGAGACTTATTCCGTAATGGTGGATAAAAATATTTTAACAGTCCAACATCCACTCCACTTCATTTATTGATTTTCAGCACATTACACTTTCGTTACACAATAATCCACCGTCATACGCACTGTTCGACAGCCACCTTTCCATAATTAACATTTCACAACCGAGATAACAATAGGGAACATAACACTACCGAACGGCACGCCCCAAAAGGCAACGCTTTTTAAACCTCCGCCCCTCCCGTCCGCCCCCCACCCCACCACTTTTCAACTCTTTTTACCTATATTTGTCCATAAGCGGCACAATGATAACGACAATGACAACGAACACCACAAGAAAGCGACTCCCCAAGGTGGCCCTAATCTACGACTTCGACGGCACGCTCTCGCCTGGCAACATGCAGGAGTTCGGCTACATGAAAGCCATCGGCGCCGACAAGGAGGCCTTCTGGGCGTCGAACGACAGCATGTCCGAGCAAAACGACGCCAGCAGCATCCTCTGCTACATGCTCCTCATGATCCGAGCCGCCAAAGACAAAGACGTCCACCTGAACCGCGACATGTTCCGCAAGTTCGGTGCCGATGTCAAGCTCTACGAGGGCGTCATGGACTGGTTCGACCTCATAAGCGACTACGGGCGTTCCATAGGCCTCGACGTGCGCCACTTCATCAACTCGTCTGGCCTCAAAGAGATGATCGAGGGCACGCCAATCGCCGACCGCTTCGACGCCATCTACGCCTCCTCCTACCTCTACGACGGCGAGGGCGGCGAGCCTATATGGCCTGCCGTGGCCGTCGACTACACCACGAAGACGCAATTCATCTTCAAAATCAACAAGGGCATAAAGGAGGTCTCCGACATCCACCACGTCAACGAGTACGTCCCCAAGGAGGACCGGCCAGTTCCCTTCACCCACATGATATACGTAGGCGACGGAACGACCGACGTGCCGTGCATGAAGGTCGTCAAGGACCACGGAGGCCACTCCATTGCCGTCTACCGCCCAGGCGACAACATCGCCAAAGCCAAGGCAGAGCACCTCATCCGCGAGCAGCGCGTCAACTTCGCTTGCCCCGCCAACTACCGTAAGGGCAAGATGGTCCACAAGCTCGTCATGCGAATCCTCGACAAGATAAAGGCCGACAACGAGTTTGACCGCCTCGAGAAGCTCAACCGCCGGCGCTACTCGCGCAGTTAAGCCCCCGCTTCCTTACGACACCACACAGCAAAAGCCCCGACGCAATCGCTTGCGCCAGGGCTTTATTCCTTATTAAGTCGACCGCTGCCGGTTTAGAAGAGGCTCTTGTTCTCGACGGTTACGTCGTCGACGATGCAGTAGTTGAGATAGTTGCCATCTTCAACAGTATCGTCGTCAAGGCTGAACGTGCTGACACTCTTGCCGGTGGTCTTGTCGACAACCTGCATGGCGCACTCAAATACGTAATAGTCCTCAATGTCGCTGAGGTCAAGCTCCACCCAGTCGGTGGCTACGCTCCAATTGCCGTTGGCGTCGGTCTCGGCGAGGACCGCATAGCTGCTGCTCTTGACGTCGCTATCCTTTATGTTAGTCATGAACATATCCTTGATGGCGCTCCAGCTGCTGAGGCTCAATGACTTGATATAGCCGTAGACGTAGAAACGGATCTGGATATTGGAGGGCGAGCTGCTGATGCCAAGCTCTGCAAGGCCGTCAGAGGTCGTAAGTTTCTTATACTGTGCTGTTGGGCATACGTACATCTTCTCCATGTCGCCAAGGAAAAGCTGGCTCAAGACGGAAGACATGTCAGCTCCGAAGTGACGGCGGAAATAGAGCGCGCGGCACAAGGTGCCAGGGTTGCAGACAAGGGCTCCGCTGCCGGAGTGGTAGGAACCGGTGATAGGGCGATACGTGTCCCAAGCCTCGTCATCGGCGGTGAACGCGGTAGGGCAGAAGCCGCCGTAGAAATTGTTGAACCTATCCTCATCTGGGGTCAGAGGGGCGACAATCTCAGCCGTGTCGGCATACATGTAGCAGGCGACATCGGTCTTGCCCTGAGAGTCGGAAAGAAGGAACGCGTTGACACCTGCCTTGCTGGCCGCCGTCTGCGCGCCAGGGATGTAGCTTACCTTATTGATCGATGTGAAGTCAGATACGTAGTCGCTGTCATCGTCGTCGTCGTCATCATGACAAGCGGTCAAGGCTGCGGCGCAAGCAAAGGCGCAGGCCAAGGCTAAATACTTTTTCATTGTTCTTCTTGTAGTTTATAAGTCGTTTTCTGTCGGGACGCATAGAGGCCCGCCAATTGTCACCTCTTACGTCTTTCCGCCTGCAAAGGTTGCCTTATTTTACCACAAGTCAGACACCGGCTAACAAATATTAATTAACAAGCCCGTCCTTTTGTGCGAATTATAACTTCTTGCGATAATTTAATCACCGCGTTTACCTATATTTGCGTTAAAAATAAAGTTTCACAAGAACAACAACATACCACACGACAATGCGTCCCAAGAGAATAATTGAAATCATGCGCGAACAGCCCACCGGCTCCGACATCACTGTCAAAGGTTGGGTCCGCACGCGACGAGACAGCAAACAAGTCAGCTTCGTCGCCCTAAACGACGGCTCCATGGTGGCCAACCTCCAGATTGTCGTGAACCCCGCGCAAACCGACGAGGAGACCCTCCGCCGAATAACCACTGGCGCATGCCTCTCCGTGACGGGCAAACTCGTCGCCTCGCAAGGCAAGGGTCAGTCCGTCGAGGTCCAGGCCGACAAGATAGAGATCCTCGGCGACGCCGACGCCACTTTCCCTCTCCAGAAGAAGGGACACACATGGGAGTACCTCCGCGAAGTCGCGCACCTGCGCCCGCGCTCCAACACCTTCGGAGCCATCTTCCGCATCAGGAACAACATGGCGTTCGCCGTCCATAAGTTCTTCCACGACAAAGGCTTCGTCTACTTCCACACGCCGCTCATCACCAGCTCCGACTGCGAAGGCGCAGGCCAGATGTTCCAAGTCACGACGCTCGACCTCAACAACCTCCCGCGCACTGCCGACGGCAAAGTCGACTATTCGCAAGACTTCTTCGGCGGGCCCACAAGCCTGACCGTCTCCGGACAGCTCGAGGGCGAGCTCGCCGCTACGGCTCTCGGCGCCATCTACACCTTCGGGCCCACGTTCCGCGCCGAGAACTCCAACACCCCGCGCCACCTCGCCGAATTCTGGATGATCGAGCCGGAAATGGCGTTCTACGACATCAACGACAACATGGACCTCGCCGAGGAGTTCATCAAGTACTGCGTACAATGGGCACTCGACAACTGCATGGACGACCTCGAGTTCCTCAACAAGATGATCGACCCCGAGCTTATCGAGCGACTCAAGTTCGTCACCACACACGACTTCGTCCGACTCCCCTACACCGAGGGCATCAAGATCCTCGAAGACGCCGTAGCCAAAGGCCACAAGTTCGAGTTCCCGGTCTTCTGGGGCGCAGACCTCGCCTCAGAGCACGAGCGTTTCCTCGTCGAGGAACACTTCAAGAAACCCGTAATCCTCACCGACTACCCCAAGGAGATCAAGGCCTTCTACATGAAGCAGAACGAGGACGGCAAGACCGTCCGCGCCATGGACGTCCTCTTCCCCCGCATCGGCGAGATCATCGGCGGCTCCGAACGCGAGTCTGACTACAACAAGCTCATGGACCGCATCACCGAGCTAAACATCCCGATGAAGGACATGTGGTGGTACCTCGACACCCGTAAGTACGGAACGTGCCCCCACTCCGGCTTCGGCCTCGGCTTCGAGCGACTCATCCTCTTCGTCACCGGCATGGCCAACATCCGCGACGTCATCCCGTTCCCGCGCACACCGGGTCACGCCGAGTTCTAAGGCCGACTCCCCCACTCAACAGAACAATAGACACATCAAGATGAAGATATTTTTCAACAGCCGACACATCAAACTTGACGCCAAGAGCTTCGTCACGGTAGGTTACCAAGACGTCGAGTTCTTCACCGACGCCGAGCAACTGCGATCTCTCGTCGACGCCTTCATCGCCGACGAGAACAAGCCCGACATGTGCATCCTGGCCGACGACCTCAATGCGCTCACCAAGGCATTCTTCGCCCTCTTCCCCATCGTCAACGCCGCCGGAGGCCTCATCCACGACGGCGACGACGAATACCTCGTCATCGACCGCAAAGGCGTGCCAGACCTTCCTAAAGGAAAAGCCGAACAGGGCGAAGGCCCCGTACAGACCGCCATACGCGAAGTCGGGGAGGAGACAGGACTCAAAGGGGTCAACGTCATGGACCGCATCCAAGAGACCTACCACACCTATTACATTAAGGACCAGATGGTTCTCAAGCGCACAGTGTGGTTCTCCATGTCCGTCCCCGGTCGCCCAAAGCTGACCCCCGAGGCCGACGAAGGCATCACAGGGGCCCGTTGGGTCACTCGCAGCCAGATGAAGGTCGAAGCCGAGAGCACCTACAAGTCCCTCCGCGACATCTTCCTCTCCGTAAGTCTGTAAAAGTCAATTCTTACGACAATACCGCGGTCTGCTCGCTCTGTCGGGCAGACCGCTTTTTTTATAACATTATAGCTAAATTCGCGCATCATGGATACCAACGAACTGCGCCGCATCAGGCGCGAGGTCGGCGAACTCGCCCGACGCGTCGGCTCACACATCTGGAGCCTCCGCCAAAAGCAAGATTTCAGTCTCAACATCGAGACCAAGGGCCGGCACGATTTCGTCACGCAGATGGACAAGCTCAGCGAGAGACTGCTCGTCGACGAGCTTACCGAGATAGCCCCCTCAGCTGGCTTCATAGCCGAGGAAAAAACAAGGACCGACCGTGGC
Source organism: Pseudobutyrivibrio sp. (assembly GCA_963639155.1). Taxonomy (GTDB): domain Bacteria; phylum Bacteroidota; class Bacteroidia; order Bacteroidales; family Marinilabiliaceae; genus W3P20-009. The sequence continues at coordinate 99,352 of CAVHUG010000010.1, read as the reverse complement.
GAACACCTCAACTGGATCGTCGACCCCATCGACGGCACGACAAACTTCATCCACGCGCAACCTCCCTTCGCCATCAGCATCGCCCTCATGGAAGACGACAAAATCGTCGTCGGCATCGTCTACGAGATGAGCCGCGACGAGCTCTTCTCTGCCGCCCTCGGACAAGGCGCGACTCTCAACGGGCAACCCATCAAGGTATCCAACATCAACATCGACAACGCTCTCGTCGCCACAGGCTTCCCCTACACCAATTTCTCCCGCCTGCAACCCTACATGGCAGCCCTGACCGACATCATGGAGCAGACGGCTGGAGTCCGACGTCTCGGATCCGCCGCCACCGACATGGCCTACGTCGCAGCAGGACGCTATGAAGCTTTCTTCGAATACGACCTCAAACCATACGACGTCGCCGCAGGATGCATCCTCGTGACCGAGGCCGGCGGACGGCTCTCAGACTTCAACGGCGGCGACGACTACATCTTCGGACGCGAGATGGTGGCGACCAACGCCCTCACCGATGCCGACTTCCGCAACATCATAAAACGACACCTCGCCCATAAATGAACAAGACAGCCGTCGTAATCCTCAATTGGAACGGACGAGACCTCCTGCGCCGATACCTTCCCTCCGTCATCACCAACAGCACGGCCGACGGGGGCGTTGATGTCATCGTAGCAGACAACGCCTCGACCGACGACAGCCTCGATGTCCTCGCATCCGAATTCCCCTCCATAGGTGTCATAAAGCTCGACCGCAACTACGGTTTCGCCGAGGGCTACAACAGGACGCTCGCCCTGCTCCACCACGATTATGTCGTCCTCCTCAATTCCGACGTCGCCACTCCCGACGGATGGCTCCAGCCCCTCGTCCGTCTCCTCGACTCCGACGCCACCGTCGGGGCATGCGGCCCTAAGCTCCTCGACGACAAGAACCACGATCTCTTCGAATACGCCGGTGCGGCAGGCGGCTTCATCGACGCTCTCGGCTACCCCTTCTGCCGAGGCAGGATAATGGACACCGTCGAGGCCGACGACGGGCAATACGACGACTCAGCCGACTGCCTGTGGGTCAGCGGCGCGGCTCTCATGGTCCGACGCAAATTATATCTCGAGACGCGTGGACTCGATGCCGATTTCTTCGCCCACATGGAGGAGATCGATTTCTGCTGGCGGATTCGCAATCTCGGATGGCGCATCGTCGCCGTATGCGACACTCCCCGCGTCTTCCACCTCGGCGGGGCGACTCTCGCGCAAGGCAACCCCCGCAAGACCTACCTCAACTTCCGCAACAATCTGACCATGATAGTCAAGAACTACAACGGTCACGCCTGGTGGCTCGTCCTCCTCGCCCGCATGACTCTCGACGGCGTCGCAGCTCTGCGCTTCCTCCTCAACGCCCAAGGGCGGCAGTTCTCCGCTATCTTCAAAGCCCACATCCACTTCTGGCGACGCCTTCCCCACACGCTCCGCAAACGCAATGCCCTCAAGGCGTCGCGCTGCGCCACCCTCGTCCCAGAAGTCAAACCTTACAGCATGATCTGGCGTTACTACGTCCGCCACCTCAAAACTTTCAATACCATCAACAAATGAAGTGGGAAGAACTCCTCATAGCACGCCGCACAGGACGCCAGACACCAAGAATGGAAATGTCGCGCACCGAATTTCAACGCGACTACGACCGCATCATCTTCTCCGCTCCATTCCGACGTCTCCAAAACAAGACGCAGGTCTTCCCACTCCCGGGTGCCATCTTCGTCCATAACCGCCTCACACACAGCATCGAGGTGGCCTCCGTCGGCCGATCCCTCGGCAACAGTGTCGCGCAACGCCTCACCAGGCAAGACCCCGAACACGCCGACCTCCTCTGGTCAATCAGCGACATCGTATCTGCCGCCAGCCTCGCCCACGACATGGGCAACCCTCCTTTCGGCCACTCGGGCGAGCGAGCCATACAGCACTACTTCCTCAACTCCCGTGGCCGAGAGCTGCTCGACGACCTCACACCCGCCCAACGCGCCGATGTCGAGAATTTCGACGGCAACGCCAACACGTTCCGCCTCCTCAGCCACTCGTTCACTGGCCGCCGCCGAGGCGGGTTCTCACTCACCTACCCCGCCCTCGCGTCAATAATCAAATACCCGCGTCCTTCCTTAGGAGTCAAGAAGTTCGGCTATTTCCAACAAGATGCCGAGACGTTCCACTCCATAATGGAGACCCTCAACATCCCTCTCGTCGACCCCGAGAACGCCACTTTCGCACGCCACCCTCTCGTCTTCCTCGTCGAGGCGGCCGACGACATCTGCTACCAGGCCATGGACGTCGAAGACGCTTACCGCCTCGGTATATTCACCTATGATGAGACGCGCGAGCTCTTCACCAACTATTTCGACTCCAACGACGATGCCGCCACGTTCGAGTCCCTTGACAACGTATGTGCGCACGTCACCGACCGACACGAACAAGTAGCCTACATGAGGACTCTCGTCATCGGCAGACTCGTCCGCGAGGCCACAACCATCTTCTGCGACAATATCGATGCCATTCTCGACGGCACCTTCCACGGCTCTCTGATGGCCCACCTCGGCGGCCGCACAAAACAGGCAATGGACAAAATGGCGCAAACCGCCATCGACCGAATATACCACCACCAAAGCGTCGCGCAAATCGACCTCTCTGGCTTCGAAATCATCGGCACCCTGACCGACAAGTTCATCGAGGCGCTCACCCACCAAGACCAATACTACTCCTCACTACTCCTCCCATTCATTCCCGACCAATACCGCGTCGGGCAAGACGCCCCCATGTACGACAAAATCCTCAGCGCCGTCGACACCGTCAGCGGAATGACAGACCTCTACGCTCTCGATCTCTACAAACGCATCACGGGCAACTGACCTGACCATCACCTATTTAGACAAGAAAATTTGTCCTTTAACGACTTTTTTTGTTACCTTTATTCCTTGTGACCAGCACTCCCATTTAACAACCGAAAACAGAGCTGCCCCCTAATGACACACAGCCTAAAAAATACAATACTCGCCCTGCTGACGCTACTCCCGCTCCTCTGCGGGACAGACAACGCATGCGCCCAATCCGCATCCTGCGCCTACGACACTATCAAAGTGTGCGACAACACCCTCGGGCAAAACTTCACGCTCGTCCTCAAAGACCTGCCCTCCAACTACTCCCAAATCAACCTCGCCTACAAAATCTCCCTCCGCCCAAACGAGATCCTCTCCGCACAAAGCTTCGTCAACAATCTCGAAGACAATAAGTTCGACGTAGTCCTCGACAACTACACACTCGAGTCCATCCCCGGAGGCCTCGAGGCCGGCTACGCCGACGTCACTGTCTCCATCGTGACCCTCCAGCTCTCCAACTCCGAATACGACAAACTCCCAATCACCATCACAGACGCTGGCTCCACGACCTGGCGCATCTTCGGCACGCCCATAGCCAACGACAACCTCGACGATGACGACCCGCACCGTCTCTCCCTCATCTCCCCTCTCAGCAACTGCGGCTACGAGTCTACCGTCAAGACCGACCCCTACTGGCGCGACATCTCCGCATGGCAATGGACGACAGAAGACAACGCCTTCTCCATCAACGCCAATAAGGACACAGCATTCATCTCAACACCGCACTACGTCAACGGCGAACTCCAGACTTCCGCCAAGACCGTCCGCATTAAAATCGTCAAGACCGTAGGCAACACTTGCTCCGCATCGCTCACACGCGACATCACCTACACTGGCAGCCCCGAAGCCATCCTCACCCGCGAGGAATGGGGAGTAGACAACCCCGTCGAGATTTGCACCAATGTCGACGAAGATGACGACCCAGACCGATACATCAGAGGCAAAATCGCCCTCAACGGACACGCCCCCTTCTCCGTCACCCTCTCCACCGGAGACCAATTCTTCTTCGACCTCGTAGGCGAACACCAACTACCCTACTTCCACGTCACCAAAGCGCAAGTCGTAAAGGTCGCCGACGCAATCGACCGCGACGGCTGCCACGCCACACACCCGACAATCCACGGCACCATAACGGTCAACGACCGCAAGCCGCGCCCCACCTTAGAAATCGACACCATAACCACGCAAACCACACAAGCACAAATAACCATCACTCCAACGTCTGAATACCACGCTTTCACGTGGGGCGTCGACGAGGAATACCAAAACTTCGCCTCCTTGTGGGGCAACGGCACGCAAGCGACAGCCTATTCTTCCATCCTCGCTCCTGCCAACTTCTACGTCATCGAGACTAACTACGACGGCCCAGCCCCCTGCCCCTCCGACACAGTCCACATCACCGTCAATTTCGCCATGCCCCTGCGCTACCCCAACGGCTTCAGCCCAAACGGAGACGGGCATAACGACCGCCTCGTCATCGAAGGGCTCCCCGCCGAGAACCACGTCACCGTCTTCGACAGCCGCGGCAAAAAAGTCTTCGAGAAAGACAACTACCGCAACGACTGGGATGCCCAAGGCGTCAACGACGGATACTACGTCTACGTCTTCAAAGGCAAAGGCATAAAAACCACCAAAGAGGCTCTCGCCATAAAACGCTCCAAATAACCCGACATGAAGAACTTCATACTCCGAGCCTTGTCCTTCGCGCTCGCCATCGCTGCGACTTCCACAGCCACAGGACAAAACGAGCTCATCGTGTCGCAATATATGCACAACTACTTCGCCGTAAACCCCGCTTTCGCGGGAAGCCGCGAAGCTCTCAGCATCGCCGGCAGCGCACGCCGACAGTGGGCCACCGTTGAAAGCTCGCCAATCAGCGCGCTCTTCACTCTCAACACCCCGATGCGCAACGAGAAACTCACGACGGGTCTCTCTCTCTACTACCAGTCTCTCCTCCAGACAACCAACGCCGGGCTTCTCGCCACGGTCGGATACCGCACCCAAATCTCAAAAAAAGCCTGGCTCGGTCTCGCACTCCAGCCTGGCGTCGCCTACCGTTCCCTCAACTGGGCTAAAATCAACACCATCGACCCCGACGACGACTCTTTCGCTGAGAATGAGTCCGCTATCGCCCCGCTCCTCGGCTTCGGCATCTCTTTCTACGGCAAGAAGTTTTTCGCTGGCCTCTCGACGACTTCCTTCTTCGTGACCAACGATTTCGAACGCAAGGGCACCCGCTTCGCCCCTGCCGACGCCACCTACATCGCCTGCGGCGGCTACTGGTTCCAACTCTCTAAAGACATGGCGCTCCAGCCGTCCGCCACCGTCAACTATAATAAAGCCGACGACCTCACCATAATGGGCAGCCTCAGCGGCATATGGCGAGAGACAATATGGCTCACGGCTGCTTACCGTACAACAAAAGAACTAACCATCGGAGCCGCCTTCAAGCCTAACATCCGATGGAAAATAGCCTACAACTATTCAATGGACATGGGCCCTCTCAAAACATACAGCGGCGGAAGCCACGAACTGAGCCTCCAATACGACTTCATCTACAAGATCAAAGCCGTTGGCCCGCGCTTCTACTAACCTCAAAAGACTGACCGACAATGACCAAGATAAGCATCCTTCCCGCCGCCTTGCTCAGCTCGCTCCTCTTTTGGGTCGAGCCTGCTTCTTCTGTCGCGCAAGAAATTGAGATCCAACGTCTCAACCTCGCCGACAACGCATCGTCAATATGCCCCGTCCTCCGCGACTCCACGCTCTATTTCGCCAGCAACCGCAAATGGAGCATCGGCAAAACCTACGTCGACCAGCGTGGACAGCACCCCTACCAGATCTACAGCGTCCCCATAAAGAACCGACAACCCGACGGAAGACCCAAACCAATATACTCCAACGGACGACAAGGCTATAACATGCTCTCCGTCTCCTTCGGCACCGAGGGGCAAGCCTACATAAGCCAAAACGACATGTCCACCTCGGCTCTCCGTGGCGCGCCTCTCGAAATCCGCGTCTACCCCGACGAAAACTCAGAATCCGTCAAGCTCCAAGGTCTGCCCGAGAAATGCAGCAACGGCATGCCCGCCATAGCCCCAGACGGAAGCTTCCTCGTCTTCGCTTCCGACGCCCTCGGCGGCGAGGGGCGAGTCGACCTCTACTACTGCCCACGCTCCTCCTTCGGCTGGGGAGAACCAGTCAACATGGGAGCAGAAGTCAACACCCCAGGCATCGAGACAGCGCCATTCATCCACCCCTCAGGCAAGATTTTCTTCTCTTCCGATGGCAGAGACGACAGCCAAGGACTCACCATCTACTACACCTACCGTGCCGAGGACGGCTCTTTCGCCACGCCACAAAAGTTCGACGAGGAGGTCTCCAGCATGCGCGACGACTACGGACTCTGGTATAGCGACGACGAGAAGTGGGGATACCTCACGTCCAACCGCGACGGCCGTGACAATATCTACTACTTCCACCGGACTTTCCCCACTTTCGACCACGCCGACTCCCTCCAAAATCTCCAACTCTGCTACACCCTCTACGAAGCGTCCGCCGAGAACTACGACACCACTGAGTTCACCTGCAAGTGGGCTTTCGGCGACGGCCAATTCGCCACAGGCCTCGAAGTCGAACACTGCTACGACGGCGTCGGAACATACGACATCGAGCTTAGCGTCCTCGACAAGACCTCTGGCGAGGAGATGTTCTCCCTCGCACAATACCAACTCGACATCCAAAAACCCGAGCAAGTAGGCATCCTCTGCCCTAAGCACATAAAAGCCGGTGAGCCTGTCACTTTCATCGCCAACACCGATGGTCTCCCAGACTTCCGACCACGCGAATTTTATTGGGACATGGGCAACGGCGACAAGGTCAAAGGACAATCCGCAACGACAGTTTTCAACAAAAAAGGCACATACCGAGTCCAATGTGGCACGATTGATGCAAGGAACGATAATGACCGACGCGCCTCGTGGACTCTCGTCACTGTCGAATAGAAAAAACTTCTCCTCGTGCCAGCGACTTCCGAGTAACAATCCCACACGACGCTCGTACAAAACTTTCGCATAACAACTAATTTGATACGAGTTCAACTATGAAAATGAAACTGACACTCGCACTTCTCACCCTCATCGCCGGATTTACATCTGCTCTCGCCCAACCCGTCCCAGGCGACGATGAGAACATCCCGTTCCTCATGACCTTCGGCAAAGACAGCGAAACCGAATGGGGTGACGACAACTTCGTGCAAATCATCTTCTTCTCCATCCCCTCCGACTGCGCCACTCCTATATACATCCGCGTCTTCGACCCAGACTGCGGCGGCAAGAACGACGAGATACGAGGAGACTGGAACACCAAGACCCGCTTCAGCGTCTACGGCGGCAAGGAGTCTTGCTCCAACAAAGACGCACAAAAAAGCAACATCAAAGGCAAATTCAAAAGCGGCACCATGCTCGCCACGAAAACCTTCGGCTCCGAACCTCAGTACGACGACAAATGGTACACCTTCGGACCCTTCAACCCCTCCGAGGGTGAAGACCTCCCCGAATTCGGAGGACGCACCTTCAAACTCGTCATCGAGGGCCTCAGCGGCGACGACGGCAACATGTACAGACTCTTCCTCAGCCGCAAAAAAGATGACAACATAAAAGTCGACGGCGCCTTCGCCTACTACTTCAAATACAAGTTCCGACTCCACGATGTCGGCACTGAAATATCACACATCTACCCCTACATCGACGACAAGACCATCTCTCTCAAACAAAGCAACTTCGACTGGGATAAAGACGGAATGATACGCATTATCTCCGTCGCCAAGAACGGAGAGATGATGAAAGTCAGCGGCAATAACGAATGGGTCACAAGCACTCACAAGGTAGCCGAAGAGGAGAAGAACACCTCTTGGGACGTCCAGATGATTAAGTTCAAAAACAAACCTCTCAAGAACAACAACGTCGTCATTTTCCTCGAAAACCAATACGGCGAACTCATGCCATTCTATAGTGTCCCTATCGGTGGCATACCCAAATACAAATACAGCATAGGCGTCAAGCCTAAAAAATAACACCCACATCACGCGCCTCGACACCACGAGGCGTCTCACACCGCCATAGCCGGCGCGTCATGACGGACGACAACATCGCCCAATGACGCGCCGGCATGACGACAAAAATCAACATCACAACAACACAGGAGCATGACACAAAAAAAACTCACCTCCCTCCTGCTGGCACTCCTGTGCGCGGCAGTCTCGTCCGTCGCCCAAAACTTCAACCTCTCGAAGTTCGGCAACGCCCAAGGACTGCCACAAAACTACGTCTACAGCCTCGCTCAAGACAACAACGGCTTCATCTGGATCGGCTTGGCCGAGGGTCTCTCACGCTATGACGGCATCCACTTCTCAAACTTCTTCGTACGGGACTCCCTATCCGACAACTACATATCCAAAATGCTCATCGACACCGACGGGCAACTTTGGTGCGGACACGGCAACGGCTCTTTCACCTACAACGACGGACGCAAATTCATAAAAATCCACGCCAACGACGAGATGTCCGCTCCCATCAAAGACATGTGCCTCGACGACCGAGGCAACATATGGGCCGTCGAGCAAAACTTGGGCATAATCAAAATAGACTCCGAATATAAGGTCACGACTTTCTTCGACGAGGAGCTATTCGGCAGCCGTATGTACACCTCCATATGCGCCGTCAACTCCATGAGCCTCCTCGTCGGAACTACCGACGGACTCCTCATGGTTAAAGTCGACGGCAACGGGCAACTCCACTCCCCTGAGGAAATTTCTGACATCTCGCCGACAACAGTCAACCGCATCATCCCGACTCGCAACGGCAACGAGTTCTGGATCTGCCAAGACGACGGCTCCGTCTACCGATACTCGCCTTCCAACGGTGCCAAACTCATTAACCTGTGCAACAGCGTCTGCAACAACGGCGCCGCCACAGCCTACGACATCCGCGCCCTCTATGAGGACGAGTCAGGAAACCTCTACCTCGGAACGTGGGGCAACGGCGTCAAAGAATGGGATTACCGTCCCGACACCGACGACTACGTCGAGTCTCTCACTCTCGACAACAGCAACGGTCTCGGCAACGACTACGTGGCAGACATCCTCGTCGACCGGGAAGGTATCTTCTGGTTCGCAACCTACGGCGGTGGCGTCGTGGCATGGATTAACAACTTCTTCGCCCAATACAACCTCTCCGACGTCGGTCTCGTCAAGAGCAAAGTCTTCTCCACTTGCCTCGATGGCGAGAGGCTATGGATGGGAACCAACGACGGCATCATCAACATGGACACCAAGTGCATGTCCAACTTCGAGATCTTCGACCGCCAAAACGGACTCCCACCCTATGCCGACATAACAGCCATCTTCTTCACCAAAGAAGACCACACCCAATACGTCGGCACACGCGGGGCTGGCATTTTCTTCAGAAATCAAGGAGAGAACAAATTCAGGCAGCTCGACACCCACACCACACAAAGCAGCCAGCTGACAATCAACAGCATCATCGCCGACGACACTTGCCTCTACGCCGCTACTGCCGGAGGCCTCCTCACATACAGCCTCACTCCATCACACAGGACGCGCTACTACACAACCAACGACGGGCTCCCACACAACTTCATAAACTTCGTCTCCTTCGATGCCGACGGCCAACTGTGGCTCGGAGCAAAAGACGGCGGCATCGCCATGCTCTATGACGCCAACACCTTCGATGTCCACCGCCTCGCCGACATCCCCGTCGATGTCGCCGGCATGGTCACCGACGACCGTGGCCGCTATTGGCTCGCAACGGTAAACAACGGCGTGCTCTGCATGAGCAACGACTCCGTCATATCCATCACCACAGCCGACGGTCTCGAGAAAAACTACTGCTACGACCTCGCCCGCGACGGCAACGGCCACATCTGGGTCTGCCACCAGCCTGGTCTTAGCTGCATCGACCTCGGCAACGGCAACATTAGGACTTTCGGAACCGGAAACGGCTTCAACTTCGAGTTCTCCGATGTCATGAAGGCCGACAACGGAGACCTGTGGTTCTCCACCAACAACGGTGTTCTCCACTACATCAGCGCCTATGACAAGAGAAATGGTGCCGCGCCAATAATCAACCTCACCAACATCACCATCGCAGGCAAGCACCACGACATACACGAACCCATCGACCTCCCGTACCCTTACAGCGGTGAACAAGACAAGATTGAGTTCGAGTTCGTCGGCATATGCATGAAAGACCAGGCCAACGTCACCTACGAGTACTATATGCAACACGAGGGCGACGAGTCCAAGCCCGTATGGCAACCTCTCGGAACGCAAAACCACAAGGAGTTCGACTACATCCCCGACGGCAACTATACGCTCAACATCCGCGCCTTCAACGGCACAGGTATCGTCTGCCAACGACCTCTCAAGATCTCCATCCATATCGACAAGCCTTTCTGGAAAATGGTCTGGTTCCCCTTTGCCAGCATCATCATCCTGCTCTTCGGCATCCGAAAATTCGCAAAATGGCGTGAGCGCAAGCTCGTGGAAAGGCAACAAGAACTCGAAGGCGAGGTCGCCCGCCAGACCAAGGAGATCAACGACAAGAAGAACGAGATTGAGCGAAAAAACAAGGACATCCTCGGTAGCATAACCTACGCCAACCGAATCCAGACAGCCATTCTCCCTTCACGAACCAGCCTCAAAGACCTCCCCTTCGCCGACTCTTTCCTCCTCTTCCGTCCCCGCGACATCGTCAGCGGAGACTTCTACTGGTTCAACATGTATGAAGACCACGCACTCATCTGCTGCGCCGACTGCACAGGCCACGGCGTCCCCGGCGCATTCATGACGCTCATCGGCACAACCATCCTCAACGAGGCTACACGAGAACCCGAAATGCACCACCCCGCCAAGCTCCTGACGCGTCTCGACAGTGAGATAAAGCAGACGCTCAACAAGAACCAAAGCGTCGAGACGCGAGACGGCATGGACTGCGCCATCCTCGACATCGACATGAAGACAGGCATCATGATTTCCGCCGCCGCAAAACGCCCAGTCTTCATCGTCCGCAACGGAGTCCTCACGACAATAAAAGGAACCCGACGCGCCATTGGCGATATCTGGAACGACAACGAGTTCATCGAGACAACCTCACAACTCCAAGAAGGCGACTCCATATACCTATGCTCCGACGGCTACACCGACCAGCTCGGCTCCGACCCGTCAAAAGAGGGAGAGGGTCCAAACGTCACCATCGACGAGGAGTCCGCGATAAAGTTCTCCACAAAACGCTTTACGTCAATGCTCGAGAACATCGCCGACGAGCCTATGGAAGACCAAGTGCGCCACCTCAACGCCACCTACGACAATTGGCGGCACAACCTCAGCCCCGTCGACGATGTAATCGTCATGGGTCTACGCTTCAAACCAAAAGCTTGACGCCTTTCAACTCCCATGCCCTGCCTCGCCAACTCGTTACGCAACTGGCTGTCAAGCCTCGCCGCAGGGCTTCAAGAGGTCTGCAACCCCACAGCCGTATGCGCTTGCTGCGGAACGCGGCTCTCGGGCTCAGAAATAGGCGTGTGCCAAACGTGCGTCGCCTCGCTGCCCTCAACAGGCTTCGAGGCTTGGGCGCAAAACCCCGTCAAAGAGATGATGGACGGCCGAGTGCCCCTCGTCGCGGCTTTCAGCTGCTTCTACTTCCATAAGGGAGAATCACTCCGCAAGCTCATCCACAAATTCAAATACTGCGGCGACCAACTGACGGCTCGCGACCTCGGACGAGAGATGGGACGACGCGCCGCGACGGCAGGCTTTGCCGACCTCTTCGACGCCATAATACCCGTCCCGCTCCACAAGTCCAGACTCCGACACCGAGGCTACAACCAAAGCCTCCTCCTCGCGCAAGGCTTCTCCGACGTCACAGGCATACCCGTCCTCACCGACATCCTCCTCCGCCACCAATCCGCACAGACGCAGACACGGCTCTCCGCCGTCGAACGATACCTCAACGTCCAAGGCGACTTCTCTCTCGGCAAAAACGCAACAGCCGCCTGTGGCAAGACGCTCCTTCTCATTGACGACGTCTTCACCACGGGTGCCACAAGCGAGGCTTGCCTCGAAACACTAAATAAGATTGATGGTGTCCGACTCGGACTCGCGACTCTCGCCTACGCATCCTCCTGATACGTCGATGCAGGCGTCACCATCGTGCCATGCTTCTTCAGTTCCGCCCTCAATGCGGAATGCCTTCCTCCCAAAAATCTGTCAAGGTCTGCATAAAACGCCGCGCTGTGGTCCGGGTGTATCGTGTGCGTCAGCTCATGCACAACCACCAAGTCTATGAGCCTATCGGGCAATCTCATCAACTGAGAGTTCAGACATATCCGCCCCGTCGTCGAGCAGCTCCCCCACCGCGACCGCATATCCCTGATGTCCACATATTTATATTTCAGCCCTAACCGCTCCGCCCACATCGCCAAACGCCCGGGCAAATACTCTGCCGCCTCGCGCTTATATGCCGCGCCTATCGCTTTCCTTACAAACTCCTGAAAGCTCGGCTCTGCTACGTCCTTCCCCTCCGGATACGTCACGCTAACCCACTCTTTCCCTATCGTAGCCCTCACTCTCCCGTCTTTAGCCGTCGCCAACAACCTCAACTTTAGCGTCCGAGTCCTAAATTCCGTCTCGGGAGTAAACAACATCTCCCCACTCTTGCCCGAGTTCTGTACCTCCTGCCGCCTCTTCTCAATATATCCCGCGTTTTTCTCCACAAACTCCCTCACATACGCCTCCGACACACCCACAGGCGACGTGACCCTAACCACGCCATCCGCTCCCATGCGCATTATCAGCCTCCGAGCCCTATTGTTTATTGTCACCTCGATATTGCCAATTTGCTCAAGCTCAATCCTATAACCACGTTTCATTTCCTTTCCTTTTAGTACACGCAAATATATACCTCTTTGCACTAAACTGCGCCCTTGCGTTCCCCCTCCGAAACGGATGTTCTTCCACCGCTTTTATGTAAATTGCAGATTGAAAAACACTCCATATATGAACCTGAAAAAAAACTTCCTGACTCTCGCTGCCTCTGTCGCAGCATTGTCTCTTTCCTCTTTCTCCGTCGTCACCGACGAGGCCATGTACAACGCTGGATACACCGAGGAGGAGCTCGACGATCTTAAAGAAGACGTCATCTACGGTGAGACAGGGCTCGTCTCTCTCGACACCTGCAATGCCACCATCCGTGTTCCCAACGGATTCCAATTTCTCGATGCAGATCAAGCTAACTACCTCTTCTCTGAATATTGGGGCAATCCCTATGACCCTGACATGCTTGGCGCGCTCATCCCCTCCGACAATGAGATGTTCTATCAAGTAAATGTCGCCTACTCCATCTCCTTCACCGACTGCGGATACATCTCCGACGACGACGCCTCAACCATCGACTACGACGACCTCCTCGCGTCACTCAAAGAGAGCAACGCCGAGTTCAATAAAGAACGTGACCCCGAGCAACAACTCACTCTCTTAGGCTGGGCAGCCACGCCCAAATATATCCAAGCCTCGCACACCCTCATCTGGGGCAGGACTTACAAGAACTATGCGGACGACGACGTTGTCAACTACGACATCCGCCTCCTCGGCAGGTACGGTTCCCTCTCCGTCAACGCTGTCATCTCGCCCGAGGATCTTCCCGAGGTTCAAGAGAAGGAAGATATGATAATCAATAGCTTCGAATTCAACAACGGATACAAGTATACCGACTACGATCCCGATACCGATATCTCCTCCGACCTTACCATCGGCTCTCTCGTCGCAGGAACCATCCTCGCCAAGACCGGCATCCTCGCCAAAATCGGAGCGATTCTTTTAAAGTCATGGAAAATGATACTCGTCGCCATAGCGGCCGCCGGCGGTCTAATCGCTAAACTCGTCAAGCGCAAGAAAGACAAAAAGGAGCAAGCCAGCACACCAGACTCCACAACCCCAAGGATAGAGGAGTAGACACCACACACACCATTCCATAAAAGAACGACGCCCTGCGACATCCAATCATGTCGCGGGGCGTCACCTTTATATCTCGTCTCGTCCCTACATCGCAGACTGGAACTGCGACAAGAAGCGAACGTCGTTCTCAAAGAAGTTACGGATGTCGTCAACGCCATAACGCAACATGGCGATACGCTCAACTCCCATGCCGAACGCATATCCGCTATACTCCTTCGGGTCGATGCCGTTGTTCTCAAGGACTGCCGGGTCCACCATGCCGCAACCAAGGATCTCCAACCATCCAGAACCCTTGCAGACGCCGCAGCCCTTGCCTCCGCAGAGCGTGCAGCTTACGTCCATCTCGGCAGACGGCTCAGTAAATGGGAAGTACGACGGGCGGAGACGTATCTCGACATCTGCGCCGAACATCTCTTTTGCGAAATACAGGAGCACCTGCTTCAAGTCGGCAAACGACACGTTCTTTGCCACGTAAAGCCCCTCGACCTGGTGGAAGATGCAGTGCGCACGCGCCGAGATCGCCTCGTTGCGGAACACGCGGCCTGGGAACACTGCGCGGATGGGCGGACGCTTACGCTCCATCTCGCGCACCTGGACAGAACTGGTGTGCGTGCGGAGGAGGATGTCGGGGTTGGTGTTGATGAAGAACGTATCCTGCATGTCGCGCGCAGGGTGCTCGGGCGGGAAGTTGAGTGCCGTGAAGACATGCCAGTCGTCCTCCACCTCCGGTCCCTCGGCTACGGTGAAGCCAAGGCGCGCGAAGATCTCTACAATCTCATTCTTCACGATCGAGATAGGGTGACGGCCACCGATAAGCGACGGAGCGCCAGGACGCGTGACGTCGGTCTTCTCTCGCGTCGTGACGGCTGCTGCCGCCGCCTGAGCCTTCAGCTCGGCTATGCGATCCTGGGCGCGGGTCTTCAGCTCGTTGAGTTTCTGACCCATCTCGCGCTTCATCTCAGGAGCGACAGTCTTGAACTCCTCAAAAAGGAGGCTTACGAAGCCTTTCTTGCTGAGATACTTGATACGCAGAGCCTCAACTTCTTCTGCGTTTGCTGCCTTGAGGCCGTCAATTTCGGCTTTGAGGGCTTCTATTTTGTCTTTAAGCATTGTCCTGTATTTAGGCTTTTGCGCAAAATTACTTATAATTAGCCAAATGAGCCGCCACTATTTGCGGCTCTTGGTGCGCGTTTGGGTCTTTTTCTTTCCAAAGGTGTAGGCCATGAAATCGCCACCCTTCTGAGTCACCACCATCTGGCGCAGCCCGTAGTCGTCGTTGCCGAACGTCAACTCGATAGAGCTTATGTGCCTGAGAGTTCTCCGGTCTGTCGGCGTGAAGCCGACGACCGTCGTAGGTCCCGTATCTCGCACTGACACGTTGCCTGCCGAGCGCACTGCGCCAAAGTCGCCCGAGAAACACGCAGTTATGACGTCCAACATCTGGCGCAATGCCGTGTTTTTCATCGCATCCATGGTCTGACGCTTGCCGCCACTGACGCTCGTGATGCTTAGGGGCGTCATGATAGTGCTGTCGCCGGGTGTCGTCACGCTCGCCAAGACCAGCGTGCGACGCGATTTCGTATATGTCAACGCGCCTTCCTCCCGCGCCACGTCAGTGAGCATGCTCACCTTACGCGCCAACGTGTATGAGCACGTGAGCGTCTCCATCTCTGCATACGCCGCCCTTATGCCGCGCTCCAACTTCGCCTTCGCCGCATCTTGCGCCATGACGGCAGCCGAGCAGAGCATCATGACCATAAGGGAGACAATATTCCTCATTTTCATCTTGTTAGTGTCTTAATTCAGCATCGCCGACAACGCCACGCATATATCATGCGGCTCGGCAGGCCGCAGCCCCGATTGCGGACATATTATAGCGGGTGGGATCATCAAGTGGCGCATTGCGTCTTGCGTCTCCGTCAATCGAGCCACGATGAGCCGTGCCGACAACCCGGACGGGTCGGAATCCACTATGGCGAGCCGCTTCGTCTTGCGCAGCGACGCCCCCACGACAGCCGACGTGTCGAGCGGTCGCAGAGTGTCAAGGTGTATATGCTCCACCCTCGAGTTCTGACGCTTCATAAGCGCCGTAGCGTCAGCCGCAGGTTGCGTCGTCGGACCAAAGGAGACGAGTGTTATGTCCTCACCCTCAGTAAGCCTCTGCGCTCCGCCCGCGACGGGCGACGATGTCCTAGCCTCCGCCGATGCCGCCCCGGGTTCCATGACCACCGCCTGGCGCGGGCGGGACAACAAGTCGCGGTATGCCGTCTCGGCCTCGGCATGGCATGCCGGTGTCCATATCTCTGTCGAGGCTGCCGTGCATGCCATGACCTCACCAATCTCTATGTCGGTCGTGCGCATCACCACACTCACCTCCGGGTAGCTTGTCAAGAGCGACGCCCTTATGTCGGCCGACGTCGTCCCGACGACCGGCAGCAGCCCGGCTTGCGCCACGCCTATCGCCTTGTTCGTCACGCCGGGAGCCGACGTCATTGGCATGACAGACACGGCCGCCTCGCCATATAGGTGCGTCATGTTCATCAACTGGCGATGCGGGTGCCGTAACGGAGTGTCCGCCACGAGCGATGTCAGGTATGCGCCGCGCCTCTCGCGCTCCACCTCCTGACGTGCCGCATCCTCTACGCCCGACAGCTGCTGGCGCGACGCTATCTGACGGTCCTCAAGCCACTGCGAGAATTGAGACATCTCGTCCTCCGAGCCGCTCACAAAGGTCAGCGTCGTAAGCCCCTGACGCGAGCGGTCTGTCTGCGTCATCATGATGCGGCACAATGCCGCGTAGTCGCCTCCCTTGACCGCCTCTATGCAGAGGGTCTTGCGACCTTTGACCGTCTGCCCGAAGCCGCTAAGCTGACGTATCATGTTGCCGTTGGATGTCGTGCCGTTATTGTTCCACAAGACGATGCACAACGGCAACGACCTCGCAGCCGCATAGCATACCGACTCCAGAAAGTCGCCATCCGTGCCAAAGTCTCCGCACGCCGTGCACACTATTATCCTCCCCGTCCGACCAGCCGAAGCGTCAGCCAACGCCATGCCGACAGCCACCGCCATGCGGCTTGGCGACCCGTGGGAATAGACATCGGCGGCAGCCGAGAAAAGCGACCCGAAGAAGCCACGAGCCGTCTGCCGCCCCATGGACATCTCCGCCGTAAGGTCCAAACCCGCCGATATATATGCGTCGTCAGGCTCGACAAAACGAGCCAACGCCACCTGCGCCACGTCGCTCAGCTGGGTGACGTAGTGGCAATCAGCCTCGACCTGCGCGGCACGCAGCATCTCGCGACCCATGTAGGCCATGCGGTAGTCGGCAAGAACCTGCTCCTTGAACTGCCCAAGGCTGAGGTTTGTGGTGTCCACGTTCATCGCAAGTCGAAGAATTTGACGGCCTTACGGCTCGTCGGGGGAAACATGATTTTGCTTATGTAGTCTGGGCTCTCGAACGACACGCCCGGAGCGACGCGCACCTTGGCGCGGAATATGTCCTTTATCTTCTTGGCGAACGCCTCCGACGCGTCGCGCGAGCCGACGCGCACCCTCACCTCGTCGGTACCAAGCTCGTTGGTGTAGACCTCGACGACGTAGTTGACGACGCCCTGTATGCCGTCCAAAATGTCGAATATGGCAGGGGGGTACAATGTCGTGCCCTTATATTTTATCATCTGTCCCTTGCGGCCCACCACGCTGCCCAGTCGCATCGTCTGCCTGCCGCATCCGCACTTGCCCGTATAGTGGTTCACCATGTCGCCCGTGCGGAACCTGATGAGCGGCGTGCCCTCAATGCCCAACGTGGTGATCGTCACCTCGCCTACCTGCCCCTCGCCAACGGGGTTGCCCTCGTCGTCAAGCAGCTCGACAATGATAAGCTCCGGCTGGCAATGCCCGCCGTTGAAACACCCGCACTCGGTAAACGAGCTTTGCATCTCAGTCGAGGCGTAGGTCGTGTACATGCTGACCTCCGGCCATCGAGCGGCAATCTGCTTGCCAAGCTTTGTATATTCACCGTCGGGGGTGCGCAACGCCTCGCCGATGCAGATGAATTTCTTTACGGATGACGCATGATGGTCGATGCCGTTCTGCTCCGCATGGTCTATCAGTTTCATCAAGAATGACGGCACGCACATTCCCACCGTGGGGCGCACGCGTCCTATGGTGTCCCACTGCAACTGGGGGATTCCGTTGCCTACGCGGCACACGCCCATGCCCATCGCCCTTGCGCCAAGATAGTATGCGTAGCCGGCCATGAACCTGCGGTCGAGTGTCACCATGAGCTGCATGACGTCGTCTGCCGAGCACCCTGCCACGCTGAATGACAGCTTCTCGTTATACGCCAGCCTCTCAAGGTCGCTCGCCGTAAGTGCCACAGTGACAGGCTCGCCAAGCGTGCCGCTCGTCGTGACGTAGTCGGCAATCTCGTTGCGGCTGACGCAGATGAAGTCGTCGTTGTTGTTCTGCAAGTCGGCCTTGGTCGTCAGCGGCAGTCGTCGCAAGTCCTCAATGGTACGGATGCTCTGCGGGTCGATACCCGTCTCTGAGAACATCCTCTTGTAAAAAGGTGACTTGGCAGCCGCATAGGCTATGGCTTCGCGCAGACGCTCCTCTTGGAAGACCTTAATCTCGGCTGGCGAGGCGAACTGAATCTCTGGATGAGGTGTGAACATTCTCAATATTTTTATAGTTGCGCCAAGATTTGTTGCGACGACAAGTCGCGAAACCCTGGTTGGTGCAATCGGTAATATTTTGTCATGAGGGTTATAAGCTCCTGACGCTCAATGCGGCTCATGGGCATTTCTGCCAAGCCGCCCGTCTCGACGCTCGACGCCCAGTGCCACAAGTCCGCCATGCGTCCCGTGACGACATCGGGATGCGGCGGGAATGTCGCCACCCACGTGCCTGCCGCCATGTCGAAAATAGGCATCCCCTCTCTGGTGATGTCTGGTCCGAAACCTAAATAGTCCGCCAGACGCATCATGAAGAACAGGTGGAAGTTATAGTCGCCCTCCATCCCCTCGTCAAGGGCGGCGACCGCTCCGCTCACGAAGTCGAACAAGTCGGGGTCTGGCACATCGTCCGGCACAGCATGGCACAGCAGCTCGGCAATGAAGAAAGCCTCCGCCCGACGCAACGGCGAAAAGGGTATCGACTTGAAAGGGTGGCTCAAGTGGACGTCGCTCATACGCCTCATCTGCGACGGCTTGCGACCCGTCGTGACGAACTCTATGACCGACAAGGGCAGAAGCATCGACGACACGAGACCTCGTCCGCGTCCTGCCGACGCCATGAAGCCGCGGCGACCCTCGCTGCGTGTCAAGACGTTGACGACGACGCCGCTCTCGCCATATTTGACCGCCGAGAGTACTACACCCTCCTCCTTTTCTACCCTCATAGCGTAAAGATAGGTAGAAATTCGGCTACTTGATGACCCTCCACAGAACCTCGCGCCCACGAGCGGCAAGATATGTGGAAAGGGGCGACCTCTGGCAATATTCCGCCTCCTCGTCGCTCTCCACCGTCGCTGTGACGGTCTTGGCGTCGCTCAACAGGGCGACCCAGTAGGCGCGCTGCCCTAATGGCGACGCTCCGACGTCGATGCGCCCATCGGCATCAGCGGCAGGTATATCATTTTCGGCAGCCGTACGCGCAAAACGCACAGCCTCCTTGTACTCTTTAATTCCTCGATATAAGTAGCCTCGCGACAATAGGTCGCGATAGTATATGTTCTTCGCGTCGCGCTCTTTGCGCATCTCCGCCAAGTGACGCGAGACGATTTCTTGCAAATGCTTGGTCACGGATTTCACCTCCGCATCGTCAGCCCCTCGGTCAATAGTCACGTCGTCTAAGACGTCGCACCCCAACTCGCAACGCATCAGGTTGAGCGGTTGGATCTTTGAGACCGACAGCCCATTGCCGTAGAACACCACGGGGCGCAGCGGCAAACCGGTGACCGACGCCATATACGCCGCACCCTTATGGAATCTTCTGACTCGACAGTCAGCACTCCTGCTTCCCTCGGGGAACACAACGATCGAGCATCCATCCGCCACGGCACGCCTCACGCCATCCATTGCCATTCCTCCCTCACCATCATCGATGCACACGAAGCCCATGGCGTCCGCCAAGGGTCCTAATATCACTGACCTGCGGACCCATCCCTTAACCACGAACACAAGGTTTGGCGACGAACCCATAAGGCTCAATATGTCTAAAAACGACTGGTGGTTACACACCACCACAGCCTGACCTCCACGGCTCACGTCGGGACTGTCGACCCTCAATATCGGACGACACACCCATAGGTACATCCTCATGACGCGCCAAGCCACAATCCGCACTGCTCTACTACGCTTGCGTCCGTCCCTCACTACGCACCATATGGCAATCGCCACAATCTCACATACAAGGCAGCACATCCCAAACAATCCGAACGCCACGACGCCTCGGACAAGCGACGCCAAAGTATATGGCACGCCGCCACGCTCCACAGGGTTGGTGATAAGGAGCCGGAACAGCACGGGCTGCACGACGAAGCTCGTCACGATGACGGCTGCCAGTCCGAATATCGATATCATGCCCAACGAATGGACCGCCGGGTGACGACCAAAGACCTGAGCCCCCAACCCTGCCATGGCGGCCAACGCGCTCAGCATGATTGCCGTCTTATGCCCTGCCATGACGCGACGTCCGCGTGCGTACCATCCCTGCAAACCGTCCATTATGAATATCGAGTAGTCGTCGCCCACGCCAAAGATGAATGTCGACAAGATGATGTTCACCACGTTGAACTCCACGCCAAATATCGCCATCAACCCGAGTATTATCACCCACCCCACAACCATCGGCATGAAGGTCAAGAGGAAAAGCTCCACCCTGCCATACGACAGCACCAGAGCCACCGCGACAATTACCGAGCTGAGCCACAAGAGCCAGTTAAAGTCTTCCACCATGAGGCGCGTCGCCTCGCGGCTGTAATATCCCATGTCCGCGACGACGCATCCTTCCACGTCTCCCAATCGGCTGAGAACCTCGTCCCTCACATCCATGTCGACCTCCAACCTGTAGCTCATAAGCAATTCTCTGTCGCCCTCGCTCACCCATTCTCCAAATACTGGCGTCCGCATCAGCTCCTCGGCCCCGACGCACTCTCCCTCTGCCTTTTGCCCCACAAGCCTCGCAAAGCCGTCAAACGCCCCTTCGGCAAAGCCCATGGCGCGACCCTCGCTCCGCAAAACAGACAATACCGTATCGACCCTCTCGGCACTGAATATCTTATTCCATAGTTCCGCCCTGCCGCTCGCCACGTGGCGGCTTGGCAAGGCGCATCGCCCTATCGATTTTACCGACATGAGACCATTGCCCAACAGGCTGTCCGCCACGCAGCTAAACCGCTCCGCATTGTCTGCCAACGCCTCCGCCGAACCTCCTGTCACGATGACTGCCGACTCGTGTCCTCCAACGCCGAGCGTCTCCTCCATCACCGTCTGTGATTTCTGCAACCATCTGTCTCCCTCATAGTTAAGCTCCGACATGTCGCAATTGAACCGCACGTCGCCAAAGAAGAACAGCGACACCACGAAGACGACCGACAAGCCGCCGACAAGCCATTTGTTCCGCGAATAGTCATACCCGGCAACTCGCTCCATCAACCCGAACGCCCAGCCGCGCCCGCTCGGCCCGACCTTCACCATCGGAGGCAGGAATACAAGGCAGAAGAGCAGCGTCCCCACGAGCGTCAATGAAGCGAAAAGACCTATGTCCCTCAGCACGACCGAGCTGGTGAACAGCAATGCCACAAATGCGCCTATCGTCGTCACGCTGCCCACGGTCATCGGCCACGCCATCTCCTCGATAAGCTGCCTTACCGAGCTTACGTGGACGCCATGCGTCACGACATGTATCGAGTAGCTCAGCCCCAATCCCATGATCGTGGCTCCCGCGCCCAACGCCATCTGGCTCAGATCCACGCCCATTGCGGCCGTGACCGCCATGGCGAACAAGCCGCCAAAGGCGACAGGCGCGAAAAGCAGGGCCACAGAACGAATGCTCCTAAACACGAGAACCAGCAGGACGAACAACATGCACAACGACACGCCAAGGGTCAGCACCTCATCGCTCTTCACGCATTCCGAGTTAGCCTCCGTCACCAATGGCGCTCCATAGCAATAGACATCTATGCCCTGCACGCCATCTTCTCGATGCAGACGCTCGACGCACTCGCGCACTCGCGACGTGACGCTCGCGCCCTCGGTTTTGCTCATAAAGTCCGACGCCAAGTCGACGAACAGCAAAAGCCTCTTCCCGTCTGCCGAGAAAAGGTACCCGTCGTCCATGCTCAAAGTCCTTGTAACGCCCAAATCTCTCAATCGTCCCAAAACAGGCAACCCGAGCAGCAGTGGATCGCGCCCCAAGTAGGGAGACAACTCGCTACCCGCAGGCGACAACAATAGTTCCCTCACCAGCCGCAACCGATCGCCGATCGTCTCGGGACGAAACAGTGAGTCGACGGTCGCATAATCTTTTTCCGTAAGCAAAACGGGCAAGTGGCGGTAGACAAATGCCGCCATAGAGTCTGTGACCTCGGTTCCGTAATACAGCTGCACTTGCGCCTCGCCCTCAAAAGCCGTCTCCAAACGCCCGGCAAGTAACTCGCCAGCGTCTACAAGCCTCTCGCCCGCCCCCATCGATGGCGACGCGTCGGTAGACCGCACCGCCTGAGCCTCAAGGATAAACGTCAGCCTGTCCATTGATCGCAGACGACCAAGCACCTCAAGATGCCCACGGTCCTCCTCGGGAAAGAAATCAGCCAGGTCCTCCGACACTTTCAAGCGCGACGCCCCAAATATGACAAACGCAGTCACGACCGCCATAAGCAGCCACAACCGCGCACGACCCTTACCGAGCCACTCTGAAATCTTCAAGAAAAACCTGCTCATTGGCGCAACTGCCTAATGAAAATCCATGCCAAAGGCCAGACGATAGTACCTAAGCCGACTCCTAAAATAACAGATCCTATGCAGAATGCCAACATATTGTCCCCGACAGACTCCATCGTCGCGTCGGCCGGCGACAGCTTCACGTCAATCCCCAAGAATATGCCGCCAAGATGCATCCCCGCATACACGATTAACGGGATGAATGGCGGCAAGCTGATATTCGCCGCCGCGGCAGCCACGATCTTGTTAAGCCCCATCAACTGCGCAAAACAAATGGCCGCCACAGTCTGGAAACCCCAAAAGGGCATGACAGACATCATGGCGCCAGCCGCCACGGCCGACGCCAACCGCTCAGTACTCTCGCCACTATGCAACAGGTTCCGGTCAAGCCAGCTGCGCCAGTCGCCATTGCGCAACCATCGCCAAAATTTAACAGGATAGAACCACAGCAACGCCACAATGAACAGCACGCAGTTCAACAGGCTGATCCTCAAAAAGTCACGCCCCGGGCGGAAATGGCTCACCCTGTCCTCGGGGTAGCACACGCCGACAGGGACGTTCACAACCCTCACGCCTCGCCACGCAAGACGCACCGCCACCTCCATCTCCATCTCGTAACGCGGCGTGTAGAGTTTCATTCCGACAACGTCGGACAGCGGATAGAGGCGGAAACCACTCTGCGTGTCGCTCAGGGTCTCAAGGGTGAACATTTTGAACCAGAAATTCGAGAACTTGTTGGCGAAAGTGTTCTTGTGAGGCATGCCGTCGGCCTCTATGTTACGCGCGCCGATGATGAATGAGCCGGGGAACAGTTCCTCCTCAACAAGAAGGGTTGCTATGTCGCATGCGAAATGCTGTCCGTCGGCATCCATCGTCACGGCTCGCTCGAACCCTAACGACCTGACGTGTTTAAGCCCCGTCATCAATGCGTAGCCCTTGCCCCTGTTCTTCCCGTCGGGATATTCTATGACGGTCACCCCTCCCGGCTTTGTTGCCAATATCTCGCCAGTCCCGTCTGTCGACCCGTCATTGACCACGAACACGTCTTTGCACCACTCCGAAGCCTCCTCGCAGACATGCGCAATGGTTCCCACATTATTATATGTGGGGATTATGACTGCGCACTTCAGACGGCACGCCAAAGTTTTACACTCGGCTGCGGTCAAAGCTCCTGTCGCCTTATTGCTCACAAATGATTCTATAAAATGGACACCTGACTATAATTGCCACGCGAGACCGCGACGCCAATTTGGGGAGACGAGGCCACACGCTTCACTCATACGTCACTTGATGACAATCCGTTACACACGGACACAATAACGACCTCGCCCCAGTAGCGCACACCAAGGCGAGCCGTATCTAAAAAATCGGAGGAAAAAGGATAGACTGTCGCCTCTACTCCCTTACGAGCGACATCCTTATCTTCGTGAACTCGCGACCGTCTGCCGAGCGGACGTCCGCACGGACGCCAAGAGCGTCGTCGACTGTGAACGAGATCACCACGTCGACACCGTCAGGCACGATCGGAGACACATATTTGGCATCTTTCACCGACGCTATCCTCGTCGAGCCAAGCCCCAAAGCCCGTTCCACGCATTTGCGCGTCATCATCAGCGTCATTACGCCAGGGACGACGGGCTTGCCGGGAAAGTGACCCTTGAAAACCTCATGACCGCCGTTGACCGAGACCGTGAAGACCCACGTTCCGTCTTCGGCACGCTCTCCACTCTTGATTACGAAAAAATCTTCCATGCCGCGAAATTAACCAATCTTCTTCTCAATAAAATGGCGCAACACGTCGATGGCCCTCTCATTGTCTCCTCCTTGCGGCACGATGAGGTCGGCATAACGCTTCGACGGCTCGACAAACTGGAGGTGCATAGGCTTGACCGTCCCCTCATAGTGGTCGAGGATGCCGCTCAACTCGCGACCCCTCTCCGCCACGTCGCGGCGAATCCTGCGAGCGAGGCGGTCGTCGGCGTCGGCGTCGACAAAGACCTTGATGTCCATCAGCTCCCTCAGTTCCGGAATCGCCAAAACCAATATTCCCTCGACGATGATGACATCCCTCGGCTCGACC
This sequence comes from Pseudobutyrivibrio sp., assembly GCA_963639155.1. GTDB lineage: Bacteria > Bacteroidota > Bacteroidia > Bacteroidales > Marinilabiliaceae > W3P20-009. The sequence goes on along the minus strand of CAVHUG010000010.1, from coordinate 74,372 downwards.
CTCTCCGTCTCCTCCATTCGCGTGCTGACAACGAACGAGTATGTGGGGATGTCCACCGCACGACCCGCCTTCAGCTCCTTCAGATGCTCGACGAGGAGCGGGAACTCGATGGCGTCGGGATGGTCAAAATTGATCTTCCTGCGCTCCTCGAGAGTAAGGTGCTTATTGTCATTATAATAGTTGTCTTGGCTCATTACTGCCACGCGGCTCGGGTCCATCTTCGACACCAGTTTCCTGACGACCGTCGTCTTGCCGGAGCCTGAACCGCCCGCGATTCCTATGATCAACATGCCTTGATAGTTTTAACCCCCAAAAGTAAACATTTTCCTACAACCCCCTAACGCCCAACGTCATCAACATCCACACAGGCAAAACCGCCGGCCTCCCACGTCAGTGGAAAGCCGGCGGCCAAAAACCAAATAAACTACTCTATCGCTTGAAAACTAAAACTAATTCAACTCTTTGCCCATAAGCAGAACTTTCGGGTTGACCCTTACGCCACCGCGGTCGACATTCCTCTTGCTCCATTCGAAGCCGATCTTGTTGCCTTCCTCAGTGAGGGCCACTTGGGCGCCTTGCTCGCACATTCCCTCTTTGCTGCCTACGACCAACGTCCTGCGGCCATACTGGTCGTCGATGACGTTCTTAGTCTTGTCTGCAAACTCTTCGCCGAGGTAAATGACGTCACTCTTTGGCAGGTTGCGAGCCGATGTCGACGTCACGATGTCTATCGTGCGCCCCTTTATCGTCTTGCCGCGCGTTATCGTGCGCAACTCGCTCGCCACGTCGTCCGATCCGACTACTGTCATGACAAACGACTGGTCATTCTCTTCAACGGGCCACGTCGCATATCTCGCGAACTGAAGCAAAAAGATAGCCCTTACCTTCGACTGCTGCTGTTGAGCCGATGCGGGTGCCGCAATGAGAAGCACCGCCGCAATGATAAAAAACAATCTCTTCATGACCTTAAGTTTTAAATCTGTTATTGAATAAGTGCATTTAAAATGAATGTCAAACAACCTGGCTGGTCTTATCAGGGAAAGCTGCCCGCGCCTTCATTCCCCACCGGCATCACGCCTTCCAGGGTTACCTTCCAGTCTTCTGGCTGTTTTTAACACTTGTTACGAACAAGTCATTCCAAAGTTACGTGTTTTTCTGAAAAATTTAATTCAATACCCTTAATCGGTTAAATATTATAACAATATCATTTTATCTGTACCTATATAAAACAATACCACCCAACACAAATTAACTACTCATTTTCATGTATATCCCCTTTGAGACTCCCTCCTCCAACCTTAAAAACACCCCTGTTTTTCCACACAGCCACCTTTGCCGACGACCCTAAAAAAATTCCGCCGACCCCCAAAAAGGGAGCCGGCGGTTCAAACCAATATCTGAAAGCAGGCGCTTAGTTAAGCTCCTTGCCCATGCTCAATATTTTTGGGGAGATCTTGACCCCACCCTTTTCGATGTTGTGCTTGCTCCACTCGAAGCCTACTTTCGCGCCATCGTCCGTGAGCGACACCTGCGCCCCGTTCTGGCACATGCCCTCGCGACCGCCAATGATCAAGGTCTTGTTTCCATACTGGTCACTGATGACGTTGCGAGTCCTGTCTGCAAAGCTGGGAGCCAAATATATGACGTCAGATTTTGGCAGATTGCGCGCTGACGATGACCTTACCACATTGATGGGAAGTCCCTGGATGGTCTTGCCCCTCGTTACGCTCTCAAATTCTTCTGCGACATCGTCGGCGCCGACAACCGTGACGACAAACGATTTCGTGCCAGCCTCGACCTCCCATGAGGAGTAGCGCGTCAACTGGAACATGAATATCGCACGTACCTTGTTATTTTGCGCGCCCATCGCCCCCGTCGCTGAAATCATCAGGGCGAATAGAATGATAAGACGTTTCATAATACTGTTGATTCTTTGTGGTAGGGTTACTTTTGTGGTAAGTGATAGTGTTCTAATTCAATCATTGGTAAAAATAATTGTTCTCCTATTCCCTTGAAACTCTCAATGTTCACATTTACAACTATTTTGCGGACGTTTGCCTAAATTTAACATCACTCGGGACGTCATTTCCCATAGAACCTTACCTATTGAAACACAACTTACCCGTCGTCCGTAAACCGCAGATAACTAATTTTGTATTCCATAACGATGCCGGACTCCCCACTCGGCGACACGTCCTCTTCCTGACTTTCATGAAAAATCTATACATAACCCTCACCCTCGCGCTCTCGACGTTCCTGTCCGTCGCTGCGCAACCAACCTCTTCCGTCATAGGAAAATTCAAAAGCGGATATCTCACATTCTCGCTCACTTCCGACACCACCGTCGCCCTATGCTTCGTCGACGACGTCCCCGATGTCGTCATCCCCGACACCGTGGCCAACCGCCACGTGACAGCCATCACGGCCGAGGCGTTCCGCTGGTGCAGCCAGATGCAGACGCTCCAAATCCCCGCCTCTGTCACGTCTATCGATGTCGATTTCGGCGGCGACCACGGCTACTCTTCCCTCCGCGCCGTCAATGTCGACCCGGGCAACCCCGCATTCCAATCTTCCAACGGCGTCCTTTTCGATAAGGAGATGACGCGCATCCTCCTCTACCCCAAAGCGTCCGACCTCACCAGCTACGACATCCCTAACACCGTCGACAACATCGCCGACGGCACCTTCTCCCTCTGCAAGACACTCACGCACATTAACATCCCGACTTCAGTCACTTCCATTGGGACGCGAGCCTTCGCAAGGTGTACCGCCCTGCGCTCCATCGTCTTGCCCGACAGTCTCAAAGCCCTCGGACGCAACGCGTTCGACATGTGCACAGCCCTCGACAGCGTCCACATCCCCGGCTCGCTGGCTCACGTCCCGGCAGCTGCTTTTAGCGGATGCACGGCTCTCAGCACTGCCGTCTTGGACGACGGAGTCCTGTCAATTGGCGGGGCTGCTTTCGCCAACTGCACCAACCTCTCATCTGTCGACATGCCACGCTCGCTTCGCTACCTTGGCAATAGTGCCTTCGCCGATTGCGACGCTCTTGACTCGCTTCATCTCCCCGCATCTCTCCAAGTCATTCAAGACGACGCCATATCGCGCTGCCGACACCTCACGAGCCTGTCCGTCGACTCCGCCAACAAGTTCTTCTTCGAGAGCCAAGGCGTCCTCTTCACAGCCGACACCTCACGAGTCATCTTCTGCCCCAAAAACCCCGAGCCATTCGTCATCTACCTGCCGCGCAGGGTCACCTCCCTCGCCCCGTCGGCTTTCTGGCGATGTGAGGGTCTCGTGGCCGTCACCATGCCCAATGGGCTCCGCGCCATCCCGTCGCACGCCTTCGCCGAATGCACTGGGCTCCAGAGCGTCAGCATGAGCGGCGAGGTCGCCAACATCGGCAGCTCGGCCTTCGAGGGATGCAGCCTTCTGCGCCGCGTCGTCCTCACCGAGCCGGACTCGTCGTCCTATGAGGGTGGCGTCGACGGTCGCCCCGTCATCCTGCCTGCCGCCGAGTCTATCGCCGATGCCGCTTTCTCCCGATGCTCTTCCCTTTCCAAAATCGTCATCCCGAGTGGCGTCCGCACCATCTCCGACGCCGCTTTCTCCGATTGCGCAAGCCTCACGTCTCTCTTCCTGCCCGACGGCCTTGAGACGATAGGGTGGGAAGCGTTCAGCGGATGCCGCTCCCTCGCCGAGGTCACGATTCCCGAGACCGTCTCCAGCGTCGACTGGAAGGTTTTCAGCGGATGCACCAGCCTCTCACGCGTCACGATTCTCAACGGCGTCAATGAGATCGGCCTCCAAGCTTTCGAGGGCTGCTCCAACCTGCTAAGCATCGACATTCCCGTGTCCGTAGCCTCCATCGGCGACTATGCTTTCGCCGGATGCAACAGCCTGACCGACATCTCGCTCCCCTCCCGCATCTACTCGATCGCCACAGGCACTTTCCGCTCCTGCCAGTCGCTCCGCAGCATCACCATCCCAGAGGGTGTCGAAGATGTCGCCGACTGCGCTTTCGAGAATTGCTCCAGCCTCACATCCATCGACATTCCCTCCTCCGTGCGCTCGCTCGGCAAGAGTGTCTTTAGCGGATGCCGCAGCCTCGTCGCCGCCCACCTGCCCAACAACCTTGCCCTCGTGCCAGACGGACTGTTCGCCGACTGCGTCGCTCTCACCGAGGTCAACATCCCGTCCTCCGCACGCGCCATCGACGACGACGCTTTCCGTTCATGCGCATCCCTAAGCTCCATATCCATTCCCGCAACCGTTTCCAAGATCGGCAACTACGCCTTCGATGACTGTGACGCCCTCACCCAGATGTCTCTCTTCGGCACCGTCCCCCCCGAGGTCGGTCGCGAAGCCATCCCCGAAGCCACATGGGTAAAAGTCCTTCGCCACGCCCGCGGCACATATCGCGAGAAATGGCGTTTCCATACGAAATTCAGCGTCCTCAAACTATAAGAGCCTCCACGACACCAACCATGACAATAGACACCATATTCTCCCCCACCAACCCGTCTGCGCCGACCCCGACGGAGCCTGTCGGCACAATCACCAAGACCGACGGCACGTCTGGCGCCATTCTCGTCAAGATTGCCCCCGATGCCGACCCCGACGATGTCTTCGACGCCCAGTTCCTCTTCGTCCTCGTCGACGGGCACATCGTCCCTATGAGAATAGCATCCGTCACAAAACGAGGCGACCGCTCGGCAACCATCACGCTCGCATCCGTCCTGTCCGTCTCGCAAGCCCAATCTCTCATCGGCTGCCGAATCTGCGTCTCGACAATCAAAGAGGGCGACGCCCCCGAGGACGCCGAGGAGATCCAGCCCCTCATCGGCTACACCGTCATCTCCACCGACGCGGGCGAGGTCGGCATCATCGAGGAAATCGACGACACCGTGGCAGCCAACCCCCTCTTCATCGTCCGACGGGCCGACGGCCGCGAGGTTCTCCTCCCCGCCACAGACGATTTCGTAGTCGCCATCGACGACGTGGCGCAAACCCTCACGCTCCAACTGCCAGGCGGGCTGCTCGACATCGAGGGCGCCGACGAGGTATGACGCACCCTCCCGAAAAATTTCCATACCTTTGCGCCACACGCACATTCTCTAACCACGTAACCATATAATACAGAACATGGTAACACAGGACCAAATAAAGGACCTGAACAAACGCGAGCAAGCGTTAAGGAGGTATCTTTGACGTCGACCGCCGACGTATAGAACTCCAAGAAGACGACCTCCGAGCACAAGAACCAGGATTCTGGGACGACCGCGCGCATAGCGAGGAAATAATGAAACGCGTCCGAGCCAACAAAAAATGGGTCGGTGCCTATGATCGTGTCCACTCCGCCGCCGAGGAGCTCGACCTCGCCATGGACTACCTCAAAGAGGGAATAACAGAAGAGGCCGACGTCGATGTCGCCTACAACGAGGCGCTGCGCCTTACCGAGGAGGCCGAACTCGCCAACATGCTACAAGGAGAGGAGGACCAGCTCTCCGCCGTCCTCAAAATCGTCGCCGGGGCAGGCGGCACAGAAAGCCAAGACTGGGCGCAAATGCTCATGCGCCTCTACCAACGATGGGCAGAAGCTCATAACTACAAGGTCACCGTAACCAACATTCAGGATGGCGACGACGCCGGCATAAAAACTGTCACCTTCGAGATTGAGGGCGACACAGCCTACGGCTACCTCAAAAGCGAGAATGGTGTCCACCGTCTCGTCCGCGTCTCCCCCTTCAATGCGCAGGGCAAACGCATGACATCCTTCGCCTCTGTCTTCGTCACCCCCCTTGTCGACGACACCATAGAGGTCTACGTCGACCCCTCAAAAGTCTCTTGGGACCTCTTCCGTTCCGGCGGGGCTGGCGGTCAGAACGTCAACAAGGTCGAGACCGGAGTCCGACTCCGATACCAGTACACCGACCCCGACACCGGCGAGACCGAAGAAATCCTCATCGAGAACACCGAGACGCGCAAGCAGACAGAGAACCGCGAAAACGCCATGAGGCTCCTCCGCTCACAGCTCTACGACCGCGAGCTCAAACGACGCAACGCCGCCAAGGCCAAAATCGAGGCAGGCAAGAAGAAAATCGAATGGGGATCGCAAATCCGAAGCTACGTCTTCGACGACCGACGCGTCAAAGACCACCGCACAGGATACCAGACCTCCAACGTCCAAGCTGTCATGGACGGCGATATCGACGCCTTCATCAAAGCCTACCTCATGGAGTTCGGAGCCCCCGAACCAGACCAACAATAACCCCACCACCAAACACATGGAAGACCAACAACCTCAACCCGTCCAACCCGCAAAGACAATGAGCGAGTCCGACGCCATAAGGGCTAAAATAGATTCCGGAGAACTCCAAATCGGAACCATCTACGAGGAGCCTGACCCCACGCCCGACGACGACCACATGGTCCTCCGCACCGAGAAACTCGTCAAGATATACGGCTCCCGCAAAGTCGTCGACGGCCCCTCTATCATGGTTCGACAAGGCGAGATCGTCGGTCTGCTCGGCCCTAACGGGGCAGGCAAGACGACCACTTTCTACATGACCGTCGGACTTATCGAGCCCAACGAGGGACACGTATACCTCAACGACCAGGAGATAACACACCTCCCCGTCTACCGCCGCGCGCAGCTCGGCGTCGGATACCTCGCCCAAGAGGCCTCCGTCTTCCGAACTCTCAGCGTCGAAGACAACATCCTCGGCGTCCTCGAAATGACCGACTACCCCAAGGACTACCAACTCGCCCGCCTCGAGGAGCTCATCTCCGAATTTGGACTCAGCCACATCCGCAAAAGCAAGGGCATCCAGCTCTCCGGCGGCGAGCGACGCAGGACGGAAATCGCGCGCGCACTCGCCATAAACCCCAAATTCATCATGCTCGACGAACCCTTCGCGGGAGTCGACCCCATCGCCGTCTACGACATTCAGAAAATCGTCTCCCACCTCAAAGACAAGAACATCGGAGTCCTCATCTCCGACCACAACGTAGGCGAGACGCTCGCCATATGCGACCGCGCGTACATACAAGTTCAAGGCAAACTGTTCCGAGCCGGAACGGCAGAACAACTCGCTGGAGACGAGAAAGTCCGTGAGGTATACCTCGGCAAAGATTTCATCCTCCGACGACGCAAGTTCGACGACTAATCCTTTGACGCTCAAAAAAAAATACTACCCTTTTCGCCTTTCGAGCAGATAAATGCCTTAACTTTGCCACGCTTAAAATGGCATGCCCATGCGGATGTGGCGAAATTGGTAGACGTGTCAGACTTAGGATCTGATGCCGAAAGGCGTAGGGGTTCGAGTCCCCTCATCCGTACTAATCTAATATTTCACATTCCCAACAACCCGTTGAAATGAACATTTCAAAAGAAAACATTGATGCGCTCAACGCCATCCTCACAATAGAGTTCGAGAAGGCAGACTACGAGCCCAAAGTAGAAAAAGCCATCAAGGACTACGGCAAACGTGTCGCTATCAAAGGTTTCCGCCCTGGCCACGCTCCCGCTGGCATGGTCAAGAAATTCTACGGCAAATCCATCCTCGTCGACCAAATCAACAACCTCGTAGGTGAGACTCTCTCCTCCTACATCAAGGACAACAACCTCGACATCCTCGGCGAGCCTCTCCCAAACAAAGACCAGCAGCCCATCGACTTCGACGGTGAAATCGACAAGCTCACTTTCAAGTTCGACCTCGGACTCTCCCCCGACGTCAACGTCGCTCTCGACAAGAACCTCAACATCCCCGCATATACCATCACCATCGACGACGCTGCCATCGACGAGCAGGTCAAGAACATCGCCTCCCGCTTCGGCAGCCACGTCCCCGTCGAGGTATCTACCGCAGACTCCCTCATCAAGGGTGAGGTGACGACCGGCGAGCTCAAGAACGAGAAAGGACTCCTCTCCGTCACCGTCATCAAGGACGAGGCGCAGAAAGCTCTCTTCGTCGGCAAGAAAGCCGGCGACACCGTCGAGTTCGACCTCCACAATACCTGCCAGGACGACAAGGAGATCAAATACCTCCTCGAAATCTCCGACGAGCAGGTCGCTGCCATCCCCGCCGACGCCAAGGCAACTTTCGCCATCTCCGAAGTCTCCGAGTTCAAGCCCGCTGAGCTTAACGCCGAGCTCTTCAACCGCCTCTACCCCGACGGCAAGGTAGCCGACGAGGCCGCTTTCCGCGCCAAGGTAAAGGAGCAGCTCGAGACCTCCAACAAGATGGCAGAGGACTTCCGTTTCAACGTCGACACCCGCGAGGCCATCATGAAAGCCGCTGGCGACTTCAACCTCCCAGAGGAGTTCCTCAAACGCTGGCTCACCGCCGTCAACAAGGACAACGACAAGTTCACCCCAGACGTCCTCACCAACGAGTTCCCTAAATTCGTCGGCGACCTCAAGTGGCAAGTCGTTAAGAACCACATCGCAAAGGCTCTCGACGTCAAGATCGAGTTCCAAGACGTGCTCGACTTCGCTAAGAAGACCGCCAGCGCGCAACTCATGCAATACGGCATCACAAACCTCCCCAACGAGCAGCTCGAGCAGTACGCTCGCAACATGCTCCAGAACGAGGAGCAGCGCAACCACCTTGCCGAGGGCGCAGTAGAGGAGAAGATATTCGCCATCGCAAAGCAAAACGCCAACGTCGAGCAGAAGACCATCAACCAAGAAGACTTCGGCAAGCTCTTCGCCAACAACAAATAACACTGGACATCAACCCCAGTAACCATACGGCACGGCAGCCTTGCCCCCTTAATTGGCGAGCAAGGCTGCCTATGCCGTTAATTAACCAACTGACATACCTATGAGCATGAACAACAACGACTTCCGCAAATTCGCAGTCCAACACCGCGGCATCAGCGGCAACCTCTTCGACAGCTACTCCCGAGTCGTCGACTCCTACATCTCCCCTACCATCATCGAGGAGAGGCAACTCAACGTCGCCAGCATGGATGTCTTCTCGCGCCTCATGATGGACCGCATCATCTTCTTAGGTACAGAAATCAACGACGATGTCGCAAACATCGTCCAGGCACAGCTCCTCTACCTCGAGTCCGCCGACTCTTCCAAAGACATCTCCATATATCTCAACTCCCCAGGCGGCAGCGTCTACGCAGGTCTCGGCATCTACGACACCATGCAATACATCTCCTCCTCCGTCGCCACCATCTGCACGGGTCTCGCAGCTTCCATGGCAGCCGTCCTCCTCGTCGCTGGAGCCAACGGCAAACGCTCCGCACTCCCCCACTCCCGCATCATGATACACCAACCAATGGGCGGAGCGCAAGGCCAAGCATCAGACATCGAGATTACGGCACGAGAAATCCAGAAGCTCAAAAAAGAACTCTACGACATCATCGCCACCCACTCCGGCCAGCCTTTCGACGTCGTCGAGAAAGACTCTGACCGCGACCACTGGATGACCGCCGAGGAGGCTAAAGCCTACGGCATGATCGACGAGGTCCTCCGACGCGAAAAGAAATAAGACCACACACGTAAACCTATTTTGGGCGACAATAAGGGGACAAGCGCGGAGACGAGGCCCCGCGCCTAATCTCCACAACATCTTCTCCCCGACACCACACCACCAACCCCACACACACCAATGGCAAAAGCAGTCAACGAAGACAAATGCTCCTTCTGCGGACGGTCCCGCAAGCAAGTCCACGTGCTTATCAGCGGCGTATCAGGTTTTATATGCGACAACTGCGCCGCACAAGCCTACGAGATAGCCAAAGAGGCAACAAAACAACTCGGACTCCAGGAAGCACAAAAACCACTGCAACTCCGCAAACCCGAAGAGATAAAAAACTACCTCGACGAATACGTCATTGGTCAAGACGAAGCTAAAAAATACCTCTCCGTCGCCGTATACAACCACTACAAGCGACTAATCCACAGCAACGACTCGGACGACGTCGAACTCGAAAAGTCCAACATCATAATGGTCGGCGACACTGGCACAGGCAAAACCCTCCTCGCTCGCACCATCGCCAAGCTCCTCGACGTTCCCTTCACCATCGTCGACGCTACCGTCCTCACCGAGGCAGGCTACGTCGGAGAAGACGTCGAAAGCATCATTTCCAGACTCCTGCAAGAAGCCGATTTCGATGTCGAGAGAACCGAGCGCGGCATCATCTTCATCGACGAGATTGACAAGATCGCACGCAAAGGCGACAACCCGTCCATAACCCGCGACGTCAGCGGAGAAGGCGTACAACAAGGACTCCTGAAGCTGCTCGAAGGCTCCGTCGTCAACGTACCACCACAGGGCGGACGCAAACACCCGGAGCAACGACTCATCGCCGTCAACACACGCAACATTCTCTTCATCTGCGGCGGCGCCTTCGACGGCATCCGCGACCGCATCGCGCAACGCCTCAACTCCCGCGTCGTTGGATACAACTCCGACAAGACGCGAGACAGCATCGACTTCAACAACCTCATGCAATACGTCGCGCCACAAGACCTCAAAGCCTTCGGACTCATCCCCGAGATCATCGGCCGCCTCCCCGTTCTCACCAGCCTCCAGCCCCTCGACAGGCAGGCTCTCCGACGCATACTCACCGAACCCAAAAACTCTCTCCTCAAACAATACACCAAGCTCTTCAAACTCGACGGCGTCGAACTCGTCGTCCCCGACGAGGTTCTCGACTTCATCGTCGACAAGGCTGTCGAGTTCAAAATCGGAGCTCGAGGTCTGAGAGCCATATGCGAAACCATCATGGTCGACAAGATGTACTCCGTCCCCACGTCCGGAGAGACAACTCTCACCATATCGCTCGACTACGCTCGCGAGAGAATCAGCCACCTCAGCGCCGCAAAACTCAAAGAAGCGTAACCGGCTTACCCATCTCCCCTCCCCGCGGGGCTTAACTCATGTCACACCAAACCCACAAAAACTGACTTTTTGTCAGCTTATGCCAATAAACGGCAACGTGGCACGATATTAGACATAGCTTTTAAGCCCACAACAACTCACCACTTCCCAATAGATGAGCGACAACTCCAACAGCAAAAAAATACAGCTTATAGAGGCAAACCCTTTCGACGAGACAAACCTCGCCGAAGGCAACCACTCTTTCGTCATCGACAGCGGCGACAAGAAGAAGATCCAACTCCCTAAAGAGCTGCCCGTCATGGCTCTCCGCAACTCGGTCCTCTTCCCAAATACCGTCCTGCCAATCTCCGTCGGACGACCCGCATCTCGCGCCCTCATCGACCAAGTAAGCCGCGACCACGGCATCTTCGTCGCAGCAACGCAACTCGACGAGAACGAGGAGACCCCATCTATCGCCGACCTCCACACAGTCGGAGTGACCGCGCGCATCGTCAAAGTCGTCAATATGCCCGACAACACCCTGACCGTCATCATCAACGGTCTTGAGCGCGTTAACATCATCGAGCAGACGCAATCCGAGCCCTTCCTCAAAGCCACCATCCGACGCGCCAGGGAAACACGCATCCCCGACGACCAAAAAGAACGACTCGAAGTCCTCATCGCCGCAATCCGAGACAAAGCCTCTGAAGTGTTCCGACTCATGGAATCCGCTCCTCCAGAAGCCGCCGTCGCAGTCCGAAACATCACGGACTCCAACTTCCTCATAAACCTCGTCGCGTCCAACATCAACGCCGAAGTACAAGCTAAAGCAGAACTGCTCAAATGCCCAAACATCTACGAGCGCGCCGAATGCCTCATGACACTCGTCGAGAAACAGCTGCAATTTCTTAAGCTGAAAGACGACATCCAGTCCAAAGCACGCCAAGGAATCGACCGCCAACAGCGCGAGTACATGCTCCACGAGATGACCCGCACCATCCAAGACGAGCTGGGAGACAATCCGCAAAGCGCACTCGTGGCCAAATACCGGGCGCAAGCCGCCCAAAAGGTCTGGAGCAAAGAGACGCAAGAAGCCTTCGACAAGGAGCTTGACCGCTTCTCGCGCCTGAACTCCAACTCCCCAGAGTTCGGAATCAGCCAAAACTACCTCGACGCCATGGTCGCCCTCCCTTGGGGCTTCTACACCGATGACAATCTCGACATCAACCGTGCGCAACAAGTTCTCGACTCGCGCCACTACGGCATGGAGAAAGTCAAGGAGCGCATCCTCGAGCACCTCGCCGTCCTCAAGCTGAAAGGAGACCTCAAAAGCCCTATCATCTGCCTCTATGGCCCCCCAGGCGTCGGCAAGACATCTCTCGGCAAGAGCGTAGCCGAAGCTCTCGGGCGAAAATACGTCCGCATGTCTCTCGGCGGTCTCCATGACGAGGCCGAAATCCGCGGTCACCGCCGCACGTACATCGGAGCCATGCCCGGACGCATCCTTGAGAACATCCGCATCGCCGGCTCCTCCAACCCTGTCTTCATTCTCGACGAGATCGATAAAGTCAGCAGCGACTACCACGGCGACCCCGCCTCCGCCCTCCTCGAAGTTCTCGACCCCGAGCAGAACACAGCTTTCCACGACAATTTTCTCGATCTCGACTACGACCTCTCAAAGGTTCTCTTCATCGCCACGGCCAACACCCTCGGGACCATACCGGCACCTCTGCTCGACCGCATGGAGCTGATCCCCGTCGACGGCTACCTCCTCGAAGAGAAAATACAAATAGCCCATCGACACCTCGTCCCTAAGGAGATTACAAACAACGGACTCAAACCCGAACAACTCTCTCTGTCCGACGAGACGATCTCATACATCATCGAGAAATACACTCGCGAAAGCGGTGTCCGAACTCTCGACAAGGAGCTCGCCCACCTATGCCGCAAAGTGGCTCTCGAAGTAGCCAAAGGCAACAACCCCAATCCCGCAATCTCCCCTGCCGATGTCAAACGCCTCCTCGGAAACGAGAAGTTCGACCACGACATCTGGCATGACGACCTCCCCGCAGGTGTCGTGACAGGTCTCGCCTGGACAGCCGTCGGCGGCGAAATCCTCTTCGTCGAGTGCGCCGCCAGCAAAGGCAAGGGGAAAATGACGCTCACCGGAAACCTAGGCGATGTCATGAAAGAGTCAGCCATCCTCGCCCTCGAAATCGTCCGCTCCAACGCCGAGGCTTTCGGCATAACCGATGTCGACTTCGACAACGAGAATTTCCATATCCACGTCCCCGAAGGCGCCGTGCCAAAAGACGGACCCTCCGCTGGCGTCACCATGACAACGGCCATCGTCTCCGCCCTGACGGGCCGACGCGTCCGCAAACGCATCGCCATGACAGGCGAGATCACCCTCCGCGGCATGGTCCTCCCCGTAGGCGGCATAACAGAAAAAATCCTCGCCGCAAAACGCGCAGGCATAACCGACATCATCCTCTGCAACGAGAACCAGAAAGATATTGACGCCATTAAAAAGGAATACGTCCAAGGACTCACCTTCCACTACGTCCAGCGCGTCGCCGAGGTTCTCGACATCGCCCTCGAACAAAAACAAGACGACAATAACAACAACTGACCACTATTTTCTTAATGGAAAACATAAAAAACGCTCTCGTCGAGTCCGTCGTCGAGGGCATGAAAGACAACAAGGCGCACAACATCTCCATCATCGACCTCCGCGGTCTCGACGGCGCTTCCGCTGACTTCTACGTCATCGCCGATGGCAACTCCAACACACAAGTCGAGTCCATCGCCGAGTCCGTCGTCGACCGTGTCCGCGAAGACCTCAACGACCGACCCATCCACTACGAGGGACGAGCCAACGCCTCTTGGATTCTCATCGACTACCACGACGTCGTCGCACACGTCTTCCTCCCCGAGGAACGCTCCTTCTACGATCTCGAAGGTCTCTGGTCTGACGGCAAACGTCAAGACATCCCCGACGACATCTAACCCATACTCCCGTCTCCCCTCGTCTCCCCCAAACACATCCCAACACACCAACTTTAAACCGTTCACCCAATTATGGCCGACAAAGGAAGAAAAGGCAAAACTCCCCTTGCATTCAATCCCTACTGGATCTACGGCTTAGTCGCCGTCGCCCTCATCGTCATCAGCACCTTGGGCTTCGGCTCGACGCCACACAGCCTCTCCTACACCCGCTTCGAGAAAGAGCTACTCGGCCGACAAGGAGTTGAAAAAATTGTCGTCGTCCGCAACGACCTCCAAGCCGAAGTGACCCTGTTCCCCGACTCCGTCGAGAACTACAAGAGCCTCTTCTTGAGCAACGCCCCTGTCCCCGTAAAAGGTCCTCACTTCGTCGTCGACCTCCCTTCCATCGACAGCTTCGAGGCAAGCCGCAAAGCCGCCGAGGATGCCGCCGGGCGTGCCATCCCCGTCTTCTACGAGCAACGTAGCGACTTCCTCGGAGGAGCCATGATGTTCATATGGCCGCTCATCTTCTTCGCCTTCATCTACTACTTCCTCTTCCGACGTATGGGTGGCAGCGGTGGCGGCGTAATGGGTGTCGGGAACTCCAAGGCCAAAGAGGTTGGAAAAGACACCACCGTCGACGTCACTTTCAAAGATGTTGCAGGTCTCGACGGAGCAAAGCAAGAACTCGAGGAAATCGTCGAGTTCCTCCGCCACCCCGAGAAATACACCGAGCTTGGCGGCAAAATTCCTAAGGGCGCGCTCCTCGTAGGCCCTCCAGGAACAGGCAAGACCCTCCTCGCCAAAGCCGTCGCCGGAGAGGCCAACGTGCCCTTCTTCTCCATGTCCGGCTCCGATTTCGTCGAGATGTTCGTAGGCGTCGGCGCAAGCCGAGTCCGAGACCTCTTCAAAAAAGCCAAGGAGAAAGCTCCAAGCATCGTCTTCATCGACGAGATCGATGCCATCGGACGCGCCCGCGGACGCAACTCCGGATTCGGCACAAACGAGGAGCGAGAGAACACACTCAACCAGCTCCTCACCGAGATGGACGGCTTCGGCAACAACAGCGGCGTCATAATTCTCGCCGCCACCAACCGCGCCGAAATTCTCGACCCCGCACTCATGCGTGCGGGACGTTTCGACCGACAAGTACAAGTCGAACTGCCGGACATCAACGAGCGTGAAGCCATCTTCAACGTCCACCTCCGACCTCTCAAGCTCGCTCCCGATTTCGACCGCTCTTTCCTCGCCAAACTGACCCCGGGCTTCTCCGGCGCCGACATCGCAAACGTCTGCAACGAGGCTGCCCTCACAGCGGCACGCCACGGCAAGAAGTTCGTCGACAAGCAAGACTTCCAAGACGCCGTCGACCGCATCGTCGGAGGTCTCGAGAAGAAGAACAGGATAACGACCGAAGAGGAGCGTCGCGCCATAGCTTGCCACGAGGCTGGTCACGCCACCGTCAGCTGGCTCCTCGAGTTCGCCAACCCGCTCGTAAAAGTAACCATCGTCCCGCGTGGCAAAGCCCTCGGAGCGGCATGGTACCAGCCCGAGGAACGACAACTGACAACCAAGGCACACCTCCTCGACAACATTTGCTCCATCCTCGGCGGACGTGCTGCAGAAGACCTCACTTACGGCGAAGTCGGCACTGGAGCCCTCAACGACCTCGAACGAGCCAACAAGCAGGCCACGGCAATGGTCACATACTACGGCATGAGCGACCGCCTGCCAAACGTCTGCTACTACGACTCCACTGGACAGCAAGACTACGCCTTCCGTTCCCCCTACTCCGAAGAGCGCGCCCGAATCATCGACGAGGAGGTCTCCAATATCATCGATACCCAATACGCCCGCGCCAAAGACATCCTCCGCGCCAACGCCGACAAGCACAAGCAGCTCGCTGAACTCCTACTCGAGCGCGAGGTCATCTTCACAGAAGATGTCGAACGTATCTTCGGACCCCGCCCCTGGAAAAAACGCGAGGACGAGCTCGCCGACGATGAGAAGGCAAAAGCCGAAAAGGCAAAAGCCGAGTCTCAACCCGCCGACGACGCGCAACAGCCCAACAACGCCGATTCGCAAGACTAACAACTTGACACCCCATACCACGAGGCCCCGCCACAAAAGGTGAGGCCTCTTTTATTTTATCTCCCAACAAAATGCCCCTCACTGCGTACTATAACTACAAGCATCCTCCATCATTAACCAACACTCCATAAAACACTCACATAACATGAGAGCCACCTTTTTCACAATCATCCTCCTCATCGCATCCTCCGCGATAGCAGACAACAGCTCTTACCTCTTCAAACAGGGGGTAGAGGCCTTTCGCTCAAACGATTACGACACTGCACTCGACTTCTTCTACCGCGAGCTTAGCGAAGATGACAAAAATGGTTATGCCTACGGCTATATCGCAGAAATCTATCTGGCGCAAAACCAGCTCTCGCAAGCCAACTTCGCCATACAAAACGCATTAAGACTTATCCCACAAAAAGACAAGCGCTCTATCGCTAACGCCTACTCGACCAGATCCGACATTTCTCTTCAGCAAAGCGACACCACAGCCGCCTTAAAAGACTTGACGACTGCCATCAGCCTCTATCCGGAAAAAGGTGACTTATACTACTCTCGTGCGCACATATACGCTCTCCAAAGCAAATACGACCTCTCTAACAAGGACTTCAAGACGATGGTCGACATCGGCTCAGGAGACGTCCCTTACTGGGGACTTTACCATCTCGCATCAAACGCCATCCGACAAGAGAAATACGACGAGGCTGTCGCCTATGCCACATCCGCTTTGGGGAAATACACCTCTTCAAAATTCGGGGCCTTCTTCATAAGGGCTGTCGCATACACGTGGCTCAAGAAATACTCTCAAGCCGCCGACGACATCATCGCGGCCTACGATCAAGACAGCTCCATCAGAAGGCTGCTTGAGTGCGTGGACGTTCTCGCCGATTCCGCTCTCGACGTCATTGAAGACAAGGTGAAAAAACAAATCCTCAAATCCCCTCATGCCGTCAAATGGCAAAATCTGCTCGGCGAGACTTATCTCTCCGCCCACAAATACCTCGCTGCCGTAAATGCCTTCAAAAAAGGGCTCAGATACGACAACTCGCCTTTCGCTAACTACAAAATCGCATGCATCTACGCCATATTGGGTCTCTTCAACCAAGCCGTCGAGTTCTACGACAAAGCCATTGCTCTCGACCCTTCTAACTCAGCTCTCCTGTTCGAGAAGGCTCGCTGCCTTGAAGAGGGAGGAAGGACCGCCGACGCCATCAATATATATAACAACCTCGCCAACTTTTACCCGAACGATCCAGACTTCCACGCCGCACGCGCACATTGCGAGATGGCGGCCCTGCATTTCAAAAAAGCCGTCGCCTACTACTCCGCTGCCATCGACTTAGACCCGTTCAACCCCATCTATTTCCTTTACCGAGGTCACTCCAACAAGCAAAACGGCGGCACCGATTCCGCCATTAGCGACTTCAATGTCGCCGCACAGTCACAAAACACCACCATCGCCGCCATCGCGCTCTACGCTCAAGGCAAAAAAGACAAGGCCCTCGGCATGATCGAACAACAGACCTCGTCCAACAATCAATACGACATCTACGGCGCAGCTTGCTTCTACGCCGCCATCAACGACATCCCTAACGCGCTCAAATACCTCCACCAGACTCTCGACTTGGGCTACGACAATTTCCGACAAATCCGACGACAAACAGAGTTCCTTAAAATCCGCAACTCCAAGGAGTTCACCGACATCATCGACGAGTTCCTCTTCGCCGATACGCCCAAACCTGCCGACCTCCCCACAGCTCCGCTCGGTCCTACCCTCTAAAATCCAATTACATAAATAAAACCGTGGTTTCGCATAATGCGAAACCACGGTTTTATTTTGCAAAATATCTATTGTTATATTTGTTGCTGCGCTAAATATTTGTAACTTTACATCGCAAGAGCAAAGGTCTTACTCCCCGACAAATCTCCTCTTGTACCATAGTTTCTTCAACGCCTCCATCGCTCGCACCCTGCGCTCCACCTCGTCACGACGCGCTTCGTCCGAGACTATCACGTGCTTCACGTTGACTCCAAATGTAGGCTCACGCAACGTGTCCGCCAACAAGTCCTGACCTGCGGCAAGATATGGACGACTCGCCAATGTCAGATTCGCCAACGTAGGCACAATGTCCTCCTGCGACCCGTATCGCGACGTCTTGTCGCGCCACGACTCCTTCGCTCCTGGGACATATAAATAAAACGGGACGCCATACTTCCACTTCAAGTCCTCTCCCTCGTCGTATGGCAGCACAAGCCGAGTGTTATGGTCTCCCGTAATCGCCACTATCGTCCGCTTCCCTGCCTCCGACGATTTCAATGCCGTCATGAAACGCCCAAGGCACTCGCTCGTGTACTGATACCCCCTCAGGTAGTCATATACGATCTTCTTATCATCCACGGCAAACGCTCCTGCATCTTCCGGCTCCCTCAAGTCCGGCAGCTCAATGTCTTTCGGGAACTCAAATGGCGTATGGTTCGTCGACGTCAACGCCATGAAAAATCTCGGTCCGTCCTCTTCCCCACGCGGCTCGCTCAACTTGTCCAGCAAGTAAGACAGCATCGCATGGTCATACACGCCCCACGTGTGGTTAATCTCCGCCCTCGGGTTCTCCTTCAATATCTCAAACTTGCCCGTCACGCTCTCAAATCCCTGATGCGGGAGAACCTCCGACAAGTTGCGCCACGAGATCTCTATCCCCGACACGAAGTGCGTCGAATAGCCCGCATCACTCCACAGCCGAGCCGTCGAGTACGGCAACTCCACATCCCTGTAACGGCTCGTGAAAAACCTCTGATATGGGCAGCCCGTCGTCAACGCCTCGACCGCATCTATCGTGCACGTCGTTGCCGACACGAAGTCCTCCCATAACAAGTCCTCTCCTAAATGTTGCCTCATCGAGCATAACAAGTCGATTCCGTACCTCTTGTCATACTCCATCAGCTTCCGTCCCCAACTCTCACAGACTATCAAGACGACGTCATATCCCTTATAGTCCCCTGCCGCCGATGTCAGCCCAACCAATGCGCTGTCAGCAGTGATGTCGGAACCCTCTCTCCTGCCAGTCCATGCCTCCGCTGCCTCCTGCTCGCTGCTGAATCCTGCATTGCGCAAGATGACTTCGTCGCTGTCCAGCCTGAACTGCTTCTTCTTCTCGCTCCACGCGTTTTTCATCATGAACGCCGCACTCGGGACGCAGTCGTTCATCATCGCCGATGTCGATACGTAAACGTCCTCTATTCTCAACGTGAACGTCCCAAGGCTGCCACGTATCGCCACGAATACCATAGCCGACACGACGACACCCGTCAGCACTGGCTTCAACCTCGCCGATAGCCTCCTCGCCAAGCCGTAAAGCCAGCCCGACACGAGCCACGCCAACGCAAGCACCACGCCTGCCCCGACAACCATTGCCAACACCGGTGCCTCGTCAATGATGCCCTTAATCAAGACTCCGGGCTCCTCGTCAAAGAAGTCGAACACAACAATGTCAAAATGACGACCGAAGTTGTTGTAGTAATGGACGTCCGCCAAACCAAGCAGACCAAGCAACGTCGAGGCGACAGCAGTCCACACCCTCCCGATCCGCTCAACGCACTCATAAACCGAAGGGCGAAAGCACACGACAATAGCCGCCACAACCACCGGCAACGACGCGTAAGCGGCCGTCTGGGCGTCAAAACGCAAGGCGTTGAACAAGAACAAGGGACACGATGACACATTGTCAGCAAACGCCTCCCATTGCGCAAACTTGACGATGAAGACAACCCTCACGAGCGCCTCTGCCATAATAACTACCAGCATCGTAGCGACAACGTTCATAAACGCCGACACCACATTCCGCCTGCTCTCCTCTGTCATAATCCTAACAATGTGACAAAAGGTTTGCCGCACGGACACCATCAGTTGCTGGCGAACGTGCGGCAAACGTTATCTATTCTGTTCTATATAATCTTCTCAATCTGCGCAAGGTTGCGCTCCACTTCCTCGTCCGTGACGAAGTAATCCTGCAAGCTGCCGCTCAGATACTGGTCATAAGCCGACATGTCGATAAGGCCATGACCCGAGAGGTTGAAGAGGATGACCTCCTCCTTGCCCTCCTCCTTGCATCGGTTCGCCTCGCGAACTGCGGTAGCAATGGCGTGGCAAGACTCAGGGGCAGGAATGATGCCCTCCGTACGAGCGAAGAGCAGACCCGCCTCGAAGCTCTCAAGCTGAGGAATGTCTGTCGCCTCCATATAGCCGTCTTTCAACAACTGGCTGACAATGACGCCTGCGCCATGGTAACGCAAGCCGCCGGCATGTATGTTAGCAGGCATAAAATTATGGCCAAGTGTGTACATCGGCAACAGCGGAGTGTAACCAGCCACGTCGCCAAAGTCATACTGGAACACGCCATGCGTCAGCTTCGGGCAAGACGTAGGCTCCGCAGCCACAAAACGCGTCTTGCGCCCATCCTTTATATTATGGCGCATAAACGGGAACGCAATGCCGCCAAAGTTAGATCCGCCGCCAAAGCAAGCGATGACGACGTCAGGATACTCCCCTGCCATCTCCATCTGCTTCTCCGCCTCAAGGCCGATGACCGTCTGATGCAAAGTCACGTGGCTCAACACCGACCCGAGAGTATACTTGCAGTTCGGGGTCGACATAGCCAGCTCCACAGCCTCCGAGATAGCCGTGCCGAGCGAACCCTGGTTGTTCGGGTCGCGGGTCAATATGTCGCGACCCGCCCTTGTGGACATCGACGGCGACGCCGTAACCTGCGCGCCAAAGGTCTGCATTATCGCCCTGCGGTAAGGCTTCTGGTTAAAGCTGATCTTCACTTGGTATACTGCGGCCTCAAGTCCGAAAACCTTTGCCGCATACGCCAGCGCGCAGCCCCATTGACCCGCGCCAGTCTCCGTCGTGACGTTCGTGACGCCCTGCTCTTTGCAGTAATACGCCTGCGCCAACGCCGAATTGAGCTTGTGAGAACCCACTGGGCTAACACTCTCGTTCTTGAAATATATATGCGCCGGGGTGCCAAGCGCCTTCTCCAGCGAATACGCCCTCACCAGGGGAGTGCTGCGGTAACTCTTGTATATATCACGCACAGGCTCCGGGATGTCAATCCACTCGTCCGTGTAATTCAACTCCTGACGAGAAACCTCCTCCGCAAAAATCGGATACAGGTCCTCTGCCGACATCGGCTTGCGCGTCTTGGGGTTCAATGGCAACAGCGGCTTATTCGGCATGATCGCCGCAATGTTAAACCACTGGCGAGGAATCTGACTCTCCTCAAGAACATATCTCTTCTGCTTCTCCATGGGGGTGAGGGTTTATGTTTGTTTTAATATATGGAAAGCCGCCCGACACCTGAGCTTTCTCGCCACAGGCAGCGGGCGGCCTTATCATGACTGGTCAGCCTTCCACGTTAGTACTCGTCTTCATTGAAGAAGAAGTCCTCATTGCTCGGATAGTCCGGCCAGATGTCTTCGATGCTTTCATAGACTTCGCCGTCGTCCTCGATCTCCTGCAGGTTCTCGATGACCTCCAATGGCGCGCCTGAACGCGTAGCGTAGTCAATGAGCTCATCCTTGGTGGCTGGCCAAGGGGCATCCTCGAGCTTCGAGGCTAATTCAAGAGTCCAATACATAGCTTTTTGTTTTTTAGAACCTTAACAAGTCGCGAATATATAAGAATATTTGTAAATGTGTCCGAACAAGTTATTGATTATCACTCAAGGTCGTCAAACTCATACCCGACGTACACCTCCTCCTGCACCTGCAAGTCGTCAGGAATCTCCATCTTCAAGAAGATGTCTCCCTTCGACTTCGGGCGATAGTCATCCAGCCAGCGGAAACCCTGCAATTTGCAGTCTTTCTCCCCGAGAAGCAACGGAGGGTTCATGCTCCCGGTCGGAGACACCCTCATGGTAATGTTGTTGATGCGCCGGTCTTTCAACCAGATGCTCATGTTGCTGCTCTCAGCCCTGTTCACGCCTATCAAGTTAGGACCGTCCTTAGGGTAATAGATCGTCTGTCCGTTGCCGTCAACGTCTATCTTATACAAGTCGTTGTTCCTAATATATCCAGTAATCAATTTCCCCTTGACCTGGTCATAACCTGCCGAGTCCGGCTCCAACGATATGATAAACGCCGCGTCTACAAGCTCCGACTTATACAACGCCTGATTGCGGGTATACAACTTTATGACGTTCGCCGTCATCTGGCTCCCTTGCGACCACACTACGGGCAGCTCATACAGCGTCGCCACCGAGTCTCTGAAGTCAAAGACCAGCGAGTCGCAACGCGCCTGCAAATCCGTCCTGAATGCCTTGACGTTATGAAATGCCTTAATCAAACGGCTCGTGTCCGCCAACGGCACGACCCTGAACGTGTCTGCGTGCAAAAACAACGTGTCCCCGGAATACACCTGACGGAGCAACGCCCTCTTCGTCGTCAACGACTCCTGCGTCAGCTCGTTGTAAAACCCGTAGTCCCCCTCTATCGACACGTTATTCGTCGAGTCCGTCAACACCATGTCGTTCCACGCCGTGCCAAGCCCCTTGCGCCTCTCATACAAGATAGTCTTGCCAAGAAGCGTGCTCCGGTTTTTGACAGAATAGAGCCTGTTCGCCTTCAACAACTTAGCAACGTCAGAATGAGTGTCATACCAGCCCTTTTCGCTGTCTATAACCATCGAGTCCGAGGTCGTTATTGTCGTCGGGCCAAGAATAGACACCACCTCCGTCCGCGTGTTGAACGCTGCCGTGTCAGAAATAAGATTATATTTTGGAGATGTCCCAACGACGTTGTCCTTGAAGTAGACGTCATTCGTCATCGGGTAATAGATGCCCCTTTCAGAGGTGAGCGTGTTGTCCTTGTTGACAACCTTCCCTCCATTATAGAAATACGCCTTGTCAAGAGCGCGGTCGTAATCCAGATACTCCGTGTAAAGCCACGTGTCGCCCTTGTTGGCCCTCACGTTCTGCCTCACCTTCGCAAGGTTCTGATCTCCGAAATACGTCAACCTGTCGCCATACAGGTGAACCGAGTCGTTCTGCACGACGTGCACGCTGCCATAACAGACCACCACGTTCGAGTCGTTATACATGTACGCACTGTCGCAATACAATATCGTGTTCACGTGCGACAGCTTCACATTGCCGTTCAGCGACTGAGTGTTCTTGCCAATCTTGTCGTCATGGCGCAACACGTCAGCCCTGTCAATATTCACCCTTATCGTCCGTTGCGCCACCGCAGACGAGGCGAAAAGACTAAGAGCCAATGCGACAACGCAGGCGAGCCTCATCATTGGATCCAATCCTTGTACTGGAAGTCGCAGCCCTGCCAATCCGGAGTGATGAAGACATACAGCTCTTTCTGCTTTGCCGTAATCCACTCATCCACAACCTTCTTGCGCTTCTCCTCCTCGACCATGCTCTTCAGCAAGTCATAGTCGTCGTTCATGTTAGCCTTATGCGGCTGGTGGCGCTTCACAAGGCGCACGATGCGGATGGTCTCCTTGCCCTTGCGCTCGTCCATCATGCTGAATGGCTTCGACACCTCACCCTCATTCAAGTTCTGGATCGCCTTGGCAATCTCTGCAGGTATCTGGCTCAACTGGAACTTGAACGTGCCGTCGTTCGAATTGACAATCATGCCGCCATTCGAGCGAGAGTCCTTATCCATCGAGAACTGCGCGGCCGCATCCTCAAACGTTATCTTGTCCTCGTCTATGAACTTTGCCACTGTGTCCATGAAGTTAGTAGCCTTCTTGCGGCTCTCTGCCGTAACCTTGGGTTTCAGAAGAATATGGCGGCAATTGATGCGGTCTCCCTTGCGGTCAATAAACTGTATGATGTGGTATCCGAACTCTGTCTCAACGATCTTTGACACCTTGCCCTTCTCTTTCATGTTAAACGCCACTGCCGAGAACTCAGGCACGAAACCCGACTTGGAATACCATCCCAAGTCGCCGCCTCTCGATGCCGAACCAGGGTCTTCCGAATACAATACCGCCAACGTAGCGAAGTCGCGCCCCTCAGCCACCTGCTTCTGGAAGTCGCGCAGACGGCTCTTGATTCTGTCAATCTCCTTCTGTTCAATCTCCGGGTACACCATGATCTGCTGGATCTCATACTGCGCTGGCACATATGGAATACTGTCCGGGTTCAAGTTTTCGTAGAACTCACGAATGTCGGCTGGCGTAACTTTCACGTCCTTCGTGATGTTCGCCTGCATCCTCTGAGTTATCATCTGCGTCCGGACGGTCTCCATCTGGTCGCGGCGTATTTGCTGCAACGGCTTATTGAAATACTCCTCCAACTTGTCCTGACCGCCCACCTGCTGGATGAAGTAGTTCATGCGGGCATCGACCTGTTGCATAACCTCACTGTCCTTGACCTCGACACTGTCTATCTTCGCCTGGTTCAACATCAGTTTCTGAATAAGAAGCTGCTCAAAAATGTGGCACTTGATGTCGCCATTGAAGTTCGCACCCTCAATCATCGCCTGCCCATACTGGTACTCGATGTCAGAGCTGAGGATCGCGTCATCACCCACAGAGGCTACAACCTCATCAATAAGCTTCGTCTGCGCCGCTCCTTGGACCGACACTATGGCACCGAGAGCCATGGCGCACAACGATATACGTGTGTTATGAATTGTCATTTGTTATCGAAATACTTAATGCTGCCAGCTTTCGTGGCCTGGTCATATATGTCCCGGTTCGCCTTGTCGAGGAACTCGAGCTTCTTTTTGCTAACTAAAATGTCTGATATATTCTTCCGCACAAACTCTATCGGGGCAACCTCGCCAGCCGGTATGACGTGCAAAACCTTAAGGACGTACACATTGCCATCCTTCTCTTCCTTCAAGTATGGCATCTTCGCCACCGAACGCATGTCGGAAGGCAGCATGCCAGAAGGCAAGAACGGTCTCACCTCCGACAGCGACAGCCAAGCGTCAAAAGAGCTTTGGTACTTCGATGCGTTATGAAACATATACTCCTCCACCTTGAGCGACGACTCTTCATTAAACTGCGACAACGTCTTGAGGAACTCTTTGAGTCCATGCGCCTGCGATGGGATGACTGCATAGCACCCCTTGACAATCGCGTCGGTCAAGATGAAACTCCCCTTCATCTTGTCATAATAGGACTGAATGTCCTCATTAGTTATCTGGGGATGGAACTTCTGCTCAACAAGCTTATTCTGATACGTCTCGATAATAAGGGAAGACCTGTACTCCTCTACTGCCGCATCTATATCATCAGTTTCAGACGACAAGTTCTTAGATGCCTTTTGCAAAAGTACTTGACGATACACCCATCGGCGGATTATCTGGTCTGCAAACACTGCGCTGTCAGAAGGCGACGCTATCGCAGGGAGGGCAGCTATGAGCTGCGTCCTTGTCAGCACTGCATCACCCACCTGCGCTACAGGCGTGTCACCCAGTCCCTCCTCCGAACATCCGGAGGCAAAAACAGAAACAATGAATAAATAGGAGAATATAACTCTTGCCAGACGCATGTTTTAAAGTTGAAATACACAATGGCGATAGTGATGCTTTATTGCCTATCACAACGCCTAGGGAACTACTTCCCCATTGCGCAATATGGTAAGCAAAGGTAAGACCAAAGAGCGTATAAAAAAAGAGAGGGAAGAATTATCTTCCCCCTCCTATATTGAGAAACGCTAATTAATCGTTACTCTGCCTTCGCCTCTTCAGCTGGAGCGGCCTCGGCTGCGGGAGCCTCTGCCTTCTTGCTGCGGCTACGACGGGTGCGCTTCTTCTCATCAGCCTTCTTAGGAGCTGCGAGCATGTTGGCGTTGTAGTCAACGAGCTCAATGAAGCACATGTCGGCCGCATCGCCAGTACGGAAACCAGTCTTGAGGATGCGAGTGTAACCGCCGGGACGGTTTGCTACCTTGCCTGCAATCTCAGTGAAAAGTTCCTTGGTTGCAGCATTGTTCTGAAGGTAGCTGAAGACGAGACGCTGTGCGCTGCGACTCTCGTCAACGGTTGTGAGGTTCTTGGTCTTGTTGATGAGAGGCTCAACATAGACACGCAAAGCCTTAGCCTTGGCAACGGTCGTCGTGATCCTCTTGTGGAGGATGAGCGAGCAGGCCATGTTGGAGAGCATAGCTTTACGATGGGAGCTCTTCCGACCAAGGTGGTTGAATTTCTTATTATGTCTCATCGTAATTATTCTTTATCGAGTTTGTACTTCGTGGTGTCCATACCGAAGGAGAGGTTGAGATTGGCGAGCAAGTCGTCAAGCTCGGTGAGGGACTTCTTGCCAAAGTTACGGAACTTGAGCAAGTCGTTCCTGTGGTACGTGACCAGTTCACCAAGGGTCTCTACTTCTGCAGCCTTAAGGCAATTGAGAGCACGGACAGAAAGATCCATGTCGCTGAGCCTTGTCTTGAGGAGCTGCCTCATTCGCAACACTTCCTCGTCAAATTCATCACCGCTTGTCTTCTCATTCTCGTCCATGGTGATCTTCTCGTCAGAGAAGAGCATGAAGTGGTAAATAAGGATCTTAGCGGCTTCCTTCAATGCATCCTTAGGTTGGATGGATCCATCAGTGGTAATCTCGAGGACGAGCTTCTCGTAGTCAGTCTTCTGCTGGACACGATAGTTCTCGATAGAATACTTGACGTTGACGATAGGGGTAAAAATCGAATCGATAGCGATAGTATCGACCTCTTGTCCCTCCTCTTCGTTCTCGTCTGCACGGACATAGCCGCGGCCCTTCTTGATGGTGAAGGTCATGTTGAACTTGACATCCTCGTTGAGGTTGCAAATCAAGAGGTCAGGGTTGAGAACCTCGAAATTGTGCATTACCTTGTTGAAGTCGCCAGCCTTGATTTGGTTCTGACCGGTAATCTTGAGGGAGACAGTCTCCGACTCGTCACCGACACGGCGGAAGCGAACTTGCTTGAGGTTGAGGATTATCTGGGTGACGTCGTCAATGACACCAGGGATAGTAGCGAACTCGTGCTGAACACCGTCAATCTTGATTGAGGTGATAGCGTAACCTTCGAGCGAGTTGATTAAAATTCTTCTTAAGGCATTTCCAATGGTAATGCCATAACCGGGTTCAAGAGGACGGAATTCGAAACGACCGAACTTCTCGTCGTTCTCGAGCATTATGACTTTTTCTGGTTTTTGGAAAGCTAAAATTGCCATAAGAATAATTTTATTTAGAGTACAGGTCGACGATCAACTGCTCCTTGATATTCTCGGGGATATCAGCCCTCTCGGGGAGGTTGAGGAAAGTGCCGGAGAGAGTGTTAGCGTCCCACTGGAGCCAAGAGTACTTGGATGCGTTGTTGACAGCGAGAGAATCGGCAACAACCTGGAGGGACTTGCTCTTCTCGCGAACGCCTACAACTTGACCTGGCTTAACGCGGAAAGAAGGAATGTTAACAACGCTACCGTTAACTACGATGTGCTTATGGCTGACGAGCTGGCGAGCAGCTGCGCGAGTTGGAGCGATGCCGAGGCGATAGACTACGTTGTCGAGGCGGGACTCGAGGATTGCGAGGAGAACCTCGCCGGTGACGCCCTTAGAACGCTTTGCGTCCGCATAGGCGATACGGAACTGACGCTCGAGGATGCCGTAGGTGTATTTTGCCTTCTGCTTTTCCTTAAGCTGCTGACCGTACTCAGAGAGCTTGCCGCGACGGCTCTGACCATGCTGGCCTGGAGGGTAATTGCGATGCTCGAAATACTTGTCTGGACCATAGATAGCCTCACCAAACTTACGGGCGATCTTGGTTCTTGGGCCTGTGTACCTTGCCATTTTTTGTTTTTTGACTTGTCAATTTTGATTTTAAATGATGAATATGGCAGCCGCTAGATTATAGAGATACAATCATAACCATTCATTATTCAAAATGCAAAATCAAAAACGTTAGAAAGATTTGTTGTACTAGACTTTGCGCCTTTTAGGAGGACGGCAGCCGTTGTGTGGGAGCGGCGTAACGTCTACTATCTCAGACACCTCGATGTTTGCCGCATGGATGGCGCGGATTGCGGCCTCACGGCCGTTACCGGGACCCTTGACGTATACCTTGACCTTGCGGAGACCGAGGTCGTAGGCTACCTTAGCACAGTCGGTGGCTGCTGTCTGTGCTGCATACGGGGTGTTCTTCTTGGAGCCTTTGAAGTTCATCTTACCAGCAGAAGACCAAGAGATCGTCTGACCCTGGGTGTTGGTAAGGGTGATGATGATGTTATTGAATGAAGAGTGGATGTGGGCCTCGCCTTGTGCCTCGACCTTGACCACTTTCTTTTTGAGAGCGCCTGTTTTCTTAGCCATAGGATCAATTATTTAGTAGCCTTTTTCTTGTTAGCGACAGTCTTCTTCTTGCCTTTGCGAGTGCGGGCGTTGTTCTTGGTAGACTGGCCGCGAACTGGGAGACCGAGACGGTGGCGAATGCCACGGTAGCAACCGATATCCATCAGTCGCTTGATGTTGAGCTGCACCTCAGAGCGGAGCTCACCCTCGACCTTATAGTTGGCACCAATAATTTCGCGAACTGCCTGGATCTGCGCGTCAGACCAGTCGGTTACTTTTACACTACGGTCGATCCCGGCCTTCTCGAGAATATTAACAGCTGTGCTCCGGCCAATACCGTAAATGTAAGTCAATGCGACCTCGCCAATCTTGTTGGATGGGACGTCGACTCCTGCGATTCTTGCCATAATTGATTAACCTTGACGTTGTTTAAGTTTGGGGTTCTTCTTGCAAATGACGTACAAGCGACCCTTACGGCTGACGATCTTGCAGTCAGCTGTACGTTTTTTTATGGATGCTCTAACTTTCATGAGTAAGTTATTTGTAGCGATATGAAATACGGCCTTTAGTGAGGTCGTACGGTGAGATTTCCACCTTGACCTTGTCTCCAGGGAGTATCTTGATGTAGTTCATGCGCATTTTACCGCTGATATGGGCGGTTATGACATGACCATTTTCAAGCTCGACCCTGAACATTGCGTTCGACAGGGCTTCTTTTATAGTTCCGTCTTGCTCTATTGAGGACTGTTTAGGCATACGTATTCTTTAATTCGGGCGCAAATGTAACATAATAAGTTGACTTTGACAAACATGTGTATGTCAAAAAGTTCTCCCCGCGAGGTTTCCGCCTCGGCGGGGAGTTCTTTTGAACTTATTAGTGCATTGCAGGACCAGCTGTGCGGCCCATTATGCGACCAGATTTCATTAGACCATCGTAGTGCCTCATGAGCAAGTGGCTCTCGATCTGCTGGAGGGTGTCGAGGACGACACCGACGAGGATAAGGAGAGACGTGCCGCCGTAGAACTGCGCGAATGAGGCCTCGACGCCTGCGATTGTAGCGAAGGCTGGGAGGATTGCCACGATTGCGAGCATCACGGAGCCTGGCAGGGTGATGCGTGACATGATCGTATCAATGTACTCGGCAGTTTTCTTGCCGGGCTTGACACCAGGGATGTAGCCGTTGTTCTTCTTCATGTCTTCTGCCATCTGCTGCGGGTTCATGATGAGCGCCGTATAGAAGTAGGTGAAGACGACGATGAGGAGAGCGAAGACGAAATTGTACCAGAATCCCGTGAAGTCGGAGAAAGTAGATACAAAGCCTTGCGAGCCTTCCTGGTTGACGAAGCCCATGAAAGTGACGGGCAGGAACATGAGAGCCTGAGCGAAGATGATAGGCATGACGTTGGCAGCATTGATCTTTAATGGGATGTACTGACGGACGCCGCCGTACTGCTTGTTACCCTCGATTCGCTTTGCGTATTGGACAGGGATTCGGCGTGTGGCCTGAACCAGAGCAATTGTGCCGACAAAGACGAAGAAGAGGACTACAAACTCGATGAGGAGCGCTACGAGACCGCCGTCGGTGTTATTGACGGAGAGCTTGTTGGCGAACTCTGCAACGAGAGAGTGTGGCAGACGGGCGATGATGCCGACCATAATGATGAGAGAGATACCATTGCCTATGCCGCGGTCTGTAATCTTCTCGCCGAGCCACATGACAAACATGGTGCCTGCGGTGAGTGTGATTGTGCTTGCGACCGTGAAGAAGGCTCGGTCCATGGTGAAAGCCTCACCAGGTAGCTGGTAATAGAGGTTGGCGATGTATGCCGGAGCCTGGAGGAGCAGGATGCCGACAGTCAGCAGACGAGTAATCTGGTTGATTTTGTTACGTCCACTCTCACCATCTCTTTGAAGCCTCTGGAAATAGGGAATTACCATACCGAGGAGCTGGACCACGATCGACGCAGAGATGTATGGCATGATACCGAGGCCGACGATTGAGGCGTTAGAGAATGCGCCACCTGAGAACATGTCGAGGAGGCCCATGACACCGCCGCTAGTTTGATTAGCGAGCTGAGAATCGCGACCGAGGAAATCGGGGTCAACACCTGGGAGTACGACGAAGGAGCCCAATCGATAAACCAACAGGAATCCTAACGTTGTTAGGATCCTGTTGCGGAGTTCATCGATTTTCCAGATGTTGCGAATGGTTTCGACCAGTTTCTTCATCTGTTACTATTTTTCAGCGGTCTCCGTTGCTTTTTTGCTATTGGTAACCTTCTCAACAGAGCCACCAGCGGCTACGATAGCCTCCTCAGCCTTCTTGGAGAAAGCGTGAGCCTTGACGACGAGCTTGGTCTTGAGCTCGCCATCGGCGAGGATCTTGACGAGGTCGTTCTTGGAGGTCATGCCGCACTCGCGGAGAACCTGGAGGTTGATCTCCTGGAAGCCGTTCTTGTCGGCGATGGCCTGAAGGGTGGAAATGTTGATGGCCTTATATTCGACTCGGTTCGGGCACTTGAAGCCGAACTTAGGAAGGCGACGCTGGAGAGGCATCTGGCCGCCCTCGAAGCCGAATTTCTGCTTGTAACCCGACCTGGCTTTGGCGCCCTTGTGGCCACGGGTGGACGTGCCGCCGCGACCGGAGCCCTCGCCACGGCCCAGCCTCTTGTCGTGGCTGGTAGAACCGAATGCGGGTGTCAAATTGCTTAAATCCATGATGATAGATTAATCAATTAATTGTTTACTGTTTCAACCTTGACGAGGTGCTCGACACGTGCGATCATGCCGCGAATGGAGGGGCAATCCTCCTTGACGACTGAGTTGTAGAGCTTGTGGATGCCAAGAGACTTGAGGACCCTCCTCTGGTAAGCAGGCTTGTTGATGATGCTCCTGACCTGGGTGATTTTGATTTGTGCCATTAGTCTAGAGATTTTTAGCCGTTGAATACTTTATCCATGGAGATGCCGCGCTGCTGGGCAACGGTGTAGGCGTCGCGGAGCTCGCCGAGGGCGAGGATTGTTGCCTTGACGAGGTTGTGGGGGTTGGAAGAACCCTTGGACTTTGCAAGGACGTCGTTAACGCCGACGGTCTCGAGGACAGCGCGCATTGCGCCGCCGCAGGTGAGACCAGTACCCTTGGATGCGGGCTTGAGGAAGACCTCTGCGCCACCGAAGTTCATGGTCTGCTCGTGAGGGAGAGTGCCGTTGATGATGGGGACGCGGATAAGGTTCTTCTTAGCTGCCTCGGTGCCTTTGGAGATGGCAGCAGTTACCTCGCTTGCTTTGCCGAGGCCCATGCCGATGACGCCCTTGCCGTCGCCAACGACGACGATAGCTGCGAAGCTGAAGGCGCGACCACCCTTGGTGACCTTGGTAACGCGGTTGATAGCTACCAGACGATCCTGAAGTTCAAGATCGTTGGTGTTTCTTACTCTATTAAGTTTGTCTGCCATCGGAATTAGAAGATAAGACCGGCCTTGCGAGCAGCGTTGGCCAAAGATTCAACACGTCCGTGATAGAGGTATCCGTTGCGGTCGAAGACGACCTTTGTGATACCTGCCTCGATGGCTGCAGCGCCGATGAGCTTGCCGACAGCAGCGGCTTGCTCGACCTTGTTGCCAGAGAAGTCAACGAGGTTCTTTGAAGAACGGGCCACGAGGGTTTTGCCCTCGAGGTCGTTGACGAGCTGGACGTAGATCTGCTTGTTAGAGCGGAAGACGGTCATGCGAGGACGCTCTGCCGTACCGCTGATCTTGCCGCGGATGCGGGCTTTGATCTTGTTGCGTCTTGCTATTTTAGAAAAAGCCATTGTCAAAAAGTTTAAGCGTTAGCCTTTGCAGACTTACCAGCCTTGCGGCGAATCTGCTCGCCGACGAACTTAATACCCTTGCCTTTGTATGGCTCTGGCATACGGAAGGAGCGGATCTTGGCGCAGATTTGGCCAAGGAGCTGCTTGTCGGCGCTCTCGAGCGTTATGATAGGGTTGCTCTTACGGTCTGTCACAGCGTCGACCTTCACTTCCTTGGGGAGTTGGAGGAAGATGGCGTGGGAGTATCCGAGAGCGAGCTCGAGGATGTTGTTCTGCGAGGTGGCGCGGTAACCGACGCCGACGAGTTCGAGCTTCTGGGTGTAGCCTTCAGAAACGCCTACGACCATGTTGTGGACGAGTGAGCGGTAGAGGCCATGGAGAGAGCGGTGCTCCTTGTCGTCAGTCGCACGGGTGAAGTTGAGGTGACCGTCCTCGAGTTTGACGGAGATTGAGCTGTCGATCTTCTGGCTGAGTTCGCCCTTGGGACCTTTGACTGTGATGACGTTGTCCTTGATATCTACGTTTACGCCAGCGGGGACTGCCACTGGGAGTTTACCAATTCTTGACATTGTTGCAATCCTCCTTATTTAGTAGATGTAACAAAGGACTTCGCCACCGACTTTCTGTACGCGTGCTTCCTTGTCGGTCATGACACCCTTGGAGGTGGAGACGACAGCGATGCCGAGGCCGTTGAGGACTCGGGGCATCTCACGGTAGCCGACGTAGCTGCGGAGGCCTGGGGTGGAAACCCTCTTGAGAGCCTTGATAGCTGATACGTTGCTCTTTGGATCGTACTTGAGAGCAATCTTGATGACGCCTTGCTTGTCGTCATCGATGAACTTGTAGTTAAGGATATAGCCTTTCTCGAAGAGGATTTTGGTTATACCTTTCTTCAAGTTAGAAGCGGGGATCTCAACGACCCTGTGCTTCGCAAGGATGGCATTCCTGATTCGTGTCAGGAAGTCCGCTATGGGATCTGATACCATATAAAAAAGAAAGTTTAAATTAATCCTGAGATATTGTCAAGACAATATTTAATACTTAGTGAATTGTAATTACCAGCTGGCTTTCTTGACGCCTGGGATGAGGCCTTGGGAAGCGAGGATACGGAAGTCGATACGCGAGATTCCGAACTGACGCATGTAACCGCGTGGGCGGCCAGAGATCATGCACCTGTTGTGGATGCGGGTTGGGCAGGAGTTCTTTGGGAGCTCCTGGAGGGCCTCGTAGTTGCCCTCGGCCTTGAGTTGCTTGCGCTTCTCAGCGTATTTGGCGACCATCTTGGCCCTTTTGCGCTCGCGGGCCTTCATTGATTCTTTTGCCATACAGCTAAAGTCGAATTAATTGTTTTTCTGCTTGAAAGGGACACCGAATGCCTTGAGGAGGGCGAAAGCTTCAGCGTCGGTTGCGGCAGTGGTCACAAAGGTAATATTCATACCTTGAATTTTTGCAACGGAGTCGAGATTAATTTCGGGGAAAATGATCTGCTCGGTGATGCCAAGGGTGTAGTTGCCACGTCCGTCGAGCTTGCCTTGTACGCCGTTGAAGTCGCGGATACGAGGGAGAGAGATGCGGATGAGTCTCTCGAGGAATTCGTACATGCGCTCGTGGCGGAGGGTAACCTTGACACCGATAGGGGTGTCTTTGCGGAGTTTGAAGCCTGCGATGTCCTTGCGGGATTTGGTCTCAATTGGCTGCTGGCCGGTGATGAGAGCCATTTCCTTTTTAGCGATCTCGATGATCTTCTTGTCTTGGGTAGCCTCGCCGAGACCCTGGTTGAGGACGATCTTCTCGATCTTCGGGCACTGCATGATGGAGGTGTAGTTGAACTCCTTCATGAGCTGTGGTACTACCTGCTCCTTGTAGAACTTCCTGAGTGAAGGTTCGTATTTTTGCTCAGCCATTATTTAATCTCCTCGCCTGATTTTTTAGAGTATCTTACTGATTTGCCGTCCTCGGACTTGCGGCGGCCGATGCGGGTCGCAGCGCCGGTCTTAGGATCTTTTACGTTAAGGTTGGAGATGTGGATTGGAGCCTCCTTCTTAACGATGCCGCCCTGAGGGTTGGCAGCAGAGGGCTTAGTAGCCTTGCTGACCATGTTGACACCCTCGACGATGGCACGGCTCTTGCTTGGGTCGACGGAGAGGACTTTGCCTTCCTTGCCCTTGTCATCGCCAGAGTTTACTATGACGATGTCGCCTTTTTTGATATGCAGTTTAGCCATTGTCTTTTTTGAAGATTAGATTACCTCGGGAGCGAGGGAGATGATTTTCATGTAACCATCGCGGAGCTCGCGAGCGACGGGGCCGAAGATACGGGTTCCCCTGAGTTCGTCGGCGTTGTTGAGCAGGACGCAGGCGTTGTCGTCGAAGCGGATGTATGAGCCGTCTTGGCGGCGGACTTCCTTCTTAGTGCGGACGATGACGGCTTTGCTGACAGTGCCGGGCTTTATGTCGCTGGAGGGGATTGCGTCCTTGACGGTGACGACAATCTTGTCGCCGATGGAGGCGTAGCGTTTGAACGAGCCGCCGAGGACGTGGATGCAAAGGACCTCCTTTGCGCCGCTGTTGTCGGCAACAGCGAGTCTTGATTCTGTCTGTATCATTGTTTACTTAGCCTTTTCAACGATTCTGACGAGACGCCATCTTTTAGTTTTGGAGAGTGGACGGGTTTCCATGATTTCGACGGTGTCGCCGACATGGGCCTCGTTGTTCTCGTCGTGTACGTGGAACTTCTTCGTCTTTTTGACGAACTTGCCGTAGAGCGGGTGTTGCTCGCGGTCCTTGATGGCGACGACGATGGACTTTTGCATCTTGTCGCTGACGACGAGTCCGACGCGTTCCTTTCTGTGGTTTCTTTCTTCCATCTTGGTTATTTTTCGGTGTTGTTCTTCTCTGCAAGGATGGTAAGGAGACGAGCGATGTCCTTGCGGGTCTTCCTGATTTTCATCGGGTTCTCGAGAGGGGAGATGGCGTGCTCGAGCTTCATTTTCTGGAGTTCGAGTCGTGCGGCCGCGATTTTCTCCTCGATCTCGGATACGGAGAGTGCCCTTATCTCAGATGCTTTCATTACTAAACGTTTGCGGATTCAACATAATCGCGACGGATGACGAACTTCGTCTTGATTGGGAGTTTCTGGGCAGCGAGGCGGAGGGCCTCTTTTGCGATGTCCAGAGAAACGCCCTCGCACTCGATGAGCATCATTCCGGGTTTGACAGCTGCGACGAAGCCAGCGGGATCACCTTTACCTTTACCCATGCGGACGTCGGCAGGTTTGCGAGTTATAGGCTTGTCGGGGAAGATACGGATCCAGATTTGGCCTTCACGCTGCATGTAGCGTGTGACGGCGATACGAGCGGCCTCGATCTGACGAGCCGTGATCCAGAGGGTTCCGAGTGCCTTGATTCCGAAGGAACCGAAGGCGAGCTCTGTGCCGCGGTGGGCGATGCCGTCGTTCTTGCGACGGCCATCTTGCGGCCTTCTATATTTGACTCTCTTAGGTTGTAACATCTCGAATGATCAATTAGTGCTGCTGGTTGTTATTTCTCCTTCTTCTTGGACCGCGGTCTCCGCGGAATCCGTTCTCACGGTCGTTAGCGGGCTTTTGAGCCTTGTCGACGACGGGGAGTGTGAGGTCGCGTTTGCCGTAGACTTCACCTCGGCAGATCCATACCTTTACGCCGATGACACCCATCTTGGTGTGAGCTTCTGCCTGGCAGTAGTCGATGTCTGCTCGGAAGGTGTGGAGTGGCGTACGGCCCTCTTTGAACATCTCGTGACGGGTCATCTCGGCGCCGTTGAGGCGGCCGCAGACCTGGATCTTGATGCCCTCAGCCTGGTTGCGCTGAGCGGAAGCGAGGGCGAGCTTGATGGCGCGGCGGTATGCGACGCGGCCTTCGAGCTGTCGTGCGATGTTGTTTGCGACGATTGTGGCGTCGAGATCTGGGCGCTTGACCTCGTAGATGTTGATCTGAACCTCTTTGCCGGTGAGCTTAGCGAGCTCCTCTTTGAGTTTGTTGACCTCCTCGCCATTCTTGCCGATGATGAAACCGGGCTTAGCGGTGAAGATGGTGATGGTGACCATCTTCAGTGTGCGCTCGATGACGATGCGTGAGAGGCTGGCTTTGGAGAGACGCTCGTTGAGGTAGTTGCGGATTTTCTTGTCCTCGACGATTTTCTCGCCGAAGTTCTTGCCGCCGTACCAAACGGAATCCCAGCCACGGGTGATACCGAGTCGGTTGCTTATTGGATTAATTTTTTGTCCCATGACTTATTTTTCCTGGTTTTCGGTTGGTTTGCTGTCAACGAAGATGGTGACGTGGTTGGAGCGCTTCAGGATGCGGTGAGCGCGACCCTGTGGTGCAGGGCGGAGGCGCTTCAGGATGCGTGCTGAGTCTACGAAAATGGTCTTGACGTAGAGGTTAGCCTCATCGACGTTCTTGCCTTCGTTTTTCTGCTTCCAGTTGTCGATAGCCGAGAGGAGGAGTTTCTCGAGTCGTCCTGAAGCGTCCTGCTTGGAGAACTTGAGGATGCCGAGAGCATGGTTGACCTCCTTGCCGCGGATGAGGTCAGCAACGAGCTTCATCTTGCGGGGTGAAGTGGGGACGTTGCGCAGGGATGCGAAGTACTGGGTTTTCTTCGCTTCCTTGATGGCGTCCGCCATATTTCTTTTTCTTTTGCTCATTTTCTTTTAATGAAAAGGTGTGTGACTAGCGGGAACTGTTATTTGCGGTTGCCGCTGTGACCACGGAACGTACGTGTGAGCGCGAACTCGCCGAGTTTGTGTCCGACCATGTTCTCCGTGACGTAGACGGGGATGAATTTGTTGCCATTGTGGACGGCAACGGTGTGGCCGACGAAGTCCGGGGAGATCATGGAAGCCCTTGCCCAAGTTTTGACGACTGACTTTTTGCCAGACTCGTTCATGGCGAGGATTTTCTTCTCGAGCTTGAGGTTGATGTACGGTCCCTTCTTTAAAGATCTGCTCATGATGGTTCTTAGTTAGGCAGTTACTTTTTGCGTCTCTCAATGATGTACTTGTTCGTGTTCTTCTTAGGAGCACGAGTCTTGTAGCCCTTAGCGAGCAAGCCCTTGCGAGAGCGTGGGTGACCGCCTGAAGCGCGGCCTTCGCCACCACCCATTGGGTGATCGACAGGGTTCATGACTACGCCGCGTACACGAGGACGACGGCCGAGCCAGCGAGAGCGACCTGCTTTGCCGGACTTTTCGAGGGCGTGGTCGGAGTTGCCGACAGCGCCGACGGTGGCCTTGCAGGTGATGAGGATGAGACGGGTCTCGCCGGAGGGCATTTTGATGACTGCGTAGTTGCCATCGCGTGCAGAAAGCTGAGCGAAAGTTCCGGCACTACGAGCGATGATGCCGCCCTGTCCAGGACGGAGCTCGATGTTGTGGATGATAGTGCCGAGTGGGATGGCGGAGAGAGGGAGGGCGTTGCCGACCTCAGGTGCTACTTCTGCGCCGGAGCCAACGGTTTGACCTACTTGGAGGCCGTTGGGGGCGAGGATGTAGCGTTTCTCACCGTCTTCATAGACGAGCAGTGCGATACGTGCGCTACGATTTGGGTCGTACTGTATCGAATCGACGACTGCTGGTACACCGTCTTTATTTCTCTTGAAATCGATTACACGGTATTTCCTCTTGTGACCACCGCCGATGTAGCGCATGGTCATCTTGCCGGTGTTGTTACGACCGCCGGTCTTCTTGAGAGGACGCAGCAAAGATTTCTCTGGCTTGCTTGACGTAATCGTATCAAACGTGCCAATAACCTTATTTCTCTGCCCCGGTGTGACGGGCTTTAACTTCTTAACTGCCATTTGTTACTAGATGTTGCTGTAAAAGTCGATGGTGTTACCTTCGGCGAGCGTTACGATGGCCTTCTTGTAGGAAGGGGTGCTGCCAGCGATTACACCAGCTTTGGTGTAGCGGCTCCTCTTTTTGGCGGGAGCGATGAGAGTGTTGACCTTGACAACCTTGACGTCGTAGAGTTGTTCTACGGCTCTCTTGATGAGGGGTTTGTCGGCGGACTTTGCTACGACGAAGCCGTAGCGGTTGCTCATCTTCTCAGTGATCTTGGTCATCTTCTCAGTGACCAGGGGCTTGATGATGACTCCGATGGTGTCGGGCTGAGAGTTGCCGAGACCTACGTTCTTTTTAATATATCTTCTTCCCATTTGTTCTGGTCATTAATCGTTGTTGGACTCGAACTGCTTGAGGGCGCTCTCGAAGATGACGAGGGTCTTGGCCTTGAGGACACCATAGGTGTTGATGTCGCAAGCGGAGACGAGCTCGGTCTTCTGGAGGTTGCGCGAAGCGAGGTAGATGTTCTTGTCGACGTTGGGGAGGACGAGGAGAGAGCGTGTGCCTTCAGCGATGTTGAGATTGTTCTTGAAAGCTACGTAGTCCTTCGTCTTGGGGGTGTCGAAAGTGAAATCCTCAACGACGATGATGCTGTTCTCCTGAGCTTTGTAAGAGAGGGCGGAAACTCGAGCGAGGTTCCTGAGCTTCTTGTTGAGCTTGAAGGAGTAGTTGCGTGGGCGAGGACCGAAGACGCGGCCACCACCGACGAAGACCGGGGATCGGAGGGCGCCGGCGCGTGCTCCGCCAGTGCCTTTTTGCTTTTTGATCTTGCGGGTAGAGCCCTGAACCTCTGAGCGTTCTTTGGCTTTGTGTGTGCCTTGGCGCTGGTTAGCGAGGTAGAGTTTGACGTCGAGGTAGATTGCGTGGTCGTTAGGCTCGACACCGAAAACGGATTCTGGGAGAGTGACAGTCCTGCCGGTCTCCTTGCCTTCTTTGTTTAAAACCTTAAGTTCCATTTCTTCTACTGCTCAATGATTACGTAAGACCCCTTGCAACCTGGGACGGAGCCCTTGACTACGAGGAGGTTGTTCTCTGGGATGACCTTGATTACCTTGAGGTTCTCGATCTTGACGCGGTCGCAACCTTTGTGACCAGCCATTCGCATGCCCTTGAAGACACGAGAAGGGTAGGAAGATGCGCCGACGGAACCGGGAGCGCGGAGGCGGTCGTCCTGACCGTGTGTGCTCTGGCCGACACCACCGAAGCCCCAGCGGCCTACTACGCCCTGGAAGCCTTTACCTTTGGAGGTGCCGACGATGTCGACGTAGGTGTCCTCCTGGAAGATGTCGACGGTGACTTTGTCGCCGAGGTTGAGTTGCTTGTCGAAACCAGAGA
Organism: Pseudobutyrivibrio sp.; assembly: GCA_963639155.1. GTDB lineage: Bacteria > Bacteroidota > Bacteroidia > Bacteroidales > Marinilabiliaceae > W3P20-009. The sequence continues at coordinate 35,147 of CAVHUG010000010.1, read as the reverse complement.
ATTCGACAAGTTTGCGCTGAGGTGCGATTCCAGCCTTTTTGAAGTGGCCGAGCATAGGAGCAGTGGTGTTCTTCTCTTTCTTCTCGTCATAGGCCAGCTGTACGGCTTCATAGCCATCGGTCTCGATGTTTTTTATCTGAGAGACGAGGCATGGGCCAGCTTCGATAACAGTGCATGGGATAGATTTCCCCTCGGCACTGAAAACGGAAGTCATTCCGATTTTTTTTCCAATTAATCCTGGCATTGATAAAACTATTGTTTACAAACAATTAGTGAGCGAGGTGTAGTCACTACACTTTGATTTCGACTTCGACGCCGCTGGGCAGTTCGAGCTTCATGAGGGCATCGATGGTCTTCGAGGTAGAGCTGTAGATGTCGATGAGCCTCTTGTAGGAGCAGAGTTGGAACTGCTCGCGCGACTTCTTGTTGACGAAAGTGGACCGCAAGATAGTGAAAATTCTCTTATCTGTGGGGAGGGGGATGGGGCCGCTAACCACAGCGTCGGTAGCTTTGACCGTCTTGACGATCTTCTCAGCGGACTTATCGACCAGGTTGTGGTCGTAAGACTTGAGCTTAATTCTGATTTTCTGACTCATTAAAGAATAAAGTTATTGTATTAGAGAAAGGGGCGGGTCAAGAGTCATTGGCTGACCCGCCCCGAGATTTAAGTTTATTTAAGGAGCTCAGGATGGCCCTTTACCTCTTTGAGGACGTCGGCAGCGAGGCTCTTGGAGAGCTCGGCGTACTCGAGGAATTCCATTGACTGGGTGGCGCGTCCGGAGGACATCGTGCGGAGGTCGGTGACGTAGCCGAAGAGGTTGGCGAGGGGCACCTTGGCTTTGATGATGCGCTGGCCGTTCTTCTCTTCCATGCCTTCGATCTGACCGCGGCGGGTGTTGAGGTCGCCGATGATGTTACCCATGTACTCCTCAGGTGTGAGGACCTCGACCTTCATGATAGGCTCGAGGAGGATGGGCTGAGCCTTAGCGCAGGCTTCTTTGAAGGCGCCGCGTGCGGCGAGCTCGAAGGAGAGGGCATCGGAGTCGACTGGGTGGAAGGAGCCATCAAGGAGGGTAACCTTGAGGTTCTCGACTGCGTAGCCAGCGAGGACACCGTTCTTCATGGCGTCTTGGAAGCCCTTCTCGACAGCAGGGACGAACTCCTTAGGAACGTTACCGCCCTTGACCTCGTTGATGAACTGGAGGCCGGACTTGCCCTCGTCGACAGGCTCGATGCGGACGATGATGTCAGCGAACTTACCACGGCCACCGGTCTGCTTCTTGAAGACCTCACGGTGCTCGCAAGAGCCCTTGATAGCCTCGCGGTAGGAAACCTGGGGTTTGCCCTGGTTGCACTCTACCTTGAACTCACGACGGAGACGGTCGAGGATGATGTCGAGGTGGAGCTCACCCATGCCCTCGATGACGGTCTGGCCGGTCTCTTCGTCGGTGTGGAAGCGGAAGGTAGGATCTTCTTCAGCGAGTTTGAGAAGCGCGTTGGTAAGCTTGTCCATATCCTGGGTGCTCTTAGGCTCGACAGAGATGCCGATGACGGGATCGGGGAAGTCCATGGACTCGAGCGCGATAGGAGCGTTCTCGTCGCAGAGGGTGTCGCCGGTCTTGACGTCCTTGAAGCCGACGGCTGCGCCGATGTCACCAGCCTCGATGCAATCGAGAGGGATCTGCTTGTTGGACTTCATCTGGTAGAGACGCGCGATGCGCTCCTTCTTGTCGGTACGGGTGTTGAGGACGTAGGAACCTGCGTCGATCTTGCCGGAGTAGACACGGATGTATGCGAGGCGGCCGACGAATGGGTCGGTTGCGATCTTGAAGGCGAGGGTTGACATAGGAGCGTCAACGCTGTGCTCGCGGGTTTCGGGCTCACCGGTGTGAGGGTTGGTGCCCTCGACAGGGGGAAGGTCGGTTGGGCAGGGGAGGAAGGTTACGATGGCGTCGAGGAGGCGCTGTACGCCCTTGTTGCGGAAAGAAGAGCCGCAGAGGACGGGGTTGAGTGTCTGAGCGATGGTGCCCTTGCGGAGACCAGCGATGATTTCCTCTTCAGAGAGGTTCTCGGTCTCGAGGTACTTCTCCATGAGGGACTCGTCGGTTGCGGCGACTTCCTCGAGCATCTTGGCGCGCCACTCTTCGGCCTCTGCCTTGAGTGACTCGCGGATCTCGCGGTACTCGTAGGTTGAGCCGAGGACATCGTGGTCGGTCCAAACCATCTCTTTCATCTTGATGAGGTCAACTACGCCCTCGAAAGCGTCCTCGGCACCGATAGGGATGACTACGGGGACAGGGTTAGCCTTGAGGACCTCGCGGATCTGGCGGACGACGTCGAAGAAGTTGGCGCCGGAGCGGTCCATCTTGTTGACGAAGGCGATACGTGGTACGTTGTAGCGTGTGGCCTGGTGCCATACGGTCTCGGACTGAGGCTGAACACCGCCGACAGCGCAGAAGAGGGCTACGGCGCCGTCGAGGATTCGGAGCGAGCGCTCGACCTCGACGGTGAAGTCGACGTGACCCGGGGTGTCGATGATGTTGATCTTGTAGGTCTGGTTGTCGTACTTCCAGTTAGCTGTAACGGCAGCGGAGGTGATGGTGATACCGCGCTCCTGCTCCTGGACCATCCAGTCCATTGTCGCAGCACCGTCATGGACCTCACCGATCTTGTGCGTGATGCCAGTGTAGAAGAGGATACGCTCGGTGGTAGTGGTCTTGCCGGCATCGATGTGGGCCATGATGCCGATGTTGCGAGTATATTTAAGGTCAGACATTGATTGACTTTATTAAAGGTTAGAAACGGAAGTGAGCGAATGCACGGTTGGCGTCGGCCATCTTGTGCATGTCCTCTTTGCGCTTGAAGGCGCCACCCTCGAGGTTGTAGGCGGCGGCGATCTCGGCAGCCAGTTTCTCGGCCATGGAGTGACCACTGCGCTTGCGGGCGTAGATGATCATGTTCTTAATAGAGAGAGTGACCTTGCGCTCTGGGCGGATCTCGGTAGGGACCTGAAAAGTCGCGCCACCTACACGGCGGCTCTTGACCTCAACGGAGGGGGTGATGTTCTCGAGGGCCTTCTTGAAGAACTCGAGAGGCTGCTTGCCCTCTTTTTCTGCCTTAGGGGCGATAGCGTCGATGGCGTTGTAGAAGATGCCGAAAGCGGTGGACTTCTTGCCGTCGTACATGAGGTTGTTGACGAACTGGGTTACGAGAGTGTCGCCGAACTTGGGATCTGGGAGGAGGACTCTCTTCTTTGGCTTAGACTTGCGCATTTTATATCAGTCTGTTTATCAGCTTCTTTATCAGCTGTCAATTAAAGTTTTGTGTCTTCAAACGGCTCGTTGGCCGTTTTACTCAACCGTAAGCAACAACTGGTAAACAGAAGACTGGCTTGTTTATGAAATTGTTTGTCGGGTCTTTTGGATTAGAGGCCCTGAACTAATTTATTTCTTCTTTGCACCTGCTGCTGGCTTGCCTGCCTTAGGACGCTTCGTGCCGTACTTGGAACGGCGCTGGTTGCGGCCGTCGACGCCAGAGGCATCGAGAGCGCCGCGGACAAGGTGGTAACGGACACCAGGGAGGTCCTTTACACGGCCGCCACGGACGAGGACGATGGAGTGCTCCTGGAGGTTGTGGCCCTCACCAGGGATGTAGGCGTTGACCTCCTTGCTGTTGGTGAGGCGGACACGCGCGACTTTACGCATAGCCGAGTTAGGCTTCTTAGGGGTGGTGGTGTAGACACGCACGCAGACGCCTCGGCGTTGTGGGCAAGCGTCGAGGGCAGGCGATTTGCTGTTGGCCTTGATAACCTCACGACCCTTGCGGACGAGTTGTTGAATTGTAGGCATTTTGAGTTTTTAACCTTTAATAAATCAATTAGTTATGCGTGATCATGCTCACAAAAGGGCACGATTAGGCACAATTATTCGGACGCAAAGTTAGGTGTTTTGCGCGAAGCGGCAAAGCAAATGCGCTGATAATTAATCTATTTAATGAATTTAAGGATTGGCGGACGTGAATGAAAAAGCCGCAATCGGGATTGCGTCCCGACCGCGGCGGTGATGATCAAAAAGTCTGGTTTTAGAGTTGCATTCTCTTTTTCCAACAGACATAAAGCACCAACCCCACGATGGCTGCCGCGCTGCCGACGAGCGGGGCGAACCAATCGACTCCAGGAAGCAGGTGGAGGCACTCTGGAGCCACGAATATGTAGGATGTGCAGACGGCCGTCATCCAAAGCGCAGGGATGAGCGTCACGATGAACATCTTGCGCGAGAGAGTGAGATAGACGGTTATGGACCAGAGGGTAAAGACGGAGAGCGCCTGATTGGACCATGCGAAATATCGCCAGATGACATTGAATCCGTTGGCGTCCTTGATGCTGTAGACGAGGACGAGGAAGGTAAGGATGAAAATGGGGACGGAGATGAGGAGACGCTTGGATATGGACTTTTGCTCGATGTGGAGATAGTCTGCCACGATGAGGCGCGCGGAGCGGAGGGCGGTATCGCCAGACGTTATGGGCGCAGCGACGATTCCGAGTATGGCGAGGATGCTGCCGAACGTCCCGAGCCACTCACGGGAGAGCGTCGTAGCGACACCTGCGCCCGTGTAGGCGTGTCCCGTGGCGGCATCTATGACACCATGCTCGCCGAAGAAAGCAGTAGCCGCAGCCGCCCAGATGAGGGCGACGACGCCCTCGGTGACCATGGCACCATAGAAGACAGGGCGTCCGAGGCGAGCGTCCTTGAGACACCTGGCCATGAGAGGGGATTGGGTGGCATGGAAACCACTGATTGCGCCGCATGCGATGGAGACGAACATCATGGGGAAGATGGGGTTCTCCTCATATTTAGTGCCGAAGCCATCCCACATCTCCGGGAGATCGGGGCGGTAGAGGAAGATGCCGACAAGTATGCCCACCGCCATGAATATGAGAGCGACGGCGAAGACGGGATAGAAACGCCCGATGATCTTGTCGATGGGGAGCATGGTTGCGGCGATGTAGTAGATGAAGATGACGACAATCCAGAAAATCGCGTCGGCCCACGTTGGGGTCATGCCCGCAAGCAACTCGGCAGGTCCAGAGACGAAGACCGCACCCACGAGAATCATGAGGATGATGGTGAAGACGCCAAAGATGGCCTTGGTGCGCTTGCCAAGGTAACGTCCGATAATCTCGGGGAGCGACTCGCCGTCGTGGGAGAGAGAGATCATGGCGGAAATGAAATCGTGGACCGCACCGGCGAAGATTGTACCGAAGACGATCCATAGGTAGCTTGCCGTTCCGAACTTGGCACCCATGATGGCGCCGAAGATTGGACCGAGACCCGCGATGTTGAGGAACTGGATCATGTAGACCTTCCACGTCGGGAGCGGGATGAAATCTACGCCGTCGGGGTGGACCATGGCAGGCGTTGGTTTCGAGTAGTCGTATCCGATGAGGCGCTCGATGAAACGCCCGTAGATGAAATAGCCCACGACGAGAGCGACGAGGGCGATGATGAATGTGAACATTGCTTAGTTGATAGAAATCACTAAAGCAAAGTTAAGAAAAAACATTAGAGTGTGTAAGAATATGCAACACGGCACAGTGCGCTATCGGAGGTCGCAAAGTTTCAAATTCAACACTTTTACGTCTAATGGGATATGAATTTATACACATCGAGCGGAAGCTTATTCGAAATTTACGTAAAATCCCATTCGCAAATACTACTTTCGCTTGAGGGTCATGAACTTGAATTTCAGGCCACTCTTCTCATCAGTAAATAGCTCAGAGACATCAACAGCCTCCCATTCCGAGAAATCGGGGAAGAAGGTGTCGGCATTAGGAAAGGCGTGGTCGATTTCGGTGACGTATAGCTTATCTGCGACGGGGAGGAAAGCCTCATAGATCTGCGCGCCTCCGATAACGAAGACCTCGGGCTCGTCGGCGACCATGCGAACAGCCTCGTCGACAGAATGGGCCACATCGACGCCATCGACGGAGAAAGACTTGTCGCGCGTGATGACGATGTTGCGCCGACCGGGCAACTTGCGCTTTGGGAGAGCCTCATTGGTACGTCGGCCCATTATGACGGGCTTGCCCATGGTGGTGAACTTGAAGTGCTTGAGGTCTTGCGAGATGTAGGCGAGTTGGTCGCCGTGATAGCCTATGGCTCGGTTGCGGTCGATGGCGACGATGATGTTGATCATTGGCATAAAAGAAAAAGTTCGGGTCTCTCAAAAGTATACAAAAAGAGGTCGCTCCACAAGGCACGACCTCTTTTGTTCACTATGATGCAGTATGCTTCAATCGCTTACTTCTGCTTGCCACCGCGGTCGCGATGACGACGCTCGGCACGGTTGGGACGTGGCGACGGGCGATAATCGTCCTTGAAGTCGCGACCGTCGCGGCGATCGCTTCGACGTCCGCCTCGACGTCCTCCGAAGCCTCCGCCAAAGCCGCCACGTGAGCGACGCTCCTCGTCACCGTCCTGCTCATCCTCAGAGCGCGGCGCGGCAATCTCGCAGATGAGGCGATAGCCATCGACGACACGACCATTGAGAGCGTTGACAATCTGATCGGCATATTGACCGTCGACATCGACAAAAGAGAAATTGCGCATGATGTCGATGTGACCGATATTGACCTTGGGAAGGTCGCGCGTGAAGTCGTTGATGAGGAAGATGATCTCGCTCGGACGGATGGCGTCGATCTTGCCGACATTGATGAAGAGGCGCTTCATGTTCTCGTCGCCAGCCTGACGCTCGCCCTTCTTCTTAGGCTCCTCGACGGAGAGGTTGAGGTCGTTGGCACCCTGATAATATTTATTGACGCTCTCGAACTCTGCGGAGATGAACTTGGCGATGACCTCCTCCTTAGAGAACTCGGCGAGCTTCTCGATCACCTCGGGGATGAACTTGGAGACAGTGGACTCCTCGTCAACCTGCTGGTTGGCGATGCCCTCGACGAAGTGCTGGAGCTTGATTTGGCAGATCTCGTCGGCATTGGGGACCATCTTGCGGACGAAGGTCTTTCCTGAAATCTTCTCGATCTGCTTAATCTTGCTAAGCTCCTTTTTGCAGACGATGGCGACGCTGATGCCGGTCTTGCCTGCGCGGCCCGTACGGCCCGAACGGTGGATGTAGACCTCGATGTCGTCGGGGAGGTTGTAATTGATAACGTGAGTGAGTTCGCGGACATCGATACCACGGGCTGCGACATCGGTTGCGACAAGAATCTGCAGGTGCTTCATCTTGAAGCGCTGCATGACCATGTCGCGCTGTGCTTGGGAAAGATCGCCATGAAGGGCGTCGGCATTGTAGCCGTCGGCAATGAGCTTCTCTGCGACCTCCTTGGTCTCCTCACGCGTGCGGCAGAAGACGATGCTGTAGATGTCGGGCACCATGTCGACAATACGCTTGAGGGCGAGGTATCGGTCTGACGGGCGAACGAGGTAGTAGTGGTGCTCGACGGTATCGGCACCTTGGTTTGTACGGCCTATCTTGATCTCGATGGGGTCGTGCATGTAGTTACTTGCGACCTTGGCGATGAAGGGAGGCATGGTTGCCGAGAAGAGGAGCGTCTGTCGCTCGTCGGGTGTGGAGCTGAGGATGGTCTCGAGATCATCCTTGAAGCCCATGTCGAGCATCTCGTCGGCCTCGTCGAGCACGAGCCAACGGATCTCGTCGATCTTGAGGACGCCTCGCTCAATGAGATCGATTACGCGGCCAGGGGTGCCGACGACAATCTGCGCGCCGGTGCGGAGCTGCTTAATCTGCTTGCGTATGTCCGAGCCGCCGTAGACGGCGCATATCTTGACATCCGGCTTGTACTTTGCGAAATTGGTGAGATCCTTGGAGATTTGGAGGCAAAGCTCACGCGTCGGGCTGAGAATCATAGCCTGGACGTGATCGCACTCGGGGTCGGCCATCTGGACGATCGGGAGACCGAACGCGCCCGTCTTGCCAGTGCCCGTCTGGGCGAGAGACACGATGTCGCGACCGCAATTAAGGATTTCAGGAATGCTCTTCTCCTGTACAGGCGTAGGCTCTACAAAGCCGAGCTCGCCGATGGCCTGGAGCATCTGCTCGTCGAGGCCAGTTTCTTGAAATGTTGCCATTTTAATGGTGATGGGTAAAGTGATGGGAAGCCGACGTTACCGTTTTCCCTGACGCATGACTCTCGTCACGCTTTTCGCCCTCCCATATCACCCAACAGGGATCCATTGACCCCCTCGCGACGAAATTATTTCCTTAAAAAAAACGGAAGACGAGGAAAAATCGGCTATGTCCGACATTCTTTTAGACGTCGCGAAGATAGTGTGGATTGTTTGAAATTTGTGGCTGTCGATCGTATATTGAAGATATTTAACAACATATAGTTATATTTGTGGTCAAAACGATTAACAATGGCATCACTTATCCTCGCTGCCGGACTCATATACTTCGCAGGCCACCTTCTGACCCACTTCTTCGAGCGTTCGAAGATTCCCGACGTCCTTTTGCTCATTATAATAGGTATGATAGCCGGACCGCTGACGGGTCTCATGACCGTCGAGCGCATCGGCTACGCAGGCAACGTCTTCACCCAATTCGCCCTCATCATCATCCTTTTCGAGGGAGGTCTCGACATCGAGCTTGCCAGCCTTGTGCGCTCCGCCCGTCGCAGCGTAATAATGACCACGGCATTCTTCGCCATATCGGCAGCCACCGTGGCATGCATCATGCACTTCGGATTCGGCTACTCGCCCATGGCGGCGGCAGCTAACGGGTTCATCTGTGGCGGCACGTCGTCGGCAGTCGTCATTCCGTTGCTTGGCATGATACGCACCAGCAAGAAAGTGAGCGCAATGCTCGTCATCGAGTCGGCATTGACCGACGTGCTGTGTATCGTCTTCACAATCGGCGTCTTACAGAGCATCGACAGCGGCGAGTTCAAGGTCTGGCGGATTGTCTATACTCTGTTCAGCTCGCTCATAATAGCCTCGCTCGTCGGCATCGTGAGCGGCGTCATCTGGCTCAGGTTCATCAACTCCATCCGCGCGTTCGGCAACACCCAATTCGCCACTTGCTTCGCCATGTTCGTCGTCTACGGAATCACCGAAATGGCAGGCTTCAGCGGTGCCATAGCCGCCTTGGCGTTCGGCATCGTCATCGGCAACGCCAAGGCCATCGCGCGCAAACTCTACAACATGTACCTAACGTCCAGCCCCGTAGGCATCATAAGCGACGCAGAGAAGAAACTGTATAAAGAGCTGGCATTCCTCGTCAAAATTTTCTTTTTCCTCTACCTCGGCATCAGCATCCCACTCGAGAGCGCCAACATCATCGCCGTGGCCCTCTCCATCGTAGTAGCCCTCTTCGCCTTGCGCCCATGGTGCGCACTTTTTCTCACCGGTCCCAACGTCTCTTCTCACGACAAGACCATCACAGCCGTCATGCTCCCCAAGGGTCTCGCAGCAGCCGTCCTCGCCGGTCTCCCAGCCCAATATGGCATGGCCGAGGGGGCTGACATTCAGGCAATCACGTACCACGTAGTCCTATACAGCATCATCGTCACGTCCGTCCTCATCCCACTCGTCGAACGCACGCGCTTCGGCACGCTACTCGACCGATTCTACCACAAACACTCCAAAACCGACGACGAAGCCCTCTCTCCACAATAAATGACACAGCACACACCAAGGCTTCTCGCCATCGTCGGTCCAACGGCATGCGGCAAGACAGCCCTCGCCACGCACGTCGCCCTCGTCACCGACGGAGAAATCCTCAGCGGAGACTCGCGAATGGTATACCGACGGATGGACATCGGGACGGGCAAGGACCTCGACGAGTACCATATCGACGGACACGACATCCCATACCACCTTATCGACATTGCCGAGCCTGGCACGAAATACAACGTCTACAACTTCCAACAAGATTTCGCAGAAGCCTACGCCGGCATAGTCCAACGCGGACGCCAACCCATCCTGTGCGGAGGCTCAGGACTGTACGTCGAAGCCGTAATCAAGAACTACGGACTGCTCAGCGTACCGCCCAACCACGACCTGCGCCAATCGCTCGACGGCAAGACGCAAGACGAGCTGGCTCAAATCCTATCCACATACCAAGAACTCCACAACATCACCGACCTCGACAACCGGCGCCGCACAATCCGCGCCATTGAGATTGCCGACTACCTCAAGACCCACCCCGAGGAGAAAGGCCCCCTCGAAGGAATGAGCTGCACCGTCATAGGCGTCGACGTGAGCCGCGAAGTCCGACGCGACCGAATCACGCGCCGCCTCAGAGCACGCCTCCGACAAGGGCTCGTCGAGGAGGTGCAGGGTCTCATCGATAGCGGGATTCCGCCAGCCGACCTTATATATTATGGTCTGGAATATAAATACGTGACGCTATACTGCACAGGTCAATTGTCCTTCGACGACATGCTGTCGCAATTAGAAATCGCCATCCACCAATTCGCCAAGCGACAAATGACGTGGTTCCGAGGCATGGAACGCCGCGGGACGCACATCCACTGGGTCGACGGCAGCCTCCCAATGGAAACTATGGTCGAAACCGTAAAACACATCATGGCGCAAGCCGAATAACAACAGACAACACAACAATGCTCAACACTCTCCAGCGCCTCGGCGCCACCCTCCTCACGCTCACGCTGATAGCCGCCGCGCCAAGCTGCAAGTCCGACGACGAAGAGACACTCTCCGAAGCCGAAATAGAAGCCACGCGAGAAATCCTCAACGGCGACATGGTCGTCTCCGCCCACGCGACGGTCAACGGAGTCGACAAGACACTCCTCGAAAGCGGCGCGCCAGCCAAATTCACCTTCGAGCCTGCCGACGGCACGACGATACGCCTCTGGCAAGAAAACTTCCAACTCGGCAAGATGCCCTTCCCCATAAGCCTCGGCATCGACCTGACCATCTCGCCACTCCTCTCCCTCGAGTCGGGCAAATTCAGCGAGTCGGGATGGGTGCGTTTCCACGGCCGACGCGGCGTCATAGCCACCAACGGGCAGCGACCCGACTCGACAGTCGACACCTCCCAGTCGGGAGACGGGACAACCGTCACGGGCTACGTGAACCTCAAGACCAACGAGATCCAGTTCAACATCAGCTACGCAATGATGAACGTCGAGATCGCCGTCGACCGACAGGCAATCGACCCCTCACGCGTCGAAAACTACGAAGCTGAAAAAGAGCAATACGAAAAAGACCTCGAGCAATACAAAAAAGACAACCATCTTGACTAATCACACAATAAGGACGCGTTAAATTGCATTTAGGGAATTTTCATGCTAATTTTGCCGCGTCGTATCGCGAACCCACGCATCCGACCAATACAGTAAGATGGGAAATATCTTAAAAAACTTCATAACACGAGCGGTGACGGGCATCATTTTCGTGCTCGTCGTAGCCGCCATGTTCGTACTCGGCGAAAAAACCCACGCCATCACGTACGCTGTCATGATGGTGGTCATCATCTCCATCGCCACGCACGAGTACTACCGCATGCTCCAGGCAGGCGGCATGTCGCCGCACTTCCGTACCGCCTTGTGCACCAACCTCGCCGCCTTCATCCTCGGCTTCATGGCGTGCAACTACGGAATGGACACGCGCTTCCTCCTCAGCGTCGTCGGCCTCGTCTGGCTCATGTTCCTCATCGAGCTGTTCAGCAAGAATAAGAAACCACTTGAAAACATAGCCCTCACCATCCTCGGATGCGTATACATCGGGCTGCCATTCTCCCTCTTCAACCTCCTCGCTTTCAAGAACGGTGAATATGACTTTTGGCCCATCATCGGCATCTTCGCCCTCGTGTGGGTCAACGACACCGGCGCATACCTCGCAGGTGTCACCCTCGGGCGTCACAAACTCTACGAGCGCATATCCCCCAAGAAGACCGTCGAGGGTTTCATTGGCGGCGTCCTGCTAACAATAGCCGTCGGCTGCGTTTCATACGCATGCTGCGGAGACTGCTTCTTCCACGCCGGGCTTCCCTTCACGCTTCTCGCCACAGCCATTGTGGCCATCATCGGCACATGCGGCGACCTCGTCGAGTCGATGTTCAAACGCTCCGTCAACATAAAGGACACAGGCCGTCTCCTCCCCGGCCATGGTGGCGTGCTCGACCGCTTCGACGCCGTGATGTTCGCCGCCCCAATCGTGAGCCTCCTATACTATTTCTTCATATAAACACCCTCAACGAAATATGATACTGCACAAGGAAGGAAGGGCGACTGTATTTCTCGCAATTTTCCTGTTCGTTGTAATTAACGGACTCGCATGGTGGGGTCTTCCACACCATGCCGCCCAGATTATTACGGTCATAACCCTCGTCCCCCTCTGCATAGCCATCAACTTCTTCCGCCGCCCCAGCCGCCACAAAGTCAAGCTGGAGGGCTCAGTCGTTGCTCCATGCGATGGCACCGTCGTAACCATAGAAGAGACCTTCGAACCCGAAGTGCTTAAATGCCAAGCACTCCAAGTCTCCATCTTCATGTCCGTATTCAACGTCCATATCAACTGGTTCCCAGTCGGCGGAACCGTCGAATACTACCGTCACCACGACGGCAACAAGATGGCGGCATGGCTCCCTAAATCCTCTACCGACAACGAGCGTTCTTCTGTCCTCATAAAGACCAAGAGCGGCAAATCCATTCTCGCACGCCAAGTGGCAGGAGCCATGGCGCGCCGAATCGTCACCTACACAAAAGAGGGGCAGCAGGTAAACCAGTCCGACGAGATGGGCTTCATCAAATTCGGCTCGCGAGTAGACCTCTACCTCCCACTCGGAACCAAAATAGACGTCAAGCTGAAAGACAAAGTCACTGGTAGTCAAACCGTCTTAGGCTGGCTCGAGTGACGGAACGTAAAGCCAAGCTGATAACAAAACACGACATAAAATAAAGCCCGTCTCACAACGCCCGACACCACAACTTAGGGCAAGAGACCGGGCTTTTTCCCATTACTACTTACCTTTAAAAAGATTCTCTGAGGTGAAAACAAGGGGCAGCTATTTCGAGCTGATTGACCAGACTTACTACTTCCCGCAAGAAGGCTTCGACCTTGAGAACGGGAACTTGTTCTTCAACAACATCTCGCTCAGGTACATAATTGGCAAGTACGGAACTCCCGTCAAAATTACATACCTGCCCAAGATTGGCGACCAGATAAAACGCGCGCGCAACCTCTTCAGCAAGGCCATACGAAGCAACGGCTACCGTGGTGAGTACAAATACTGCTACTGCACCAAAAGCTGCCACTTCAGCTTCGTCATCAAGGAGGCTCTCCGCTACGGCGTCCAGCTCGAGACGTCGTCGGCCTACGACATCGACATCGTCCAGGAACTCTTCCGCGAAGGCGCCATATCCAATGACATCATCATCATCAACAACGGATACAAGAGCGACCTCTACCTCAAGAAGATAAAAGAGCTCGTCGACCTCGGCTTCTCCAACTGCATCACCGTCCTCGACAGCATGGAGGAGCTCGACCGCCTCACCGCAGTCCTCGACGGCAAGCACGCCAACGTCGGCATCCGAATGGCAATCGACGAGGAGCCGCAGTCCGCCTACTACACCAGCCGACTCGGCATCCGCCCCTCCGAGATCGTCAACTTCTACAACACGAAAATCAAGGACAACCCAAGCGTCAGCCTCACCCTCTTCCACTTCTTCGTAGACTCCGGCATCAAAGACACGCTCTACTTCTGGGGCGCGTACCAAAAAGCCATATCGCTCTACGCCGACCTCAAGAAGCAGTGCGACACGCTCCACATCATCGACCTCGGCGGCGGACTCCCCATCCGCAACAACCTCGCCTTCGACTACGACTATAAATACATGGTCAACGAGCTCGTCCGCAGCCTCAAAGAGGTTTGCCAAAACGAGGACATCGACGACCCCGACATCATCACCGAGTTCGGCCGTTACACCGTCGGCGAGACTGGTGCCGTAATCTTCAAAGTCGTCGAGGCCAAGCAGCAGAACGACACCGAGCTGTGGTACCTCATCGACAACAGCCTCATGACAACCATCCCCGACAGCTGGGGCATAGCAGAGAAGTTCATCCTCCTCCCCATCAACAAGTGGGACAAGCCATACCAGCGCGTCAACATCGGAGGCATCACCTGCGACCACGCCGACTACTACAACACAGAGGATCTCAACCAGCAGGTCTACATGCCGTGCGTCGACCCCAACGACAAGGAGCCCCTCTATATCGGTTTCTTCCACACCGGTGCATACCAAGACTCGCTCAGCGGCTACGGCGGCATCAAGCACTGCCTCATTCCAAGCCCCAAGCACGTGGTCATCGACCGCGACGACAATGGTCAGATCGTCGACTACCTCTTCAACGAAGAGCAACGCCCTGAGGACATGCTACACATCCTCGGCTTCAACAAAAAATAAAAGCAGGAGTCCGCACTCCCCCACCCCATGGACGACAACCTGACCCTCAACGGCGCATCCGGCACATACACTCTCAACGGCACAATGGGTCGTCGAGGCAAGTTCGGCGGCGTCATGACGGGTCACGACGCCTCGGGGCGCCCCGTCACGGTAAAGGCTCTCGAACGCCACGGCGAGGGACTCGTCAAGGTCCTCGACAGACTCAGAACACTCGACCGCCCCGACGCTGCCCACATAATAGACGTCTTCACGGGCGACGACGGACGGCTATACGTAGTCCGCGAACTCATTGAGGGCACCGACCTTAAAACCATCTTCGCCAACAAGAAGGTCTATGGTCACATTGACGAGAACAACTATGTCAAAATGGGCATAGCCGTCCTCAAGGCTCTCGAAGCCATCCACGCCCTCGGCGTCGTGCACCGAGATATCAAGCCGTCCAACATCGTCTTGCGCCACAAGCCCGACGCCGACATCACCAAATGCGACTTCTCCAACGTCGCCATCATCGACTTCGAGCAAGCCATGACGCTCCCCTACGACGGCACGGCGCGCACCCAGTTCGCCCTCATCTACTCGCCGCCCGAGATGCTCCTCAAGCACAACGAGCTTGTCGGCCCTGACGCGGACCTCTTCGCCCTCGCCACGACAATCTACCACCTCGTCATGGGCAAAACGCCCTATACCGACTGCAACCCCGAGGTACTGATAAATCTGCAACTCACATACCCGATGAAGAAGCCAGGGCGTATGACCGACAGCCTCTTCGCCGTCCTGAGCCGGGCAGCCTACAAGCAGCCGTTCCGCCTGCCGCCCAGACGCCTCAGCCCCGACGAGATAACCGACACGCTCCGCAAGGGCGTCGAAGGGCGATACGCCACGGCGACCGACATGCTCGCCGACCTGAGGCATGTCTCCTCCGCGCTCAAACCCGCTAACTGGTTCGAGCGCACGTTCGGTTCTTAACAACCTTACACTCCAACCGACCTCCTATGAAACAATACCTCGACCTTGCGCGCCGCATCTTGTCCGAAGGCAACAAGCGCGGCGACCGCACCGGCACCGGCACCATAAGCGTCTTCGGTCATCAGATGTCTTTCGACCTCGCCGAAGGCTTTCCCCTCCTCACGACAAAAAAGCTCCATACCAAGTCCATCATCTACGAGCTGCTCTGGTTCCTCAAGGGTTCGACCAACGTCCATTGGCTCCAAGAGCATGGCGTAAGGATTTGGAATGAGTGGGCAGATGAGAACGGAGAGCTTGGTCCCGTCTATGGACACCAGTGGCGCTCATGGCCCGACGAGAATGGAGGCTCTGTCGACCAGATTGCCAACGTCATAGAGCAGATAAAGAAAAACCCCGAGTCGCGCAGGCTGATCGTCAGCGCATGGAACGTTGCCGAAGTCGACGAGATGAAACTCCCACCCTGCCACGTCCTCTTCCAATTCTACGTCGCCAATGGCGCACTCAGCTGCCAACTCTACCAGCGCAGCGGTGACGTTTTCCTCGGCGTCCCGTTCAACATCGCGTCATATGCGCTGCTTACCATGATGGTGGCGCAGGTGTGTGGTCTCCGACCGGGCAAATTTGTCCACACTCTCGGCGACGCCCATATCTACCTCAACCATCTCGACCAGATACGCGAACAACTGACCCGCACACCCTACCCTCTCCCGACAATGCGCCTCAATCCTACAATAACGGACATCAACGACTTCTCCTTCGAAGATTTCTCTCTCGAGAACTACCAAGCGTGGCCGCATATTAAAGGAGAAGTTTCTGTATAGTATATAAAACGGGTAATAGACAAAAAGGGAACGCCTCAGGCTTTAGCTTGAGTCGTTCTCTTTTTTATCTACATGTATCGCAATACGCTACCCGAAGAAGAAATAGGCGATGGCGATAGCGGCAATGACGCCCGCCACGTCGGCAATAAGCCCACATGCCACGGCATGGCGAGTATCCTTAATACCGACAGAGCCAAAGTAGACGGCAAGGATGAAGAACGTCGTATCGGCGGCTCCTTGGAAAAGGCATGACAGACGACCGGCGAAAGAGTCGGGACCACACGTGTTCATGCACTCTATCATAAAGCCGCGCGCACCGCTGCCGCTAAGCGGCTTCATGAACGCGGTTGGCAAAGCATCGACAAAACGGCCATCGGCGCCGACTGCCGTGACGCACCAACGGATGCCGTCAAGCAGAAAGTCGAGTGCGCCACTCGCACGGAACATTCCCACCGCCACGAGCATCGCCACGAGGAACGGGATTATCGACACAGCCGTCTTGAACCCGTCCTTTGCCCCGTCAATAAACGTATCATAGACATTAGCCTTGCGCCTCATGGCCATAATGACAAAGGCGGCTATGACGAGAAGCAATATCGCGCTCGAGATGCCGACCGACAAAGACTCAACTCTCTCGCGCGGCATGCCGTTGACAGCATAGACAATGCCGCCTATCAACAGCACCGCCGCACCGAGATATGACATCACGACTCGGTTAAACAAGTTGATCCTCTGCACGATAGACACCGCCACAAGACCAGCCAGCGTCGAGCAGAACGTGGCGAGCAGCAGAGGCAGGAAGATGTCGGCAGGATTTTCCGCTCCACACTGCTGGCGATAGGCCATTATGGTGACAGGGATAATGGTCAAGCCACTCGTATTGAGGACGAGGAACATTATCTGCGCATTAGTGGCGACCTCCTTCTTGGGGTTGAGCGTCTGAAGCTCGCTCATGGCCTTCAGCCCCATAGGTGTCGCGGCGTTATCAAGACCCAGCATATTGGCTGCTATGTTCATCGTCATAGCGCCATAGGCGGGATGACCCTTGGGAACACCAGGAAAAAGGCGGGAAAAGAGCGGTGAGATGGCACGGCTCAGTCCTCCGACCACCCCTCCTGCCTCGCCGACACGCATCAACCCCATCCAAAGGGTCAGCACTCCTGTCAGATAGAGTGAAATCTCGAAACCGTTCTTGGCCGACGAGAATGTTGATGAGACAACAGAAGCTATGACCGACGAGTCGCCCGTCACACACCATTGGACGAGAGACACTACGGCCGCCGTCAAGATGAAGAATATCCAGATGTAGTTGAGTGCCATTGGCAGTTATTATATGAGGGTGAATTTAGCTATTTTTGCCCACAGAACGAACAATGCGATGCTTGCCACAAAGACCCTGCAAAACATGACTCCAAACCCTGCCGAAAGAGTCCGCCACTCGCCCTTGCGTGTGGCCGTAGTCGGCTGTGGGCGAGTAGTGGATGGAGTCATAGCCAATGCACTCACCCAGCGCGGTATGGACGTGAATGTGGTGAGCTGCACGGCAGACGGGGCAGCGGAGGGACGTATCGACCTCTTCGACATCGAAGCCCTGCGCGATGCCATCGCAGACCATGACGCAATAGTATCCACCATTGCCGACATGTCATTCAGGAGCCGCGACAGAGAGAGAGTTTGGCGCACCAACGTAGATGGAGTCAAAGCCTTATGCCTCGCCATGGAGACGGAAGGCGTCGGGCGGCTTGTCCACCTTGGCTCGATACTCAACCTCGGGCGGCAGACAACGTCCGCACCTGTCGACATCGACACACCCTACTTGTCTGACGACGACCGCACCACATTGGAAGTCAGCCTCTTCCGCAGCGAGATGGAGACATGGAAGACTGCCGAGCGAGGGACGAAGGTAACGACCATCTGCGCAGGATGGATAACCGACGAGCTATGCCCCACGATAGGGGACTTCGTATCGCGTGGAGGACGGGCGTTGCCACCCATGCGTAGCGCATTCGCCACGGCAAACGACGTAGCCAAGAGCGTAGCCGACGCATTGACTGACGACAGCACGGCAGGTAAGCGCGTCATCTGCGCACCGCGCAATGCGGCTCTCGCCGACATGGCACAAGAGGCGTTCCCAGGCGTGGCATTCACGACACTAAGCGCGCGTCGCGTCAAGATGCTCCTTCACCTTCCATCTCCCATAGCGTCCAAATGGCTTTTTGAGCCTGCCATGGGCAAGCTGCTCTACGCTCAAGACAAATACGTGACCCATTAGTTAGTGGCTACGGGACGAGATAAATCAGTAAGGGTCGCGACAGGAAGACTGTCGCGACCCTTACTGATTAATGTGCTTAGGTCTATGCGCTCAGGAGGATTGAGACTTTATTCTCCTTGCATTCGACATAGCCGGATTGGCAAGGGAAAGCCAGTTCCTCGCCCTTATCGGTCTTGACGCGGATTGAGCCGTCGCCAAGGGTGGCGATGATGGGTGCGTGATTGCGGAGGATGGCGAAACGTCCGTTCCTGCCTGGCATCTCGACCATCTGAATGTCGCCGCTGAAAAGGACGTTTTCGGGCGAAACGATTTCCAGGTTGAGTGGTGTTTCCATATCCTATGCGTATTAAGCTTTGGCGGCCTCTTTGAGGAGCTTCTCGCCTTTCTCGATGGCCTCCTCGATGGTGCCGACGAGGTGGAAAGCAGCCTCGGGGTACTTGTCGAGCTCGCCGTCCATAATCATGTTGAAGCCCTTGATGGTGTCCTCGATGGAGACATAGGCACCCTTGAGGCCCGTGAACTGCTCGGCGACGAAGAACGGCTGGGAGAGGAAGCGTTGTACACGGCGTGCGCGTGCGACGACGAGTTTGTCTTCCTCAGAGAGTTCCTCCATACCGAGGATGGAGATGATGTCTTGAAGCTCGTTGTAGTGCTGGAGGAGCTGCTTGACGCGCTCGGCGCACTCGTAGTGGGCTTTGCCGACAATCTCTGGGGTGAGGATACGTGACGTGGAGTCGAGAGGGTCGACGGCCGGGTAGATGCCGAGCTCAGCGATCTTACGGCTGAGGACGGTCTTGGCGTCGAGGTGGGCGAAGGTCGTCGCCGGTGCGGGGTCGGTAAGGTCGTCGGCAGGGACGTAGACGGCCTGGACGGAGGTGATAGAGCCGTGCTTCGTGGAGGTGATACGCTCTTGGAGCGCGCCCATCTCGGAGGCGAGGGTTGGCTGGTAACCTACGGCGGAAGGCATACGTCCGAGAAGTGCGGAGACCTCGGAACCTGCCTGCGTGAAACGGAAGATGTTGTCGATGAAGAGGAGGATGTCACGGCCGGCACCTTTGCCGTCGCCGTCGCGGAGGCTCTCTGCCACAGTAAGACCAGAGAGAGCGACACGGGCACGTGCTCCAGGAGGCTCGTTCATCTGACCGAAGACCATTGTGCACTGCGACTTCGCGAGGGCTTCGTGGTCTACTTTGCTAAGATCCCATTCACCTTTCTCCATGCTCTCTTTGAAAGCCTCGCCATAGTTGACGATGCCGCTCTCAATCATCTCACGGAGAAGGTCATTGCCCTCACGGGTACGTTCGCCGACGCCGGCGAAGACGGAGAGGCCGTTGTGACCTTTAGCGATGTTGTTTATAAGCTCCTGAATAAGGACAGTCTTGCCGACGCCTGCGCCGCCGAAGAGACCGATCTTACCGCCCTTGGCGTAAGGCTCGATAAGGTCGATAACCTTGATGCCTGTGAAGAGGACCTCGCTCTCGGTGGTCAGCTCCTCGTAGGAAGGGGCGGGCTTGTGGATTGGGCTGCCGCCATCCTTTTTGGGTGTTGGCATGCCGTCGATAGCCTGACCGATGACGTTGAGGAGTCGACCTCGCGCGTTCTCGCCGTTAGGCATCATGATTGGGGAGCCGGTGGCGATGGCGTCCATGCCGCGGCGGAGACCATCGGTGGACTCCATGGCTATGCATCGGACGGTGTTCTCGCCAATGTGCTGCTCGCACTCGGCGATGAGGGTATCGCCGTTGTCGCGTGTGATTTCCAGGGCATCGTAAATCTCTGGAAGTCCGTCCTCGGCGGCGTCGAAAGCGACGTCTACCACAGGGCCGACTATCTGGATGATCTTGCCTTTCTTTGCCATATAATGTGTATGATGTGGGGTTTAATTATTTGTCTCGTTTGAAGAGTTTGTTGGCGTAGTCGATGAAGCAACGTTTTCCCTCGGCGGGGATTTCCATCTCTCGGAGCTTGGACATTGCCTGAGCGAATAGATCTTCAACCTTCTTCTCAGTCGCAGCCCTTGCGCCCGTCACCTCGAAGAGGTCGCGGACGGCGGCTACTTTTTCTTCGCGGACGGCGTTGTTGTTGTTCATCCAGGCCGTCAGCTCGCGTTTCTGCTGCGCGTCGGCGCCTTCGTAGGCTTTGATGAGGAGAAATGTCTTCTTGTTCTCCATAATGTCGCCACCGATAGCCTTGCCGAAAGTAGCCTCGTCGCCGAAGCTGTCGAGGAGGTCGTCTTGGAGCTGGAAGGCGAGACCGATAAGGATTCCGTACTCGTAGAGGGCTTGGGTCTCTTGGGCGGTGGCGCCACCAGCAAGGGAGCCTATCTTTATGGCCGTGGCGAGGAGGACGGCTGTCTTGAGACGAATCATCTCGAGGTATTCGGAAGCCGTGACGTCGTCACGCGTCTCAAAGTCCATGTCGAGCTGTTGTCCCTCGCATACCTCACGCGCTACTTGGTTGAAAGCGTCGGTTATGAGGGAGAAAGAGGGGGAGTCGGTTTGTTGGAGGAGGATGTAGGCCTGGATGAGCATGGCGTCACCGCTTAGGATTGCCGTGTTGAGGCCATATTTTGTGGCGACGGTTGGTTTGCCGCGCCTTATTGTCGCTTTGTCCATGACGTCGTCATGGAGGAGGGTGAAGTTATGGAACACTTCGATGGCGAGCGCAGGCCATTTGGCTTGCTGATAATCGTCTTTAAAGAGCGCGCAAGTGGCGAGACATAGTGTCGGTCGGAGCCTTTTGCCGCCGAGACTCATGGAGTAGCGCACGGGGTCGTAGAGGTTGCGCGGCTCTTTGCCAAAGTCGATTTCGGCGAGCCATTTGTCGACGTCGGCTTGTATTGATTCTATGGAAAGCATAACCAAAGATACAAAAAGATACGGAAGAGGTTTGTCGTCTTAACGAAGTCTTTTTTTGATTGGGATCAATCAGAACTGTTTGCCTTCAATTTGTGCAATTTTCTCCTTCCAACGTTCGAGGATGGGGATGCTGGCTTGCGTCCTCTTACTGAAACCGGACATGACGGAGTCAGAGACGGCGCACACGTTGCCGGTGTTCTTGTTGACGAGCGCCATGATCATGCTGATGCTCTTGTAGCCGATGCGATAGACCGCGACCCTGACTTCGATGTTGTCTTCGAGATGGACCTGCTGAAGGAAGTCGGTGGAGTAGGAGACGACGAGCATCGTGGAGTCGCCCTTATAGAAGTCGACGCCACAGCACTCACGGAGGTACTCGGCACGTCCGATGTCGAAGAAGGCCTGCATTGAGCTGTTATTTGCGTGCCCGTAGCCATCGAGGTCGTTGAAACGGAGTTGGATGTCGGTTTTGACCTTGAAGGGGTAGTTGACGACATCTATGGGGTACTGCTTCTTAATCATTTTTTGGGGGGCTATGGCCTGATGATGGTGACTTGCCCGTCGGCTTTAAGCTTTATGATGCTGCTGGGCTTGGACTTGGAGCTGTCGTCGCGCCTGAATTGTGCGATGTAGTCGACGCCGTCTTTTATCTCTTGCGAGATTTCTGGGAAAATGGCGGCAGAGGGCTGGCCGGAGATGTTGGCGGATGTGGAGACGATGGCTTTGCCGAAGCGGTAGCAGATGTCGTGGCTGTAGCTCTCGGAGGTCACTCGGATGCCTATGGAGCCGTCTTCGGCTATAAGGTTATGCGCGAGGTTCTTGGCGCCGTCGAGGATGAGCGTTAGAGGCTTGTTGGTAAGCTCCATCATGTCGTAGGCGGCATCAGGGATGTCGCGGACGTAAAGCTGCGCGCGGGCTGGGGAGTCGACGAGGACGAGCATGCTCTTGGATTCTGCCCTTTGCTTTAGGGCGTAGATTTTGGCGACGGCTTCGGGGTTTGTGGCATCGCAGCCTATGCCCCAAACCGTATCTGTGGGGTAGAGAATGATGCCGCCTTCGCGGAGGGTCTTTACTGCCTGGCGGATATCTTCGTCGTACTGTTGTTTGTCCATTGTCGTGTTGTTGTCGGGAGAGCCGCATGACCGCACCTCGTAAACGTTTTTACGGAGGCGGTGGCGGGAAGGTTATATTTGTGGCGCAGTCGCCGGGTGGCGATTCCGCGCCACAAATATAGTGAGATTTATGCGCTGATGTCGAAGTCGCGGAGGCAGTCGTTGAGAGAAGTCTTCTTGTCAGTCGACTCCTTACGGCGTCCGATGATGAGCGCGGCGGAGGTTGCGTATTCGCCAGCAGGGAATTTCTTAACGAAAGATCCGGGGATTACGACGGAGCGTGGAGGGACATAGCCCTTGGTTATTACGGGCTCGGGACCTGTTACATCGATAATCTTTGTAGAGCCGGTGAGGACGCATCCGGCGGCGAGTACGGCCTCGTGGCCTACGTGGCAGCCCTCTACGACTATGCATCGGGAGCCGATGAAGGCGTGGTCCTCAATGATGACGGGAGCGGCTTGGACAGGCTCGAGAACGCCGCCGATGCCGACACCGCCACTGAGGTGGACACCGCGTCCGACTTGCGCGCAGCTGCCGACGGTGGCCCATGTGTCGACCATGGTGCCGCTACCTACGTGCGCGCCGATATTTACGAAAGAGGGCATGAGGACTGCTCCTTTCTCGATGAAAGAGCCATAGCGTGCGACGGCGTGGGGGACGGCACGGACCCCCATCTCGGCGTAGCCATGTTTGAGAGGGACCTTGTCATACCACTCGAAGGGGTTGGTCTCGATGGTCTTCATCTCGTGGATGGGGAAGTAGAGGATGATGGCCTTTTTGACCCACTGGTTGACAGTCCAATTTTCACCTGTCTCGTCTGGTTGAGCCACGCGGAGCTGGCCTTTGTCGAGGAGGTCGACGATATGGTCGATGGCTTCACGCACCTCTGTTTTTTCGAGGAGCGAGCGGTCGTCCCATGCGGCGTCGATAAGTTTCTGAAGTTCTTCCATGTTGTATTGTTGGGTGGGGAGCGATTGGTTAGGTTATGATGGTCAGGTTAAATGCGAAGTTTTTGGAGACGCTTGTTGAGTCGGCGCTTGCGGAGGTCCTCGAAGTAGGAGAGGAAGCGTCGCAGGAGGTCGAAGTAGAGCGTGAAGTAGAGGACACCGATGAAGGCCCAGACGACGAGGCAGTTGAAGACGAGTGTCGGGATTAAGGTATCGCCAATGCGCTTGGCCGGCGCATAGAGGTGGGCGCGGCCGTGTGTATTGTCGGGGACGTAGAATACGGGCTGGCGTCGGCGGACGATCTTATCGGGATGGACGACGAGCTGCTCGAAGTCGTCGCGTCCTTGCGCGAGTCGGCTCAGGGCGTCGTTGGTGGAGGCGTGTTTGAGAGCTGCGAGCGCATCGGGCGAACCGAGTTCACGCACTGCTTGCTTTGCAATGCTGTCGCATAGGGCGTTAGCTTGTTGGAAATGCGCGCGGGCGGCGCCCTTGAGGAAATCTATCGCGTCATCGACCTTGTGGGCGAGTGACGGAGTGTAGGCGACAGGCATGGCGAGGGAGTCAGGGAGCCTGACGCCGAGATCCTCCTGGACACGAGAGATTTCGCTTAGGAGGAGCGCGCCATTAGTGGAGCCAGATTGGCATTGCCTATTTATTGACGACAGTTCGGGGAGCCATGCGCCAAGGGCGTAGGATGCCTGGCTGCGCAGCACCTCGGCTTGGAAGAAGCGCTCCTCGTAGGGGTTGTGGACGAACTGGTCTACGGCGAGAGCCTCGTAGGCCCAGCGGGAGACCATGATGTCGCCGATGACTGGGGTGTACTCGCGGTTGGCGAGTATCGGGTGGAGACGGTCGAAGTTTACCATGGTGCCGCTAAAGAGGAGCTGCGGGACGATGACCAACGGGATTGAGATATAGATGGACACGGCGGTCTTGAGGCCGCTACTGATGTTGAGTCCGAATATTATGGCGAAGGCGAAAGTCGTGAAGAGCACAACGGCGTGGGCGAACCAGTGGCAAAGCGGGATTCCCATTATATAGTGTCCGATGCAGACGAGCATGGCAGTCTGCAACATGGAGAGCGCAAGGAGGTTGGCGATCTTGGCGTTGAGGTAGGAGGAGCGGCTGAGGTTTAGGAACTGCTCGCGCATGAGTAGCTTTCGGTCTTTTATCATCTCCTCGGCACTGGTGTTCAGACCGACGAAGATGGCGACGACGACGCACATGAAGAGGTATGTGGGGAGGTTGGAATTGGCGGATAGAGTGTAGGCTCCCGCCGCGCCGATGTAGTGGGTGGCGAAAGAGAGGAGCAGTGCGAGGATAGGCACCTCAAGGAGGTTGAGGAGCATGTATTGCGTATCCTTCAGCTTCTTCAGGGCGTCGCGGAGGACGAATGTCGTGAACTGGCTGCTTCGTCGCGGGATGCTATATAGGTTTTCGGGGAGCTTCTCCTTGATGGTCGCCTTCTTTTGTTTCCAGTCGAAGCTTGCCTCGAACTCGTCGCAATAGACCTTGTACCACTCTTGTGGAGTCACCTTGCGCTTACGTATGAGCTTGCCAGATGGGTCGACCATGCGCGTCTCGATGATGCGTAGGGGGAGTCCCGTCTTGACGTTGCCGCAGAGGTAACACTCTCGTTCCTCGGGGTTTACGTAGTGGGCTTTCTTTTTGAAATAGACAATGGCGTTCATAGGGTTGCCATTGTAGACTATGTAGCCGCCCTGGTCGATGATGAGGAGCTTGTCGAGGAGCTTATAGATGTCGCTGTTGGGCTGGTGGATGTTGATAATGACGAGCTTCCCCTTGAGGACTTGTCGCTTGAGGAGGGCCATTACCTTCTCGGAGTCGGAGCTGGAGAGTCCTGACGTCGGCTCGTCGACGAAGAGGATGGAGGGTTCGCGCATAAGCTCAAGGGCGATGTTGAGTCGCTTGCGCTGACCGCCGCTGAGGACTTTGTTGAGAGGGGTGCCGACTTTGAGGTCGCGGGCTTCGACGAGGTCGAAGTCCTGGAGGGCTTTCTCAATGAGGTGCTGCTTCTCTTGTCTGGACTTATTGCTGAATATGAGGCGCGCGTTGAACCACAGGTTCTCGTAGACGGTCAGCTCCTCGTTGAGCATATCGTCTTGCGGGACGTAGCCTATGACGCCTTTGAGGGCTTTCTGCTCGGAGTGGAGGTCGTAGCCGTTGATTGTTATCTTTCCTTGGCTGGGTCGGAGTTTGCCGCAGAGGAGGTTCATGAGCGTACTCTTGCCGGATCCGGAGCCACCCATTACGCCGACGAGCTGTCCGCTCTTGCCGAGGAAGCTGAACTTGTGGATGCCGACGACTGTATCGGAGAACTTGTACTCAACATCGACGGCGCGGTACATGATTCTCCCGGTGTCGGGTCGGGTTATGAACTTCTCGGCGATGTGTCCATAGTAGACAGGGCGGACATGGGAGGTGTTGATGACACCGCCTGGTGCCATCGGGTATACCTTGTTGGCGTCGAGCTTATGGCCGCTCAGATAGAGGTTTCGTCCACCATCGTAGCGGAAGAGGAAAGTGTTGGTGCACTTGATGTGGAGCACCCATACGCTGACGCCAAACTTACTGATATATATATGTTTGACATCGGGGTGGACTTTCTCGGGTCGACCATTTATGACGAGCAGCCTGCTCTTGTCGACTACATCGGAGGGGACGGCGAGGGTGAAAGTCTTGATGTTCCAGTAGTCGTCGGGTGGGATGCGGAGGAGGTCGGCGAGGGCGTCGACGAAACGCTCCTCGTCATAGCTGATATCGGGTTTTGCGATATAGTTGAGCATGGAGGAGAGGAGCAGGATCTTCTCCTCGAGATCGATCTCGAGGTTGATGTCGGCGCAGATGCACCTCATCCGTCGGATGTTCTCCTTGGCTCGCTCGTGTGCCTCATCGTCAGACTGCGGACCGGCCTGGGTATGGAATTTGGCGATGTAGAAGTCGTAGCGTTTGAGGAATTTGGCGACGTACTCGGCATTGAATTGCAGCGCCAGGTATTCGCCTACTTTAGTGCGGCCAACGTTACCGCCGACATGTTTGACGTCGGTCAGGAGCGCGAAAAGTTGCATCAGGGCCTCGAGAAGGACTTCGCTCATCTGAGATAATATGTTGATAGAGAGACCGGCACGAGGCTGGTCTTGGTGTGGAGGTATCGGTATTTTAGACCCAAATATAATTATTTGAAAGGGAAAAGAGTGTTTTTAGGATGTGAATAAAGTTATAAGAAAGGGAGATAAGCGTTGCCGCCCGACAGCGCGAGGCTGCCGGGCGGCTATTGTTTTTGCTTATATAAGCACTGGTTACTTGAGGCCTTCGAGCATACGCTTCATGACGACTTGCGCGGAGACAACGCGGTTGGCGGCCTCGGGGATTACGAGACTATTGGGACTATCGATGACCTCGTCGGTTACGATCATGTTTCGACGGACGGGGAGGCAGTGCATGAACTTGGCGTTGTTGGTCCAGCTCATGTGCTCGGCGTCGACGGTCCAGCTCATGTCTTTTGAGAGGATCTGGCCGTAGCTCTCGTAGGAAGACCAGTTTTTGGCGTAGATGAAGTCGGCACCTTCGAAAGCCTTCTTCTGGTCGCGCTCGAGGTGCGCCCCCTCCATGATGTCAGGAGCGAGGTCGTAGCCTTCGGGGCATGTGATGACGAAATCGACATCGGCGACCTTCATCCACTCTGCGAAAGAGTTGGGCACAGCCTGTGGGAGCGCACGGGGGTGTGGAGCCCAAGAGAGGACGACCTTAGGACGTTTCTTGGTCTTATGCTCGTCGATGGTGATGAGGTCGGCGAAGGCTTGGCACGGGTGTCGTGTCGCGCTTTCGAGGCTTATGACGGGGCGGCCTGAGTATTGGAGGAACTGGTTGATAATGGTCTCCTGATAGTCGAAGTCGCGGCTCTCGAAGCGGGCGAAGGAGCGTACGCCGATGATGTCGCAGTAGCTGCCGATTACGGGGATGGCCTCGCGGAGATGTTCGCTCTTGTCGCCGTCCATGATGATGCCCATCTCTGTCTCGAGTTTCCAGCTGTCTTTATCGATATTGAGGACGATGGCGTTCATGCCGAGGTTTTGCGCAGCCTTTTGGGAGCTGAGTCGGGTGCGGAGGCTGGAGTTGAAGAAGACGAGGATGATGGTCTTGTTGCGTCCGAGGTCTTGCCATTTGAAGGGGTTGGCTTTTACGTCGCGGGCTTCGCGGAGGGCCTCGTCGAGGTTGCCGATATCACCTACTGTGAGAAAACGTTTCATTATGGGTGGAATATGTTTTTGCGTTAGAGAGATTCTGTCAGTTGGCTGAGTTTGTTGGAGTTTGAGCCTTTGAGGAGGATGTATTTGCCGGAGAGTTTTTGGACTTCGGGGATGGCGTCGGGCGTGGCGTCGAAGTATGTGAAGTCGGGGAACAGGTCTTTGAACTTGGCGTATTCGGGTCCTATGAGGATTGCGGCATCGAGGTGGAGAGCGGCGAGACGCTGGAGGATGTGGAGATGTTGCGGATCTTGCTCAACACCGAGTTCTCGCATGGCTCCGAGGATGACGCACTTATGGTCGGCTGCATGTCGGGCGAAGTTGTCGAGGGAGGCGTTCATGCTGCTGGGGTTGGCGTTGTATGCGTCGACTATGACGTGGTTGCGCTTCGTCTGGAGGAGTTGGCTTCGCCCGTTGGTCGGGACGTAGGAGGCGATGGCTTCGTCGATCTTGTCGGGCTCGACGCCGAGGAGGAGTCCGACGGTTATGGCAGCTTGCGCGTTTTTGAGATTGTAGTCTCCGCAGAGGTGTGTATTGACGAAGTGGGCGCGCGAGGCGTCTGCCCATTCGATGTCGAGGGTCTCGGACTCGGGGTTGACGGCCTTTGCGGCGATGTAGGGGACGATGTTATCATAGTCTGCCACCATGGCGACTATGTCGTCATTATCGGGATCGTAGATGGCAGTTCCGTTTGTAGCGATGAGCTGCTTGTATAGGGCGGCTTTGGTCTGCTTGACCCCCTCGAAAGAGCCGAAGCCTTGGATATGGGCGATGCCTACATTTGTGACGAGCCCCATGGATGGTTGGGCTATGGCTGCGAGTTGGGCGATCTCGCCCGGGTGGCTTGCCCCCATCTCAATGACTGCGGCTTGGGCTTCGGAGTTTATGGAGAGAATGGTGAGAGGTACGCCTATGTGGTTGTTGAGGTTGCCTTGGGTGGCTGTGGTTTTGAATTTTTGGGAGAGAACCGCAGCCGTCAGCTCCTTGGTTGTCGTCTTGCCGTTGGTGCCTGTTATGCCGATGACGGGGATGGAGAGTTGCTGGCGATGGTACGTGGCGAGTTGTTGAAGGGTCTTGAGGGTGTCGGTTGAGATGAAGGCACGAGGGTCGGAGTCGAAATCGGTGTTGGAGGTCACTACGAAAGCTGCGCCGCGGTCGAGGGCCTGCGCGACCATGGTGTTGGCGTCGAAGTTGTCGCCTTTGAGCGCGACGAAGAGGGAGCCTGGTGTTATGGTACGGGTGTCTGTTGAGACGCCTGTTGACGAGAGGAAAGCCTTGTAGAGCTCTTCAATTGTATTCATGGTGTTGCTAAGATAGCAAATAAAAGTTGACTTCGGCTTGTGTG
This sequence comes from Pseudobutyrivibrio sp., assembly GCA_963639155.1. Lineage (GTDB taxonomy): Bacteria > Bacteroidota > Bacteroidia > Bacteroidales > Marinilabiliaceae > W3P20-009. Next base: position 6,154 of record CAVHUG010000010.1, on the reverse strand, counting down.
TTGAGGTTAAAAAAGGCGACCCTCGCGCCACTTGTCGTGGTCAGAGGGCCGCCGTTATGGAGTATCGGTATTCGTCTGTTTGGGTGATGTTAGCCGTTGAGGGCGGAAGCACCGCTGACGATTTCGATAAGCTCGTTGGTGATGGCGGTCTGTCGGGCCTTGTTGTATTGGAGTTGCAGATCGCCGAGGAGTGTGGTGGCGTTGTCGGTTGCCTTGTGCATGGAAGTCATGCGAGCACCGTGTTCAGACGCCATCGATTCCTTGACTACGGACAGTAGTCTGATCCTTATAGCTTGGGGGATCAGGTCTTCGAGGACCTCCTCCTTGCTTGGCTCTACAATGAAGTCGTTGACAGCCCCGTTGTCTTCAGCCTGCTCGATCTTGAGGGGTAGAAGTTGGACTTGTGAGACCTCCTGAACGGCGGTGTTGATGAACTTATTGTAGATAAGGATGACTTTGGCGAGTTCCTTGGTCTCGAAGCGTCGGCGGATATCGTCGGCGACATCGTAGACGGTCTTGAGGCAGAAGTTGTCGAAGAAATCTGTCGTTTCCGTGGCGTGTACTTTGACCTTACGAGAGCGGAGACCTTTGATGACTTGCTTGCCTATTGTGAGGATCTCGACCATTCCCTTTTGCGCCTCTTCGCTGAGCGTCGTGGCGAGCAGGCTCTCAACTTCCTTGACAATATTGGCATTGAAAGCGCCGGCGAGCCCTTTGTCGGAGGCTATTGCCACGATGAGGGTCTTAGCGTTCTTAGTCGTCTTGCGGAAAGCGGGGTAGTTAAGCTCGACATTAGCGACAGAAGAGCCGAGGGAAGCTATTATCTGTGAGAGTTTGGCTTCGAATGGGCGCACTTTGGCGACCTCGTTCTGGGCCTTTTTGAGTTTGGCGGCGGAGACCATCTTCATGGCGCTTGTCACCTGTCTGGTAGACTGCACCGAGTGGATTCTCGTCCTGATGTCTTTGAGATTAGCCATCTGCCTGTCCTCCCTCGTTAGTTAGCGAAACGCTTAGCGACCTCAGCAGCAGTCTCGCGGATGGCGGCAGTGATGGTGTCATCAATTTTGCCTGCGGCGAGAGAGTTGAGCACATCCTTGTGCTGAAGCTCCATTTCCTCAAGGAACTCGGACTCGAACTGGGCGACCTTGTCTTGAGGGACGTCGCGGAGAAGACCGTTTGTGCCACAATAGATTATGGCGATCTGCTTCTCGACGGTGTAAGGAGTGTGGAGAGGCTGCTTGAGGATCTCGACGTTCTTGCGACCCTTGTCGAGGACTGCCATGGTGCTGGCGTCGAGGTCGGAGCCGAACTTGGAGAACGCCTCGAGCTCTCGGAACTGTGCCTGGTCGAGTTTGAGCGTACCTGCGACCTTCTTCATACTCTTGATCTGCGCGGAGCCACCGACACGTGACACGGAGATACCGACGTTGATGGCAGGGCGGACGCCAGCGTTGAAGAGGTTGCTCTCGAGGTATATCTGACCGTCGGTGATGGAGATGACGTTGGTCGGGATATACGCAGCGACATCGCCTGCCTGCGTCTCGATGATTGGGAGCGCGGTGAGAGAGCCACCGCCCTTGACGATAGGCTTAAGATCTTCGGGGAGGTCGTTCATCTTGGCGGCAAGTTCATCGTTCTCGACGATCTTGGCGGCACGCTCGAGGAGGCGAGAGTGGAGATAGAAGACATCGCCAGGGTATGCTTCTCGTCCTGGTGGACGACGGAGGAGGAGGCTGACCTCACGGTAGGAGACGGCCTGCTTGGAGAGGTCGTCATAGACAATGAGGGCGTGGCGACCCGAGTCGCGGAAATACTCACCGATGGCGGCGCCTGCGAGAGGCGAGAAGTACTGCATCGCAGGGGCGTCGGCGGCGGTAGCGGAGACGACGGTGGTGTATGCCATTGCGCCGTTCTTCTCGAGCGTAGCGACGATTTGTGCGACAGTAGAGGCTTTCTGTCCTGTCGCTACATAGATGCAGTAGACAGGTTCACCGGCATCGTAGAAGCTCTTTTGGTTGAGGATGGTATCGACTGCGATAGAGGTCTTACCTGTCTGGCGGTCGCCGATGATGAGCTCACGCTGTCCACGTCCGATAGGGATCATGGAGTCGATGGCCTTGATGCCTGTCTGTAGAGGTCGTTTGACGGGCTGGCGGAAGAGGACCTGAGGAGCTTTGCGCTCGAGAGGCATCTCGTAGAGTTTGCCGCCGATGGGGCCCTTGCCGTCGATAGGCTCGCCGAGCGTGTTTACGACGCGTCCGACGATTTCATCGCCGACGCGTATAGAAGCTATTCGGCCGGTGCGCTTGACGGTGTCGCCCTCTTTGACCTCGTCGGTATTGTTCATGAGGACAATGCCGACGCTGTCCTGGTCGAGGTTGAGGACGACTCCCATAGCCTTGCCGACCTCGACGAGTTCGTTGCTCTCGACGTTGGCGAGACCGAAGGCGGTAGCGATGCCGTCGCCTACGGTAAGGACCGTACCGACCTCTTCCAGCTTGGAAGAAGTGTCGAAGTTCTCAAGTTGTTGCTTGAGGACTGCGGACACTTCGGAGGCTTTTATTTTTTCCATGCGCTGAATGTCGTGTTGTGTAAAAAGTGGGGGGGAAGGTGTGATTAAACCGTCAGCTGTCGCTGCAGAGCCTTCAGTTTGCTGGAGACAGAGCCGTCGGCTTGCTGTCCGTCGATTTCGAGGATTACGCCACCGATTATGGAAGGGTTGGTGACGAACTCGGCGTCGATTTTGGAAGCTTGTCGGCCTGCGGCTTTGAGTTTGTCGGCTATCAGATCTACGAGTTTGGACTTTTGCTCCGCAGATATTTCACGTGCCGTAGTGACCTTGGCAGTGCGGATGTTGTTGTCCTTCTTGTAGAGAGACTGGAAGACGAGCAGGATTTGGCTGGCGTAGGCTATTCTCTCTTTCTCAACGAGGAAAGTGAGGAATTGGAGCGTCTCGGGCGTGATAGCGTCTTTGAGCGCAGCCTGGAGGAAATCTTTCTTTTCGGAGGGTTTCCTGAGTGGCGAGTCGAGGAATTTTTGCGCCTCGGGGCTTTGCGCGAGTGCCTGCCTGACGGTGTTGGCGTCTTTGTAGACTTCGTCGATTTGATGTTTGTCGTAGGCGAAGTCACGGAGCACTGTAGCGTATCGCCTTGCGATAAGTCCTGCGTCCATTGCTTAGGGTTTAATTGAAGTTGCTCTCCTGGAGATATTTCTCGATGAGTTGCTCTTGTCGGTTGTCGGCTTTGAGGTCGTCTTCGATAATCTTTCCAGCGATTTGGACGGAGAGTGTCGCGACTTGACGTTTGAGGTCGTCGATAGCAGCAGCTTTCTCTCGTTCGATTTGAGCCCTGGTTTGCTGGATGAGTTTGTCGCCCTCCTCTTGGGAGCGGCGTTTAGCCTCATCGAGCATAGCGTCGACCTTGGCGCGCGCCTCTTTGAGGATGGCGTCGCGCTCGGCACGGGACTCGGCGAGCATCTGGGCTTTTTGGGCTTCGATGCGCTCGTATTCCTGACGTGCCTCTTTGGCCTTCTCGAGGGAGGAGGTTATCTCGTCTTCACGCTCTTTGAGCATGGAGAGGAGAGGTTTCCAGGCGAATTTGGTGAGCAGGGCCAGGACTACGAGGAAAGTGAGTCCGGACCAGATGACGAGTCCGGGTTCTGGAGTAAGTAGTCCGTCCATAGTGTGAACTTGAGTGGGTTAGCTTACACTATGAGATGAATGCGATGACGATGGCGAAGAGGCCAGCGCCCTCGACCATGCCGGCAGCGATAAGCATGGCGGACTGAATTTTGCCAGCCATCTCGGGTTGGCGAGCCATTGCGTCGACGGCGGAGCCGCCGATCTTGCCGATACCGATTCCGATGCCAATAACGATCAGTCCTAGACCGACTGCGATCATTGTTCCAGTCATAACTATTTACTTTTTAAGTTGTTGTTGTTATTTCGATTGTTTTGCGGAGTTCGGGGCTAAGTGCCTCAGGGCTTCGCTGATGTTTGTGGCTTTTTGTTTCTTTCGTCCTTGACTATTACTCCTCACTTGACGCATTGACAGCGAGGCTGATGTATAGTGCGGAGAGGACGGTGAAGATGTATGCTTGGAGTGCGCCGAAGATAAGCTCGAGGGTGAAGACGAGGAGTCCGAGCAGGATGGATACAGGCGCGATGGCAAGAGTGCCGAGGATGAAGATGAGGGAGAAGAGGCTGATGACGATGATGTGTCCACCAGTGATGTTTGCGAAGAGACGGATGAGGAGGGTAAAGGGGCGCGTGAACATGGTGATGATCTCGAGAGGGACCATGATGAGTTTCATTACGCCCGGGACGTTGGGGACGGTAAGGGTCTCGATCCAATAGTGCTTATTTGCGCTGAAGTGGGTGACGATGAACGTGAAGACGGCGAGGATGCCGGTGAAGGCGATGTTGCCGGAGAGGTTTGACGAGCCTGGGAAGAATGGCACGAGACCGATGAGGTTGTTGAACCAGATGAAGAAGAAGAGGGTTAGGAGGAAGGGGGTGAAGCGCGCGCTCTTCTCTTTACCTATTTGCTCGTCGGCGATATCCTTGACGAAAGTCATGAGATATTCCGCCGCGCCAGCCGCACCTTTAGGGATGCCGTTATTCTTCTTGATGGAGCGAGCGGCACCGCAGAAGACGAGCAAGAGGATGACGGAGGTCATGATGCCCGAAGCTACGTTGCGGGTGAGGGAGAAGTCGAAGATGGCGTCGCGTGTGCCGTTTGCGCACAGTTTGTCGTGTTCGTTAAGGGAGTATACGACACCGTTCTTCTCGACGCTGTTGCCGTCGGAGAAAGAGGAGGAGAGGGTGAAGAGGAAATCACCGTTCTCCTTGTTGTAGACCATTACAGGCAGAGGGATGTCGATGGAGCTTTTCCCATCGTTCCAAGAGAAGACGTTCCAGTGATGGGAGTCACTGATGTGGTGGCTGATGACTTCGACGACGTTGATTTCATTCTCATTGGCCTGCGCCGTGGTGTCGGTTTGGGCTGAGATTGTCGTGGAGATGAGCGACATTGCTATGGCCGCAAGTATGGAGAGTATCCTGCTCATAGATGATATGTTTCGCTACTTTGGTGAACCGCCCGAGGCGGCTATTGATGTGTTGTCTGTTGTTGGTATGTTTTTGCCGCAGGGGACTCAAGACCTGTTGAAGATAACGAGTCCGGATGAGACCCTGAACACTATGAACGATGCGCAGAATGCTGATGCGCTGACGATTCGCAGATCTCCGCAGGTGTAGACGAGGACCGCGACGAGAGCCGCAGCGACGAGAAACGTCAACAGCTCAGCAATTACCGTCCCGCCCAAAACATTTTTACCGCCGTTGGAGGGAAAACGTTTCACGAGGAAGATCGTTTTTGCCATCTCGGCGGCCAAAAGGATGAGAACCGCCCAAATGAGGCAATGGCTCGCGAGTGAACAGAGCACTAGCGCGACTGCCAAGACTACCATGGCAAGAGATATGACCATCGCTGTTTTTTCCTTGCCATCGAGTGTCATAGGAGCTGGCTTTTAGGCTTTCTTGGGTTCGGCGGGAGCGGGTTTGGGACCCTCCTTGTCTGCCATGACGCAAGAGCCGATGAATCTGGCACCAGGCTCGATGCTGAGCTTGTTGACAGACATATCGCCCTTGAAGTAAGAAGAGGCTTTGAGGGAAAGAAGTTCAGAGACTTCCATTTTTCCTTCAAAAGAGCCTGATATTTCGGCACTTACGCACTTGATGGTTCCATCGATCTTGCCGCCAGAGCCGAGGACTATCTTGCCTTGCGACTTTATGTTGCCCTCGATGATGCCGTCGACTCGAAGGTCGCCGTTTGTCTCAATGTCGCCCGTGAACTTGGTGCCGGAGCCGATAATATTTGGGAGACGGTTTTCGGTCTCGAATGTCTTGCTCATTCTATTGCCTTTAGCTGTAATTAGATGTGTGCCATTGGTTTAAGGGGGTCAGCCTTTCGCTTAGGCATAACAAATATACGGAATTTTCAGAAGACAAAGCGCAATTTTAAACGCTCGGGGCAAAAATATTGAAGGGTTGAAAGTTGCTTTTTGTAAGTATTTGAGATTTAAGGGAGATGGGGGCGCAATCGGGTAGGAGGTAAATGCTAATCATAAAAGGCAATTACCTCCTACTTTCACA
>CAVHUG010000009.1:0-131672 GCA_963639155.1 Pseudobutyrivibrio sp. | reverse complement strand
TAACACACTATAACACTATGAAATATCACATTCCCGAAGTTGAGGCGGCAAGAAAACGAAACGCCCAACCAGATAACCTCTTTATGCCTATGCAACCAACAAACACTTATGCCAACGGCGGTCGCCTCGCCACACGCAAGGACGACAACATCTTCTCACCTGCGCACATCTTTGCCGATGGAGGCGAGATGGAGAATAGTAGTCCAGCACCAAATTATAGGATAGAAGATGACAGGGTGGTGTTTTCAGGGCCTGTGAGAATTTCGGATTATTATGACATTATGAATGCCCGAAAGGAAGCACAAGATCAGGAAGAGAAACAAAAGCGAGATTGGTTAATCGAATATCGTAAGGAAAAGACGATAGATCAGAAAAAGACGATAGAGCAACTTGCCCTTGACACGATACGAGGAAAATACGGCAACGGCAAAGAGAGAAAAATTGCTCTCGGCGACAACTACTCCGCCGTGCAGAAGCGAATAGATGAGATATTAAGGGATCGACAAAACAAAAACCGTGATCTTGACGAGAACCCACGCTCCCTCATCAGGGCTGACGGCGAGGTGAAACGCCACATCGGCGAGACTGACAAATACGACATCTACTTGTAGAGCTTTTTATAGATTGGAACGAGAGACCGAGCCCCGAAAGGGGTTCGGTCTTGTTGTTACTGTGAGATTTTCGTACAGTGCCCAAATAACGTTGGATGTGTGGCGCAGGCTCTCACCCCCCCACTCTAAAGTTTGGCTTTTGTTCAGATTATGATGTCCTCTTTTTAGCTATATTTGAAGTGGCTATCATGCTTCTTAGAACAGTTAAAAACCTCCACGTGAAATCTAACCTATCGCACTTTTTCAGACAACATGTCCTTCTGTTAGCTGCACTTTATGTATTGACCTTTGGCGCATCGCTCTTTATCCGTTCCAATCTTGGTGCCTCAGCAATTTCTGTTTCCCCTCTCGTTTGGAGTGAGGCAGGCAATGCGTCCGTCTCTTTATTCGGCTGGCATATCCCTGCACTCTCAGTTGGTGGCTATACCATCATAATGAACTCATTTTTTGTCCTTCTCCAAATAATAATCCTGCGCCGTCGCTATCAGTTGTTTCAACTTTTTCAGCTAATCGTAGGTACAATATTCAGCTTTTTCCTTGATGTCAATCTCGCTATCACCGAACCGCTTGCTGCAGGTTCTGGTGCTGCTGGTTTTGCTTGGGGGCTTTTCCTTGCTTTTGCCGGCGGCACAATCATGGGCGTTGGTGTGGCTTGTGAGGTGCGTTGCAAATCTGTCATGATGCCAGGTGAGGGCTTGCAGGTTGCGATAGCTCAGGTCTCTGGCAAGGAATTTAGCAAAGTAAAGATTGTTGTAGACACTTCGCTTGTATGCATCGCTCTCATGTGCTGCATTGCTTTCTTCGGAACGTGGAGATGGGATCTTATAGGCATAGGAACCCTTGTGTCAATGGTTTATATAGGCATCGTGGTGCGACTGTTGTCTCCGCATCTCGCATGGTTCGATAATATTCTCGAGGGTAAAACAGAACACGAGGCCGACGTTGTCAGTGTCGCCGATAGCGAAGTCGCTGCTCCTCTCGTGATTACCATCTCACGCCAATATGGTAGCGGTGGTTTGGAAATAGGGCAAAAGGTTGCAAAACGTCTGGATATGGATCTCTATGACCGAGCAATATTTGAGAATGCAGCTCAAGAGGCTAATATCGCTCCACAAGAGGCTGCAGCCCGTGAGCAGAACATCTCTACGGCAAAACTCCTCGAGTCCATCATACTCGGCAATGATATTCCGCAAGGCACAATCCTCTCCACCGACGATAAACTCTTCGTTGCGCAAAGCCGTTTTATACGAAACGTCTCTTCTCAATCTCCTTGTGTCGTGATTGGTCGATGCGCTGACTATGTGCTTAAGGGACGACAACACCTTCTGCGTGTCTTCATATTGTCAGGCAAAGATTTTGCGGCTCGGCGTATTGAGAAGAAAGAAGGACTTTCTGAGCGAGAGGCGATAAACAAGATCAATGAGGTCAATACAGCCCGTGCGAACCACTACTTCAAATACACCAACCGCCGTTGGGGGGCTGCAGGCAACTACGATATCGTACTAAATACCAGCACAATAGACATTGATGAGGCAGTTAATATAATCTGTCAGCTGGCGACGAGTATCACAATTAAAGCAATGCAATAAGCACAATTTGCACGACAACTACGCGGATAAACATGCAAAGTGGGTAGACCGTAGCATAGCTGACCGATGGAGACTCGTTATGGGCTGCATCGTTCGCATACCCAAGAGCCATAGGGTTGGCCATGCTGCCGCACAAGATGCCACACGTAGTGCCAAAGTCAAATTTGCGCAGCTTGATGATTATGGTGCCAACTATTACGACAGGTATCACTGTCACTGCCAAACCAATGCCAAGCCATAATAGACCTTCTGGTCTGACTACGGTGTCGAAGAACTGAGGTCCTGAATTGAGTCCAAGGCACGCCAAGTAAAGTGACAACCCTAACTTGCGCAACATCAAGTTTGCACTGCGTGTAGTAAACGTGATAATGTGGAATGATGGTCCAAAGGCACCTGCCAAAATACCAACTATTATGGGTCCGCCAGCCATGCCCAACTTTACGGGCATCGTCATACCTGGTAGGCTTAAAGGTATAGAGCCAAGTCCAAGACCCAACAGGATGCCAAGGAATATAGAACCGAGGTTTGGCTCGTTGAGGCTCTGTACGGCATTGCCAAGGTATTTAGCCACGTTGTCAAGATTCTGAGCCTCGCCCACCGTTGTCAGACGGTCGCCATACTGGAGTTTAAGGTCGTATGTTGCCAAAAGTCGAATGTCTCCTCGTGTTATGCGGCTGATATTCACTCCGTAGGTGCTGCCTAAGTGCAACATTCCAAGCCTTTTCCCATTCAATGCAGGGTTCGACAGTACGAAAGTTCGGCTCTCTACTTGGTTGTCTACCTTGTTCCAGTCGATTTCGTCCTTGTTCCAGTCCTCCGTAGACCTCCGTCCAAAGAGTATCTCAAGGGCTGACACTTCGTCTTTCGTCGTGACAGCCAGTACGCCGTCTCCCTCAAAAAGGATCGTGCTCGATTGTGGCACTGTCACCTCTTTACCGCGCCAAACGCGTGATATGATAAATTTCAAGTGGCTCATCTCCGCAATCTCTCGCAGAGTCTTCCCGTTTATTGCAGGGTTGACCACGTCAAAGCGTGCCACAAAAGTCTCGTCAGAGGTATATTGTGAGTGTTTGGATGCGTCAAAACCCTTGACGAACAACTTCTTCAGTATAGCCATTGCGAAGATGACGCCAACAACGCCAAGAGGGTAGGCGATAGCGCATCCCAGCGCTGCTCCTCCTCCCGATAGCCCGAACTGAGCAAGTGTCTGTTGCACTGCGCCAAGGGCTGGCGTATTTGTCGTGGCTCCACAATAAATGCCCATCATCTCTGCCAACCCGACGGGTGAAAGTTGCCATAACACGATGGTGAATATCGTACCGACGGCTATCAACGCAAGTCCCCAAAGGTTCAGCTTCATTCCGTCGTTTCTTAGTGAATTGAAGAAACCTGGTCCAACCTGCAAGCCCAATGCGTATACGAACAACACGAGTCCGAATGTCTCCACGTACAGTAGCACGTCCGCATCCAGGCTAAAGCCCAAGTGCCCGGCCAAGATACCTATAAAGAACACAAATGCAACCCCCAAAGAGACGCCGCCGATGCGTAGCTTAGACAAGGCAAGTCCCAGCATGATGATTATGGACAGTACGGCCACAGCCTGAATGGCCGAATGCTCGGTCATCAGTCCCAATACTAAGTCAGTGATTGATAGTAGTTTCATAATAAACCCCGAAAGGTCTGAGGTCAAGAACTCTGTTGTTGTTCGTGCCTTCGTAAGGCGGTGCTAAATTAGCAAGTTTATGTATAATATCACCTCTAATGCTGTCTTCAACTTCATACAAATAAACGGCTTGGACTTAATTCTTAAACACAAAAGAGGGCAAGTCCCATTTCGAGACTTGCCCTCTGTGTGTTAAGTTTTTTATGGGAACTACCAGATGACGATGCGCTCCTCTGGAGCCATGTACATCTTGTCTCCCTCCTTCACGTCGAATGCCTTATAGAAGAAGTCGAGGAGAGGCAGTTGTCCATTTACGCGCAGACGGCCGGTTGAGTGAGGGTCTGTCATAACCTGCTGGTAAAGAGCCTCGGGGCGGATTGCGCCAGCCCAAATGCGAGAGTATCCGTAGAAGAAACGTTGCTCTGCAGTCTGTCCGTCGATGAGAGCGGGCTCTGCCTTGCCCTCCAGTGTGTTGCGGAAGGCTTGATGAGCGATATTCAGACCACCAAGGTCGGCGATGTTCTCACCGAGGGTGAGACGTCCATTGCCCTTGAGAGAGTCGATGACAGTGAGGCTGGAAAAGTGGTCGGCCAACTTATTGGTAACCTTCTCAAACTCCTCACGGTCTGCCTCTTTCCACCAGTTGCTAAGGTTGCCGACTTTGTCGAACTGGCTGCCTTGGTCATCAAAGCCATGGGTCATCTCATGACCGATGACGACACCGATTGCGCCGTAATTGACAGCATCGTCGCCATTAGCATAGAAGAAAGGAGGCTGGAGGATAGCAGCAGGGAAGACAATCTCGTTGGCGGTAGGATTATAGTATGCGTTTACCGTCTGAGGGGTCATGTGCCACTCGGTCTTGTCGACAGGCTTGTTGATCTTTGCCATCTCCTCATTGTTGTCAAATATAGAGACGGCTATAAGGTTCTCTGCGTAGCTCTTGGTGGTGTCAATTTCCAATGCGCTGTAATCCTTCCACTTGTCAGGGTAGCCTACCTTTACGTCGATTGCTGCAAGTTTTTCCTTTGCTGCAACCTTAGTGCTGTCGCCCATCCATGCCAATTGGTCGATACGCTGGCCGAAAGAGATGCGAAGCTGTTCAATCAAGTCGACCATGCGCTTCTTAGCCTCCTCGGGGAAGTATTTCTTGACGTACAAGCTGCCAAGAGCCTCACCCATGCAATCCTCAACGACAGAAAGGGTGCGCTTCCACAGAGGACGCATCTCTTGTGTGCCGCTCAACTTCTTGCCATAGAAGTCAAATACGATGGAGTAAAGCTCGCTTGTAAGGCTAGAGCTGAAGCCCTGGATGGTCTTGTATGTGAGGTAGTCGTTTACGACATCGGGGTTAGCTTTGCTTACAATGTCGAAAACCGCACTGATGAATTTGGGCTGACCGACATTAATGTCTTTGACGGTGGCACCAACGGTTGCGAAGTAAGTGTCCCAGTCGAAGCCCTTGGTGAGGTTCTTGAGACCGGCAAGATCCATCTTGTTGGCGACAGCCTTCGGGTCGCGGTTCTGCTCCTTGGTGTTCATGACCTCGGCGAGTTGCTTCTCGAAGTTGAAGACCTGCTCTGCACGAGCCTCTCCATTGTCGAAGCCTGCAAGGGTGAACTCCTTGGCAATCATGGTCTTATAACCGCTGATGATGCCCTTGCCGCGCTCTGTCTCGTCAAAATAGTAGTCGCGGTCGGGGAGACCGATGCCGGCCTGCCACAACTCGCTGATGTTCATCGAGCTATTGTCGAAGTCTGGAGTGCGTCCGAAAGAGAAGAAAGGGTGAGAGATGAAGATGTGCATGGTGCCAATGGTCTTTGCAAAACCCTCTGCGTCAGAGAATTTGGCGTTGCGCACCATGTCAAGATATTTCTGGATTGGGGCGAAACCATCCTTGTCACGACGAAGCGTGTCCATGCCAAGCTTGAAAAGGTCGCCGATCTTCTGCCCGTTAGAACCCTTTGCGGCATTAGATTTCATGGCCTCATTGACAATCTCATGAAGATGGTCGATGCTCTCCTCGTAGAGAATGTCAAAAGCGCCATAGCGCGCACGATCGCCGGGGATAGGATGGCTGGCGATCCATCCGCCATTTGAAGCCTGATAGAAGTCGTCCTCAAGGCGGACTGTTGTGTCGCGGTCGGCTGCCGTAAAGTGAGCCACACCATCCGCAGCACCATTGTCGGGGCAGCAGCCGCTCATGGCACCTGCAGCTACACCCAACAACAAGATTTGCTTAGTGTTCATTTCTTGCCTGTTTAGAGTTTTATAGTAGTCACTACTCGTGTACATTGTTGCAAAACTAACACTTTGACAGGCTCATGCGTAAATTTCATATGAAATAAATCTTAAATCTCCCGTTCTGTGCAACAATGTTGCATTATGCAGGCGACTACCATCTATCCAATTAGCATTCTTCTGCCAATGTCCCAACACATTCTTTTTCGTATCTTTGCGCGCAAAATCAGGTACGCCAGAAATGACCTTACCCATCAAGAGCACAGCCGTATTTGCGGTCTTGGCTTTTCTCGTCGCGTGTAACGCCGAGGACGACCTCCAGTTGTCATACCAGCATACGGTGCAAGTCGGTCTCTATTCGCGGCACACTCATAACGACACCACACTCACAAGTGTGCAGATATATGGTGTCGGACGTGAAGACTCTATGCTTTATGACGTGGAGTCTGTAAGTAGCTTATTCCTAAACCTTAACCTAAGCCGTTGCACCACAGAGTACGTGTTTCGCACTCAGACCCTTGAGGATGACCTGTTTTTCTCATACCATAAGCAGAAGGTCCCGGTCTCTGGCAGTTCGGGTATTGCCATGGAGATAAAACTCGACTCTGTGGGGCATACCACAACATTTATCGACTCCATTGCCGTGGTCGAGCCTAATATTCGTTACAACGAGAGCCTTGAGAACATCCAGATTTATATCTATTAGCCTCACACTCATGGCTTTGCTGTTAAGCGTCCCGATGTATGCGCAGCAAGACACGACAGGCTCAGATTCGCAGTTGACCAAGGGCTCCGAACAAGACCGGGAGCCATCCCAAGAGCGCAAGTACATTGTCGTAAAAGACCAAGGGCTTTCTTTGGGTATCGACCTTGCGCCATTCATAATACGCGCTATTAAGGATGAGCGCACGGGTTTCGCCTTTCTAGGCAGGTATGGTATCAAAAACAGATGGTTTGCGGCAGCAGAGGCGGGTTTTGAACATATCAAATACGACAAGGAGAACTACAACTACAAATCTAACGGAACTTTCATCCGCATAGGTGTGGACTATGACATCTTCAACTCTGAAGACTATCCGACCAATGATAATATCTTTGTCGGTGTGCGTTATGCGTATGCTTGGCAAAGTCACGAAAGCGGCAAGTTTACAATAGTAGACAGCTATTGGGGCGACTATACGGGCAACGTTGGCAAGACATCGGTAAACTCTCATTCTGCCGATTTAGTAGCGGGCCTACGGTGTGAAGTGTTGCGAAATTTTTACATGGGTTGGACTTTCCGCTGCCGTTTCCTTCTCGCTTCCAAACATTCAGATGATCTAAAACCCTATGCCATAGCTGGATATGGTAGCTACGACAACAAGGTGGCGATTGGGTTCACATATACATTAGAATACCAGATCCCCTTCAACAAATTGAGTAATAAAAAATGAAGAAAGCATGTGTTTTCTGCGCCTCGAGCCATAAGATCTCCGAGAAATACATATCCGACGCAAGACGCTTAGGCGAATTGCTGGTTGAAAATGGGTGGGGGCTTATCTATGGTGGCGGTTCTACTGGTCTTATGGGAGCAGTGGCTGATGCCGTCTTGGCAAAAGGCGGAGAGGTGACTGGTATCATACCTACATTTATGGTTGAAGTGGAATGGGCGCATAATGGGGTGAAAGATATGCGTCAGACCGACAATATGAGCCAGCGTAAGCGACTCCTTATTGAGACAAGCGACGCTGTCATCACCCTGCCTGGCAGCACAGGCACCATGGACGAGTTCTTCGAGGCTATGGCAGACAAGAAGTTGGGCCTCTTTGCTAAGCCACTCATCCTCTTGAATACCAACGGCTTTTTTGACCATACGATAGCCCAAATGAGGAAGATGGTGGAGGAGAACTTCATGTCGCAGCATCATCTTGATGTCCTTTCCATAGCTCAGACCCCAGAAGAGGTGATAGAGTTTCTTAAAGCTCCAGCAAAACCAGCCCTTCTGTTAGAAGATGCGGCAGTAAAGTAAGGCAAAGAGAAAAAACAATGCTCACACTGACAGCGCAAACGACAGCAGTCGCACAGACTGACTCAATACGCCTTAAAGCAAAGGCGAAGGCGCAAGCTGCGTTGCGTCGACGTGAGCTTGCCGAGCAACAGACTCTATCGTCGGCTGATTCAGCCTTTTTCTTTCCGTCGGACACTACTTTCGAACAGGTATGCCAAAGGACAACCGACATTTCGAGCATCCTCGCCCAGTCGCGTTATGCTGACCGCTCAGTGGCAATAAGTAAGGTCATGCCGAGCGACAATGTGGAGGTTGTGACAATACAACAGATAGATCCGATGCCTCGAGGAACGACTGCGTTGCGCCCTTATGCGGACGTAATCGTGGGACTTATATTGGGCGTTGTAGTTATCCTTGGCATAATAAGTCATGTGACAGGCACTTTCATGTCTGACCTCATCGGGTTTTTCAACAACTCAAATGGTTGGCGTCGTCTGTGCAAGGCTACGCAGCATGGTACTAATGCTGCATTCGTCCTTCTTGACGGAGTCTTTGTAATTGCCCTTACGACAATTGCGCTTGAAGTTGCGATTGTGGCTCACCCATTTGACTTCTCAGTACTTGAGACGGCAGGTCTATTGGTCGTGTCAATAAGTTTGTTTTATGCGCTAAGGATGTTGACTGACAAAATCATAGGTTATGCGTTCATGACCGAGTCTCGCATGCGTTCGATAGCGATGGACCGTCACGCCTCGAGAGCCGTAATCGGAATTGTGCTGACACCATTAGCTCTTGCGATGCCGTTTGTCTCGACATTTGCGTGCGGCATGATGGCACGTCTGGCGATCTTCGTAGTGTTGGTGATAACAGGTTGGCGCATTGTTAAGTCTGTACAAATAAATTCCACATCCCTGCCCTCAATTCTTTACTTCATTTTGTACCTTTGCATCGTTGAAACTGCTCCAATAGTCTGCATAGCCAGGGCGGTCGTTCTGATATCGGGCGAAGCTGAATGGAGTAAATGAAAGAACGCAACCAATCATCCCCACCCATCCCCACTAAGATCCCAAATTCCAAACCATAATTGAAAAAACTACCGCATTGAAAGTACAGAAAATCCTTGTTTCACTGCCGACGCCAACCGACCCCAAGTCGCCATATTTTGAGTTGGCAAACAACTACGGCGTGACGGTAGACTTCTGCCCGTTCACTAAGGTTGATGGCATAGACGCCAAGACGTTCCGTAAGCAGAAAGTGGACATCCTGTCATACACCGCCATCGTCTTCACGAGTAAGATAGCAGTTGACCATTTCTTCCGCCTGTGCGGAGAGCTGAGGGTCGCTATTCCAGAAACGATGAAGTATTTCTGCATATCGGAGTCTATCGCAGTGTACTTGCAGAAATACATAGTCTATCGCAAACGTAAGGTCTTCCATGGTGTGAACAAGTTCCCAGAGCTGGTTGATGTCATGAAGAAGCACAAAGAAGAGAAGTACCTGGTGCCTCTGTCTGACACGCACAACGACGAGATTCCGAGCATGATGGACAAAGTCAAGCTGACTTATAAGATTGCGACTTTCTACAGCACCGTCAGTTGTGACCTTCATGAGATTAAGATTGAGGACTATGACCTCGTCATACTTTTCAACCCGCAAGGAATAACATCCCTCAAGGAGAACTTCCCCAATTACGTTCAAGGCGAATACCTCATAGGAGCCTTTGGTCCCCAAACATGTAATGCGGTAACGGAGGCGGGATTGAGGTTGGATATTAAGGCTCCAACACCAGAGACCCCATCCATGACAGCAGCGATTGAAAACTTCCTTAAGGGAGTAAAGTAAAGGGCTGACACTAAAGAGAAGAGGCAAGCATTGCTCAAATGCTTGCCTCTTCTTTTGCGTCTTTGTGCCAGCAGCTGTAAAAAGCTAATTTCTGTCCGCCCGTTGTGAGGTTAGAAGCGTACGCCCATGAAAGAAACGTCATCGAGTTGCTCTTGTTGGTTCTCTGGTATGCGGCCTCCATCGGACAACCAGTTGAAGAACACGTCTCTGACTCGCTCAAATTGTTGATCCATGGGGAGGGGAACAATCTCATCCATGAGCGCATGCACTCGTTTCTTCATGAACCTCTGGCGATTAGGACCGCCGAAGAGGTCAGCGAGGCCGTCGGAACTCATATAGATGGTGTCTCCTGCCGCTATGTCGAACTCGACGGCGCGGAAAGGAAGGTTATCCGCATTATAGTCGCGGTCGCCGATGCTGCGTTTTACCGTTGCCTCCTTAAGCTCTTGCATTTTGTCATCTTTGCGGTAAAGGTAGACGGGGCGTTTTGCGGAGGCTATCGAGACTTTCTTGTTTTCTTTGTCAAACCTTAGAACAGTCAGGTCCATACCATCTTTTGAATTTTCCTCACCGCTTTGTTGGAGGATGTTGAGCAAGTTGATGTGCAAATTCTCAAGCATCTTGTCGGGCGAGATGTCGATGTTATGGTCGAAAAGGTCGTTGAGGATAGTGGTGCCAATCATGGTCATGAATGCGCCAGGGACTCCGTGTCCCGTGCAGTCTGCGCAGACAATCATGTCTATTCCGCCATTGGAGCGCGCCCAATAGAAGTCGCCACTGACGATGTGGCACGGCACGTAGAAAGCGAAGCAAGCGCCATTGCCGAGACCTTTGAAGAAATCGAGGTTTGGCAGGATGGACTGCTGGATGCGGAAGGCGTAGTTGATACTATCTGTGATTTCCTCATTCTGCTTCTCAATAGCTTCGTTCTGCTCACGCAACTGCTTGGTCTGTCTATCGACTTCACGTTCGAGCATTTGCTTCTGGTTGCTAAGAATACGCTGTTTCTCACGGTCTCTTTTGCGTTTGAAGAGAGTGAACGTCACTACAGCAGCGAGGAAAATTGATATGGAGACGAAGATCCACCTCTGTCGTTGTGCGCTGAAGAGAGCCGCACGTTGCTCATATTGGACCTTTTCGTTTTGCAGTTTATCGACATCCATGATGGTCTGCATATCTTGGACTTGGCTTGTGTACCTTTGTCGGTATACGCTATCCATGAGCGTCATGATATGCGTGGATATGGGGTACTCGTAGGCATAAAGGCCGAGCGCATGTGTCGCACGCAACTTTGTCTTCATGACAGATATTTCCTTTCCCTGCAAGCCGAACTCTTGATAGTATTCGAGGGCGGAGTCAGCGTAGGCGACAGATTTGCTGAATCTGCCTGTCGCTTCGAAATACTTTGCCTTGATGCTGTTCAGCTCGGCTACGTAATTGTCTACGAGTGAAGGGTATTCTGCCAAAAGCGAGTCGGCTACGGCGATATGGGAAGCTGCGTCAGAATACCTGCGAAGGTCGGTAAGGACATCGACAAAAGCAATCTGCATCAGGAGATTATAGTCCTCGATGAAAAGAAATTCGAACTTGGGGTTGCCTTGGATGTTTTGACGGAAATCGGCGATCTCTTCTTCGTAATTGCTGATGAAAGAGAGAGCCTCGGAGCGATCTTTCAAGTGTTGCGCAGATTGCATACGTGACGTCTGAAGGTCGAGCCTAAGAGTCATGTTGGCAGAGTCGTCTGGCTGTATGAGGTTGATGGCCTCGGTGAAATTGTCGATTGCGGATTTGGAGTGTTCCATTTCCTCGTTGGCGAGGCCGAGGCCATACAGAGCGTTGCAGCGGGTACGTATGCTGATGTCGTTGCCGTCAGAGTCGTGGATAACCTTTTTGCTGTCGTCGTACATTTTTTGCGCAAGCTGTATGGCGGACTTGAACTTACCTTGGTCGATAAGAGCCGTCACTTTGACAAACTGCGCAAAGTATAGTAGCCCGTTGTTGGATACGGTGTCGAGGTTGGCAACGAGGTTGTCTGCGAAATCGATACATTCGTCATAGCGACCGAGGACATAGAGCATGTTGAGTTTCTGCTTGGCGGCGTAATCAACAATTGCATTATCGCCGGCCTTTTGGGCCAAAGAGAGCAGTTCGTCAGCGTAGTCCAAGCCTTCAGTAGTTCCTGCGGATCCTTCCATCAAAGCGCAGAGCGAATCAGACATCTGAGTATAGGCATCGGACGCCTGTGCATGCGCAAGGAGGTTCAGAGAGAGGAGAAAGGATGTGGCTATGACTATTAAATGTTTCATCTACTGATGGTTATACGGCTATATCATGTTGACGCATTGGCTATTTTTGAACGCCATTTGCTGAGAGGAAGCAGGACCTACTTGCAACTTGCCGACGTTTATACCGCCGAACCCCACTTGGTTTACAACGACTATATTACCCTCTTTGTTTTGAATGAGGTCTGGTTGTGGCATAAAGGTGTGCGAATGTCCGCCCAGGATAAAATCTATGCCCGATGTATTCTTTGCCAGCCACACGTCGCATTCGGAGTTTGCACCATCGTTATATCCGATGTGTGTGAGTGCGATGACGAGTTGGCACTTCTGCTGGTAGCGAAGTGTGTTTGCCATCGCTTGTGCAGTGGGAACAAGCTCCTTGTACTCGACAGTGCCGCAATTAGTAGGTGCTACCAGACCTGCGAGACGGACGCCAAGGCCAAAAACACCGACGCGTAGGCCTCCACGGTTGAACACCTTATATGGCTCAACAAGATTACAGCCGCGGTGGTCAGTGAATTTGTAATTTGCGCTTAGAAATGGGAAGTTGGCAATCTCCATGCAGTCGCACAGAGCCTCGACGCCATTGTCGAACTCGTGGTTGCCAATTGTCACGGCATCGATATGCATACGGTTCATGAGCTGCATCTCGAGTTGCCCCTTGAAGAAGTTGAAATAAGGGGTTCCTTGGAACATATCTCCACACTCGAAAACCATGACATTCTCCTTGCCCTCAGCCTGCATGACTTGCTCAATGAAGGATTGACGTCGGGCGTAGCCACCTTGTCCAGCATATTTTGTGTCGGAGTCGGGGAAAGGGTCTATGTGGCTATGAACATCGTTGGTATGGAGGATGGTAAGACGAGGCTCGCGGGAGGCACCAACAGAGCACGACGTGAGGGATGAGAGTGCACCCACGACTGGAGAGGCGGTCAGAGCAATTGCCCCGAGACGCTTGAAGAAATCGCGACGTGAAATATTATTCTCTTCCATGCTCATTTAGTCGAATCAATTGTTATGCGGACATTGCCCGGGTCGTCTACCTCTACTCCGCTCTCGCCGAGACGGCGCAAGTATGTGATAAACATATCTCTGAAGACGACTCCTGTCTCATAATCTTTCTTGTTGACCAGGCAGCTGAATCCGTCGCCACCAGTGGCAAGATAATCCAAAGTGGCCAACCTATAATTTTTACCACCAGACAGAGGCTGACCGCACACATTGACATTCTTGGCGGTTGTGCCGTCGATGGACATTGTCACTCCTGAAATGGCTTCGCCTCCTCGTTCCGCAACGTGATTAAGCATTGCCATGACACCTGCGGAGTCTAAGCTCAGAACGACAGGCGAGTTCTCGAAAGGTGAGATTGTGTATACATCCCCAACAGTCACAGCGCCCTCAGGAAGAATGTCGCGGATTCCGCCGATGTTAATGAGAGACATGTCGGGGCGTGAGAATCCATTGCCAGCAGCGAACTCTTGAGTAGCCGTCAGCAATACGTCTGACAAGAAACGCGTGAGGGAGCTTTCTGGACGTCGGGCTTCCATCGTGGAAGCTGACTTACAGAGAGGCTCTGCCATGATGTCGTTTATGCGCTCTCGGTAGACGGCGATGGTTGACTCCATTGCGCTATCAGAAGGAATCTTATTGTCGATTACGCAAAGTCCAACGGACGCGAGCCTGAAGTCAGATGCTGGAGCATCTGGTTGGTTAGACTTTCCGCTTTCGCTCCAAAGGAGGAAGAAAACGGCAAAAAGAACTAACGCCGAGATTAATAGAAACTTTACTCTCATTTGAGCCAATGATCGAACCAACGATAGAACTCACGATGCCATAGGATGCTGTTTTGAGGATGGGAGACCCAGTGGCATTCATCAGGGAAGAAGAGAAATTCGGCATCAAGTCCTCGCATTTTGGCGACATTGAAAGCACCCATGCCTTGAGTGTAGGGGATTCGGAAATCTTTCTCGCCGTGGACAACCATGATAGGAGAATCCCACTTGCCGACGAAATTGTGTGGGGAGTTGCTGAAACTCTTGGCTATTGTGGCATTGTTGCTGTCCCAATAAGGTCCGCCAAGATCCCAGTTTGTGAAGAAAAGCTCCTCGGTTGTGGAATAGAGCTGCTCGAGGTTGAAGATGCCGCAGTGGGCGAGGAAAGCCTTGAACCGTTTCTCGTGGTGACCTGCGAGCCAGTAGACAGAGAACCCGCCGTAGCTTGCGCCAACGCATCCAAGCCGGTCGGCATCGACATAAGGCTCTGCGGCGATAGAATCTGCTGCCGTAAGGTAGTCTTTCATGTTCTGACCGCCATAGTCTTTACTGATTTGCTCATTCCACTCGATGCCGAAACCTGGGAGGCCGCGGCGGTTGGGCGCAATTACGACGTAGTCGTTGGCAGCCATAAGAGCGAAGTTCCATCTTTTGCTCCAGAACTGGCTAACGGTGCTTTGAGGACCTCCTTGGCAATAGAGGAGGGCAGGATATTTTTTAGACTTGTCGAAATCGGGAGGGAGAATGACCCAAGTGAGCATTTTTTTGCCGTCGGTTGTCGTGATCCAATGCTCTTCAGCCTTGCCCATCTTCACCTTGGCGAGGGTTTTTGCGTTAGCGTTGGTTATGTTTTGCGCCTTACCGTCGGAGAGAGAGACGGCGTAGATGTCAGCAGGCTCGAACATAGAAGTACGTGTGGCGATCAGTGCATTGTCCGCAAGGGCGAGAGAAGTGTAGTCGGCCACGTCGTTTGTGAGGCGAGAGATCTCACGAGTAGCGACATTGAGATGGAAAATGGCGTCGCGAGCGTGTTCGTCGGCGATGAACCAAATATCAGCGCCACTGGGAGACACGACAAACTGCTGAACATACAGCTCACAGTCAGTGGTTAGGTCGTCGACCTTGCCAGTTGCGAAGTCTTTATGGAAGATGCGGTTGCGGTCGCTCTCGTAGCCATCGTGCTCCATACTGAGCCAGAAGAGAGAACCGTCGGTAGCGAATGCCGGGTTGGTGTCATAGCCTGCATTGGGAGCGGAGACATTTGCTGTCTCGCCCGTTGAGAGGTCGTAGAGGAAGATGTCGGAATTGGTGGACATGGCGGAAGCCTTGCCTTCAAGCTTCTTGCAGGTGTATGCGAACTTTGTGCCGTCGGGAGACCATGCCAATTGCTCGACTCCGCCGAAAGGACGTAGAGGGCTATGGTGGCGCTCGCCTTTCATGATGTCAACTTCGGAGACGAGTTTATCACCTTGAACCTCAGCGATGAAAACGTGGCTGTATTTGCCATCTGCCCACTTGTCCCAATGACGGTACATGAGGTCGGTCTCGATGCGGGCATTTGCCTTTGGCAGATCTGGGTAGAGATCATGAATGTCGGAATCCTCCTTCACGCAATGGACGATGGCGACATGTTTGCCGTCAGGAGCAAAGAGGAAACCATCGATCCCGTCGATAGACGAGCTTAGGATGTGGGCGTTGGAGCCATCAGCATTGGCGATCCAAATAGATTCTTCCGAATCTTTGTCTTTAGCACGGAGAAAAGCGATATGCCCATCGGGGGTGTATACGGCGTCGTGAGCGGATAATCCGTTTTCAGGCGTGAGTTGGAAAATTCCGCTGCTACCGGTTGTGGCTATGGAGTAGATTTGCGAAGAAGACTTGTCTGCCTGGATGTCGGTGTATGAGATTGGAAAGATTGCGTTTTTGCCATCCGGGGAGATTGACGGCGCACCGACGTTGCCCAACTTCCAAAGGACTTCGGGAGTGAACTTGCCATCTGTGACCTCGACATCTGGTTCCGACCATTTGTTGGGAGTTGGTGTGTTTTGACAGGCGGATATGACAGATGACATTAGAGCGATAGAAGTGATATGTTTTATGGTGTTCATTTAGCTCTGAAGGGGATTTCAAGAAAAAGGTTCCTGCCCATCGTTGGCACAAGGCACACCGACAAGGCAGGAACCTCTGTTGGGCGTTAAAGTACGAGGCTCGTAGGCGCGAGTGCCCAATTGAGGCAATCTCGTTGATTACTTAACCTGCGAGAAAGATTCAGCGAGGTCTGCGTACTTCTCAAGCATGGCCTTGCTGATTTTGCGGTAGGAGGCGGCTGTTTCCTTAGCGTATGCCTTTTTTGCCTCAAGATACTCTTTTACAGCCTCGTCTTTTCCGCTGCCAAGTCTCAGAGCCTTACGCAGCTGGCTTTTCAGAGGTTTAGGAGCCTTGACTCCAGGATTCGAGACTTGAGCGAGAGCCTCATTTTTGAACTCAACGACTTTGGAGGCAGCCTCTTTGATCTTCTCAGGGTCGACATCTTCGAAGAAAAGTTTCACGGAGACGATGCCTGCGAGGTCGTGGGCCAGGAACAGCACATCTTTCTTAAGGTTGCGTAGCTTCATTTCCTTGTTTTGTTTTGAGTATTAACCTTGGTAATAATTACCCTTTGGTCTCTTACAAATTTACTAAAAAAACGTGAGGGAGCGAAACGAATTAGAATGAAAATTGGAGCCGTCCTTGCAGCAAATCCATGTGTGCTCCATCGACGACGTGCGAGTGGACATAGTTGACCTTCGCACGGAGATATTTGTTGATGAAGTAATTGACACCCAATGTGATATCATTTACTGCGCCATACTCATCGAGGTCGATTCGGGAGAACCGAGCGAGAACCTCAAGGGCTTTGGCGGAGGCGTTGCCCGTCAGTCCGGTCTTGCGGTTGTAGCTATGGTTGGGCCCCAAAATGCGCCATGCCGCTTGTGCGTAGACTCCATACATGCCGTTGTAATTGTCCTGCGCAAAAGTGACGGATTCGCCATCATCATTGGTCACAACCTTGCTGTTTGGCAGATTGACAAAAGCTTTGAGGAAGTGGGCTTCTGCGTAGAACCTGCGGACAATCGTAAGAGCGTGGACCTCGAGTCGGGCATAATTGTAGACATCCATTGCAGATGTCTTCAGGAGGGTGTTAGAGCAGAACGTTTGTGGGGCGATGGCCGTGAACGTGACCTCGGAAGACGGGTGTGTCAGGATGCCAGCCACGCCGGCATGGAAGACGTTGCCGGCATTGTCAATTGGGCGGAAAAGAGCGAAGGCGTTGAAAGAATAGCCTTGGTTGGCTTTCTTGCCGTTGTCTATGTTTCCATCGGAAAAGATACCAAGACCCCAATTGAAATGTGGCGAATAGGACAAATATGCGACGCCCAACTTACGGCCATTAACGAAGGCAGCGTCGGCGGACGAGTTCTCAATGAACTTGTAGTTAATCCCGCTTCTCATGTATCCGAACGGGAAGAAGAAATTGCCGACTTGCAGTTCGCTATTGGTCTTTTGGAAGGTGCGCTTTACGTAGACATCGCGGAAATTAATGGCCTTGGCAGCGAAACTGAGTTCGACTTTCGCTTGCCAGAAAGTATCGATATCCGCGATAACTCCCAGGCGGGAGTCGTTGACAGCTACTCCATTACGATTGGGCATACCATCGTCAGCTCCGAGAAAAGAACCGAAATCGAGGTTGGTACGACCATTAAACTTGAGCTTGAAAGAGACGTCGTTGACGGTTGTGTTAACTTGAGCGACAGAGAGAAGTGGCGAAAAGATAGCCACGGAGAGGGCAATGGCCCTAAAAGAGATACTCAACGCAGCAAGTTTTTAGTTCTTTGGCCAAATGATGTTGTCTTCGTCGTCGTATTCGGGGCCGAGCTGTATAGTGTCGAGTTTGCCGTCCTTGAACCAAAGGCATACACTTACTTCGGGCAACTCGTATTCAGTAAGACCGCGCGCCTCTTCCTTCTCGTCTTCGTCGAGACCATCCTCGTCGAGGTCGGCCTCGATGTCGCACTCCTCCATAGGACCGTAGTCGGCCTCTTGGGCAGCGGCGAGAACCTTGTCGTAAGAGTCGCCAATGTGGATGCTGTCGCCGAGGGTCAACGTGCAATCGTCCTCGGTCATGATGTCGACGAGGCGGAAATTAACAGCCTTATCAAAAGAGAGAGAGAGTCCGAGCTTCTCGTAGATCAGCTGAGTGGAGAGGTCATCTGGGGCGTCACCAAGTTGCTCGTCGAACTTCTCGTCGGGCTTGCCGAGGATTGCCTCGACTTGGGGGATTGTCATGCCGAAACGGATCTTGCCGTAGCCGACAGTTGGTATAAGTTTATCACTCATGGTTTGATACATTAATTTTTGTCCGGATACTGAATGCGGACATGGTATATGTTTTTAAGTTTTTCTTTTAGAACCTCACGTGCCTCGTTGATTTCTGCGAAAGTAATGGGGGCCTTATGGAATTGCCCAGCCGCCATTTGGCTATCGATGATTTTGTCGACGAGTGTAGAGATGTCGTCGTCGGTATGGCTTGTAAGGCTCTTTGATGCGGCTTCGACCGCATCTGCCATCATGATTATGGCTTGCTCCTTGGTGCGAGGGCGTGGACCTGGGTATGTGAAATCGGCCATGTTTGGCGTTTCCTCCATGTGCTCGGCGCACCACTTGAGGTAGAAATAGCGAGTCATGGTCGTGCCGTGGTGCGACGCGATGATATTGCGGATTTGGATTGGGAGATGGTACTTCTTTGCCAACTCGACACCCTGACGGACGTGGTCGATTATGAGCTTTGCGCTCTGCTCGTAGGTCATTTTGTCGTGAGGATTGACGCCTTTCACTTGATTTTCAGTGAAAAGCATGGGGTTCAGAACCTTGCCTACGTCATGGTATAGAGCACCGGCGCGCACCAGCAGGGCGTTGGCTCCTATCTTGTAGGCGACTTCTTGACCAAGATTTGCGACCTGCATGGAGTGTTGGAACGTGCCTGGTGCTTTTTCTGACAATTGGCGCAGAAGGACATTGTTGCCATCGGTCATCTCAAGTAGCGAGACGTCGGAAACGAAGCCGAAGATTTTCTCTATCACGTAGATGAGCGGGTATGTCAGAAGGAACAGTGTCGCACTGATTGCGAACTCTATGTATGTTGTGGCTCGGAACGTGAACTCTGCACTTTGCCAGAAAGTGTAGCCAGTATACATGACGCAATAGAAGACGAAAATGTATACAGCCGTTCGGAAAATTTGGATGCGCTTATTCAGTTGGTAGAGCGAGATGCAAGCGATAAGACCGGCAGGAATATGTGTAAAAATGAAAACTTGGCTGTTGAAGGCGAAGAAAGAGACGATTAGAATGGTAACGATATGGACGTACATGCCAAGTCTCGCATCGGTGAAGATGCGCATCATGACAGGCAGCACGACATAAGGGATTATAAAACTGATATTTGCGCCGTTGCTGGCGAGGAATCCTGTTACGCAGACGATAAACGTAATCAGTCCGAGAATGAAATTTATGAAATGGAGTTGTTTGAAATAGTCGTTGCGGAAGTAGCAGAGGAAAAGAAAGAGGGACAGCATGAGCCCGCCGACGATGATCAACTGACCAAGAAGAATTGGCAGCTCGTGCTCATTTGTGCGGAACCCACCCTCTGTGGCAGCTTTTAACGATTGGAGAAGTTGCGCCACGCGTGGAGTAACGATATCGCCTGTCCTGACAATCAGCTGCCCCGACATGGCTTTCCCTGAATAAAGACTTACGTTGTCGACCTTTTGCTTTACGGCAGTTTGAGTTTTAGCCTCGTCGAAATGGATGTTCGGCTCGATGACCTCGCTGACGGGCATCATCGTGACAATCTGGCGAAACCGGCGGCTGTCCACGTCATAATGGCGGCATAGGTCGTTGGCGGTCCTGTCTACGACTTCGGAATAGGCCTTGCGGGGAGTCGTCAGCTCGTCATAGCGGAATAGGGTGGCGACGTTAGCTTTTATGAGCATAAGTTCGCCTTGGTCAGAGAGTTGTGTGTTTTCACGGATGCCGACGTCGACGATACCGTCAGAGCATACGTCAACAACATTGTTCGTCAGCGAACTCTCCATAATGGCGGCGAGGGTGTCTGTATTGATGCCTTGTGGGGCATATTGCGGCAGCAGCTTGGCAATGTTGCGCACCATGGAGTGCACCCTTAGACGGATGCTGACCTCGAATACAGAGTCGATGGTGAAATAAGGAGTGACATCACGCATGAGGCTGTCGCGTTCGGCAATGACTTCGGAGGTGGGTTTCAGGATTGGGAAGTCGAATGGCGCGATGACATCCTCATATCGCCAAGGGCGTTTAATTTCATACTCGTAGCTGAAACGACCAGAATCAGGGAAAGAGAGCACCATGAGGATGGTGCATACGACAAATGCTACTACACGGTATGTCGCCTTGTAGTATGTCTTCCAATGCCTTTTGAAAAACTCTTTCATAGTGCTGTCGTTTCAGAGAGTAAAAATTATCGCCTCCAGGTTTTCTCAAGCAAGAGAGCGTCGGCCATAACCATTGCCGCCATGGCCTCGACGATAGGTACGGCGCGTGGAACGACGCACGGGTCGTGTCGCCCCTTTACGGTGGTCATGACCTCTTCCTTGAGGGAGTTGACTGTCGGTTGCTCCATGAGGATTGTTGCCGTAGGCTTAAATGCCACACGGAAATATATATCCTCCCCGTTAGAGATTCCGCCTTGGATTCCGCCGCTGTTATTGGTACGAGTGCGCACGTGGTCGCCATCCATGTAGAAAACGTCGTTGTGTTGAGAACCTCTTAGTGCGGAGCCTGCGAAACCAGAGCCGTATTCGAAGCCCTTGACTGCGCCTATTGAGAGCATGGCGTGGGCCAGAAGAGCTTGCAACTTGTCGAAACATGGCTCGCCAAGACCGACAGGCGCGCCTTTGATGACACAAGTGACGACACCTCCGACAGAGTCTTTCTCCGCCTTGACCTTCGTGATGAGATCTATCATCTGTTGAGCGGTATCGGCATCTGGACAACGCACGATGTTCTCCTCAATCATGGAGAGATCGAGCTCAGTATAAGGCTTAGAGAGAGAGACTTCGCCTACTTGGCTGGTGTATGCCACGACGGAGATACCCTCTTTTTTGAGAACGAGCTTGGCAAGCGCCCCACCTACGACGCGGGAAATTGTCTCTCGAGCAGAAGAACGTCCGCCGCCTCGGTGGTCACGAATTCCATACTTGGAGAAATAGGTGTAGTCGGCATGCGAAGGGCGGAAAACATCGGCAATGTTGTCATAATCTTGCGAATGCTGGTTGGTGTTCTCGACCAAGAATCCTATGGGCGTACCCGTAGACTTGCCACGAAAAACGCCGCTAAGCAGCTTGACTTTGTCCTTTTCGTCGCGTGGAGTCGTAATGCTCGATTGTCCAGGACGGCGGCGGTTCAGCTCAGCTTGGATGTAATCCTCGTCGATGTCGATGTTAGAGGTCATGCCATCGACGACGCCACCAACTGCCGCACCATGAGACTCGCCGAAAGTCGTAAGACGGAATATATTGCCAAATGAGTTCATTACTCTTGATTTTCTTGGAACTTACTTAGTGGCAACCGCATCCGCAACCGCAGCTTGTGGCATCGTCATCGTCGTCGCAGTTGCAATCGCCTCCACCGCAATTTCCACCACAGCTGCACTCGCTGTCATTATCGTCGTGGCAACCGCCACCGCAGCTTCCGCCATGGCAACCGCCGCCACATCCACCACCGCAACCATGAGGTTGGTCGAGCAGCTCGTCGACGGTAGCTTCGCGGACCTCGTCGACCTTACCAGTGAAGAAGAGCGTCTCGCCTGCGAGAGGGTGATTGAAGTCCAATGTGACGGAGTCGTCATCTACGCTGAGCACGGTGCCGATGATGTGCTGCCCTTCGTCGTTGAGCATTGGGACTCGTGCGCCGAGTTTGAGGAACTCCTCGCGTAAGCGTCCGTCAGGTGCGACGAAGATATTCTTGGGGACATCAACAACGGCCTCGTCGATGCGAGGACCATAGGCGTCATCAGTCGCCAAGGAGAAAGAAAAATCGCTACCGGCTGTGAGGCCCTCGATTGCGCTTTCGAAGGCAGGCAGCATTCGACCTGCTCCGAAGACGAATTTTAGAGGTCGAGAGGAGTCGCACTTCTCTACAAGTGGGCCATCGTGGCTGTCGGTATGGAGTTCGTATGTAAGGGTTACGAAAGCATTCTTGCTGATATTCATCTGTTTGTATGTATTATTCTATGAAGTTGACGTAGCTGTAAACGTAGTCCATCACAACTGTATCGCCATTGGCGTTTAGGCGGCTAAGGCGAATGAGGATGCGCTCTTTGGCTGTATCTCTTAGGCAGTTGACAGGTACGCTTATGTGTTTTGTTATCATCTGCACTGTATCCGTATTTTGGCGTCTTAGCCTAAGCCAGAGGTGCATCGTGTCAGCATCGGCGGAGAGGGTGTCGCCCACGAGTCCAAAGAAATCTTGTGAGCCGTCGCCATCACCAGGGTAGATGGCGGTAGCGTCAAAAAAATCGTTGCGTCGCCAATCGCGAGTTATATGGATGTTTTGTGCGTAGAATCCTTCTGTGCTTTGGGCTATTTTGTTGAGAGAATCAGAAGCCATGCCTGCGCTGTCAAGCATGAGAATGGGGGTTGTCACATCTGCGGAAACGATCGACGGGGTGAAATCGTATACTTGCGCACCGTCGGGATCTTCATTGACAAGCCATCCGTTGCCGGAGAAAAAGGCGCGGCTCGTGTCCGTAAGGTTGCCACGGGAAACATAGTCGGGCAGGATGAGCGTGCTTTTGTAATAGTGGATGGCGAAAACAGAATCGTTAAGCTCAATCGAGCCTATGCCGCTTGCGACGTAGGTGGACGATGAGTCGTGGCATCCTGTGGTAACACAGGTCGATATGGCTATGGCCAAAGATAAAAACGTCGACCTCATTGCTCAAGAATCTTTAAGTCGTAACGGAGGATCATGCGTCCAGAAATGGCATTGCCGTCACCGCGCACGCCATACGCCTTTTCAGGAATCAGAATGACGGTAGCGTCGGCCCCCTTGCGTAAATGCGACAGAGCCTCGTCGATGCCTATGTTTACGTCACATTGTCCAGCGACAACATTTTTAATTCCGTCGTGCGCAGAAGAGTATAGGGTGTCGCCAAGCAACGTCGTTACAACGTACTCCATAGAGACCTTGTCACCATTTTTGATGAGGTCTCCATGTCCTGGGTTGTGGGTTGTCAGCCACAGATTAGTTGATGACGGATGGGGGTTGAGCCCCAGAGAATCAGAGTATTGCGCAATGCAGACAGAATCGCAATGCACAAGGTATCTGTTGTACTTGATAAACTGCTCGCGCGTTGGGCGTGGACGTTGTTCGCTATCAGAGCTCGTGCAGCCAGCGCAGCCGCCAAGAAGCGACGCCACAAGCATACAGCAGACTGTTAATATGAGCGACAAACCACGCATTTATCAGAGAAATAAGTTATTGCGAAAGTAACTACTTTGCCGTCCTTTTCATCCAACGGACGTAGAAATCGGCAATGGTCTCTTGATATTTTTTCACTGCGTCCTCTATCGTCCCCTCGAAGGAGCCACCTGCCGCATTAAGATGACCTCCGCCACCAAAGTACTTGCCCGCGTACTCGTTGACAGGGAAGTCGCCTTTTGAGCGGAACGACATCTTTATGCAGTCGGGACGTTCGAGGATGAGGCAAGAAACCATTATGTCCCTGACTTGCAGGGGAATGTTGACCAACCCCTCGGTGTCGCCAGTCGTGTAATTATAGCGTTCGAGTTCCTCCTTTGAGAGTGACATGATGGCAATGGGGAACTTCTCGACACGATGGAACTTGCGGTTCAGAGCGAAACCTTGCAACTTTAATTGCTTGACTGACTTGTTGTTGAAGATCTTTTCGTGGATATATGGCTTGTCCACCCCCCAACGGAGCATTTCGGCGACAAGAATATAAATCTCGGGGTCGCTGGAATTGTAGCTAAGCCCCCCAGTGTCAGTAATTATGCCAGTGTAGAAATTGGAGACGGAGTCTTGATCGAGGAACTTATCAAATCCGGCAGCAAGAATGAGTTTGAAAATTACTTGGCAGGTGGCAGAAGAGCCAGGGCGTGAAACCATCACATCGGCATTGAACACAGGATCGAGGTGGTGGTCGATGAGCATTCGTGGAACCGAAACAGATGACAATTTCTCGCCGAGAGACTTGACGCGTCCGAGGTCGTTGTAGTCCATCATGACGAAGAGGTCGGCCTTGTCAATAATGGTGTCGGCGAGTTCCTGCTGACGCTCGTAGCAGACGAGGGTCTTGTATCCTTTCATCCAAGCATAGGACGTGGGTGCAAGGTCTGGCGTGATAACGGTGGCCTCCTTGCCCATGTTTATCAGCAACTTACGGAAGCCGAGGGTCGAGCCGAGCGCATCGCCGTCGGCGTTGACGTGGCAAGTGAGGACTATATTGTTGCTTTGTCGCACAGCATCGGCGAAAGGTTGCGCCATTTCGTCGACGAAGGTCAAGTTATCTTTATCGGGGTTCATCAGTGTGGATTGGCGTATCTTAAAACGGCTGTAAAGTTAATGAAAAAAGGAGACGCATGGCAGAGGCACTTGCCAACCGCCATGCGTCTGTTATAGTCGCTTGAGATGGAGTAAGCCAGTCCTTATAGGGCTTACATCTCAGTGCCGACGATTTCCTTGCGGAGGTATTCTTGACGGCTGAAGAAGAAAGAGCTTTCCTTCTCTGCGTTCTCGTCGCTGTCAGAACCGTGGATCGCATTGTGGCTCTTGCTGGTTGCGAAGAGGCGTCGGATCGTCCCTTCGGCTGCTTGGGCGGGATCTGTCGCACCGATGAGACGGCGGAAATCCTCAACCGCATTGTCTTTGAGCAACACCATTGCTACGATAGGACCGGAGGACATGAACTCGATGAGCTCTTGGAAGAAGGGGCGGTCCTTGTGGACGGCGTAGAACTCAGCGGCTTGGTCGATGGTGAGGCGGGTAGTCTTGATGGCCGCGATGGTGTAGCCAGCCTCTTCGATTTTAGAAAGAATGTGGCCGATATGCTTGTTGCGAACAGCACCCGGCTTGATCATTGAGAATGTTTTGTTGCCGCTCATATAGAGACTGTTGTGTTAATTAGTTGTTACCGTGGGAAGTCTAAACGATATTGACATTCCTTTAGCATAATGAATTGAAGCATAATAAGTCAAAGCGTCAGATGAGGCTCGGTTGTCAACTCTGCGCTCTTCTTATATGCTTACAAATGTAAGCATTTTTTAAACCAATTGCTAAGACCAAACAGAATATTTTAACGTTTGTTTTACCACAACCCAACGAACGAAAAAGCGAGCCGTGGTGCATAGACCATGGCTCGCCATTTTGCTTTAGAGTGAGGAGGCTCAGTAAACTTGAGTGCCCAATTGGTATAGGCGTGGTGCCACTTTCAAACCATTGCGGTTAATATTGGCCTCATTGATTTCGAAATTGAGCTTGCCGCCATCCGCGACGAAAGTTATTCCCGCACCATTTGAACAAAGCCCTTTGCGCCCCCCAACGATGAGGACCTTGTTGCCAGCCTGTGCGGAGACGAGTGATCCCATCTGGTTGCTCTTGGCGTCTCCAAGGTATATGATGTCGGACTTGGGAAGTCCAGTTGTGGAATTAGCCTCAACAACAGATACCTTGCGGTTGCCAATCGTCTTATTTGAAGCAATATCCTTGAGTTCGGACATTAACGCATTGTCACTGACCACGGTGATGATGAATGGTTTGCCGTCATCCTCTTGCGGCCATGACGTGTTCTTTGCAAACTGGAGAATGTAAAGAGCCTGAAATTTAGCCATTTGAGCTTGAGCCGTCATTGCGGCTAAGAACAGGATGGAAAGTAGAAAAGGTTTCTTCATGACTTCTTATATGCTTGTGAAAAAATCTAACTTCAAAGTCCGCCTTTTACTAAATCTAAGATGTAAAAAACAATCCAAAGATATTAGAAATTGAAGTTTACTCCCACAGTGTAGATGCCCCCTAACTCGTCAGAAAAGGCGAACTCCTGCTTTTCCTTGTTGAACAGGTTATTTGCGTTGACGAAAACCTCACAACCATCAATTGGCTTGTAACCGACCTTCAGATTGAGCGTGAATCGAGAGTCGAGTTGCTGCTCGCCAAAGATAGTCAGATAGTTACGTTTGCTGATGAAGTTGCCATAAGCAGAAACGTTGAGAGTCTTGAGTGGTTTGTACACGAGGCCGAACATGCCGTAGAATGAAGGAGTGGCTTTGTGTTTGTGTTTGTTGACGATCGTCGGGGTGATGCTTTTGCTCTCGCCAATGTAGATGTCAGTTCCTTGCATGTTGACATCGTATTTGAGTGCGTAGTAGAGTGTTAGAGGGTTTTCGTATTCGATGCCGTCGATGGTTACGACATCATTGCCGTCAAGCCAGCCTTGGCGAAGCTTGCTGGTGAAATCGTTTTTCTGCTCCTCGGACATTGCATTGTACATATCGCGGTATGGTGCGACTTTGGCGGGCTTCTGAACGGCTTGCACGTAATCCATTATGGTGCGGGTGGTTTGGCTCTTGGTGAAAACACCTCCGCCAGCATAATCGTAGCCTTTCATGGAACCAATGACTTCAGGGAACAAGTTCAGAGCTGATGTCATGCTGGTTTGCAATTGATTAGCGATATTGTCCATTAGGCTGTAAGGATAGTAGTTGTCTATCCACGTGCGTTGCACGTTCGCATTGACCTTTGCGACAAGTTTTGGTGTGATGATCCAGTCGATATTTGCGCCGATACCAAATTGGTGGACTTTGTATGGTAAGTTTTGGTATTCAATGAAGTTACGGGAGATGAAGTTGCAGTCGATTGCAATTTGTGGAAGTGCACTCATGAGAGCCGCGACGTCTTCACTTTTCTCGAGGTCGTAACCTTGTATAGCTGAATAGACTGAAAATACATCGGATTGGTTAACGTAGACCTCGGAAATTGCGGAGGACAAAGCCCCGTAACCTTTGCTGTATGAGTAGAAGGCCTCGGCGTCGATGAGGAGAGCGGGAGTAGGTTGTATGCGATAGCCTATCTCATAATTGTCGGCATGGACGATGTTGCAATCTCTCCTGCCTTTGAAGTACATCTCACGTGGCAAGCTCATATTCTCACGCGGCCACTTATAGTTCGAGCTGGTGTTGACGAGATTAGCGGAACGGATTCCTCGTCCGAAGACAAAACGGATGAAGTTTGTGCTGTTGATCTGATAGTTGGCAGCGACGGTGTATGACGTATTCCACTTGTCGGGAATGTGGGTCTTGTCGGAACGTGCCGCAAGAATAAGACGGAACCCGCTCTTGAAATAGTCGAGACGGAGGCTTGGCGCTATAGCCCAAAGCTCGGCATCGCCGCTGAAGAATCCTGATAGTTGTTTTTCGCCAATATCGCCACCATAGTCGAACGTAGAGTAGACGTCGTAGGCGTAGAGGTATTGGTAGTTGACACCAGGACGGATGACCATGTTGCCCCAAGTGTCAGGGTTGCCGACAATGAAGTCATAGGCTGCGGACGCGAAGACCTGTTGGGATTTAGCTTGGAAGCCAGGACGACCGAGCGCATAGTCCTCAGGACCAGCGCAATAGTTTGCCAAGAAATGGAAATCGTGAATGTCTCCACTCAAATTGAAATATCCCTTTTTGAACTTGCGTTGGTTAAAAGAGTATGGGTTGGAGAAAAATGACGTCTGGGCGACATGGTTCTGTGAATATCCTCCTGTCAGGTCAAAACGGATGTCAGAATTGGGAGTGATCGTCAGATATCCATTGAGACCTAAGGTCTTACGTGCGAGGTTAGGGTCGGGGAAAAGTTTATGGACATCGGCGTATTCCTGGGGGACGGTAGCCAAGGCGTTATATATTGTCTTGCCGTACCTTGAGAAGAGTCCTGAAACTGAAACCTGCCGGATGGCGTTCATGTCGTCAAGCGAGACAAGTTCATTAGGCTCGACGGGAATGAGAGTGCCGTTGCTTACCATCTCGTCAATCTGCTCCTGGGTGTATTGTGTTGAAGTGCCAAGTTCGAGCGCCCCAGTGCGGTCGATGTAGTGAGTCCCGCTGAAATAAGTGCGGAGTTTGTCGGTAGGTCTTTGGCGCTGCTGGATGTTGAACGAGATGCCCGCTGCCAGCTTGTCGTTGAATGCCTTTCTCAAGGCAATGTCGCCAACGAAAGTGCCGAGGTTGCCCATTTGGTAGGAGCCCGCAACGACGTCTGGTGTAGAATCTGGCTTGCGTGTGATGATGTTAATCACGCCGTTGACCGCATTGACACCATAAAGTGCAGAGCAAGCGCCACGTACGACCTCGATTCGTTCAATATCACCAATGCTGATCTGGAGGTTCTCCGTGCTCATGGCTCCGATGACATAGTTGTGCAAGACGCGGCCATCTACCATCAGGAGAGTGTTGTTGCTCTCCGAGTAAAGGAGCATGTTGTTGTCTGGGATGTTGTTAAGGCCACGCATCTGGACGTCGTATACGCCATTTGTCTTCTGCGTTACAATCATACCAGGAATGAGGCGGAAAGCCTCCTCGACGGTAGTGCAGCCATAGCTGCGGATCTCTTCTTGCGTGATGACCGTCGTTGCAAGAGGGGAGGTAAAGGAGCTTTCCTCGTGTTTTGAAGCGGAGGAAACGTTCTTGTTCATGATGAGGGTGAAAAGCTCATCAACGCTACTTACGCCAAGCGTCTCGACGGCCGCCATAAGGTCGTCCAATGGGAGTTCTGACAGCTCATCTGTCGTCATCGACAGAATCTGCTCACGAGTCAACTGCTGTTGTGCCATCGTCAGCGATGGGCAAACAAGCAAAATTGCGAGAGCACCATAGATTAATTTTTTCATTAGGTACAGATGGTGTTAGTGTATAGCCTCTGATATTTTTTGTGGTAACAGTTCGGTCACCAAGGGGATTTCTACGCCAAAATTAATCGTTGGTTGCATATTTTTTCAACCTAAAACCGATTTTTAGAAAACATTAAGTAAAAATAGAATAGTTATGATGTGTTGTTGTGATATAATTCGCCATTTTGTGTAGAAAAATGAACAGTATGGCTTCAATTCACAGTTCAAAACCTTGCCGAACAGTTCAGCTGAGAATTCGCTTGATGAATAAATATCAAATATGAAATGTATGAAAGCATTATTATGCTTGTTTAGCCATAGGAGAAAGAACAATCCCATACCTTTGGGTGTCGTGGACCAATAAGAACTAAAACAGAAAAAAAGATGATAATAACGATAGCACGCCAATGCGGTAGCGGTGGGCTTATTATCGGTCAAGCCCTCGCAAAACATTATGACATACCACTTTACGCAAAAGAACATTTGCAAGAGTTGGCTCGTCGTAACGGAACGATCGACTTTGTAGAAGACTTCTTTAACGAATTTCCTGTCAATAGCCTGCTTTCTGCCATAACGCAGGAAGAGGGTGATGGGCACGTCACAGCGCAAATGCGCCAGCTATTAGCCAACCTCGTGGGCAATACTGATTGCGTAATAACGGGTAGATGTGGTAATTACATATTCCGTGACCGAAAAGATTGTGTAACAGTGTTCCTCAAGGGCGACATTCAGAGGCGCATAGACTTCATGACATCGTATAAGGGCATCGATCGTGACGACGCGATGGAATATGTGGAGCGGACAGACGAGAGCCGCAGAGCCTACCATAATTATTATACAGGTGAGACGTGGGGCGATGCTGCCAACTACGACATCTGTCTTGACAGCAACCGGCTCGGTTTCGACAACGCGACGAATCTGATCATCAATTACACAGACACTTTACGCCGAAATGGCGCATTTTAAATCTTAGGCGATGCGACTGCTTAAGCAATTTCTAATAATCATTGCATTCTCATTCGCAGGCGAGGGGCTTCATGCCATCCTGCCTCTGCCGATACCGGCAAGTATTTATGGCATAGTACTTTTGTTTACAGCATTGGAGATGAAATGGGTAAAAGTGTCGGACATTGACAAGACATGCGCTTTTCTCATCGAGATAATGCCAATCATGTTCATTCCTGCGGCGGTCGGGCTTCTCAAATCTTGGGATGTCGTAAAAGACTCGATTGTGGCCTATGCTGTCGTGACCTTAGTGACAACTGTTGTGGTCATGTATGCGGCAGGAGCTGTGTCGCAAGCAATTATACGCAGCTCCAAGAAGAAAAAATTGGTTGATGGAAACGACAAACAAACAGTGTAAGCTATGAAAGATTTTATAGAGAACTCTGTCTTCTTTGGAGTCCTTATAACATTCATGTCCTACTTCTTGGGCGTGATGTTGAAAAAGAGGTTCAAGAGTGCGCTCCTGAACCCTCTTCTCGTGTCTATTGTGGTTATCATTTGTTTCCTGCTGATAACAGGGGTGAGCTATGACAGTTACGCCATTGGTTCTCAATATATCTCTTATTTGCTGACCCCGGCGACAATATGCTTGGCTCTGCCACTCTACCAGCAGTGGGAACTTTTGAAAAAGAACTATGTGGCGGTCCTTGCCGGTATTATTGTAGGAGCTTTGACCAGCATGGCGACGGTTCTCGTCCTTGCCATATTGTTCCATTTCAACCATGAGGCGTACGTGACATTCCTGCCTAAATCCATTACCACGGCAATCGGCATTGGCGTGTCTGAGGAGTTGGGAGGCTATGTTTCTGTGACCGTAGTCGTCATAGTCGTCACGGGTGTGCTTGGCAACATCATTGCGGAGCAGGCGCTTAAACTG
Organism: Pseudobutyrivibrio sp.; assembly: GCA_963639155.1. Lineage (GTDB taxonomy): Bacteria > Bacteroidota > Bacteroidia > Bacteroidales > Marinilabiliaceae > W3P20-009. The sequence continues at coordinate 100,838 of CAVHUG010000009.1, read as the reverse complement.
ATGAGGATTACCGACCCGATAGCCAAAGGCATTGCGATAGGAAGCGCATCGCACGCCGTAGGTACAGCAAAGGCGATGGAAATGGGCCCCATAGAGGGTGCCATGAGTAGCTTGTCGATTGTTGTGAGTGGTGTCTTGACTGTCATCGGGGCATCCATATTTGCGTCGTTCTTATAAGTCTGCAGCCTTTATTCGAAAAACTTTATATTTGCAAGACAACCTAAAGAGAAACAAAGCAATGGATGTAAAAGAAGCCATCTTGGAGCGTCACTCCGTTAGGAAGTATACTGCGCAAGTTCCGGAGCACAATGTCCTCGTTCAAGTAATGGAGGCGGCTCGTATGGCGCCTACGGCGTGCAATCGTCAACCTTTCCGCCTCGTATGTGTCACGACACCTGAATTGCGTGAGAAGGTAACAGACTCATACAAAAACCCTTGGATAAAAACAGCCCCTGTCGTAATTGTCGTCATTGCCGACCATAGCAAAGGGTGGGTCAGAAGCCTCGACAACAAAGAGCATTCCGAGATTGACGCCACCATTGCAACCGACCACATGACGTTGCGTGCCACGGAGCTGGGACTCGGCACATGCTGGGTGTGTTACTTCGACGCTGCAAAGGTTCATGATATTCTGAACCTCTCTGCTTCTGAAGAGGCAATAGCTCTTTTGCCGATAGGCTACCCAGATTCGACGGAAGAGGCTCACCCAAAGGTCCGCAAGGCGGCTGATGAAGTCTATTCTTTTGCTTAAGTAAGCTAATAGCCCAAGATTTGAGCAGCATTGATGAATCCATAGCCGAAGCTGCACGGCTTATCAAGAAATCGAAGCATGCGATTGCCTTCACAGGCGCGGGCATCTCGCTTGAGAGTGGGGTCCCGACGTTCCGTGGCTCGGGTAGCAGCATCTGGAGCAAGTATGATCCCGACGATATCGAGATTGGGCGTTTCTTGAGCAACCCTAAAAAATCATGGAATACCATAAGGGCCTGCTTCTACGATTTCATGAAGGATAAGGACATTCGCCCCAACAAGGCTCATATTGTTCTTGCAAACCTTGAAAGAGAGGGAGTTGTTAAAACCATTGTCACGCAAAACATTGACGCTTTACACCAAAAGGCAGGGGCGACGGACGTCATTGAGTTTCATGGTACTACGGCGACAATCTCATGCACCAAATGCGGCATGACATATAAGAGTGAAGGTGTCGACCTTAGTGCAGACATTCCATCTTGTCCTCAATGTGGAGGACTGCTGAAACCTGATTTTGTCTTCTTTGGTGAAGGTATCCCCGAAAAGGCTTATACTGCGAGCTTTGAGCATGCGCATACTGCTGACCTCTGTATCGTGGTTGGCACATCAGCCCAAGTCATGCCAGCGGGCATGATACCGGTCATTGTGCATCAGCATGGCGGCAAGGTGATAGAGGTCAACACTGCGGAGTCTGCATTCACAAAAGACTATACGGATGTTTTCATCCATGCGGGAGCCGTTGATGCTTTCACGCAACTTGAGGAAGCACTCAAGAAGGGAGAGTGAAAATGGGCGTCCGTCGCGGTTACGTAATGCCGTGATTGGTAATAGCATCCTAAAAATCTTGCATTTCGCCACGCAATAGAATAACTTTGCGTCGTTTAAGTAAAATAAACTGTTACAATTATGAAACTTCTTGAAGGGAAAACGGCCCTCATCACAGGCGCCGCCCGCGGTATTGGCAAAGCTCTTGCCCTCCGCTTTGCCGAGGCTGGCGCCAATATAGCATTTACAGACCTCGAGATCAACGACGCAGCCAAAGAGACCGAGTCCGAGATCGCAGCTTTCGGTGTGAAGGTCAAAGGTTACGCCTCCAATGCTGCCAATTTCGAGCAGACCCATGAGGTTGTCAAGCAGATTGTTGAGGACTTCGGCTCTATCGACGTCCTTGTCAACAACGCTGGCATCACTAAGGATGGTCTCATGCTGAAGATGACTGAACAGCAGTGGGATGCGGTTCTCACCGTAAACCTCAAGTCCGCGTTCAACTTCATCCACGCCGTAATCCCCGTCATGAGCAAGCAGCGCAAGGGCAGCATCATCAACATGAGCTCCGTCGTCGGCGTCCATGGCAATGCTGGTCAGTGCAACTACTCCGCTTCCAAGGCAGGCATGATTGGTCTCGCAAAGTCAATCGCTCAGGAGATGGGTAAGCGCGGCATCCGCGCAAACGCCATCGCCCCAGGCTTCATCATCACCGCCATGACAGATCAGCTCTCTGAGGATGTCAAGAAGGGTTGGTATGAGAAGATCCCCCTCCATCGTGGCGGCACCCCTGAGGATATTGCAAACACCGCACTCTTCCTCGCATCTGACATGTCTTCTTACGTTACAGGTCAGGTTATTCAGGTTGACGGCGGCATGAACATGTAGTAGCGTAAAACTGTTATACTGTTTCAAGCGTGGGGATGGTTGTCTCCACGCTTTTTTTGTTTTCCCGCACTTGTTGAGAGCTATGTGGTTACATGCATTTTGAGTGGGAATTTGTAACTTCAAGACCGATAAATCAAAGTCTGCAACATAGGTTTGTTGACGAAAGAAATAGAGAGAACAAAAGACATGAAAAGAAGGTCAAGCAAAAGGTCGGGCTTATTTGGCGGCAAAGTGACGATGGTATCGTTGCTTGTCTTCGTGCTGCTTGTTGGCTTTTACGTTTATCAGTACGGGTGGGATGTGATAATGCCACCTGCCGATGCGCAAAGTGCAAATATTGAATCGGTCGCGAAGGCTCAGACGGCTCCTGTCGAAAATTCTTCTTCCTACAAAGAAACGAGTGCGAAGTCCGTATTGTCGGATGATAGTTTGCTGCCAGCCTCAAGGGCTGACATTTCTGAGCAGGTATTGCGCAGGAAAGGTTATACGGTTTCTTACAATAAGGACACTCGTAATCCGAATTGGGTGGCATGGACATTGACCAAAGAGCATACGGCCGAGGTCGTTGAGCGACCTAAGACGAGCCCTTTTCACGAGGATGACGAAGTGGCAGACCCCAAGGCAAACAGGTCGGATTATAAAGGCTCGGGATGGTCGCGCGGACACATGTGCCCGGCTGGTGATTGCCGATGGGATGCCGACGCAATGTACGAGTCTTTCCTCCTGACAAACATCTGTCCCCAAGCTGGTAAACTGAATACCGGTGTATGGAATCAGATTGAGAAATCGTGTCGTGAGTGGGCGATAAAATATGGAGAGGTGATGATTGTCACGGGACCAATATATTTCAAGAAGAGCAAGGCTGGCACGATAGGCGCAAACAAAGTGAAAGTACCCGACGCCTTCTTTAAGGTGGTTCTCGCAATCAAGAACGGAAATCACCAAGGTATAGGGTTTATCTGCCGAAACGAGGATAAAAACGCGACGGACGCAGGGACGACAGAATCTGGCCGTAAGAGGTCGAAAAAGGAGCTGTATGTCCATTCTATCGACGAGGTGGAGAGAATAACCGGCTATGACTTATTCCCAGGCTTGGCGGATGATATAGAGACCTCCGTCGAGGCGTTGGCAGATTATGAACAATGGTAATTCGGTTAAACAATGGAAAATAACATACTCAAAGGTGTTGTTGCCGCACTTGTGTTGATGACATCGTGCGTCAATGTGGCGAAAGAGCAGGAAGATGTTGACGATGTCAACGTCGCTCGTGTTTTGTTTATTGGCGACTCGATAACAGACGGAGGGTGGGGCAACAGCTGTGGCGATATGAGGCCGTCGGAAGAGCGAAACCAGACGGATATGAACCATATATATGGACATAGCTACATGATGTTGTGTGCTTCGCAGATTCAAAGTGAATTTCCTCAAAAGGACATTAAGTGTTATAATCGAGGAATTTCTGGCAATACGCTCTACGACCTCGCAGCCCGGTGGGAGAAGGATGCTGTATCGATCGATGCGGATCTTGTCTCCATTCTCGTAGGTACCAATGATGTGGAATATTACGTGTCTAAAGAAGACCAGCCCGCTTTCGACTATGACAAATGGGAGGCGACGTACCGAGACTTGTTGGATACGTTGCGTTGCGCAAAACATGATGTGAAGTTGGTTCTCTGTACGCCTTTTGTCGGAAAGGTTGGGTGGCGTGGCGCAGCTCCTAATTTCTCATTGAGACAGAGCATGATTGACAGTCTCGATGTGAGGGTCGAGAGAATAGCTGCGGATTATGGGGCTGTTGTTGTCCCCTTCGACTCGCTATTCCATGAACTGATGGAAAATCAGCCAAGAGAGGATTATTGGATATGGGATGGCGTACATCCCACCCCGGCTGGTCATCGTCGGATGGCAGACTTATGGCTGGCGAGGGTTCGCCCCCTTTTGTAGATGTATAGATAAAAGGATAAGCCCCCGTCAGAGTCGTTGACTTGGACGGGGGTGCGTGTTTGGTGGAAATATGTCAGAAGAGGCGTTGTCTATGCCATCTGAATAGGGGAGGGTGGCACGGCGTATGTACTCTCTGCGAGCTGCAATGCCACGTCGGGTACAAAATGGCGAACTGACTTTCCCTCTGACATCCACTGGCGAATCATCGTTGACGAGATGTCTATTTGTGGAGCGTTGAGACGCTTGACGACGCCTCCCATCTCGGTTACGGGTGTCGGGTCGGGTTGGTAGCCATGGCGCGGGTAGACAATGAATGTACGACCATCGATAAGACGCTCCGCCTCTCGCCACTTGGGAAGACCGTCAAGGTTGTCGTCGCCAATCATGATGGAGAAATGGCGGTCGGGATATTGCGACTCGAGGACGTCGATTGTCTTGATGGAGTACGACGGTTGTGGCATCCGCATCTCCACGTCAACGACCTTGATGCGCTCGTCTCCTGCTGTCGCAAGTTGCGCCATACGAAGACGAATGTCGGCAGGTGCAAGATCTTGGGGACTCTTGAATGGATTGTGTGGGCTGACGACAAGCCAAACTTCATCAACATCTGCAAAATTCAAGGCGTATTGAGCCAAGGCGAGATGTCCGATGTGAATGGGGTTGAAAGACCCGAAGAATAGTGCTGTCGTCATAGTATTTCCATTCTTTTAATTGCCAATAAATTCTCTGACAATAGTTTCAGTCTCCAATTGGGCTGTCTGAAGGTCGTCGTTTATGACGATGCGGTCAAACTGTGGGGCGTATCCCAACTCCTGACTGGCTTTTGCGAGGCGTTGCTCGATTTTCTCGGGAGCATCTGTGCCGCGTCCTTCAAGGCGTCGGCGAAGTTCATCGATAGAAGGAGGCTGAATGAATATGGTGAGAGCTTTCTCTCCAAATATTTTCTTGATGTTAAGACCACCCTTGACGTCGACGTCAAATACGATGGTGTGACCTTTTGTCCAAATGCGCTCAATCTCGCTACGTAGTGTGCCGTAATAGCATCCTGCGTAAACCTCCTCATGCTCAACGAACTCGCCGGCGTCGACGCGACGTCTGAACTCGTCGGGAGTGAGGAAATAGTACTCCACACCATTCTGCTCTTGACCGCGCGGGGAGCGGCTGGTGGCCGATATTGAGAACTCGAGTCCGAGGTTGCGAGTCAGAAGATAGTTGACGATCGTGCTCTTGCCCGAGCCCGATGGTGCGGAGAAAATGACGATCTTTCCTTCTGTCATGAGGTATGTTGTTAGAGGACGTTGAGTACTTGCTCTTTTATCTTTTCAAGTTCGTCTTTCATCATGACGACGAGACGCTGCATCTCTGCCTGATTGGCCTTAGAACCGAGAGTGTTAATCTCGCGACCCATCTCTTGAGCTATGAAGCCGAGCTTTTTACCTGCGTTAGGGTCGGTCTCGATTGTCTCGACAAAATATTTGAGGTGGTTGGCCAGGCGGACCTTTTCCTCGTTGATGTCGAGTTTCTCGATGTAGTATATGAGCTCTTGCTCGAGGCGGTTTTGGTCGACTTTGTCCTTGGCAATAATCTCGTCGAGGTTGCTTTGGATGCGAGACTTGATTTTCTCGATGCGCTCTTTCTCGTATTGTGGGACTTCGAGTGAGTACTTTTCAATGAGCCCTACGCGGGTACGGAGGTCCTTTTCGAGAGCCTTGCCCTCTTGCTCACGGAAGGCTATGAAATTATCGGTAGCTTCAATGACGCACGCCATAACCTCGTGCCACTCGTTTTCGTCAAGCTCGGGCTGCTCGACTTTTACGACGTCGGGGAGCGACATGATGATGCGCATATAGTCAGTCTGCCCGCCAATGCCGATGGATGCCTGCATGGCACTTAGTTGCTCGTAGTATTGGCGTACGGCGTCTTGGTCTATGCGAGCGACACGCTCGGCTTGTTGCGTCTCGCAGAACATGGCGAAGTCGACTTTGCCGCGTCCGATACGTGATGCGAGGTATGAGCGGATGTCGAGTTCCTTTTCGCGGTAGAATGACGGGACTCGCATTGCAAGGTCGAGCTGCTTGCTGTTGAGAGATTTGATTTCGACGGTAATTTTTTTGTTTGGCAACTCTTTAACGGCTTTGCCGTAGCCGGTCATCGAATATATCATTTCGGATGTTATAACGTCTGCTTGTTTTTTTGCTTTTGCCAGATACCGACGATGATGCCGTCAGCGAGACCGTCGGTAGGAATTTCTATGTTCGAGACTCCGAGGGCGTCAGCAATGGTCAGGAATATCTCGGCTGCCGGGACAATGACATCGGCGCGGTCTGCTTTCAGCTTGTACTTTGTCATGCGCTGCTCGACAGTCATTGATGAGAGGTTGTCATAGAGCTGCCGCAGCTCGCGGACGTTCATGCTCTGGTCTGTCGTGTCGCGCTCATGAGCCATGGCGAAGAGCTTGTTTATATTACCGCCCGCGCCGACAATGACAGCGTTGGTGATGCTTCCGCTGCTCATGTTCTGCATGGCGAAGTCGTTAGCGAGCCTGCGGAGGTCTGCGACCAGTCTGTTTTTCCAGTCGTTGGGAGCCACACTGTTGATCATCTTGACGGTTCCGATGGGGTAGGATTTTCTGCCGAAGAGCTTTCCTCCACAGAGTATGCTGACCTCGGTGCTGCCACCGCCGACATCGACATAGACGAGTTTACGCTTGTCAGATGGAGAGCTTAGTCCGCATACGATGCCTGCCTCTTCTTGTCCCGAAATGATCTCCACATCGAGGTCGGTCGCTTCCTTGACTGCAGTGACGACTTCTGCCGAGTTTGCTGCCTCGCGAAGTGCGCAAGTGGCGCAGATGCGTCGGTTGGCGGGCTTGATGTCATATATCTTCATGACAATCAAGAATGCGCGCATGAGGTCGACAAGGTTGCGCAACTTCTTCTGCCCGACACGCCCCTTGGTGAACACGTCTTGACCCAATCGGAGGGGGACGCGCATCATGGTGTCCTTTGAAAAGCGGCCAGCATCGTCGTCGTCGAGCCTCTTGATTAGGAGGCGGACGGCGTTGGAACCTATGTCGATTGCTGCGTAGTGGGCATATTCCATGCGATAAAGGTATATAAATATTGGGAGATAGTGATTATCTTCGCCAATATATCAATATTAAACACAAAGTGGAAGATTTCAGTTTCATAGCGTGGTGTCTTGACCATCTGAATTATTGGACCATCACGCTATTAATGACCATCGAGAGTTCTTTTATCCCTTTTCCGTCAGAGATTGTCGTACCGCCCGCAGCATACAGAGCTGCGACATCGCCAGATATGAACGTTTTCCTTGTTGTCCTTTTTGCGACTATAGGAGCGGATCTCGGCGCCATCATCAACTACGTTTTGGCGCGTACGTTGGGTAGGATTGTGGTATACAAGTTTGCGGACAGCAGGTTCGGGCATGCGTGCTTACTTGACAGGGAAAAGGTTGAGACAGCGGAGAAGTTCTTTGAGAAGCATGGCGCCGTGTCAACATTCGTGGGAAGACTTATCCCCGCTATTCGACAATTGATATCAATTCCTGCCGGTCTCGCAAAGATGCATATTGGCAAGTTCTTGTTCTTCACGACGTTGGGTGCGGGAGTATGGAATGCAATACTTGCAGCAGCCGGCTACTTCCTCGCGTCTGTCATGCCCGAGGAGGAGATGCTTGCGACGGTGACGAAGTACAATGACGAACTGAAGATTGTTTGCGGCATCGTCATCTTGGCAGTCATCGTGTTCTTTGTCGTCAAGAAATACATGAAAAAACGTAAAACAGCATAATTATGAACAGCTTAGCGCAACTTATATCTGAGAGGCGTAGTTGCAGAAAGTTTACAATAGAGCCTGTAAGCGCAGAGGACATACTTCAACTGAAGCGAGCCGCTCTCTCGTCTCCAACATCCAAGAATTGTAAGTCTTGGGAGTTCGCCTTTATTCAGGACAAGAAAACCATAGAGGCTTTGTCCCAGTGCAAGCAACATGGCGCTGCTTTTGTGAGTGGCGCTACGTTGGCTATCATAGTTTTCGGCAACAAGGCAACTACGGACATCTGGCTTGAGGATGCGTCAATAGCATGCTCGTTCCTGTTGCTTCAGGCTGCCGACCTCGGACTCGGTGCAACATGGGTGCAGCTGCGAGGTCGCGGCTTGGAAGACGGAACGATGGCCAAAGAGGTTGTCGGGAAGTTGTTGAACGTACCAAGCGAGGACTACGAGCCAGTGGCTATTATCGCCATTGGCCATCCTGACGAGAGCCATAAGCCATATACGGATGACAAGTTGCCATGGGAAAAGATCCATGACGAGAAGTGGTAATCGGACATAATGCCCATGCACACAACAAGGGGGCGCATCTGAAAGATGCGCCCCCTTGTTCTATGATAGACGATAGGATCTTACTCCTGCTCTAAGAAGAGCTTCAAGTGTCGCTCGATACGGGCTGCCGTGTCTTTGGACTCGTCTTTGATAAACTTCTCGCCAGTGATATGCTCGTAAAGCTCAATGTAGCGGTCGGATATTTCCTGAACCTTCTGGTCGGTCATCTCGGGCATGACTTGCCCCTTCTGACCCATGAAGTTGTTGTCTATGAGCCATTGACGGACGAACTCTTTGGAGAGCTGACGCTGCGCCTCGCCTTTCTCGAAACGTTCCTGGTAGCCGTCGGCGTAGAAGTAGCGTGATGAGTCTGGTGTGTGGATCTCGTCGATAAGGATGATCTCATCATTAAGTTTGCCGAACTCGTATTTTGTGTCGACAAGGATGAGCCCGCGCTTTGCGGCGATTTCGGTGCCGCGGGCGAAGAGCTGACGAGTATAGTTCTCGATTTTCTCCCAATCCTCTTTTGAGACAATGCCTTTAGCGATAATATCCTCGCGTGAGATGTTGAGGTCGTGTCCCTCGTCGGCTTTGGTGGTTGGGGTGATGATGGGTTCTGCGAACTTTTGGTTCTCGCGAAGACCCTCGGGCAGTTTGACACCGCAGATTTCACGCGCTCCCGCCTTGTAATCGCGCCATGCGGAGCCGGTGATGTAGCCGCGGATGATGACTTCGACCTTAAAAGGTTGGCATTTCTTGCCGATGGTGACCATTGGGTCTGGGGTGGCGACCTTCCAGTTGGGGATTATGTCCTTTGTCGCATCGAGGAACTTGGCGGCAATCTGGTTGAGGACTTGTCCCTTGTAGGGGATGCCTTTGGGAAGGATGACGTCGAAGGCAGAGATGCGGTCGGTTACTACCATGGCGAGGAGCTTGTCATTGATATTGTAGACATCGCGTACCTTGCCGTGATAGAGGCTTTTCTGGCCAGGCAGATGGAACTCTGTGGTTGTTACTGCTGTGCTCATTGCTTTTTATTTTGGGTTTGTTCTTTTTCTTCAATACCAGGACGGCTGCCCTTGTCCGCTTTGTCAAAAGCTTTGACAATCCGTTGGACAAGCCGGTGGCGGACGATGTCTTCTTGTCCGAAGCGTATTATGCGGATGCCGTCGAGTCCGTCAAGGATTTCACATGTGCGCATGAGTCCGTTCCGGGAACCGTCGGGGAGGTCGACTTGCGAGGGGTCTCCCGTGATGATGAATTTGGCGTTGACACCCATGCGCGTGAGGAACATCTTGATTTGTGGCATGGTGGCGTTTTGCGCCTCATCGAGAATTACGAAAGCGTTGGACAGCGTGCGTCCGCGCATGAAAGCGAGAGGGGCGATCTCGATTGTTCCATCCTCCATCATCTCGTTTAGTTTTGCGGATGGGAGCATATCCCCAAGCGCATCGTATAGAGGTTGGAGGTAGGGGTCAATCTTCTCTTTCATGTCGCCTGGCAAGAAGCCCAGTTTCTCGCCAGCCTCAACGGCAGGACGGCTGAGTATTATTTTGCGTACTTGGCGAGATTTGAGTGCGCTTACCGCTAATGCTATCGCAAGGTACGTCTTGCCCGAGCCTGCGGGGCCAACAGCGAAAGCCATGTCGCATTCCGTCATTGCCTCGACGAGCCTTTGCTGGTTGAGACCACGCGCCTTGACGGGTCGCCCGTCGACTGTATAGGTTATGATTGTTGCGTCGGAGGGAAGGACTGTCACTCGTCGTCCCGCCAGAACGGCTTCGACAATTGTTGAGGGAAGTGTGTTATGCTCGCGGTAGTATGCGAGGAGGCTCTGGAGCTTGTTGTCGAAATCGGCTACGGAAGAAGAGTCGCCAGTTACCTTTACCCATGCTCCGCGCAGGGTGATGTTGACTTGCGGGCAACCATGCCGCAAGAGACCGATGTTGGAGTTGTTGACCCCACAGAACTCAACGAGGTCCACCCCGTCAAGAGGGATGAGCTTCTCGATTATGTTGTCGCTCAAATTGTCAATATGTGCTAAATGTGGCGATGCCATGTACGGCAAGACAAATCTACAACTATTTTTACAAAGGAAGTGCCGTGCGAGACATGGTGCGCGTTAAAATAAGATATATGGACGACAAGAACACAGAGGGGCAAGAGAAACTGCCCAAGAAGACGGAGGACAGCCTCTCTCGTTTCTTCTACATACTCGGCAGGTTGCGTAAGGAGTGCCCTTGGGACAAGAAACAGACGTGGCAGTCGCTCAGAACATTGACGATTGAGGAGGTGTTCGAATTGGCCCAGGCGTTGGCAGACGAGGATTCGATGAACGTGAAAAAAGAGTTGGGCGACGTGTTCCTCCACATAGCTTTCTACTCCCTGATAGCGAAAGAAAGAGGTGCGTTTGATTTTGCAGATGTGGTGAACTCGTTGAGCGACAAGTTGGTATATCGCCATCCACATGTGTTCGGCAGTGAGAAAGCAGACAGTCAGGAGAGCGTGTTGGCAAACTGGGAAAAGTTGAAACTCAAAGAGAAAGACGGGAACAAATCAGTGTTGAGCGGCGTGCCAGATGCCTTGCCTGCATTGATAAAGGCGTATAGGATTCAGGGGAAGGCGAGAGGCGTCGGTTTCGATTGGAAAGAGCCGTCCGAGGCGTGGGAAAAAGTGAAAGAAGAGGCGGATGAATTCAAGACGGAAGTAGTGAATGACGACAAAGACAGGATGGAAGCAGAGATGGGCGACTTGTTGTTCTCTGTCGTGAACATAGCGCGACTGTATGGGATAAATCCCGAAAACGCATTGGAACGGACAAACAAGAAATTCATAAAAAGATTCAACCACATCGAGCAAGGAGCAAAAGACAAGGGGGTGGCCCTAACAGACTTGTCGATAGACGACATGGAAGCCCTTTGGCAGGAGGCTAAGAAACTGTAATAAGCGGAATATATCGAAAGCGGAGCCTCCATTCTGTAATGGTGGCTCCACTTTTGATGAAAATGAGTTTCTTACTTGCGGATGAGAGTCAGGACAACTGCGCCTGTCGAGTCAGCTACGGAGGCAGTATTGCCTTCTATCGTGTAGCTCTTAGCCGATTCTAAAGCTCGAAGAACGGCCTGCTCTGTTTCGCGATAAGGACCTGCTGCCATCTTTGTTGAGCCAATTTCAGAGAAAGAGATGGCGTTGGCATCTGAGGAGTATTGGGCGGTAAAGGAATTTGCGCCGGTGCAGCCATTGGCTACTCCGTCCGTCGCAAAAGAGACGAAAGCCGTGTCGCTTGCCTCGGAAGTCTGATACCCGAAAGCGTTGGCAATGAGCCAGTCGCCAATTAGGGATGGCTGCTCTTGACGGACAAGGACGAGAGCCGTCTTGCCGTGAGCGTCAAAAATCGTTGCGCTGTCGCCTTTGACAGATATTTTGGACGCTTTGTCGAGAGCTTTGTTTATGGCCTGCTCTATTTCTGGGCTTTGACCGAGGCGCATTGTCATGCCGATGTTGGAGAGTGAGATGTTTGTTCCGTCTTGGTTGTATGAGCCGAAGAAATTGTTGATTGAGGCATTGCCGTAGACCTTGCCTGAGTCCTCGAAAGCGATGAAAGGCTCCTCTTCAGCATTGGTGGTGGCGAGTCCGTAGGCTTGGGTGATGTGCCATTTGCCTGAGATAGAAGGTGTTGTGGCCTTGTTGGGTGCACAGCTGGTGGCAATAAGTGCAGCCACTGCAAGTGGAAGGATTTGGGTCTTCATTATAAGGTGTAAAGTGTTTATTGATGGCAAAAGTATGACTTTTGTATTGTAGTATCAAAAATCGTGCCTGTTTTGACGAGTGGGAAGGAGACTTTAATTGTCCATTAAGTTTGGATATGAAAAAAGTATGTGCTATTTTTGCACTCGCAATCGGGAGGTTTCCAGAGTGGTCAAATGGGACAGACTGTAAATCTGCTGCTTCGGCTTCGTAGGTTCGAATCCTTCACCTCCCACTGCAACATGAAAGGCGGGCTTCATAGCTCGTCTTTTTTTGTTGTACACGCTTGAGAAATGTGCATAGTGGCAAGCAAGGTGAGCGGCAAATATTCTTATCTTCGGAGACCGTAGCATTTTAAAATATTCAATATGGAGAAGAGGATTTATAACGGTAAGGAACGACCACAATTCCCACCAGATTACTATATTAGGCGCAAGGAGTTGCTTATATTTGTCCGCTATGTTATTTTGTCAACGTATTGAAATTCAATAAATAAGGCAATGGTTAAGGTACTTCATACCAGTGACTGGCACCTTGGTCAGACTTTTTCTAACTATGACCGTCTCGATGAGGGACGTCACTTCCTGAAGCAATTGGCGGAAATTGTAGAAACTGAGCAACCGGACGTAATGGTTGTGTCGGGCGACGTGTATAATGTGCCGTCGCCGTCGGCATCGGCTGTTAAGGTCTTCACGGACGGAATGTTGGACGTCTGCGGTCGTGCGCCACAGATGGAAGTTTTTGTTACTGCGGGTAACCATGACAGCGCAATGCGTCTGGAGAGTGAAGGTGAGCTTTGGATACGGCACAAGGTGCATATGGTCGGAGTTGTGTCAACGAGTGCCGAGGAGATTAAAAATTACGTCTATGTTGTTGGATGTAAGGTTGTTGTGGCGGCTGTGCCATTCTTTAGTCCAAGGATTATCGATACCTCGGAAATGTTCTCGGCAATAGATGACGAGGTGCGCACAGTGCGGAATGGAGAGATGCCGGTAGTGTATATGGCTCATGCGGCAGTCGCTGGCTCGGATGTCAAAGGTCATGAAGGCGGAGTTGGTGGGATGGATTTTGAGGATGTAGAGAAATTCGGGAGGGAATATGACTACTTGGCACTTGGGCATATACATTGCCCGCAAACGATAAAAGAGAGTGGAGGAAGGGCGAGATATTGTGGAACGCCTGTGGCGGTGTCGTTTGACGAGCAATATCCGCATGGGGTTGATATTGTGGAGTTGGAACGAGGTTGCGTACCTAAGGTGAGAACGATTAAGATAGAGCCGTTGCGTCGTATGAGGACAATACCGAATGTGGCAGCAGACTTCGACAGCGCAATAGAAGAGTTGGGGAGATTGGCCGATGATGAGGATTGTTATGTGCGATTGAACGTCGTGGTGAACGATTTTCTCCCATCAGACGCAACATACAAAGTGGAAGAGAAGGTTAAGGGGAAAAAATGCAGGTTTTGCTACATAAAAAGTACGTGGCAGAACCAGGCAAGCGAGCAGTTAGAGGTTGGGCGTTACCAAATAAATGAATTGAGAGAGATGGATCCTGTCGACGTGGCTTGCATGGCATGGGAAGAAAAAAACAGCAACAAGATGGATGAAGACTTGTTGAAGATATTGAAAGAGGTAGTAACAAAAGAACGTAACAAATAGAAAATGAGAATCTTAAAACTTAGCATTAAAAACTTGGCATCGATAGAGGATGCTGAGATTGACTTTACAGCGTCGCCGCTTGTTGATAGTCCTCTGTTCTTGATATGTGGGGCTACGGGTACGGGAAAAACGACAATATTGGATGCGATAACCATAGCGTTGTATAATAAGACATCAAGATTTTCTGAGACCAGTAAGGGGGGGGGGGTGATTGAACAAGATGGTGACTATGCTGAAGAAGTAAAAGCAGATAATATAATTCGTTTGGTGCGGCGAGGTGCAGACAAGGCAAGCGTTGTACTCAATTTTGAGAGCATAGAAGGTAAGGAGTATAGAGCAGAATGGTGTGTAGAGCGGAGGAAGATAGCCCGAAATTTTAAAGACATAGAATGGACAGTGACTTTCACAAAAGAGAGTAAGGTTGTGACATTGTCAAAGAAAAATGAAGTGGAGGCAGAATTGACGAGGGCGGCAGGTCTTGGTTTCCAACAATTTACAAGGACTACGTTGCTTGCACAAGGGAAATTTACGGAGTTCTTGAAAAGCAAGGATGATGAGAAATCAGAAATCTTGGAGAAGATAATGGGAACAGACATTTATACACGAGTGGGGAAAGCTGTTCAGGCAACGTATAAAGAAAAATCTTATGGGGTAAAACTCATTAGGGAGAGAATAGGAAACGTTGACTTGCTTTCCCAAGACGAAGAGAGGAAGTTGGTTGAAGATATTGAGACGATAAATAGAGATACGTCAATCCTTGGCAAAGAGATAAAGCAAGAAGAAGAGAAATTGCAATGGTTGGAGAAGTTTAAGGAGATTGAAGAGAAAGTAGAGAAAGCGAAGAAGTGTGCAGAGGAAGCCATTAAGATATTGGCATCGGAGGAGATGGTTGCAAAGAATGAGGTCTTGAACCTTTGGGATAGGAGTGTAGACTTGCGTGAGGCTATCAAGACATTGGAAGAAAAAGAGAAAAGAAAGAGTGAAGCCGAGAATCAGAACGGAATTTATAAAGAGAAGTATGCGAGAGCATGTAACTCGTTGAAATACAGAGAGGAAGAGTTGAGGGAATTGAATACTGAACTTGACGTTATCGATAAGAAACTCAACGAGTTACAACCATACGCAACGATGCTGAGGGAAGATTATGTGTTGTTGCAAGAGAACGTAAGAGCCATCGTCTCAAACGACAGTGATATTGTAAAGTTTAAAAATGAGATTGTTGAATTAACTCAAGAGACTGAAAAACAAAAAGTTAATGTAGAAAGTGCAAAAAGTGAGCTTAAAGAATTGAAGAGTAAATGTGAAGCGAAACAAAAGGAATTTGAGGACATAAATGAAAAAGTTCAAAAGGGCGAGGAGCTGAAATTGACGGAGAAGATTAATGACTTAGTGAATGCAAAAAATGGACTTGAACTACTCGGCAAGTGGTTAAGCGATTGGGAAAATAAAAAGAATGAATATGAGGAGGGCAGGAAGAGAAAAACGTTGGCTGAAAGTGATCTGAAAGAGAAAGAGAAAACAAAAGAAGAGACGAGGAAACAGAGTGAACAGGCAGAGGAAGAATGTGATGACATTGCCCAGAAAGTGAGCAATGCCAGGCAGTTGATTAGTAAACTTAAAGTGGGTGAAACGTGCCCTGTATGTGGTGGCGTGTTTAATGGCGCAGAGGAGCATGGTGACGGATTCGACAGGCTATTAAGTGAGAAAGAGAAGGCAAAGAAGGAGAAGCAAGAGATTGCCCAAAGAGCATTAGACGCTTATAATACGGCTCTGAGTAACAAGCAAAATGCTGACAATCAATTGTATATTGCGGAGAAACAAGAAAAAGAGGCAAAGGATGCGTATGAAAACAAGGTGTTAGAGATTCAAGCAGCGGTTGCCAAATGTGGAAGAGAACTGCCTCGGTCGGTCACGAAAAAGGACATTAAAAATTTAGTCGCAGAATTCGAAGAGAAAAGATTGGAGTTGAGCATCCAGAATGATGACCTGTCAAAATTGCGAACGTCGGCGGAAAGAGTGCGGAAAGAGTGGGAATTGGCAAATAAGACCTGTAATGAAGATAAGCAGCCAAAATTCTTGAAGTTGCAAACAGATTACATTGAGAAAGTGGCAACCTTGAAGAACATTGAGGTGAGCAAGAATCGCTACGATGAAGCGAACAAAGAAAAATGGGAAGAATTGTTGGCAAAAGTGACTTATAAAGATGGTGTTGAGAGAGAGTGTGTGAAAGAAATAGGGGAACGATTGAAGAGCGACTATGAAAAGCTAACTGAAAACGAGAACAAAAAGAAAGAAATTCTTTTAAAGTCAGAAGCTTTGGCGAAAGAAATTGAAGATGCCAATGGGAAAAGGAAAGAATTGCTTGCTATGCTGCAAAATGAAAGTTGGGCGAACATGAAAGAAACAGCGGTGGCTACGGAAGAGAACATTGTGGCGGTATGGTCGGAATTGCTTGGAGGTTTTAAAAAATGGCGTGAAGCTGTGGTGGCGTTGCGCAGTGAGGTTAACGAAGCGACAAAAAGTAAGGAAAACAAGGTGGGAGATCTTGATGAAAATGAGGTGAGAAAACTGAAGAACGAATATGGAGAAAATGCTATACAAGACATTAGAAATGAAGTCAATAAGGCTAAAAACGATAAGGTGAATCGCAATGAAAGTCTGGGAGCAGCAATAGAAGAGATGAGGAAACATGAAGAAGGCAAACCTTTAATCTCGGATAATGAAACTATTGAGACGCTTAACAATAGGTGCAGGGAGTTGCGTAATCTCTTGGACGACAAAAATAAGGAATTGGGGAGGTTGAGTCAGAAAGAGCAGGACAATGAAGCCAAAAAGAAGAAATGTGAGGAGATTAAGGAGGAGTTAGAAAAGGCGCAAAAAGAGAGTGAGCTATGGAATCGCCTCAATGAATTTATGGGCGATGCTGTGGGCAAGAAGTTTCGTAGTATGGCGTTGCGCCTATTGATGAAGGAGTTGCTACACTATGCCAATGAACACTTGCGAAAACTGACAGGAGCAAGGTTCAAGTTGGAATGTTATGGGCAAGGTTTGGGTATCGCTATACGAGATTCGTTAAGTTGTAATAGTTTGCAGCTGCCTGCAAACTTGTCTGGCGGAGAGAGCTTCGTTGTTTCGTTGGCGTTGGCTCTCGGATTGTCGACGATGTCGGGAGGAAATATGTCTGTGCCAGATATCCTGTTTATCGATGAGGGCTTTGGAACGCTAGATGAAGATTATCTATCGAACGTGGTGGAAGTTTTGGAGCGACTTCATGAGAGCGGCAAGAGGGTTGGCATAATTAGCCATGTAGAAGAGCTGAAGGAAAAAATACGGACACAGATAATAGTGGAGCGTACGAGTTTGTGTAGTCGCGTGAGAATAGTGTAGGGGTTTATAGCCCTCTTGCATTCTTGATTGTCTCGTAGGCTTCCTGTACCTCTTTGAACTTTTGCTCGGCTTGGGCTTGCGCATCAGCTCCTTGGGTGGCATATTTGTCAGGATGGTATTTTTTCACCAAGGTTCTGTATGCCTCCTTGACTTCGGCGTTTGTAGCGTCAGGGCTGATGCCGAGCGTCTTGTAAGCGTTTGTGGCATTGTTGGTGTACGAATCGTTGTTGCTGTAATTGTCTCTTCTGCCATAATTGTAACGTTCTCCTCCGTTGACGTGAAGACGAGCGGAAATGCGTTGAGTATCTACGGAAGAGAGACCCATGTAGTAGGAGAGGGTCACAACTGTTTGGACTTCAGACTCTGTGATGATGCCGTCGGCTTCAGCAATTTGGCAAAGGATTTCAGCGATGCGGAGGCGGTCGGCGTAGGAGAGTAGTGAGCCAATGTTCATGGCAGCCGTACGGGCGTCGAAGTTGGTGCGCAGGATGTCGCGGAGTTCCAATAGGGCGACTTTTGCCTCTTCCTCGCCAAACTGGGTTACGAGGACTGACTTGACGATGTTAAGCTCTGCTTTGACTATACGCCCATCGGCTTTCATGGCAGCCGCCATGACTTTTAGAAGGGCTTCGCGGAAGACGGCTTGGCTGTTGGAATAGCCTCTGGTATTATTGGATGCGTTGCTGTTTCCCCCGCTGAAAATGTTGATAATGAAGCGGATGAGAAAAAAAAGAGCTATTATGTTTAAAAGAGAGAGCATTTGCGGCTATTGTCTGTTCAGCTGGTTGTTGATATCTAATATTTGGGTCAGAATGAAATGTTTGTCATCTGGCACAATAACAAAATCTGCTTTTTGCTCGAAATTGTTATCAGACTGGTTGCGGATTCTTGCCGCTATCTGTTCCCGATTGGCAGAGTCACGAGCCATTGCTCGTTCGACGCGTATTTCTGTGGGGAGACTTGCGAGGATGGTCTTGTCCATAAGCTTGTCCATGCCGCACTCGAAGAGGATGGCAGTCTCGCAGATGACGTATTTGGCTCCTTCGAACTTACGATTGTCACACCAATGGTTGAAATCGTTGGTCACGCGAGGGTGGATGAGAGCGTTGGCCTTAGAAAGGGCATCTTTGTCGGTGAATATTATGGAAGCTAAAGCCTTGCGGTTGAGTTGTCCGTCTTGATAGATATCCGAGCCGAACATTGACTTTAGGCCGTTGATGATTATTGGGTCAGAGTCTGTAAGACGATGTGCGGCTTGGTCGCAGTTGTATATTCTGACGCCAATTGTGGCGAAAGCTTGCGCGATGGTTGTCTTGCCAGAGCCGATACCTCCTGTGAGTCCTACTTTTAGCATGGGCTATTCTTATTTTTCTTTTTCGAGGATGAACTCGGCGAATGATGGGGAGTATGTTATGTTTTGAATGAAGTCTGGTGAGGTGGTTATGTTTAGCCTTATGCGGGAGTCTTTACCACCTGGCTTGACGTGCTTGAAGTCGGCTGTCACTTTGAAAGCTTTCTCGTTAGCACTTTCGAATTTGCTGAGACCGACGTTGAACGAGAGCTTTGCGGATGGAGGGAATATCTTGCAAGTGTATCCGTTTGGAATGTTTACGCCTACGATTGGGACTGATATGCGTTTTTCCGTGTATGGCTCAACATCGTATTCGACGGAGACCTTGTCGGCGTTGGCGTAAGCTGTTTCTGGCAGGATGAGGTTAAGCTCCGTTATGGTTGTATCTGAGATTGTTACTGGTTGCTGTACTTGAGTCGGTACGGCAGCCATCGTGTCGAGGATGTTGCTTGTAGCTGTGACAAGAATGCTGTCGGGCGTCACCTTTCGTGGAGCGGACAAGGTGCGTTGTGGGGCTAACGCTACATTGTCTCGAACGAGGACAGGAAGTTTGCGTTGGTATACTGTGAGGAGTGGAATCATTACCGTGTCAGTGAGCACGTCAGTTATCTTGATTGATTCAGGGAGACCAGTCTTCTGCCCTGCAAGTCGGCGTGGAACATATATTGCCCACATGTTACCCCCTGTGGATAGGCGGCGGAGTGGTTTGAGTGGGACTTTTATTTTGCGGCAGTCCGTGAGGTACATCTTGAGTAGGCTAAAACCGTTGCTCTCAAGAGTGGTGGTTATTGTTTTGTTGAGTTGTGGGTCGGTTATGTAGCCTTGAGGAACGTCGACGCAGACAATCTCAAGCCGAGTGGTGACAGTGTAAGTTTGTCGGAGTTTCTCTATATGCCAAATAAGGATGGACAGCAGCAAGAAGAGCAGGAAAGTGCGGAAATCCTTACTCTTGGTGCCTGAGACTATGCGTTGGAACATGTTCTTCATCCTGCTTGGCGAGTCTTACATAGCAAATATAGTAATTATAAAGCAACTGGTATCGCTGCTGCTTGAACAGCTGCCGCTTGAAGCAAGAGCTTTATAAGTACCAGTCAACGTTATTGAGAGACGTGGAGACTATGTCGTTTAATGTGAGTTATAGAATTTTAATTGCAATGGCAGCGCAAGCTTCGGCATCGGCGAGAGCATTATGATGATGGGTGAGGTCGAAACCGCATCGGGCAGCAACGGTGTGTAGTTGGTGATTGGGTAGTTCACTGCCAAAGATTTTTCGAGACGCTCGGCACGTGCAGAGGAATTTGTAACCAGGGTATGGCATATCGTAAGATGCAAAGGCTGACTTGAGGCAACTCTCGTCGAAGGGGCTGTTGTGGGCGACGAGTGTGAGATCTGTAAGTTTTGGTGCGACGGCATGCCAAACATCTGGAAATTGTGGAGCGTTTTGCACGTCATCTTCTGTAAGTCCGTGGATATTAGTCGTGAAGGAGGTGAAGAAGAATGGACGTGGCGAGATGAGGCTATAGAAGCTGTCTACAATCGTGCCATTGCGTACAATGACAATGCCGACGCTGCAGACGCTTGACCTGTGTTGGTTGGCTGTCTCAAAATCTATTGCGGCGAAATCCTTCATTTGACTGGCTTAGTCGGTCGGATATAAAAAGCTCGCCCTGGTTTCATTATAAAAACCAGGGCGAGCATTATTCAGGTTGCACTTAAGCGTTTATTATTTCTGCTCGAGCTGGAGAGTCTTGCTGGGCTGATCGCAGACATCGGAGGGACCGAAGTACTGGATTGGACCAGGATAGACGTAATCGGTCTCGATAGCCCACTTTTCGCGGTTGGCAGCGAAGAATTTGAATGGGCCACCATCGAGCTTGACGAGAGCCTTCTGGATGACAGGCTTCATCTTGCCGTTACGCTTCTCCATGTTCATCATGGCGGTGATGGGGATGCCACCTGCGAGCCATTCAGCGGCTGGCTTGGTGGTGTTGCGTACGGAGCTCATGTAGCCAGTCTTGCCAGAGGCGATGAGGAGGGAGGCTACGCGGCCAAGAGAGTAGCAGTAGTCAGCATCGAAGTTGGAAGGAGCTGCGCAGCGGCCTTCGTAGCCGAAGAAGTGGTGCTGGGTAGCGAATTTGCCGACGTACTTGCCCTCTTTCTTCCAAGCGGCGAGTTTCTTGCCAACCATGTCGGCGAGGAGTTGCTCGGTCTCGATGAGGGAGACTTGTACGTTGCCGTGGGGGTCGCGCTCGAGTGCGAGCTGGCGAGATACGCCTGCTGGGAGGCTTTCGAAGATGGCAGCATTGGCAGCACTGAGGTGCTTTACAACGTAGTCGATCTTTTGGTCGTCAGCGACTTTATCGAACTCGGCCTGGTTTGCTGCGAGCATATCGTTGAGCTCAGAGATGAGCTTCTTGATGGCAGGGATGAACTCGATGAGACCTTCGGGAACGAGTACGGTACCGAAGTTGCAGCCCTTAGCAGCGCGAGCGGCGACAGCCTCTGCGATGTAGGTTACGATGTCGTCGAGGGTCTGCTGTTTTGCCTCGACCTCCTCACCAATGAGGGTGATGTTAGGCTGTGTCTGGAGTGCGCACTCGAGGGTGACGTGGCTTGCGGAACGTCCCATGAGTTTGATGAAGTGCCAATACTTCTTAGCGGAGTTGGCGTCGCGCTCGATGTTGCCGATGACCTCGGAGTATACCTTGGTGGCTGTGTCGAAACCGAAGGAGGTCTCGATCATCTCGTTCTTGAGGTCGCCGTCGATGGTCTTGGGGCAGCCGATAACTTGAACGCCAGTTTTCTTTGCGAGGTAGTACTCTGCGAGGACACAAGCGTTGGTGTTGGAGTCGTCACCGCCAATGATGACAATGGCCTTGATGCCGAGTTCCTTGCAGATCTCGAGACCCTTGTCGAACTGCTCGGTCTCCTCGAGCTTGGTACGACCGGAGCCGATGATGTCGAAGCCACCGGTGTTGCGGTACTCGTCGATGATGTCAGAGGTCAGCTCGATGTACTTGTGGTCGACGAGACCAGATGGGCCGCCGAGGAAGCCGTAGAGCTTGCTGTCCTTATTGAGGGATTTGATGCCGTCGAAGATACCGGAGATGACGTTATGGCCGCCAGGAGCCTGGCCGCCAGAGAGGATGACGCCTACATTGAAAGGCTCGCTCTGAGATGCCTTGTCGCCTTTCTCGAAGGTGACGATGGGCATGCCGTAGGTGTTGGGGAAGAGTTTTTTGATGTCGTCCTGATCGGCGACGGAGGTCGTAGCCTTACCCTCAGCCAGACGTGTGGCGCCGACGATGGACGCCGGCATCTTCGGAGCGTATTTGCTGCGCTCAATCTGAAGTGCACTCTTGCTCATTATCGAATATTTTGAATTGTTTAGGATTTTGCGTTGCGCATTTATACATCTACAAAGATAGCAACCTTTGGCGTAAAAACTTCCCTTTTGATGCACTCAATGAGAGAGGGAAAAGGGTGGATGTGTTTGTTACAAGGTGAGTTAGCTATCGGTGAGGTCGCTTTCGAATGTAAAAGCAACCTTGGCTGTTGCCGAGGTTGCCTTTATAGTGGTGACTTGTTTCATTTTACTTGCAAAGGGTGCAAGGTTTCAGTTGTTTGAAGAAGTCATTGCCCTTATCATCTACAAGGATGAATGCGGGGAAGTCTTCGACACGTATCTTCCAAATGGCTTCCATGCCGAGCTCGGGATACTCAACGCACTCGATGCTCTTGATGGAGCTTTGGGAGAGGACGGCAGCGACGCCACCTATAGTACCGAGGTAGAAACCGCCGTGTTTCTTGCATGCGTCGGTGACTTCTTGTCCGCGGTTGCCTTTGGCAATCATGACAAGGCTTGCTCCGTTGGCCTGGAACTCATCGACGTAAGGATCCATGCGGTTGGCTGTGGTCGGGCCCATGCTGCCACAAGGATAACCCGCAGGAGTTTTAGCCGGACCTGCGTAGAGGACGGGGTGGTTCTTGAAGTAGTCTGGCATTGCCTCGCCAGCGTCAAGACGAGCTTTGAGTTTGGCGTGAGCAATGTCGCGAGCGACGATGATCGTACCGTTGAGGTTGACGCGGGTGCTGACAGGATACTTGGTTAGTTCCTTGCGAACAGCATCGATGCCCTTGTCGAGGTCGATAACGATGCCCTTGGTGCCCTCTCCTGGCTTGCGGAGCTCCTCAGGGATAAGTTCGCTTGGGTTGGCATCCATTTGCTCGAGCCAGACGCCATCCTTGTTGATCTTTGCCTTGATGTTGCGATCGGCAGAACAGCTTACGCCCATGCCGATGGGGCAGCTTGCGCCGTGACGGGGGAGGCGGATGACGCGGATGTCGTGTGCGAGATACTTGCCGCCGAATTGAGCGCCGAGTCCAATCTTGTAGGCCTCTTTAAGGAGCTTAGCCTCAAGGTCGGTATCGCGGAAAGCACGACCAGTTTCATCTCCCGTGGTAGGAAGGCTATCGTAGTACTTGATGGAGGCGAGTTTGACGGTGAGAAGGTTCTTTTCTGCGCTTGTGCCGCCGATCACGAAAGCGATGTGGTAAGGAGGGCAAGCCGCAGTGCCAAGGCTCTTCATTTTCTCGACGAGGAACGGGAGAAGAGTACCCTCGTTTTGGATGGTGGCCTTGGTCATGGGGTAGAAGTAGGTTTTGTTGGCAGAACCACCGCCCTTGGCTACCATGACGAAGCGGTACTCGTCGCCCTCGACTGCCTCGATGTCGATTTGCGCAGGGAGGTTGCAGCGCGTGTTGACCTCGTCGTACATATTGAGAGGAGCGTTTTGTGAGTAGCGCAAATTGTCTTGCGTGAAGGTGTTGTAGACGCCGCGGCTGAGTGCTTCCTCATCCTCGAAGTCGGTCCAAACGCGTTGACCCTTTTCGCCGTGGATGATGGCCGTACCGGTGTCTTGGCAGAATGGGAGGATGCCTTTAGCTGCGGTCTCTGCGTTGCGGAGGAATTGTAGTGCAACGTATTTGTCGTTTTCTGAAGCCTCAGGGTCGGAGAGGATCTTGGCAACTTGGAGGTTGTGTTCACGGCGGAGCATGAACTCAACATCGTGGAAGGCCTGTTGCGCAAGGGTCGTGAGAGCCTCTTTAGATACTTTGAGGATGGTCTTGCCTTCGAAAGTGCCGGTGGAGACGCCCTCTTTGGTGAGCAGACGATATTGAGTCTCGTCTTTGCCCATCTGGAACATAGGGGCGTATTTGAAATCGGGAGTCTGTGCCATTGACGTATCGTTATTGGTGTTCTTTGTTTTTGCCTTAATTACTTGGCGTAGCTGACGGCGCGTGTCTCGCGGATGACCGTGATCTTGACTTGGCCGGGGTAGGTCATTTCGGTCTGGATGCGTTTTGCAAGGTCGGTGGATATTTCCTCAGCCTGTTTGTCGCTGACCTTTTCCGCTCCGACGATGACGCGAAGCTCGCGGCCTGCTTGGATGGCGTAGGTCTTGATGACGCCAGGATAGGACATAGCCATGTTCTCAAGATCGTTGAGGCGTTTGATGTAAGCTTCGATGATCTCGCGGCGTGCGCCTGGGCGTGCGCCGGAGATGGCATCACACACCTGGACGATGGGTGCAAGCATTGTCTGCATCTCGACCTCGTCGTGGTGCGCACCGATGGCGTTGCAGATTTCTGGTTTCTCCTTGTATTTCTCAGCGAGCTTCATGCCGAGGATTGCGTGCGGGAGCTCAGGTTCCTCATCGCTCACCTTGCCAATGTCGTGAAGGAGACCAGCCCTCTTTGCCTTTTTAGGATTGAGTCCCAGCTCGGAAGCCATGACAGCGCATAGATTTGCTGTCTCGCGAGCGTGCTGGAGCAAGTTTTGACCATAGGAAGAGCGGTATTTCATCTTGCCGACGAGCTTGATAAGTTCAGGGTGCAGGCCATGAACTCCAAGGTCGATGGTGGTACGCTTACCAGTCTCGATGACCTCCTCCTCGACTTGCTTGCGGACCTTATTGACGATCTCCTCGATGCGTGCGGGGTGGATGCGGCCGTCGGTGACGAGTTGGTGGAGTGCAAGGCGGGCAATCTCGCGGCGCATCGGGTCGAAAGCGGAAAGGACGATAGCCTCCGGTGTGTCATCGACAATAATTTCGACGCCGGTGGCTGCTTCAAGGGCTCGTATGTTGCGACCCTCACGGCCGATGATTCGTCCCTTGATTTCGTCAGAGTCGATATGGAAGATGGTAACGGAATTTTCGATGGCAGTCTCCGTCGCAACGCGCTGTATGGTCTGGAGGACGATCTTCTTGGCCTCTTTGTTGGCGTTGATCTTAGCCTCGTCCATGATGTCGTTGATGTAGGACATGGCGTCGGTCTTGGCTTCGGCTTTGAGACTCTCGACGAGTTGCTCTTTAGCTTGCTCGCTCGAGATGCCGGATAGCTGCTCGAGCTTCTCGATTTGTTGCTTGTAGACTTTATCTACGTCCTCTTGCTTCTGGGCGACGATGTCCTTTTGGCGGGCGAGGTCTTCTTGAGCGGATTGAAGCTCGTGCTGGCGTTTTTGAAGCTCGTCGTAACTGCTTTTAACTTGTTGCTCGCGTTGGCGGACCTTGGTCTCCGCCGCCGTCATTTTTTGGGTGCGGGAGTTGATGTCTTTCTCGCACTCTGTCTTCATTGCCAGGAACTTTTCTTTGGCTTGTAGTATCTTGTCTTTCTTTATGACCTCTGCTTGTGCCTCTGCCTCGCTGATGATTTTAGTAGCTCGCTTTTTGAAAGCAGTGGTGAGCAGCAACCATGTCACCACGCCGCCTACGATAAGGCATCCAGCGCATAAGCAAATTGTTAATATGTCCATCTCGTTATAGTTGTTATTATATGAATAAAGCACCGTATGGGGTCGTCGAAACGGGTTTTGTTCTCGTCGAGACCGCCTTACAGTGCGTGGTTCGCTTTGTTGCCGTCCGTGGTTTTGCGCCAAGGGAGGCTTCTATGCTTAATCTTCGAGGGCTTCGTCTATTTTCCCGACAATCTCGCTCACCTTGTTGGCCAGTAAGCTGTCGTTCATTGCGTCTTGCAGCCTCAACTTATCCAGCAAAAATTCGAGAGCTACCATAGAAACTCCGGTTTTTGCCCCGTAGGCGTCAACGAATGACTTGTATTCTTCGACGCGTTTGTCTACAAATTTGGCGGCAGCCCTGAACATGTTTTCTTCGCCAGCTGGCACATTAAGGGTGACGGCTTTACCACCGAGGTTGAGTTCAATGCGAATCTTGCTTTGGCTCTCATCCATGTGTATGTGGCTGGCTGTTTTGCTTATTGTTTGAGAAGTGCTATGCACTCGTCGATTCCTCGCACTAGTTGACTAATCTGCTTTTTGACCAGGTCGTAATCGGAGGAGCCGTCGTTGGAGGCTTTCTCCTTGATAAGCATTCCCACCTTGCAGCACTCAAGTTCTCGACGTGAGGCTTCAGCTTCTTTGCGGCTCTCTTCCAGTTCGTCAGTGAGTCTTTTGATTTCTGCTGACTGCTTGGTGTTAAGTGATTTAAGCTCTTCGATCTTGGAAATCAGACGACCGACGCCTTCGTCAAGCCTACTGCTTAGTTCTGCGAAACCATCGGTCATTTTGACAGATATTAAGTCATGCAAATTTACTTCTTCTCCTTTAAATATTGAAATGAAGAGTGAAATAAATTTGTCTAAAAAACCTAATTGAGATCGGCTACAGTAATGCCTGCTCCACCGAACTGTACATTCTCGTCACGACAATCGGAGACATATGGGAGAGAGTGGAGAAGTTTGCGGATTTGCTCGCGCAGGATGCCATTGCCTTTGCCGTGTAGAATGCGGACTTGCGGGGCTTCACAAAGCAGAGCTTCGTCCATAAAATTTGAGACGCGTTGTAGAGCCTCGTCGGCACGCATGCCACGGACGTCGATCTCGCTTGAAAAGTTGAGCTTCTTCTCGCGGACTGTAGACGCAACATTGGAATAGTCGATGCCGCCGAGCGGCTTGCCTTGGGCTTTTCGTGCTGCGGTGTTGCTAATTCGTTTTAGGCGATCGAGTTTGAGAGTGGAAGACATGTTGCCCATTGCGACTTGAGCTGACGTGCCTTTGATGCAAAGAATTTGCCCTATGCGTGAGGCTTGGCCGTCGATGCTGACGTAGTCGCCAGAAGCAAGGGGGGCGTTGTCTTCTTGAGGTTTGTTTGGCGCAGGATCTGCTGTCTGTTGCTTGGAGCGTTGCTTTTGGCGTAGTTGCCGTTGGCGGATTTGCTCCATCTTGCGGTCGATGTTCTTGTCAGCCTCGTCGCCACGCTGTTCGGCTTGTTTGCGGAACTCGTCGAGCTCCTGACGAGCCTCTTTAGTCTTAGCTTTCTCGGCTTGGCTCTCGCGTATCTCTTTGATTGTCGCCTCGATACGGCGGTTGGCTTCTGCCATGAGCTCTCTGGCCTCTTCTTTCGCTTTGGACAAAATTTCTTTGCGTTCGGCTTTTATGCCTTCGAGCATGTCGTTGTATCGCTGGAGCGTCTCGGCAAGCTTCTTGTCGTTTTCCTTGACATTTTGTCTTTTTTGTTCCCAGTAGTGCTTGTCGCGGTTGATTTGCCTGAGGTTCTTGTCGTAGTCGGCATTCTCCTGCCCCATTTTCTCCTTCGCTTCGGCAAGGATTCGCTCTGGCAGTCCGATTTTGTGGGCTATTTCTAAAGCAAAAGAGCTTCCTGGTTGGCCGATATGAAGGGTGAATTTTGGCTCGATGCGTTGGGTGTCAAACGACATGGCACCATTGATGAGCCCTTCTGTTTGCGAGGCGAAATGCTTGAGGTTGGTGTAGTGGGTCGTGAGGACGCCGAAAGAGCCAAGTCGGTTTAGTTCGGCGAGGACAGCTTCGGCAATGGCGCCACCCATTAGAGGTTCGGTTCCCGTGCCGAACTCGTCGATGAGAATGAGGGTGCGAGAGTTGGCATTGCGCATGAAATATTTCATGGCAAGCAGGTGTGAAGAGTATGTACTTAGATCATTCTCAATGCTTTGATTGTCGCCTATATCGATAAAGAGATTGTTGAAGACGCACATGCGCGAACCCTCGTTGACTGGCACGAGGAGACCGCATTGGAGCATGAGTTGGAGAAGCCCGACGGTCTGAAGACAAACAGATTTGCCGCCTGCGTTGGGACCTGAAATGACGAGAATCCGACTTTGTGGGGCGTTAAGCTCAATATTCAGAGGAACGATTTTTTTGCCTTGCAAGGCAAGTTGCGCCATGAGGAGAGGGTGGCGTGCGCCACTGAGGTAGAGGTTGGGTTCATCGTCGATAATAGGGAGTGTGGCGTCTATCTCTTTGGCGTATAGAGCTTTGCCTCGTACAAAGTCAAGTTCGCCGAGCGTCTCTATGGAGCGAATCATGTCGGGGGCATAGGGACGAATGTTTGCGGCTACTTCCTTGAGAATCCGAATGATTTCACGTCGCTCGTCATTATGCAACTCGCGAATACGTGAGTTTATGGAGGCAACTTCCGTGGGTAGGACGAAAGCCGTGCGCCCTGTGGAAGACTCGTCGACCACGACGCAATCTAACATCCTCTTGTTGGCTGCGGGAATCGGAATGACAGGGATGCCGTCGCGAACGCTTACGGCTGCATCGCTCTCGACAAGCCCCATTTTTTGTGCGCGCTGCATAATTGCGTTGAGGCGTCGGGTGGCAGCGACTTCTTGCTCTTTGATTTCTTGACGGATGTTGGCGAGCGTAGGTGAGGCTGTGTCGCGAACTTGACCATCGGGACCTAAGATGCGGTCGATCTCTTGGATTGTGAGAGGGTAGGGTGCTAAGCCTTGCGATAGCGTCCGGAGGAGAGGGTAAGCGTCTGGTTCAGTGACCTCGAAAAAATCTATCGCACTGATTGACAACGACAAGGCTATTCGCAGGAAAGAGAGCTCCTCCTCATTCAGATATAGTCCATCGACACGTATGCGGGCGAGTGCGTCGCGGATGTCTGGCAACTCGGACGCTGGGAATATGGCTTCGGAATCAAGAATTTGCGCCATCTCGGCAGTTTGTCCCGTGAGGCGTCGGACGTCGTTGGTGGACGTTGAGAACGTCATGGCGTCTGCGAGAGATTTGCCGATTGTTGTGAGACAAGAGTTAGCAACAGCTTCTCGGACTTTATGGAAGCGGAGTTTGGAGTCTATATTGTCGGGGATGAGCATTTACTTAGAAATCATGGAGTTGAGGACGAGGCGACATTCGGCACCCATGTTGAATAGGAGGTCGAGCATGGAGAGCCAGGGTGTGAATGGGCGGTTGGTGTAGGGTTGTCCGAAAATTTGCGTATAAGGCACAGGTTGGCACAGGTCGTGCGTCTTGTGTGCAAATTTGGTCTCGATGGCAATGCGGAGGTCTATCTGCCCTTCTTGTGGGGGGGCGAACGAGGACGTCTCTGAAAACGAGAGATGAAGACCTGCGGCAGAAGCTATGAGATTGAGAATCTCCATGTTGAGATCCCAAAGGAACTCGTGATGGCGGCATATTGCCGAATGGAAATCCTGCTCGAAATATTCGAAGAAAGGTGTCGAGTTGTAGGCAGTCCGTAGGGCATACATGAGCTGCCTGTCCCAATCGGTATCGTAGTTTATTCGGGTGTCCCGATACATGAGGTTGTGTGCGGTACGGATGGGAATGGAGATGTCGAGTGGTCCGGATTGGGAGAGGATGGAGGTGCGGGTGCGCGCAGTGCGGCGTTGGTAAGGGCCATGAGCTTCGAACGTTGCGCCTCCTGCATGGGCCATGAGAGCCCACGTGGCGGTGTCGCCAGCAAAGGGGAGGTTGAGAAGAGGGAGGGTGTTGTTTAGAGGCTGTTCCATTGTCGTCGTGATACGCGAATTTACTTATTAAGGGCGATTGTGCCAATTAGCGAAAAAAATCTTTAATTGGGTGTTGGGAATTTGCCTAAACTGCTTACTTTTGCGGTTGCGAGTGACGCAGAATGCTCGGGAAGATAGTAATTTACGCCCACGTGAGATTCAAGTCGTCGTCGTGAAATAAATGCTGAATCAAAACAAGCACTAACAATAAAAATTAATCAAGAGACATGGCAAACATCGATTTGACCAAGTACGGCATCACCGGTTCTAAGGTGATTGCCTACAACCCCTCTTACGAGGAGCTGTTCAAGGAGGAGACCAAGGCTGGCCTCGAGGGCTACGAGAAGGGTCAAGTAACTGAGCTTGGCGCTGTAAACGTCATGACTGGTATCTTTACTGGTCGTTCTCCTAAGGACAAGTACATCGTCGATGACGCTCAGTCTCACGACAAGGTATGGTGGACTTCCGAGGCTTACAAGAACGACAACCACCCTATGTCTGAGAGCGTATGGGCAAGCGTCAAGGAGATAGCCAAGAAGGAGCTTTCTAACAAGGAGCTTTACGTTGTCGACGCATTCTGCGGTGCAAACAAGGCTACCCGTCTCGCCGTTCGTTTCATCGTCGAGGTTGCATGGCAGGCTCACTTCGTTACCAACATGTTCATCCGTCCTACCGAGGAGGAACTCAAGAACTTCGAGCCTAACTTCGTCATCTACAACGCTTCTAAGGCTAAGGTCGAGAACTACAAGGAACTTGGTCTCAACTCTGAGACTTGCGTAGCGTTCAACACCACCACCCGTGAGCAGGTCATCATCAACACTTGGTACGGCGGTGAGATGAAGAAGGGTATGTTCTCTATGCAGAACTACTACCTCCCACTCAAGGGCATCGCTTCCATGCACTGCTCCGCTAACTGCGACATGAACGGAGAGAACACCGCAATCTTCTTCGGTCTTTCCGGCACTGGCAAGACCACCCTTTCTACTGATCCAAAACGTAAGCTCATCGGTGACGACGAGCACGGCTGGGACGACGAGGGTGTCTTCAACCTCGAGGGCGGCTGCTACGCTAAGGTCATCAACCTCAGCAAAGAGAACGAACCTGACATCTACAACGCTATCAAGCGAGACGCTCTTCTCGAGAACGTTACTGTAGACGCCAATGGCAAGATTGACTTCGCAGACAAGAGCACCACTGAGAACACTCGCGTCTCCTATCCTATCTACCACATCAACAACATCCAGCCTGGTTCTAGCGCACCTGCAGCAAAGCAGGTCATCTTCCTCTCTGCTGATGCATTCGGTGTTCTTCCTCCGGTTTCCATCCTCACCCCCGAGCAGACGAAGTACTACTTCCTCAGCGGCTTCACCGCTAAGCTCGCAGGTACTGAGCGTGGCATCACCGAGCCTACCCCAACATTCTCCGCTTGCTTCGGTCAGGCATTCCTCGAGCTTCACCCAACGAAGTACGCAGAGGAGCTCGTTAAGAAGATGGAGAAGAGCGGCGCAAAGGCTTACCTCGTCAACACTGGTTGGAATGGTACTGGCAAGCGTATCTCCATCAAGGATACCCGTGGCATCATCGATGCTATCCTGAGCGGTGCTATCGACAAGGCTCCTACGAAGCAGATTCCTCTCTTCAACTTCTCTGTTCCAACGGAGCTTCCTGGTGTCGATCCTAAGATCCTTGATCCTCGTGACACCTACGCTGACGCAAGCCAGTGGGATGCTAAGGCGCAGGATCTTGCAGGTCGCTTCATCAAGAACTTCGTCAAGTACCAGACAAACGAGGCAGGTAAGGCTCTCGTTGCCGCTGGTCCTAAGCTCTAAAAGCGAAAAGAGTCGCAGCAATGCGACCCTTAAATAAAAGGCGCCGCCCGCATGAGAATGCGGGCGGCGTTGTTGTTTAGAGGGGATGATGAAAGTGTTAGGATAAGGAAGTGCGTGATCTATTTTCTAAGAATCTCGTTTACGCAAAGTTGCACTTCATTGTATTTACTCCCAAGCTTTTTGCGCCGTTCTTGTCCATTGCCGAAGTCTCCTCGTATGACAGAACGGGCTGTAACTTCAATATCGTAATTTGATTCAACAATTGTAGTGGCGATTGAAACGATCTCATCCGAGTGGGGAGCAGAACTATCCAAAGAATCTTGAACAGAGGAGTTAACGATAGAATCTACAACAGGACTTGTTTTTTTACTGAATGGTTCTTCGACGGAAGTGAGATTCGTCTCGCAAATTCCTCTTTCAACAG
This sequence comes from Pseudobutyrivibrio sp., assembly GCA_963639155.1. GTDB lineage: Bacteria > Bacteroidota > Bacteroidia > Bacteroidales > Marinilabiliaceae > W3P20-009. The sequence continues at coordinate 68,933 of CAVHUG010000009.1, read as the reverse complement.
TGTCACTCTGACTATGGATCGTCGTGAAAATAGCGAAAGAAGTTACCAAAATGACAGCAGAGGCAGCAATCAAAGAAAAAGTAAACTTGCGAGCCTTGTTTTGGGGTAGGCTCGTTACGCCTTTGTCCTTCTCGAAGTCGAACACAAACGGAGTTCGCTTTCCAAAGTCAAAGTTGTTCGTCTCTTTTTCTTCTTTTTTCATTCGTATATAGTGGCAAGAGTTTTTATTCCGCCAGTGTAGCCTTTGCCTAAAGGTTCAAAAGTCCACTCGCCATCTTCTGAAATGATAATTTGCCCTGCTTCGAGAGCAGTCTCCTCGGCAAAATTTTCTTTGATGTCATATCTGCAGAGGGTTTCATTCGTATCCTCATCAGTAATAATGATGGCAGGCTCTTTGACTTGGCCGAATGTCACAATACGATCATTAGGAGCATTGTATATGGCACCACAAAAGATAATAGCTCTCGTATTGAGGCTTACGCGGTCCAATACGACGTGCATTGTTTCGCAATGGGCCTCTTCTGCTTCATCTTCATTTCCTTTGATGTCGGGAGAACCAATTACAGACAAATCAGAGGAGACAGGGACTGTTATTTTCATCCAGTTCTTTTTTGTGCGGTGGATGTGTATGTCGAAAGGCTCTATTTTGCCTACAGTGACATTATCTTCGGACGAAGGGTGCCACCTGTTTTCTGAGTTGTAAAAGACAAAATCCTCACGGCTGTTGAGCAGACCATCGTCTCCCACAAGGAAAGCGCATACATCAAGATCTGCACTGCCTTTCCAAACCAAGTCTACTCGTATCCGGTTAAGTCCTTCAGATTTGTCGAATTTAAAGGATTCTCCAGTCGAGATCGACTTTACAAATTCGTATTCGCTCATATATTATTGTTTGTTTAATTCTTTTACTATAGCTGTTAGTGGATTGTATGAGATGCCAAACTTTAAAAAGAGACTATAAATGTTCAAGATCTCATCTTTGCGCATACCTGTTAGAGAATCAATTGGGGACTGTGCGACTTTATCAATTAGTTTTTTACCGCGAATGAGTTCATTGCATTGTTTGACCATTTTCAAGTCGCCCTTGTCTAAGTAGTACACCTTGGCTGCAACGAAGTTGAGAGACTGAAGGAGTTTTTGTCCGTCATTGAGACTCGGCTTTGTTTGATTATCTGAGATATCAATCATATCCGAGTCATCAACAATTTCTTCAATAATCACGTTATTATCATCGCAGATGGGTTCTGCCTCCTCTGGTAATGTTTTCCCGATCAGGCTATCAACGTATTGTCCATTCAAAGAGACAATTTGGAGCATGCAGATCTTATCCTTCACGCTTGTCGAACGTTGTGGTAAATAAGGAACTGACATTTCACTAAGGTTCTGTTGCGCAAATCCCTCATGATTGGCGAAAACAAAGGTCTCCACTTTGGAAAAGATTTTCCCTCCATCACAATTTTCAGCGTGAATGCAAGGAAGAGACTTCTTTTGTAAGCTCTTGTAAGTCTGTCCAATATTGTCGATAATTATAAATTCAAAAGGATTGTTCCAATCAACAGTTTCATATTTCTCTTGCTCACGTGCGACGACTCTATTGAATGCAGAATCAAGATCGTCACTCCCGTTCTCGATGGATATTTTGTATTCTTCTATAATTTCATTTTGAAAATTCTCTGTGTTTTTACTGAAATATTTACGGAGGTGACCTATGCTGATAATAGGAATAGCATCACTAAATTCTGTAAGTCGAAAATTTTTTATGTCTATTTGTATGGTTATAAGGCGATTTTCAAGGGCTGCAACTTCAGCTTTTAAATCAATTAATTCTTTACGAGATCTCTCGAGTTTGCAAACCAGATCTTCTGCTGTAATTGCTGTTTCGTACTTCTTTATCTCGCGATCTAAATCTTCAAGTTGATGAGATAGCTCTGTCAATTTAGAATTTCCACGGGCGGAAGCACCAGTAAAGAATTCAATGATGCGCTTAAAAAAAGAGCGATTCTTCTTTTCTTCATCAAGTTCCCTCTTTTCCTTCCCTCTTTTCTCCTTTAAGTCAGTTAAGCCAGCAAGTTTAGAGGATAAGAAATGATGGAAATCCAAATGAACAATCTTTTCCCTTATGCTTTCATAAACATTGCGTTTGTCTTTGAAAATTTGAAGTTTCTCTTGCTCTTTGTTTGTTCCGCACGACGCTTTATATTCGTTTAAGGCTTTGTGAACCTCGTTGTACGTGCAAATGTTCTCACCGAGGTAACTATCCTTTCCGAAAAATGGAGAGAAGACTGATGTGATTAGTTTGTCAATTGTGGCAAGATAATTGTCTTCTTTGACAAGTTGGGAATAATTATCTGGTAAGGAAAAATGCTTACTTAATTCGTTAAGTTGACTCCTTTTGCCTTTAGGAAAGGTGTCTGATAATCGAGTCCCATCCAATTCCAACTTTATGCGAACCTCGTCAAGATACAAACCAAGCAACTTTTGAACGTCTGATGCAATGTACATGCACTCAGCTTGACCAAAAGAAAATGCTTTTGATTTGGAGTATGCAGGGATGGCCGCAGTGACAATTCCTGCACCAGTTTTGGCGTCAGAGGCGACGAGCATGAAGTCTGCCAGCATTCGGGGCAGATGGAAGTCGTGATGTTCCTTGCTTGTGAAGTTAGCACCTCCGTTAAGGTATTGTGAGCCTACGTATAAAGTTGAAATATTTGATTCTATGTTGGTTGTGAATATCTTCTGCATGACCTCATCTGCGGGGCGCGCTACGACATTTTGAGGCTCAAGCGTATCATAACCCAAGACAACATGCCAAATATCGACTAAATCAAACCCATGAGTAGGAGTGTTTACTGTTTCAATCAGCTTGGCAAAGGCGGACTGGTCAAGGTCATTTTCTCCATACGGGTTGTCGAGGAAGAAGAGATTGACATGCGAGGTTTGGGCAGCGAGGCCAGCCGTACTAATGAATTGGGAAATATGGTTGCGAAAACCATCTTGAAGCGCGTCGAGATGACGTGATCTTCCGTTTAAATCGAAAGAGTAACTATCATCATCATTGTTGATGTAGCCAGCGGAAACTAAGACATCGCATGACTTGGGAACGCACTCATCGATGATTGTGCGGGCAATTACGTCAGTTTGTGGCTTGCCACTTACAATTATGAAGTACGTTGTTGGCATAACTTAAGATTTCCGGGACGTTCTGAGGTCTATCTCTTGCGTTATAAGTGCTGTGACGTCGTTGTATATGGTGCTACCAAGTCCGTCACACTCAGCAGGATTCATGTTAGGAATGACACAATTTTTGTAGTAGAAATCCGTGCCACGCATAGAATCGAGACGGTCGGCGATGAACTTAGAGCCTTTTTCTTTAATTATCACATCAATGGCTTCTTGCACTTCGTTGAAGAGTTCGCAAATCTGGAACTGGTTGTATGCGACAGTGCGGAGCTCTCCGAGGTTATATCTGTAATTCTGAATTGCGTTGCCATATTTGCGGGAACGCATCCAGTATTGATGATTCTCCTTGTCGAAGCGTATGATTGTTTGACCGTCTTGAGCCTCAAAGCAAAAGGCTTGAGTCCAAAGGTCAAGGGCAATAGCGGGTTTTGCTGCAGGCCACATGGAGAAATCCATAGAATCACGCAGTGCGTCCATTCTGATGTCGATGGAGCATGACAGCCCGTTCTTGCTCTTTATCCTCTCGTTATAGTCGTTCTCGTATGTTTTGAAGTTGTTGATGGCGAATATCGGGGCAGAGGATTCCGTCATCATGATGTATATTCTATCAGTCTGATAAGTTGAAGCAAATTTGGGTGACGTGGTGTCGTAGGTTAGTGCATCTATGACATTATCACTTTTCATGATGCTATGTCCCATGTCAGGCACGCCGACGAGAACTTGACGACCGAGACTGACATTTTTAGTCAATTTACCATGGTAGTCCAACGTCCACATAGGGGATGCAAGATCGAGAACATATTTTGTGAGTTTGACGAGCTCCTCGGTGCTTTTTTTTCGGAGTACGTCCTCGATTGTCTTTTTGAACTCGTCAGACACGGCAGCAGTTTTCCCTGCGAAACGAAAGATTCTCTTTCTAAGAGAGGAATGATCTAATGCCAGCCAGTCGGACAAATTGCTGTTTGAGGGGAGTGCAGGGCTGTCGCAGAAGTCGTTCCACATCTGTTGTGATACCACAGGGTCGATGTCTCTCATGGCATCAAGGTGGAGGTAGACTTGAAATTTAGACTTGGGTTTGCAAGAGTTGCGCAGCTTTGACAGTTCCGCATCAAAGTTTTGGGATGTTGAGCGGAGTATGTCTGCTTTTGCGGAAAGCAGATTTTTGTAAGTGCTTGCCGTTTCTTTAAGCTTCGTGTAGAAAAGTATTGCTTGCTGGTGGCGCTTGAGGTCTTGCATGTCGCGCATGCGCATGTTGACGTTCTCGCTTAGGTCTGCTGCCGTCTCGGTACGGAACATGCCAAAGAAACCATGGCACTCCTTGATCTCGGCCGACCAGTCTGGAGTTTGTGAGAGCTTCCGCTCGAGAGCTTCCGCCTCGCTCGTCATCTCTTCAAGACAAGAGTCGATGAAACCATTAAGTGCAGCGAGAAAAGCGATGGCGTTGCCGAGCCCGCCACCATCTTTTGAAGAAATGATTTTGCACACCTCCTCAGTTAAAAGGGCGGTTGTTTTACTTGATTTGAGTTCACAATTTGCTTCAAGAGTAGCGTCGTTGGAAATAAGTTGGAGTCTATTTACGATGTCGGCAGCCTCAGTCCCTTTCTCAACTTCGAAGGGCAGAATGGAGTTCAGGTCACAAATAGCGTCTATGACGTCGTTATGAAGGTTTCCTCCTGTCTCTCTGATTTTGACATCTTGCCTGTCGACGAAATTATCGCATAGTGTGGATCCGGACTGCGTTGTGTTGAGAAGTAGGGCGATAAGCTTATTGGCTATTGCGTAAGAAGTAGCAAAACCAACAGTTTCGTTATCATATATCATCTCAGCGCTACTCACAGAGCTTGCCCATGCCCTTTTGTTGTCCAAGCTGAAGGTGTCTTGATTGGCAATGATGTTGTCCTTCATCTCATCGGCTTGCGTTCCCATATCACCTGATGGCAGGAAAGCGCATTTTGCGACATCGTCCAGAAGATCGTCAAGAGAATTGAAAGACGAGCCTGACTTGCTAACGTTGTTAATGATATAGGCAAAGTCGAACAGGCGATAGCTTATGCTTCCACTTCCAAAGGGGATATGGCGGGTCGTGGCGTTCTCGAAGATGAAATCGAGATCACGTAAGGTGCCATATGTGTTGTAGTATACGTTGAAAGAGCCTGTTGGCGTAATCTGCTTATAAATATCGGGCATTACAATCCAAGGGATAACGTCACATTGCGAACCCGTGCTGCCTATCGCCGATTGGATTATTTCGAGGATGTCGATAAGCATTCCACTACCAGACCCTCCGCTTATGGAGCATATTACGTTTATTGTAGTTCTTGACGGGATGCCAGGCGTCTTACCTTTGCCCAGTTGAAATTTGCTGTCAACGGGCAGAGGCGCGCTTATGAGAGAGAGGGACTGGATGATACGAGACTTTATTTCGTCTTGATTATAGCGTGCTATGAAGCATCCATTGCTGCGAACTTGTCCAGCTCCAGTCGCCTTAATGTTTGTTAGTGCATCTGCGTTTCCTGAAGGCGGCTGTGGCATCCAAGTGAACTCATTTTTTTGACTTGAGTATACATTGAAAGCGTTTGTGGCCGAGACGCATTTAACTTCACTGTCAGCAAGACGGATTTCCTTGGAGCTGATGTCTTTGACATTTAGGGGTTTATTCCCAAGAAGAGTTGTAATCTGACCATTAATCTCAGAACCTGATTTTGCTACAGCAGAATCTTTTATACCATCTTGAGTGTCGATGGCAAGAAACCCGATCATTGGGTCTGGGATCTCACCATATGCGTCAATAAAATGACGTTTTATCTTTACAAGCGTTTTGGCTCCTGTTCCTCCGATACCTACATACAGGGTTTTATTTATGTTGTATGCCATGCGTATATGATTTGACGACTTTCGGGATTATGAAAATATTATTGTAGTTCTTGAGGCGGAAGATTCTGCCTTTAATGGGATGTCAGTGTATTTCATTTTTGTTCTTGTGAGAGAATACCCCCCTCCAGATATTTTTATTTCCTTCTTTTTGTAAGGAGTGAGACGTAGAGGTGTGCTGAAAGCCGGAGATACTACGGTCAACGTTTTGCCTCTGAAGAAAACATCCAAAGCACTCTGTTCTTTGGGGCTGTTTGAAAAAATGATTTCAGAGCATCCTTTAAAACGAAGAGTTTTGGGACCGTAAACAATATGTCCAAAAGCATCTGTCGCTGTGATACTTTTCTTTGCCGTGTTTTCAAATGTTCTCCGATGAAGAAGGAGACGTGCAACCAAGAGGCATGCAAATAAGGCAATGCCTACAATCATTAGTCCTTTCTTCAGCGGGTTCATAGACTTTTCAAAATAAATAGTCCACTGAGCAACACGTGTGTCCCCTTTGATTTCTACATCATTTACAGCTTTTATTCCATGTGGGCGTATTAGGATAAACCCTTGGTGTTTTCCGTTTTGTGCGGAAGGCAGAAAGCGAAACTTAATGTTGAGGTCTTGCTCTGCTTTACCTTGTGGCGTAACCCTTATAACGTTGTCAGAAGAGGTTTTTCCTTCGAAAACTATTTGCAGTTCCGTAGGAGGAACAGGCTTCCGCAAATTATCCGTAAAAACTAAGTCGGCGGCGGCATCTCTGGAGATGGCATCGTTGTTAAAGGATACTGTAAGTTTCTTGTTTAGGAAAGCAGTATCGGCATCTGACCAGAGGAAACCGTCGTGATATGTTGTGGTGCCGAGTGACACTTGCTCGATAGTGTCTTCTTGTGAACATGAAGGCATCACTACAACCAAAGCGGTCAAGGCGAAAAAGGGCGCAATCTTCCACATGGTTACTATTAGTCTTTGAAAGAAAACTTCATTGTAGGGTATGCCTTGTTTACGCACTTGACACTAAGAGATTTAGTGATAAGGAAGGAGAACTCAGGCAAATTGGATGCGTTGACGGAAATATGCCAATCGTATTCCTCCGGGATGTCGGAAGACGACATGTCAACGTAAATGCGCAAGAACTTCTCGCCTGTCTCTGACTCGATTATTCTTTGTCGACTGATTGAAAAAAGGCAGTCAGAAGAAGTTAGTGTGATAGTACCATTACCAAGTTTTCCATCAATTGCAACGTCGAAAAACTTAGAATCTCGAACTGTAAAGATCGGTCTACGTGCCAATTTGATATGGTTGATATTTATGTCGGCAGTAGCAACAGTCCAAAGTTGCGCATTCTGATTTGAGATTTCAGCCTCAATATCCTTTGCCTCGGCTTCTGGTGAGAGCATTACGTAGAACCCATAACACGAAGAGTTTGTATTGTGATTCCAATTACAAATCGCATTGTCGAGGTTCGCACGAGTCTTGCTATAATTTGCACCATCGGTCATGAGGTAGAAGTAAGTATCCCCTTGGGGATTAGAGAAATTTCGATAGAAGTCATTGAATGGCACGAAAATCTCCGTATGGCAGTCATATTCAAGTTTTATGTCGTCAATGAACTGCTTTAATGACAGTTTTCCAGAGGATGTGGCAGTCGCTTTTCTGCGATTAATAGGGTGGCTGCTGTCAGTCCAAGTGACTACTTCGAGAGTTGTGGTCTCGTCTGTAATGTTGTCTATCGCTCTCTTGAGATTGTCGGTAACGGTTTCCCAAATAGGTTTCATTGAGCCTGTGACGTCAAGGTAATATACACGAGCCTCCCCTGCTGTCTGCGCAAAAGTTTTATTGCAGAGCAACATCATACATAAAGCCAACAGCATCAAGTGTTTAGATTTGAATCTCTTGCAGTAAGCGAGTAATGGCATCTCTGTTTTCTTGTTATTCTTGTAACAAATATCAATAAAAAAAAACAACTTCATAATTTAGAGAAGAAAATTTGAGAGCTGTCGCACATTTTGTCAGTGTAGGCAGATACGCAGAAAGCCGTCAAGGTCTCACCTCCTTGACGGCTTTTTGTTTATTAACTAAGATGTTGAGTTATAGAGGGAGGTTGAGGGTGGGGGAGTGTTTGTCTATTATGATATAGTTCATGGAGGCGGCTCTGGCGCCTGCTCCGTCGGTATCGTCACGGTCGCCGATGACGATAGTCTTTTCGGGGAGGGTGTTGAACTTTTGTGACAGATCGAGTAAGGGGCGTGGTGAAGGTTTCAATGCTCCCATCTCCTCGGCACTAAAGGAGTGGATGCGCGGGTCGGTTAGACCGATTGCGGCGAGGCGTTTGGCAGTATTGGGGTAATCGGATAGGACGCAGACTGTTTTTCCATTGTCGAGAAGACGTGATAGCAGCTCTTTTGCGCCTGGTCGGGAGTTATAGTGCTTGCGAAGGATAGATATCATGGATGGAAGGTAGTGGCCCTCGTACCATGATTTGGCTTTAGTGGGTGAGGTATGCGTGGCTTGTGCGAGGAGGGTCGTCAGCTGTGTGCGTAGGGCTTCGGCGGAGCTGAAGTCTTTGCCGGCGAGGAGTTTGCGAACGTTACGCTCGGCTTTGCAACGCAGGGCATGGAAGAGGTTTGCGAAAACGAGGCGGAGCGCATAGCGTCGGCCATCATAGAGAGTGTTGTCGAAGTCGAAAATGAAGAGGTCGCAATCGGCAATTGGAGTTTTGCAATTTATGATTGGTTCGTGTGGCGTGTGGCTCATTTTAATTTGCTTTGTTGGTAAAGGTAGTGAAAAGAGTAACAAAAGGAAAGCCCCTGAAGAGTTGATCTTCGGGGGCTTTGAGTGCGTGGTGGTGAAGTGGTTACTTCATGATGAGTTTCTCGAACTTAGGATACCTCTTCTGGTCTTTGAGGAGGAGCAGCATCAGTTTGAACTGACCATCGCGTGCGCCCTCGGAAATGCATTCAGCCTTGAACTTCTCGAAGGAGTTCTCTTCGAGGCGGTGGGTGATGGGATCCTTGACTCGGAAGGAGTTGCGTTTAGCCTCATACTCGCAGTTGATGACTTTGAGGTTTGCGTCGACAGCCTTGGTGAACTCTTCAGCCTTTTCTTGTGAGGTTGCCTGGTCGGCAAACTCGTAGAAGAAGTGGTAGCCTGAGTATTCAGGATCTGCGAAACCGATGAAGAACTTGGTCTTCATGTTCAAGTTTGTCTCGGCATCGTGGACGGCCTTGATGAACTGACGCTCGTGGAGCTTTTCACCTGTGAGGGTGATGATGCCGTTAACCTTCTGGATGAACTGGATTGTCGGGATTGTGCCGTCGAAGCCAGTCACGAGGATGAGGTCGTTCATGTTGTAGCGGTAGAGACCAGAGCAAGTGGTGACGTACATGCAATAGCGCTTGCCCTTCTCGAGCTGACCGAGAGAGAGGAATTCGGGGTTAGGATTGTCGAGATCCTCCTCGCGGATGAACTCGAAGTAGTGCATGTGGGCGAATAGTGTGGTGTCGTCTTTCTCATTGAGGACGAGACCGGCGCGGCACTCGGAAGCGAAGTAACCGAACTCGGGCATCTTGGTGTGCTCGGGGAAGGAGTTCTTGATCTTGTCGAGGTAGATCTTGGTGTTGCCGCAGTGCCATGTGTTGACGACTGCCATATCGGGCCAGTAGTGCTTGGGGAGGAGACCGTCACCATATTTGGCTTTGAGCTCGCGGAGTTCTTGGGCGCGTGCGTGGTTCTTCTTCATGCGGCTGGCGAGAGCCTGACGGACGTGTTGTGGGATGTCGAGGTCCTCTTTGAGAGTGCCGTTCTCGATGTCCTTGACATAGTCGTCGAAGAACTCGTTGACGTTGTTCTGCATCTCGACGATGGTGGATGGGTTGGCCGTGATGAGGACGGTTGAGTTCATCTCGATGCCGAAACGCATAATGGTATAGTAGCGTGCGCGGTAGTCTTTGATTTCGAAGACATCGGCAGGAGAGGAGTATGCGACTTTTACGAAGTCTGGGCAGTTGGTGAAGGAGACGCCGGAGACGGAGCCGTAGATGGTGCCGTCGGGAGCATAGCCTTCGATGGCCTTGCCGACGATCGACACGACACCACCCGCGAAAGCGTGGCGGTTGGCACGGATGAGGCTGGACAGCCACATCTTGTTCATGCGACCGTAGACATTGTTGAAGTACCTGAAGGTGATAGGGATCCACTTAGGCTCGCTTGTTGTGCCAGAAGTGGTAGCGTACATCTTGGGTTTGCCGGGGAAGAGGATGTCAGACTCGCCGTGCATGTGGCGGTTGATGAGAGGGCGCAGATCCTCGTAGTCGTTTATCTTAACCTTCTCTTTGTAGGCTTTGAAAAGTTCGTCTGGCGTCTTGGCTTTCAGAATGCCAGCGAAGTCGTGCGCTTTGCCGTATTCGGTGTCCTTAGCGTATTCGAGGATGCTACGGAGAGTCTTGGCTTGGGTTTTGTTAACGTCACGGGCAGCGCAGCGGAGTTTGAAGCGCTCGATCATGCCCACAAAGCCGATGGCGAAGTTAATCTTGTGCCATCCTTTAATCCATTGTCCTTTCATGTAAAAACATTTAGTAAAGCAAAGTTACCAAGTGAAAAGAGCAAAAAAGGTGGTAGTTATACTGATTTTGGATGTGGCTATTTGTGAGAAATGAAGTCGGAAAGTGCTGTTTGCGCCTTGGCGAGCATCTCTGCCCAAACCTCGACGGAATTGCTGCCGATGATGTCGCTTACGAACTTGACAGACATCATGGGTTTATCAAAAGCCGTGGCTGTTTGCGCGATGGCGAAACCTTCCATGTCGCATACGTCACCATCGAAATGGCCAGATGTGACAAACGTGTCGCCCGTGTTGCAGAGGCATATGCGAGAGCGAGATTTAAGTTGGTCAAAAAATGTGACGCCTGAGGATAAAGGAGTTGCTTCGAAAATTGTGCCGTATTGGGCTAACGGCTTCATGTCGCGATCTTCAAAAGTTGTGCAGACGACGATGTCGCCGACATTGATGTTGTCATTGGGCTTGGCACCCGACGTGCCTATGTTTAGGATGGCATCGATGTTTTTTTCATTGATGGACAAGTATTTGGCGAGCGTGACGGCAGCTTGGACTTTACCAACTTTGGTTATGAGGCGTTCGAAGTGGACGTCTTCTGTGTCATTGACTTGTGGCATTTCCGCATTGATGGCAGCAACGAGAAGGATGTTTTGCTTTTTCATTCAGAGAGAAAAAAGGAGGACCTCCCGAGAAAGAGGCCCTCCGATGATGATTATCAAAGCTTATGGGCTTTGCCGTTTATCTGAAGAGCGGGTCAGCGCCGATCGTGCCGACGAGCGAGTTGAGGTACTCGTCGGAAGCGAGGAAGCGGAGACGCTCTTTGAGTTTTGCGATCTTGTAGTCGATGCGCATGTCATTGATACAGTTGGCATTCTCTGGCTTGTTGCGGAATGCGGTGATGTAGTCGAGCTGACGTTGCGCAAGCTGCATGTCTCGCTGTTGTTTGATTACGAGGCGCTCCTTGTACCAGTCGCTTGCGAGGACGTAATCGCGAGTGAACATCTTGCGGATTTCGGGATCGTCAATCGTCTTGCCCTCGAACTCGCCATAGGCCATGATGTAGATGATGGCTTTGAGAGGTGGGATTGCGGCCTCGACGCTGCCCTCCTCAAAGTATTTGAGCGCCACTTTGCGTTGCGCCTCGACGATGTTGTTGATGCCATCGACGTATTGATCCATGCCTTGGAGTTCAGGCTTGAGCATCTTCTCATCGAATACGGCGAGAGGCTCGTCGAAGAGGCGGTTCATGCAACGGAAAGCGAAGTTCTCGTTGATGCGGTAGCCGAGACGGCTTGCGAGAACCTTTTGACCATTGTACTCGAAGTCCTCGAGTTTGTCGAAGCAGCCATTCTTGATGAGGAAGTTGGCGTCGCGATCCTCAGGGACGAGTCGCGCCCAAATCTCAGGGATAAGGATGGATATGTCGTGGTCGAAGCGGGTGTTGCCTATGAAGCCTGCCGCAGTGGTAAAGCCTTGGTAGCCAGTGAGGATAAAGCAGAGGAGAGCGTTGTTAAGGTCCGTAGTGGTGCTGAGCATATTGAACGGAGCCTTGGTGAGCGCACCTTCGCTGCCTGCGCCTGTTGTGGATGGGGATTTGCCGGTGAGGGAGCAAGTGAAGTCCATGAACAGTTCTGGCAACTCCTGATAGTGGATAGGGTTGTAGACGCTGAGGGGACGGATGCCGCTCTTGGGGTCAGCTGGGTTGTTGCGTCGGCCAGGCATTACCGCGTTTACGACGTTTACTACTGGCTCGCTGCTTACAATCTTGCGATGGAGTCGTACGCCAATTTCAGCGACGTAGGTGCTGACGTTCTCGACGGAGTTCTTGTTGAACTGGAGGTAGCGAGGGTTCTTGGTCGGGAGACCGCGAACGATGCGCGGGTGGCTCGGAACAACGAAGTACTCGTCGTCGCCCTCGAGGAAGTCGTTGACGAGATCCTTGACGGGCTGTGTGTATAGGTCGAAGTTGATGGCGTCGTCCTTGAGAGCGATGGCGTCCTTGCGAGTAAGCGGCTCGTAGTTGGTGAGGAAGGAGTCGGGCTTGCACATATCGGCCTCCGCCTCGTGGTCGTAGCCACGATGGATGGCTTCGTCTGGGCGTTGGAAGAGGCGGAACTCACAGTTCTCGACGAGTTTGACGCTCGGGTTCTTGAACTGAGGGTTGAGGTTGTGGATGTCGGAAGCAGGAACAGTGACGGAAGCCGTGATGTCGTCCTCGACCTGAATCTTGAGACTCGGGACGAAGTCGGAACGCAGCTTGTGGAGGAGCCAGTTGCCTTCGGGGTTGAAGCCGATGCGGACGTAGGTACCGATTACTTGCTTGTTCTTGTACATCAAGGTAGTGCCTTCGCGACCATTGATGATTTGAACACTCATGTAGTCCTTCCAGTTGCCTTTCTCGCTCTCGTTGCGGTAGAGTCGCTTAACGAAGAGGACGAGGGAGCGGATATGCTCAGGGATGCTGCGGAGCCATGCGTTGTACTCGTCGCTGTACATCTCGGAAGGAGTGAGGAGCTTGACTGCGGAGCCGAGCGCCCTCTTGTTGCTCAGGAATGTACGGCTCGGCTTGGCGTCGGGCTCGACATGTTTCCAGCGGTTGGTGTAGTCGTGGTTGATGATCTCGTCGGCCTTGCGGAAATCCTCTTCGAGGTTGACGATGTTGAACGGACCATAGATGATGGCGTTCTGCATCGACTTGGAAATCTCGCTCTTGCCGCCTCCAGAGACGGTGCATGGCTTATGACAGAGGATACCTTCAGGGGAGGTGTTAACGATCCGCCAGAGTGGCTGCTGGGGGTGCTTGGCAAGTTGGAACTTGTTGCCAGACGGGTGGATGTATACTTTCTCGGGGCTGAGAGGAAGGGTTTTCTCCTGACCATTGTGAATCCACGAGATGATGGTCTTGTCGATATGGATGTCGGCGTTCTCGGGAATATAGACTACCTGAGGATATTTCTTGTCGACAGCGTAGCCGTCGGGGTTGATTTCGACACGGTCTCCAAGGAGCGACATGGCCTCCTCGAAGGTGTAGAGGCCGTCTTGTTTGTTGGAGTATAGCTCGCCGATGATGTCGTCAGACATGATGGAGCGCGAGAAAGCGATTGCACCGCCGGCATGCTCCTCCTCGGCGAGGCCGAAGAGGTTGGCTGAGTAGTTGATCTCGGTCTTAATCTCCTTCTTTGCGTAGCCGAAGTAGTTGTCGGCAATGAGAGTTACAACGACACCGCGAGCGTCGCGAGCGGTAATCTTGAAAGAGCCTCCATCATTGTACAGCTCGTTCTCGTCGCGCCAGCACATGCCTTCAGAGCGTTGACGCTCGGTGGCTTGGTCGTAGTGTGGAAGGCCGAGGTCTTTCTTTTTGAGTTGGAGAAGCTGTGGCGCAAAGATGATGCAGCCAGTGTGGCCTGTCCAATGGTCGATGTCGAGGGCAGCGTCGTTGTCGGGAAGTGTAGGGTCGCCGGCATTGCCGAAGACTGTCTCGACGAAATCGAGAGAGCTTACGAGGCTGCCGGGGGCAAAGAGGTGTACCTCCATGCTACGGCGCGTCATGACACCGGGAACCTCGGGAACGACGATTGGGCGCACGAGAAGGGAGACCATGGTGTGGGCCTTCTGAGGCTGGTTGGAAGTGAAGGGAAGGAGGTTGATCTCGCCGGACGGGTGGAGTGCTACCTCGAGCATACGAGCGAAAGCGACCTTAGGGACGGCTTTCTTGTCGACAGGGATTGGGAGACCGCCCTCGGCTACGTGGAAAGTGCCTTTGGTGGTACGCTTGTCGTTGAGAGGGTTGTTGAGGATGCCTTGCTTTACGCGGTAGGTGGAGACGTATTTGCCGAAGAAGGAGTTGGAGTCGGGAGGGAGGCTAAGCTCGCGTGCGAGACCTTTCTGGCTAAGGATGAGGGACTCGGTCGGGAGCTTGCACTGCTCAGGAGACTTGACGTCCTTGAAGTAATCGTCGATGAAGTCTTGAATGCGTTGGTCGACAGGGCAGAGGTGTTGACCGAGGAGCCTTGTCTTCTCGCGGTAGCTGTTGACCAGGTCTTTTGTCAAGTCCATGAACTTGGCATTGGCCAGCTTTACCTCGCTTTCCTCATTGTCTTGAAACACGGGTTGCCCGAGAGCGGAGAGTTGGAGATTGATGTACTCAATCATCTCCCTTCTGTCAGCATTCTGCTTCTTGCTCGTTTCTTTCATTGTCTATTGAATTGGACTGCGCCAGAGTAGTTTTGGGGTGCCTGGCCGCTGGCGCAGATAGTTTTTTCACGCAAATATACTCACTATCTTAAAAAAGAGTGAGTAAGAAAAGGTTTAAAATGGCAGTGGGAAATCAACACTCTTTACCTTGTAGACGTGCTTGTAAAGCAATGCTTTAACGATTTGTGTGCATTCTTGCGTTTCTTCGAGGTTGAGAGCCATGAGGTTCATTGGTAGAGGGTTTTTGCCTTGGTCGTAAGGTGGTTGGGTATATGGAGTCTGCCAAATGCGGAAGCCAGCTCTCTCGTAGAAACGTATGCGTCGTGCGGCCTCTGGGGATGAGAGTTCGGGTTCGACTTCGAGAACTATGGGGAGGGTAGATGAAGAGGCGAGGTGCTTGAGGGTGCTGATTCCGATTCCTTTGTTGCGGAGGTTAGGGTCGGTGGCAAAGTGCTCGACATATATGAACTTGCCGAAATTCCATGTCGTTATGATGCCAGCCCTGTTGCCGTCGGCTATGATAACGTTGAAAGCGAAAATCACGTTGTTGTCGGCAAGGCTGCGTAATTCTCCTTCGTTTCGACGCTCGTCTTCTATAAAAGACGAGTTCATGAGTTGTACAGATGGGGCGAAAAGAGGGTCGCGTGTGCTGATTCTCTTTAGAGATACTTGAATGGACATGGTGATGCCTTCGTGCGTTTTCTTGTACACGAAGTTACTAAAAAAGGGGGCGAAATCCGATTAAAAAAGGGAAATGGAGCGTTAAGCGGAGAAGTGCTCGAGGAGCTCAACGATGCCAGTTATGACGACGAGACCTACAATGATCGCTCCAGCAATGCGGGTGACGTACAGGAGGCGTCGGAGCGTCAGCATTTTGCGGAAAAGCCCTACAAGGAGCGTGAGTGTGAACCACCAGGCAGTGGCACCAACAAGGACTCCGCCGACAACCAGAAAACGTTCCAAACGTGTCTCATGGACACCTATGAGCGAGAAGGCTCCCATGAAGACGAAGAGTGCCAGTGGGTTGGATATGGTGAGGAAGAATGTAGATACGAAATCTTGCCATAGACTGCTGATTTTTCTTGGGCCGCGCTCGCGTTGCTGAATGCGCATTTGCAAGTGCGGCTTTGAGAGCATCATGCGGATGCCGAGGAAAATAAGGACTACAGCCCCCGCAATAAAAAGTAGGGCTCGGTGGGACTGGACAAACTCGGTTACCATGGAGATGCTGAATCCTGCAACCACAGCGTAGAGGAAGTCGGAAGAAGCTGCGCCACAGCCGCTTGCGAAACCGGAGCGGCGGCCCTTGCTTAGGGTTCTCTGGATGCATAACACGCCTATCGGACCAAGTGGAATGGACGCGACGAAGCCTACCGAGATACCCTCGATGAGCGACGTTGCAAGATTTACCATTTCCATTGTTGTAGCCAATTGTGTATGCTTGAGGCGATAATGACGGACGCGAATTTAAGAAATAAGCTTGTTAGTTGGCGCGGTTGAGTAGATGGCGGACAGTTTTTCTGATTTGCCTCATGCCTCGCCTTGTATGGCTATCTTGGAGGTTTGCGATGGTCCAGTCGGGTGCGATTATGACAGTGCGCGTGACGCTGCCGTTGGGCGTGACGAAGAGTTGGTAGAAGGCTTCAGCGTCATCGAAGACAACGGGGGCTTGGATGTTTTCCGAGGAAATGATTTCTGCGAAGGCGGCGCGGTCTTGCGGAAGGTCTTCACAGATGACGTACATAGAGAAGTTGGGATTGTGGGAGAACTTGTCCCACAGCTGTTTTTTGTGGTCAGCCATTTGTGATGGGCTGAAAGGACACCATGAAGCGGCGAAATCTATTACGAGCACTTGACCTCGGAGCAGGTCGGAATCGAGTGTGTCGTTGTCTGATGTAACGAAACTAAACCGCGGAGCTTCTTGCCCGACGGAGACGATAAAGCGACTGCCACGCTCGCGGTGGATCTTGTTTTGTGCGTTAGCAGCGATGGATAACGCTGCACAAAGGAGTGTGAGAAAGAGCCTTAGAGATTGTTGGCGCATATAAGGATACCATCAGAATCTGCCACGGCGGCTGCGCTCATCTTCTTTCGGAGGTCGTGGCAATATGTGCGGCTGAGAGGAAGTGTGACTCTCTCGTTGCCGAGCTCGACAACCACCTTGTCCTTATCGACGTTGCAGATGTGTTTTACCCCGACGGCGTAGGAGCGATGGATTCGCGTGATGTATGTCTGTGGGAGAAGCTCGACAAGCTTCTTCATTGGTATGTGAACGAGAATTTTCTGGCGTGTTGTCGTTACTGTGACGTAATTCTCCATTGTCTCGAGCAACACGATATCCTCATATTTGACTTTGTGGACAGCACCTGTATTGTCGCGGAGGAAGGCGCATTCAGTATCGTTGGTGGAGTCGTCGGCTCCTGCGTTGGGGTCTTCGCGAAGTTCGAGAGCGCAACGCGCCTTGCCTATTGCGCGGATGAAGCGAGCGTAGCTGACGGGTTTGAGGAGGTAGTCGCAGACATCGTACTCGTAGGACTCGAGGGCATATTTTTCCTGTGAGGAGTAGATGACAACCTCTTTGCGCGAGAGATCCATGGCCCTCATGAACTCCATGCCGTTCATCTCTGGCATCTCGATGTCGAGGAAGATGAGATTGACGCTTTTCCCTTCGTGGCTGGAAAGGAAGTTTATGGCGTCGATGGCATTAGTGAAGCTTTGCGCAAGCACCACATCATTTGTCCGGCTGATGTATCCAGACATAATCTTAGTCGAGAAAACGTCGTCATCGACTATGACGCAAGTCACTTGTGCCATAAGCGAGCATTATTTCCGCACTGCCTGCATGGAGGGTTGTCGGAGCAGCGTGTTAGAGGTTTTTGTTGTGGGGTGGTTTTCTGGGGGGCGGTTAGAGGCCTCCACTTATCTTCTCGAGCGAGATGGGGCAAGAGAGGATGGACTGGTAGTCCTCACCAGATTCGTACATATCCTCATCGTCTTCGTCGTAGCACCAGGAGATGTTAACGTCCCACCCTTTGCGGTGCATGGCTTCGAGTTTTTTGAAAATGTCAAGTATGCATTTGGAGCTACTTGTGTTGAAATATTCGAGTTGGAAGCGTACTTTCGTCGGTTTCATGTCGCCTTGAGCGTACTCGTTCAGCCAGTTGTTGACAGAGCGATAGAACTCGACGGAGTTTTCGGGGATAGAACGACCTTTTATTTCGATGAGTCCCTTTTCGGGATCCATGAGGATATATGGTGTTTTGGGACTTTCTTGAAGTGTAATAGTTTCCATCCTGATTATATTGTCTTAAATGTATTTGCTTAGTTTGTTTTCTGTCCGATAGTGACGTCAAAGGAGAAAAACTTTAGGTTGGGAATCTCTTTGACAGAGTAGAATTGGCAAATGAGCTTGTTCCCGCTTTTTCTTGCGATGTCGATCATTCCGAGACCAGCGCCGCCTTTGTTAGAAAACTCGTTGGCGTTGACAGAGGCTCTGTAAAGCTCCTTGAGTTGGTCTTTGGAAAGCGAGTTAAGGAAGTCAATGCGCTTCCGAAGCTCTACGGTCTTTTCACCATGAACGAAGTTGCCTGTGGTTATTCTGCACTGACCGCCATCTTTTGTGAGGAACAAGAATCCTATGCGGTCATCGCCAAAGAGTGTTCCAACTTGTTTGTCGGACTCGACATGGTGGTAGAGGTTCTGTATGCACTCGACGAAGATGTTGAAAGCCTTTCGGCGGATATTCTCTTTGTCGACTTTGCTGTTCAGTTGCTTTTCCATGTCGGGGATGACGGAGTCAATGTACGCAGAGGAGAAATCGCCGATATGCTCTATGAGCACTTCGCCGTTGGTTTTCTCGGCAATCCACTTGCCCATATCGAACGCCATCTCGCACATATCCACTTTTCGCAAGGCGAATATATTAAATTTTATTCACAAAGTGACGTGGAAAAAGTAATTTTTGTGGTAAAGGTCTTAAAGGTCGCAGATATTGGTCATTTTAGGGGAAGAGTGCTTTGGGAGCACTCGAAATCTTGCTGTTCGACACGGGTTCCTGGAGGCACGTTTTTGGTGAGCCATACGTTGCCACCGATGACGGCACCGTCACCAATGTATACACGTCCTAAAATG
Source organism: Pseudobutyrivibrio sp. (assembly GCA_963639155.1). Lineage (GTDB taxonomy): Bacteria > Bacteroidota > Bacteroidia > Bacteroidales > Marinilabiliaceae > W3P20-009. The sequence goes on along the minus strand of CAVHUG010000009.1, from coordinate 50,014 downwards.
GTGGCTTGAGCGTAGATGACGACATTGTTGCCGATAATAGGGTGTCGTGGTTCGTCGCGAACAGCATCTTGGTCGGCATCGGGGTGGCTGACGGCACCGAGGGTTACGCCTTGGTAGAGTTTGACATCGTTGCCTATTATGCTTGTGGCTCCAATAACGATGCCGGTGCCGTGATCAATGGCGAAGCGTTCTCCGATTTGCGCTTGCGGGTTGATGTCGATACCGGTCTCGCTATGGGCTATTTCGGTTATCACCCTTGGAATCAGGGGTACACCGAGTTCGAAGAGTTTATGTGCGATGCGGTAGCCCGAGATGGCTCGGACGGCGGGGTAGGCGAGAATGACTTCTGATTTGTCATGTGCGGCAGGGTCTCCGCAGAAAATGGCGTTTACGTCACCGACGAGAAGAGATCGGAGTTCTGGAAGCCATTTGACGAAAGAGGCAGTGAGCCTGTCAGCTGTATCTTTTGCCTTGTCGGGGCAGAAATCGCAGTCGTTTTTGCTGTTGAGGCAAATCCCGGCGTAGACCTCCTGTCGGAGTTTATGAGCCATCTCTTCGATGCACACGCCTTGGTAGTAGGTGAGGCTGGACTGGTGGACTGGTTTTGCGGCAAAAAAGCCGGGGAAGGTGATCTCGCGGCATAATCGGACAATCTCCTTCAGCCTATTGGAAGAGGGGATAGGAAGCTCATTTGCAGAGTCTTTGCAGATGCACTCGTATGTGTCGCCGTTGGCTAAGAGTGCGAGGGATTCTGTTATTGCGTTGAATAACTCGGGGCTTTTCTTCATTGTTAGTTGGCTGAGAGATAGTGTTTTAAGAAAAGACCTGTTTTGGAGTCGGGGCAGTTGGTGACATCTTCTGGGGTGCCTTGGCAAACGATACGTCCGCCGTCGGCGCCGCCATTGGGGCCGAGGTCTATGACCCAGTCTGCGCTCTTGATGACATCCATATTGTGTTCGATGATGATGAGGCTATGACCTTTTTCGATGAGCGAGTTAAAAGCTTTAAGCAGCTTGCTAATGTCGTGGAAGTGGAGACCCGTTGTCGGTTCATCGAAAACGAAGAGGGTGGGGGGCTGATTGGCGTCGGCGAGGTATGAGGCGAGCTTAACTCTTTGGTTCTCACCACCAGAGAGGGTGCTGCTGGACTGTCCCATTTTGATGTAGCCAATGCCGACATCTTGTAGGGGCTTGAGGCGGTCTACAATCTTGCGTTCGGTAGCCCCTGTGCCTTGGCCGAAGAACTCGATGGCTTGATTGACGGTCATGTCGAGGATGTCGTAGATGTTCTTGTCGCGATATTTGACTTCAAGTACATCGTCTTTGAACCTCTTGCCGTGGCACTGGTCACACTCGATGACGACATCTGCCATGAACTGCATCTCGATTTTGATGGTACCCTCACCTTGGCAAGCCTCGCAACGCCCGCCAGGGGCATTGAAAGAGAAGTGCGCGGCGGTGAATCCGTTTTGTTTGGATAGAGGTTGTGCGCTCATGAGCTTGCGGATCTCCTCGTATGCCTTTATGTAGGTTACGGGGTTAGAGCGTGTACTTTTGCCGATGGGGTTTTGGTCGACGAACTCGACACGCGTGATGGCGGAGAGATCGCCGCTAAGGTGCTTGTAAGTTTTTGGCTTGTTGTCGGTCAAATCGGCGGTGAGCTGTCGAAGCTCGGGGTAGAGGACTTGCGTGACGAGGGACGACTTGCCAGAGCCGCTAACTCCAGTCACAACTGTCATGGCGTTGAGCGGGAAGGAGGCTTTGACGTCCTTTAGGTTGTTGACTGACGCATGGTCGACTACGATAGAGTTGTTCCAGCTTCTGCGGCTGCGAGGAACAGGGATGGAGAGCTTGTTGGTCAAGTATTTGGCAGTGAGGCTGTCGGATTTGGATATAAGGTCGTCGTATGAGCCGGAGAAGACGACTTCACCGCCGAGTCGTCCTGCCTCGGGTCCAATGTCGATGATGTCGTCGGCGGAGCGAATGATGTCCTCATCGTGTTCGACGACGATGACGGTATTGCCAAGATGTTGGAGCTTGCGAAGGACGGCAATGAGTTTAGCCGTGTCGGCAGAGTGCAAGCCGATGCTTGGCTCGTCAAGGATGTATAGAGAGCCGACGAGGCTACTGCCCAGCGATGTGGCAAGATTTATGCGTTGGCTCTCACCACCAGAGAGGGTTGCCGACATGCGGTCGAGCGTAAGATATTCCAGTCCGACGTCGACAAGGAAATCGAGTCGTTGGCGGATCTCGGTGAGGATGCGTTGGGCAATCTTTTGGTCGTGTGAGTCAAGTTGGAGGTTGTCTGCCCATTGCTTGAGGTCGCTAATGGGCATTTGGCAGAGTTGCGTAATGTCGCGATCCCCCACACGGACGTAGGAGGCTTCTTTTTTTAGCCTTGTGCCGTGGCATTCGGGGCATGTTGTCTTGCCGCGAAAGCGGGCGAGGATGATGCGGTATTGAATCTTGTATTGATTCTCTTGGGCGAACGTGAAGAAATCGTCGATGCCGTAGACGCCATTTGCTCCATGCCACAGTAGGTTACGCTCTTTGGGAGTCAGTTCGGCGTAAGCCTTGTAGACGGGGAAGTTGTAGGCTTGGGAGGAGCGGCAGAAATCGAGCTTCCATTTCCCAAGCGTAGGACCCGTCCAGCAAGCTACGCACCCGTTGCCTACAGACATGTTCTTATTCGGAATAACAAGATCCTCGTCGATGCCTATAACGCGTCCGAAGCCTTCGCATCGGGGGCATGCGCCGATTGGGCTGTTGAAAGTGAACATCATCTCGTTAGGCTCGTCGAAAGTCATGCCGTCGGCCTCGAAACGGGAGGAGAAATGGCGGTTGGTCACCTTGCCGTCAGGAGAGATGGAGCGGATAAGGCACTTTTGATCGCCCTCGTGCATGGCAGTACCGATTGACTCGGCGAGGCGGGTCATGATGTCGTCGCTATGTGAGAGCGAGAGGCGGTCTACAATGAGGTTATAGCCTTCAGTATATTTGACCGCGTTGACATCCAACGCATTGAACTTGATGATCTCTCCATCGTGTTCAAGTCGGCTAAAACCTTGAAGTTTGAGGGCAGCGAGCGTTTGCTCCATATTGCCAGCTTTGAGTGGCGACATGATGAGCAGGACAGTGCCGTCGGGCATGGTGAGAGCGTAGTCGACGACATCGGAGACGGTATCATGCTTGACGAGGTCGCCGCTTATGGGGGAGTATGTCTTGCCGATTCTGGCGAAGAGGAGTTTGAGGTAGTCGTATATTTCCGTCGAGGTTCCTACCGTGGAGCGCGGGTTGCGCGTGTTTACCTTTTGCTCTATGGCGATTGCAGGGGGGATGCCTGTGATGCTGTCGACTTCGGGTTTGGAATTGCGGCCGAGGAATTGGCGGGCGTAAGAGTTGAGGCTCTCGACGTAGCGGCGTTGTCCTTCAGCGTAGAGGGTGTCGAAAGCGAGGCTGGACTTGCCGGAGCCGCTGACGCCTGTTATAACGATGAGCTTGTCGCGTGGTATTTTGAGATTGATGCCTTTGAGGTTGTTTACTCGGGCATTTTTTATCTCTATAAATTGGGTTATCGCCATTATTGTTCAGTCAGTTATCCTTGTGGATTGGGCGAAAGGGATTAAGCCAGGAAAAGGAAAACCGTCGGGCGTTTGTGGAGTTCGGGCAGTTTGGCTTTTTTCCAATCGGCGATGCGCTTTGTCACGATGAACTCTTCGGCTCCCATGATGTCGCGAGCCACGCAAAGTCTCGTCTCGTTTTTAAGCGTTTGGAGAAGCGTCTGGAGCATCTTGTCGTTGCGGTATGGAGCCTCGATGAAAATTTGCGTTTGTCGTTCTTTTAGGCTGCGGTCCTCCATCTTGCGGAGAGCTTTAGCGAGTTCGGCACCAATGGGGAGATATCCGCTGAAGGCGAAGTTCTGTCCATTGAGACCTGAAGCCATAAGCCCCATGATGAGGCTTGACGGACCGACGAGCGGCACGACCTGGATGCCCTGTCGGTGGGCTTCGGCTGCGAGATCGGCCCCGGGATCGGCGACGCCAGGGCATCCTGCCTCGCTGACCAAGGCGACATTCATGCCATCATTGGCTGCGGCAAGCATTTGCGCGGTATTGGCATTGACGCTGTGTTCGCTCAACTCAGCCATAGTCAGGCTGTTGATGTCGATATTGCGGTCGATGCTTTTAAGGAACCTGCGAGCCGTGCGCTCGTTTTCGACGACGAAATGGCGCGTTTGCCTGATCACTTCGGCATTGCCTTGTGGAAAGGAGTCGGAGGGAGAGGTCTCGGCAAGATATGTCGGGACCATATAGAGTTTGCCCTTCATTGCAGGAAGTTATAGTTCTTCGAGAACGTTAAGCCACATCTCGGCAGTAGAGTCGCTTGGCATGCGCCAGTCGCCGCGTGGGGAGAGGGATATTGCGCCAACTTTGGGGCCGTCGGGCATGCAGGAACGTTTGAACTGCTGAGCGAAGAAACGACGCAGGAACGTGGTGAGCCACTTTTTGATGACGGCTCGCGAGAAAACGCCATCGAACGCCTTTGTTGCCATGAGCATGATGCGTTCGGGACCGAAGCCGAACCGGAGAATATAGTAGAGGAAGAAATCGTGTAACTCGTAAGGTCCGACGAGATCTTCTGTTTTCTGGTTTATATTGCCATTCTCGTCGGCAGGCAGCAGTTCGGGGCTGATTGGGGTGTCGAGAATGTCTTTTAGAAAATAGCGAGGCTTGTCGGACATGGCGGTGTCGGACACATACTTGACGACGTAACGGACGAGAGTTTTTGGGATGCCCGCATTTACACCATACATGGACATCTGGTCTCCGCAATAGGTAGCCCATCCGAGAGCAAGCTCGGAGAGGTCGCCAGTGCCAACGACGATGCCGCCTACCTTATTAGCGTAGTCCATAAGTATTTGCGTGCGTTCGCGAGCCTGTGCATTCTCGTATGTGACACTGCGGTCATCTTCACTAACACCGAGATCCTTTAGGTGTTGACGGCATGCCGTCGTGATGTCTATTTCCTCGATGGTGACGCCAATAGCATTCATGAGCCCTACGGCGTTGTCGTGTGTACGGCTGGTTGTGCCGAACCCTGGCATGGTGATGCCGATTACATCGGTGCGAGGACGCCCCATGAGATCCATGGTCTTGGCAGCTACGAGGAGCGCGAGAGTGGAATCGAGACCGCCGGAGACACCGATGACGGCTTTCTTGGCGTGGCTGGCTGTCACGCGTTGTGCAAGCCCATTGGTCTGGATGTTGAACACTTCGGCGCAATTGGCGGCTCGGTTCTCCTCGTCGGAGGGAACGAAAGGAAGGCGCGGGAAATGCCGGTTGACATTTTCTTCGTCGAGGTCGCCACGAAGGGTTACAGGGACGATGCGGACAGGATGGTTTTGGGCATCGGGGGAGTAGTAGGTAGAGGTGCGGAGGCGCATGGCATCGAGTCTTTCGACATCGACGTCTGCCGTAATGTAATGGGCTGTTTGTAGGAAACGCTCGCCTTGGGCGAGGATAGTGCCGTTTTCTGCTATGAACGTGGCACCGCCAAAGACGAGGTCCGTAGTACTCTCGCCTTTGCCAGATGAGGTGTAGACGTAGGCGGAAATGGTCTTTGCGCTCTGCATCTTTATTAGTCCGGTGCGATAGTCGTTCTTAGCGACGTAGTCGTTGGAGGCGGATATGTTAAAGATAATCTGCGCCCCTTGGAGTGCGAGATACGTTGAAGGAGCGATGGGAGCCCAGAGATCCTCGCAAATCTCGATGCCGAACTTGACACGTTGGTCAGCGCAGGTGAAAATGAGATCTGTCCCGAAAGGGATCTCTGTCTTGGCGAGCGTGATAGATTTTGGAGTCGTGGCTGATGGAGATGAGAACCATCTGCCTTCGTAGAACTCGCCGTAGGTGGGCAGGTATGATTTGGGGACCGCGCCCTTGACTTCGCCTTCGGAAATCACGACTGCGCAGTTGTAGAGTCGTCCAGCTGCGGCTATTGGCATGCCCACGATGCCTATGATGGGCACGGTGCTTGTCATGCTGATTATATTCTCGAGGGCGAGTTCGGCTTCGCGCAGCATGAAAGGCTGTTGTAGCAGGTCGGCAGCCGTATATCCTGTTATCGAAAGCTCGGGCAATGCGACGATGGCTACACCGTCATCGGCGGCGTGGCGCATGAGGTCAATTATTTGTTCCGCATTGCGCTGGCAGTTGCCTACACTTGTCACCGGCGTGGCTGCTGCCACTTTGACGAAGCCCGTGGGTTCGCCGTTTTCTGTGCTGAATAGGTCTAACATATCGATAAAGAGCTGAAGATGTTTCTATTAAGAATTGAGAGTTGCGAGGAACTCGGCGTTGTTTCGCGTCTTGTTCATCATGTCGACGAGCTTTGTCATGACCTCAACGGGCGTCATGTCGGCAATCCCCTTGTTGCGGAGAACCCACATGCGGTTGAGGGTCTCGCGGTCTTGGAGCAGGTCGTCGCGGCGCGTGCTTGAGGCATTGACATCGATGGCGGGGAAGATGCGCTTGTTTGCGAGCTTGCGATCGAGTTGCAGCTCCATGTTGCCAGTGCCTTTGAACTCCTCGAAGATGACGTCGTCCATTTTGGAGCCTGTCTCGGTGAGAGCTGTGGCGACAATGGTGAGCGAGCCACCGTTTTCTATATTACGAGCTGCACCGAAGAAACGTTTCGGCTTTTGGAGGGCGTTGGCGTCGACGCCACCTGTCAGGACTTTGCCGGAAGCTGGTGAGACGGTGTTGTATGCGCGAGCGAGGCGAGTGATGGAGTCGAGCAGGATGACGACATCGTGACCGCACTCGACCATTCGTTTAGCCTTTTCGAGGACGATGTTTGCGACCTTGACGTGACGGTCGGCAGGCTCGTCGAACGTGGAGGCGATGACCTCGGCGTTTACGGAGCGTTGCATGTCGGTGACCTCCTCGGGGCGTTCGTCGATGAGAAGGATGATGAGATAAACCTCAGGGTGATTGTCGGCGATGACGTTGGCAATGTCTTTGAGCAAGACTGTTTTACCGACCTTAGGCTGAGCGACGATTAGACCGCGTTGTCCCTTGCCAATTGGCGCGAAGAGGTCGACGAGGCGTGTGCTGATATTGGCTTTGCTGCCGTTGGAGAGCTTGAACTTCTCGTTTGGGAATATTGGAGTGAGGTTTTCGAAAAGTTGCCTGTCGCGGATTTGTTCGGGTCGTTTGCCGTTTATGGTGTCAATCTTGACAAGGGGGAAGAACTTCTCGCCTTCGCGGGGTGTGCGGACGAAGCCCATTATGGTGTCGCCGTTGCGGAGGCCGAAGTTGCGGATGAAGTTTTGTGTGACGTAGATGTCGTCTGGGGAGCTGAGGTAGTTATAGTCGGAAGAGCGCAGGAATCCGTAGCCGTCGGGCATAAGCTCGAGGACGCCTTGCGCGGATATGATGTTGTCGAAGTTGTAGTTGGGACGGAAGCGGTTGTCTTGTCGTTGCTTATTGTATCCCCACTGGTTATTGTTGTAGCGTTCGACTTGTGGTTGGTCGACAGGCATCTCCTCTTCCTCTCGGAAGTCGTCGGTTGGCTCGTCATTTGGCAAGTCGGTAGGTTCTTGCTGTTGTTGCGCTAAATCGCCGAGTACGCCGCTTTGCCCTGTGCTGGCGAGTTTGTCGGCGAGGGATTGCATGGACTCGCTTTCGTCCTTGGCAGACGATGCGAGGTCGTATTGGTCATTAGGATCGTCGATGCTGCGTCGAGAGACGCTGTCGGCGCCTGCTTTGTTCCAGTCTTTTGCGTTTTTTGTGGTGTATGTCGTCACTTGGACGCGTTGCCTTGGCTTGCGAGGGGCAGACTGGCCGGATGGTTGTATGTCGTCGTCATCGTCGGAGGACTTGAAGCGGCTGAAGGCTTTGGCAATGAGGTCTTCTTTTTCCTCTGCGCTGAGGCCTTCGCTGTTTGAAGTGTTGCTCGCTTGAGTGTCGTTATGAAAAGCGTCGACTGCCTCTGTCTCGAATGAAGAGGAATCGTTTTGAGAGGCATAAGGGTCCTGCCTTTCGAGGATTATGTTTAGGAGTTCTTTCTTCTTGTACTGTTCGACACGTTTTATTCCGATAGATTTAGCAATTTCTCTCAGTCGGGGCAGGAGAAACGTGGACAGTTCATCTTGGCTATACATTTTTGCTTATAGGATGATTCACAACCATTTGGCGTCGGTCTGTCCGTCGATGGCAAGGCGCAAGTCTGTAATGAGAAGACGGGAGTTGCCGCAAAAGAGCGACGTCGGCATGAGTGCTTAATGTGAATGTATTGTTTTATTCAAGTGAGGGAATGCGGTCTGGAAATATCAGCCTTTGCGGAAGGTCGTTGCCTTGAAAGCGCAAATGAAACCTATAAAGAAATGGGTTGCAAAGGAGGTAGAAAAACCGATCTCGGGAGTACTTCGGGTGTCATGAACTCACCACACAAAATTAGCAATTTTTCCGAAAAAATCAAATTTGATGTAGATTCTTGTAAGCCAAATAGAAAAGAAAGCGTCAGGACGACGAGTTGTCATCCTGACGCTTGTTGTTGGATCTGTCTTTTATGGAGCTACTTCGGTTGGTGGACTGGGCGAAGGAGATCCATCACAGTCTTGACTGGAGTGAATGTCATGACGGGCACCTCGACGAAGAGTGTGAGCCATTTTGCCATTGCTCCGTTCCAGAGACCCGGAAGCTCCATGCCAGTGACATCGACACCATTCACGCTCTTATGAGTCTGGAAGCCAGCCTCGGGGTCGACGAAATCGGCGAGGTTGTAGCGTTTGCCGTTGCGGTCTTTGAGGCAGCAGAACAGGTCGACGGGGTTGAAGTGAGTGCTTCCTGCGACAATCTTTTTTACTTCAGGGTCGTCGAGATTCATTTGTGCGCTCTCGACGATTTGTAGAGAGAGGATGCCGTCCTTACCCTCGACCCAGAAAGGACCGCCGCCAGGCTCGCCCTCGTTCTTGACCATGCCGCAAACGCGGAGAGGACGGTCGAGGAACTTGACTGCGAAATTGCGCTTGTCGGCTCCTGCGGGGGCTTTTGCCTTGAAAGTCTGCTCAATGAGATTGAGGGCCTCGGTCAGGGCGTCGTTGTCGCCTTTGTCGATGCGGCGGAGGATGTCATCAATCTTGCGTTTGAGGTTGAGCCCTTGCGCGCCGATGACTTTCTTCCATACGGAAGCCTCGGGGAGGATGCGTCCGTGGGACACGTTGTCGATATTCTTGACAAAGACGACGTCGGCATCGATGTTGCCGAGATTGCCGATAAGTGCGCCATGACCGCCTGGGCGGAAGACGAGGTGCCCATCCTTATCGCGAGCGGGTTTGCCGTCGAGGGTGAGAGCGGGAACGTCAGTCGCAGGTGGTTGGACGCTGTATGAGACCTCGATGTTGCCACCCAGTTTCTCGAGCATGGAGGCAAGAGTCTTGCGGAAGGCGGGTTCCATGCCGACAGGGACTGTGTAGTGGACGTGGCTCTTGCCGTTGGAAAGGCAGTAAGCTTCGGCTTCTGCAAGGTGCTCTTCGGCGGCGGTGCGGATGGTGCCGTCGGCGTACTTGTGGAAAGCGACGAGACCTTTGGGGTGGCTGCCGTAGGCGAGACCATTATCACCAAGGACGAGGGACACGGTGTTGTTGTGATCCTTTGGGGCGAACTTGGCGAGTTGGTCGGCGAATGCGAAGTTTGCGAGCTTTCCGAAGAAAGTTGCCCAAGGCTCTTCGGCATCCATCTTGGCTTGCTCGTCGGGAGCGGCAGCAAGGTATTGGTGGAGCGGCTTGAACATGCGGCTCGCTGCGCCCGACGCAGGGACGAATTTGGCAACCTTGAGTCCTTTGGCAAGTTCGGCGTCGTACTCTTTGGCAAGGGCTTGAGCCTCGGCATCAGAGACTTTAACGATGCCGTCGCCGATTGTGGCTGCACGTCTTACGGCTGCTGGGGCGAAGCCGTGTGCTATCATTTCAAGCTGTTTTTCGGTCTCCTCGATGGACTTGCCTCTTTTCTGGAGATCTTGCTCGTCTTGTTTTGTCAACATAATTTGTGTTCTTATGAAGCGTGGTTGAAGAAAAGCCGAGACGTGTAGGCCCGACTGTTCGCATAGTAAACTGTCAGAAAGTTACAAAAATATGTGACGTTGTGCAAATTGATGTTGAGACTTGTGGCTATTTTGTTCCGTATTCCCAGATGGGGTTGGTTGCTTTTTCCTCTCCTACCGTAGTAGGTCCGCCATGTCCGGGATAGACAACCGTCTGTTCGGGGAGTGCGAATATCTTCTGTGTGATGGACTTGAAAAGTTTTGGCAGCCTGCCACCGGGAAGATTTACTGCGCCGAAAGCACCTTTCATGATGGTGTCTCCCGAGAAGAGTACGCCTTCCTTCTCGAAATAGAGGGAGACGCTGCCGGGAGAGTGGCCGGGCGTGGTAATGACGGAGAGGGAAGTATTGCCAAAATTGACGACAGCCCCATCGGCGAGGGAAAAGATGGGAGTCGGAACGTCAATCTCGTCGTCGGAAAGACCGAATGCGACGGCTTGATAATGAATCATTTCTGCAAGGATACGGTCGCCCTCGTTGACTTCGGCGGTTATGTTGAAACGTTTCAGCGCAAAAGCGTTGCCGAAAGTGTGGTCGAGGTGAAAATGAGTGCAGAGCAGGTGCTTGACAGTCAGGCCATTGGACGAAATGAAGGAGGCGAGTGTTTCGCGCTCGTCGTCATTATTGCATCCGCAGTCGATAATGATGCACTCTTTCGTATCATCGTACACGACGTACGTGTTCTCGTACATCATGTTGAAGCAGAAACTTTTGATATTCATCTTGTCAGCTTACTTCTCAGTCTGATTGTATGTCCATGGATTGTTCTCGATGCCAGCGAGCTTGACGCAGGCCTCGTGGGTGCGGCGTCGGAGGTCGTCGATTGAGGCTGAGCGTTGTCCCTTTAGAGCGGGGTCGGGGAAAATAGGCTCGCCGACGTTGAGCGTGACGCAAGCCTCTTTGCCGAAGAGCTTCAAGAAACCTTTGCGCTCGCGGTAGGAGTATGCCATTGGGATGATGGGGAGGTTATATCGTTCGGCGAATATGAAGGCACCTTTCTTGAATGGTCGGATTGGCGTGTAGAACTGCCAGCGGCTCTCTTCGGGGAAGAAGTGCATCCAGTAGCCCTGCTCGTGGTAGTAGTCGAATGCCTTGTAGAAATGCCTGAGGTCTGAGAGTTTTTCGGGGATGGGGACTCCGCCTGTTCCCACCATACGGTCGCGGTCTTTACCAGCCATCTGCCCTCTGAAGATTGGGAAGCGGAGCTGACGCCACCCGCAGACTTTAAGGATGCCGCACATATCCCATCTGAAGACATGGTTGCAGACGGTAAGCGCACCACCTTGGAGTTTGTCCATATTCTTGGTGACGTTCTCCATTCCTTTGAGTTTGAAGCCGTAGCGGAAACGATTGAGAATGTCTACAAGATACCTGGCCTGCGTGTAGTAGAACCAGTTGAGGAGCTTGAAGCGGAACGAGTGGTCGACGTATGGGTAGTTGGCGTCTACGTTGACATCGTAGATTTTCTTAATAGGTAAGAGGTGGGCGTGTGGGTCGTCTGTGCCACATGTCATGTAGTCGCCAGTGGGGATGAAGTTGCCATTTTTAACTTTGAGAGTGGCGAAGTAAGAGGGGAGAACTCTTTTTGAAGAATCCATTTGTGGTGCCTTATTTATCAGGGAGGATGTTACAGGAAAGAAAACATCCCGAAAGCCGTCGAGACCTCCGGGATGCTATGATGCCAATATAGGTGAAAGGATGCGCAGCTTGCGGAGGCTAACTGCTTAGGGATATCCGTTTACTTAGGCTCGACAGTCATGATGGCTGCCTTTTCGAACTTGGCGACTACGCCGTCGGCAATTTCGAGGGCGATGTATTCCTCTTTGACTTCAGCAACTTTAGCCTTAAGGCCACTGGTGGTGGTGACGTGATCACCCTTCTTGAGCGCCTCGCGCATCTTGTTGAGCTCTTTCTGTTTTTGCTGCTGAGGGCGGATCATGAAGAAGTAGCAGACGACGATGATGAGGATGAGGGGGAGGAAGTTCATGAAAGCGCTTGCACCGCTTTGGGTTGCTTGAGCGTCAAGAAGAATGTTGAACATAATGTGTTGTGTTTCTTTTATTAATTAGGGTCGGCGATATCGGCAAATACATAGATTTTTATGTATTGTCCGTTATCTGTTGAAATGTCAATAAGGTGGTATTGCTTGCCGAAGTTGCCTCGCGTGTCGAACACGATGGAGATCTTCACACTTTCGCCTGGGGCGATGGCTTCTTGGGCTGGCGTGGCGGTCAGGCAAGAGCAGTCGGTATCGACTTTAGTGATGTTGACGGTCTTGCTGCCGTGGTTTGTGAGGAGGTTGGAGAGAGAGAGAATGTCAGCGTAGCCAACTTGACCGATGTTGTGGAACGTGGTATCGACCACGATACACATGGAGTCGTCTAACACGTTGCGTGTGGTGTCGTCATCGGCGGACTTAGGACTGGTGCACCTGTAAAGGAGCATAGATACGGTCAGGGTGGCGATGAGCACGTATTTAGAGACGGACATCTTCTGGCTCTCTGTTTTGCTGGTTTTGAATGTTAGAAGAGTTGAGCCTCGTTGATTTTCTTCTCCTCAACAAGCTGGCGGACGATCTTTTCAAGAAGACCATTGATGTAGCTGTTGCTCTTGTCGGTGGAGTAGTATTTGGAGATCTCGATGTACTCGTTGAGGGTGACCTTGATGGGGATGTTGACCATTGTGGTCATCTCGGCGATTGCCATGTCGATGAGGATGACATCCATTAGGGCGACGCGCTCGGGATCCCAGTTCTTGGAGAACTTTTTAATAAGCTCGAGAGTGTTGTCGCGCTCGATGATGCTGCGGCGGAGAATCTTCTTGGTGAACTCAACATCGTCTTCGTCTTTGTAGAGCGGCATTAGCTCGACTGTGGCTCCATTCTGGCCGTCGAACTCCTTGATGGTCTTCATAGCCATGCTGATCATGAACTCAGCCTCGTCGTTCCAGAAAACGCTCTTGAGTTCGAGAGCCTGGAAGAAGAAAGACATCTTTGGAAGTTCCTTGCCCAAGAACCTGAGGACGAACGCCTTGTCAGCCTCGAAGCTGTCGTCGTCGGACTCCATGTAGCGGTTGTAGGCATCGGAGTGTGTGAGCTTTGAGAAGATGGTCTTCATGACGGTGTCGTCTTGCGACCAAGTGTTGCCCTCGATCTCGATTACCTTGTTGAGCTGCTCGTTCTCCTCGATTTGGAGGATAAGCTTGTTTTCGGCGAAGCGAGTGTTGGGGTTGAGGTCAGCGGCTGTGGGACGCAATTTGGTGCGGCCGATTTCGATTCTCTTGGCTGCCAGATGGCGAAGCGCAGAGGGGAGTTGAAGAATGAGGTGATAGAGTTCTTGGCTCTTGCCAATGCTGTGCTGCAATTGCTTTTCCGCCTCGTTTAGGTCGAGGTTGCCCTGCTGAATGAGAGCGTAGAGCGTTTGCATCACCTTGACCCTGATCAGTCTTCTGCTTAACATTTCTTTAAGAACTTTTTCTTGTTATTGCGCCCGTTGGTGTTGTCTATTGTTGTATGTTTCAGACGAAAGGCGATATGCGACAAAGTTAGGCTATTTGTGTTGAAACTGCAAATTTTATTTGTCAGAGAAGATTTGCTTTATTTCGGAAGAGGTCTCTTTTACGCGACTGATGATTTGCTCGCCAGTGTTGATGATTTGCTCGCGGAATTTTGCCGGAGTGAAGCGTTGCCCATCGTAGAAATCTGAGGAAGGAACAATGACGTTGAGGGAGAGTGGGTCGACTTCGATGTCGGCGTTGGGAGGAAGGATTATGGGTTCACCGTCGACGTGCGCCATAAGCTCAGTCTTGTTGAGAAGGCTTACCCGTTTGGCTCGGATCATCTCGTCATATTTGTTGGTGTCGATAGACTGATTGAGGAGCGAAATGACGAGAGATGGTATTGCCATGTTGGGGAACTCGGAAACCATGCATACGTCCATCAGCCCGTCGTCCATGCGTGCGTTTGGCGCAATGTGGATGTTGTTGCCCCATTGGCTGGAATTGGCGAAGCTGATGAGGAAGGCTGTCCGTTGGAAGATGTCGCCACCGAGGTCGAGGATGTAGCTTTGCGGCTGGTAGATGGGGAACTCTTTGGCGATGAGGTTCATGTATTGGAGGGGGCCGCGGGTGCGCTTGTTGGCGAAAAGGTGGCTGATGTAGGCGTCGAAGCCTACGCCGGCGACATTGAGCGAGTGTCGGTCACCGACTTTCAGAGTATCTATCTTGCGGATTTCAAGCTCGTTGATGACATCGATGGCGGAAGAGGTGCGCAGGGGAATGTCGAGTTCGCGGGCGAGACCGTTGCCAGAGCCGCATGGGATTATTCCGAGTGCGGTATCGCTGCCGATAAGCCCCGTGCCGACCTCGTTGACAGTGCCGTCGCCACCGACAGCCACGACGGCATCGATGCAGTTGCGGCAACGAGTGGCAATCTCCGTAGCATGCCCACGGTGGGTGGTATGCATTATCTCGAACTCAATTTTTGAGGTGTCTGTCCTCGCCTTGATTTCTTTCTCTATGGTGGACTTTCGTCCGATGCCAGAGCGGGGGTTTATGACGTAGAGGATTTGCTTTTTACTCATCGATGACGTGTTTGTCGGTACGCGAAGATAATTATTAAATTGGCCTTAGCGAATGTCAATTTGCAGACCATCGTATGCCAAATGCATTGACTCAGGCAAGGTTGCGTCGCGGTGGGCGTGCAGACCCATCTTATGGCAGATGTGAGTGAAGAAAGTTTGTCGTGCACCGATGTGGCGTGCGATGGCTATGGCTTCATCGAGATTGAGATGCGAGGGGTGTTCGAAAGGTCCGAGGGCGTTGAGCACGAGAGTGTCAACGCCTTTGGCAATTTCAATTGTGCTGTCAGGAATCGTTTTTGCGTCGGTTATGTAGGCGAGCTGGTCGATGCGATAGCCGACTATGGGCAGCTGGCCGTGCATGACGGGGAGAGGCGTGACGGTATGACCATTAATGTCGAACGGCTCAGTGGTTATTTTGTGCATAGTCATCTTGGGCGAGCCGGGGTATGGGTGGTCGGAGAAGGCGTAATAGAGGTTATTCTGAATGCTTTCCGCAACGTCGGGGCGGGCGAAAATCTCGATGCTGTGCCCCATGGAGTAGTTGACGCCGCGCAGATCGTCGAGTCCTCCCACGTGGTCGTAGTGAATATGGGTGAGGAGGACGGCGGAGATGTCTGCCTTGCTGTTGACGATCATCTGCTGTCGGAAGTCGGGACCTGCATCGATGAGGATGCATGTCTTAGGGTCGTCGGTCTCGATGTATGCTGAGGTGCGGAGTCTTTTGTCGTGCGGGTCTGAGGATTGGCAGGTCTCGCATGTGCAACCGATGATCGGTACACCTGTTGACGTGCCTGTGCCGAAAAATGTGAGTTTCATGTAGCGGTGGATTATTGCTATTCCTCAGTGGCTTCGTCTTTTGTGATGTCGGCAGCCGTCATGCGCGCCACTCGCATGATGTCGGATGGTGTGACGAGCACCATGACGCCGCGCTGGCCTGCGCTGACGGTTATCTTGTCCCAATTGTTGACAGAAGAATCAATGAACGTGGGGAAGTGTTTTTTCATTCCGATAGGGGAGCAGCCGCCTCGGATGTAGCCAGTGTTTTCCAGAAGATCTTTTACGTGGAGCATCTCCGCGCTTTTGTTGCCGGAGGCTTTGGCAGCTTTCTTGAGGTCTACAGTCTTGTCGCTTGGGACCACACAGACGAAAAGTCCATTACGATCGCCACGGAGGACGAGGGTTTTAAAGACTCGTCCCGGTTCGAGACCGAAACTCTCAGCGGCATGGAGGGCGTTTAGGTCCTCGGGGTCGAAATCGTAGGCCTTGATTTCGTAGGGGACTTTCTCCTTATCGAGGATGCGGGCCACGTTAGTCTTTGCTGTTTTCATTACAATATGCGTATTGCTGTGTGATGAAATTGGATGGTTCAAAGGTAGCAAATTAAGATAAACGATACGCCCCGGGAGACAATGAGTCTCTCGGGGCGTAAGGTTAAAGATTGCTATCTGAAATCAGGCTGTAAGACCTAATTGCCGAAAGCGTTGACGAGAATGGAAGAGGGCGCACCTGTGGATGTGAATGCACCTTTGGTGTAGCCATTCCATGCACCAGAGCCAGAGTCGTAGCACTCGGGTTCCCAGTAGAAGACGCCTTTGCATGACGGGACTTCTGACTGGCAACGCTTGACAGCATCGACGATGGCCTCGTCGGCATTCTCATTGGATATGTCGCAGCCGATCTCGCAAATCATGACATCGCAGTTGTAGGCGTTGTGGATGGTGTTGAGGTTGCTGACGGCGGCGTCGATGTAGTTGGCGTACCAATCGGCATCGCTGAAGTCGGGGTAAAGGGATACGCCGAGGATGTCGAAGTCGATGCCGGCAGACGTGAGGCGGTCGAGCGACCACTGGAGGCTGCTGAGCTTCTGACCGTTCTCGAAATGGACAACGGTCTTGCAATTTGGGTAGACCTCTTTTGCGGCTTTGCAGCCTGCGGCATGGAGGGTGACGTAGTTGGATCCGATGTTGCCATTGACATCGGTCTCGGAGCCGTCGGAGTTGGTCTTGAGCATGCCACCCAGGGTCTCATTGCCTATCTGCACCCATGCGACGTCGACACCATTGGTGCGGACAGCGGTGAGGACTTTTTTAGTGTATGCGTAGAGCTTATCGGCCATCTCGCTGACAGATTCGCAATTGTCCCAGATGGATGGTTTGTATTGCTGCGAGGGGTCGGCCCAGCTGTCGGAATAGTGGAAGTCGACCATGATGGAGTATCCGAGGTTGTAGGCGCGGACGGCTTTGCGAACCATGTCGGTGGTATTGCAATAGTCGTCGGACGGGTTGACCCACACACGGAGTCGGCAAGCGTCGAAACCAACGTTCTTGAGGATTTCGAGACAATCGCCAGCGTTGCCCTCGGTGTCGCGGAACGTCCAATTGGCATCTTCCATTGCGGTAACCCAGCTTGGGTCGCAGCCCTTGGCGAAGTCGGGCGGAGTACGCTGCGGGACCTCGTCGTCATTCCACTCTTTTTTGATGTTTGGCTCGTCATCGTCGTCGCATGCCGTCATTGGGGCGAGCAGTGCCATCGTGGCGAGGTATAGCAGAAACCTTTTCATTTATAGATGTTTACTTCTTTGTTATTGTTGCGCTGTTTGTGAGAGCGTTAATGGTGATGTCGTAGGTTCCGGCACCGCTTGTGGCGAAGAAGTTGCCCGTGTTGACAGTCGTCAGGGACGTGCCGTCTGCGGCGAGGTAGAGTTTAAGATCCCAATTGCCGTTGAGGACAAGGTATGGGCCCCAGCTCTCGTCGATGAGGGTGATGTCGGTCAATGACCATGTGCCATCGCCATTGTCGGTGAAAGAGTTGTCGAGACTCCATCCGTTCCAGTCGCCTGTGAGGGCGATGCTCTCGACTGCTGTCTCTGACCATGTCTCGTTGTTTACATCGAAAGAGTAGAGGTATGGGGTCTGGACGCTTGAAACCCAGAAATTTGCAGTAGCATTCTTGATGAACGTGAACTGATCCCAAGTGCTGTTGTTGACACCGAAGGTCACGCCGTTGGCATCTTTGGCGAAGAAGTTCCAGTCGTCGGCACCCTTGTAGAAGAGACCTTGGTAGACGCCGTTGAGCGAGCCGTCGTCATTATAGCCGCTAAAGAACGTGCCTTGGATGTACTCGTAGTTGGCATCGTAGTAGAGACCGAGGGTTTGGGCGATTTCGAAGGTTATCTCCTCGACGGTCAACTCGTCGGTAGCGAGGTTGAGGGTGATGGAGTATTTGCTGGCGTTGTCGAGAGTGGTGGTCTTGCCGACAGCATTACCGTCGCCATCGACGAATGAGAGCTCCGCACCCGCTGTAGCGTTCTCGATGGTGCCAGTATAGAGACCTGTAGCCATGCCGGCGGAAAGCTCGGTAGTGAGCGTAAGTTCAACATCGCCAGCCTTGGCTATGACGACGCTCGGGTAGGTCTTGACATCGCCGAGAGGGGAGATCTTGTAGGTGTAGACTTCAGACGAGAGGTCGACCACGATTTTGTACGAACCTGCGGTAGCAATGGTTATTGGGTTCTGAGAGCCCGAATTGAGATCGAGCGTGCCATCCTCATTGGCAGAGAAGGTCATCGTACCCTCGCGTGCAGAAGCCTTGTCGGAACCTGTGCCATTGTCGTTGGCGAGAGTGTTGCCGCTGAGGGTGAGCTTGGCATCGTCGGAGGAGGTGGTGACGGCACCGAGCCATTGGCAAGAGGCCACATCGAAAGAGAGAGAAGCCGTGGCACCACCTGCGACGCTGAGGTCGGCGAGGTTGGTATAGGTGATGTATTGGCTACCTGAGTTGGTGTTGAGGCTCAAGAAGATACAGCCCGCCGGCTCGGCAGTCCAGAAGTTCCATGCGCCATTTGTCTTCAGTGCGATGCGTGCGAAATTGCCGTCTTCACCATAGTTGCCCCAGTATTGTTGGAGACCGTCTTGCGCCCAGAAATTTGTCCAGCCGCCGTAGGTGCCGATGAAGCCCTCGTAGATGCCAGTCGCCTCTGGAGAGTAGATGGTGTCGGTGATGGCGGTGAGGTCGGAATCCCAAATGAAGAGGCGGGTCATGTCGATATAGATGGGGACGACAGTGATCTCGAGAGGGTCGGAATAGGAGGCTCCCTGCATGGAGTCGGAGGTGTAGGAATGTGCTACGCGGAAGTAAATCTTGCCCTCCTTGCCCGCCTCGAGGCCGAGCGACGAGGCGAGAATGTTGAGGGCTTGACCCGTATAGGTGATGTCGTTGGCGCCCTTGATAGGGTTGGAGAGCGTCTTGGTCGTCGAGGACGAGAAGTCGCTGCTTGTGGAGATCTCGAGGGTGTAGGTTCCTTCACCGAGGGCTGTCTCAGCGTTGTAGTCGTTGGTGATGTATAGCTCGTGACCATCGGCGGTGTAGGTCATTTGGAGGACGACCTTGGACATGTTGTCGGTGGTGATCTTTATGGAGCTTGACGACTCGAGAGCCATTGTTGATTGGCTCAGTTCGCTGACTTTGTACTCGTCGAGATCGTCGTCGCAGGCCGTGAAGCCGGCGGCCGCGATGGCGAGAGCTGCCAATATGGAGATATGTCGTTTCATTGTAAAATCGTGAGTATTAGGTTAGTACTCTTTGTTCTTGAGGTTGGGGTTGGCGGTCAGCTCGGTTTGCGGGATAGGGAAGTAGCTGTACTTCGAATCGATAGAGCCGGTCTTGAGATCCCAAGTGTAGCTGCCGGAGCAGAAGTAGTTGTATCTGATGAGGTCAGTGCGGCGGGTGTTCTCCCAATACATCTCGCGCTGGCGCTCATTGAGGATGTTGTCGAGTGTAAGGTTGTCGGCTGTGAGCCACTCGATGCCGGCGCGGCTGCGGAGCTTGTTGATGGCGTCAAGAGCGTCGGAAGAGGATGCCCCGGAGCCACCGCGGACGACGGACTCGGCGAGGTTGAGGTAAGCCTCGGCGAGGCGGAAGAGAGGCATATCGGTATTCACACCATCGGAAGAGGTGTTGCTGGCTGCCTCGCCCGCATCGGTGAGATTTGTCCATTTGGTCACGATGTAGCCCTGCGTCTGGTCGGTTGGGTTAGAGACCGTGATCTCTTGCTTGTCAGTGAAGAAGCAGAAACGAGAGTCGATGGAGTTGAACTTGTTGGGAAGCTGGCTTTGCGCCCTCATGCTGCCCCATCCTGCTGAGACACCGTAGTTTGCCGCGCTATAGTTGCTTGATGAGCAACCAGTGCTTACGGCGCCGCATACGAGAAGGGTGGTGGAACCCCATGTGACGGACTCTTTAGAGTCTACAACGGCATGCCAGATGATTTCATCGGTACGTTTGTCGTTATCGGCATTGAAGAGTTGGGCATAGTCGTCATGGAGGGAGTATCCCTCATCTATAACCTTCTGTGAGTATGTGACGCAGTCGGTGTAACGATCAGTGCCGTTGTAGATGGAGGCGTTGAGGTAGAGGCGCGAGAGGAGCATCCAAGCGGCAGCGCGTGGGGCGCGACCATAGACGGACGATGTGCGTTCGATCATGTCGCCTTGGCAGTCGATAAGCTCGCTCTCGATATAGTCGAAGAGACCCGCCGCATCGGCGACGTCGGGAACGTAGGCACCGATAGGGTTTTCCTCGGTTACCATCGGGCCTTGGCGGAAGAGGTCGAGAACCCAGTAGTAGTAATATGCGCGGACGAAGCGAGCCTCGGCACGGAATGTCTTGAGTGTCGCCTGGTCGGCTTCGGAGAAAGAGGCGAGCTTAGAGTCTGAGCATTGGCGAAGGAACTCGTTGCAGATGGTGATGGAGTAGTAGGCGCGGTAGTATGCGTCGGAAACCCATGAGTCGTTGGTGTCCCACGTATGGTAGGTGAGGTCGGTCAGTTTGTCGCCCTCGAGCCATGTGCTTACGACCTCGTCAGTTGTGACCTCCTGGAGGTTGAAGAGCGAGCGTCCGAAGTCGTAACCATTGTTGGAGCTGATATCCGCGTTGTCGCCTCCTTTGCCTTGTCCGACGATGGTGTAAGAGGCGTAGATCTTTGCGAGGACGCTCTCGTAGTCGGTTACGGTTTTGTAGAGGCTCTCGCTGGTGGTCTCCTCATGGGGATATTGGTCGAGGTCGTCGGTGCAGGCCGGGGCGGCGACCAAAGATGCCATCATGAGCATGTATATATACTTGTGTCTCATTGGAATACGTTAAAAAGGATTAGAACTCAAAGCCGAGCGTGAGGGAATAGATGCGAGGGCGAGGGTAGAACGACATGTCTATGCCGCCATCGATTTCTGGGTCTACGCCCGAGTACTTGGTAACAGTGAAGACGTTCTGCACCATGAGCGAAGCGTTGATGCCGACGACATCCTTGATTCTGCCAAAGTTGTAGCCCAAGGTTGCGTTGTCCATCTTGAGGAACGAGGCGTTCTCGAGATAGTAGTCGGACATGTATTGACGCTGCTGGAAGTGAGTGTCGAGATAACTGGAGCTCAAGTTGTTGAGCTGGTAGCTGTTGTAGCTCATTGTGCGGAATGCGCCCGTGTTCATGGCCATGCCATTGAATACGTAGTTACCGATATTGGAGCGGAGCGATGTGCTGAGGCTCCACTTGCGGAAGCGCAGGTTGGCAGAGAAACCGAGCATCCAGTCGGGCGTAGGCTTGTGGATCATGTAACGGTCGTCGGTGTTGACTTGTCCGTCGCCGTTGATATCTGCGTATGCTCCCTCAATTGGATTGCCCTGTTGGTCGTAGAGCTGGTGGTAGAGGTAGAACATATAAGGAGCCTTGTCCTCGGTAAGGATTTGGAACTGGTAGCTGTCGATCCATGTGCCGACAGGCGTTATGGTCTTCTCGTTGCCCTTGACGAGGGAGAGGTTCTTGACGGTCTGCTCTTGCCAAGTGGCGTTGAAGGAGAGGTCGAGACCAAAGTCGTCGTTGTCGATGACCTGGGCGTTGATGTTGATTTCCACGCCTCGGCTGTCGACGTTGCCGACATTGGTGGTGATGGTTTTTGCGAAGTTGGTGCCTGCTGCGCTCGGGACAGTGGCGAGGAGGTCCTCTGTCTTGCGGGTGTAGTACTCGACAGAGCCGTTGATGCGGTTGTTGACAAAGCCGAAGTCGATACCGAAGTTCCAAGCCTTTGTGGTCTCCCATGTAAGGTCAGACACGTAGGCTGAAGGACGCCAAGTCGTTATGGTCTTATCGCCGAATTGGTAGTTCGCACCTGTCTGGCTTTGTGTGTAGACAGGGAGGTAGTTGTAGTTGCCGATGCCCTCTTGCTGGCCCGTGACGCCAAAAGAAGCTCGGAGTTTGAGGTTAGAGAGGCTCTCGACGTTTTTCATGAAATTCTCCTCGGTTAGTCGCCAAGCGAGAGCGACAGAGGGGAACGTACCCCAGCGGTCGTCGGGGCTGAAGCGCGATGTGCCGTCACGGCGCATGGTGGCAGTCAGAGTGTAGCGGTCGAGAAGCGTGTAGTTGAGGCGACCGTAGTAAGAGATAAGTGAGTGGCGTTGGTCGGAGGCCGCGACGGTTGATGTTGACTCGCCTAAGCAGTTATAGGTGTTGTACTGAGGTGTGGTAGATTTCCACATCTGGTAGTCGTAACCAGCTGTGAAGTCGATGATGTGGGTTTCGTTGAAATTTTTATTGTAGTTAGCGTAGAATGTGAGGAGCTTGTTGGTCATTTCTTGAGGTCCATACTCGTAGTCGCTACCGTTGTTGGAGTAGCCAGAGTAAGACTCCTTGGGGACGTAGACAGTGCCTTTGCCTTTGGCGTAGTCGTAGCCAAGTGTGAGGTGGAACTTCAGCTCAGGGAGAGGATGGAGCTTGTATTCGGCATCGAGGTTGCCAACAAAACGGCGGACGGTACTCTTGTCCTTGTTTTGGTCCAATATGCCGACTGGGTTGGCGTTTGCGCCCGTTACGGTCGTGCCGTCAGGGTTGAGAGCTTCATTGTAGCCGCCCCATTGGTTCTCTGAATCGCCGTAATCCTTGTAGACAGGGATTGTCGGGTTGGCAACGGCTGCGTTCCATATGGCTGAGGTGCTGGCGAATCGGTTGCGGTTCTGGCTGAGTTTGACGCCGAGGTTGATCTTCAAATGGTCATCAAGCAGGCTGGGCGAGACATTGAGGTTGCCGCTGATGCGCTCCGCACGGTCAGTATCCAAAATACCGGCTTGGTTGTAATAGCCAGCTGAGAAACGGATGGGCACTATGCCAGCAGTGGCGGCAATGGAGACGTTGTTGTCGGTGCCGAAAGCTGTGCGGAAAACCTCGTCGTTCCAGTCGGTGTCGGCATCACCGAGGAGAGCTTTTTGAGCGTCAGAGCCTTCGGTGCTCACGACGTCAACAAACTCGCTGCGGTTGAGCATATCGGCATACTTGGTGGCGTGCTGGAGGCTGTTTGTCGTCGTGAACGTGACCTTCAGCTTGCCTTGCGAACCTTTCTTGGTGGTGATGATGATGACGCCGTTGGATGCGCGTGAGCCGTAAATAGCCGTTGAAGACGCATCCTTGAGGACTGTCATGCTTTCGATGTCGGAAGGGTTGATGAGAGAGAGGAAGTTTGATGAGTTACCGCTAATGCCACCATTCTCAAGGGGCACGCCATCGAGGACGATCAGAGGGTCGTTGCTGGCGTTAAGGCTGGCACCACCACGGATCTTGATGCTGGAGCCTGCCGTTGGCGAGCCGCCTGCCGAGATGATCTGGACGCCAGAAACCTTGCCGTTGATGAGCTGCTCTGGGCTGCCGATGAGGCCTTGGTTGAAGTCGTCTGCGGTTACATTTTGGATGGCGCCCGTGAGGTCGCCTTTGCGTTGCGTGCCATAGCCGATGACAACGACGTCGCCAAGTGTGGCGATTTCCTCGACCATTGTGACGTTGACGTTATTGCTGTTTGTGAGGGTTACCGTCTCTGTGTCGTAGCCGATGAAACTGAATTGGAGGGTCTCCGTGCCTGCGGGGATGGAAATCTTGAAACTGCCGTCGCTGTTGGAGATCGTGCCATTTGTTGTTCCCGGCACTATGATTGTCGCACCGGGAATGGCTTGCCCTGAATTGTCGACAACTTTGCCAGTGATAACCCGGCTCTGCTGTGCTTGGGCGGCGAGCGGAGCCAATGACATGCATCCCACAAGAACGGCGGGAAGCGCATGCTTTAAAAATGGTCTTATCTGCATTGTTTTTTTAGGGGGTTGATTAATATAATGGCAGCTTTTTACTACCTGGATTGTCCTGTTTGCGCAATTGTGTTTCAATTGCTTGAACACTGCAAAATTAGTTGAAACGGCTATGACGATATGATACACAAAAAAAGCTATGTTAATATTCTTTTCGTGCAAAGCGACTAGTTTCTAACGCCAGAATTTCACCCCTATGCCGCATTCTGTCGGAGGTATGCGCTGTTCGCATTGCCTGATTTGTATACCATGGACTATCGTCTGTGTTTATGTTCTTTTAACAACCTTCCAATGCCTTTTGCTATACTTTTGCATCACAGATAACCATAAAAAAACTCAAGAAATGAAAGCTATCAAGTTCTTGGCAATTGCCATCTTGACTTCCTTCGCTGTTGAGGCATCTGCTCAGCTGACAAAGGACCTCACCGAGTGGACGCGTTTCGAAGTTTCTTATGACGCTCAGAGGTTCAAGTATAAGGGCGATGATGTCGAGTCCGACGGTATCACTCCTAAGGGTGCGTCTATTGCCGTCATGAAAGGCATAAGCCTCACCAACAACCTCCCTATCTTCCTCGACCTCGGTGGTCGTCTCTCTTGGACTCACTCCAAGGACAGCTACGACACTGGCGACCAGAAGAACACATTCATGAACATCGCTATTCCCGTTGAGGCTGCATATAAGTTCGCTTTCGCCAGTGCGCCCAATGTGAGGATCGTTCCTTTCTTCGGTCCTAACTTCAAGTTCAATTTCCTCGCTCGCTCAAAGTGGGAGCCCACCAAGGGTGACGACATTAAGGCCAACTTGTTCAAGGAGGAGAATGGCGACGCTCGCATCTTCCAGTTTGGTCTCAACCTCGGCGTTGGTGTTAACCTTCGTAGCTTCTACGTTGGCTACAACTTCCAGCCCGACCTCTCTTCTTTCCAGAAGGACGGCGACAACAAGATTAAGACCATCAACAACTACATTACCGTAGGCATCAACTTCTAAGTCGACGACCGCACGGTTGGTCACATAAAAAGCGAGGCTGCGAGCTTATAACTCCGCAGCCTCGCTTTTTGTTACTACCTTTACTGCGATAAAACGAAAATAAAGATGTCATCCGACTCGAAATCTACATTTCTGTCTTCCCTAAAACGCGGATTCCTTTTCTACGCGCTAAGCGTGTTGATTCTTGCTTTCCAATTTGTAAGCTACATTTTCGGAAATTCTATCCTCGACCTTATGGATCTCGAAGGGTGGCTATTCTTTATCGCGTCATGTGTGAGCCATGCTTCGCAGATTGCACTTATCCCTTTTATAGTTTACGTCGTTTTCTCGGCTGTCAGGCTCCCTCGCATAGGTGCTGTTGTGCACATCGTACTGGTGATACTGTTGTGCGCCGTTAATTACGTGAACGGGCAGGTGTTTGCCCTCTACCGATTCCATATCAATGGCTTCATACTCAATATGTTCTTTGGCGACAGCGCAAGTGAGATATTCACTTTCGACACCATGCTCTACGTCAAGGAGTCTTTGCTTGGCTTGCTTTTGGCGGCAGTCGTGGTAGGACTGTGGTTTCTTGCCTCTTTTATCTGGAGCCGATGGCATAAGGCGTTTGCATGGCCTATTGTGGGATTCTTCGTTTTCTGCACACTTTTCGCACATGGTTGGCACATTTATGCCTCATATATGCAGCATCAGTCTGTCGTCAAGAGTGCGCGCCTTATACCTTATTACTTCCCGACGACAGCCTATGGTTTCATGGTGAAGCATGGCTTCGTGGCACCTACCGACTACCGGAGCCTCGCCTCGTCCGACTCTTACTCCTCGGATCTCAAATACCCTCTGCATGAATTAGATACTGTTCGTCCCGATTCGCTTCCTAATATCGTTTTCATTCTCATCGACTCTTGGAACCGACGCGCCTTTACTGAGGAGTGCATGCCGGCAGCCTACGACTTCGCCCTGCGCAACCAATGGTTCTCAAACCATGTGAGCGGCAGCAATGGCACCCGAAGTGGCATTTTCAGCGTCTTCTTCGGTCTCTCGTGCTATTACTGGGAAGCTTTCGAGGCTTCGCACATCAAGCCTCCTTTTATCAAAAGGCTTCTCGAGTTGGGCTACGAGTGCCAGGCCTACCCGAGCGCGCCGCTTTCCGACCCTCCGTTTGCGCGCGTGATTTTCTCCGACGTGCCAAACCTCAACATAACTACCGAGGGCGAGACCGTCTTGGAGCGTGATAATCGATTGGCTGATAACTTTATGCGAGATGTCGCCGCACGAACCGACACTTCTAAGCCTTTCTTCTCGTTCTTATTCTTCGACCTTCCCCATAGTTTCCAGTTGCCTAAGGAGAAAAACGTAAAGTTCCAGCCCGCGTGGGACTATGCTGACTACACGAAGCTCAATAACGATATCGATCCCACGCCCTTCTGGAACCTCTACCGCAATACGTGCGATCAGGATGACCAAATTCTCCAACGTATTTTCTCGTTCATGGAACAAGAGGGGCTGATGGACAATACGATTGTCGTCCTCACTGGTGACCATAGTCAAGAATTTAACGAGAACCACCACAACTATTGGGGGCACAATGGCAATTTCTCACTCTGCCAGATAGGCGTGCCATTTGTTATCCACCTCCCCAATGTGCCCGAGCCGCATAAGTACACGCACCGCACGACGCACTATGATATTGTCCCGACGCTCATGAGCCAGTATCTCGGAGTCCGTAATGATTTGTCAGATTATTCGGCAGGTCATCTTTTAACCGATACTGTTTCACGCCGTTGGCATGTCGTTGGTAGCAACTTGAACTATGCTTTTATCATCGATGGCGACTCCATCCTCGAGAAGACGGCAGACGGATCGTTGGACGTGTACGACTCAAACCTCAATCCCGTCAGCGGCTATAAGCTCCCAGTAAAGGAGTTCAACGAGGCTGTGGATAATTTGAACAAATATTTCAAGTAGAGCGTAACGCATAGTCATTTAATTGTTTAAATTTGCACCCGTTCTGCGCAGTCTCTGGCCGAACAAGGGTGTCGACGAATACTGCGTTTTGTAAAACCCATATTGTTCAAGAAAAACAATGGATTTAATCAAAGTTGCTCAAGACGCTTTCAAGAGTGGCGTCGAGTTGCCAGCTTTCAAGTCTGGTGACACTGTTTCCGTCTCCTACAAGATCAAGGAGGGTAACAAGGAGCGTATTCAGGTCTTCAAGGGTGTCGTTATCCAGATCAAGGGTGAGGGTGTAGGCAAGCGCTTTACCGTCCGCAAGATCTCCAGCGGCATCGGTGTCGAGCGTATCTTCCCCATGAACTCGCCGTTCATTGAGAAGGTAACCGTAGATCGCATCGGCAAGGTTCGTAGGGCTCGCCTTTACTACCTCCGTGGTCTCACCGGCAAGAAGGCCCGCATCAAGGAGAAGAGGAACTAATCTCTTTTCTGAGAACAAAATTAAAAATCCCGTCAAGGTTTTACTTGGCGGGATTTTTTAATGGTATATTGGCAGGATGAAAAGGATCGTCTCTTTCCAATATTACGAATCGCCATGTGAAAAAATCATCTTGGCGTCGGTTGATGAGGAGCTGTGCCTATGCGATTGGGCAGAAAAACCTTGCGCTGTGCGTAGCAAAAGGCGACTCATTCAGTTGCTGGACGCTGATTTCAAGGAAGAAACGTCAAGAGTCTTGCGCCAAGCGATGGCACAACTCGACGAATATTTTGCAGGGGAAAGACGAGTTTTCGACTTACCTCTTCGTCCTGTCGGGACTGACTTTCAAAAGAAGGTTTGGGCTGCCTTGCTCTCGATACCCTATGGTGAGACAAGGACGTACAAAGAGATTGCCCAAATGGTTGATAATCTCAGCGGCATAAGGGCTGTGGCGCAGGCCATCGGAGCAAATGGATTATGTATCGTCATCCCCTGCCATCGAGTCATCGGCTCCGACGGCTCACTGACGGGCTTTGCCGGGGGCTTGGATGCCAAGCGGACGCTGCTAAGAGTGGAAAACGCTATTGTTTGAAAGGAGTAACTCCTTAATTTTCACCATTCTATTTCTTTAGAGAGAATAGGAATATTAACCCACCCCCTCGGCGATTGTTCACATTGATTATTCCGCCATGCCGCAACACGGCATTCTTCACGATTGCCAACCCGAGACCTGTACCTCCCATTGAACGGCTGCGCCCCTTGTCTACGCGGTAGAACCTCTCAAAAAGGCGACTAAGGCACTCTTCTGGCACGCCTACACCATCGTCAGAGAACTCAAAGAACCATGACGAGCGCGTCTCGCGACCCTTAAGCTCTATCGTGATGCCCTCTCCTGCATACGCTATCGCATTGTCCGTAAGGTTTCGGAATATGCTGTAAATCAATGAGTATTCGCCGTTGACGACAATACCGTTAGGCAGCATATTCTTAAATTCTATCTTGTGTTCGGCTCTCTGCAATGCCGTGTCGTTCATTATGTTAGTGACGAGGGCTGAAACATCTACGGGGTCGTGCGCCAAAGTGTTGGGCATCGTTTCATCAAGTCTGTTGAGTGCCGATATGTCTTGAATTAATGCGCTTAGCCGCTTTGTCTGTGCAAAACAACGCTCCATAAATTGGCGACTCGTCTCGGTCGGGATGTCCGGGTTCGTCAGCAGCGTCTCCATGTAGCCGTGGATGCTTGCGACGGGGGTTTTCAGCTCGTGCGCAACATTTTGTGTCAACTCTCTTTTCAGCCTTGTCTGTTGTGCTTGTGTGTCTTTCAGCTTCTTGTATAATCGCACAATTCGTCGGGCGATGTCACCAAGCTCATCGTTATGGAAAGAGTCTACCTCTTTGTCTGTCAGCTCTTCATTGTGGTCGGCCTTTTGAGCGAAGTTTTGTAGGCTGTCAATGTTTTTCCCTAAGCGTCTGAGGAATTGCCACATTATGACTGTCAGCATGCCCATCAAGAATAGTGCGAACCACAGGTAATGCTGGTCGGCTTTCAAATTCTCGATGAGTTCTGTGTCGTAGGGTAGGGCGGTGCGGATAAAGATGCCGTCTGACGGAAAATATGTTGCCGAATAGAAATATTTGCGTCCCGTCGTTGTGCTGTGGCGGTCATAGTCGCTGCCCGAGCCGTTGCTCAACGCCATCTTGATTTCGCTGCGGTCAATGTGGTTGCCCATGTCTTTGACGTCGCTGTGCTCACTGTCGTAGACGACATCGCCGTTTGTGTTTATTATTGTGAGTCTCAAGTTGTTACATGGGATGCTCTCCAATATGTCGCTGGCTTCTGCCCATTTCGTGCTGTCGTGCGCCAAACTCTCGAATATGCGGAAGTTGTACTCCTGCAATTTGGTGTTCATCGCCTCGCGCTTGTATTCTCTCTCGCGGCTTTGCTGAAATAATATCAACGATGTGGCGAATACTATAAAGATGCCCAGTATGGTAATAAAAAGTCGTTGTCCTACTGGCAGTTTTGGCATTTTCATCTTCTTATCCCTCGAACACATAACCAAACCCAAGTCGCGTGACTATATTGTCTGCGTAGCGACCAATTTTCTTTCTTATGCGCGTTATGTTGACGTCCACCGTGCGGTCTGACACCATTACGTCGTCGGGCCATGCTTTGTCAATAAGGTCTTGGCGCGACAAGACTCTCCCTTTTTGCATCACGAGCAAGCGCAACAGCTCATATTCTGTTTTTGTGAATGGGATGTCTACGCCGTCAACCTCCACGGTCTTCCGGTTCTGGTTTATTGATAGTGTCTGAAACGTTATGTTGTCAGCCTCAGGGGTGCTTACCGATGTAGTGCTGCCCGACGTGCGACGCAATATTGCTTTTATTCTGAGGAGTACCTCTTGCAGCGAGAAAGGCTTCGAAATATAGTCGTCCGCACCTATGTTCAGTCCTGTAATTGTATCATTCTGAGTGCCTTTGGCCGTCAGGAAGACAACTGGTATGCCTGAAGTGTTAGGGGCGGACTTCAAGAGTTGAGCCATCTCGAAGCCCGACATTCCACCCATCATGACGTCCAACAATATAAGGTCAAACAATTTGTCACCAGAGGACTTAATCTTGTCGAGGGCTTCCTCAGCCGAATTGGCCTCCGTCACGTCATATCCTGCCGTCTTGAGGTTGAAGTTCAATATGTCGACAATGTCTTGTTCGTCGTCTACTACCAATATTCTTGCTTTTCCTTCTGCCATAAAGCAACCACTTTAAAATCAGTTTTTAGCACTTGTGCAAATAAACGACTTTTAGAGGAAAGAGTTGTTACATTCAAGTTACAATAAAATGTCTTACTCTATTGTACAAATGTATGTCCATTCATTTAATGGAAATCTTTTCGAATTGTGTATATCCGTTATGCTCTGTTTGGCAGCCTGTCTTCAATTTTTTCTCAGGTTGCGCTACGAAATCCCTGATTTCTCGCATTGTAACAGCTTTGTAACATCTGTTTATCCGCAGTGTAACTGTGCGACCATAATATTGCGTCGAAAATCTTTTCAGGTCTTAAAGTATGACAACCGTTTACATTGTAATTGTCGCATTCCTGTTAATCCTCGCCGTCGTCGACCTCTTCGTCGGTGTGAGTAACGATGCGGTTAACTTCCTCAATTCGGGCATTGGCGCTAAGGTCACTCGTTGGCGCACTTTGCTCATTATGGCTTCCCTTGGCGTCCTGGCCGGCTCGTTCATGTCAGCTGGCATGATGGATGTGGCCCGCCACGGAATTATGCTCCCATCCAATTTCTCTTTCGCTGACGTTATGACCGTCTTCCTCGCCGTCATGGTGACAGATGTCATCGTCCTCGACCGATTTAACTCGATGGGTCTCCCGACGTCTACGACTGTCTCTCTCGTTTTCGAGCTTTTTGGTGCCGCCACTTTCATGGCTGCAATGAAAATAGCCTCAACCGACGGCTTCACCTACGGCGACCTTATTAATACCGATAAGTGCCTCTCTGTCATAATAGCAATCTTTGTAAGTGTCGGCATAGCTTTCGTGTGCGGCACTGTCGTTCAGTGGCTTACACGACTTGTCTTCACTTTCCAAAGTAGCAAAGTTGGCGTCGTCCCTGTCGCCGTCTTTGGTGGTTTGGCTTTTACTGTACTTTCATATTTCATCTTCCTCAAAGGCGTAGGAAAGTCGCCAATGATTAGTGAGGATGTGCGCTTGTGGGTCGACTCTAATGTACGTCTCCTGATGCTTATCTTCTTTGTCGTCTCGACGGTCATCTCTTTCGTCCTCTATGCGCTGAAGGTAAATGTTTTCAAAATTGTCATTCTTCTTGGCACTTTCGCTCTCGCAATGGCGTTCGCCGGCAACGATCTTGTCAATTTCATCGGCGTTCCCCTCGCAGGTCTCGATTCTTTCAACGAGTGGCGAAATGCTGGTAGCCCCGATGTCGACAGTTTCATGATGACGTCACTAATGGCGTCCGCTAAGTCGTCTGTCGGCTACCTCCTTGCTGCCGGCATCGTCATGATTCTCGCTCTCGTGTTCTCTAAGAAAGCCATGGCTGTCGTCAAGACCAGTGTCGACCTCAGCCGCCAAGACAGCTCCGACGAGATGTTCGGCTCCAGCCGTGCCGCACGTAGCATTGTACGCAATACTGAGGCTTTCTTCTCTGGCTGTGAACGCTTTATGCCACGCTTCGTCAAGGTGGCTATCGCTCGCCGCTTCGACAATCGTCATGCCGAGATGCCCGAGGGTGCCGCTTTCGACGGTGTCCGAGCAGCTGTCAATCTCGTCCTCTCTTCTGTCCTCATTGTCATCGGCACCAACTACAAGCTCCCTCTCTCCACTACCTACGTCACTTTCATGGTGGCAATGGGTACAAGTCTCGCCGATAAGGCTTGGGGACGCGAGTCTGCCGTATTCCGCGTGACTGGCGTGCTCACAGTTATTGGCGGTTGGTTCATAACCGCAGCTGTCGCCTTCCTTTCTGCCGCTGTTGTCTGTGCGCTCATGTATTACATCGGCTTCGTTGCCATGTTCGCCTTCATGATTCTTGCCATCTTCGTGGTTGTCAAGAGCAATTTCTTCAATAAGAAGAAAGACGAGGCTGAAGTCTCTGTCTCCACCTCCAACTCCGATTCTGTCGTAGCCGATTCTTTCGAGAAGAAGGTTGCCAACCAAGATTCTCAGTCGATGCTCCACGCCGTCGCCATACTCAACGATGTCGTCGACGCCTTCCTGGGCCGTCGCGTCCGTGCCCTACGTAGGGTTGGCGCGCAACTCGAGGGCGAACGTCGCGTGACCGACCGCAACCGACGCATCGAGATGCAGGAGTTCGGCAAGTTGGCTCACGAGGCGGCTAAGCAGGGCGATCAGACGCTTCTCGACAGTGGTCTATGGTTGCAACTCGGCATCGACTGCCGAGCCCAATATATCAAGGCGTTGCGCCAAATGCACCATCCCGTGCTCGACCATGTCGATAATGGTTTCAATCCTCTTCCTAAGGAGGCCGTAAAGGAGTTCGCCCCGGTCCGTCGCGAGGTCGTCGAGCTGTTCTCCAATGCCGCCGAGATGGTGCATAGCGGCGATTTCTCAAGCTACGAAGCTATCCGCCTCTCCTCCGCTGCCATCCGCAAGGAACTCAAGAATTTGCGCCATAACCACATGAACCGTCTCCAAAATGGCGAGAGTTCCAAGGATTTCAAGGTCATCATGGTCTACATAAACCTCCTCCGCGAAACGCAAAACCTTGTTAATATCCTACGCCACCACATCGAGGCTGTTAAATGCTTCAATTCTCCAACTACTGTCTCAGAAGAGGAGAAGGCGGCTTCCGTCGATGGCGAATACTAATATCGACCCCCGTTTTATATGGCTTCGCAATCAGTGTTAATCATATCGTTTCGCATCGATACCCTATCTGCTCGGCTGTGACTTGTGAACTATCTTTTTTAACAGTTAAAGACCTTTCAGACGCTCATTTTTTAAGTCTGATTTTACACGAAATAGCCCGATAGTGTGTATTTTTGCGTGCAACCTTAAAAAACTTAGTATGAAAACCAATCACTTACGTGGCACGAGCCGATTCGCTTGGCTAATCCTCTTGCTGCTTACGTCTGTCTGCGCAATGGCGCAAAAGACGGTTAACGGTACCGTACTAGACAAGGCGACTAAAGAGCCTATCATCGGCGCTGCAGTCATTGTCAGTGGAACTTCTAACGGAACAGTTACCGACTTCGACGGCAACTTCTCTCTCAAAGTTGACGGCTTGCCCGTAAATATCGAGGTCTCTTTCCTCGGCTACGAGAAACTTCCGGTCAACGCTACGACTGCCAATCTCGGCGCTCTATACATGGCTACTGACTCCAAGGTCATGGAGGATGTCATCGTCAAGAGCTCTATCGCAGTAGCTCGCAAAACTCCTGTCGCCCTCTCTTCCGTCTCCCCGGAGATTATTGAGGAGAAACTCGGCAATCAGGAGTTCCCCGAGGTCCTCAAGGCTACCCCTGGCATCTATGCTACTAAGGCTGGCGGTGGTTATGGCGACTCTCAGATTAACCTCCGTGGCTTCAAGGCTGCAAACATCGCTGTCATGGTCAACGGTGTCCCTATGAACGATATGGAGTGGGGCGGCGTTTACTGGTCCAACTGGACCGGTCTTAGCGACGTTACCCGCAGTATGCAGACGCAGCGCGGTCTTGGCGCAAGCAAGCTCTCAGCTCCTTCTGTCGGTGGCTCTATTAATATTGTAACGAAAGGCCTCGAGTCTAAAAAGGGTGGTGCTGTTTCCTACTCTGTCGGTAATGACGGCTACCAGAAGATTCTCGCAACCGTCTCTTCTGGCATGAATACTAAGGGTTGGGCATTCACCGTCCTCCTCTCCAAAACTTGGGGCGATGGCTACATCCAAGGCACTGACTTCGAGGGCTATAACTGGTTCGCAAGCATTGCTAAGCGTATCAACAACGACCACCAGCTCACTCTTACTGCTTTCGGCTCTCCACAGTGGCACAATCAGCGTAGCGCGTACGATGGTCTCACCATCGCTGGCTGGCAGAAAGTCAAGGACTACATGAAGGGCGAGAGCGAGTATCGCTACAACCCGACTTATGGTTTCGGCCTCAATGGCGAGCGCAAGGCTTCTGCTCACAATGTCTACCACAAGCCGCAGATCTCCCTCAACCACCAGTGGCAACTTGCTGACAACCAGAGCCTCTCTACCGTAATTTACTCCTCTATCGGTCGTGGTTACGGCAACTCTGGTCAGGGTACCTCTTCCACCTACGCCAACTATTGGTATGGTGCTTCCAACGGCGCTCTCAACACCACGTTCCGCAATGAGGACGGCACTTTCGCCTATGACCAGATTCAAGAGATGAACGCCGCAAGCGACCATGGTTCCGATATGGTAATGTCAATCTCTAAGAACTATCACACTTGGATTGGTCTCGTTTCCAACTATGAGAACACCATCAATGATGATTTGACAGTTTCCGGCGGTATCGACTTCCGTTGGTACAAGGGTACCCACACCAACGAGATTACCGACCTCTACAATGGTGAGTACTACACCGACCAACGTTACAGGGCAAACGTTAAAGCCTACAACAACGAGAAAGCCAACGATCCTGACTTCAAGTACGAGAAACTCCACGTAGGCGATGTCGTCTATCGTGACTACGATGGCTACACCGTCCAGGGTGGTATTTTCGCCCAAGGGGAGTACACTCTCGATGAGTTCAACTTCTTCCTCTCTGGCTCTGTCTCCAACACCTGCTACTGGCGTTACGACCGCTTCTACTATGACGATAGCCACGCTAAATCTGACAAGGTTAACTTCTGGGGCTTCACTGTCAAGGGCGGTGCCAACTACAACATCAACGAGCACAACAACGTCTTCTTCAACGCTGGCTACATCAGCCGTGCTCCTTTCTTCTCTGGCGGCGCATTCCTCTCCAGCACTGTTAGCAATGAGACCAACCCCGACGCTGTAAACGAGCGTATCGCCTCCTTCGAGGTCGGCTACGGTTTTGAGTCTCGCGTATTCAGCGCAAAATTCAACGGTTACTTCACCAAGTGGATGGATAAGACCCAAAGCAAACGAGGTGATATCACCAAGGAGAATGGCGACCTCGATACGTGGTTCTTCAACATGGAGGGTCTCGACGCTCGCCACATGGGTCTTGAACTCGAGCTTGTCGCTCGCCCCGCAAACTGGGTAGACATCAATGCGATGTTCTCAATGGGTGACTGGGTTTGGGATTCCGATCCTATCGGCTACTTCTATGATTCCGCCGGCAACCCAATTAAGGACGCTAAGGGCAATGTCGCTTCTGGCGCAAAGGCTGAGGATCATGCTTTCATGAAGTTCTCTCTCGACAAGGTTAAGGTCGGTGGCTCCGCTCAGACGACTGCTGCCGTAGGTGTCAAGTTTAAGCCTATGAAGGGTCTCCGCATCGGTGCCGACTACAACCTCTACGCTCGCAACTATGCCGACTGGGATTTCAGCTCCAACGATATCGAGTTCAACAAGGAGAAGGTTTACTCCAGCCCTTGGCGCATCCCCTCAAGCTACACCTTCGATGTTGATGCAAGCTACTCGTTCGACCTCTGCGACAAGCTCCATGCCCGTCTCTCCGGTAAGGTCAACAACCTCTTCGACCAAGAGTACATCCAGCAGGCTACTGATGGCGACAAGCACGATTGGACAACTGCCTACAAGGTGTTCTACGGCTTCGGCAGAACTTACGCTCTTAGCCTCAAGGTCTCCTTCTAACAAGTTAACATGATTAAGATGAAAGCTCAAAGAATATTATTTGGAGTCTTGGCCGTAGCGCTTACTGCGTGCGATGACTACAACGACAATTTTGAGGGTCTCGACGATATCGTAAAAGAAAGCCAGTCTAACGTCGTCTCTGGCGTTACTTACGAACTCACAGAGTCCGACTACTCCACCATCGGTGGTTATACTGGTGACAGCGACGAGGAGACCTCTCTCCTCAAGTCTGTCAAGGACAATAAAGCATTCCCTTCTGATGAACTTGCGCAAAAGTATCTGCCAAAGTTCATTTCAAGCAAGTGGTATACAGCCGATAAGAGTTCTGCCGTCACCATCTCTTATAAGGTAACAGGCAGCACTCCTGCATACATTACCAAGCTCGCAAACGCTACGGTATATGATTTGACTTCTGATGATTATGCAAAAGTCTGGGGATCGGTTAAAGCAGCGTATCTTACAAAGTCTACCGTCTCCAACATCCCCTCAATTCTCTCTTCTGCCATAACAGGTGCTGAGAGTGGCGACTATGCTCTCGTTTCTTACGAGTATTCAGAGTCCGAACCGTCTTCTTCTTCCTCTGACGACGACACTCCAGAATGTCATTGGACAAAGGTCTCTGGCGGTCAATACCCTACGGGTTCGTCATGGTCTTTCGTTCAGTCTGGCAACATCGATCTCTCTGCTTACGCAGGTCAGACCGTCCGACTCGCTTTCCGCTATCAGAGCACTTCCAGCCTCGCTGGAACTGTTGAGGTCAAGAATCTTGAGGTGGCTGATGCATCTATCACCAATTATGTTGCTCCGGTTCTCTTCGCAGCCCAGTCCGATGGCTCTTACGCTAAGGCTTCTTCTTTCGATGGTGCCGGTAAGTACCTTGTTCTCGTCGAGGCTGGTGACAAATACTATTCATTCGGCAAGATTAAGGATGGAAAAGCTTATGGCTACAGCGTAAGCGACCCCGTTACTGTGACTGACGATGTCGTCACTGCTGCCGATGCGGCTTCTATTTTCGTCGAGTTTGAGGCATCTTCCAATGGTTACTACCTCAAGAACTCTGACAATACCTACCTCTACATGAAGGGCACTTACGACAGCTTCAATACTGCAAGCGCTGCTGGTGATGAAGGTTACGATTGGACTGTCTCTGTTTCTAATGGCAACGTTGATATTGTAAACGTTATGACTGGTAAGACCATTAGATTCGATACTGGCTATAGTTCCTTCGGTTCCTATGCTGGTAGCAAGCTCGGTGTCTATCTCTCTAATAGCCTTTTGTCTGCTGAGCTGCCAGAAGGTTTCGTGATCAAGGATGTAAATCTTCCTTCTGCTGCAACATACATTTGGCAGATGACGTCAAGTTATGGAGCCAAGGCCTCCGCTTATATCAACAAAACGAATTATGAGTCTGAGAGCTGGTTTATTACCTCCGAGATTGACCTTTCCAGTGCGACATCTCCTTACGTATCCGTAGATTGGGCAGGCAACTTCTTCAGTGGCAACAACGTCGAGGATTATCTTGGCGTATATGTCTCCACTGACTATGAGGATGGCGCCGACTTTAATGTTGGTGGCACGAAGGCTCTCAAAGCAAATGTCGCTACTGACTCCAAGCTCGCCATCTACACCTATGACGGCAGCGCATGGTCCATTCCTTCCAGCATCCTTGTCGTCAACCCTTCCGACTACAAGGCAATGGGCATCTCTTCCAATAGCTTCAGCTCTTCCAACAAGCCAGCTACATATCTCCCCTCATTCTTCAAGACCAACCTTCCATATGCTCTTGAAGGTGCACAGGCGGCAGCTGTTTACTACTTCGGTTCTGACCTCGAAGCTGTTGAATACACCTATACAGATAGTGCTTGGGGAACATCCGCAACATACACCACTTCGACTGGTCAGTTCGTCAAGGCCTCTTCTTGGATGTACGATCCTTGCGTAACCCTTAACCTCCCATATGATAGGAGCGATGCTACTGCAAAGGAGTTCTATCAAATGGTAACCGATTGGGTTTGGGAGAACATCGATGTTAAAAATGGATGCGCTAACAAGGGTGAAGGCTATGTTACAAGCTATGGTAACAATGAGTACTACACCGGCAGCTCTGCTTACTATAACAATGTAGATTGGCGTGCATCCAAGGCAACTGCTCAGACCAGTGCCTATGACGGCATGACCGACGAGCAGGTGTTTGAGCAAATGCAGCAAAATCTTATCGACACTTATGGTAAAGTTCTTGCGCTCAAATTCCCAGAGGCTAAGCCTATCGACGGTGTCGATGTCATCTACACCATAAACTTCGTTGCCTATTACAGCAAGGAAAACAATGGTAGCAATGCTGGTATCAGCTACACAATCCAGTACAGGGTAACTGATGTCGCAACCTTCGAGTATATCGAGGACTCTCTCAAAGAAGTAGAGTAAAATCCAAATACAATAATGGGGAGGTAAGCCGTCTCGGCTTGTCTCCCCTTTTCTCGTCTAATAATATAGCATAATGATTAAGTCTCTTAAGGCTGTTGCCATGTTCGCCATGTTGGCGATGCTCTCGACTACCTTCTATTCTTGCGATGAAGATGACGACAGCGTCTCCATAGCTGCCGATAAAGTCTCTTTCGATAATGAGGGTGGCTCCGCAAATATCTATGTATCCGCTAATGCGTCATGGGTCTTGAGCGGAATGCCTTCTTGGCTCTCTGTCGAACCAGCTTATGGCAATGGCGATCAAACAATAGTTGCGACCGCTTCAGCCAATGGCAGTTACTCCACCCGTTCCGTCATACTTACAGTCAAGTGTGGCACAGCTACCGACACGATAAGCTTCTACCAAGCGGCTGCCATCCGTCAGCCCAACCTGAATGCCAACGATACAACTGGTTACGGTTCCGTAGTAGCCCGTCTTGAGATGCCAAGGCTTAACTCTTCCAGCACTTTCGTCGCCCACTATGGCACTCTCAATGGTAAGAAGGATGTTAACTTTTCTCTCGAGTGGAATGCCGAGCTGAAACACTCCGCATGGGTCGCCTATACCATGGATAAGTATAACAGCCAGCAGAATGTTTCACGAGCCAGCAGTGATGCTTTCAAAGCCGACCCAGATCTCCCAGCCGATATGCAAGTCACCAACTACAACCATACCAACGATGGCTTGGATCGTGGACATATCTGCGCCTCTGGTGATCGTCTCTGCACAACCGAGATGAATGAGCAGACATTCTACTTCAGCAACATGAGCCCCATGCTCAACGGCTTCAACGCTGGCATCTGGCGTCGCATGGAAGACGAGGTACGTGTATGGGGTGATGCTACGCAAGCCAACACCTACGATACCGTCTACGTATGCAAAGGTGGCACAATAAATAACCGCCTCATTAATTTCACTGGCACCACCAAAGGAGGCGATGGCAAAATCCCAACCACCGATGCCAACGGCATGACTGTCAAAGGCCTTGCCTGCCCTGCCTACTACTTCATGGCTATTCTTGCAGTCAAGAATGGTGCATACAAGGCAGTCGCCTTCCTCGTCCCCCACGACGACCAGATTAAGCCAATCGATGGCTCGTCCGATTTCTCCGAGGCGGACATCCGTCAGTATGCCGTCACCATCGACAAGCTAGAGGAAGAAACAGGTCTCGACTTTTTCTGCAACCTGCCCGACATTACCGAGGCATCCGTCGAGAGTGAGATGGGCGAGTTCTGGAAATAGAGAACAACCGAATAGAGAATAGAGAAAGCAAAGAGCGGGGGGACAAAGTTCGCCCCGCTCTTTGTTTTCTCTCTCTCTTTCTTATTGCTGTCCGCTAAAGCTCCAAAAGTTACATGAATATCCAGCCCGAAGCCATGTAGAACATGGCCTCGGGCTTTCTTTTTCAAAAAGTAAGCCCCCGCTAATCAAATAGGCTTTCTGCCTCCCTGACTTTGGATGCCTCTCCATGCCTTTGAATATGAGATTGGAGATCAGGGATATAGTCGTGGAATGGATGATTTGAAGGCGTTTGAGCTATAATTGCGCCTGGAGTTTTCTGATGCCCAGCCCTAATTTATTACTCAAAAAGTTTTAGCGGACGGCAATATAAACGAATAGGATTTTGCTAAGCTACCCACAAATCTGGCATACCCTGCACAATACCTTTGTAACGCATTCAAATACAGGAGACTTTGTCTCCCTATTAACAATTAAAAACATAAGTACTGTGCCACAAATGATTAACTATGGCGGCGAACTGATTCGCATTTCGCCCAAAGACAACAACAAGTTGGAGTATTCAAAGAGCAACGGACTGACATGGCTCGTGCGTTGCTGCGGTAATAGTAGCTACGGTAAGTTCATCGACTTGATGGACAATGGAAGCGAACTACTTGCCACAACGCAAAAAGGCCTGTTCTGCTCGAAGAACAAGGGACTTTCATGGAACGTGCGTAAACGCAATTGACATGAAGACCCGATTCTTAGATAAACCTACAGAAGACAACATCAAGGAGATAGGAGATAATGCTTATTTGGCTAATATAAAATCAATATTGTATTCGGAGTCTCGCAGGTATCGAGAACTGCTTGATACCATGGAGCAAGCACCATACCAAGTCTGTATAATGGTACACTCTTGTGGAATTTCAGACAGGACTTTATTGAACACACTATTCACACATCACAACTGCATTTCCATAAAGCCATATTACTATATCGGGGAGAGGGAAAGCATGGGGGACTGGACAGGGAACAGCCGCACCAACTTGGTGACGTTCGGCGCAAACTCGCCGTCGCATGAGCGCGAGTCGCACGACTGCTACGCCACAGAGCCGAGGGCGGCGGAACTGCTTCTTGATGTGGAATCCGACCTGAGCGACATCAGGGAGCCGACCTGCGGCGCGGGGCATCTGGCCAGGTGTTTGCCCGATACGGCAAGCTTGCCGCGACCTCCGACCTTATCGACCGCGGCTATGGCACGCCGAATGTTGACTTCCTGAAGTGCGACACGCAACACAATGGCGACGTCGTTACAAACCCGCCTTTCCGTTACGCCTTGGAGTTCGTGCGGAAGGCCGTCGAGCTGATACCCGACGGGCGCAAGGTGGCGATGTTCCTGCGCATACAGTTCCTTGAGGGCAAGGCGCAGCGCAAGTTCTTCGAGGTCTGCCAGCCAAAAGTTGTCTACGTCGCCACGAGCAGCATCAAGTGCGCCATTGAACGGCGACTTCGAGGCGATGACGGGCAGCGCGGCTCTGTATGCTTGGTTCGTTTGGGTGAAGGGGAGGATGGGCGAGACGGTGGTGAGGTGGATAGGGTGAAATTTTGAGCGATTAAGAGACGTTAACGTTGCGGCGAGAATAAAATTGGAAAGGGTTTGATACATTAGCGTCAAATTTAATTATCCTCCTCCCGCTCCCGCACAATATGATGACTTCTGTTAATAAGTCTCTTATGCTTTCGTTTGCGTTCGTACTCGCGTGCGTTTCCGCGACCGCCCAGTACAAATCGGACGCGACTTATGGAGTGAAGGCAGGTGCGAGTTTTTGCAAGATTACGGAAATCCCAAAGATGCTCATAAGCGAGGGCTATTATTCAGGGTACAGTTTCACGGAGGATTTCCGCCCATCGTTTTCAGCGAGTTTATTTCTCTCCTATAAAATTCCGCAGTCACCAATCGGACTTGAGGGGCGCATATCATACGATGCGACAAACATCCGAACCACTTACGACGACATAGAGGGATTCACTTACACCGTAGACGGCAAGTTTCAGACAGTAGGCGCATCCGCCCATGTCAAAGGCTATGCGTTCAAAGGATTGTATCTGTCGGCCGGCATAGGCTACGGCTGGAGCATAACGAAGAACATTTTCTCCTACAGCTCCAACTCGTCCGATATGGTTTGGGGTGATTTCTACGTCCCAACGGACGAGGAGACCGCCGACGAGTTTTCGGAGGCGTTTTCAGCGAACGGTTCGGTCTATCTGCCGCTCGCTCTCGGTTATGAATTTCCGATAGGGTTAAGCGTCGAGGCTCGCTATCGCCGCGGTCTGAGCGACGTGATAGCCACACGCACCAACCGACACGACTTCGGCGAGGCGGACAACCGCCTGAACTCGTTCGGGATGCTTGTCGGCTGGGGACTGCCGATGGACAACCCCGACAAACATAGGCACAGATGAAAATTGTCAGTGCTATATGTGCAGCCGCTTTTTTAGGAGCGACTAACATTTGCTCGTTAGCCCAATCACCAGACAGGACTTTTACGACAGGTCTCCGAATAGGTGCGAACCACGTGACGATAGCCAACCTCGGGCGGACATTCTGCTCCGACGACGGCAAGCCGACCTGCGGACTTAGCGAGAAACGGCACGTCACCCCGTTAGTATCAGTAGTTGCGCAATACCGGTTCCCGACAAGCCTCGTGGCCGTGGAGGGAAGCATAAGTTATTGTCTGACACGTAACAAAGTCGAGAAAATCAACGCTCAAAAAACTGAGACCTACGACATCAAACTCAACCATATATTGCTTGGTGCGGGCGCAAAAGTCTACCCTGTAAAGGGTGCGTTCGTCAAGGCCTCCATAGGCGCCGGCCCATGCCTCAACAGCACGTCGTGCGTCAAGTACGACGCCACGGGAGCCTCCAACGCCGCCAAGATGCAGGTGGAAGAGCATATCAACCAGTCCGTCAAAGGGCGGACGCTCGTGCGTGCCGACCTGTCGCTCGGCTACGACTTCCCGACGGGGCTGACCGTCGAGGCCTTCTACGGCAAATGCCTCACCGACCTACTTGAGGTGGGCATCAACGACTACGGCTACTCAGAACAGAGAAACGATAGCCAGTATGCGGGCATGAGCGTCGGCTGGTTGCTGACGAAAAGCGGGTTCTCAAAAAAGCAATGAGCATGAGGACGACTGCCACGTATATTGCCACGCTGCTAAGCCTCGCGGCAAACGCACAGCACAACCCGGGCGGAGTGTCGAGACCTTGCGTGTGGAGCGAGGCAAACAAACAAATTGTCACGGCAGACACGCTGCCTCAAAACGCAATCGGTTTTACATCCTTTCAAGTCGTAATCCCCGCAGAGGAGGCAGAGGACGCGACACTTGTTTCGGCTCAGACTCTCATAACCTCCCGACGGGTCGCCGAGCCGAACAGCGGCCAGTACATCAACTTCGCGGACAACATACCCGCGAACATTCCGCGCATAATATCAGTACGCCAACGATTATCTGACACTGATACTGCTTCAGTTTTCCTTACAGATTTGCCACTTTCGGAAGGAGCCGACAGCATCTGCGAGAGCATAGTCTTCGACAGGCTGATAAGCAGCTGCGAGAGGCAGAAGATTGACACATATCTCGCCCTGAAATACGGCATAACGCTTGACCAGACCACACCAGCCTCATACATCGGCAGCAACGGGCGCATGGTATGGAACTCGGTGGAGAACGCTGAATTTTCACACCATATTTTCGGCATCTGCAACGACACCATTTCGCGGCTCTATGCTTGTGAGAACATAAGTGCCGAGAACGCCGACCTCCTGAAAATAACCGCCGACACAATCCATCCAATGGGCTACGTCGTCCTCGGCGACGACAACCGCTCACTGAAATACATCCGCGAGGAGGGACAGCCCAAACGCCTCGGCCGCACATGGCGGGTTTCGACTACAGGAACAACACTCCAAACCATATACATCGCATTCGATGCCGAGCGCATAGAGGAGGCGTTCCCTCTCGAAGCCGACGAACACTATTGGCTCTCGATAAACGACACGGCGTATCTGAAGAGTGCCGACCTCGGCTCGCTAAAGGCGCAGTTCGACGGCGTGCCTATAGAGGGCGGCATGACTTTCACAATCATCGCCGCCGAAGGTGACGAGCAGCCAGAGTTGGAGGACACTAACGCCGATAGTAGTAATATTTACGCCGTCTCCGCTGCCCCGAACCCGACGACGGACGGACGTGTACACCTGCGCATCCGACTGCGCGAGGTGGCGGATGTGAGGGTCGGGCTGCATAGTTTCGACGGAAACTGCTACGCCGTACAGAGCGGCGGCGGCAGCGACTTTTACAACATAACGGTCACGCTTCCGAGCAAGGGCGTGTGGGTCGCCACCGTCGAGAGCGGCAAGGACAAGCAGTCGTATAAACTGATTAGCAAGTAGTCGCGTGAGGGGGCTGGTGAAATATTTGACTATCGCCGTTGCCGCACTTTTCACAAGTTGCGGTGGCGAGGTGTCGGATACTCGTCAGGCAAGTCAAGTAGACACACCAACGGACGTGATTGCCACCGATACGATTGTTACAGACTCCGTCGCAATCATTCTACCAACTGCGCATACAAGCACACCCGTCCCACAACGCGACCTTCCCCACAAGACCCTCCCCGTCACCCCAGTCGATTCGGCGAGCGTGACGCTCATGGGCGCGACACTGAGCGTGCCGTTCGGTGCGGTGGACAAGGAGCTGACGCTGAGCGTGACCGCCTTGGAGGAGGCCGACATTGCAAAGCTACCGCAGGGCATGGTGAACGTCACCCGTAACGCGGCCGGCTTCCGCTTCCTTCCACACGGCAGGCACTTCACGGGCAGCGACGCGCGCATATCCCTGCCCGTTGACACCCTCGCAATCCCGCGCGGATACACCGACCGCGACGTGTTCGTCTACTTCTACGACGAGGGACGCAAGCGGTGGACTGCCCTCGCCAAGGACACCGCCGACCACGACAACACGCTCGTCTGCGCGCTGACGAGCCACTTCACCGACATGATAGCCGGCGTGCTGCAAGTGCCGGAGATGCCCGAGACGCAGGGCTTCGCCCCCACCGCCATGAGCGACGTGAGGGCCGCCGACCCGTTGCAGGGCATCATAAGTGTGCAGACACCGCAGGCCGTGCAGAGCGGAGCAGCGACGCTAAGCTACCCCATAGCCACGCCAGTGGGGCGCAACGGCATGCAGCCGAGCCTTGCGCTAAGCTACAGCAGCGACGGGCGCGGCGGCTGGTGCGGCTACGGCTGGAGCCTGCAAACACCCTCCATCGACATCGACACCCGCTGGGGCGTGCCGCGCTTCGACAAGGACTACGAGACGGAAATCTACCTCATAAACGGCGAGCAGACCACCCTACAACCCCACCGCTCGCCCGATGCGATAGAGCGCGTGAGCGACCGAGAGTTCTTCCCC
The DNA here is from genome assembly GCA_963639155.1 of Pseudobutyrivibrio sp. GTDB lineage: Bacteria > Bacteroidota > Bacteroidia > Bacteroidales > Marinilabiliaceae > W3P20-009. The sequence continues at coordinate 5,354 of CAVHUG010000009.1, read as the reverse complement.
CGTGTCGAGAACGCGTTCTCGAAGATAGTCCGCCACGGCGACTCGCCGACCAACTACTGGTGGGAGGTGACGACCAAGGACGGCGTGACATACACCTACAAGGATGTCGTCAAAAACGACGACGGCAACATAGTCCACTGGGGATTGAGCAAGGTCGAGGAGCCGCACGGCGACAACGTGACGTACTCATACACGGAGCGCGACGGCCACCTCTACCCGACGGAGATACACTACACCAACCACAACAATGAGAGCGGCGCATACAGCGTGAGAGTATCGCTCGCCGAGGGCAACGCCAACATACGCCGCGACGTCACGACGAGCTGCCGCCTCGGAATGTTGCAGACCGACGGCGAGCTGCTTGGCGACATTTCCGTCTACTACAAAGACGAGCTGCTCGCACACTACGTCCCGGCATACGCCAACGGCCTGCTGCGCAAGACCATACTCACCGCCATTACTCAGTACGACGGTGACGGCAACGAGGTCGGTACGCACCGCTTCGACTACTACGACGACGTGAAGGACGGGCTGTTCGGCGAGGCCCAAACATGGAATGTCGGCAACGACGAGGCCTTGGAGGGCAAGGTGATTGACCGCATTGGCATGACGGATGGCCTGTCGGCCATAGGAGGCTCGCGAAGCACTGGTAACACCAATGGTGGCGGTGCGACAGTTGGCGCAGGCGCAAGTCCTATAAAAAAGATAGCCTCGCTAATATCGTTCAATGTCGGTGTCCAAAAATCTTTCAGCCATAGCTGGGCGCACAGCGAGGTGTCCATGACTGACATCGATGGGGATGGACGTCCAGACAAAGTTTTTGTTGACAACGACAGACTTTACTACCGCAAAAACATCTCACACGATGGAGAGATAAAATTTGCCGAGCCTGTAGAGATAAAGGGCGCGAACCGAATGTCGCTGAGCGAGTCCAAAACAAACAGCACCTCTATCAACCTTGGCGCAGGTCTTAATTCCGGCATAAAATACGTCAATCTTGGCGGCGGATTCGCAAAAGACGAGAGTCGCACATGGGACTGGACGCACACATATATGCAGGACTTCAATGGCGACGGGCTTGTTGACATCGCGGAGAAAGGAGTCGTTCTGTTCAACCACATTGGCTCGGACGGGAGACCCTATTTTACAAAATCGAGTGAGGACACGCCCAACCCTGTATGGACACCTGAGGGCATCACACCCGATACAGATTTTGATGTTGACACCGCGGCAGAGCGCAGGGAGCAAGAAAAGCAGAACCCGCTGTTGGATGCCGTCCGATTGTGGAAAGCTCCAATAAAAGGCAAAGTCCGCGTCACTGGCACTGCCAGACTACAAAAACCGACACTAAGCACAGATGGTGTTAAGGTCAGCATTCAGCACGGAAGTTCATTGAAATGGTCGAAGACGCTGAATAAAATTAATCAAAGCGTTGAACATGACGAGACTTTCGATGTCAATGCCGATGACAAGATACTGTTCCGTCTTCAATCAATTTACAGTGGTGCGCATGACGCGACAGATTGGAATCCAACCATAGAGTACGTCAGCACATCGCAAGTCAAAAGCGAGACCCGATATGACGCTAACGCCTGCGACAGGTTGAAGTACAACGCCTCGTCGGATTTTATCCACTCGGCAAGTCAGAACGTTCCGATTGTTGGCCCAAGCGCACGTATAGAGCATACCCTCAACATGGGACAGTTGCGCGACAGCGTGTCGCTCATGATAGAAGACCACAATGGGCGCATTTTATGGAGTCGAGAATATGACGGCAATCCAACTTCGGGAAATTACGCCATCTCATTAAATTTAAGCAGCCAAGACACCATATACGTTGGCGCGTATATCCGTAGTCGTGTGCCACTGGATTGGCACAATCTCGACTGGGATTTGAGGGCGGTCATGGAAATAGATGGAGAGAGGGACACAATACGCTTCGCGCCCGAAATCGAGTGCATGTACAACAGGCCTGTCCTGTTTGCCTCCTCTTTCAACGTGTCTGATTTCGCAATGCCTAAGCATGAAATCACTGCGGCAGAGACAGACTCTATCGTCATTGGCCGCGGATGGCGTAAAGACTCGACAGCCATCGCCGCCGCCATACCCGACAAGTATTTCATCATAACCCCGAATTTTAGTGGAATACGCTTCGCATTGGATACGGTCAAGACGAGCAAGTACACATTCGCATTGTCCGACGTGTCAAACGGAGTGAGCAAGGCGAGGGTGTTATTCGCGGACTCCACCCACTCAACGGCGAAATATGAGGATATAGAATTAGACACGGCTTTCTTGTCAAAGACGTTGTTTGCGGATGTGTATTTTGACGAGGAGGTCAAGTCAATGGGCAGTGCCAAACTGAACTTGGCACAATGGGAGACCCTCGTACACACGGACTATTACACGGACACAACGAACGTTGTCCATACTGTTCGCTGCGAAGAGCGCAATTGCGTGACGATAGGCACAATGACTGCCAACGTGTCCAGCACAATCGTACATCAGGAACTCGGAAACCTATATCGCGGCTGGGGACAGTTTGCATGGAGGGACACGGTTGACGCTCCTATCGACGTAACAAAATTGGAGTACGACCAGAAGAAGTACGAGGACATGAACGAGAAATACAAAAACGTTGATGCCTCGAGCCTCTCGGACGATGAGATGTCCTCCTTGGAGAAAAGCACCGAGGAGCCGTTTTTGACCATGGCCTACGATGCAGACAAGCGTCATTGGGTGAGTGCCAAAGACAGTGTTTTTGTTGGCGCAGACCAAATATGCTCGTCGCGACAAATGGAGTCGGAGATTGTCGTCGAATCCTACACCTACGACTTGTCGGGCTACGCCATGAACGCCATGCGAATGCGGACGTGCAGTGACACCGAGGGCAAAGCATACAACGGTTCGTTGGCTTCAATAGTCAGTGGCGACCATAGCGAGAGCAAGTCCACGGTCAGGACATATCAGGCCGTGATGGACATCAACGGCGACCGCTATCCTGACTGGCTGACAAATCAAAATGACAAGATAGGAAGTCAGTTCACGCAAGCGAATGGCGCATTATCCCCATCCGTTCAAGTGTTGGATGTTGACATCGTTACTTCAAAAGGCAAATCAAATGGCAAGTCCGTAGGCGGCTCCAAGTCGTTTGGTTTTGCGGTTGGCAAGAGTACGAAACTTGCAACCACGAAATTCGCCATCCACCAAGGCGACGAAGCCCGTATGGGCGCAAGTGTGAGCGGAAACTTGAGCGAGAATAAGGACGAGTCGATAAACGACTGGACTGACATAAATGGTGACGGACTCCCCGATATGCTTTTTGCCGATGGCACGGCAAGACTGAACAAGGGCTACGCATTTGGCGACACCATATGCATTGGTCATCAGGCCATACGTGAGGGCGAAACTACGACAAAAGGCTGTGGCGGAGGAGTCAGCTTACCTATATGCGGATATTTCACATTGGGCGGAGGTGTCAGCTATTCTCGGTCGGACAATAACACAACTGCCACTTTGTTGGATGTGGACTCCGACGGCCTGCCCGACATGGTGGTGGGCGATAAAGTCTACTTCAACAACGGGAAGGGCTTCGACTCCGAGGCCGCGGCCATTAGTGGGCTTCTAACCTCTGGTCGCTCCGTGGCCAAGGTCTTTAATGGAGATTTCTCAGGTGGCTTTGCATTCCCCGTATGCCCATGGCTAAGCATCACTGTTTCTGCAAACTATTTAGGCTCCGGCTCGACATCCTTCAACCGCACCGAACGCCAGCTCATGGACATCGACGGCGACGGCGTGGCGGACATCGTTGAGTCCGACGAGAACAGCAAGGTCACAGTCCGCCTCGGCAAGATAGGCAAGACCAACCTCCTCCGCGGCGTCACCTCGCCGCTCGGCGCGACCACCACCATAGACTACGCCCGCACGGGCAATACATACGACTTGCCGCAGAGCCGCTGGGTCATGAGCCGCATCACCACCGAGGGCGGTGACAGGCGCAACGGCGCGACGCGCTTCGCCACCGCGTTCGACTACAAGGACGGATACTACGACCGCCGCGAGCGAGACTTTCTCGGCTTCGGCAAGGTCGTCTCCACCCAATTGGACACGGAGAACGGCGACAAGCCATACCGCCTGACCACGCAAACCTACGACAACCGCACTTACGAGACCTGCAACCTCGTCACCGAGACGAGGACGGCCTCCGCTGACGGCAGTCTGATTAGCAAGACCGAGAACGCATACGTCAAGAAGAGCGTCCACGACGGCAAGTCGCTGTTCGTCGCCCCGAACCTCACCAAGACCACAGCCTACGAGACGGGCAGCGACGGGACGCTGACAATATCCGAGAGCTACGCCTACGACGACCGGGGCAACGTCACGAGCTACACCAGCAGCACACCGAGCGACAGCTACACGACCGAGATAAGATACCATTCGCTCGACGGCAGGAACATCTTCACCCGCCCGAGCGACGTGAAAGTGAGCGCGGACGACAAGACCCTCCGCCACACCGCCTCGCAGGTCAACGAGTGCGGCGACCTCACGCAGATAAGCCAAATTGCCGACGGCGTGACGGCGGTCTTCGACATGGAGCGCGACGGCTACGGCAACGTCACCAAGCTCACGCGCCCGCAGAACGCCAGCGGGCAACGCTTCTTCCGCACCTACACATATGATGACGACACCCACCACACGCTCGTCACGGGCGTGACCGACGCATTCGGCTACCACTCCTCGACCGACTACGACCTCAAGTGGTGCGTGCCGACCAAACAGACCGACACCAACGGCAACGAGATGCATTATGCCTACGACCGCCGCGGGCGACTGACCTCCGTCACCGCGCCCTACGAGATTGAGACAGGCGGACAGGCGACGATAAGCATCGAGTACGACGACAAGAGCCACACCGCCAAGACCACCAACTACGACGCGAAGACGCAGACCACGATAACCACCCACCTCTTCACCGACGACCTTGGCCGTGCAGTGCAGACCAAGAAGAGCGGCGTGGTGAACGGCAGCGATGTGATGATAGCGTCGGGTGTCGTCAAGTACGACGTATTCGGGCGCAAGGTGGCGGAGGGTCAGCCGATGACCGACAACACGGCCTCGCTCAATACGAGCGACATCCTCAACCCGACGCTCACCGAGTACGACGTGCAAGATCGACCCGTGAAGGTCACCCTGCCCGACGGCACAATCTCAACCGCTTCTTATTCGATAGTTGACGAATGTTTGAAGGCTGTTCAAACTGACGCTAACGGACATATAACAGATAGTTATAAAGACATACGCGGGCGCGACCGCAAGACCGTCCGCCACGCCGACGGCGAGGACGTGGAGACCTC
>CAVHUG010000008.1:0-146523 GCA_963639155.1 Pseudobutyrivibrio sp. | reverse complement strand
GGGGAGGGGGGGGTAGGAAATTAACGACTTCATTCCCAAAACAAGGCAGATGACTTATTCACAAGGGGGCAAAAGCCGTCAGAAATATCAAACTGACATTGGACATTGGAGGCTGCTTTGCGCAGTCGCATCGAGAAGAAGGCAAGTTGGACACAGTCGATACCACAACCAGCACAAAGGAGAAAACCATCAACGACCACATCGACAAGGTGTTGAAGGAAGCCCCATCCAAGTTGAAGGTGTCCGTGGAGGTTTCAGATGCCGACTGGCAGAAGATGCAGCAGATGTTTGGTGCGCACAACAAAAAGATGCTGGTCAAGATGCAGGAACACCTCCGTTCCATCAACAAAAGGTTTGAGGAGGAGCGCAGAAAGGTCAACGAGCGTTACAAGGAATACGATGGTGTCTACCTGGGTCGCTATGCCCAATGGTTTGTCGGCTTCTTCTTCAGCCTCGGGTTCTTCGGTTTTTGCGGTGTCATTGCCGAGCTGATAGCAAGGCAATATGGGACGTAATGACTGTTTCAAAAGTCTTCAAAGGACGTTTTATCAGTTTTTTAGTACTATTTTATAATTTTGTAAGCATAGGCGGTGATGTTACAAAATATATTTGTATCTTTGCAAGGCGTTGTTTGCGCATTTTAAAAACAGAAGTATAAACAATAAAATTGAATAAATAAGGAATAAAAAGACATAAGTATATTGACATCCTTGACTCTACTGAATGCCAGAACTTGCACTTCAATAAACATCAGTTTGGTTAAGACAACGGATGTCTGTGCTTTCATTACGGGCGCAGACAGGATTATTGTTGTCTGATGTGGGCTGTGCAAGGCCTTGGTATCAACATAAACGTCTCCTGCGCCCTTTTCCCATTTTTGGAATGAGGGCTTTTTTTCTTGGAAATTCACAATATGATATAGATATGAGTGATATAACCATAGAAGATGCGGTTTGTTCTATTAAAGAAATGTTAGAACAAGCAATACGAGATGGAGGCGTTGAGGGGAAAAATAACCTTATTCGTACCCAACAACCTATATGTATGTTACATGATGCAGCCAAATCTGCCTTTATTCGCAATGGAGTAAATCCAACAAGAGTTCGCCCTTTATTGGGAGAACATCTTGACGAGCTCAAATTGGCAGGTTTTTTCAAGTGTAAAAACCAAGATATTTGTTTCTTGCCAAATCACGTAAGAGGACAAAGAGAATTTCTGCAGTTTGATGGTATATTAAAGGGCAAACTCGACGAGTTTGGAACTGAACTTACTGAGCATATCCTATCTGTAAATGTACGTAGCCAGTTGAGTAGTATCGCCAAGAACTTTGACACTCTATACGAAAGAACTTTTGCCGAAGCCTTAAACCTCCATTTAAGATGTGAGAAAATGGTTTTAGGAGAATTCTACATGATTCCTGTGAAGGAATATAACGATGCGGAAGCAAAACATAATAGAATTGCTTTCAAGGAAAATAAAAGTGTACAAAAGCACATAGAAAAATATTTATACTCTTTCTCCGCTGTAAACAATAGGAGATGTTTACTTGGAGAAGAGTATAAATATGAAAGAGTTTGTTTGCTTATTGTGGATTTCAATAAGAGTATTCCTGTTATTTATAATTCAGATGACGACCTTAAAGCAGTTGGGCTTTTACCCGAGAATAGTAAGGCAAGCATCAATGAAATGAATTTCCCATCATTCGCTCCCACACTGATGAAACTCTATGAAGAACGTTTTGGGGTAGATAGATTTATTTGATATAAGCTACATACATATTCGTCAATATCATTAACGCTAGTCAATTCTCTTAATCGAGAGATTTGGCTATCCGTTATTTGTGGGATAGTGAATCTTTCAATAAAGTTCTTTTGATAGCAAGGATAGCCCCCTTCTATTGCAACACTTGTTTTAGTTACATAGTAGTCCATAACGCATGAATTGAGTATTTTCAAAAGTACATCAACATTTTCAAGTCTTGCAATAGGAGACGCAAACAAACTTTCTCCCTTATAGTATAGACCATATCCATTTGTGAAGAATCCTTTTTCTTCTGCATCAAACAGAAACCTCGGTTTTAGACTAAATGTCGGAGTGTAGATTCTTGCCCCGAAACGATTTAAGCCTTGCGTCCTTCCGTATGCGTAGAATGGCGAATAGACATGTTTCCCCTTATCTCTACCTTCAAGAATATCTTTGACAGACAACAGATATTCATAACAGCAAGGATAATTGTTTCTTAATTCTTCTTCTTCCAATGGGGTAGCTTTGCCTTTTATCGTTTTATGGGGGAAAATTATTCTCCTACGATTAGCCTCTATGTCAGATTTTGTTTTCATATCAGAAATTTTAACAAGAGGCTTTGTTATAACTTTTTCTATTTTGAATTCGCCTGTCTTTTTCTTTATGTAATAAAATTTCTCATCTTCATTGATGGGGTCGATGAAATAAACCTCATCTTTAAGCGTGGCTATACCAACGCAGATATTCATCAGAGTTCCAAGTGTTTGCCCACTATTTTCAATAATCTGAATATTCTTTCTTTCGTCGCCACATAACAATCTCCATTTTTTTGCAGACAAATCTGTATATTCATTGGAGGTCAAGGTGATAGCTGTCAAGAATTGAGATGGAGATACTCCTCGTTCGATTCTATCATACATAATATGTCTATTCTCTTTTTTGTTGAGAAATGTAATAGCAGTATATGTCTGAACTTCAAATACTTTCGTTGCATCAAAATCAACAATCTGATATATTACTTTGTTAGTTTGAAAGAATTCTCTTAACGGTTCTCCAGACAAAGACGTAAAATAATTATTGGGTGTAATATATCCAAGTTTGCCATCTTCGTTTAAAAGCTTCAATCCCAATTCAAAGAATGCAAAATACAGGTTATACGTTCCCAGTTTTGTTGTTTGATATGACTCGAACAGGAAAGTTCTTGTAACATCATCCAAATCTTGAAATTTTACGTATGGTGGATTTCCTACAACGTAATCAAACTTACATGGCCAAGTGCATCTTAAACTATCTGCAGTGTAAATATGAATGTCACCTTCATCTACTATTTCTCCATTCATGATGGCATACAGAATCAATAGAAGTTTAGAACGTCTTGTGTTATATTCCAGAATATCTGCGCCATACAAATTTTCTTTGACAATATCAGTAATACTTTTTCCAAACTTATTTACATAATATCTAATAATACCCAACAAGAATGCTCCACTTCCACAACTAGGATCGATTACTTTAGACTTTTCCTGTGGGGAAACATTTGAAATGATGTAGTCTACGATATACTGAGGAGTGAAGAATGCTCCATTCGTTTTTTTGTCTTCAGTTGGCATCAATAATTCCATGTCAACTACAATTTCTTCTATTTTATTATGGTTTAGACTTTTGATATTTGTTATCAAAGTCTCGTTTGGTTCAAACCCCATAAGATAATTTGATATATAAGTAGACTGAGAATAGTTTATATCATTCTCTTGTATAAAGTTATATATCAAATTCTTTTCTATTTCATCAACAGAAAAACTCTTTATCAAAGTGTTTAATGATACTTCTTTCATTGTTGTTTTATTAGTTCATAAATAGACACATTCAAAAGCTGTGCAATTAGGTTTAATGTTTGCAAGTCAGGTTGAGCTGAATTCGAGCACCATCGACTTGTTGTTGTAGTACTTACTCCAAGTTGCTCTGCTAACCATTTACCAGTTTTCTTCTGTTCTACAAGAACTACTTTTATGCGATTAAGCTCATTCATTGTACATTTATTTAAGTTGAATGCAAAGGTATTGACATTTATTGGAAATGCCAAGAAAAGTTGATTGAAATTTGTTTTTGCCCCGACTATTTATATCGATTCCAATTAAATAGGTATAATTGGATGGCAAAATTTCGTCCTAAAACTACAAAGTTTTCTATTAGTCTTATCATCGTTACACCAATTCTACAACCGTTACCAAATCCCAAAAATCGGAAAATTGCCGTTCTTTTCCGTGTTAATTTATGTTTTCTCTTGCTTTCCGTTTCGGGTTAAATGCAAATCTTGTTTCCAGTTTGTTTCTTGTGGCTAACATAGCACAAAATAGATATTGATTATCAACCACTTGCAAGTAATCAGCAGGTTGTCAAGAAAAATATTCTGCTTGAGAGGGAAAACTCACGGCTTTTCAGAAAGTATATCTAACATTGCAAGAGACCTTTTTACCTAACTTCGCAGGAGAAACGAGATAACCAGACCTATTACAGCATGCCATCCGTTGCCCAGATACTCCGAGACCGCCAGACGACAGGCTTTTCCATAGAGGTTTTGCCGCCACTGAAAGGCAAGGGGATAACTCGCCTCTTTGCCGACCTTGATAAATTGACAGAGCACCATCCGCTGTTCGTCAACATAACGACCCATCACTCAGAACCTGTATACCAACCAGCCGAGGGAGGCAACCTGCGCAAGACCTTTGTACGCAAACGTCCAGGCACGGTAGCCGTGGCGGCCGCTATTCATCACCGCTATAACATCCCGACCGTCCCTCATATCATTTGCCGCGGCTTCTCGCCCGAGGAGACCGAATATGTCCTCATAGACCTCGACTTCCTGGGGATAAGCGACTTGTTCCTGCTTCGCGGTGATACGGACAAGGACACTTTGGTGCCGGTTGCAGAATCGCACGCTCATGCGACAGACCTCATCACTCAGGTTGTGGACTTCAACAAGGGGATCACGATTGACGGAGCGCAAATGGAGCCGCCATCGCACCCGTTCTCTTTCGGCGTGGCAGGCTATCCTGAGAAACACGCCGAGGCCCCGAACTTCAAGACGGACATAGACTTCCTAAAGCGCAAAGTCGACATGGGAGCGGAATACATCATTACCCAATTATTCTACGACAACGAACATTTCTACCGTTTTGTAGACGCAGCCCGCACGGCAGGCGTAGACGTTCCCATTATTCCCGGACTAAAGCCCCTCAGCAGAAAGGCGCAATTGAGCATCTTGCCGAGAATATTCAACACGGAGATTCCACAGGAACTTGTGGACAAAGTTGTCAGCGCAAGCGACGACGACGTGAAGAAGACAGGGCGCGACTGGCTGCTGGCACAGGCATCGGATCTCAAAGAGCATGGCGTCCCATGTGTCCACTTCTACACCCTTGGCGCCGTCGACACGGTATGCTCCGTCGCCCGGGAGCTGTACGCATAGGGAGACACATTAAAAAGACAAGCAATCTCGGAATTGGCAGGAGCGCCGGTTCCGAGATTGCTTTTTTGATGTATGCGAGCGTAAGGTCAGACCTCTTGTGGAGCATCCCTCCCGACGGAAAAATAGCGCGCGAAGGGGTGGGCGAAATAGAAACCGCAGACAGATGATGCCGGCTCCATGATGAGCGCATCGTTGAGAACCATAGGGATGCGGGCCTCGACATCGAGGAGGTCGAAGAGCTGCCTCTTATGGGAATGGTCGGGCGAGATGGGGTAACCGATGGCTGGCCGGATTCCTTGATAATGACCGCGAAGGAACTCTGTGGGGTTAAGCTCCTCGTTGGGGTCGTAAGCCCAAAGGCGGGTGCGGACGCAGTGGTGGAGCCATTCGGAGAGAGCCTCGACGAGACGATCGGCAAGGAGCTGGCACATGATGGCGGAATAGTCGTCGCCGTCGGCTTTCATCTTGTCGGTGTGGCGTTTGAGACCCGCTCCAGCTGTTGCCGCAAAGAGCCCAACATGGTCGGCATAGGGGGCTGGGGCGATGAAATCTGCGAGGGAGAGAGTCGTGCCGTCATCGGAGACCTTATGCTGCCTCATGAAATGGAAGCGCGCGACTTCTGAGGTTCGAGACTCATCGGAGAAGATGGCGACATCGTCGTTACCGACATTATTTGCCGGATAGAGACCAACGACGGCGTGCGCCTCCGTCAGCCCTTGGGCGATCATGATGTCGAGATTGCGGCTCGCATCGGCTATGAGGCGTACGGCCTCGGCTGCCTTGTCGCGGTCGGAGCCAGAGAAAGAGTCGATCCACGCCTGACGCTCGGCATCGGAGTGGAGGTTTGCGGCATCGGCGAAATTGGCACCAATCTTCCACGCCATGAGGAACATACGCCAATTGATGAAAGGGACGAGCTTTGCGAGGTCGACACGGTGGAGCGTCGTGACGCCCGGGACAGGCGGGACAACCATCGTGACCTTAGACCAGTCGCGCGACGGGGCGTATTTGCGTGCGTCGGCATCGGACATCTCGGCGGGTCGCGCGGAGGCATTCTCGTCGCGGAGGCGTTGCTGCTCCTCCTTCAGTTGGGCGAGAAAACGCTCATCGTGGGAGAAAATGGCATTGAGGACGTATGCGTTTTGAGATGCATCCTTTACGTAGATTACCGGGCCGCTGTAACAGGGGGCGATCTTGACTGCCGTATGGACGGCGGAAGTCGTTGCACCACCTATCATTACAGGAATCTTGAGACCCTTGGCCTCAAGGGCTTTGACGACGGCTATCATCTCGTCGAGAGAGGGGGTGATCAGACCGCTAAGACCGATGGCGTCGGCATGCTGCTCGATGGCGGCGTTGACGATGGCGTCAGTCTCGACCATGACACCCAAGTCGATGATTTCGAAATTGTTGCACGCCAAGACGACGCATACAATGTTCTTGCCGATATCGTGGACGTCGCCCTTTACTGTGGCCATGACGACACGGCCTGCGGAAGTGCCAGACTGCCCTGCTGCCTTTTTCTCCTCTTCGATGAGGGGCTGGAGAATCTCGACGGCGCGTTTCATGACACGTGCGGTCTTGACGACCTGCGGAAGGAACATCTTGCCCTCGCCGAAGAGCTTGCCGACGCGGTTCATGCCGTCCATGAGTGGTTTCTCGATGATGTCGAGGGCGCGAGGGTATAGGGGACGGGCCTCGGCGAGATCGGCTTCGAGGTGCTCTGTGATGCCCTTTTGTAGGGCATAGGCGAGACGTTCTTGGACCGTATCCTTGCGCCACTCATCAGAGGGGGCGGCGGCAGATGCTTTGCCTGCTGACTTGAACTGCTCGGCGGCGGCGAGCATGATGTCGGTCGCGTCGGGGCGTCGGTTGAGGACGAGATCCTCGATCTTGTCGCGGAGTTCAGGCTCGATGTCGTCATAGGCAATCATGGCGGCTGGGTTGACGATTCCCATGTCCATGCCCTTGGCTACGGCGTAGTGGAGGAAGACGGAGTGAATGCTCTCGCGGACGTGCGCATTTCCGCGGAAAGAGAACGAGAGGTTGGATACGCCGCCGCTAATCTTGGCGTAGGGGAGGTTTGCTTTAATCCACTCGACTGTATGGATGAAATCGACCGCATAGTTATCGTGTTCTGGTAGTCCTGTTGCGATGGCGAGGACATTGGGGTCGAAAATGATGTCGGCAGGCTCGAAATTGAGTTTCTCTGTGAGGAGTCGGTAGGCACGGGAGCAAATCTCGACACGTCGGTCGAACGTGGTGGCCTGCCCCTGCTCGTCGAACGCCATGACGACGACTGCGGCACCGTAACGTTGGATTATGGCGGCCTCGCGGAGGAACTCCTCCTCGCCCTTTTTGAGGCTGATGGAGTTGACTATCGCCTTGCCTTGCAGACATTTAAGACCAGCCTCGATGACCTCCCATTTGGAGGAGTCGATCATGACGGGCAGGCGCGCGACATCGGGCTCTGCTGCCATGAGGTTGAGGAAGGTGGTCATCTCGGCTTTTGCGTCGAGCATTCCATCGTCCATATTGACATCGATGACATCGGCACCGGCTTGCGCCTCTGATCGGGCGATGTCGAGAGCCTCGTCGTATTTCTTTTCTTGGATGAGTCGCAGGAACTTGCGGGACCCTGCGACATTGGTACGCTCGCCGACCTTGTAGAAAGGCTTAATGTCCTTTGAGACCACCTCGCCGTCGATACCCGAGAGGCGCATGAGGTGCTGAGGGGCGTCGGGGCGATGTATCTTGTAGTCCTTGAGGCGCGCCGCCATGGCGGCAATGTGGGCAGGCGTCGTGCCGCAGCATCCGCCAAGGATGTTGACGAGACCTTGGTCGAGGAAGTCTTGGATTTTGGAAGCCATGACCTCTGGGGACTCGTCATATTGTCCGAACTGGTTAGGGAGACCTGCGTTGGGGTAGGCACTGACGAAGAATGGGCTTTTGCGTCCTATCTCTGTGAGGTAGGGCATCATGTCGTGCGCTCCGAAAGAGCAATTGAGACCGAAAGTCAGGAGGTCGATATGCGAGACGGAGTAGAGGAAAGCATCGAGCGTCTGTCCCGAGAGGATACGTCCGCTCTTGTCGGCGACAGTGGCAGAGACCATGACGGGGAAGTCGGATATCCCTCGTTTCTTCAGCTCATTCTCAATGGCGTAGAGGGCTGCCTTTGCGTTGAGGCCATCGAAGACGGTCTCGACAAGGAAGATATCGACGCCACCGTCGAGTAGACCTCGCGCCTGCTCGGCATAGGCCTCGGCGAGCTGGTCAAAAGTAATGGCACGGAAGCCCGGGTTGTTGACATCGGGGGACATGGATGCCGTCTTGTTTGTCGGACCCATGGAGCCGGCAGCGAAGCGCGGGCGTTGGGGGGTGGAGTAGGCGAGAGCCATCTTCTTGGCGCAACGGGCGGCTGCGACGTTTATATCGTAGACGTATGGCTCCATCTGGTAGTCGGCCTGCGAAATTGTGGTGGCGTTGAAGGAGTTGGTCTCGATGATGTCGGAGCCTGCCTCGAGATATTGGCGGTGGATGTCGCGAATGACGTCGGGTCTTGTTATCGCGAGGACATCGTTGTCGCCCTTGAGAGGGCATGGATGATCCTTGAAGAGGTCGCCGCGGAAATCCTCCTCGGAGAGGCCTACTTGCTGGATGAGTGATCCCATGGCTCCGTCGAGGAGGAGGAGGCGTTGGGAGAGGAGGGGACGGATGAGCTTATATCGTTGATCCATCGTATTTTACGAGAGACAATGTTTTTGAGGTGTAGATATAGAAATTCTTTGCGAGCAAAGGTATGGAAAAAGAGGACACCATTATAATGAACAACTCAGCCGGCTCTACGCGAGTCGGCTGAGAAGAAAAAACACAAGATAGAAAGATAAACACGCTTAGAGAGTTCCGCCGCCTACAGCCTGGTAGAGGGTGATGATGGCGGAAAGCTCAGAGTAGGTGTTTGCTGTTTGAGAAAGCTGAGCAGAGAGGAGAGTCTGCTTGGCAGTGAGAACCTCGAGATAGGTGGTGCTGCCGTGCTTCATCATGAGATCTGTTGCCTCGTAGGCACGAGTGAGGGCCTCGACTTGGTTTTGGTAGAGGTCTCGCTTCTCTTTAGCCGTCTGGTAGGAGACGAGAGCCTCGTTTACCTCATTACCGGCGGAGAGGACCGCCTTTGTCCATGCGAGTTCGGCTTGCTTCTGTTGAGCCTCTGCGACCTTGACTCGTGCTCGGATCTGGCCGTTTTGGAAGATAGGCTGCACGAGGCTTGCGGCTGCTTGCCAGAAGAACTTGCCAGGGTTCATGATGGTCGAGCCGATGAGATTGGTCCAACCTGCCTGACCGCTGAGGGTTATCGTCGGGTAATAGGCGGAGCGGGAAGCATTGGCGGAGTAGAAGTACGCCTCGAGTTGACGTTCTTGTGCTCTTACATCGGGTCGGTTGCTGATGATGTCGAGGGGGAGACCGGCGGAGAGGTTGACGTCTATGTGCTGCTCGTCAAGGCGACCTCGGTCGATGTGCTGAGAGGGCTTCGCCATGAGGAGGCAGAGAGAGTTTTGGACAGTTACGATATTGTCCTTGATGTCGGCGACCTGTGCGACGATGGAGTAGTATGTGCCTTCCATCTGCGCGACGGAAGCCTCGTTGGTCATGCCAGCGTCCATCAAGGCCCTCATGGTCTCGACAGTCTCCTTCCAAGACTCGGCGGTAGAGTCGGCAATCTCGAGTTGGCGGTCGAGCATGAGGAGGGAGTAGTAGAGGGAGGCGGTATTTGCCACGAGAGCCGTCTGGGTTGCCTGAAGGGCGTCCTCTGTGGCCTGGAGTGAAGCTTTGGAGGCTCGCTTTTGGTTGCGGAGAGAACCGAAGGCGTCGATTTGCCACTGGAGGGAGACGGGGATGGTGTAGGTCTTGGAGACCTCAGCGCCATCGATATTGTACTTGCTCAGCGCACCATTTGGGGCGAAAGCGAGAGATGGCGCGAAGGCAAGACGTGAAGCCTTGAATTGTGCTTGCGCCTGCTCGATGTTGAGTTGCGCAGTTTGGAGGTCGATGTTGTTATTGAGAACCTCGGTTATGAGGTTTTGGAGCTGCGGGTCGGTGAAGACGTCGCGCCATGGCACCTTGGCGAGGGAGGAGGAGTCGGCGGACTGGGTTTCGGCTGGGGTGTCGCCGAAGAGCCCGTCGGGGACCTCGTTTTTAGCCTCGTAGGTGGAGTAAATGCCGCAGCTGGAGAGCATCAGCACGGAGGCTGACATCAGAGCCAGGCTATGGAGTTTTATGGTGTTTTTCATTTGCTTACCGTGAGATGGTGTTATTTACCTTCTTCCTCTTTTTGTTTTTTCTCGGCAAGATATTGCTCACGCTCTATCTTGGCCTGCTCGGTCTCGTCTTGGACTTGCCAGTCTTCAGAGCGCTCGGGCTGGTTGGGCGTCAGACGCTCTTGGAACCACTGGAAGATGACGAAGAGGACGGGTACGAAGACGAGGAGGGCGAGTGTTCCGACAAGGAGTCCGCCGACGACACCCGTACCGAGAGACCTGTTGCCATTAGCACCTACGCCGTGGGCCACGACGAGAGGGAGAAGACCGAAGACCATGGCGAGGACAGTCATGAGGATTGGGCGGAGACGGTCTTTAGCTGCGCTCATGGCGGCCGAGATGAGGCTCATGCCTGCTCGGCGACGCTCGACAGCATACTCGGTGATAAGGATGGCGGTCTTGGAGAGAAGGCCGATGAGCATGATGAGACCCGTCTGGAGGTAGATGTTGTTCTCGAGCCCCGCGATGTTGGCGAAGATGAAGGATCCCATAAGACCGGCCGGGACGGCAAGGATGACAGAGAACGGTATCAGGAAGCTCTCGTAGAGCGCAGAGAGGAGGAGGTAGATCATGACGATGGCGATAGCGAAGATGATGCCCGTCTGCCCGCCCTGGTTGCGTTCCTCACGGCTCATGCCCGCAAGGTCGAAGCCGTAGCCTTGAGGAAGGACTTGGTCGGAAGTCTCCTGGATGGCTTTGAGGGCCTCGCCGGAAGAGTATCCATCGGCAGGCATGACGTTGACAGCGATGGAGTTGTACATATTGAAGCGAGAGAGGACCTCGGCGCCGTAGACACGTCGGAGAGAGACAAACTGGCTGAGAGGCGCCATCTGACCGTCGTTCATGCGGACGTACATCGTGTTGAGGGACTCCTCGTCGCGACGCGTGGAGGGCTCGGCCTGGATCATGACCTTGTATATCTTAGAGAAGCGGTTGAAGTCGGAGACGTAAGAGCCGCCGTAGTAGCTACCGAGGCAGCTAAGAACCGTTGCGGGCGATACGCCAGCGCGCTTACACTTGGCAGCGTCGACATCGACCTCCCACTGGGGATAGGAGAGAGAGAATGTGGAGTATGCCATGGAGACCTCGGGACGCTGGTTGAGGACGCCGATGTACTGCTGAGCCTGATTGAAGAATTTTGTGATGTCGCCACCCGCGCGGTCTTGGAGGTGGAGCTCGACACTATTGCCGGTGCCGTAGCCAGGAATCATACCAGGCGACATGGCGAAGATGGAAGCTCCCTTGATATCGGCCGTGCGACCATAGATTTGTCCGATGATGGCCGTCGCACTGAGGGAAGGGTCTTTGCGTAGCTCCCAGTTGTAGAGACGGACGATGTACATGCCAGCGGAAGAAGAGGCACCGGAGATAAGGCCGTAGCCTGCGGTCTGGTTGACCTTCTCGACACCTGGGATTTGAAGGATTCGCTTACCGACCTCGTCCATGACTTCGCTTGTGTGGTGGAGCGAGCTTCCTGGCTGAGTGGAGACGTTGACCATGATCATGCCCTGGTCCTCATTGGGGACGAGACCCGTCTTAGTGTGGCCCATCAGGTAGACGAGACCACCGAAAGTGCAGAGGATGATGAGGACTGTGATCTTCTTACGCTGGATGAAGAATTGGACAGCCTTGGCGTATTTAGCCTGAAGCGCGTTAAAGGCGGCATTGAAGACTTTTCCAAAACGCGCCAAGAAGCCTTTATCCTCCTCACCATCAACACTGTTTGGCTTGAGCATAATTGCGCAGAGCGCAGGGGTCATGGTAAGAGCCTGGAGTGCGGAGATGCCGACGGCGGCAGCCATGGTGAGACCGAACTGACGGTAGAAAGTGCCGGATGTGCCGCTCATGAAGGAGACGGGGATGAAGACCGACATGAAGACAAGGGAGGAGGTGATGACGGCACCCGAGATGCCCTTTATGGCATCGTTGGCAGCATGGTGGCTGGAGTTGTAGCCAATATCGAATTTCGCCTGGACAGCCTCGACGACGATGATGGCATCATCGACGACCGTACCGATGACAAGGACGAGCGCGAAGAGGGTGATAAGGTTCAGAGAGAAGCCCGCCACATACATGAAGGCGAAAGTACCGACAAGGGATACGATGATGCCGACGAGTGGGATGAAAGCGGCGCGCAGGCTTTGGAGGAAGATGAAAATGATGATGATGACGAGGACGATAGCCTCGAAGAGGGTCTTGACGACCTCGTGGATGGAGGCGTAGAGGAAGTCGTTGGTGTTGTTGATCTTATCGATCTGGAGACCTTTAGGGAGCGACTTTGAAGCCTCATCGAGGAAGGCGTCGATCTCGTTGTTGACCTCGGTGGCGTTGGAGCCTGCGGTCTGGAAGACGAGGACTGCGCAACCCGGGTGTCCGTTGACTTTGCCCTCGTAAGAGTAGGAGTCCTGACCAAGCTCGACACGGGCTACATCTTTGAGTCGGAGGACGTTACCGTCGGGGGTGGAGCTGATGACGATGTCGGCGAACTCTTCCTCAGTAACCTTACGACCTTTGTAGCGCATGGTGTACTGGTAGGTCTCTGGAGAATTTTCACCGATGGAGCCTGTTGGCGCCTCGATGTTCTGCTCGCCGAGGACGGCGGTCACGTCGGAAGGGACGAGATTGTGCTGCGCCATTTTGGCGGGGTCCATCCAAATACGGATGGAGTAGTCGCCACCGAGGATAGTAAGATCGCCTACACCGGAGATACGGGAGACCTCAGGCTTGATGTTGATATTGATGTAGTTGGAGATGAAGATCTCGTCATACTCGTCGGTGGGGCTGGAGAGAGCGAAGACCTGGAGCATTGACGTCTGTCGCTTGATGGTCTGGACGCCCACCTGCGTGACGGCGGAAGGCAGCTGAGAGGTGGCTTTGGAGACGCGGTTCTGGACGTTGACCGCAGCCATGTCGGGGTCGGTGCCTTGCTTGAAGTAGACGGTGATGGAGACGTAGCCGTTGTTGGAAGACTGGCTGGTCATGTAGGTCATGTTCTCGACGCCGTTGATAGACTCCTCGAGAGGCGCGATGACGCTCTTCTGGATGGTCTCGGCATTGGCGCCATAGTAGGTCGTGGAGACCATGACTGTAGGAGGCGCGATATTAGGGAACTGCTCGACGGGGAGCGAGAACAGTCCGATGACGCCCACGATGACGATGACGATGGAGATCACCGACGAGAGGATGGGGCGCTCTGTGAATGTCCTTAAATTCATTTGTTTATAAAGTCGTTGTGGTGGGGAGTCGGGCGTCGCCGGTGTGGCTCCGCCGTTCTCCCGCTATACATTAACCAAAAACTGCTTAAGTGAAACGCCTTGCGTGGCGGTGGTGATTAGTTGGCAGCTGCTTGAGCTGAGGCTTGCGCCTGGGGAGCGGACTGCGATTTGGCGACGATAGGCGTACCCTCGCGGAGGAGGCCTACACCATCGGCCACGATGACCTCACCCTCTTTGAGACCGGAAGTGACGACATATCGGCTTCCATCCTGAAGGCGGCTGACGGTCACCTGCTTAGCGGAGGCGCGACCGTCGACGATGCCGTAGACATAGGTCTTGTTCTGAACCTCGAATGTTGCGGCTTGCGGGATGACGATGACATTCTTGATGTCGCGTGTGATGATGACGTTACCGGAAGTGCCGCTGAGGAGGAGACCCTCATTGTTAGGGAACACGGCGCGGAGCTGCGCAGTGCCAGTGGCCTGGTCGATGACGCCGGAGATGGTCTCGATGCGGCCGGGATGGGCGTAGAGGCTATCGTCGGAGAGGCGGAGCGCGACGTCGGGCATGTTCTTGACAGCGGCTGCGGTGCTACCATATTGGCGCGTGAGAGCCATGATCTGCTTCTCGTTCATTGAGAAGTAGACGTACATCTGGTTGTTGTCAGAGACGGTGGTGAGGGGAGTAGGCATTGAGGGTCCTACGAGCGCGCCAACGCGGTAAGGGAGAGTTCCGACGACGCCGTCGGCAGGGCTCTTGACCTCGGTGTAGGAGAGGCTGTTTTGCGCGTTAACGAGCTGCGCATTGGTCTGCGCGAGGGATGCCTTGGCGGAGAGGAGTGTGTTCTCGGCGGTCATGAGGTCGTAGTCGGAGACGACGTTCTTCTCGCGGAGTGTCTTCTTGCTATCGTAGGAGAGCTGAGCCTGAGCGAGTTGCGCCTTGGCGGCCTCGACGTTAGCCTTGGCGGTCTCGAGGGCGGCACGGTAAGGGACCTGATCGATGATAAACATGACCTGGCCACGGTGGACGCGGTCGCCCTCGGCCACACGGAGCTCGGTGAGCGTGCCGGATACTTGCGGCATCACGCTGACGTCTTGGCGTCCTTTGATTGATGCAGGGTAGGAATCGGAGACAGTCTCATTGGAGAGACCAGTCGTAAGTACAGGGTACTCGCGTGCTTGTTGTTGGACGGCAGCCTCTTGGCATGCTGTAGTTGTCATTGTCAGAGCGGCGGCAGCAAGGCCGCTGATCAAAACGCTTTTCATATCTCGTATCTGTGTGTTGTTATCTTTACTTACGATTGCAAAGTTGCCAAGAAAAAGCGAAGTGGAAATAACGAAATGTTGGTACTTTTGTGCATATTAGGAACCAAAGATTATAAAAAGTGTCAATAAATAGGCTTTTGTTGGACGAAATGCGAAATTTTCTAAAAACTATAATATGATAAATAGTTTTCAAATGCCCCATGGGATGGAGTTCGACGCAGGGACGGGCGAACACCTTGAGACAATGGAGAAAGCTGAGCGTTCGAGCGACATGGTCTTCTTCCTTTGCACAGGCGGAGCGGCCGTCATGGAGGTTGACATGAGGACTTACGAGATAAGGCCCCGAACGCAAGTCATTCTTGTTTTCGACACGCTGATACGAGTACTCGGGGCGACGCCAGACTTCCAATGCTCATATATCAGCATGGCACCTGACTTTATGGAGAGCATGGGGACACGACTTGACCTCGACCTGCTCAAATTCTTGAAATTCAACCCCGTCAGTCATCACAATGAAGAGTATGACATCATAATAAACCACGTCTATGAGCTTGCGGCTGCCGTCGTGTCACGGGAAGGAGACGAGCGCAGGAGGCAAAAGATGCACGCCCTGCTATATTTCTACCTTGCGGACATCAGCGACAACAGCAGTCAGGAGTGGGCGGAGACGCCGCAGCCTACATCGGACAGGCAGAAAACGCTATTCGGAATGTTCCTAAGGCTTGTGCGCGAGGAGTCGGCCGTCCATCGCGACGTCGAGTATTACGCCGACCGCCTGTCAATCACGCCACGCTACTTGAGCCAGGTGTGCCGTCAGCGGCAGCTGTCGCCCAAGGAGGTCATTGACGAGAGCCTATGCTTCGCCGCCAAGGAAATCTTGTACAGCACTGACGCTACGATACAGGAGGTTGCGACCGACCTTGGTTTTGCCGACCAATCTGTTTTCACGCGATTCTTCCGCAGGGTGACGTCGATGACGCCGACGGAATGGCGCAAGAAATATCGGGAATAGAGGGTGACGCTTGTAAGTGCGTATTGCTAAATTTGCGACAATTAAACCAGAGAAACAGGCAAAACGATGAGCCACATAGAGATAGACGCCCCAGAGGCGAGGTATGAGAACCAAGCCTTGGGCGGAAAGATAAAGTTGACGATTGGAGAGGGCGAGAATGCCGTCATCATAGGTCCCAACGGGTCGGGCAAATCGTTGCTTGGCACGTATATAGCAGGCGGCGTGAGCCTTAAGGCGGGCAAGGTGTCAGTATTGCGCGCCGACGGGACGGAGGTCCCTCGCATGAAGATAGCGTCGCTCTCGTTTCGCGACATATACCGCCTTGGCGGAGCGTCGAACGACAACTACTACCAGAAGAGGTGGCAGGCGACGGAGAACGAGGAGAGTCCATTCGTGGCCGATGCGTTGGGCAGGGCGGCCGTCGAGCGCAGCATGGAGCTGCTGAAGGCCATGGGCGTAGAGCCGCTGTTGGAGAAGCGCATACTTTTCCTGTCGAGTGGCGAGCTTCGCAAGTTGATGATTGTCCGCAGCTTGATGCAATCGCCAGAGGTCTTGATTGTCGACAACCCATATATAGGTCTCGACGCAGAGAGCCGCCAGACGGTGAACCAAGTGCTTGAGGGCGCGGCGCGGCAGACAGGCGTAAAAGTCTTGCTGCTCATCTCGCACCCGAAAGACCTGCCCGAGTGGGTGGAGAAGGTTGTCTGCATGGCTGGAGGCGACGTTGTTGGCGTCACGACGCGCGAGGCGTTCCTTGCCGACAAGGCTTTGCGCAACCGACTCTTTAAAGAGGAGGGGCTTACGACAGAGACTCTACCACCATTGCCAGAAGAGATGCGCGCGGCAGACGACGGAGAATATGACGCAGCCGTCGTGATGAACAAAGTACGCGTGGCATACGGGCCCATAACGATACTCGACAGCGTGGACTGGACCGTCGGGCGTGGCGAGAAATGGGCATTGCTTGGCAGGAACGGCTCCGGCAAGAGCACCCTTCTGAGCCTGGTCTGCGGCGACAACCCGCAGGGCTACGCCAACGACATCACCCTCTTCGGGCGCAAGCGCGGCACCGGCGAGAGCATCTGGGACATCAAGAGTCACATTGGCTACATATCACCAGACATGCATACCTTTTACCAGGCCGACATCCCATGCCTGGACGTCGTGGCGTCGGGGTTCTTCGACACCGTGGGCCTCTTCCGCAAGCCCGACGACGCACAGAGGGCCAAGGCTCTGGAGTGGATGAAGGCGTTCCATTGTGAAGAGCTTGCGCAGAGGTCGTTTTTGAAAGTGTCGTATGGCGAGCAGAGGCTCGTCATGCTGACGCGCGTATTCGTGAAACGTCCATGCCTCGTAATCTTGGACGAGCCGCTACATGGGCTTGACGCAGGAAAAAAGAACTTGGCGAAACTGATGATCGAGAGCTATTGCGCAGATCCGCGCGTGACGCTGGTCTACGTGACGCACTACGTCGAGGAGATCCCGTCCAACGTGGACCATAAGCTCACCCTCGTGAAAAAAGGAAGATAGCCGGCAACAGAAAAAAGGAGGACGTCATGGGCATAATGACAGTTATCAACATCGTAATAATCAACATCATAATATGGGTAGGGCTCAGCTATTTTTGGAGCTTTTGGACCCATAGGCTTTTCAAGCCGTGGCAGTGGCTGGAGCTGAAGAAGCGCGGCATGATTGCCAAAGACGTTGAGAGCCGCGAGCGCAGATTTAAAGACCGCGCGCGCTACTACTCGATATTCTTCGCCATGGAGCAAGTTGAGCGTCAGGAAATCGCAGGGCAGTTCGTCATGGCAGGAGTCGAGGAGGCCGACCTTGTGGGGCTGCTACGCAGCCAATGCCCCGAGAGGGAGATGTGGGCAATAGGTCCATTGGAGGCATCGAGCGTCACTGTGGTGCATGAGAATTGCCAAGGCGAGGTGACGGAAGAGACCGTCAACGTCGACTTCGCGGCAGAGGAAGAGGTACGGCGGCTTATGCCAGACGGGCCACTGAACCATGTGGTGAAGGGTAGCATAGTCGAGGGCGTAGGCGGTGTGAAAGGGCCTGTGGCGTTGGCACTTATCGACAGCATCGAATATGAGGGCGTCATGGCATCCATGAAGACCTTGTACTCGCTACTGCCAGCAGGCGGCATCATGATAATCCACAGTTACAACCACAGTTGGGATGGCGTCCGTAAGGCGGTAGACCAATTCATGGCAGGCATCCCCGAGGGGCTCGTCCCTCTGCCAGACATGTACGGCAGCGTGGCTCTTGTCAAAGGAAAATAGCCACACCAAGAAATAGAGAGAGCGAGGCGGGAGGCACAAAGCCCTTCCGCCTCGCTCTTTTTTGTTCTCGTCTTAGATGGCGTCGTCGGCAGCCTTTTTCTCTTTGAGCTTACGGAGGTATTCTGATGGGATGTCGCCAAATTCGGTCTTGAAGCAACGGCGGAAATAGGCAGTGCTGTTCATGCCGACCATAAAGGCTACCTCGCCAATGGAATATCGCCCTTCAAGGAGCAGCTTCTCGGCGTAATGCATCTTGAAGCGTCGGATATACTCGACAGTCGAGAGCCCCGTCATGGCCTTCATCTTGCGATACAGGTTGCTGGGGCTCATGGCCATGTCTGACGCGATGGAGACGACATCGGCCTCGCCGCTTATGCCTTTCTCGATGAGTGCGTTAAGGCGGCTGAAAAACTCTTGGTCGATTTGCGAAAGAGACTCTTGGAGCAGCTCTCGCTTGGCGTCGGTCTGCGCTGACGCGGTAAGATCGGCCTCACGCTTACGGCGAGCGAGGAGATTCTCGACGCGGCTATGCAGAAGGCGGGAAGAGAATGGCTTGGTGATATAAGAATCGGCTCCGGAGTCATATCCGCTCTCCTTATCTTTGTCGGTGTCCTTGGCGGTGAGGAGGATGACGGGGATGTGGCTTGTGGCGACGTTGGTTCGTATGTTGCGGGTAAGCTGGAGACCATCCATGCGCGGCATCATGATGTCCGCAATGACGATGTCGGGCATGTTGTCATTTATCTTCTCAAGAGCGTCGACGCCGTCGATAGCCGTGACGACGGTGAAGTCGGCACCGAAAGAGTCGGCCACATAGGAACGGATGGCGTCGTCGTCCTCAACGACGAGAATCACCTTTTTGTCAGAAGCCCCTGCCGCAGCGTGCGGCTCTTGTCTTTCGGCTTCGGAGGAAGAAGGCAGGAGATCGCCCTCTTGCGGCTCATCCTCGTTTTCGCCTTCGTGGTCGAGTTCGCAACCGTCGAAGTGCTTGGCATCTGGATATGTGGCGTCGATATCGAGCGTAAGCGTCAGTTTTGTGCCAACACCCAGCTTGCTGTCGACGGAGAGGGAAGCCTCATGGAGATCGGCCATGCGCTTGGCGAGAGCGAGACCTATGCCCATGCCAGACGCTTGATGGGGGCCGTCTTCCTGATAGTACCTCTCGAAGATGTGCGGCAAGGCGTCGGGCGATATGCCGCACCCCGTGTCGGCTACATAAATGTCGGCGAGGTGGCGCCCGTCTTGCTCCCGTCGGTGGATGCCGATGGTGATGACACCTTGGGGGGTATATTTTATGGCGTTGCTGATAAGATTGTCAAGGATTGTCGTGAGGGCGTCGGGGTCGAAATCGGTGAAGACATCTGGCTCCTCGACATCGACACGGATCTCGAGACCCTTTCGCGGGGCAAGCTCTTGGAACCTTACGGCGGACGAGCGGACAGCCTCGGTAAGGTTGCCGTGCGAGACGGTGAGCCTCCGAGTGCGCACCTCCGTTTTCGTGAACTCGCGGATCTGCTGGATCAGGTAACTGAGGCGCAATGCGCTCATGCGGATGAGCGCAAGCTTGCGCTTGGAGGTGACGCCAATGTCGTTTGCCGAGGCGAGATTGTTGATCGGGTCGACAATCAGGGTCAGCGGGGTGCGAAGCTCATGTGTGATATTGGAGAAGAACTTCATGCGCTCGTCATTGGCCTTCTCGTCACGCTCGCGCTCGCGCTTGACCATTTGCAACTCATAGCGTAGCCTCATGCGGCGACGATAGGCGGCGAAGAGGAAGAAGACGAAGGCGACAGCGGCGATGGCGTAGATGGTCTTTGCCCACCACGTCTTCCACCAAGGAGGGAGGACATTGAGCGTCAAAGAGGCCTCGCCAGCCGACCATGGCTGATTGTGGAGTTGCGAACGGACATGGAACGTGTAGGAGCCGGGCGCCAAGCCGCGCAACTCTATCTTGCTCTCATCGGTTATGAGGATGCGATCTTGGAGACCGTCGATAGTGTAACCATAGATGACATAGGGGTTTACGGCGGGGTCGAGAGTGTTGAACGCCAAGGAGAGCGTATTCTCGTCATAGCTGAGGGTCAACTTTTTTACACCGATGAGGCTTATGGTGCTGTCGGTCGTGGCGGTGCTGACTCGCGCCATAGTGATGAGCGGCTGTGGCGTCATACGGGTACGGAGCACGTCGGTGGGGGAGAAGAGGCAGCCCCCCTGCGTGGAGCCGAACATGATGCGCCCATCGGAGAGGAGGCATCCGCTGCCGTCGTTGAAATTGCAACGCGGGACGTTATCCTTGGTATTGTAGAAAATCACTTTGCCGTCGCCACCGCGGATGCATGCCAACCCGTTATTCGTACTGAGCCAAATGTTGCCACGAGCATCCTCGACAGTCGCACGGACGTGGGTGTTCTCCAGTCCGTCGGCTCGCGTATATGTGCGAACTTCCGGCCCTTCCATGTCCGCACGCATGGTGAAGCGGGTAAGACCTTCGCCGGTCGACGCCCACATGCGGCCTTTCGTGTCGCACATGAGGTGCTTGATGTTGTTGCTTGGCAAAGAAGAGTCGTTGCGGCTAAAAGTCCACAGTTGCTTCATCTCTGGCGAGAAGACGCGTATCCCGTCGCCATAAAAGCCTGCCCACAAGTTGCCGTTCTTGTCGAAGGCGAGCGTGCGGCCGAGGTGGTTTCCAAGCACAAAACGCGCGACGACAGCCAGAGAAGCGTCGTCGACCTTATAAATAGCCTTGTTTGTAATGACCCAGACGAAGCCTCTCTTGTCCTCCACTATTTGTCGGACATCGTCACCGTCGCCAAGGGCTATGCGTCGCACGGAGCCGTCGGGCGAGACGATGCTTGCGCCACCGTCAAACGAGCCTGCCCATATGCGCCCAAGACGATCTTCCATAAGGGTCTGGACATAAAGACCTGCTTGGTTGCGGAAGAAAGCTGAATGCCCGAATTGGGGATTTAGACATTGGATGCCGTCGCCATCATGACCGAGCCATACGGAGCCGTTGCGCAACTGGAGGACGCTAAGGACGCTTTGTCCCTTGAGAATGTGGCTGTTGTGCTCATAGCCTGGGGCGATGGAGGAGAATGGGGGCTTGAAATTGCCAATGATATTGACTCCGCAGCCGTAGAGGGAGACCCAGACGTTGCCGTAGCTGTCCTCGGCAATGGCGCGGGTGCTCATGCCCGAGAGGTCGGACGTACTGTCGCCCTCCTTGATGAAATCGACATTCGGCTCGCTTTTAAGCCCCTCGACCTCGCTCTGCGTGAGGATGGCGACGCCGTGATCTTCCGTTGCGAGCCAGATGCGCCCGTCGGAGAGTTGGCTTATGCGGAAGACGCGCCCGGTAAGGATGGCTGGCGCTACGTGGCTAAAGGAACCCGTCGTAGGGTCGAAAATGTCGACACCTTGGTTCGTGCCGACCCATATCATGCCATCGTTGCTGGTCATGAAGCACCATACATGGTCGCCAGAGATGGTGTTGGGGCGTGCGGCGTCGTGGCGATAGTTTATCGCCTTGCGGGTTTTAGGGTCGATAAGGCTCATGCCTTGTCCGGCATGACCGACGAGGAGGCGACCGTCGCTAACCTCGTGGACGCTCCAAAGCATATCGCCGGGGAGACCTTCGACGTTGGATGTGCCATAGTGCGTGAGGGCAAATGAGGAGGGGTCCACATGGGTCACGCCCCCTTGGTATGTAGCGACCCATACGCCACCGTCGGACGCCGGGGCGAAGCCGGTTATCTCGTCGTTGGCGAGGCTTGCGGGGTCGTCGGGGTCGTGACGGATGACAGTTACCTTGCCTGTCGTGTAGTCGAGGACGTTGACTCCGTCGGCCTTAGTGCCAATCCATAGGGCGGTCTTGCCGTCGGGGGAATCGAGGACGCAGTTGAGGTCGCAACTTGAGAGGTCGGAGTTTTCACCACATAGGCACGTGAAATTGATGCCGTCGAAGCGGCAAAGCCCCTCTTCTGTGGCCACCCAGATAAGCCCGAACTTGTCTTTCGCAAGGTCGGTCGTGTAGTTGCAGGACAGGCCGTCGGACATGTCGAGAGGACGGACGGTCACCTCTTGGGCTAAACATGTGGTATAGAGGGAGAAGAGCAGCGCAGTGGAACAGACCTTATTCAAAGAGTTGCGATTTATAGGTTGCAATTGGTAACTAAATTACTCAATTAAATACAATTGGATAAATGTGGGGTCACAAATATTGCAAAGAAAGATTCGTGCACCATTGACGCACGAAGAGAGGGGAGGCAAACAGCAAAAAAAGAGCAACTTTGATAAAAAGTAAAGCAAATGAAGCACTTAGGCACCATATTGCTGGCTGCGGCAGCCACGCTCAGCCCCATCGTGGCATCGGCGCAAAAGCACGAGCCAGGCACTTTCTCCGCTGGCGACAAGACCTTCCTCCTCAACGGCGAGCCATTCGTAGTCCACGCCGCCGAACTCCACTACCCGCGAATCCCTCGCCCCTATTGGCGTCATAGGCTTCAGATGTGCAAAGCATTGGGGATGAACGCCGTATGCCTCTACGTCTTTTGGAACGCCCACGAGCAGCAAGAGGGGAAGTATGACTTCACGGGAAACCTCGACGTCGCAGAGTTCTGCCGCATGGCGCAGAGCGAAGGGCTATACGTCATCTTGCGCCCCGGACCTTACGTTTGCGCGGAATGGGACATGGGCGGACTGCCATGGTGGCTGCTGAAGAAGAAAGACATCCAGCTGCGCAAGCAAGACCCCTATTTCATGGAGAAAGTCTCGCTGTTCGAGGCGGAGGTGGGGCGTCAGCTTGGCGGGCTCACCATCGATAAGGGAGGCCCAATCATCATGGTACAGGTGGAAAACGAATATGGGGCGTATGGTGAGGACAAAGAGTACGTCAGCGCAATACGCGACACCTTGCGCCACTCTGGTTTCGAGAAAGTTACGATGTTCCAGTGCGACTGGTCGTCGAACTTCTCGCTCAACGGGCTTGACGACCTCGTGTGGACAATTAACTTCGGCACGTGGGCCGACCCGGAAGAGGAATTTAAGAGCCTCAAGGCCATGAGACCCGACTCGCCAATGATGTGCAGCGAGTACTGGAGTGGATGGTTCGACAAGTGGGGCGCGGCTCACGAGACACGCCCTGCCGACAACATGACCCGAGGCATTGAGACCATGGCGGACAAGGGCATCAGCTTCTCACTCTACATGACGCACGGCGGCACGAGCTTCGGACACTGGGCAGGGGCCAATACGCCCGGCTACTCACCCGACGTCACGAGCTACGACTACGACGCCCCCATAAGCGAGAGCGGCATGGCGACAGACAAGTATTACGCCCTGCGCGACGTGATGCAGAAACACTCGAAGACGAAACTGCCGCACGTGCCTAAGATGCCGATGCCAACCATCAGCGTACCGACATTCAAATTCACGGAGTTCGCCCCCCTGGCTTCGGGCATAAGAGACACGCTTAGGGCTGAAGCCCCGACGACTTTCGAGGATGCCGACATGGGGTGGGGCGCAATGGTCTACGCGACGACACTTCCCGAGATTGCCGACTCGTCTGCTCTGACGGCGCAAGTGCATGACTACGGGCTTGTATATATTGACGGACAATATGTTGGCGCAATAAACCGCATCATGGGAGAGACAACCATCCGCATCCCCTCCACACGCCGCGGCTCGCGACTGGAGATTGTCGTCGACGGCATGGGGCGTATCAACTTCGGGCGCGACATCATGGATTACAAAGGAATTGTAGGCGACGTCGTATTGACGAGAGAGGCGGACGGCAGCCGAATCGACGTCACACCCAAAGCGTGGGAG
Source organism: Pseudobutyrivibrio sp. (assembly GCA_963639155.1). Classification (GTDB taxonomy): domain Bacteria; phylum Bacteroidota; class Bacteroidia; order Bacteroidales; family Marinilabiliaceae; genus W3P20-009. The sequence continues at coordinate 122,390 of CAVHUG010000008.1, read as the reverse complement.
AGCATGACCATCCCCGACGACTACTCCGTGGCAGTCAAAGCGTTAGAGCAGCCAGCGAGCAAATCAGCCTTTGGCAAAGCAGGATATTACAAGGCGACTTTCGAAGTCAAGAAGGTTGGCGACACGTTCATCAGCCTTGAGGCTTTCGGCAAAGGGCACGTCTACGTCAACGGACATCATCTCGGAAGGTTTTGGAACATCGGCCCGCAGCAGACTCTCTATCTGCCAGGCTGTTGGCTACGCAAAGGGGCCAACGAAGTGGTGGTGCTTGACTACGTCGGACCCGAAGGCGCACCAACGGGCGAATGCGTGAAAGTCAGCGTTTTGGACAAAGTAAAGATGTAAGAACACCCCCCGAAAGATGAAAAGAGCCGACCTCTTCGGAACTGGTAACGCCAGTCGAGAAGAGGTCGGACTTTTTTATGCCGTAACGCTACTAAGCGTTTCGCAAGTGGCGCAACAGGCAAGAACCCACATTGGAGGCCTCCACCTGCTCGCCAAAAATGGCAGGTGCGGCTACACCGACATGGCCAAGAGGCTTCGAACCCGTGTAGACGAAGGCCTCATCCCAAAGCCCCTCGGCGATGAACGTCGCGAGAGTCCGCGCGCCACCCTCGACAATGATGGACGTGACGCCCTCGCCCATGGCGGCGGAGAGGACATCGGACGCCACAGAGCCTTCGGCAAGAGGGCGAGAGACATATTTGACGTTGCCGCAATCGGCTGATTTAGACCGGTTGACAATGACGGTACGCCCTCCGTCGGTAAGGATATGAGCGTCTGGTTTAATGCCAAGATTGGGGGCGAGAACGAAGCGGACGGGAGCGGGTCCGTCGACGAAGCGCGGCGTCAGACTGGGATTATCGGCTCGTACCGTCGACGCTCCGACGAGTATGGCGTCCTCTGTCGTACGGCGTCGGTGCTCGATAGTAAGGGCTTGCCAACCAGAGACAGAGAGAGGCGAGGGGTGTCCGTCGACAATGTCGCCCATGAAACCGTCTGCCGTCTGCGCCCATTTGAGGATCACGTAGGGGCGTTTCTTCTCCTGAATGGTGAAGAAGCGGCGGTTGAGCCATCGGCACTCGTCCTCAAGAACACCGACCGTGACGTCGACTCCCGCGTCACGGAGCTTGGCTATGCCGCGCCCGTCGACCTTGGCGAAAGAGTCGCGGCACCCGACGACGACGCACGGGATGCGTGAGCGGACGATGAGGTCGGCGCATGGCGGCGTGCGTCCTTGGTGGGCGCAAGGCTCAAGACTTACGTAGATGGTCGAGCGGGAGAGGTCGTCGGGATTTGCTACGGAGCGAATGGCGTTGACCTCGGCATGCGGCTCTCCAGCCTTATGGTGCCACCCTTCGCCGATAATGCGACCGTCGCACACGACGACAGCCCCGACCATCGGGTTGGGGTAGGTCCTGCCCTCGGCATTGAGGGCCAGTTGGATGCAACGAGACATGAAAACCTCGTCGTTGGAGAGGTGATTAGGAGTGTGTATATTTGCCATCACTTACGATAAGAAAATCGGAAGTAAAAATAAGGAAAAGAGGAGAGATATGGCTCACTTCAGCGTCATGGAACTGCGCAGGCAGATGGTCGGCACGTTGCGGGCGACGTTGGGCGGCGACGCTGAGGCGGCAGCCCGCGCCCTGATATGCGACACGTGGCGTTGGAGCCTTACCGACCTGGCTCTCAGGCAACAAGAGAGCGTCGAGGAGGCAGAGGCGGAGCGTCTCTTATCCATGGCTGGACGCATGGCACGGCATGAGCCATTACAATACGTCACCGGACATTGCGACTTTTGCGGCATCGAGATAGCCACAGCCCGCGGGGCATTAATCCCCCGTCCCGAGACGGAGCAGCTTGTCGGCGCGGTATGCGAATGGGCGCATGGGCGTAAGGGTCTCAAGGTGCTGGACATCGGCACCGGCAGCGGATGCATAGCCGTGGCGATAAGCGCGAAGTTGGATGGGGCGAAGGTCGTCGGCATCGACGTGTCGGACGAGGCTCTCGCCGTGGCGCGGAGCAATGTCGAGGGTCGCCGCGTCGAGCTGCGCAAGGTTGACATATTGGCGGCGGAGGCGGGCGACATCGGGACGTTCGACATCGTGGTGAGCAACCCTCCCTACGTCATGGAGAGCGAGAGGGCGTCGATGGAGCGTAACGTCTTGGACTATGAGCCGGAAAGGGCGTTGTTCGTGCCAGACGACGACCCGTTGGTCTTCTACCGCAAGATAACTGAGCTTTGCCGCGATGGGCTTCTTGCCAGTGGCGGCGGGCTGTTCTTCGAGATCAACGAGGCGTTGGGGAGCGAGGTGAAATCTATGATGGAGTCGGCAGGCTTCCGCGACGTCGCGATAAAGAAAGACTACTTGGGCAAAGACCGCATGGCGGTCGGCACCCTGTAAACATATCAAAACACAAACACTACCTAAAATGACACAGCAACTTACAGACGAGACATTCGCAAGCGCCATCAACGACGGTGGGCTTGTCGTAGTAGACCTTGGCGCAGCATGGTGCGGCCCTTGCCGCGCGTTGGCGCCACAATATGAGGCTTTGTCCGAGGCCTATGAGGGCAAGGCGAAATTCTACAAGGTGGACATCGACGAGGCGCAGGAGACGGCAGCCAACTTGGGCGTCATGTCCGTCCCGACGGTCCTTTTCTTCAAGGGCGGTCAGATTGCCCAAAAGAGCATCGGCCTGAAGTCGAAAGAGCAGCTGGCCCAAATTGTAGAGAGCCTGCTTTAGAAAAAAAGGTTGACCTTTAACAGACACGCCCGCCGAAAGGGAATGCTTCCTTTCGGCGGGCGTGTCTGTTTATATAGTATCGTTAGATCTACTCGAATCTACAATAGTAGAAATTAAAAGGGCATTATAGCCTTTAGAACCCCCTGGATGCCCAACCATCCCTGTCGAGCGAGCGGTATTGGATAGCCTCGGCAAGGTGCTGTGGCTCAACACGCTCGCAACCAGCAAGGTCGGCAATGGTGCGAGCCACTTTGAGGATGCGGTCGTAGGCGCGGGCGGAGAGTCCCAGCCGCTCCATAGCCATCTTGAGGATCTGCTGCCCCTGCTCATCGGGGCGGGCGTAGGTGCTGAGCATTCGCGGCGTCATCTGGGCATTGCAGTGGACTCCCTTGGAACGTGCGAAACGCTTGCTTTGTATCTCGCGGGCTGCAATGACGCGCTCGCGTATCACAGAGCTCGGCTCGCCCGTTGGGGCGTCGTTGAGCTTGCCGATGGGGACGGGGACGACCTCGATGTGGAGGTCGATACGATCCAAGAGCGGTCCCGAGATGCGCCCGAGATATTTGCGCACCTGCCCCTCGCCGCACGTGCATTTACGGTCGGGATGGTTGTAATAGCCACAAGGGCATGGGTTCATAGACGCCACGAGCATGAACGAGGCAGGATACTCGACGCTGAACTTCGACCTCGATATTACAATCTTGCGGTCTTCGAGCGGCTGACGCATGACCTCGAGGACGGAACGCTTGAACTCCGGCAGCTCGTCGAGGAAGAGAACTCCATTGTGCGCAAGGCTTATCTCGCCAGGCTGGGGGAACGACCCTCCGCCAACGAGAGCGACGTCAGATATTGTGTGGTGGGGGCTGCGGAATGGGCGAGTGGTCATGAGACCTTTGTCACCTCCGATGTTGCCCGCCACGGAGTGTATCTTGGTTGATTCGAGCGCCTCGGCCATGGTGAGCGGGGGGAGGATGCTCGGCAAACGCTTGGCCATCATGCTCTTGCCAGAGCCTGGCGAGCCGATGAGCAATATGTTGTGACCACCTGCCGCCGCGATCTCGAGCGCGCGCTTGACGCTCTCCTGCCCTTTGACGTCGGCGAAGTCGAGAGTCTGGTCGACCTCGGCACGCGCAAACTCGGCATCGACATCAACGACCGTGGGCTGGAGCGACGACTCGTCCTCGAAGAAATGGACGACCTCCTTAAGGCTGTCGGCGGCATAGACTTTAAGTCCTGACACGACGGCAGCCTCCTTGGCGTTGCCCGACGGCAAGATGAAGCCCTCAAAACCATCCTCCTTGGCTTTCAATGCCATAGGCAGGACGCCTTTTACGGGACGCAGACCGCCGTCGAGTTGCAACTCGCCCATCATCATGAAGCGTCCGAGCCTCTCCGTTGGGCATTGTCCCGACGCGGCAAGGATGCCGACAGCGAGGGGCAGGTCGTAGGCCGAACCCTCTTTACGGATGTCGGCAGGAGCCATGTTGATGACGATGCGTTGCTGCGGATAGCGCCAACCGTTCTCGTGGATCGCACTCTCAACGCGCTGCTCGCTCTCCTTGACGGCACTGTCAGGCAGTCCGACAATGAAAAATCGGATGCCTGGCGTTATGTTGACCTCCATCGTGACGGTGAAGGCGTCGATGCCGCTCACGGCGGCGCCGTAGGTCTTGACGAGCATGGGCGCAGGGGGTGTTTCTAATCTATTGGGTAGGTGTCGAGTTTCTTGTTGCGCTCGGGGTAGTCGAGCGTGTAGTGGAGGCCGCGGCTCTCGTGGCGTTTTTGCGCCATCTTGATGATGAGGTATCCGATATTGATCTTGTTGCGAAGCTCGCAGAGTTTGCGCGAGATATGGCTGCTCTGGTAAAGCTCCTCGGTCTCACGATAGATGATCTCGAGACGGTCGTGCGCCCTCTTGAGACGGGTATTGCTGCGGACGATGCCGACGTAGTTGCGCATGATGGTCTCGACCTCCTGGTTTGCCTGGGTGATGAGGACCATCTCCTCGTTGTGGACCGCGCCGTCGTTGTTCCACTCGGGGATGTCGTCGCGCCAGTCGGTACGTTTCATGACCTCGATGGAGTCGGTAGCGGCGACATCGGCATAGACGAGAGCCTCGAGCAAAGAATTGGAAGCAAGGCGGTTAGCTCCGTGGAGACCTGTGCAGCTGCACTCGCCAGCCGCCCAGAGGTGGTTGATTGACGTGCGTCCGTTGAGGTCGACCTTGATGCCACCGCAGAGATAGTGGGCGGCAGGGGTTACGGGGATGTAGTCCTTCGTTATGTCGATGCCGATGGAGAGGCACTTCTCGTAGATCATCGGGAAGTGGTGGCGCGTCTGCTCGGGGTCTTTGTGCGTGACGTCGAGATATACATACTCGTCACCAGAGATCTTCATCTCGTTGTCGATGGCACGTGCGACGATGTCTCGTGGGGCGAGGCTTCCGCGGCTGTCATATTTCTCCATGAAGGTTGTGCCGTCGCGGCGTCGCAGCTGTCCGCCGTAGCCACGCATGGCCTCGGTGATGAGGAAGCTGGGACGCTCGCCAGGGTTGTAGAGGCTGGTGGGGTGGAACTGGACGAACTCCATGTTCTGGATTACGCCCTTGGCGCGGAAGACCATAGCAATGCCGTCGCCCGTCGATATCGTCGGGTTCGTGGTGACCTGATAGACGTTGCCGATGCCGCCCGTTGCCATCATGGTGACCTTGGCGAGGAAGGTTATGACCTCGCCCGTCTCCTCGCAGAGGACGTAGGCGCCGTAGCAGTCGATGTCGCGCATCCAGGGCTCATTGTTACGGCCGAGGTGGTGCTGCGTAAGGATGTTGACGGCGAAGTGGTCCTCATAGACGTCGATATTGGGGTGGCTCTTGATCTGTGAGATGAGGGCGCGCTGGATTTCCGCGCCCGTGCTGTCCTCGTGGTGGAGGATGCGGAACTCGGAGTGTCCTCCCTCACGGTGGAGGTCGAACTGTCCGTCGCTCTTCTTGTCAAAATCGGTACCCCACTTGAGGAGCTGCTCGATTTGCGCCGGGGCGTGGGTCACGACCATGCGGACGACGTCGGGGTCGCATATTCCAGCTCCGGCGACATGCGTATCGCGTATGTGTTTCTCGAAGTCGTCGACCGAGCTTGTGACGGCGGCTATGCCACCTTGCGCCTTGCTGGTGTTGGTGACGTCGAGTGCTGTTTTGGAAATGAGGGCAACCTTGCCGTGGGCAGCCACTTTGAGAGCGTAGGTCAGCCCGGCGGCGCCGGAGCCGATGACCAGAAAGTCGTATCGCTTGACCATTTGTATGTTGTAGAATCTAACTCATATCAAAATTAGTCAGATTTTGACTAAAAGAGCAGCGGCGCGCCAGGTAAAGATTGGCACGGCAGGGGGGTATGACATGATTTTTTGAGTGCGCCGAGCCTCTCGGGGCGTTATCTCAGCCCATGAGTATTGCCATTTCGGCAGAGAGGTTGAGGCTCTCGGCTGTCTCGTCGGGCGTCCAGAGCCCGCGCTCCATGAGGTGGCGTTTGAGGATGAGGAAGTATGTGAGCGGGAACTCGGCAGCCTGCCACTGCTGCTGGTAATTGAGGAGTCCGACGGCTTTGATGAAAGAGTCGAGTTCGGAGACGATGCAGGAGACGAAGTCAGACACGTGGCACCGAGCGTTGACAAGCTCGACGGGGTCGTCGCCGAAGAAGTCGCACGTTTGCGTGATACGTATGGAAAGGTTCTCGGCGTTGTCGACAGTGAGCTTCCAGTTGTAGCTCTCTTGTTCGGCATACCAGATGAAGGCCGCCGTGTTGCTGCCCTCCCAAAGCTGCGAGGGGCTCGTCAGGAGTTGCGCGACGGCACCCAGCATGTCACCTAACGGGTTGCAGACGTTCGTCAGCTCGAATTCTGACTCTATGCCGTCGACCGTGTATGAGGCTGTCGCCGTGCCTGGATCTCCCAAGGCGAAATGAAACACTTGACTCTTCACGCCTTAAAATTATTAAAAAGGCTTATGGTATAGACGATTGTGTGATATTTTTTCTCACGCCCCACATAATCTAATAGGGGTCAGGCTATGGGGCGAGCATAGTCGCCGACATCCTTGGCGGTGATGTCAGCACCCGGCGCGAGAATCGTGAGACGCTCCATGACGTTTCTGAACTCGCGGATGTTGCCTGTCCAATTGATTTTCTTGAGAGCCTCGATGGCGTCGGGCGAAATGCCCTTGGGGGGGACGTTGAGCTCTTGCGCCACAGTCTGGAGGAAGTAGTCGGCAAGAGAGGGGATGTCGTCGGCCCGCTCGTTGAGCGACGGGACATTGATGATGATGACAGAGAGGCGGTGGTATAGGTCTTCGCGGAAACGCCCAGCCTTGATCTCCTCGGCAAGGTTCTTATTGGTTGCCGCCAATACGCGGACGTCGACCTTAATCTCCTTCTCTCCGCCCACGCGCGTTATGGTGCTTTCTTGAAGGGCGCGGAGCACCTTGGCTTGCGCGGGGAGGCTCATGTCGCCTATCTCGTCGAGGAAGAGGGTTCCCCCATCGGCTTGCTCAAAACGTCCGATACGCTGTTTGACGGCGGAGGTGAAAGAGCCTTTCTCGTGGCCGAACAGCTCACTCTCAATGAGTTCGGAGGGGATGGCGGCACAATTGACCTCTACAAAAGGGGCATGCGAGCGTCGGCTCCCCTCATGGAGAGCTCGTGCGACAAGCTCCTTGCCTGTGCCATTGGCACCAAGGATCAGGACGCGGGCGTCGGTCTGCGCCACCTTGTCAATCATCTGGCGCACGCGCATCATCGGCTCTGAGTCGCCAACCATGTCGTAGGTGTGCGCCACCTTCTTTTTGAGGACCTTTGTCTCATTGACAAGCGCACCTTTTTCAAGGGCGTTCTTGATTGTTATGAGGAGTCGATTGAGATCTAACGGCTTCTGAATGAAGTCATAAGCTCCCTTCTTGATACTCTCGACAGCAGTATCGATGTCGCCATGACCCGATATCATGATGACGGGGCAGTCGTGATTCGACTGCATGATCTTGTCGAGTACCTCCATGCCGTCCATGGCAGGCATCTTGATATCGGTAAGGACGAGGTCGGGAGCCTCGGCAGCGAACGCCTCGACGCCCTTTGCGCCATCGTCGGCGAGGACGACGGAGTGCCCCTCCATCTCAAGAATGTCCTGAAGGGTGGAGCGGATTGCACGTTGGTCGTCGATTACTAAGATTTTTGCCATAGTGATGGAGGAATAAGGAGAAGCCTGTTTTTACAAGACTCCGTTAATAATTTGGTTCACAGCACCTTGCTTAAGAGCAAAACCGCACTGGTAGAGGCGTTCGATATGAGCCTCGGTAATAACGAAGTTGATGAATATGGCGCCAGGGACTATGAGATCTACGCGCGCCGGGTCCATGTGGCTCATTTGTGAGCGTTGCTCGGATGTCGATGTTATAATCTTGCGGTAGGTCTCGTCGAAACAAGGGAGAGGGATCTCGTAGCTTGTCGAGAGGCGTACGTTGAGCAATGGGTGGTTGCGAGCGGCGACGAGGGCCGCCATGGTGTCGAAAGAGCCGGAAGTTCCAATGAGAGTTGAGGTCGGGAACTCACGGAGGGCTTCATAGAGCCCTTGCGTCCCGGCGCGGAAATAGGCTTCTATCTCGCGTATCTCCTTGATGGTTATTGGGTCGGAGGGGGAGAACTTGTCGAGGACTCGGCTCATGCCGACCTCGAAGCTGTGGCTCCAGGCAATTCCGTCTTTATTGGCGATGATGAACTCGCAGCTCCCGCCGCCGATGTCGAGGATCAGGACGCGGCTCATGCCGAGTGGCATAACCTGCTTGACGCCGTCGAAGACCATTTGCGCCTCGTCCACGCCGGGGATGATCTTTACGCCGAAGCCGAACTTCGCCTTGACGGCAGCGGCGAACTCGGATGCGTTGGATGCCGCGCGCATGGCGGAAGTGCCTACTGCGACGATGCGCTCGACGCCCCCGATGGAGTTGATGGTTTGCACATGTTTGGCAATGGCGTCCATTCCCCTTTGGATGGCCTCGGGCGTGAGGCGCCCGTCATTTATGCCGCCTTTGCCGAGACGCGCGGTCTCCTTTGTGCTGCACAAGATGTTATAAGTGCCATCGGGTCTCGTGTCGACGACAAGGAGGTTGATGGTGTTGGTGCCGATGTCAATTATGGCTACTCTCATCGTGAAGTTGCTGTTTTTTCGTGATATGCCTATTGTGTCAGGATGTCGCGGTTCTCGTCGCGTCCCTTGAGGGCTTCTGCCTCGACTTCTGCCGGGGTGGATGGCAGGCGGCGGTCGCCCATGATTCGGCAGCCCGTCTCGGTTATGAGCAGATCGTCCTCTATACGGACACCACCGAAGTCTTTATACGACTCAAGTCGCTGGAAGTTGACAAAATCGGCGCAATGGCCAGAAGCCTTCCAACGGTCGATGAGTTCGGGGATGAAATAGATGCCCGGCTCGTCGGTGACAATATTGCCAGGACGGAGTCGCTTAGCCATGCGGAGAGATCCAAGGCCGAGCTGCGTGCTGCGTGGGCCAGTCTCTTCATCGTAGCCGACGAGATCCTCGCCGTAGCTCTCCATGTCGTGGACATCGAGACCCATGTTGTGGCCGATGCCGTGAGGCATGAAGAGACCGGCGGCTCCGGCCTGAAGAGCCTCATCGGTATCGCCTTTCATGATGCCAACGGCTTTGAGACCGTCGATTATGGTGCGGCAAGCGAGGAGGTGCATATCGCGGTAGAAGACTCCGGGCTTGGAGTTCTCGGCTACTGCGTTGTTAGCGGCAAGGACAATCTCGTAGATCTCACGCTGACGGGTTGTGAAACGGCCTCCGACGGGCGTGGTTCGCGTGTTGTCGGTGGCGTAGTGGTTTGGGCTTTCGCAACCCGCGTCGACGAGGAGGAGGCGACCAGCCTCAAGAGGGTGAATGTATCCGTGATTATGGAGCGTCTCGCCATGAATGGTGCATATCGTCGGGAAGGAAACCGCTCCACCGCCACGAAGGGCCTCATAATCGAGGCGTGACATGATGTCGTTTTCTGTAACGCCCTCGTAGGCCAGGCGCATGGCGGCAGTGTGCATGTTGTAGCCGAAAGCCATCTGGCGGTCAATGTCTTCAATCTCGCATTGCTCCTTGACGAGGCGGAGCGAGATGAGGGCACGGATGAGAGGCTCAGAGACCCCGGCCGTCACCTGCGCAGGCGTCTGCCCAAGAAGCTCGGCGAGGCGAATGGTGGTGTCGCCACGATATGGCGGGACGTAGTGAACCTTGCGACCGGCAGCAACGGCGCGGCGGACGACCTCGGCGAGCGACGCTGACGGCTGCGCACGATCCATGCCCGCCTCGGCTGCGCGGTCATGCGCCGTAGGCATGGGACCTGTCCATACGATGTCGTCCATGCTGACATCGTCGGCGAAGAGGGTAGAGACACCTGCGGCAGTGTCGATTGTGGCAGCCAGGCCTGGAGTGTCGAGACCGAAGAGGTAGAGGAAGGTGCTGTCTTGGCGGAAACGGTACTCGTTGCCGGCGTAGTTGAAGGGCGCGTTGTCGTTGCCGACGAAGAGGAGGAGGCTGTCGGGCATGAGAGCCGCGAGTTTCTGACGTCGGTCGACGTAAGTCTTTTTGCTGAACATATCTTGATGTGTTTTTTTATCGTTAATACTCGTCACCTTGTGGATGAATGTCTTTTATCATCAGCTGGGTTGCGGAGCGTCCGCGGTAATCGCTGCGCTCCATGGTGTAGCAGATATCGAACTCCTGACCGCTGCGCACCTTGTCGAACAGGGAGCCAAGCCCGAAGGCAATGCCGCTGCGTACACCACGACCGCTCTGGTCGATCATGTCGAGTTTGATGTGCTGGCGCATGGCTCCGAAGGCTTTGGAGGTGCTGTAATCGTAGACGTTGCGCGTGATGAAGACGGGGCGTGTGTTGCACGTGCCGAACGGCTCCATGCGCTCGAGTTGCTCCATGAGGCCTTTGGTCATGTCGGAGAGGCTCGTTATGGTGTCGGCGTCGATGTGCGGCTGCTGGACAGGGGATGCGGCATGCTCGTTGGCATAGGCTATGACGCGGCGGCTAAACTCGGGGACGTTCTCAATCTTGAGCGTAAGACCCGCCGCGTAGGTATGTCCGCCGAAATCCTCAAGGAGATCCTCACACGACTCGATTGCGCTGTACAAGTCGAACCCCTCGACGGAGCGCGCGCTGCCGGCGGCGAAAGAGGGGTCGGCCTTGGAGCGCGTGAGTATTATCGTCGGGCGGAGGTAGGCTTCGCTAAGTCGCGAGGCGACGATACCTATGACGCCTTTGCTCCACTGCGGTTCGTAGAGGACTATGGCGTTGCCGTCGAGGCGTTCGGGATTGGCGTCGAGCATCTTGACGGCCTCGCGCGTAATCTCACGGTCGAGGTCCTTGCGTTCCTCGTTGCTGCCATCGATGTCGCGGCTTATCTTGTCGGCCTCGCCCCTGTCCTTGGTGAGGAGGAGGCGCACGGCGTCGTTGCCGCTCTTCATTCGTCCGGCGGCATTGAGGCGCGGGCCTATCTTGAAGACGATGTCGGCAATGGTGGCGTGACCGGGGATGACACCCGAGCGGGCCATTACGGCTCGGAGGCCAGTGTTGGGATGGCGGTTGAGACGTTGGAGCCCATGATAGGCGAGGATTCGGTTCTCACCGATCATTGGCACGATATCCGACGCTATGCTGACTACAAGGAGGTCGAGCATCTCGATAAGCTCCGAGCGGTCGCGCCCCGTGCGGAGGTAGAGGGCCTCCATGAGCTTGAAGCCGACGCCGCAGCCCGAGAGGTTCTTGTCGGGGTATGGGCAATCGGGACGTTTGGCATCGAGGCAGGCCACGACGTCGGGCAGCACGTCGCCCGCCACATGGTGGTCGCATATGATGAAGTCGATGCCGAGGGCGCGCGCCTCTTTCATCCTCTCGACGGCCTTTATTCCGCAATCGAGCGCAATGACGAGGGAGTAGCCTCCCTTATGGGCATGTTCGACGCCTTGGCGCGAGATGCCATAACCCTCATTGAATCGGTCGGGGATGTAGAAGCCGAGTCGGTCTGGAGCCGACGTCATGCGGCTCAGGGTCTGGTATACGAGGGCGACGGCCGTGACCCCGTCGACGTCATAGTCGCCGTAGACAAGGATGCGCTCTCCATTATCGAGCGCGCTCTTGACCCTGTCCACCGCGCGGTCCATGTCGCGCATGAGGAAGGGGTCATGCAGGGAACGAAGATTGGGGCTGAAGAAGTCGTTTGCCGCCTCGGGCGTATCGACGCCCCTCTGGATCAAGAGGCGTGCGATTATGGGGGATACGCCAACCTTTGAGGCCAGGTCTTGCGCTTGGCCGTCGTCGGGTTGCTTTTTTATGTTCCAGACTTTTTGCATTGGGAAGGCGTCGCAAGGCGACAAAGAGGGCGTCGGGGTGCGTTTGCCGTATATTGCAATATTAGTCAAAAAATGCAATGTGGACAAATCAAAAAGCGCAGCAGACGGAGGGGAGATTGAGGCTCGAGGCAACAAAAAGCCCCGTGGCGCATCGCTGTGCCACGGGGTGTTTTTGTTTCACTGTAACTATCAAACTGTTGTCTCCGGACCGTTGTCCGGACCTCGGGTTTGCCGTCGCGGCTGTCCCTTGGCATTGTTGAACCTCTATTATGAAAACACTCTTTTGCTTCTTGTCTTATGACAATGCAAATGTAAACAGGCAATTGATGGTGGTATAATGTTTTCCACGAGGGGCGGAAATTCGTCAACGAAAGTGAGGAAAGAGGACTATTCAGGCGCAATAGCGGTTGGCAGAGGACGGGGAATGGCTGTAAAACAGGGCATTGAGAGAGAGAGACATGGCAAACGAGGGCGAAAGGCGACTTTCGTTGAGAGAAAGTGGTAGGTTATTGAAAAAAATATGGTCTCCGATATTGCATTTTTACCTTTGCCATGTCAACAAAAAGAAAGTGATAGTTTTTCATAATGGAGGTTTTTAGTAGCGACTGCCGCGACGGCAGAAGCTGAGCAGGGACAACGGTCCCGCTCTGTTTGATTGTGATTTTCTCATAAGTGACCTGCGCGAGCCTAATGGTTCACGCAGGTCACTTGTTTTTAACCCACACGTACAAGAACAAAGCCCTACGCCATTTAAATAGAACAGCGCAGGGCAAAGGTTGGAAGTATGACTATTATTTATGGATGAGAGAATGGCTTAGTGGAGCGAGACAAGTGAGGACGCAGCACCAGACTTGACGACGTAAGAGCCGGCGGGGAGCGTTACGGATACTGACTCGGAGGAGGGAGATGAAGAGAAGACTCTCACGCCATTAAGGGTGAAGACGTCGACACCCGTGTTGGCGGTTGGGGTGACAGTGACGGTACATCCTGCGACCTTGACGGGGAGCGACTCCGTCACTTTGCGAATGGAGGTCGCCACACTATTGGCATAGACGCGGACTTCCCACATGCTCATGCCGTAAGCGTTGCCGAGTGAGTTTTGCGTGGAGCGGATGCGGAGGTAGCGCGCGGTACTGCCAACAAGGGGGATAGTGTTGACACTTTCCTCCGCATTGCCGACGGTAGTGTTTTCTGCACCATTGACAGACGCGAGAGTTTTCCACGCACCTGTTCCAGACGTGCGACCCTCGACGACATAGACTTCGGCGTAGGCACCCTCCCAGAAGATTTGGATGTTGCGGAGGTTGTATGCCGCGCCAAGGTCAACCATCCACCACTGGTTGGCATAGTCGTCCTTGCCGTCGCCGGCAGAGCCCCAACGAGTGTTGAGATTGCCGTCGTTGGAAGAGCCAGCCTCGGCAAAATTGAGACCTGCCGTGGCCGTCTTGCCAAGGGCGATATTAGCATCGGGGTCGAACATGGAAGACATGACGCGGAACTCCCAGAAGCTGTAACCATAGGCAGTGCCACGCTCCTTGCCTGCGAAACGGACGTAACGTCCGGAGGCGTTGGAAATGGGGACGTACTGGAGATAAGGGAATTCGCTGAGCGACTGGCCGGAGACATTCGCGACAGACGTGAATGTCTCGCCATCGTTGGAGACCTCGATGTCGAAGGACTTGGCATATGCATTCTCCCAAAGTATCTGAACCTCAGATATGTTGGTGTACACCTTGCCGAGATCGACAGTCCAAGTGACATCATCGATGCCGCCGGCAGACTCCCAGCGGGAACCCTCATCGCCATCGCAGCCGAGCATGGCGACCTCTTGAGCGGCGGGTGAGGACGCCTCGGCGGAACAGCCCTGTGACACATTTCGGGCGGATTGTGCCGACGCGCCGACGGCAGCCAGCGACATGGCGGCTAAAAGCAAGTAGGATTTAATCATAAGTCATGAATTTTTATGTGGACATTAATCAAAGAGAATCCAATTGAGTGAGGTTGAGCCCTTGGTCACGCTCAGACGGACGCGGTGGACTCCCTTGGAGATAGAGAGAGGCACCTCGATGGTCGCCCACTGACTCTTGGTGGACAGCTCTTCTGTCGTGGCGACGACCTCGCCGTCGACAGAGATGGAGAACGAAGTGGGGACAAGGGTAGAGAGGCGAAGCGAGAGTGAGGATACGGCACTTGTAGCGTCGAGACCATACTCAAGCCATTTGCCTAAAGAGAAGCTGTTGACCTCGACGTCGGAGACGGCTTCGGCATCGGACGTGACAGAGAGCTTAGGCGCTGCGGAAAACTGTTGCCCGGGCAAGACACCGTCGCTTGCGTTGGAGGATTGCCAAGCCGTGGCCGCCCACTTCTGCCCTTTGAGAGCGTAGGCGTTCTTATCGGCCGTGGAGGCTGCCAGGAAAACCTTGCCCGCGTCGGAGAGACTCTCGTCGGAGAGAAGAGCCATGTAGGGATAGCCGTTGTAACGGGGGATGAACCATGCGTATCGCTCGACGGCAGGACACTCCTCAAGATATGCCAACGCCTCGCTCATATATGAGATTTGCGCCGCTGCGGACGCAACGCCACCGTCCCATGCACAGAACTCGGTGAGCCACAGAGGCTTATCGTACTTATCAAACATATCGATATAGCCTTTGAGCGCGGAGGCAGAGTTCATGTAGCAGTGGAGAGCTATGGCGTCGATGTCGTCAATGGAGACTCCGTCTTGGGCGAAGAACTCATCGAGCCACTTGACGGGGTCGTTATATCCCGAGAGAGTGCCGTAATTCATTGCTGGCGAGACGATCTTGAGCCCATTGGACTTGGCATAGGAGCGGAGGGCGGGCCAATATTTTGCCGCGACTTGAGGCGTCATGTTCGCCTGGTCTGTGAGGTTTGGCTCGTTGAAGGCGAGGAGGTACTCATTGTCGAAGACGCGGATCATGTTGCTGATGCGCGCAGTGTCGTAGTTGTTGTTCCACGCCATAGGGACGAACGAGACCCCATATCGCGCGGCTTGCGCCTGAACGTCGGCAGAGCAGTCGGGGCCCCAATTGTAGAACCAACTTATTGTATTGCCGAGGAGGAACATATCGGTCTGCGGCAATTGGAACGAGTAGCCTACGCCGCGTTTTGCGCTGCGCTGGGCGACGTGACGCACCTCGATGTCCGTGTTGTCGGGCGAGGATGGATCGTCATCGCTGTCGCACGCCGCAAAGGCGAGCGTCGGCAAAGCGAGCAGGCATATGGACTTTAAGAGAGTCATGGCGAGACGGGAATTAAGGGAAGTTTTGGAGCTAAGAGAAAATCGCGGCGGACATAGTGTGCCGACTCTGCCCGCCGCGACCTCGAACCAATATAAACTACACTTGTTGAAGAGTGGGGAGATTACTTAGCTGGCTTGTAGATGTACATGGCATCGTACTGGAGCTGGGTGCCAGTCTTGCCGCCAGAGAGGAAAGCGATGACGTTCTGCCCCTCTGTGGGTTGCCAGGTCTCCGGCCATACGAGACCAGCCTCGACGAATTTGGTCATAGGAACCTCGATCTCGTTCCATTTGCCATCGCGTGAGATGTCGCCAAGGCTCTCGTAGGTGACGCCGTTGTCGGAGAAGGATCCTCCGAGGCCGAACTTGGTCTCAGTGCCTTGACCGTAGAGGATGAGGCAGTGCGCAGCATCGTCCTCGCTCTTCATAGCGATGTGGAACACGTAGTCGGAAGGGTTGGCGTAGACATCATATAGAGCGCTGAGGTCATACTGCTTGTCGGCATCGCCGTAGCAGAGACCCATGCCACTCCAACCAACGGAAGCCACGGAGAGGGAGACCCATCCCTCGGCGATGCCGAAGGGGTTCTTGCCGATAGTGTTGCCCGCATTATAGGTACCATCCCAAATGTAGAGGTACTTGCTGGCAGTCTCATCAACGCGGAGGTCCATTACAACGTTGCTCTGGATAGAAGAGTAGGTCTGGCCGTCGAGCTGGAAGACGTAGAAGTTCGAACCCTTAGGCTGATCGAAATAATCGTTGTCACTCGAGCCTTCAGCCTTGACGGTCACTTTGCACATCGACGCGAGATTACCGACCGCGGCAGTAACGTATGCGTCGCCAGCGCTGACGCCGGTCACTACACCGTCCTCCACTGTGGCGACGGAAGCGTTGGACGTCGACCACTCGACCACATCCGTCGCGGTGGAAGGGACGAGAGAGGCGGTTATCGTCACAGACTCTCCGACCTTGATGGAAGCTGTGGTGGGGGAGACGATGACTGCCTCGAGCTTGGAGTCTTCAGGCTGCGGATCGTCATTATTGTCATCATCGTCGCTGGAGCAGGAGGAGAAAGACAGAGCCGTTGCGGCCATGGCGGCGAACGCCAAAAATCTATTCAATTTCATTGCGTATTTAGTTTGAAAGTTGTTATTCCGTCGGTTTGTCGCTGCCGACACCGCAAAAGTGAAAGAATAGATTTTAAAAAGTGTTTAATGTGGCTCTACGTAAACTCCCCAACCATCCTAAACCATTCGTTTTCGATACTACAACTTATGCCGTTATCTCTAAAACACAGATAGTTAACAAACGGACAAACTCTCAAAAGTCGTAGGTAAAGAGAGGTAACGGACGGGCATATTTGGTGGGAAACAAAGCCCCCGAAAAGGGCGTTCGGGGTGTACGTAGTAGTGTTGTAGTATGAAATTTTGTTTATTATTGCGATGCACATCAAAAAGAAGTTCCTCTGCATGAAACATCTATTACTAATATTTACCCTGCTCACAACCATCACTTATACCACTAAAGCCGCCTGGCAGATACCAGTCACCAACTACTCTCGCGAGACCTATGGGGCGGGTCGTCAGAACTGGGCCATAGCGGAGCGACCCGACGGGTGGATATACGTGGCCAACGAGTATGGCCTTGTTGAATATGACGGCGCGCGATGGTCGCTCTACGGATTGAACAACTCAAGCTCGCCGCGCAGCGTCAAGGTGACGGAGAGCGGAGAAATATATTGTGGCGGAGCCAATGAGTTTGGCGTATTCAGGAGCGACGGCCTTGGAGGACTGGAATATGACAACCTGTCGAAACTGATGCCCGACGCAGACAGCGACTTTGGCGACGTGTGGGGGATCGAGACAATGGGCGGGAAAGTATACTTCATGACACTTGACGCCGTGATGTCATACTCGGCTTCCGACAGCGTCACGACACGCGCAGAAAGCCCTGCCCGCACGATAGCCATGGCCGTTGTCGACGACACACTTTTCGTGGCGCGAGCAGACGGATTGTTCCGACTGACCGATGGCAGGCAGTGGAACAAAGTGAAGGAGTCGGACGTCATTGCGGCAGGAGACATAAAAGGGATGCGCAAGATGGAAGACGGCAGGCTCTTGGTCTGCACGGCAAGCGCGGGACTATGGACATACGAGAGAGGAGAGATAAAACGACTGACGACAGACATTGACGAATACGTTCGGCGCAACATGCCATTCTCATTGGCAGTGAACGAGCGGCACATAGCAATAGGGACAGTGGCAGGCGGAGTCGCCATAACGGGCGTTGACGGTCATGGAGCGCAGATGGTCAGCGTGGCAAACGGATTGCAGAACAATACGGCATTGTCTGTGGCTTTTGGCAAAGGAGGGAACCTATGGTGCGGATTGGATTTGGGGATCAGCGAGATAAACATCGCATCGCCATTGCGGCAGCTGTATAGTGCGACGAACAGGTACGGCAGCGGGTACGCATGGATTTCGGAGGGCGACAAGATGTACCTCGGCACCAACCGCGGGCTATTCGCAGCACCCTACCCTACTGGCGTCGGGGATCTTTCCGCCACGTTCATCGGCGGGAGCATCGGTCAGGTATGGGGTCTCGGTCGAATTGGCAATGCCGTGGTATGTTGTCATGACCGGGGGCTTTTCCAAGTGATGAAAGACGGCACACTGAGGGCCGTGATGAAAGACGACGGAATCTGGCAGGTAAGGATGTTTGACGAGAAGGTGGCAATAGCCGGAGGGTACAGAGGCATGTACGTCGTGGGCGAGGTCGACGGCTACGTCGTGGTTCTGAAGAAGATAGAGGGTGCGCCAGCCAAAGCCAAGACATTCGAGATAGACGCGCAGAACAGGATATGGGCCAGCACAGACAGAGGCGTCGAGCGATTGACGCTCAGCCAAGACATGAGCCGTTGCGCAAGGGAGATTATAGAGGTCAAGCCCCAAGACCCGACGCAGTATAGCAACGTCATCAGGCTTGGCGACCAAATAATAGTGAGCGTCGGGGAAAAGAGCCGAGTGACGGACGACAATGGCGAACTGACTGACACCGCCGAGCTTCTTGACCAGATGGACGGCAGCGAGGTTTTCTATATATGCGCGACCCGCGACACGGAGGGAAATATATGGTACATCGTGCGCAATAGTCTGAAAATACGGAAGTTTGACAAAGAGAAAGGCGCATTGGAAGAGAAATCGAGGACGGTATGGGATTTGCCGTGGCTGTACTTATATGGCTACACGCAGATAACCCCCATAGGCGGAATGCGCGCAATAGTCAACTGCGTACAGGGCTTCGCCATGGCGGACGCAAACAACGTCACAGTCCAAGACTCTACATTGGTGTTCATACGCCGCCTGTCGTCAATAACGCCAGGCGAAGAGGGAACATTATGGGGATATACGTACAACGGGACGGAGACTCACCCCGAAATAGCTTACAGGCAGAACTCGATACGCATATCGTACGGATGCGCTCAGCAGAGGTATGCCAGCAACAAATACAGCTGCCGACTCCGGAGAAACGGCACGGGAGAATATACGGAATGGGACTCGGCGATGGAAAAAGAGTACACGTACCTCAGCCCAGGAGACTATGAGTTCACTGTCGCCACTCGCATAGGAGATGGCGAACCGACGGGGCAAGCCACTTTGCGGTTCACGATATTGCCGCCATGGTACTTGACGTGGTGGGCATGGACGGCGTACGCCATAGCCTTCATCGGTGGCGTGGTCGGGATCGTCGTCCTCGTGAAGAGGCACAACAAGAGGTCGAGAGCCAGACTTACACAGCAAAAGGAGGAAGAGATGCGGCTGCGCGAGGAGCAATTTGCCAAAGAGGCGTTGGCGCGAGACAAAGAGATATTGCTACTCCGCAACGAGAAGATGGAAGAACTGCTTAAGAGCAAGAGCATGGAGCTGTCGGCCGTCATGTTGGGAACCATAGACCGCAACGACTTGATATCAAGGACAAAACGCGACCTCAGCCAGATACAGCAGGACTTGAAAGACGGCGACGCGGCAGCAGCGCAAAAGAGGCTCGCCAAGATGCAGTCGAAATTGACAGAGGACTCAGACTCCCGAGTCGACTGGCGGCGCTTCGAGGAGAACTTCGACACCGTGAACGGCAGCTTCTTGAAGAAGGTGCAGAAGAGGTTCCCATGGATAAGCGCGAACGAGAAACGTCTGTGCGTCTATATCGTCATGAACCTGATGAATAAGGAGATAGCCCCGCTCATGAACATCAGCATCCGCGGCGTCGAGATGCTCAGATACCGGATGCGCAAAAAGATGGAGCTGGAGCGCGAGGACGACCTTCAGCGCCTGCTCCGCTCGATAAGAGACGAGGCATAAGGAGGAAAAAAGGAGGCTCATGACGTAGAAGAACAAGAAAATAGATTAAATTCGCGCTGTCATTGTGACAGAATCGGGGTTTAGCGCAGTTGGTAGCGTGCCACGTTCGGGACGTGGAGGTCACGAGTTCGAGTCTCGTAACCCCGACAAGACAGGCGACTTGAAACAGATGTTTCTGGTCGCCTGTCGCCGTATATACACCCTGTTTCCCACACACCATGCAGAGAGAGAAGACGACAAGAGACACCGTTGCGACAACCTTAGGGAGGTTGCCGCTGCTGCCTGTCGCACTGACGCTCGTAGTAGGGACTGCCGCGGGGATGAGCATCGACGCCCCTTGGGGATGGATTGCCACGATTGGGCTTGCGACCATCGTCGTTTTCTCATTTTTCAGGAAGAGGCTAAGACGTCACAGCGAGTCGCGCGACTTGTTGTTCTTGGGTCTTGTATGTTGCTGCGCCTTCGCATTCGGAGCGCACAACGCCCAGACGAACAAGACGACATTCACAAACGACGGAGAGCGATATGAACTGACGGGAACGATAGTAAGGATGGTAAAAAGAGACAGCACGTCTCTGAAGTTCATTGTGGAGACGGACAGCGTGGCGACAGACGGACGAGCAATGGAGACGAGACGCTCAAAATGGCAGATAGAAGGCACGAGGCGCAACGTAAGGGAATTGGGAGACAGACTGAGGTGCGGAGACAAGGTGAGAGTGAGCGGCTCGACGGTAGAGCCGCAAGTAGACATGATGAGCGGATTTGACTATCGGCAATACCTTGAGACGCAAGGGGTCTCGTCGATGGGGCGCGGGAGTAAGATAGAAGAGACAGAAAGAGAGAAAAGCATCGCCTCAATGGTAGGCGCGATTAGCGAATGGTATGGGCGGAGACTGGAGAGGATGGGCGTAGCACAAGAAAACATAGGATTTTTGAGGGCATTGACATTGGGAGACAGGAGCGAGCTTAGTAGCGATATGCGGAACGAGTTTGCCATCTGCGGAACGGCACACGTGTTGGCGGTCAGCGGATTGCACGTCGGGGTGCTCGCATGGGCGGTAGGTCTGTTGATGTCATTATTTTGCAGTCGGAAAGCATCTGCAGTAGTGACGATATTTGCATTGTGGGCCTACGCAATAGTTGTAGGCATGGGGCCGTCGGTCGTGAGGGCAGCGATAATGTTCTCGTTCGTAGTCATAGGCGGATGGGGAGGGCGACGCCCTCAGCCCTTTAATTCGCTTGTCGCGGCGATGGCCTTGATAGTGGCGGCAGACCCGACGTCGGTCAAGAATATAGGCTTCTGGTTGAGTTTCTCGGCCGTCGGAGGCTTGTGCATGGCGGTGGGCCCTGCGGAGATGTGGGTCGGTAGGAAGACCGAGGCGTGGGGCAAAGGGGGATGGTTGAAAAAGATCATAGCGAAGGCGGTGAGAATTGTCGGGATGTCATTGGCGGTGAGCATCGTCGCGCAGGTAGCCACGACACCCGTATCGGCATATTGCTTCGGCTACTTCCCCACGTATTTCTGGATGAACAACCTTGTCGTGATACCGAGCATCTGGTTGACATTCAACCTGGCGACATTCGGGCCGTTGGTGGCTGACGTTTGGTTGCTGGGCGACGCGTCAGGGGCTGCGCTGAACGCTCTGTCGGAATGGATAGGTGGGTATAGCCATTGGGCGGCAGGATTGCCGATGGCGGAGGTGAGCATGGGTCCGCAGAACGTATGGAAACTCGCCGCCATGGCATTTTGCGCGGCGAGCCTGCTTGCGTGGGCGAGGAAGGGAGGCGTGTTTTGGAGAAGGGCGGCAGCCGCAGGATTGGCGTCGTTGATGGTGACGTTTGGTGTCGTTGACTTAGGAAGGGAGAGCGAGGTAACTATCGTATCGTCGGGAGGGAGGGTCAACTTGCTGGTTTCGGACGGCTGGCACGCAAAGGCTTTGATGTCCGACGCAGGGCATGCAGGGTCGAGGCGCGCGGTCAAGGCATGGGCACGTCGCCGGGGTTTGGACTTAGAAGAGGTCAGGAATATGGGGAACGTGGAGAGAGTCGAGACGGGAGGAAAGAGGATAGCGGTAGTGAACGAGGCGTGTGGCGAGGGCGCGGATTGTGACGTTTGCGTAGTTAATTGCGAGGGATGGTTGCCAGCATTGGCGGAGGGGGCGGAATGCTACATCGCAAACAAGATTGGCACGGCACGAGAAGGAGCGGTGAGGTTGGAGCCTTATGGTATTGTACGGCTGACAGAATAAAGCAGGAGAAGGAGCGTCTCGGCGATCCGAACTAAATAAATCAGAATTACGCCCCAGCCTGCTTACGGAGGACAGTGCAGATGGTCATGAAGAAAGAGAACCCTGGCAGCTCGGAGGCTAAGTCGAGAATCCTGTATTCAATCTTCTGGCCACTCTTCTTTGCCACATCGATGAAACCGAGACCCGCACCGCCACTCTCGGAGATGGAGCCTTCCATGATTTGCTTCTTGTATGCGGCAGCGAGCTGCTGACGATCCATAGAGTTGATGGTGTCGAGCTTGCTCTTGAGCCTTGACACCTTCTCGTTGCGCACGAGGTTGCCCGTGACGATGGAGTACGCCTCTTCTGAGTGGGATATGATGATGACTCCGCGACGGACTTCTGTGGGGTCGTCGGTGATGATATCGGCGTGGCGGCTTATGTTCTGCATGGTCTCGACCATGACGTTGAAGACCTTGCGCTGGACGGGGCCGGGCTCGGCATGGCGGAGGAGATTCTCCTCGGTCATGATGGTGAAATTGCGAGTCACCTCGCTGGTGACTCCGCCGACGTAGACCAGATTGATCTCTTTTGTCGGTAGATCCTGATATAGCGAATATGCGTATTCAAGGAACCTATTACTGGAGAAAGGAGGATTCATAGCCTGAAAGGTGTTGTGTTTTTAGAGCTCAATGCCAATGAGCAGGACGTCGTCGACCTGCTTGTCATTGCCCCTCCAGTCATAGAAAGTCTTAACAAGGTCCTTAGACGTGGAGTTCATGCTCTCGTCGACATTGCGCGCAAGCCATTCTTTGACGCGACGGGTGAAGAACTTCTTATGCTCCTCGCCGCCGAGCTGATCGGGGAGGCCATCGGAGAAGACGAAGAGGCGGTCGCCAGGCTGGTAATCTATGACATTGTTGGCGAAAGCCTTCTCGGGGCGACCATTTGGGAGCGGCTTGCCACCGATGCCCTTGCGAGTGCCCTCAATTTCTTGGAACTTGCAGTCCTCGGCGCCATCGAAAGCGCCAGGGCGGCTCATGTGGAGATAATAGAGCGGACGGTGCGCGCCTGCGAACTGAACCTGACGGGCAGCAGGGTCGATGCGGAGAAGGCCGAGGTCCATGCCGTCGCCCGCATTGGCTTCGCTTGTCTTCTGTTTGAGAGCGTCGCGGACGGACTCGTGGAGACGGTCGAGGATGTCGGAGGGAGCGAGGTCGGGATGGTTGGCCACGATGTTGCTGAGCAGGAGGTAGCCGATGATGGAGAGTAGCGCACCCGGGACACCGTGACCCGTACAGTCGACGACGGCGATATATGTGACGTCGCCATGGTTGTATATCCAAGGGAAGTCGCCGCTGACGATGTTCTTTGGGCGGTAGAACATGAACGAGTTTGGGAAACGCTGCTGTATTTCGGACTCCTCGGGGAGGAGGGCGAACTGGATACGCTTGGCGTAGTTGATGGAGCTCATGACATCCTCTCGCGCCTTTTGGGCCTCTTGCTCGAGTTGCTTGATCTCCGTGACGTCGTGGATGGTGAAGAGCGTGGAGTCGACGCAGCCGTTATCGTCGAACTCGGGGATGGCGCGCACCTCGAGATAGGTTTTGTCCTTCTGCCCAAGCTCAAGCTCCGTGGAGCATTGGCGTTTCGTCTTGCGTATGTTCTTGAGGACGTCGTTGACGAAATTGCGGAAAGACTCCTCCTCGATGAGATCGAGCAGGATGCGCTCCTTTGCCTTTTCGACCGTAGAGATGCCGAGGAACTTGGCTGCGGCGGGGTTGGAGTATAGGATTTTGCCCTTGAGGGAAGTGCGGATGATGACGTCTGGCGAGTTCTCGGAGAGAGACTTCATACGACCAGTGCGCTTTTCCTCGTTCTCACGCATCTTGCGCTCGGTGACGTCGCTGGTGTTGAAGATGAGACCTCGGATGGCAGGGTCGTGGAGGAGGTTTTTGCCTTGGGTCTCAAGATAGATACGCTCGTTGTTTTTCTTGAGGTAGGTGTATTCGATTTTCATCTCGCCGCCTGGTGTTGCGAGGAGGTAGTCGAACATGGCGCTCACCTTCTTGAAGCTTGTCGGCATCATCCACTCCTCGTCCATTCCGTGGACCTCTTCCTCGGGGTCGTAGCCGAGGATTCGTTTCATGGAAGGGCTTTCGTAGATGACCTCGCGGTTGGCGTCGTAGATGGAGATGAACTCGGACGCGTTGGAGAGCATGGCGTCCTGTTTCTTTTGGGCGATTTTAATCTCGTCGATCTTGCGGGCGAGCTCGGTATTGGAGATCTCGAGGTTGTCCTTTGCCTCGCGCATCTCCCGCGCGTTCTCGTTGAGTTTCTCCTCGTTCTCACGGAGGGCGGCAGTCATCTCCTGAGACTCGCGGAGGAGGGTCTCTGTCCGCTGGTTGATCTTGAGGTTGTAGAGCGTGGAGCCGACCATTGAGCCTATCTCATCGGCAAGGAGCTTATAGTGCTCAGGCAGAGAGTTTTGGAAGAAGGACATCTCGATGACTCCCTGCACCTCCTCCTCTTGCTTGAGGGGGATGATGAGGATGGACTTAGGCTTGCTGTTGCCGATGAGGCCAGAAGTGATGGTGAAATAGTCGTCGGGGATGTCGGTGCGGTAGATGATCTGCCTCTCGTAGGCGGCAGCACCGACGAGGCCGCGCCCGACCTTTATCTCATTCTTCTCGAAACGGCGACGGTCGTAGGCGTATTGCGTGATGGTCTTGAGAGTGTCACCCTCAAGGATGTAGAAAGCGGCTTGGACCGCGCCCGTGTAGGATATGACGCCCTCGATGGTGGCCTCGGCGAGGTCATCGATACGGGTGTGGACGCGGAGGATATCAGAAATCTTCTCCTTTCCTCGGCTCACCCAGTTGAAGCTCTGCTCCTTGGCGCGGGTGTCTTGAAGACTCATGCCGAGATTGATGAGCGTACGGCCGAGTTCGGAGGACGAGACGCGGGATCGGTCAACGTCATGCCCCTCGCGGATATTTTCAGCGATGGTGATGCTGGAGGATATGACGTTTTGGAGTTTTGAGATGTCGTCTTGCAGCTCGGAGAGCCTTATCCGCCTATAATTGGAGACGAAGAGGGCAAGCGCCAGGGAGAAGAGTGTGAGGGCGTCGAAGAACCAAGTGAAGAGGTAGTGGTGGAGGTAGAGGATGTTGCCAAAAGAGACGTTGAAGCCGAGGAGTCCCATCATGCTTGTCCATCCGAGGAGGAGAATGATGAGGATCAGGACGAGCGCGGCGTACCATTGGAGCTCGGTGAAGCCCTTTGGTGAGAGGTAGTCCCAGGATATTTTGTTTTTTCTCTTCTTCATTTGTGGCTATATAATCTCGCTAAGCTCTATTTCGACATTCTCCCATTCGGAGGCGAGAGGCAGCTTGGCGAAGCAAGCGACCTCGATGACCCCGACGACCGCGTCGGAGCCTGCCGACACGAGAGGGAGTGCGTAGACATTGAGTGCTCGGCTCTTGCCGAGACCGGAGACGGCTGTCAGGTAGTCTTTGGGGACTCCCGGGAGCGTGAGGGCCTTGTTGGATGCTATGGCTTGCCCCAGGATGCCCTCTCCTTCGACCACGACTGTTGTTGGAGGTTCTTCGGCGAGAGCGAATCGCCCTGCGATGTCGAACTCGTCGGAGTCTTGAGAGCGTCGCGCGTACGCTACGACGCCGCTGACGTCGAAGATCTTTGTTATGGCAGTTACGAGGTATTGGAATTTCTCCTCTGTCGTCCCAGCAGATAGTTTTTGAGACTTGGCGAGCTCGACGAAGCGTTCTGCGCTCTTCTTGGTTGCGTTGCCGCGTCGCGTCTTGTTGCGGAGCTCGAAGATGTCGGATTTCAGCCTGGCGAGTTCGGCTTCGCGCTTGTCGAGCTGTGCCATAATCTCGTCGTTCTGCACCCTCATTTCCTCCATGCGCTTATGCGAGAAGACAGCTATGCGGAGCATGGATATTGCGAGAATCAAGGCGACGAGAATGTTGACGGAAGTGAAGGTGGGCTGAGGGAGCCGGTAGGCGAAGAGTTGCCAGACAGCGAAGAGGGGGATGAGCGTCAGGAGGAGAGCGTAGATCTTGACGACCATAGGGAGGGCGAGGAGCCCATGGAAACTCTGGGCAAGAAAGACGTAGGCCTTGCCCATGAAGCGCACGACAGCCTTGCCCGCAGTGGAGAGCGCAGCGCAGACGACGATATAAGACCTGCGGACTTGAGCGTGGAGGAGAGGAGAGAGGGTCCGCAGGATTGTCGATATATCTTTCTTGGTGACTATTTTCATCAGAAGTTTTTCAAAAAGTCGATGATTCCCTGGGGGGAGAGAATCGCATCGGGTTTGAGGAGTCGGAGAGCCGCACGGGGCATTGTCGGGACGTCGGCGGTGGTCGGGTCTTGAACGATGGTGTAGCCTCCGCGGTCGGCTATGTCTTTGAGCCCTTCCGCGCCGTCTTTATTAGCCCCCGTGAGGATTATCCCGACGAGTTTGTTGCGCCAAGTCTTTGCGGCAGAGGAGAGCGTATTGTCAATGGCGGGACGGCAGAAGAGGTGCGGCTCCTCGATGGAGAGCGAGACTGTTGAGTCGTACTCGACGAAGAGATGGTAGTTGGCGGGAGCTACGTAGACGAAGCCACGCTCGACGGGTTGTTTGTCATAAGGTTCGACGACGGAGAGAGAGGTCTTGTCATTGAGAGCCTCGACAAAGCCGGCGCGCACATGCTTCAGTCGGTGCATGCATATGACAACCGGAATGGGGAAGTCGGCACGCAGGGAGGCAAGGATTCTGGAGACGACGGCATAGCTGCCAGCCGATCCTCCGATGACGATTGCCTTGAAATCCTTGGTTTCCATGGTGCAGAGGTTATTTTATGAGAGAATAGACGCCGTCGGAAGCGGCAGAGGCGTCGAAACGGTCTTCGGAGCCGAGAGGTCTCTCCATAGCCCCGAGGCAGAGAGCAGCACCAGGGTGTGAGAGGGCGTCGGCGAGATGTGCAACAGCCTTCTTATGGAGGTCGCGGTCGTAGGCGAGGAGGACATCGCGGAAAATTATGACGTCGAAGCTTTGGTCGTCATAGTTGAGGAACCATCCGTTTCGGAACTTGACGCCGTCGAGGAGGTCGGGGCGGAAGTGAGGGACGGCGTCGGCATCGGGCGTGACGTAGTCGGCGTATGAGGCGTGTGTCTCGAGGCGTTGGAAGTTGGAGAGGTCTTGCGGGTCTTCTTTCTTGTTGAGGACTAAGCTTTTGACGGCGTTGGTTATGCGGTCGGACACGACATTGACGGTCACGGAGACATCCTTCCTGCGACCAGCGATGTCGAGAATTATGAGGAGGCTGTAGAGCTCGTGGTAGCTGCCGAGGTCTGGTATCCAGATGTTTTTTATGTTCTTGTCGGCGAGGATTTTGACGAGTCGGCGCCAGAAAGAGGGGATGCGGAACAGCTCCGTCTGCGGGATGGAGAGGAAGAAGGCTATCTCGTCGAACTTGACGAGAGAGGCCAGGGCGTTATTGAGGTCCAGGATGCGGTGGAAAGCCATTTTTTCGAACAGACGCGTCATCCGTCGGCGAAAGAATCCGTCGGCGAAGTGGGTATAGTCCACCTTGAGCCTCTCAGAGAGGACTAGGGCGATGTCGCGTAGTTCGTTGGTTGTCAGGACCATGTTGGCTTATCTTGCTTTTTTGTAGTAGAAGGTGCCTTGTGTCTTGAAACGGCTTTTCATGGAGGGAGGGATGTCCTCCTGCTTGCCCATTATGAGAAGCGCGTTGTCATGCATCTTGTCCATTATCTCGGAGAGCACCCGCGTCTGGAGGGCCTCGTTGAAATAAATCATGACATTGCGCAGGAAGACGACGTCGGCGCGGTAGGCGAATGGCGCGCGGTCGCGGACAAGGTCTTGGAGCAGGAAGCGCGCCTGAGCCGCAATGTCTGGTCGGACGGTCATGGTGTCGGAGGTCTCGTCGATGGAGAAATATTTCTCGAAGGGGACATCGATGTTGAGAGCCTTCATGACGGCGTTGAAGTTGTCTACATAGCCGCGGTTGAAGCGGAAGGGGTAGACCCCTCGTTGCGCTGTCTCAAGGACAGTAGGGTTGATGTCTGTGCCGATGACTCGGCATCGGTCTTGGAGGTTTAGCTCGTGGATGATGATGAGGTCGGAATAGACTTCGAGACCTTTGGAGCATCCGACGTGCCAGATGGTGGACATCGTACCTTTGGGGAGTTGGCGAGGGAGGAGTGAGGCGTAGGTCGCCCATATTTGCGGGTCGCGGAAAAGCTCGGTGGTGTTGACCGTTATGTCTTCTACGACTTGCTGGAGTAAATGTTTGTCGGAAGGTGCTTTATCGAGAATCTGTTCGAAGGACAGATTTGAGTCGGCACATATTTTGGAGAGGCGGCGCGAGATGGAGTTGACGGAGTAGTCGGAGAAATCGTAGCCGCAGCGTTTATGGAACTCGGAAAGGAAGTCCTTTACGTCCATGGAGGGTTAGTATGATTGGCGAGAGTCGACTTGTTAGAAGAGCTCGACCTCGATATTTTGGATGAAGGCGGTGAAGGAGTGCTCACCGTCGACCTCGGCTTCGCAGAGGAGCGCGAGGACGGGAACGCTTTCGCCGTACTTGTCTTTAATGGGGATCTCACGTCGTTCGCCGATGGTCTTGGGGAGGTCGGGTGTTACGAACGACTTGATGAAATCGTTTTTCTGGAGGTCGTCATCGGCGAAGAGCATGGAGACGTTTTGTCCGAGAACTTCTACACGGGAGTAGCTCCAGAGTTTTTCTGCCGC
This sequence comes from Pseudobutyrivibrio sp., assembly GCA_963639155.1. Classification (GTDB taxonomy): domain Bacteria; phylum Bacteroidota; class Bacteroidia; order Bacteroidales; family Marinilabiliaceae; genus W3P20-009. The sequence continues at coordinate 93,599 of CAVHUG010000008.1, read as the reverse complement.
CTCGTTGAAGAACTCGACGATTCCTTCTTGGTTTGTCGTCACGATGGCGTCGAGCATGCCGTCGAGAGTCTTCTCGTTGCGCACCTTGACGGCCTCGACCTCTTTGAACTTTGCCTCGACCTCGGCGCGCGTCGCTTTGAGTCGGACGTCGAGCTCTTTCTGGCTGTCTTGCATCTCGTGCTCGAGCTTGACTTGGTCGGCGATATTGGTCTCAAGGCTTATGACTTTGAGGATTTCGCCATCGGAGTCGCGGACCGGGGTGTAGGTGGAGAGGAGCCATACCTCGTCGCCACGTTTTGAGCGACGGCGTACTCGGCCGTTGAAGGTCTCGCCGTTGTTGATGGTGTCGAGGAGGTTGTCGAGGTCTTGCTGGTCTTCCTTGAAGAAGAAGATGCTCATGTTTTGGTCGGCGATCTCCTCTGCTTTGTATCCGAATGTGCGGAGGAAGTTGTCGTTGACCTTGAGGATTGTGCCGTCTGTTGCGAACTCCATGCTTATGGAGGCGTGGTCGATGGCGGTGATGAAGCCTTTCATCTCGATCTCCTTGCGCTCGTTCTCCTCTTGTGTCGCGCGCATCTCCTCGAGGTTTTGTCGGAGGATTTCCTCTTGTTCGCGCATCTTGGCAGCTTGTTGCTGCGTTTCCTGGAGGAGGACGGCTGTCTGCATATTAGTGCGGACGGTGGATATTGTCATGGCGATACTCTCAGCCGTTTTCTCGAGGAACTCGATTTCGTGGCGGAGCAGAGGGAGGAGTGTCGCCATCTCGATGACACCGTAGACGACATCGTTGCTTTTGAGGGGGACGAGGATTATTGCGGAAGGGTCTCCCTCACCGAGGCCGGAAGTGACGGTGACGTAGTGAGGCGGGAGCTCTGTCATGTAGATGGTTTTCTTCTCCATGGCGCAGCGTCCGACGAGTCCTTCGCCCCATTCGATGGTCTTGTCTGCATATTTGCGGCGGTCGTAGGCTATGAAGGCGGTCAGCTCGAAGAACTTTTTGCCGTTGTCGCCCTTATCCTCACCCGTGTGGAGGAGGAAGAAGCCGGCTTGCGTGAGTTTGACGTAGTCGACGAGGTAGCGGATGATGTTGTAAGAGAGCTCCTGCATGTTGTCGTTGTTGCGGCGCAGGATTTCGCCGAATTGCGCGACACCATTGGTGACCCAGGTGCGTTGTTGTTCCTCCTCACGGCGTTTGAGGTCCTCTTTCTGATTCTGCTGGAGGCTGTGTTGCAGCTGGTTGAGAGAGGAGATGAGGTCGTCGTCCTTGTCGTCGGAATTGATTTTGACATCGAGCTTGCCTGCGGAGAGTCCCTCGACGAACTGGAGGATTGAGTCGGAGCGAGACTCTTGCGTCTTGAGTGCTTTTTTCATGCCCCTGATGATGACGCACATTCGCCAAGAGACGAAAAATCCGGCGGCGGCGCAGAGGATAGGGAGCAGGAGCATGACCCAAAAGGCAGGGAAAGACCTGACGAAATCGCTCAGAGTGCGTTCGCTGTTATGGTAGGCGTCGGAGTCGGCGGCGAGGAGGAAGACGATAAGCGAAATAATGATACCGAAGATGAGACCCCTCAGGGCCCAAATCCAATTCATCCTCTTCAGTTTCTTGTTTTTCATCTTCTTGGTGTATGGGGTTAATTTGGGAGAGTCAGTGTGTGTGGAATTTTATGGCTTGGCCAAGGAGAGAAGTTTGGTGAGGTGGTCGTCGATGCGCTCGAGAGCGACGACGTCGTCGACGCCACCTGCTTTGACGGCTTCTTTCGGCATTCCGTAGACGACGCATGATTGCTCGTCTTGGGCTATGGTGTGGGCACCAGCGTCGTGCATCTCTTTCATTCCTTTTGCGCCGTCGTTGCCCATGCCTGTGAGGATTACTCCGATGGCGTTGGAGCCTGCGTAGCGTGCGGCGGAGCGGAAGAGGACGTCGACGGACGGGCGGTGGCGGTTGACGAGGGGACCTTCCTTGACTTCGACGAAATACTCTTTGCCTACGCGTTTGAGGAGCATGTGCTTGTTTCCCGGCGCTATAAGCACCCTGCCGCGGTAGAGCTTGTCGCCGGTCTCAGCCTCCTTGACGCTGAGACGGGATATCTGGTCGAGACCGTTGGAGAATGAGCGCGTGAAGCCCTCAGGCATGTGCTGGACGATGGCGATGCCAGGCATGTCGGAAGGCATGGAGCGGAGGAGGGTGCGGATGGCCTCGGTGCCGCCTGTGGAAGAACCGATGACGATGATCTTCTCGGTAGGGATGACGATGTCGGCGGGGTTGCTCTTTTCGAGAATCGCGTCGGCAGTGTATTTAGGCTGGACAAGAGTTATGCCGGCGGGGAGTGAAGTTTTTGAGGGTGCGATCTTGGGAGCGACGGGGGAGGTGATGGGAGCTGGGCTTGTTTGCGCGGCGCGTTCTTTGATGTCGTCGGCCGTTACGCGTCGTATTTTGGATTGCGCCGCAGCCTTGACGGCGTCGCAGAGCATGATGTGGCTTTCTTGGAAGAAGACATCGGGGTTCATGGAGGGCTTGCCAATGACTTCGCTGGCGCCGTATTCGAGGGCCTTCATGGCGGCTTCGGTGCCTCGTGTCGTGAGAGAGGAGATGACGACGACGGGGATTGGTCGTTGTGCCATGATCTTTCGGAGGAAGGTGAGTCCGTCCATTCTCGGCATTTCGATGTCGAGAGTTATGACGTCAGGGACCTCTTTTTGGATCTTTCTGACGGCTATGATGGGGTCGGCAGCCGTGCCCATGACTTCTATTTCCGGGTCGGCTTCGAGTATGGCGGAGAGCGATTGTCGGACGACCGCCGAGTCGTCGACAACGAGGACGCGAATTTTATGCTCCATGCCGTTTGAGTTGTTAGTTGTAGGTTGTGTGGTACTTGTCTAAAACTGCCTTTTGTCGAGGTATTTGTGTCGGACTTCGCCAGTGTCGGTGAAGAAGAGGATTTTACGTCCTCGTTGACCGCCGATGCAGGAGGCTACGACAGGTATTTTATATTGTTCGAGAATGAGTTTTGCTATTTGGATGTTGCGCTCCCCGATTTGCGTGGATGAGGGTCCGCCGTCGATGCCTTGGATGAGTTCACCGCCGCCGAATATTTTGGCTTGGAGGTCTTCGACGTGGCTGCCCATGAACCTCATTTTCTCGATGAGTTTTTCTATGGCGATGTTGCCGTATTTGGGGGAGGCGAGGTCGTTTCCCATCCAAGTCGGCAGCATATAGTGGTTGATGCCTCCGAAATGGAGCTTTGGGTCCCAGAGGCATACTGCGACGCAGGAGCCGAGTACGGTTTTGACTACGTAAGGTTCTCGGCTTGCGAAGAAGGATGAGGGATAGAGGAAGTGTTGCGAATACTCCATCAGGGCTTGTTGGCTAGAAGAGGTCAACGTCATCGTCAGCGGCATCGTCGAAGAACATGCCGTCGTCACCGCCGAAGGGGTCGGTGTTGACGACTTTAAGTCGCGGGATGGAGATGGTGAAGGTGGAACCCTCGCCCTTGACGCTCTTTATGTCGATGTTGCCCTCGAGGACGTCGAGGAGCGCCTTGGCGATGGAGAGTCCGAGGCCGTGGCCCTGGTTGATGGAGTTGATGCCGGTGTCGAGGCGTTTGAAGCGCTCGAAGATGATGTTTTGGTTTTTCTCGGAGATGCCTGTTCCGAAGTCTTGGATGGAGACGAAGAGGAGGTCGTCGTCGATCCAGCATTTGACGGTTATCTTGCTGTCCTTGTAGCTGTATTTGACGGCGTTGTTGAGGATGTTGCTGATAATCTGTTTGAGCTTGTCGGCATCGGTGTTGAAGTAGTAGTCTTTCTCACCGAATCCGAGTTGGATTTCGTAGTCGAAGTCGATGGCGATTCCCATCTTCCTCGTCACGATGGAGAAGGAGTCGATGACGCCTTGTATGAGTTGTCGGATATGGACTTTCTGGACGTTGGGGAGGATCTCGCCAGCCTCTATTTTGGCGGCGGTGAAAATGTTTTTGAGCTGGAAGTCGAGGTTGAAGGCTTCGTTGTGGATGAGCGCGACCATTGAGACGATCTTCTTCCAGTCTTGTTTCTCGACGGAGAGGATGGCTTTTGAGAGACCGATGATTGAGGTGAAGGGGTTGACGATCTCGTTGGTGACGTTGGATATGAAGTGGCTTTTGAGAGCTTCGGAGTCCTTGAGTCTTTTGCCCATGGACTGGTATTCGACGAGCAGGTCGGCGTATTTCTTCTCAGTCTCTTGTTTTTGTTTGAGTCTGGCTGAGAGTTCTTTTAGGAGCTGCCTGTCTGTAATGTTGTTATTCATATCCGCGCGCATTTAGTTTCTTTTGAAGATTGTTGGTTTTATGTTCGTGAGAGGGACGTCCATGTTGGAGAGGGATTCGGAGTGTCCGATGAAGAGGTAGCCTCCGGATCTTAGTTTTTCGCAGAGTTTTTGCACTACACGTTCTTGGGTTTCCCTGTCGAAGTATATGAGCACGTTTCTGCAAAAGATGATGTCGAACCCTTCTTTTATATCGTAAACGCTGTCCATTAGGTTTAAATATTTCAAGGAAAAGTTCTTTTGGAGCAGTGGCGCCACTCTGACGGTGGGTGTTTCTCGGTTTTTGCTTCTGAGGAGGTATTTTCGTTTGAGGTCGAGGGGGATCATGGAGACGGCATTTTCGGGGTAGACTCCGCGTGCGGCCTTCTCGAGGACGTTTTGTGAGATGTCGGATCCGATGATTTCGAAAGTGAGGCCTGGCTTTTCGAGGGCGTATTCGTTCATGACCATAGCGACGGTGTATGGTTCCTCGCCGCTGGAGCATGCGGAGCTCCAGATGGAGACGTGTCGTCTTCCCTGATCGTAGAATTCGGGGAGCGCGGTGTTTCGCATGAAGTCGAAGTGGACTGGCTCTCGGAAGAAGTCGGTCTTGTTTGTTGTGACTACGCTGAGGAAGTTGTAGAGTTCCTTTTTCTGCCCTTCCGGGCTGAAGAAGTAGTCGCGGTATTGGGAGTAGGATGTCATTTTGAGGTCTCGAATCCTTTTGAGGAGGCGGCCTTGCAGCATGACACGCTTTATGTCGGGCATTTTGATGCCGAACTGGTCGTAGATGTATGAGCTGAACTTACGGAAGTCGGCAGGCGAGAGTTCGGCGCGGAAGGCGTCGAAGTCTGAGCCTTCGGCGTTTCCTAAGAGTATGTCGTTCTCGTCGTTGCTCATGGCGGGAGATATTGGTTATTGTTTGTCGGCGAGGTTGGCCTTGTTGGCTTGTGCGGATATGTCTGCCATGGAGATGACGTCGGTGTCGGTGAAGACTTTGTCGGGGTCGAGAACCATGACGAGACCGGCGTTGGTGCTTGAGGCGAATGCCACGTAACCGGGTTTGTAGGTGGAGTCGATTTTCATCTTTTTGTCGTCGGAGATGGAGACGACTTCACGAACCTCGTCGACGGCGAGGGCAACGTCGAAGAGCTCGTCGGCGTTTTTGACGGCGATGACGACGACGTAGGTTTGCGGTGTTATCTGGATTGGCTGCATTCCGAACTTGGCGGAGGAATCGATGAGGGGGAGGATCCTGCCGCGGTGTTGGGTGAGGCCGAGCATGTAGGAGAGCCCAGAAGGCGTAGCGTCGGGTTTTGTGTAGGCCTGGATTTCGACGACACGTGCTACGCTGACACCGTAGAGGGCGCCGTTGACCTGGAAAGTGAGGAATGAGTTATTTTTTTCTTCTTCCATGGTTGTTTGTTCGTGTCGGGTTTTATAGTAGGGCCTTTGCGAGGTCTAAAGCTTTGAGGAGGCATACGAATTTGCCGTCGTGCTTTATTGTTCCGAATACGGCATTTTGGACTTCGACGGAGAGGTCGAGGACGGACTCCGGGGTGAAGTTTTCTTGGGCGTACTCGAAAACGTCGTCCATCTCGTCGACGATGAAGCCGATCATTTCCTCTTTTCCGTTTTGCTCGATGCCGAGGACGACGATGCATTTCTCGGGGAGGTTGGGGTCTTGCTCCCTTCCGAGGAGTGTTCGGAAGTCGACGACGGGAATCATGGTGCCGTGGTTGTTGATGATGCCCTTGACGAAGGGCTTGGTTAGCGGCACGGGCGTGGGCTTAGAGTTTTCGAGTATGTGTCGGACGGTCTTGGTGTTGACAGCGAAGAGTTCGCCGCCGACCTTGAAAGATGTTGCCGATTTGTTTTCTTCCATGGAGCTGACGGGTTACTGCTGTTTGCGCTTGAGGCGCTGCTGGTTATAGTAGTTGATGAGACGGCCGGGGTCGATGATGAGGGAGAGAGAGCCGTCGCCCATGACGGAAGCTCCGGAGATCATGTCGATGGAGCGGAGGTATGTTCCGAGGGGCTTGACGACGATTTGGAATTCTCCGAGGACAGCGTCGACGATCATGCCGACACGTCGTCCGCCCTGCTCAACGAGAATTATTTTGGAGTTGGGGAGGTCGTTAGCGTGGTCGTGGAAGACCTTGTCGAGGTCGATGGAGGGGATTTGGTTGCCTTCGTAGATGAAGAAGTCGCCGAGTCCGCTCTCGCTCATCTGAATTTCGGAGGGGCTGAGGATTCTCTCGACGTTGGAGAAGGGGAAGACGAACTGCTCACCGCCGATGCGAGTGAGGAGACCATCGATGATGGAGAGCGTGAGAGGCAGCTCCATGGATATGACGGTCCCCCTGCCGGCGATGGAGTCGACGGAGACCTCGCCGCGGATTTCTTGTATCTTGCTCTTTACGACATCCATGCCGACGCCTCGTCCTGAGACATCGGAGACTTTCTCGGAAGTTGAGAAACCGCTGGCAAAGATCAGGTTGAGAGTCTCCTTGTCGGTCAGCTTGGCGTTGGCGTCGATGAGTCCTTTCTCGATAGCTTTCTTACGGATTTTGGCGGGATCCATGCCTTTGCCATCGTCGGAAACCTGGACGATGACGGAGGAGCCGGAGTAGAAGGCTTTCAAGAGGATGACGCCTGTGGGGTTCTTGCCGGCAGCGATACGCTCTTCGGGCGACTCGATGCCGTGGTCTCCGCTATTGCGGATGATGTGCAGTAGAGGGTCTTTGAGGTGGTCGATGATGTTCTTGTCAAGCTCAATCTCGCCACCCTCGACGACGAACTCCATTTGTTTGCCGAGCTTGATGCAGAGGTCGCGCACGAGTCGTTGGAACTGTACGAGCTCGCCTTGGAGAGGGATGAGGGAGATGGAGAAAGAGTTGTCACGGAGCTGCCTTGTTATCTTCTCCATTTGCTCGGCGATGGAGGTGAGCGTCGGGTCGTTTTGCTTACCTGCCATGAGGTTGAGCTGGGCTTGCATGGTGACCAGCTCACTGACTGCATTTACGAGGTCGTCGATTTTGTCGGCGGCGACGCGGATGCTTGCTATCTTGTTTTCTTGCGCCTTGGCGGCACCAGAGGAGGCTGTTTTGGCTGCTCGGGCAGGCTGTGGATGCTCGGGCGCGGGTTGTGTTGCCTGCTTGAAGACTTCGAAATCTTCGGCTTTAAGCTCGTTGCCCGACTTGATTGCTTTGTCGACAATGGGGTCGAGCTTGTCAGTGGCGGACAGGATGTCGCCGTCTGGGAGGTTGGCGATGTCCATACGGCACTCGTCCTCGACGAAGATGAAGACATCCTTGATGTCGTTGACGTCCTGGTCGGTGGAGAGGATTACTTGCCATTTGACGTGGAGCTTTAGAGGCTCGAAGTCGGCCAGGGCAGGGACATCGGCAGTGAAGGCAATCGTCTTGTAAGAGCCGAGGGCCGTGAGGTCGTCGAGCATGAAGAGCGGGTTCGTGCCGTTGTCGAGGAGAGACTCGAAGGGAGCGAAGGTTACGAGGTAGTTGTGCGGTCCCTTGGCTTGCTGCTGTGGTGCCGCAGTGGCGGCGGCTTGCTTGGCGGCGAGTGCGGCCTTCTCGGCAGAGGAGAGAGTTAGCGTCTGGCCAGCAGGGAAGTATTTGGTAATCTTGGCGATATAGTCCTGCTGACGCTTAATGTCGTCGGGGTCGGAGAGCGTGCCTTCACCGAGGTCGAGAAGCTGTCGGATGTAGTCGAGGCTCTCGAAGGTGAGGGAGATGATGTCTTTATTGACGCTGAGCTTACCGTTACGGACGAGGTCGTAGAGGGTCTCGAGGTTGTGTGTGAAGTGGCTTAGGTCGTTGAAACCGAACATGGCTCCGCTGCCTTTGATGGTGTGCATGGAGCGGAAAAGCCTCTCGATAATCTCGTTATCGTTGGGGCTTTTTTCCAGTTCGAAAAGCGCTTCTTCGATTGCCGCGACGTTGTCTTGGGCTTCCTCTACGAACTTTTGTTGGAATTTGTCGAGCATGGGCTATAAAAAGCGTTAGCAGGCGTGGCTGCGCGTGAAAAGGTTGTTGCCTGCGTTGGGAAGAGAGGGGAAAGGTGTCATGCGCCGCCGTGGTTTCAGCTTCGCCGAAGTGTTTATTAGCGGAGCACTCTGGAGATTGCGCTGAGGAGCTTGGCGGGGACGAAAGGTTTGATGATCCATCCGGTAGCACCAGCCTCTTTGGCTTCCATCTTTTTCTCTGTTTGGCTCTCGGTAGTGAGGAAGAGGATGGGGATGTGCTTGTAGGCGTCCATCTCACGGATTTTGCGGATGAGACCGAGACCGTCGAGGTTTGGCATATGGAGGTCGGTGATGACGATGTCGATTGGTCTGCCGTCGAGGAATTTGAGAGCGTCTTCGCCATCGACACCAACGAGGACGTCGTAACCTTCGTTGGTGAGCGTGAAGTTGACAACCTCGCGGATGCTCTCAGAGTCGTCCACAATAAGAACTGTCTTTGCCATATTCGTTTTTGAGCGTATTTGTTATCGTTTGTTGTTTTTTTGTCTTTCGTTTATGGGGTTAGATCCCCATTGCCTTGTCGAGTCCCGCTTTGGAGAGGAGGTCTTTGAGGTCGTCCTTGACTGTGGTTTTGGCCACGAAGGATTTGCCAGCCTCGGTTGTGGTGCGTCGGATTGCGATGATGAGCTGTATGAATGTCATGTCGACGTTGGAGGGGTTGTCGATGACGACGGTGGTGTCGACGGGCGAAGGCAGCGCGTCTTTTACTTCGGCTGTCATTTTGTCGATGTGGTTGATGACGAGGTCTCCTGCGAATTTGAGTTGTCGTCTGTCCCCTTCTTGCGTAACGTCGAGACTGTATATGCTGCTCATTGTCTTAGGGGTTTAGAATTTCTCGTAGTTGTCGAGATCGAACTCCTTAGAGTTTCCGAGGTCAATTTTGACGCCAGGCTTGTGAATGGTGTTATTGTCGTTGTGCGACTCCTTGCGCTTGGGCTCTTCTTTTGGAGCCGGCTTTGCCGCGGGTTGTTGCGCTGTTGCGGCAGCGGCTATTGCGTCCTTGTCGAACTCTTCGGTTTGCTTAGCAGCCTCATCGTCGAGCTTGAATTGTCCGACGGCTTGCTTGAGGCTGGAGGCGAGGGAGCTTAGGAGGACGGCGGAGTTGGTCAGCTCGTCGGAGCTTGAGGCGTTCTCTTGCGTGATGACGTTGAGGTTTTGCATTGCCATGTTGATCTGCTCGGCACCTGTCTTTTGCTCGAGGCTGGCAGCGGAGATCTCTTTGATGAGGACAGTTGTCTTCTCGATGTCCGGGACGAGGGCTTTAGCCTTCTCGCCCGCCATCTTGGTGACTTTGAGACCCTTGTTGACGAGCGTGACAATCTCGTTGGCGGCTTGCTTGCTTCGCTCTGCGAGCTTGCGGACCTCGGCAGCGACGACGGAGAATCCACGGCCTTGTTCTCCAGCTCGGACGGCCTCGACGGCTGCGTTGAGGGCGAGGATGTTTGTTTGGAAGGCGATGTCGGAGATTATGGTGATCTTCTCGGCGATTGTCTTCATGGCTTCGGCTGCCTCGCCGGAGTATTGGCTGGAGAGGTTGACGTTCTCGACGGTGGAGGAGGTCAGTTTCTCTGTTGCGACGGCGTTTTCGGTGTTCTGGTCGATATTGGCAACCATCTCCTCGATGGCGGTGGAGACCTCTTCGGCGGAAGCGGCCTGCTCGGATGCGCCCTTGGAGAGTTTCTGTGAGGAGTCGTTGAGGCTGACGCCGGACGCAACTAGCTCGTTGGCGTTGCGCTCGATGGTGACGACGGTCTTCTTGAGGTTCTCAACCATGGACTGGAGGGTACGGGAGAGTTGTCCGATCTCGTCGTTGGAGGTGGCGTCGACGGAGACGGTGAGGTCGCCGCGGCCGATGGCCTCAGCGAAAGCTACGCCTTTTTTGAGAGGCGTGATGATGCTTATGTAGAGGAGACGTCCGACGAAGAGAGCGGAGCCGAGGACGAGGAGGCTCATGATGACAACGAAGAAGAGCTGGAGCGTCGATGAGCGGTCGATGCTGGTCTTGATGTCGTTGCATTTGCTCTCGCAGATTTTGCCGAGAGCGGAGACGTAGGCCCGTATCTCTTTTTCTCCGATCTCGATGTCGCCGTCGCTCTGGACGAGCATTTCGGACTCCATGAGGAGGATTGGGTCGTCGTAGGAGTCGAAGGTGGACAGGTTGCTCATGACGGTCCTTTCGAGTTCGAAGAGGGCGTGAACCTTCTCCTCGACGATGGCGAGTGTGTCTGTGAACTCTTTCTCCCAGTCGATGGTTTTAGCCTTAACGTTGGCGAAGATGGAGTCGAACTCGGTATCGACGATGGAAGCGAGTTTGACCTTGTCCGGTGTGTTTGGCTGATGATCGACGAAGACCCAGTTTACGGCGAGTCGTCGGCTCTCGCTGATTTTGTTCATCATGAGGTCGACGTTGGACTCGACGGGGAGGTACTCCTCGGTCTCTGTTGTCTGGAGGTGTCTGGTGTACGCATGGATGGCGGCGGTCATCACGGCATTAATGAGGATGAAGACGACGATGATGCCGAAGCCGCCGATGAGCTTCTGGGCGATGTTCAGTTTGGAGACGTAGTCTCTCAAGTTAAACTTCTTCATGGAAGAGAGGGAGTTGGATGATATTTTTTAGAGATTGATGGCGGCCGTCATGTCGGTCAGTTTTTGGCCGAACTGTATGTTGGCCGCCTGGGCGTTTGACTTGCTTAGTTCGAATCTTAGTCGGCTGTCGCGGACGACGAAGTTGATCATGGAGCCATGTTCTGTTGCCCCCTCCTCTTCGGACATGACGAGGGTGTCTTTTCCGACCTTGTCGAGGAGCTTGACCGCGTTGCGAGCGAAGCTGACGTTTTTAGAGACATATATTACTTGACAGTCTGTGACTTCGTCGATCGACTTGAATTGTTTTATGACGACATCTTGGAAGCCGAATTTCTTGCCTTGCGATTGCGTAGTGAGCCACTGCGCGAGGTCGCGGTCACGGACGACACCTATGACGAAGTCTCCTTGTCTTGCGGCGTCGCTCCAGCCGAGGTATCGGATGAAGCTGAGCGTCAGGAGTGCTTTAGGCTTAGAGAGTTGGTCTTGCGCTGCGGCTTGCTGAGCTGGCATAAAGAATGCCAACAAGAGAGCAAGGGCGGAAAGTAATCTCCTCATCATAACTTGATTTTTTGTGCCTCTTAGTGCCTTGGGCCCGGTCTTTTTGTGGTTTGGGAGTTGGGGCTGGTGTTGCTCCAAAGCTGTGGAAGCTTTTTAGAAAAATAGGTTGAGTCGGGTGGCGCATCAGGGGGAAAAATCAAAGCTGCGCATCCAAATAACAAAGATAAATATTTGCTAATGATTTTCAAAGAGCAGCATGTGGTCTTATTCTGGCGAGCAGTTCCTCGCGGCGGCGACATCATCCATGATTTGTTTGGCGAGGTCGTCTTGAGAGCGGAACTTTTTCTCGTCGCGAATACGAGAGAAGAAGAGGATGGTGGCGGAGTCGCCGTAGACGTTGCCGTCGAAGTCGAGGACGTGTGCCTCTATTCGCCGGTCGGAGCCTCCGACGGTGGGTCGCGTTCCGACGTTGAGGACGGCAGGTCGTGTTTTTTGTCCGTCGAAAGAGATTTGGCAGGCGTAGACACCATCGGCAGGGATGAGCTTGCGCTCGTCGGCAGGGACGATGTTGGCGGTGGGGAAGCCGATCTTGCGTCCGATGGCATCGCCGTGAACGACATTGCCGGAGAGTGGGTATGGACGACCGAGGAGTGAGGCAGCCGTGGCGACATCGCCGCGGGAGAGAGCGTTGCGAACCTCGGTGGAGCTGACTTTCACGTTGCCCGGGAGTGAGAAGGCATCGGCGCGGAGCGTTTGAATGCCAGCCTCTTGAGCGAGGGCAGGGTACTGGTCAGGCGAGATGTCGTCGGACCCGAAGCGGTGGTTGTACCCCATGAGGAGGAACTTGGCTTGGAGCCTGACGGCGAGGTAGGAGTTAAGGAATTCGCGGGCTGTGAGGTCGGAGAATTCGCGCGTAAAGGGGACGACGACGAGCTTGTCGATGCCAATTTGGGCGAAGAGGTCATTTCTTTCTTGGGCAGTCGTGAGGAGACCGACGCGGTCGTTTCCTTTCGAGAGTACTATACGAGGATGGGGTTCGAAAGTTACGACGACGGAGGTGAGGTTTCGGCTTTTTGCCTGCGCCACGAGTTGCGCGAGGAGGTCTTGGTGACCGAGGTGGAGCCCGTCAAAGACCCCGACGCACACGGCAGAGGGGCCTGCGTCGTAGAGGCTTATATCATTGATTATGTCCATATATTCGTGACATTTACGACAAAGATACGGAAAATACGTCAGTTAAGTTCGTCGAGGTAGTAGCACAGTTTGCCACCCTGGCCTCCGATGTCGACTTGCTCGTCGTACCATGAGACGATTTGGATTTTGAAGAAACGGGAGCCGTCGGCGGAACGGATGCAATAGGTATGGAAGGAGGGGGAGTATGTGGCAGGCGGGGCGGAGAACTCAATTGCGGAGGCGAGGACGGGGTTGGCGGAGGAGAGGGTCGTTGCGGGACCCGTATTGGGGTCGAACCAGGGGTGTGTGCTGAAATCGAGATTGTTGGCGAGGAGGTATTTGTTCCAGTCGTTTTGCGACATGGTGATGTAGACAGAGGTGTCGTTATCGACGGAGAATTCAAGAGAGGACACCTGGTCGGCAGACGTCCACTTATCGTAGGAAGAGTAGCCAAGGTCGGCAGCTCCGCCGAGCCCAATGCCGCTTGTGCCGCTGTTTGTGCGGAGGCGGTAGCCGCAGAAGGCGACATCCCAATCGAGCGCGATTTGCGCACTGTCCCGTTGGTCGCCCTCACTGAAATCGCAGCATGGGGAGGCGGCATTGTAGGACTTGCCCGTACGGAGATTGAAATAGAGCCAATCGTTGGTGACGCCCGTGGAGTAGCCCGTGACGCGCGGGAGGGTGTAGCCCGTGAAGGGCTCGGCGTCGTAATTGACGCAAGCCGTGAGGAGAGCGAGCAGGGCGACGAGGAGTGGAAGTTTCATCGGGCGGAGTTTTTTCGTTGGCGCATGGCGTTTACAATCTGGTCGATGAGAAACTCGAGCTGGACGTGGGCGCGCGCGCCTGGCGTAGTGGGGACGTTGAACATGGTGACACCAGAGCCGAGTGTCTCGGGGACGTAGTTGAAGAGGTTGTCGACGCCGGCAGTGACTTTCAGGGCGTTGAAAAGCGTCTGGCTGACGGAGACGTTGCAGAGGGCGTAGGGGGGGAGATTGGTTCGGAAGTAGGCCTCGCGGCTTTGGCCGTCGATGGAGAGGCGGTCTTGGATGTCGAAACGCTTGCGTCCCATGAAAGAGGCGGAGAGCGTGGCGGAGAGGCTGTAGCTCTTGCGTCGGAGGCGGTAGTTGAAGTTGGCGGTGGCCGCATGTGGGGAGGTGGAGCTTACTTGCACGCCCGAGAGTTTTGAGATGTTTACGAACGAGTAGGTGCCGGAGAGTGTGAAGTTGTTGAGGAAACGCCATTTGAGAATTGCCTCGACGCCGAGTAGCGACTGGCGGGAGAGGTTGGTGTACTCGAAGTTATATTGCATGTCGTAGACACGCCAGACGCCCTCGATCTTGTTGCGGAAGAGGTTGGCGTAGGCGTTGGCGGAGAGGAAGAGGTTGTCGTCGGACCATTCGGCGCCGAGACTGAAGTAGTTGTTTTTCTCGGGTTTGAGATACTCATTGCCCTTGATCATGAACATCCCGAGATTGTCCCAGTTGAAGAAGAGCTCCTTAATGGAGGGGGAGCGGTAGCCCATGGAGTAGTTGGCCCGGAACGTCCAATAGTCTGTGGGAGTGAATTTTGCGGCGACCTTAGGCATTGCCATGAGGCCGAAGGCGCGGCTGAAGTTGGTTCGCACGCCAACGGATAGCGTCCAGAGGGAGGATACGGACCATTCGTCTTGAAGGAAATATTCAGTCTCTCGGAGAGAGCGTGACTGCATGGTGTGTGAGGCGTCGCCATTGAAGCGGTCGGACGTGAGGTCGTCGGACGTGTGCTCGACGCCGAAGATGATGTCGTGACCCGAGAAGAAACCCGAGGAGATGGAGAGTCGCGGCTGGAGGATTCGGCTGTCGTAGACCTTCTGTCGGGTGTCGATTCTCTCGTGTCGTTTGAAGCGGTCGTAGAAATCGCCGTGGAGGCTGATGGCGACACGGAACCAGTCGTGGCAGTCGTAGTGTGCTTTGATGCCGACGGTGTAATCGCGCGACTGGTTGAAAGTCATGTCCTGAATCAGGTCGTAGGTGTTCATGAAGAACCAGCTTCCGTAGAGCTGCGCTCCGAACCCGCGGAGATCGTCGACGAAGATTTTTTGCTGGACGGAGACGTGCTCGGAGCCCTCGATGCCCGTCGGCGGGCGGTTGGACTCGCTCTTGATGGTGACATCGCGGTCGAGCCAAGGGTTTGCCTCGGCGGTATATGTTTTGGTGTCCTCCTTTGCCTGATACATATAGAAGGCGTCGGAAGAGCTGTAGAGGATGTCTGTTTGGGAGGTGACCTTGCGCCCAATGCGCAGTCCGGCGGAGACCCACGACTGGAGATTTGGGCGATCGGCGTTTTTCTCGAACATGTAGAGGAAGTCGGAAGGCGAGGCGTTGGGGAAGTTGCGCTCGTTTGGCACGGCCCACCTTGCTCCGGCCTGAAAGTCGAGGTTTTTAGACGTCTTCTTTGTGATGAGGTTTATGACGGCGCCGGAGGCTCGGCTGCCGTAGAGAGTGGAGCTTGCTCCTTTGACAACCTCGATGCGGTCAATGGCGTGGAGGTTGAAACGCTCGTAGTCGAGATTGCCAGCCATCTCGCCCGTCATGCGCTCGCCGTCCATGAGGAAGAGGACGTGGCGCGCGTCGAGACCTTGCATGGAAATCTCGTTGCCGAAGCCTACTTTTTGGATGTTGAGACCCGGCGTCTCCTGCTGGAGGGCTTGTTGCAGAGAAGCATAGCCCGCCTCGACGAGATGTTTGCCGCCGATGACTTGCGTGCTGACGGGACTGAGCTTTATGGGTCGCGGCGCACGGCTGCCCGTCACGACGACATCGGAGAGGTTGAGCACGTCGGGCGACATGAGGAGCTTGAGGGAGGAGCGCGTGGAAGCCTTGCCGCGCAAGGTGACGAAGCCGACGGAAGTTATGACATAGGAGATGGAGTCTGGGGCAGGAGCGGGGAGGGCGAGGGCGGCATGGCCGTCGGCGTCGGTCACGGCGAGTCTGCCATTCTCGCCATTGGCGGAGTAGACAACATTGGCGCCGATGACGGGCATCTCGGAGCCTTGCTCTGCCAGGTCGACACGTAGCACCTTGTTTTGGGCAAGGGCGTTGACGTTGAAGACCGTGAGCGATAGCGCAATAGCGAGCCTGCGGGATAAGATCATCTGTTTGCTGTTGTCTTGTGCGCGAAGTTATCAGATAAAAGAAAGAAAACAGTTTTGCGATTGACTCGTAGAAAATAAAAAGAATAAAAAGTCTGCTTTTTCGCTTAAAAGAACGAACTTTGACTTTAATGTTAAAATCCCGCCCTTCATTAACAAAATGAGCAAGTTAAACACAAACAGGATTGGCGTCCTGGTGCTGACACCGTGCGTGGTGTGCATCGTAATGGTGCTTGTAGCGACAATTTATTGTTTCGTAGCATTGAGTTTGGACCTTAAGAAAGTGGAGTTCCGACAGCTGCAAACATTGACAGGCACAATCTCCCGACTTACGCAACAAAAGAACCGCGCTGCCGAGGTGGCGTGCGAGACATTGAGTGACGATTACGACGTGTTCTATGACGCAGTGGCGGAGATGGACGAATACGTCATGAAAGACGAACTCGAGTGGACGCGCAGCGTGGCGGACGCCGTAGATTTTGTGTTTACAGACATGAACGGCTCGCCCCTTAGCTCGACATACCAAGATGGCGTGAAAATCGACATGGCTCCTATCGTGGCAAGGGCGAAGGAGACCGGGACCTTCAGCGCATACACATTTACGGACACTCAGTTGTTGCAATACACGGCGACCGTCGTGAGAAACCTCGAGCGTACGCCTATCGGCATCGCCGTTTTGGTTAGTAAAGCATATGACTTTGGACACGACTCCAAGAACACGAGCTATGGGGCAAAGACCTTCCTCTTCAAGGGCGACGACTGCGTGATGGCGTCGGTGGACTCGGTTTCGATAAGCGGCATCACACTGGACTCCGAGATCAGCACAGCCAACTACTTGGAGCGTCGCGGATGGGTTGGCGTCAGCCACATGTTGGGATCCCGCAACTACGTGTCCTCGCTTCCTCTCATTGATTGCAACGGGGAGTCGGTTGGCGCGTTTGTCTTCGTGGGCGACTCGGAGGTCACGGATGGCATCATGCAAAATATCTACATCTTCATGCCTATCTTGCTTATCGTGTTCATCGGCATGCTGATATACATCTACTTCCGCTTGCGCCACAGGATGTTGGATCCAATCAACCAGTTGGTTGCAGACATCAACACCATTGCAGAGGGAGACCTTACGAGGAGCGTAACTGTTGACCATGCGTGTGACGAGATTGAGGTCATAGCAGTCAGCGTCCACAGGATGGAGGACAAGATACGCGACGTCGTCGTTCCTATCAGCAAGACAGCAGAGGCGTTGGTCAACTCGGCCAACCAGATGAAGAACGCATCGGACAGCCTCTCTAACGCCGCCAACCGGCAGGCTGCGTCGCTTGAGGAGATCTCCAGCTCGATGGAGGAGATGGGCGCAAACATCCAGCAGAACACGGACAACTCAATACACACCAACAAGTTGACGGAAGAGATAGCCAAGGCGACAGTCCGCCTTAGCGATGTCAGCAACGACAGCCTTGAGGCGATCCGCTCCATTGCAGACAGCATCAACGACATCAACGACCTCGTCTCGCAGACCAACATATTGGCACTCAACGCATCTGTCGAGGCAGCCCGCGCCGGCGAGCATGGTCAGGGCTTCGGCGTTGTGGCCAAAGAGGTGGGTCGCCTCGCAGAGCAGACCCACGACACGGCAAGCAACATCAACGCGACGGCGACAAACAGCATAGCAGGCGCCGAGGAGGCATACAGCCATGTTGCCGAGCTGAAGCCGCGCATCGAGAAGATTAACAGCCTCGTCAAAGAGATCACGACGGCGAGCATCGAGCAGAACACTGGCGTCCAGCAAGTCAACACGGCCATCATGGACCTTAACCGCATGACGCAACAGAACGCGGCTGGAGCTGAGGAGATTGCCGCCAGCTCGGCACAGATGCAAGAGATGATAAAGCGACTGAACGACGCTGTCGCAGCGTTCAAGGTTGACGAATAAGAGTGAGAGACGGTCCCTCTCAAAAGGTCGGCGCGCAGAAGCGTGCCGACCTTTTTTGTTTTCCTTTTGTCAACTTGTCAACTTGTGTTCGGTCTGTTAGTCAAATAAAAGCCGCTACTCGTCAAAAGTGGCGAAAGGGTGGTGCGTCACATCATGGCAAAAGATTAGTTTAGCCATCGGAACAAGGAAGAAAATAATTCAGCCAACTAAACTACGATATGCTTTTGCGCTCACGCCGCCACCCGTTGATGGGATGGCGGCGTGAGCAAAAGCCAAAGGGAGTGAGAAAATCCCGACAAGCCGCCCCTCGTCACGCATGAGGATCATGACAAAATAAAAAAGCAACTTTGCGTCCCAATATTTCGACAGAAGGACAGCAACAAAAGGAAAGGAAGAAATGCCGCTTTAAGCAAGAAGGCACGGCAAAAATGCCGAGAGATCAAAAAGACTATATAGGTCAAAACGACAAAGCCGCATGGCCTATCAACATACTCAACGAGCAACGAAAAACTAAATCGGGCACTGATACCTGTCGGTATCGGCGCCCGATGTTTTTGTTAGCGTACCTCTAACGGCTTTAGTAACGGTAGAAATCGGCTTTGTATGGGCCATCGACCTTGACGCCGATGTAGTCGGCCTGCTTCTCGGTCAGTTTGGTGAGGTGGACTCCGAGCTTGTCGAGGTGGAGGCGCGCCACCTCCTCGTCGAGCTCTTTAGGGAGGCGGTATACACCGACCTTGTAGTCCTTCTGCCAGAGGTCGAGTTGGGCGAGGGTCTGGTTGGTGAAGGAATTGCTCATGACAAAGCTTGCGTGGCCTGTGGCGTTACCGAGGTTGACGAGGCGGCCTCGGCTGAGGAGTATGATGCAGTGACCGTCGGGGAAGATGAACTGGTCGACCTGCGGCTTGATGTTATGCTCCTTGATGCCCGGCCATTGCTCGAGACGGCCGACCTGTATCTCGTTGTCAAAGTGTCCGATGTTGCATACGATGGCCTGGTTTTTCATCTTTGCCATGTGCTCGGCGGTGATGATGTCGCAGTTTCCGGTGCAGGTGACGAAGATGTCGCCTTGCTCGACGACCTCGTCGACGGTCTTGACCTCGTAACCTTCCATGGCGGCTTGGAGGGCGCAGATGGGGTCGATCTCTGTGACGATGACGCGCGCTCCGAAGCCTCTCATGCTCTGCGCGCAGCCTTTGCCGACATCGCCGTAGCCGCAGACGACGACGACCTTGCCTGCGATCATGACGTCTGTTCCTCGCTTGATGCCGTCGGCGAGGCTCTCGCGGCAGCCGTAGAGGTTGTCGAACTTGCTCTTGGTTACGGAGTCGTTGACGTTGATGGCGGGGAAGAGCAGCTCGCCCTTCTCCATCATCTGGTAGAGGCGGTGAACGCCCGTCGTTGTCTCCTCGCTTACGCCCTTGATGCCGTCGGCAATCTTCTTCCAGTTGACAGTTCCGCGGACGGTGCGGAGCAGCTCGACGAGCTCTTGATAGTCCTCGCCCTGGTCGGAGTAGTTCTTGGAGTACAGATCGGGGTTGGCGTCGAACTCTACGCCCTTGTGGATAAGGAGAGTAGCGTCACCGCCATCGTCGACGATGAGGTTGGGGCCGAGACCATTGCCGAAGTCGAGTGCCATCTTGGTGCACCACCAGTATTCGGCGAGGCTCTCGCCCTTCCATGCGAAGACTGGCACGCCAGCCTTGGCTATGGCGGCTGCGGCATGGTCTTGGGTGGAGAAGATGTTGCAGGAGCACCAACGCACCTCGGCACCGAGGGCGACAAGTGTCTCGATGAGGACAGCGGTCTGGATTGTCATGTGGAGGGAGCCTGTGATGCGCGCGCCCTTGAGAGGCTGCTGGCCTTTATATCTCTCGCGGAGAGCCATGAGACCCGGCATCTCGAGTTCGGAGATGGTAATCTCGTCGCGGCCGAACTGGGCGAGGTTGATGTCGGCGACCTTGTAGGTGTATTTGGTCTGGTCTACGTATTCAAACATATCTTTCTAAAGTTATTTTCTTTATGTTTGCAAAGGTATGAAAGAGTAAGAAATAAAGGGCGGCTGGTGGTCTTGAGTGAATGCTTAAAATATCGGAAAAGGCGTTTTAGGCGTGGAACAAAAGGGTCGCGGCTGCGTAGAAGTGGGCAGGTTGTCACGAGAAATGCTTTTCTTTACGGCTGACTGTCAACACCATCAAGTTGAATTACATCCACTTATTAAATTAATATTCAACAAATGAAACTGAAGAATCTTGTAGTCATGGCCGGCTTGAGCCTCGCCATCGTACTGACCGGTTGCAACGCGAGCAGCGCAACTAAAGGTGGCCTTATCGGTGGCGCATCTGGCGCAGCCGTCGGTGCAGGTGTCGGCGCACTCGTAGCCAAGAACAACCGTAAGAAGGGCGCACTCATCGGCGCAGCCGCTGGCGCAGCCGTCGGCACTACCGCAGGCATCGTCATCGGCAAGAAGATGGACAAGAAGAAGAAGGAGCTTGAGGCCCTGAAGAACGCAGAGGTCACCGAGGTTGAAGATCAGAACGGCTTGAAGGCCATCCAGGTCACCTTCGGAGAGGACGGCATCAAGTTCGCCACCGGCAAGTCTGCCCTCGGCCAGAGCGCAAAGACCAACCTCGCAGCATTCGCCAAGACCCTCACAACCGGTGAGGATGTCTCCGCGGCCGACATCACCGTCGAGGGTCACACCGACAGCACCGGCTCTGTCGCCGTCAACGAGAAGCTCTCTAAGCAGCGCGCACAGGCAGTCACCGACTACCTCGTTTCTCAAGGCGTTCCCGCAGCAAACATCACCACCCGCGGTCTTGCGAGCGAGTACCCCGTTGCTGACAACAGCACCGTAGAGGGCCGTTCCAAGAATCGCCGCGTCGAGGTCTACATCACCGCCAGCAAGGAGATGATCGAGGCTGCCGAGAAGTAGTAGCCGCGAGAGCCTGACGCATAACAAGGCAATAAGGAGACCCGAGCCGCCCAGTGCAGCTCGGGTCTCTTCTTTTTTTGTATATTCGGGATATGAAAAAGATTTTGGCGATAGCTATGATGTCGCTGCCCGTGTTGGCATCGGCGCAGAGGACGGATTGGGCGACTTGGGGTGCGGAGCCGCCTGTCGGCAACCCCATAGGCGTGTCGGTTGACAGCAGGGAGGTCAAGAGGCTTGACAAAATAGTCCGCTCAAAGGCGGATTCGTTGAGCCGAATTGTGGGAGGACTGGCTGACGTATTGACAGTCAGGGACGTGAACGGACTTCTTGGCATCAAGGTGATACTTGGCGGGTCGGGATTGTCTGCCGAGCCTAACGTGACGGGATATAACGCTTCGGCTCGTAGCGCACTGGAGTTGTTGACGTCGTCGCTAAAGGGGGCATGGAGCAAGGCTGACGTTACCGTCGACGGACATACGGACAACGTCGGTCCTTATGACGAGAACATGACCGTCTCTTTTAAGCGCGCTATGGCCATAAGTGGTCTTTTGGCGCGCCAGGGGGTCGATTCGGCCCGTGTAACGCCCCGCGGGTATTCGTATGACTACCCTGTCGCGGACAACCGCCTAATTGACGGCAGAGAGAAGAACCGGCGCGTGGAGGTGACTGTGACGTTGAATGAAGAGACGATGAGGGAGATGTAAGGAGGGAAAATAGTTGCTTTATAGAGATATAATGAAGCCCCGCGCCGTGATATTTACGGCGCGGGGCTTTCTGGTGTTTTGTTTGAAAGGCTTGTGAGATTATGGCATCTCGGCCTCGGTGTATTGCTTGACGAGAGAGAGGACGGCTCGTGCGCATGCCTCGGAACCCGACGGGGAGTAGACGTGGAGCTTGTATGCGCCAGTCTTGCTACAGATGAATTGGAAGGCAGGGAAGGTCTTGCCGTTTGCCTGGTTGACACCGATGAGCTTGTCACCGTCGAAGATCTCGACTACGACGCTTTCGGCGTTGGAAGAGCCGTTAGCGATGTTGACCTGATAGTGGGTGCGGCTATTGAGGACGACAGAGAACTTGGTTCCCTCTTTGCCTGCCCCGGCAGGGAGTTTGACGTCGAAATCCTTGATGTACTGATAGTTGCCCATAGCCCCGAGAGCCGCCTTCATGAGTTCGTCGCCACATTGTGCGTTTGCGTTGAGAGCAGAGGCGAGGAGGAGCAGAATGGGAAGTATGAACTTTGTCATTGTGGTGACGAGGTACTATTTTACGATGTCGTTTCGGATGTCCTTGACAGTAGAGATAATTTGCTCGACTGTTTCGTCGGAGATCTCCACGTGGGTGATCTCGTTCTGCTCGATGACGAGCATGCCGTTGACCTCCTTAGTCTCAGGGGTGCCCATCTCGGTGGTTATGCGGACGTTGTCGAAAACGGATTTGAGACCATCGATTTGTTTTGCGAGAGTCTTGAAGTTGCTGTCGGTGTCGGCATAGTTCTTGACGACTATCTGGAGGATCTCGACGATGTTCTTCTGCTCTCCAAGTCGGTTGATGAGGTTGGAGTTGCGTGTCTGCTCGATGACGGAGCTTGTGATGTAGATGCCCTCGATCCAGGTTCCGACGACGATGGCGGTGGAGACGTTAGGACGCTTTTGAGAGCGGAGGTAGCGGTCGATCTCGTTGAAGCTGGAGATTGAGAGCTGTTTGAGTGAGTCGAGGTTGGTGCTGTTCTTGGCGAGTCGGCTGAGGGTGTTGAAGTCGAGGAACTGACCTACGTTGAGGCCATCAGCGAGACGCTTGATGGAAGAGAGGTAGTCGACTACGACGAGGTTCTTGCCGAAGGTGTTGATGTAGCCGAGGTCGGCAGCATAGACACCGAGATTGATAGCCCGCTTGAAAGAGGTCTCGTATTTGCCCTCCTGTCCTGCCTCGTTGAGGGTGCTTTGTTGGAATTGGACTCCAGAGTTTTTGATCTCGTTTGCCATCTCGACAGGAGAGGAGATGTTTTGGATCATGTCGTTGACGACCTCGGGGCTTACCTCGAGGGCTCCTTGCTGGGTGGTGTCGTTTTCTGCGTCGAGGTTTTTGAGGTCACCTTCCTGCTGGGAGCAAGAACAGCTGTTGAGCCAAGTGATTGCGGCGAGAGCTGCGAGGCATGTTAATATCTTATTCATAGTTGGTGTCTCTTTTCTTCTTTGGTTATTGCTTCTGTGATGTTTTTCTATTTAGGCATCTCAGCCTCGGTGTATTGCTTGACGAGGGAGAGGACGGCACGCGCGCAAGCCTCTGAGCCTTCAGGGCATGAGACGTGGAGCTTATATGCGCCAGTCTTGCTGCAGATGAACTGGAAAGCCTCGAAGGTCTTGCCGTTGGCGAAGTTGGTGCCGAGGAGCTTCTCTCCGTCGAAGATCTGGACAACGACTTTCTCGGCGTTATTGGCTCCATTGGCTATATTGATCTGATAGTGGGTGCGGCTGTTGAGGACGACAGAGAACTTAGTTCCGGTCTTGCTGGATGAAGCAGGGAGCTTGATGTCGAAATCCTTGATGTACTGGTAGTTGCCCATTGCACCGAGAGCTTTTTTCATCAGCTCGTCACCGCACTGCGCAGAGGCGTTGGAACCCGCTGAAATCATGGCTACGAGAGCCATAAGAGAGAATAATATGTTTCTCATGATTGGTATCAGTTAATGAGATTTTGAAATCAGGAAGTTTATGAGATGTGACGTCTTATTCGACGATGAATTGCCTTGCGGCCTTGACCTTGTCGATTATTTGGGCGACTTGTTCGGGAGTAATCTCGACATGTGTTATCTCGTTCTGCTCGATGATGAGCATTCCGTCGACCTCCTTGGTCTCGGGGACACCGAACTCAGTCGTTATGCGGACGTTGTCGTAGATTTTCTTGATGTCGTCGAGTTTAGAGACGAGAGCCTGAAAGTTTGCGTCGCCCTTGCTGTAGTTTTTGAGGATTATGAGGAGGATGGAGGCGATGTCTTTTTGCTCACCGAGACGATTGATAAGCTCGGGGTCGTTGGCCACCTCGATGACGCGGCAAGTGATGTAGATACCCTCGAGCCATGCGCCAGCTACGATAGCGGTGGAGACGTTGGAGCGATTCTGCTCGCGGAGGTAACGGTCGATCTCGTTGAAGCTGGATACGGAGAGCAGCTTGAGGGAGTCGAGGTTCGTGTTATTCTTGGCGAGACGGCTGAGGGTGTTGAAGTCGACGAACTGACCGACGTTGAGGCCATCGGCAAGATCTTTAACAGCGAGGAGGTAGGATACCACGACACTGTTCTTGTTGAAAGTGTTGATATAACCGAGGTCGGCACTGTAGGCACCGAGGTTGAGAGCGCGCTTGAAGGAAGTGCTGTAGTCCTTCATCTTCTCGGCGTCGTTGAGGACGCTTTGGTCGAATTTGGCACCACTCTTCATGATCTGGTTGGCCATCTCGACAGGTGAGGAGATATTCTGGATCATGTCGTTGACGACGTTCTCAGAGAGCTGTAGCGGCACCTCTTTGAGGCTGTCGGGAAGTTCATCGAAGTTTTCGGAGGTTTTAGTTCCGCCGCATGCGCAGGAGGTCAGGAGGGCGGCAGCAATGGACATGGCTGCTACGCCTATGGAGAACCTGTTGATTTGGATATTCATATAGTAGTGTGTTTTTTATTTCGTTTTGTCCTTTGCTTCTGCTGGTTTCCTTGTTGGCTTGAGTTTTTCGAGGAAAGCTGTCAGAGGTGCTAATTTTTTCTTGAAATCTATGTCGGAGATGGACTCGAAGGCACGGCGCGCGAGGTCATAGTAGAGGATGGCGTAAAGAACAGCCGTTATGACCCATACGGCAATGATGTTGAACCAGAGAGTCTCGATATAGAAGCCGAAGAAGTATTTCTTCGGGGAGAAGAATTGGCTTCGGAACCGGAGGATGCCTTCGGGTTCGGGCATCTGGTAGATAGGGTCCTTTATTTGGATGAGGCGGTCTCCGTCGCGGAGGATCTTGTTCTTGTCGAAAGTCTTGGTGACGACATCGCTAACGGCCTCGTTGTAGTAGTCGTTTTTGAGGTTGTTGTAGATGTCGCGTTGATTTTCGAGGTAGTAGTTGATCTTGCGCTCGCGCTCGCCATTGGCTTTCATGAACTGCGCCTGGTAGAGGTCGTTGAGAGCGTCGATGTACTCGGCGGTCTGAGAGTAGACCTCATCGTTGAAGTTCTCGGCGTTGAGTTTGTCGAGGCATGAGAATTTGACGGAAGGCTGATGGCGCACCTCCTTGCCCAGCTCGTTGTGGAGGAGAGCGAGGTCTATGAGGTATTGTTTTTCTTCTGTCCTGTTTCTCTTGCGGGCGGACTGGACATCCTCGAGGACGTCTTTAATGCGCGGGAGGTAGTAGACGGTCTTGAAGTCGGCTTGTCGTTCGGCGAGCTCGTCATCAAAGAAGGCGCGCTCGAACTTGTTGTTTTTATATTGGTAGACGATGAGACCCTCGTAGGCGTAGCGAGCGGGGATTATCTCGGCGACGAGAGGCACTTTGTCGACTGAGGATATGTCCTTATTGAGCTTGTCGAATGTGAACATGGCTCCACCGAGCACCATTTGTGGAATCATGATAAGAGGGATCATGATGTAGATGGTGACAATGGAGTTGAAGGTGGAGGAGATGATGAGTCCGAGGACGTTGCTGGAGACGGCGACGGAGAAGAGCATGAGCCAGAACTCCGGGTTCATGCCGCGGAAAGAGATCTCCCAGTTGCCAACGAGGACAAAGAGGAGCATCTGGATGGCGGAGAGTCCCATGAGGATGCATATCTTCGACATGAGGTATGCGGATCGGCTGAGGTTGAGGAACTTCTCGCGCTTGAGGATCTTGGCGTCCTTGAAAATTTCCTCGGCACTGACTATGAGACCGAAGAAAATGGCGACGACGGTACCCATGAAGATGTAGATGGGTATGTTGGCGTTCTCGCGGAAGATGTAGACATCGGAGTCGGGATCGACGATGTAGCGGATGAGGTATGCGAGGACGAAGCCGAGGACAGGAGCCTCGATGATGTTGAGCGCGATGTATTGCGTATTGGCAATCTTCGCCCAGAAGTCTCGCTTGGTGTATATGATGAACTGCTTGAACCAGCCCGGGATGTCAAGGCTCTTTGGGGGTCGTTCGGTGACGGTCTGGACACGCGGCACCTTGGGCAGTACTTTCTCCTGGTATATCTTATTCCAGTCCTGCGAGCTTTTCTTACGTCGGTTTGTGGTGTTGCCGTACTCGTCTTTCTCACTTGCGTCGAGGATGTTGAAGACGAGCTCAGGATTGACGTTACCACACGTGGGACACTGGCCGACGTCGGCGTTGGTCTGGTTGTCTTCGGTCTTGAAGTGGATGATGCTCTCGGTTGGGTTGCCGTAGTAGACCGGGTAGCCGCCAGTATCGAGAATGAACATCTTGTCGAACATCTTGTAGATGTCCGAAGAGGGCTGGTGAATGACGACGAAGACGAGTTTTCCTTTGAGGGCGAGCTCTCGGAGGAGGTTCATGACGTTCTCGGAGTCGCGGCTGGAGAGGCCGGACGTAGGCTCGTCGACGAAGAGGATGCCCGGCTCGCGGATGAGCTCGAGAGCGATGTTTAGTCGCTTGCGCTGACCGCCGGAGATCATCTTGTTGAGAGGGGATCCTACTTGGAGGTCCTTACGCTCGTAGAGTCCGAGATCCTTGAGGGTTTTGTCTACTTTGGCGTTTATCTCGTCTTCGGAGAGGTTCTTGAAACAGAGCTTGGCGCTGTAGTAGAGGTTTTGGTAGACGGTGAGTTCCTCGATGAGGAGGTCGTCTTGCGGGATGAGACCGATGACACCTTCGAGCTGGTCTTTTTGCGTATGGAGATTAAGGCCGTTGATGAGGACGTCGCCCTCGGAAGGAGCCTCGTTGCCGCAAAGGACGTTGAGGAGAGTGGTCTTGCCTGCACCTGAGGCGCCCATGATGCCGACGAGCTTGCCTTGCTCCTCGTACATATTGATGTCGCGTAGTCCTATGCCGCCTGTTTTGAACCTGAACCAGACGTGATTGACTTCGAAAGAGATCTTTTGGACGTTGGTCTCTTTTGAGAGTCGCGCTGCGATGTCGGTATAGTAGAGGAGGCCTCGCGGGGTCTTGACGAAGCTGCCGCTCGGGAGGGGGTAGACGGTCTCGGGATTGACGGTGAGTCCGTTGATAGAGACATCTCGGGGGCCGTCATATTTGAGGAAGAAGAGGTTTGCGCTGCCGATGCGGAGGATTGCGAGGGTGCCGTCGAGGGTGTTGTCGACGATGTGGCAGGCGTTGACGTAGGCGTCGTCGGGCTGGGCGTCGGCGATGAGGAAATCTGGGCGGTCGAGGCTTGTCTGCGGTCCGTCGGAGGTTTTGGTGTTGCAGAAGAGCTTGATGCTGTCGATCTCGTCCTTGGCGAGGGTGAAAGTCTCGCCGGCGGTTTTTACGACCTCCTCACGGAGCTTGATGATGGTCTCGGCGTTTTCCTCGACGTCGAGTTCCTCGGCTTCTTTGCGACTCTTTCCTTTCCACGCTTTGACGCTGACGGAGTGTCCGGAGTAGGCGGTGTCGTAGACTTTCTCCATTTCGAAGAGTCGGACGAGGACGACGACCTTCTGCTCTTTGCTGAGCGCCTTATTGGCGGCGCGGCATATTTTGAGGGTCTTCATGGAGTCCTTCATGTCGACGACGATTCGACCTGCGGTCTCGTCGAACTGGGCTCTCTCGCTTGCCTTCTCCTTGAATTTTTCGAGATACTCTTCCACCTTGGCTGACGCGATTTGCTCGCCAAGGAACTTGCGGAGGAACGAGACCTCCACATCGCTGGCTCCGCCGCCCTGTTTGGCGAGGATGCCGAACAGGTTCATCAGGTGTTCAAGAATCTCTTCACTCATTTGTCAGGATGTGTGTGGGGAATGGGGAAAGTTGTGTGTTTTAGTACTTTATGAATTCAAAGGGGACCTCGACGATATCTTCGTATTCTTTGCCAGCGTCCTCGATGTCTTCCTCGTCCTCGTGTGAGAACCACTTGACGGTGACGTTGTCGGCGATGGCCTCGAATTTGAGGAGAATGTCGAGGAGCATTTTTGAGGATGCAGTGTTGAAGTATTCGAGTTTGAAGCAAACGTCGATATGGTCGTTAGGGGCTTCAACGTACTCGTCTATCCAGTCCATGACTGGTTTATAGAATTCGGCTACGTTTTCTGGAAGCGAGCGTCCTGAGAACTCGATGATGTTCGCGTCCTTGTCCATTTTGACGGTTGGGGTATCGTCGGTTCCTTTGATCTCTAATACGTCCATTATATGTTATGTTTGTATCTATTTTAAAATATTGATAGTGTGTTTATTAGCCACGCGAGATGGTGGTAATGATAATGAAGAAGCAGTAGTCTTCGCTGAGATCTTTGAATTGGTATTCTATTTTGTTGCCGCTCTTTTTGGCTATATCGATGAAGCCGAGACCAGCACCGCCCTTTTCGGAGATTTTGCCACCGAGAATTTGCTGCTTGTAGAGGGCGGAGAGGCCCTCTTTGTCGAGGCTGTTGATCTTTTTGAGAGAGGCTTCGAGACCTTCTCTCTTAGATGCTTTGATGACGTTGCCCGTGATGACGTTATAGCATTTCTCGCCATGCGAGACGAGGACTATGCCGCGTCGCTCGTCTTCTTCGTCTTCGGACATTGTGTCTGCATGTTTGCTGATGTTTTGCAGGCACTCGACCATGACGTTGAATACTTTGCGCTGGACCTGGCTTGTTTCCTCGTTTTTAGCCATGTTTTTTTCGGTCAGGGCAGTGAATGTCTTGGTGATTTCTTGCGTGACGACACCCTCGTAGACCAAGTTAATCTCGTTGGTCTGCATTGTGTGGTAGAGTTGGTACGCGAATTCCAAGAAGTCTTGGTTGGCTCCAATTTTTGTCATCGGTATATCTCCTAAATAGCTGTAAAGATACGATTATTATTTAAATATTCGGGTTTTAACGCCCTTGTGGGTTTGTACGCAAAAGGGTGTTTGTTGTTTGGGAAAGCTGTGAAAAAGTTAAAAATGCGGGAATTAAGCGAATATAGCAAGTGCGGGCGAGAGCGACATTGCTGCCACTTCCGCCCACACTGACAATAAAAAAACCAGACTTGCAGTTACTTTTTGGCGCCTTTTTGGAGCCACTCATGGACTCCGCGCGCCGTCTCGCGTCCTCTTGCTATGGCACGGACGACGAGGCTTGCGCCTGTTGCGGCGTCGCCAGCTGCGAATACGCCTTCGACGCTTGTCATGCCATTGGCGTCGACCTTGATGTTGCCGCGCGCGTCGAGCTCAACGCCCAACTCGTTGACGAGACCCTCGTGGACTGGCGAGAGGAAGCCCATGCAAAGGAGGACGAGCTCAGCGTCGACGGTGTAGGCCGTCTCGGGTTTCTCCTCCATCTGCCAGCGACCGTTGGCGTCTTTTTTCCATTCCACCTCGACAAGCTCGACTTTCTTGACCTTGCCGCCCTCGCCGATGAATCTCTTGGTATTGAGGCTCCAGCGGCGGTCGCAGCCTTCCTTGTGGCTGGACGTGGTCTTGAGGACGGTTGGCCAATAGGGCCATGGGTTGCCGGGGGCGCGGGTCTCGCTGGGCTTAGGCATAATCTCGATTTGCATGACCGAGCGTGCCTTTTGGCGGTTGCTCGTGCCGACGCAGTCGGAGCCTGTATCGCCGCCGCCGATGACAAGGACGGGTTTGCCAGTGGCGAGGATTCGGTCCTCGTCTTTGACAACGTCGCCGCGGTTGACGTGATTTTGCTGTTGGAGGAACTCAAGAGCGAAGTGGACACCGTCGAGCTCGCGTCCCTCGACCTTGAGGTCGCGAGGCTGGCCAGCTCCGATGGTGACGACGATGGCGTCGAAATCCTTACGTATCTTGTCGAGTTTCGTGTTGACGCCAACCTCGGCTCCGGTCTTGAAGTTTATTCCCTCGGCCTGGAGGATTGCCAGACGTCGGTCGATGATCTTCTTGCTAAGTTTGAAGTCGGGAATTCCGTAACGGAGGAGACCACCGATGGCGTTACTTTTCTCGAAGACGGTTACGGTATGACCGGCCTGGTTGAGCATGTCGGCAGCTGCGAGGCCAGCGGGTCCGCCGCCGATGATTGCCACCTTCTTGCCAGATCGTTTGGAGGGGATGCGTGGTTTTACGATGCCGAGGCTGAAAGCGTGCTCAGCGACGGAGCACTCGTTCTCTCGTATTGTGACAGCCTCGTTGTCGATGGCGAGGACGCAGCTCTTCTCGCAGAGGGCTGGGCATATACGGCCTGTGAACTCTGGAAAATTGCTCGTCGAGCTCAAAATCTTGTAGGCCTGTTCCCAGTCACTGCGCCATGCTGCGTCTTGCCACTCGGGCGTCTTGTTGCCGAGAGGGCAAGCCCAGTGGCAGAAAGGCACGCCACAGTCCATGCAGCGGCTCGCTTGGAGCTGTCTGTCGGCATCGGCCAACGTCTGCTCGACCTCGCTGTAGTCTTCAACTCGCTCGGCCAAAGCTCGGTAGCCGCCTTCTTTGCGGCTAACCTTCATGAATCCTTTAGGATCTCCCATTTTGTTATATGTTGACAACCGGCCGTGGCCTTACTGCTTTTCATTTGCCAGACGTTAGTGCCTCGTAAGTGAAGGCTTGGAGCGTCGGGTCGGTTGCTGGGTTCTTAATTCTGTTTTTCAAAAAATCTCTAACTGTTCTTGCCGAACGAGTCCGTTAATTGGTCAAGTGTGGCGCATCTTGCGTCTCCTTGATCTTCTTCTCAAGTTCCTTAAGTTTCTGTTCCTCAAGTACTTTCTTATACTCGAACGGAATGACCTTAACGAACTTGTGGACGTACTTGCTCCAGTTGGAGAGGACTCGGCGCGCCTTGGCGGAATTGGTGTAGAGGAGGTGGCGGCTCAGCATGTCTTGCAACTCGAGAATGTCGCTCTTGTCCTCAAGTCGGCACAAGTCGACAAGTCCCTTGTTGCAGTAGAAGTCGAAGTCGCCGTCCTCGTCGAGCACGTAGGCTATGCCGCCGCTCATGCCCGCCGCAAAGTTGCGACCCGTCTTGCCAAGGACGACCACGCGACCACCTGTCATGTACTCGCAGCAGTGGTCTCCGACTCCCTCGACAACAGCCGTAGCACCCGAGTTACGGACAGCGAAACGCTCGCCTGCGACGCCGCGGACGCTTACGAAACCGCTTGTCGCACCGTAGAGGACGGTGTTGCCTATGATAATGTTCTCCTCAGGCACGAACTTGCTTCCAACGGGTGGCACGACGACAATCTTGCCGCCAGAGAGACCCTTGCCGAGGTAGTCGTTGCTCTCGCCTTCGAGACGGAAGGTGACGCCACGTGTGAGGAATGCGCCGAAGCTCTGTCCTGCCGAGCCGAAGAAAGTGCCGTTGATCGTGTCGTCGGGGAGACCCTCCTCTCCGTAGATTTTGGAAATCTCGCCAGAGAGCATTGCGCCGACGGTACGGTCCACGTTGTTGATCTCCTTGCTAATCCATACCTTCTGACCGCTGTGGAGGGCAGCTTGGCTCTGCTGGATGAGGTCGTAGTCCATGACTCCATTGAGATCATGATCCTGCTCGGTAGTGTTATAGATGGCGAATCTCTTACCCGCATCCTGGAAGTAGGTGATGCGGCTCATGTCGATGCCCTGCGTCTTCCAGTTGCCGACAGACTTGTCTTGCTCGAGGAGGTCGCTACGGCCGATGATGTCGTTGAGCGAGCGTGCGCCCATCTCGGCGAGAATCTCGCGAACCTCACGTGCGAGGAAGTGGAAGTAGTTGACAAGGAACTCGCTCTTTCCGCGGAAACGCTTGCGGAGCTCCTCATCCTGCGTGGCTATGCCGGTGGGACAGGTGTTGAGGTGACACTTACGCATCATGACGCAACCAAGGACTATGAGGGCCGCGGTAGCGAAGCCGTATTCCTCTGCGCCGAGGCAAGCCATCTTGACGACATCCATGCCATTCTTCAACTGACCATCGGTCTGAATCTTGACACGACCGCGGAGGTTGTTCATGACGAGCGTCTGCTGAGTCTCGGCAAGACCCACCTCGACAGGCATGCCAGCGTACTTGATTGAGCTGGCGGGGCTTGCTCCCGTGCCGCCCTCGGCGCCTGAGATGACGATGAGGTCCGCCTTTGCCTTGACGACACCGGCCGCAATGGTGCCTACGCCGCTCTCAGATACCAGCTTGACGCTAATCTTGGCCGTCGGGTTGGTATTCTTGAGGTCGAAAATGAGCTGCTTGAGATCCTCGATGGAATAGATGTCATGGTGGGGTGGGGGAGAGATGAGGGTGATGCCCGGGGTGGAGTTACGCATGCGGGCGATGATGCTGTTCACCTTGAAACCGGGAAGCTGTCCACCCTCGCCAGGTTTTGCGCCTTGGGCAATCTTTATCTGGAGCTCGTCGGCATTGACAAGGTAGTTGTTCGTCACGCCAAATCGGCCAGAGGCAATCTGCTTGATAGAGCTGCGCATGTCTGTCTTGAAGCGTGCGGCATCCTCGCCACCCTCGCCGGTGTTGCTGCGTCCGCCGATGCTGTTCATGGCTATCGCCATGGCCTCATGAGCCTCTTTGCTGATGGCACCGAAGCTCATTGCGCCGGTTACGAAGCGTTTCATGATGCTCTCCTCGCTCTCGACCTCGTCGATGGGCACCGACTGTCCCTCGCGTAGCTTCAAGAATCCGCGAATGAAGAGAGGTGAGGCATTGTCCTTATTGACGCGCTCGCTGAACTCCTTGAATTTCTTATAGTCGTTCTGGCTCGTGGCCCACTGGAGGAGGGCGATAGAGTCGGGGTTCCAACCATGTCGCTCGCCATACTTGCGATAAGCAAAACGTCCGTCGATGTCGAATACGTCGCTTGCGCCGAATTCCTTGTCGCCGTATGCCCTCTTGTGGAACATTTCGGCCTCCTTTGCCAACTCGTCGAAGCCCAGACCGCCAATCTTGCTGGCAGTGCCGACGAAACTTGCGTCGATAACCTCCTGCGACAAGCCGATGGCCTCGAACTGCTGCGCGCCATGGTAACTCAACAAGGTGGAGATGCCCATCTTACTCATAATCTTGAGTAAGCCCTTGTCGACGGCGTGGATGTAATTATCACGCGCTGTGACGTAGTCGGAGGTTATCTTGCCATCGCGGATAAGGTGGTCGATGGATACGAAGCAGAGGTAAGGATTGATGATTGAAGCGCCGTAGCCCAAGAGGAGGGCGAAGTGCATGACCTCACGAGCGTCGCCAGTCTCGACAATGAGACCAACCTGCATGCGCTTCTTGGCGCGGATGAGGTGATGGTGGACAGTGGCTACTGCCAAGAGCGACGGAATAGGCACCATATCCTCACTTATGCCCTTATCGCTCAAGATGATATAGTTCTTCTGAGCGTCGACGGCTTCCTCAGCCTGACGACATATTTGCGCCAAGGCGTTGCGCAAACCTACGCCGCCAGAGCCGATGGGGAAGAGGGTGGGGATGGTGACGTGGGTGAACTGGCTGTTCTTGCCGTCCTTGATTTTGGCAAGGTCGGTATTGGATACTATTGGGCTGTCGAACTTGATGTTACGGCACTGGAGGGGCTCCTCGGCGAGGAGGTTGCCGGTGATAGAGCCGATGTAGTGGGTAAGGCTCATGACGAGACCCTCGCGGATGGAGTCGATTGGCGGGTTGGTCACCTGCGCGAAGGTCTGGCGGAAGTATTGATACAGGTTCTGCGGCTTCTCGCTGAATGCCGCTGTCGGGGTGTCGTTGCCCATCGAGCTGTTGGGCTCGACACCCGTGTTTGCCATCGGGGCAATCGTGAGGTTGAAGTCTTCCTTATTGTAACCGAATACTTTACGGTAGGTCTCGAACTTGTCGTCGGGCACGACCTCCTCGGGGACTTTGAGGTCGGTCTTGATGTCGTCGAGGCTGAAACGATTGTTGCGTAGCCAGTTCTCGTATGGGTGCATACGCGCTATTTGGAGCTTCGCCTCGTCATTGGGGATAATAGTGCCGAGCTGGGTATCGACAAGAAGAAGCTTGCCAGGACGAAGGCGACCCTTCTCCTTAATCTCCTCTGGCTCAAATATTTGTACGCCAACCTCAGAACCCATGACTATCATGTCGTTCTTCGTAATGACGTAACGGCTTGGGCGAAGTCCATTGCGGTCGAGGGTGCCGCCTACGTAACGTCCGTCGGTGAAGACGAGAGCAGCAGGTCCATCCCATGGCTCCATGATTGTCGAATGGTACTCGTAGTAGGCCTTGAGGCTGTCGGGTATGGGGTTCTTACTGTTCCAGCTCTCGGGAACCATCATCGTAAGGGCTTGTGGCATCGTGCGACCAGCCTGAACGAGGAACTCGAACACATTGTCGAAAGATGCCGAGTCGCTCATGTTAGGCTCGACGATAGGGAACACCTTCTTCAGCTCGTCGCCGAAGAGGTCGCTCTGGAGAATGCCCTCTCGCGCCTGCATCCAAAGGCGGTTGCCACGGATGGTATTAATCTCGCCGTTGTGGGCGAGCATGCGGAATGGCTGGGCAAGATCCCATGTAGGGAACGTGTTGGTCGAGAATCGTGAGTGGACAACTGCTATGGCACTCTTGACGCGCGGGTCATGAAGATCCAAGAAATACTCGCCAAGCTGCTTTGGCGTCAACATGCCCTTATAGATGAACGTGCGGCTCGAAAGAGATACTACGTAATAGGACTCCTTGTCGATTATGTTGCTCTGGCGGACGCGAATCTCTGCCTGCTTGCGCACCATGTAAAGCTTACGCTCAAACTTGTCTGTCTCGAGTCCTTTGCCGCCTACGAATACTTGGCTGATGCGAGGCTCGTTGCGCAACGCTATCTCGCCTACACAACTGCTGTCTACCGGCACGTCGCGGAAACAGATAAGCTCAAGACCCTCACTTTCAATGAAGTGTGTGAGCGTCTCGATGCACTTCTTTGCCGCAGCATCGTTCTTAGGGAGGAAGATGAGGCCCGATGCGTACCTTCCAGCCTCGGGAAGGTCGGGCACGAGGGTCTTGAAAAACTCGTGGGGCATCTGGATCAAGATGCCCGCGCCGTCACCGCTCTTGTTGTCGGCGCCCTCAGCGCCGCGGTGGGTCATGTTGATGTTGACCTGAAGCCCTCGGCGCACAATGTCATTGGTTTTCTCGCCCTTGATGTTGGCGACGAAACCAACGCCACACGCGTCGTGTTCGTTAGCAGGGTCGTACAGTCCCTGGGCTTCGGGTAGTCGTTTTTGTGCCATGTCGTTTTTTTATTGTGTGGTTTTTATGTCTTGGTCCCTCTTTACTGTGGGGATAGGCTCGCAAGTTTTGTCCTCTTTACTGCCTCATCCCCCTTCATATAAGGGAGTCTTATTTCACGCTTTCTGTTTTCTTAGTTACAGAATTTCATGTTCCGTATTCTTCTTCTTCCGAAACGATACAAAATTAACTATCTGAATAATAATTCAAAAGATTACAGCCCATATTTAACCACATCACATCGTCTTTTAAGTATCACACTCATAAAATTGTAAGGGAAACACGTAAGTTTCGCTCCATCTTGTAAACAAGTGACCGCTTTTACGCTACGAATATGCCTGTTCCTTAACAACAAATATGTTATTCGTATGCATATACAGCTGTATCATGCATAAAGATATAAAAAGAAAGCAGATCCCAGTTTTCACAACTAGAATCCGCTCGATGATTTTACTTATCACTACCTTAAAAAAAACCTCTTAATAACCCTATACTTGATGATTTCTGTCTGCGCAGTTAAACTTGCTGCGATTCTTACTTTCATCAAGGAGTGAAAGTTTTGATAGGAACCATTCTCATTAGCTGTCAGCAAATATACTTCCTTTTATTTCCTTTTTTATATGTTATATGTAGTTTTTGACGAAAGGTGTTCTTTTATTGATATTCCGTTGAAAATATCACCTTTATAATTGACTAATAACAACTCAGCAAACGTTTGCGACGTTTTATATGACCATTTTGACATTTTTAGTTTGCAAAATGCTTGCTGTTTTAAGTAAACTATTTACCTTTGCTCCTGAAAGGAGTTTTTCATTAAAAGGTAGCGCCGTGATGGTAGCGCCCCCTGAACAACGGTTCAGTGAATTTTGATTGTGATTTTTCTCATAGCGGTGAGGGGCGGCAGAGTTCTTCTGCCGCCCTTCGTTTTTTTTATGCCATTACCTTCACTACGCTCCATAAAAAAGAGGAAGCATGCTTTATGCTCCCTCTCCTTCCATATGAATTATTATCTTAATTGGACAATGAAGCCACCTTGTTGGTCAACTCCACAAATTCATCTACAGACAACTGCTCTGGCCTGCGCTTCACAATAGGATCCTCTTTCAACCCTTCTATGTTCATTCCCAACGACTTAAGCCCATTCCATATCATCTTCCTTCGCTGACCAAATGTAGCCTTCACTACTCTGCGGAACAATGCCTCGTCACAATCCAATTTCTTCACTCCATTACGCTTTAGCCTTATTACACCGCTCTTTACCTTAGGTGGAGGATTAAAGACGTCCTCATGCACGGTAAACAAGTACTCGATTTCATAATATGCCTGCAAGAAGACGCTCAATATTCCATAGTCTCGCGTGCCGGGTCCCGATGACAGACGCAATGCGACCTCGCGCTGCAGCATGCCTACCACCATTGGCACGCGGTCTTTATACTCCAATATTCTGAAAAATATCTGGCTCGATATGTTATAAGGGAAGTTGCCTATGACGGCAAACTCATCACCATTGCCAAAAAAGTCGTCTGCGTCCTGCTTTAAGAAGTCGCCATCAACTACGCAATCAGCCTTGTCAGGGTAGGCTGTTTTCAAATAATCCACGCTCTCCTGATCCACCTCCACAAGGCGCATCTCCAACTCCGGACGTTCAAAAAGATAGCGGCTCAAGACACCCATGCCAGGTCCTACTTCAACAACCCTGCCTTCCCACGTCAATGCGTCTACTATGTCCTTTGCTATTTTCTGGCTCGTCAGGAAATGCTGACCAAGCTGCTTTTTAGGTCTTACTTCTTTCATATCGACCGCGAAGGTAATTTTTTTGATTATTTGGGAGTTAATACTTTTTCCTCTTTACTCTTCTAATTTCGTGTTATACCGTTGTTTAGCTTGTCCTTTTTCTCTCACTCATTGAACATCATTCTTTCTTCTATACAATCATTGCCGCAACCTTTAAGTCCAATAATTCGTTTCAAAGAACATACATCATCCAAAATTTCTAAATCCTATGAACATAGATCTCTCTTCAATCTGGTCGACAGTTCTTTCAGCCACAAAGTCTTCCAACTCGTCCGACAAGAGTCTCGGCACAACAGCCCTCACATCAATTGCCAATTCCATTCTCGGCAACATAAAGACCAATACCGCAGCAAAGTCGGGTTCCAATTCCGGCATCGACTACATAGCCATTGCGACGCAGCTCCTCACACTCTACAACCAATACAAGCAGAGTTCCAACTCCGACGAGAAGGCGGCCGCTTCAAATGTCAAAGACCTGTCTTCAGTAATCGGAGCAATGGGAGGCGACAAAGGCAGCATAGCAAGTGCGGCTACAAGCATCCTCGGCAAACTGGCTGACAGCAAGAAGAACGCAGACAAAGGTGAAAGCGGAGGGCTTGGCAGCCTCATCGGAGGTCTCTTCGGCAAGTAATCCTAAATGTTCATATTTTCTTAATATTTCTCTCAGGGGCAATGCTTTATCATCGCCCCTTTTTTTCTGCTTTCACCACGATGAAAATAAGGCGTGTTTTAAATGTAGCTGTCACCGTCTTTTGCCTCGTATGCCTTGTTCTTTTCTGTCATCGCATATGGGTCGATAGAGATAGCATCTCCGCCTCTTTCGCCACTTTCTTTTACTACAAGTGGCTTATCTTCATCGAGGTTCTGCTCATGGGTGTCAATATACTAATCGAGTCTCTCAGATGGATGGTCTTGAGAAGAGTATTCACCTCTGGCTCATACGCCGACGACCTTACTGCCACGCTCCGCAGCATAAGCCTCGGCAACATGACTTTCGCCAATATAGGCGAACACGTAGGGCGTTTTCTTAGCTATAACGATAAGAAGAGCGCAGGGGCGGCAAGCCTCGTGGCGAGCGTCATTCAAACTGCCAGCATAGTCTTTTCAGGCGTAATATCACTCGCCTTTCTTAATTTCTTTTATTTCATTCCACAAAACATTCTGTATATCTCATTAGCGGCAATCTCTATATCTGTCGTTGTTGGAATCCTAATCATTTTCATAAGCTTCAGATATTTTCATTTTCCCGCAGGGTGGGGTAGGGGCATTTCTTTAGCCTTTGCTCTTAACATTGCCAAGCTTTTAGTTTTCTCTTTCCAACTTGCTTTGCTTCTTACACCTGGAATGATGCCTTGTGCGCTCATATTCACGAGCGTGGTTCTCTACTATTTTTTCGTCACTATTGTTCCGCGCATTAATATCATAGACATTGGTGTCAAAGGTGGTATCGCTGCGTGGATGTTCAGCTCTTTTGCACAATCAAGCGTCATCTCTTCCTCCGTCATTTTCATTTGGGCTCTCAATATTGTTTTTCCCTCGTTATTCGGTTTCTTCTCTTTTTTCCACAGCCACGCCCGCTAAATCAATCTCTCTATTATTCCGTCTGCCACAAACCATTTTTTCTCGGGTATAAAGTATCTTCCTTCTTCCTCCGCCAAGTTTCCATTCTTCATCTCCATCTGGGCTTTTTCAATAAAGTCTTTCATAAATTCTTCAGGCAAGTCTTTTACGCACACTCCCTCTTTTGTCCTCAGTCTTAACATCACAGTCTCCTCATATTCGTCAAGGACAGTCAACTTTTCTTCAAGGTTTTTTTCTTCTCCTTCGCTACGAATATACCTCACTACGTCCATGACGTTTGTTGTTCGCACTTTTCCACTATAAGAAGAAGCGCCCGGTCCAAATCCATAGTATGGCGTCTTATTCCAATATGATGAGTTGTGCTTTGAGCGTTTCCCTTCTTTTGCGTAGTTTGAAATTTCATAATGTTCAAATCCTTTTTCTCTAATTTTCTCCGTCAAAATATCATATTGCTCAGCCACTTCGTCATCTTCAATTGGATTCATTTTTTTCTCTTCCACCATCTTCGTAAACCTGCTTCCCTCTTCGTAGCTTAGAGAGTAGGCAGAACAATGCTCAACATCCAATTTTAAAAATTCATCAAGGTCTCGTTCAAAGTCATAGCCATCCAATATTGGCAATCCATATATGAAGTCGAGGCTTATGTTCCTCACTCCAGCTTTTCTCAATAAATACACAGCATTCCATACCTGTTCCACGCTATGTCGTCTCCCCATAAGTTTCAACATTCTCTCGTCCATGCTCTGAACACCCATGCTAACTCTGTCTACACCATTTCTCACCAGAATGTCGCACAACTCCCTATCAACATCATCGGGGTTACATTCGACAGTAAACTCCTCTATTCCTCTTAAATCAAATATCCTACCAACAATCCCGAGTATTTTATTGACATTTTCTTTTCCAATACAAGACGGCGTGCCACCCCCTAAATATATTGTGCGAGGCCGATTACCCACTATCTGAGATTTTTTCATCTCTTTTTCCAATGTTTCCAAGTATCTTCCCACAAGTTTCAAATCAGTCACTCTACAAAAGTCACAATACCCGCATTTTGAGACGCAAAAGGGAACATGGACATACACTCCGAATGGTTGATGTTCCACGTGAAACATCTGATTTTCAATAGGTTTAGGTATAGTTATCATCAAGAAACCAACAGTTTTATCAACAAAAATGTCAATAAACCACGAGTTTAGCCACTTTTGGGGTGATGTTTATGTCTTTAAAAGCGTGTTTTCTTTCACGGCTGTCAGTTTCATATTTTCTACTGTTTATTTGCGTCCATTAGACTGCTCGTTTCTTGTCAAATATCAATACCAAGCACGTCAGTTTCCTTGCCATGTCAGTTTGCCGCTACTTTATCATCTGCCATACCGACACCTTTTCCCTCTTTACCAACATGCTAAATATTCATGTCAGTCTTTGTCCGTTAAGTTATCAACAACTGACACCCTCTCTGTTAGTCTGCATTTTTTCAGCCTCTTAAGTAGTCCATTGTTTCTAAAATGTATGTCAGCTTTTCGCTTCCTCGGTTCATAGACTCTTCTTTACGAAGAACCATAAAATATCTTACTGACACCATTGACCCTTTATATTATTATTATTCCTAAATGAAAAGTTTCCTATGAAGAATAATATATATAAGCAGTTCATACCTAACGTTCCTCCCTTTTAACAACCCTTATTGCCTTTCCAAAAGCCAATAAAACAACTTAATTGCCTATCTTTGTAAGATGACTATGTTAGGCTCCTTTTGCCCTATTTTAGCCACACTAAGACAACAATATAGCAAAAACCAACAATACGACACGAGCGACCCTAAAACCCGCTCCAACAGCAAGACATACTCCAATCTGAATATGGCAACCGTTAAGCAAAATTGGATTGATAAAGGTTTCGTCGACGAGCAAATCCCACAAGGCTTAGACCTCGTCGCTGAAATAGAACGCCTCAAAAAAGTGAAGAAAGCAGTCCTCATGGCGCACTACTACCAGACGGGCGACATTCAGGACATAGCCGATATCATTGGCGACAGTCTCGCTCTCGCACAAAAGGCAGTCGGCATTAAGGCCGATATGATCCTCCTCGCAGGTGTCCATTTCATGGGAGAGACTGTCAAGATTCTCAATCCTGAAAAGAAAGTTATAATTCCCGACTTTAACGCTGGTTGCTCTCTTGCCGACAGCTGCAAACCCGATGATTTCGCCAAATTCATAGCTCAAAATCCAGATCATAAGGTCATTAGCTATGTCAACACATCCGCCGAGATTAAGGCAATGACCGATGTCGTAGTCACAAGCACCAACGCTCTCCAAATAGTAAACTCCTTTCCCAAAGAAGAGAAAATAATCTTCGGCCCCGATCGAAACCTCGGCTCCTACATCAACGCCAAGACAGGTCGACAAATGCTCCTGTGGGACGGTGCTTGCCATGTCCATGAGCAGTTCAGCCTCGAGAAGATTCTCGAAATAAAAAAGACCTACCCCGACGCCGAGCTGATTGCTCACCCCGAATGCAAGCACCAGATAGTCGTCCTCGCTGATTTCGTTGGCTCCACGGCTGCGCTCCTCAACTACATCGGCAAGAGCAACGCAAAACGTTTCATAGTTGCAACCGAGAGCGGCATCCTTCACCAAATGCAGAAGTCCTTCCCCGAAAAGGAGCTTATTCCCGCGCCTCCTATGGACTCTACTTGCGGATGCAATAACTGCAATTACATGAAACTCAATACTTTGGAAAAAATATACCTCACACTAAAATACGAGTGGCCAGAGGTTGTCGTCGATACACAAGTGGCTGCCAAAGCCCGACGGCCAATCGACGCCATGCTCGAGCTTTCTAAAAACTTCGCTAAATAAAAATACCACAGCAAAAAACCGCCACACTATGAGTAAGATGTTACTGGTAGAAGACAATAAACTCAGCCAGAAGATGATGTTCTACACACTCCGACACGTCGGACTGAAAGCCGACGTAGCCGACGATGGAAGAAAAGCCGTTGAAATGGCAACTTCCAACAAATACGACATCATCCTCATGGATATTATGATGCCCGAACTAAACGGATATGAGGCAACACACTTCATCCGTAAATTAGAGCAGGAAAACCAAAGCAAAAAGGCTTTCATCATAGGTCTCACAGGAAACGTCTACGATAGCGAGCGGCAAAAGTGTATAAATGCAGGAATGGACGAGTTTCTCGCCAAGCCTTTCGATATAGATAACTTTTTAAATATAGTGCGCCATTACAAATTAATGGACGTTTAAGAGCGCATATCTATTTCATTAAAAATCAGATATTTCCAAAAACCTTGGACGGCATAGACATCAGAAAGGAGAATACTCCCGATCAGGAATTGGATAAAAAACTCCGCCCCCTGTCTTTCGACGATTTCACGGGGCAGAGTGGTGTTGTGTCCAACCTCCGCATCTTCGTCGCTGCCGCCAAGATGCGTGGTGAGCCACTCGACCATACACTCCTCTATGGTCCCCCAGGCCTCGGCAAGACTACGCTTTCCAATATCATTGCCAACCAATTGGGTGTCAATATGAAGACTACGTCTGGTCCCGTCATCGACAAGCCGGGCGACCTCGCAGGGCTGCTTACATCACTTGAGCCTAACGACGTTCTCTTTATCGATGAGATTCACCGCCTCAGCCCCGTTGTCGAGGAGTACCTTTACTCCGCAATGGAGGATTTCAAGATTGACATCATAATTGACAAAGGACCCGGCGCGCGCACAATCCAGATTGACCTCAACCCTTTCACTCTCGTTGGTGCAACTACGCGTAGTGGTCTGCTAACCAGTCCTCTACGTGCCCGATTCGGCATCAAGTGCCACCTTGAGTACTACGACGCTCCTCTCGTATCAAAGATTGTGCGTCGCTCAGCTGGCATCCTCGGCGTCAGAATAGATGATGATTCCTGCAATGCCATTGCACTTCGTAGCCGAGGTACACCACGTATCGCCAATTCTCTTCTCCGACGAGTACGCGATTTTGCTCAAGTCATTGGAGATGGTCACATCGACAAGACTATTACCACCAAGAGCCTTAACGCACTCAATATCGACAGCTTCGGTCTCGACGAGATGGATCTTAAGATTCTTCTCACAATAATAGACAAGTTCAATGGTGGTCCCGTAGGTGTCTCTACCATTGCAACTGCCATCGGCGAGGATGCTGGCACCGTCGAGGATGTCTACGAGCCTTACCTCATCCAGAGCGGCTTCATAAAACGAACTCCGAGAGGCCGAATGGCTACTGAGCTCGCATACAGACATACCGGTCGCACCGGCTATCGCCCCGAATCGCCTAACCTTTTCAACTATCAAAAAATATCTAACCCCGACGAGCAAAGCCTTTAGTGCTATAAGTCTCACTACCAATGGGTAAACTTAAAACATTAGCCTCCGACACCGTCGTTTATGGTGCCTCGACAATTCTTAGCCGACTCATAGGTTGGCTGATGATGCCGCTCTACGTCCGTGTGGTGTCACAGGCTGTCTATGGTACTTTCTCCTACGTATATAGCTGGATTGCCATCTTCCTCGTTGTCGTAACTCTCGGTTTCGAGACTGGTTATTTTCGTTTTGCTACCGACGAAAACCGTGACCGTCTTCTCGGAACTCTCTCACGCACTGTTTTTCTCTTCGGAACATTTCTGTTCCTTCTAACTCTCTTTTTTCCATCCTTTTGCTGCGCTCTGCTAGATTTCGATTTTGGTTTCCAAAGTGGAGTATATATTGCCATAATGGCGGCCATCGTCCTTCTCGATTCCTATAACGCAATCTTCTTTGCCGAGCTGCGCTATCTGCGCAAGTCTCTAGCCTATGCGCTTCTGCGCCTCGCTCAAGTCCTTGTAAATGTATTACTTACTATATTTTTCCTCTTCTGGCTCAGACATCAAGGAGGTTTCTTCTCGTCCGTCGATGACATCACCTACATGATGTTAGCCAATCTCGCAGGCTCTCTCTTCTCCACGCTCTATTTCATACCCAGAATAGCAACTACCATCTGTAAGGGAGACAAGCAACTCCTACGCAATGCTCTCATTTACAGCCTCCCTCTCGTCGGAATGGGTTTTCTCGGCCAGGCAAATACCAATATTGAGAAGATTCTGATTAAGCATCTCGACCCATCAGCCGACCCACTCGCGTCGCTTGGTGTCTATGCCGCTTGTTACAAGATAGGTGTCCTGATGTCCATTTTCACGCAAAGCTTCCGCATGGCTTTCGAACCTTTCTTCTTCAAGGAAAATAAGGATAAGGCGAAAACCTATATCTACGGACACGCACTCAAGTGGTTTGTTTACTTCGGGCTTATAATATTTGCGGGGGTAATGCTTTTCATGCCTATTTTGCGCCTCTTCCTCCCAGAGTCTTATTATGAAGGAACTGCCATAATTCCTTGGATATTAATAGGTCAGCTATTCTTTGGCGTTTATTACTCTCTCTCCTTGTGGTATAAACTTACCGATCGTACATATTGGGGAATAATCATGAGTGCCATTGGTCTTTCAGTAAATACTGCGCTCAACTTCCTGCTCATTCCGCGTATGGGCTATATGGGAGCCGCAATATCAACCTTCGTAGGCTATGCTGTCATGATGATTCTTACTTACTTCATGGGACAGAAATATTTCCCCGTAGCCTACCCTGTAAGGACTCTGCTTTTTGCAACAGCCTCTGTAATAGCCATTGTCATGGGAGCGACTTTCTTTACAACAGAGTTATGTCCACAACTTTGGCCTATCACCGCAATTCTCGTCATGGTTCTCATCTTTGTCGCCATCGTCAAGACCGAGCATATCAACCTTAACCCTCTTATACACAAAATATTAAGAAGATGACCAACGTCAATATAAAGATAGTCAACAAGAGTGCCAACCCTCTTCCTTCATATGCCACGCCAGGTTCAGCTGGAATGGATCTTCGTGCCAACTTGTCAGAGGATGTCACGTTACAACCTCTTGCGAGGGCTATTGTCCCGACAGGCATCTTCATCCAGCTTCCTGAGGGCTTCGAGGCGCAGATACGCCCCCGCAGCGGTCTCGCTGCCAAGAGTGGCATCACTGTTCTCAATGCGCCTGGCACCATCGATTCCGATTACCGTGGCGAGATTTGTGCCATCCTCGTCAATCTCTCCGACAAGCCTTTCACCATACATAATGGAGACCGAATTTGCCAGATGGTCATAGCGCGCCATGAGTTTGCCTCTTTTACCCAAGTCGACTCGCTCGACTCTTCAGAGCGTGGCGATGGCGGCTTTGGTCATTCAGGTATTAAATAAGTGAATCATATTATGCGAAGAATATTATTCTCTATACTGTCTTTTATATTCGTAGCACCCAACCTCTTTGCGCAAGACGCTCTTGAGGAGCAGTCGCGTCTCCTTTTCGAGAATATATATTTCAACGCCATTCAGGCTAAAATGAAGGGTGACTACAATGGTGCTTTCGAGATGTTCATGTATCTCCAAAAGCAACAGCCTGACAACCCCGCTGTTCTCAACGAGATCGCCAAACTACTCAACGTAACGCAAGATTATACCCA
Source organism: Pseudobutyrivibrio sp. (assembly GCA_963639155.1). Taxonomy (GTDB): domain Bacteria; phylum Bacteroidota; class Bacteroidia; order Bacteroidales; family Marinilabiliaceae; genus W3P20-009. Next base: position 48,809 of record CAVHUG010000008.1, on the reverse strand, counting down.
TGCTGCCGAATTTGCGCAGCGCGCGGTCGATGTCGATACGACAAATAATCGCTCTTACATCGAGACTGCAACCTCTGCCTACGTCCTCTCGGGTCATCAAGAAAAGGTTCTACCCCTTTATGAAATGATTTTAGCCGCCAATCCCGACGACGTTGATACTCGTTACAATAAATATACTCTCCTATCCACTCTCGGACGCTACGATGAAGCCCTCAACGAGGCCAAGAAGATAAAGACAAAAGATCCACAAGTTCTCTACGAGATTGAACTCCGACGTGTAGCCATTTATGCTGAAAAGGGTGAACACAAAAAGGCACTCAAACTCGCCACGGCGCTTGATAAGAATGTCCCAAATCAGGCAAGGACGCTCTACGTGCTCTCACATCTCTACAAGATGAAGGGAGATACCGAAAAGTCCATTAACTTCTGCGAACGTGCTACTCAGTGTCCTGATGGTTCGAATTTCTTTTTCCTTCTTGCCGACCTCTACAAGGAAAACAAGATGGATAGTCTCTATGCCCATGCGATGCTCCAAGGATTTGCTTCTGATGAGATTGATGAAAATGCTAAAGTTCAGCAGATTTATCAAATGATGGGCGATAAGGATATGTTGAATAATGCGAATTGGATGCCTTTTATAATGAACTCATTCTCTTCGCTTCTTCAACAGTATCCAATCAATACTGATATAGTATCACTCGCAGAATCTTATTTAGCGCAAAACGGGAAATATAAGCTCGGTAATGAGCTTCTCACACGTTTTGTAGCCGATGCCAGAGGTACAGAATATATTTGGAACAGGCTCATTTCTTACGCGCAAGCCGATACACTTTACTCTGCAAATGAAAAGGCTAATAAGATGATTGACCTTTGTTCTCGAGCCCTAAATGATGTTCCTAATAATCCTCTTTACGGCATTGTGAAAGGCGAGTATCAGACTCAGCAAAAAGAATATAAATCAGCGCTCAACACCTTTAATCAGGTCTTCGCTTTCCTCGATGGTCTCGATGCTAATCAAAAGTCAAATTTTACGTCATACCGTCACTCTGCGCTCAACGGAATAGCCAACTGCTACCAATATCTCGACAGCATCTCTAAGGCGTTCATCGTTTATGACCAAATTCTCTCCGAAAATCCCGATGACGAGATGGCTCTCAACAACTACGCTTACTTCCTCGCCAAGCGCGGGCTTAAGCTCGATAAGGCGGAGCGTATGAGTATGAGATCTCTTAACCGCGATCCTCTTAACGCTACTTATCTCGATACCTATGCTTACATTCTTCTCCGCGAGGCTAAGTATCAGGAGGCAATGTTTGTCATGGAGCGTTGCATAGAAAACTATTCTAAAAGCGTGGAAAATCCGAGTGCCGACATTCACGACCACTACGGTGATATTCTTTTCAACGTCGGTAAGGTCGACGAGGCTGTCGAACAATGGAAAAAAGCTCTCTCTCTTGAACCAGATAACACTCTGATTAAGCGCAAGATAGAAGAGAAACAATATCTCGTTGAATAATAACAAAGCGACATGGCCAAGTTACGCAACATACATCTCCTATCGCTAATATTCATTGCGCTGATTGCGACTTCCTGCGGCTCCAACCGCATACCGTCCGACTACTCTTCTTCTGAGTTCACAACTCGGAAGAGTGAGGTAGTTTCGCTTCTCGCGAAAGCGGAAGGTAGAATGCCAGAGGTAAAGACGTATGAGGTAAAAAATGCAAAGACCAAGGTTGATTTCAATGGCAACAGTGCCAACATAAAAGCCAATATTGATTTCACCAGAGGCTCGCAAACAACTCTAACGGGTCGCATTCATTTTCCTCCCGTAAGCGTCGGAAAGGTTGAGATAAGTGGAAGTAAGGCGTCCGTAAAAAGCAACCTTCTCGGTATTGATAAACAGTTAAATATACCGAGCTATTTTGCCGATGCTATCCAATGCGCTTTTCTCGGAATAGTCCCACCAGTCTATAATCTCTTCGGCGAGCAAGATTTCTCCCATTTCTCTATGCGTCTCACTTCCGACGGAAAATATGTCCTCTTCCGTTCAGGTGCCAGTATAGATATCTACCTATATGTCAATGCGGTAGATTTCTCTTTCAGCGGCTTGCACTACGAGGCTGCAGGATCCAATGCCGACATTGTTGTCTCTGATTACCAGTCTTTTGATGGACATACGCTGCCAACTCAGGTGGACGTCGTCGCCAAGCAGGCTGATGGATCCAACGGCTCAATGTCAATGACTATCTCAAACCCTAAGATAAACAAGTAATAGCCTCATTCAATGCGCTTTACATTTCTCCTCTTTCTCCTCTTATCCATTTTTCCATCTCTTGCCCTCTCCCAGAGCAAGACACTCGACGATCTCAATCGTGAGAAATCAAAGTTGCTCTCACTCATCGAGCAAAATAACAAGATGATGGAGGAGTATGCCAATAGGCGCGATAATGAAATGATGCGCATTTCTGTTGTCGATGATAAGATCGCTAAACGTCGTGCGCTTATTGAGGTCTACAATAACGAGATTAAAGCCTACAATGACCAAATAAGCCTGATTAACAAGCAGATAGACTCAGTCGGGGTCGAACTCCAAAGACAAAAGGACGAGTACGCCGAGTTGCTTCGTAAAATTCAGGCGCGTGGTAATGGATATTCTCCTCTCGCCTACATCCTCTCCGCTAAGTCTTTTAGCCAGAGCTACCAGCGTTTCCTCTTTCTCCGCCAATATTCCGACTATCGCAGGCAGTCTTTCATTCAGCTCAATGAAACAAAAGAACAAATGGCTGTTCTTAAAGCCTCTGTATCTCAAAAACTTACAGCCTTCAGCATCTCTCTTGCGAAAATAAATGACGAGAGTCTCCGTCTCGACAAGGAACTCAAAGCTCGCAAGGCGAATGTTGAGAGCATCACGCAGAGCCAAGCCGACCTAAAAAAGAATATCGAGAATGCCCAAAAACAAACCAAGGCAATAGAGGAAAAGATTGTCGCTGTAATTCGTGAAGAAGCCGAAAAAGCACGCAGAGAGGCGGAAGAAGCCAAGAAAAAGAAGCAGAGGCAATCCTCTACGTCCAAGTCTAAAAACACCCAAATATCGGCTAATGATGAACTCTCTGACCAAATAAAGGAGAATAAAGGGAAACTTCCTTGGCCGGTGCGCAGCTGGGTCGTAACAAGTGCATTCGGCGAACATGATCACCCACTCTTGCCTCAAATCAAGATAAGCAACAACGGCATCGATATGGATATCCTCGGCAGCAAGGAGATTCACCCCGTACACAAGGGCAAAGTATCACGCATTATCGTCATGCCTGGCAGCGGTGCCACCATCATAATACGCCACGGCGATGTGCTTACCGTCTATTCCAACCTCGCCGAGGTCTTCGTAAAGAAAGATCAGGAGGTCAATACATATACCAACCTCGGAAAAGTCTACACAGGAGTTGGTGTCAACAACAACATCCTCCATTTTGAGATTTGGCTAAGCGACCAAAAGCAAAATCCCGAACTTTGGCTGCGTAAATAATGAAAAATACATCAAAAAACCTCTACAACCTAAAACCTTTATGCGACATTCTTCGTAAAATGAAATGTCGTCCTATCACGCAGAAGTATAATGGATTCAATCAACCTTGAAGAAACTCTCGTTCTCGACTCTACCATAGATAGCATCAATCAGATTGAAAAACTGATTGATGGACAATCGCAGATGTTAGGAATCGACGATGAAGTCTATGGTAAATACATGTTGTCTGTCGTTGAGTGCGTCAACAACGCCATAGTTCATGGAAATAAACTCTCTCCCGAAAAGAAAGTTACCGTCCATTACCTCATAAATAACGACAAAATAGAGGTCACCGTACAAGATCAAGGCGACGGTTTCGACCCCGATAACCTGCCAGACCCCACTGCCGAAGAGAATATAGAGAAAGACTGCGGCCGCGGAATATTCCTCATGCGAAATCTCGCCGACAAGGTCGAGTTCTCTGACCATGGTAGAAACGTCCGTCTCTTATTCAATCTAAAGTGATAAACTTCTATAACGAGGACGTCGACCTCAACCTCAAAGGCAAGATCATTCTGCGTAAGTGGATTAAGCAAGTCGTTGACTCTTACGGACTTAAGACTGGCGAGCTCTCATATATCTTCTGCAACGACGAAAAAATTTTAGAGGTTAACCGCCAATTCCTTCAGCACGATTATTACACAGACGTCATCACTTTCGACTACGACGAGGGTGGTGTCGTAAGCGGTGATATGTACATCTCTATCGACACTGTACGCACCAACGCCGAGCAATACGCTCCATCTTTCGAGCGTGAACTCCATCGTGTCATAATACATGGTGTCCTCCACCTCTGCGGTCTCAAAGACAAGCAGCCCGAAGACGAGAAGAAGATGCGTGCCGCCGAGGAAAAAGCTCTCGCAATCCTCGAGACTCTCGTAACCGACGAGAAGTCAATGCGTTCCAAGTCCTGATAAGCCGATTTTAACCACTCCTTGCTTAGGCAAGTGCCACAATATCGACCGTCAAGCGCCTACATCTTAGACGCTTGCGGTTTCTCTGTTTTTCTATTCTCTCTTTAGTCTCTTAAACACACATATATGAATTTCACCTTCGACGTCATAGTCGTCGGCGCAGGCCATGCAGGTTGTGAGGCGGCTCATGCTGCCGCAAAGCTTAGTATGAAGACGCTACTCATAACACTCGACATAACCAAGATGGCGATGATGAGTTGCAACCCTGCGATAGGCGGTATAGCAAAAGGTCAAATAGTCCGAGAGATAAGTGCGCTCGGTGGTATGACGTCGCGTGTCACTGATATAACCTCCATTCAATTCCGTATGCTCAACATGAGCAAGGGTCCTGCAATGTGGAGCCCGCGCTCTCAATGTGACAAAGCAGAATTTTCTCTCGTTTGGCGCAATATTCTCGAATCTCTTCCTTCTTTGCAGTTTTGGCAGGACACCGTTACATCCCTTGTAATCGATAATAATACTGTTAAGGGAGTGCGCACAAAACTCGGTGCAGAGTTCCATGCCAAGGCTGTCATTCTCACTGCGGGAACTTTCCTCAACGGTCTACTCCATATCGGCCGTGTTAACTATTCGGGTGGACGTATGGGCGACGAGGCCTCTTTCCTCCTCTCTGACCAGATATCTTCGCTCGGTGTTTCAATGGGACGCATGAAGACAGGCACTCCTGTCCGAATCGATGGACGCACCATCGACTTCAGCGGTCTTGAACCGCAAGAAGGAAATTTAGATGCCCACCAGTTCAGCTACGGACCTTCATTCAGCGGCATACTCCAACAAATGCCTTGCTACATCACGTATACCAATACCGAAGTTCACTACATTCTTCGCTCAGGTTTTGCCGATTCGCCTCTTTATAATGGAACCATCAAGAGTATAGGGCCGCGCTATTGCCCGAGCATCGAGACTAAGCTCGTCAACTTCGCCGATAAGGATCGCCACCAACTTTTCCTCGAACCCGAGGGTGTCAACACCATTGAGTACTATCTCAACGGCTTCAGCAGCTCGCTCCCTATGGATATCCAGCTGAAGGCACTCTCTCATATTCCCGGTCTTGAGCATGCACATGTAATTCGTCCCGGTTATGCCATTGAATACGACTTTTTCGATCCTACGCAACTATACCATAGTCTCGAAAGCAAAGTACTCCACGGTCTCTTTATGGCTGGTCAAGTCAATGGAACAACCGGTTATGAGGAGGCAGCTGGTCAAGGTCTCATGGCTGGTATCAATGCCGTTCTCAAAATACGAGGAGAGCAGCCTTTCGTTCTCTCTCGCGACGAGGCTTATATAGGAGTACTTATTGACGATCTCGTAACGAAAGGTGTCGATGAACCTTACCGAATGTTCACCAGTCGTGCCGAATACCGCATTCTTCTTCGTCAAGACAATGCCGACGACCGCCTTACAGAAAAGGGTAGGGGACTCGGATTGGTTTCTGATGACCAATATTCTTGGTATCAGAATAAGGTAAAGTTACGCACCAAGCTGCTCGAGATTCTCGAGCACAAACTCTTAAAGCAGGAGGTTCTCAATCCTATCCTTGAAAAGATTGGAACTACGCCTGCTACTGAGTCTCTTCGTGCTAACCAAGTGATAACTCGTCCCCAAGTCCATATCGACGACATTCTTCCTCTGATGCCCGAGGTCGAAAAACTTCTTGGCAAGAATAAGCAACTTGCTGATGAAGTTAAGGAGTCTGCCGAAATTGAGATAAAATATGGAGGCTACATTCAGAAGGAGCGTCAGCAGGCCGACAAGATCCTTCGCCATAACAATATTCCAATCCGTGGACGTATTGACTATGCCAAAGTGACCAGCCTCAGCTACGAGGCACGAGAGAAACTTATTAAAATAGACCCTGCTACTCTAGACCAAGCAATGCGCATTCCTGGTGTCTCACCTGCCGACATCTCAATCCTCCTCGTTCTTCTCGGAAGATGATACATATAGCCCGTCGTTTCACGTGGAACGATGGGCTATTCTTTCATATTGATAGCATTCCTATGCTTAAAGGCGCGAAACATATATTACGTCGCCACGTTTTAACTTAAATATTGAACGACTGCTTTCAAATAGTAACTCAACTATCCAAATAACATAAAATCATCATCTACTATGATTAGAACAATTAAAGCCAATTATATTGATGTAGTAAAGCGTCAATCTTACGTCGCCAACATATCTTTCAACGATAAGATTCTATCCATTGAGAAGGTGGACGACAAAATTGACACTTCGCTCAACTTCTGCGTTCCCGGTCTCATTGACTCACACGTCCACATCGAGAGCAGCATGCTCGTGCCGCAAGGTTTCGCACGGATGGTGATTCCTCATGGAACAGTGGCGGCAGTCTGCGACCCGCATGAGATCGCCAATGTTCTTGGTGAGGATGGCGTGCGCTTCATGATGCGCGATGCAGCCAAGTCGCCTTTCCGCTTTTTCTTCGCCATTCCCTCATGCGTTCCGGCGACGCCTTTTGAGACAAACGGAGCAACGTTCGGCCCTGATGAGATTGCACGTCTCATGCCAGACGGCGTGGCTCTCGCCGAGATGATGAACTATCCCGGTCTCCTCGCCCATGATGATAAGGTGATGGCGGAGATGAAGATTGCTAAAGAAGCAGGCAAGCCCGTCGACGGACATATTCCAGGCATCACTGACGACCGTCTCAAACGATACGTCGCCGAGGGAGTCTCGACCGATCATGAGAGCTTCACTCTCGAGGAGGCGCGCGCCAAGCTCGACCTTGGCATGAAGATTCTTATAAGAGAGGGTAGTGCCGCACGAAATCTCGATGCCCTAATGCCTCTCTTCCATACCGACCCCGACAAGATTATGGCGTGCACCGACGACGCCCACCCCGACGACATCCGCGACCGCGGCCACATAGATAAGTTCTTCCGCCGCGCCTTAGCCGACGGGGCTGATGTATATGACATATTTCAAGTGCTGACACTCAACCCTATTGACCATTACAAACTCGATGTCGGACGTCTCCAAGTAGGCGACCGTGCGGATTTTGTAGTATTGTCGGACTTCAACAACTTCACCGTCCGCTCTTCCTTTATCGGAGGCGAGAAGGTCTACGACGTGGAGCATGGTGTTGTCTTCCGCCCGTCACGCTCCGAACGTCCCAATAATTTCATCTCCCGATCTTTCTCCGACGATGACTTTAAGGTTGTCGCTCCTCATGACAATCCTACTCTCCGTGTCATAGGTCTCATTCCCGACCAGATTGTAAGCGAGACGCAAGAGTGGTCTCCAATGGTTGGAAAGGGTAGTGAGGTCTTGGCTGACGAGGATGGCGATATTATGAAGATTGCCGTAATAAACCGCTACACGAATATTCCTGTCGTTAACGGTTTCATTTCAGGAACAGGTCTCAAATGCGGAGCAATGGCATCTTCCATAGCCCATGACTCGCATAATGTCGTGGTCATCGGGCGCGATGCGCACTCCATGCGTCTCGCTGCTGAGTCTATGTTCCGCATTAAAGGCGGAATAGTCGTAATATCTGCAAATGGCGATGTCAATCGTCTGCAACTGCCCGTGGCGGGTCTCATGACATCTGATGATTGGAGTGATGTGGCTGATAACTACCAGCGTCTAATCCGCACTGTCAGGATGAAGAACGGCGTAACCCTCAAGTCGCCATTCATGACCATGGCTTTCATGTGCCTGCTTGTAATCCCGAGTCTTAAAATTGGCGACCGAGGCCTTTTCGATGTAGACAATTTCCAACTGACCACTCTCTTCAAATAAGAAGGTTCTATTCCTGTGAGCGACGATAAGGTAAAATATTCCTACGCCTCAGACGAAGAGCGGCTCGTCCATCTGAAGCAACTTGTCAATGTTCTTCCAGACATGCCTGGTGTCTACCAGTATTTTGACAAGGCGGGGAAGATTATATACGTCGGCAAGGCCAAGAACCTCAAACGCCGCGTCTCGTCATACTTTCTTAAGAAGCAGCAGACGCCAAAGACCCAGATTCTCGTAAGCAAGATTTGCCACATCCACCATATTGTCGTCAACAACGAAGAGGACGCCCTGCTTTTAGAGAACAACCTCATCAAGAAGCACAAGCCGCAATATAACATACTTCTCAAGGACGATAAGACGTACCCTTGGGTGGCAATCCTCAACGAGCCTTTCCCGCGTGTCATTCAGACCAGGCGCCACGTCCGCGACGGCAGTGTATACTACGGACCTTACCCCAGCATAGGTCAGTTGCGCGACATTTTTGACGTTTTCAAGAGCTTATATCCGCTTCGCCAATGCGCTCTTAGTCTTTCGCATGACAAGATTTCGCAAGGAAAGTATAAGGTGTGCCTCAAATATCATCTCAAGTTGTGCGACGGACCTTGTGAGGGTCTTATCTCTGAGGATGAGTATGACCATTATATCCAAGGAGTGCGTGACATTCTGAGGGGCAACACTGGTCCCGTGATTCGCCAAATGAGGGCGGATATGAATGCGGCGGCTGAGGATTTGGAGTTCGAGAAGGCGGAAATATTACGCCGAAAGATTGAGAGACTCTCCAATTATCAGAGCCGCTCGCTCGTGGCGAGCAACTCAATCCTCAATTGCGATGTCTTTTCTGTTGCCCGTGATGACGATAAGTCCGAGAGTTACGTCAACTTCATGCGCATTCAAGAGGGGCAGATTCTCTCGTCTTATACCATGACCTTCCGTCGCCGAATGGAGGAGGAGGACGCGGAGGTTCTCTCCTTTGCCATTCAGAGCGTCCGCGAGACGAGTGGAATCCTGCAACGAGAGATAGTTGTGCCTCTCATGCCCGATGTGGAGTTTGCAGGAATTTCTTTTGTCATCCCGCAAAGTGGCGACAAGAGGAGGCTTCTTGACCTTTCGGAGAAGAACGCCCGAATGTTCAAACTCGAGTTGTTGAAGCAGGAGGCCAACCGGAGCCGTGCCACGCACGAGGAGAAACTCATGATTCAGATTAAGGAACAGCTCGGTCTCCACGAGTTGCCGCACCATATAGAATGTTTCGACAACTCCAATATTCAAGGTACAAACGCTGTCGCGGCTTGTGTGGTCTATCGCGACGCTAAGCCGAGCCGCAAGGACTATCGCCTTTTCAACATCAAGACTGTCGAGGGTCCTGACGACTATGCCTCCATGTACGAGGTTGTGCGTCGCCGTTACCTGCGTTTGCGCGATGAGGGACAAACTATGCCCGACCTTGTCGTGGCCGATGGAGGGGTAGGGCAGATGGAGGTGATACGTCAAGCGACGACCGACCTTGGACTGTCGCTCAACATCATCGGTCTCGCCAAGGACTCGCACCACCGCACCAACCAGATTCTTGTGGGCTTTCCGCCCAAAGTGGTGGGAATAGGCAAGAGTGATGCCGTCTTCCGCTTCTTCACCCGTATGCAGGACGAGGTTCACCGCGTGGCAATAACGTTTCACCGCTATAAACGCAGTAAATCTATGGTGGCATCGGAATTTGACGACATAAAAGGCATAGGTCCGAAGACGAAGGAGGAGCTGTTCAAAGCCTTTGGAGGAGTGGAGTCAGTTCGACAGGCTCCGCTTAATAAAATCGTCGAAACGATAGGGAAAAGCAAGGGATTGTTAGTTTTTACCCATTTTCATCCCGACGAAAGTGTCAATATGAAAGAATAGGAGTGTGTTCCACGAGGAACAAGAAGGGAAACAAGTGATTCTTCTTTGTTAGCAAAAGCTTAATTTATGGTGCGCTGTGTTATTTGGTGGCGCATGCAACATATTGCGAATATTCTCGTATACGGCATTCGTGTTTAAATAAAAATCCAAGTTACGCCACTTTGGCATCATAATTGTAAAAGGGCGAATAAAGATTGTTAACCTCAAATTTAAACAACAACCATGGTGCTTATGTGTCGAGTGACACATATATTCGCGCCGTTAACTTAATCAATAACAAAAAACACCAACAAGAAATGAAGAAGACTTTTCTGAAGTTCGCCGTCGCAACCCTCTGTTGCAGCATGATTGCAACATCTTTCACCGCCTGCTCCGACGACACGACTGACGACGACAGCGCAGAGATTGCCGAGAAGTTCAATTTCGACTATCTCACAGCACTTGCCAACAACGATGGTACTATCACCATCTCCGGCACCGTCACCACCAACAAGAAGCTCAAGAAGTTCACCCTGACCTCCACAACCCGCTTCGACGAGAACAACAATGCTATCGAGTATGACCTCCTCGACGGCAGCGAGGCAGAGAAGGATCGTACCGAGGACGGCAAGACATGGACCGCAACCCTCAGCGCAACCAACATCCCTGTCGACATCTATAAACTCGAGGTCCGCACCCGCATGGCTGGCACAAAGACCGCTACAATCGGCGAGAACTACACTTTCGAGGCCGGCACGTCGAAAAATGCCGAACTCGGCTCTTACCTCTCTTTCAGCAAGAAGGCTAATTTCACTCTCAGCGCGCTCCTCTCCGACGACAAGCAAACAGCATCCGACGCCCTCAACTTCGTTGAGGCAATCCTCAAGGACGACAAGTGTGCTGACATCAGCGACCCAAAGGCTGACGAGCTTTACATCGAGACCATCCAGAAGGCTAAGAACAACGTCATCAAGACCAACGCCGTAAACAAGGCTCACGTCTATGACGATTGCATCATCACCTCTACGGACTGCATCGCTACTTACAGCATTGAGCAGCTCGACGAGACCGACCCGACGCACGTTACTATCAGCGGCATCGTCCTCACGTCAGAGGAGGGCACGCTCATGAAGATCGACGTCTCCGGTGAGAATTGGGACTAAAGAGTTAATCCCCATACTCACACCAGTCGAGGCTTAACAATCTAAGTGGCGGCTTCATCGTTAAAAGCGATGGAGCCGCCATCTTTTATGCCGTAAGCGTAATAATTAAACATCACGGTCCGTGGAATGAATGATTATAACAAGTAATTGGACTCGCCATGTGTTTTTAACACTCTGACCGAACAAAAAGGCTGTACCTTTGTCTCATCACAACAATTACAGTATTAGGAAACATGACTGATATAGAGATTGCCACAGCGGCGGAGAAGCTGCCCATCAAGGACATTGCCGCCCGTCTTGGCATTGACGAGAACATTATCGAGCCATACGGTCGTCTGAAAGCCAAACTGCCCATCTCCCTCATTGACGAGGAGAAGGCAAAGAAGGCAAAACTTGTTCTCGTGACGGCTATCACCCCTACGCCCGCGGGCGAGGGCAAGACGACGGTGTCCATAGGTCTTGCCGACGGACTGAGCCTCATCGGCAAGAAGACTGCTGTCGTGCTTCGCGAGCCCTCGCTCGGACCCGTGTTTGGCGTCAAGGGCGGCGCGGCAGGCGGCGGATACAGCCAAGTCGTGCCGATGGAGGATATCAACCTCAACTTCACCGGCGATTTTAACGCCATAGAGAAGGCGCACAACCTCCTTGCCGCAATGATTGACAACGCCCTCCATTTTGGGCGTCGCTCGCTCGTCGACCTCGACCCGCGCACCGTCGTATGGAAGAGGGTAATGGACATGAACGACCGTGCGCTGCGCCATATCGTCGTCGGGCTGGGCGGCAAGTTGCAGGGTGTGCCTCGCGAGACCGGGTTCGACATCACGGCAGCCTCAGAGATCATGGCGATCCTCTGCCTCTCTAAGAACATCAAGGACCTCACCGAGCGACTTGGCAACATCTACGTCGGTCGCACTTTTGCAGGAGAACCTGTCCGCGCCCGCGACCTGAAGGCTGAGGGCGCAATGACGGCTCTCCTCCGCGACGCCATCATGCCCAACCTCGTGCAGACGCTCGCCCATACGCCGGCTATCGTCCATGGCGGTCCTTTCGCCAACATAGCTCAAGGCACTAACACATTGATAGCCACTAAGATGGGACTTTCTCTCGCCGATTATGTGGTGACAGAGGCGGGCTTCGGCTCCGACCTTGGCGGAGAGAAGTTCCTCGACATAAAATGCCAGGCTGGCGGTCTTCGCCCGTCGGTCATCGTCGTCGTCGCCACAGCCCGTGCGCTCAAGATGCATGGTGGCGTGGCTAAGGCAGACCTTGGCAGCGAGAACGTGCCAGCCGTCTTGGAGGGCATGCACAACCTTGAGCGTCACGTCAAGAACATGCTTGGATATGGTGTCCGCGTCGTCGTAGCCATCAATCGTTTCGCAGCCGACACCGACGCCGAGCTTGACGCCATCCAGTCGGCATGCCGGGCGTGGGGTGTCGAGGCTGTCGTCGCCAACGTATGGGGCGATGGCGGCAACGGCGCAAAGGCTTTGGCTCGTCAGGTCGTAGCCGAGGCGGAGAGCGGCAAGAGCGAGTTCAAGCCCCTCTACTCGTGGAGCGAGCCTCTCGAGGACAAGATTGCTAAGATTGCCAAGGAGATTTATGGTGCTGACGGTGTGGAGTTTGCGCCCAAGGCACTCAAGGACCTTGCCGAGGCCAAAGAGATTGGCCTTGAGGGGGCAGCGGTATGCATTGCGAAGACGCAGTACTCCTTCACCGACGACCCGAAACAGGTTGGTCGTCTCGGTCACCACATCCTCCATATCCGCGGCGTGGAGCTTGCCGCAGGCGCGGGCTTCGTCATCCCGTTGGCAGGCGACATGATGCGCATGCCTGGCTTGCCGCTCCACCCGGCAGCCGAGGGCATCAGCGTCGATGCCGAGGGCAACACCACCGGGCTCAGCTAAGAGGAAAAATATTTGATAAAATGCAGCGTGCGCCGCGAGCCCGTAAGAATGGGTTCCCGGCGCACGTTTTATTTGGCTATATTTGGGGTATGAGACTTATTGCGATATCGTGGCCCGACTTCTTTGAGGGCGAGGCAGCCGCCATAAACGCCATTTTTGAGGATGGTTTGGAGATTTTGCACCTTCGTAAGCCTGGTGCGAAAGAGGAGGATGTTGCCGCCCTGATCGAGCAAATAGAGCAAAAGTTTCGCAAGCGTCTGACACTGCACTACTTGCCCGACCTTGCCGAGCGGTATGCCGTTGGAGGCTACCATCTCAGCCCCAATCGTCCTCCTGCTCCCGAGGGGTGGGGCGGAAGGCTCAGCGCATCATGCCATTCGACGGAAGAGTTGGAGGAAAAGCTGCACATGGTCGATTATGCGTTTTTAAGCCCCATTTTCGACTCTATTTCAAAGAGTGGGTATAAGTCATCATTCTCTTATAGGAAGCTCCAAACGGCGGCTTCTGAGGGAATAATCAACGAGAGGGTGGTAGCATTGGGGGGCGTGACGCATGATAACATGGGAATGGCTAAGGAATTGGGCTTTGGCGGCGTGGCCGTATTGGGCGGATTGTGGGGAGATAGAAGTTTGGAGGGAGTGGAAAAGCGGTATAAGGAATACGTCAAAAGACTGTAAAACAGACAATTATAATAAAAATCACGATAAAAATGGCGGCTTGGAGACTAAAAGTCTTCAAGCCGCCGAATTTTTATCTCTTTCGAGCGAGGGGTTACTTGCTCCTCAGGAGACGCCTCTTAGCGTTCTCTTTGCTCATGATGTTAGGACCTTTGACGCTGGACTTGCCGAGAATCTTGTCGCATTCGGCTTTGGCGGCTGCCATGTCGGCTTGGAAGTCGGGCGAGCAGTGCATTCTGGCGACGGCCGCGCTGGCTGTCACGCGACCAGCGTCGACATCGCTCTGCCAATGCGCCCCGACGATGGTGCGGCTCTGTCCGTACTCGTAGCCGAGGAGCAGGATGCTGTCTTGTGCAGCAGGGTTGACCTCGGCGAGGACGAGAGCCGTAGCCCATCCCATGGAGGTGTGGCCGGACGGGTATGAGCCGTTGCGCGAGAGGCCTGGCTCATGATCTGGGGTCATGGTGTGCTGGTTGAAGACCACGAAGGGGCGACGCCTCATGTAGTGGCGTTTGGGCTTGTATGTGGCATCGCCGCCCGTGTTGGCAGCGCGGCAGAGTAGGCGGTAGATAGCTGGCGTCTTCTCGGGGCTGATTTCGAAGCCCATGGCTTTGGAGTAGTACTTGGCCATGTAGCTCCAAGAGTACTCGGCATCGGCTTGGGCCTGTTCGCCTCGAGGAGTAGGGCGTTTCTCGAGACCGCGGTTGTAGACGAGCCAATCGTTGAAGAAAGCGGCGTCGGTGGTGTCGGGAGGCGCAGGCAGGAATATTGTGCCATTTGGGAGCTCGTCTCTCGTCACGTAGGCTTCGTCGTAGGATTGAGCAGCGGCGATTGTCGACAAGGCGAGGAGAGCCGCAGTGGAAAGTGTCAGTCTGTTGAGGATCATCATCGTTGTGGAGTGTTCGTTATGATGCAAGTATAGTTTTTTCGGGCGTGTTTTGCAAATCTGGCATACGGGAGGCTCGAAACAGGGGGAGGGAAAGAAAGCGCCCCCGGACGGCTTGTTGGGCTGATTGTCCTGGTGGCGCTTTGGATTGTCATGCGAGTTGGAGGGAGGGGTTAGTTCATCACGTCGTCCCAATCCTTCCATACGGGCTCACGTCCTGCGCGCCTGATGGCTGCTGCCACGTCGGCTGTCTTGCGGTTGTCGGAGACGTGGAACTGCTCGAGAGTCTGCGGATAGCTGTAATATCCGCCCGGCTCGGTGTGGCTTTCTGCGCTCATTGTTGTGACCCCGAGGGCGCACATGTGGTCGCGGATGTCGGCAGGCTCGCGGGTGGAGTAGCTGATGTCGACATCGTGGTCGTAGATGCGGAAAGCGAAGGTGAGTTGAGCGAGTTCCTTGTCGTTCATAATGACGTTTGGTTGGAAGCCGCCGTTCTCGGAAGCCCTCATACGCGGGAAATTGACGCTGTATTTGGTCTTCCAGTAGTGAGTCTCGAGGTAACGGAGGTGGTATGCCATCATGGTCATGTCGGTTCTCCACTCCTCGAGACCAACGAGGACGCCCATGCCGATGGAGTGAACGCCAGCCTGTCCCATGCGGTCGAAGCCGTTGACGCGCCACTCGAAGTTGCTCTTCATGCCGCGCGGGTGGTAGACCTTGTAGCGCTCGCGGTGGTAGGTCTCTTGGAAACAGATGACGCCATTCATGCCGGCGTCGGCTATCTCCTTGTACTCCTCAGCCTTGAGGGGCATGACCTCTATCTTGATGTTGGAGAAGTACTTACGAGCTATTTTTACGGTCTCCTTGATGTAGTCGACACCGGCCTTGGCGGGGTTCTCGCCTGTTACGAGGAGAATATTCTCGAAGGGTCCGAGCTTCTTGATGGCCTTGTATTCGTTCTCGACCTCCTCCATGGTGAGGATTGTCCTCTTCATGGGGTTTGAGATGTGGAATCCGCAGTACACGCAGGAGTTGGTACAGGAGTTGGTGGTGTATAGGGGGATGAACATCTGGATGGTCTTGCCGAAGCGTTGGAGCGTGTATTTCTGGCTGAGGCGCGCCATTTGCTCGAGGTGAGGTGCCGCGGCAGGTGAGATGAGAGCCATGAAATCGTCGATGTCGCACTTGGGTTTGGCGAGAGCGCGGAGAACGTCGGCCTCGGTCTTGTTATATATCTTTTCCGTGGTCTCATCCCACGATATTTTCAGCAATTCGTCTGAAAACATATTGAAGTTTAGTGATTTAAAGGTTGATTGTTAGCAGCCTTTGCCCATCTTCCGCAAGTCGCGGCTGATGCGCATGGCGCAGAAATTGGGACCGCACATGGTGCAGTATTCGCCGTCTTGGTGACCACCAGCCTTGAAGAACTCGAGTGCCTTCTCGGGGTCGAGGCTCAGGTTGAACTGGTCTTTCCAACGGAACTCGAAGCGTGCGAGGCTGAGAGCGTCGTCGCGGAGAGCCGCACCGGGATGCCCCTTGGCGAGGTCGGCGGCGTGAGCGGCGATCTTGTATGTCACGACACCCGTGCGGACATCGTCCTTATTTGGCAGTCCGAGGTGCTCCTTGGGCGTGACGTAGCAGAGCATGGCGGTGCCGAGCCATCCGATTTGCGCCGCGCCTATCGCACTGGTTATGTGGTCGTAGGCTGGGGCAATGTCGGTGACGAGAGGTCCGAGGGTGTAGAAAGGGGCCTCGTGGCACTTCTCTATTTGGCGTTCCATATTCTCGCGGATCTTGTGCATTGGGACATGTCCGGGCCCCTCGATGAAAGCTTGCACGTTTTTGGCCCAAGCGCGCTCGACGAGTTCGCCCATGGTGTCGAGTTCGGCGAACTGGGCGGCATCGTTGGCGTCGTGGGTGCATCCGGGACGGAGACCGTCGCCGAGAGAGATGGCGACGTCGTAGCGAGCGCAGATGTCGCAGATGTCATCGAAATGGTCGTAGAGGAAGCTCTCCTTCTGGTGGTAGCGGCACCAAGTGGAGATGATGGACCCTCCGCGGCTAACCATGCCCGTCAGGCGAGAGTCGGCGAGACCGACGTTTTGGAGGCGGATGCCGCAGTGGATGGTAAAGTAGTCGACGCCTTGCTCACATTGCTCGATGAGAGTGTCGCGGAAAAGCTCCCAAGTGAGATCCTCGGCCTTGCCATGAACTTTCTCCATTGCCTGGTACATAGGGACTGTGCCGACGGGGACGGGGCAGTTGCGGACGATCCACTCGCGAGTCTCGTGGATATTGTCGCCCGTCGAGAGATCCATGAGAGTGTCGCCGCCCCATTTGCAGCTCCATACGGCCTTCTCGACCTCCTCATCAATACTGCTTGTTGTGGCTGAGTTGCCGATATTGGTATTGATTTTAACGAGGAAGTTGCGCCCGATGATCATAGGTTCAGCTTCGGGGTGGTTGATGTTGGCAGGCAGCACTGCCCTGCCGCGGGCGATCTCGTCGCGGACGAACTCGGGCGTGATATGCGTATCTATCCCGAGTTCGGCGCAGTTCATGTTCTCTCGGATTGCCACATACTCCATCTCGGGAGTTATGATACCCTGCTTGGCGTAGTACATTTGACTGACGTGGCATCCGTCTTTGGCGCGGAGGGGGAGCGTGATATGCTCGAAGCGCAGATGGTCGAGGCTCTTGTCGGCGAGCCTTTCGCGTCCGTATTCGGAAGAGAGCCGCGAGAGTCGCTCGACGCCGCCACGCTTGAGAATCCAAGGCTCACGGAGGCGCGGCAGACCTTTTTTGAGGTCGATGGAAGCATCCTTGTCGCCGAAAGGACCACTTGTGTCGTAGACGAGGACTGGCGCATTCTCACGTCGCGTCTCGTTGCCGTCGGCATCGATGGAGACAGTTGGTGTCAGATTGACGCGGCGCATGCCTACTCGGATGTCGGGGAAGAGAGAACCTTTGATATAAACCTTCTCGCTATTAGGGAAGGTGATTTTTATATTGTCTTTCACTCTAAGTCGTTGTTTCTTGGGGTGATACGATAGGGGAGAAAGGGACGGAACCTTGTTTCTTCCTTAGGGGTTTAGTTGAGGAAGGAAGTGAGCGGGCTGCTTGCCTCGGCAGAGTCGAGGACGGCGGGGAGACCAGCCTCGTATGCTGCGCGACCGCACTCGACGGCCTGCTTGAAAGCTGATGCCATGGCAACGGGGTCGCCAGCCACGGCGATTGCCGTATTGACGAGGACGGCATCGGCACCCATCTCCATTGCGGCTGCGGCGTGACTTGGGGCTCCGAGACCCGCATCGACGACGACAGGCACGTGGCTCTGCTCGATGATGAGCTGAATGAAGTCGCGGGTGACAAGCCCCTTGTTGGTGCCTATGGGAGCGGCGAGAGGCATGACGGTGACGGCGCCAGCCTCCTCAAGGCGTTTGCAGAGGATGGGGTCGGCTTGGCAGTAGGGAAGGACTTTGAAGCCGAGCTTTACGAGTTGCTCTGTGGCGCGGAGCGTCTCGATGGGGTCTGGGAGAAGGTGACGGGGGTCTGGATGAACCTCGAGCTTGAGCCACTCGGTGCCGAAAGCCTCGCGGGAGAGCTTGGCGGCGAAGACAGCCTCCTCGGCAGTGCGAACGCCGCTGGTGTTTGGGAGAAGGTTGATGTCTGGCGCTTTGATGTGGGCGAGCATGTCGTCTTGCGAGTTGGACATGTCGATGCGTTTCATGGCGACGGTCACCATCTGCGTGCCAGAGGCCACGATGGCGTTTTTCATGACGTCGTTGTTGGAGAACTTGCCGGTGCCGATGAAGAGACGGGAGCTGAACTCTTTGCCTGCTATGATCAGATTGCTCATGATGCTGTTATGTGTTGTATGTATCGTTCTTGTTGAAGATTGTTTCTAATTGGGAAAACCAAATTTGGCAGAAAGGGTGCGCATGGGGTGGCTTTTAGAGCGCTCCCATGCGCACGTCTGAAAGACATTAGAGTCTGGGACTATCCTCCGCTTGCGGCTTTGATGATCATTACCTTGTCGCCTTCGGCGAGGGCTTTTTGCGCCCATTCCACGCGAGGCACTATGTCCATCCCGATGGCGACGGCTACGCCGTTGGGCGGCAGTCCGAGTTGCGCGACGAGATCGGCGACGGTAGAGCCTTGCAGGTTCGTCACTTTTTCGTTTACGATGATATTCATATTGCTGTTGACTTGATATGACAAACGTTGACAGAGGATGGCGAGAGGCGGACTCCATGCTGCCGAGGGCTGGAGACCGGATGTCGGAGTGAGAAACTTGTGGGGTGCGTGGTGGGGGCGCGCGTGCGGAGAGTTGTCGTTATGCGCTTATTGCCTCCTTGTCGTCGTTAGTCTTTTCCTGTTGTCCCTTCGGCAGCATTACCTGCATCAGGTTCATCGGGTGTAATCTCAGCCGAGCGTTCTCAGCACCCCTCGTGGCTCACGTTGTAGTGACTTGCCAATCTGTATGCGCAAATATAAGAAAAATATGGCTGGAAGCGGTTCTATTTGATGGTTATTTTGCCCTTGGCGATGGAGTCTGAAGAGCTGACGCTCACGACGTAGGTGCCTTGTGGAGAGGAAACAGGGAAGCTGCCTCCGTTGGGGACAGAGTGGGACTCGCAGAGGGTGCCGTTGGTGTTATAGATCTCGACGGAGAGGGTGGTGTCGGCATCGCCGAAACGGATGGACAAGGACTCGCCGGAGCGGACTGGGGTGGGAGCGATGGAGAGGGTCTGGGAGAATGAAGGAGAATCGATATAGAGGGGGCAGGAGAGAAGAACGTCGCCAGAGGACGTTGTGAGGCGGCATGCGTAGGCGGCATGCGAGAGCGTGGGGGAGAAGTAGAACTGCCTGGTGGCTCCAGGAATGTCTACTCCGTCGGCTGTCCATTGGTAGGCAGAGAAAGCGTTGTCGAAATTGTTGACGAAGAGAGTGTTGCCGAATTTGACCCCGAGACGTGAAGCGTCTGGGCGACGGACGAGCGGGATGGTTATGGCATTGGACGAGACATAGTTGTTGGCATCGTGGAGGACGAGGGTAGCATCGGTAGTGCCGAAATCGTCGGACGATGGGACGGGAATGTGGAGGACGAAATCGTCGGGGACGACAGCATCGATGACATCGGGGAAAAGAGCGTTGGAGAAAGTAAGGCTGAAAGAGGATGGTGTGCCTGATGCGACGTTGAGGACTATGGTGATTGTGTCTGAGGCGCAATAGCCGTAATCTGTTGTGGACAAGATGGTTGCAGAAGCGACAATGTGGTCGGGAATTGGCGTCGGGTCGGGAGTTGGAGAAGGCTCGGTAATCTCGCCTTCTATGGAAAGGTCATCGGGGGTGAGATAGTAACCTGCGTCGGAGCCGGAGAGAGAGAAAGAGACGACGATGGCACGTGAGCCCGCGTCGGGGCTGTCGAAAGCGGCAGAGAAAGAGAGGGAGACATCGTCGCCGTCGGCAACGCCGATGAGGGATGGCGGGATGGAGAAGTCGGGAGCGGAAACCGTGCCGTCGTAGACCTTTGATGTTGAGGAGAAGACGGGCTGCGTGACGGACAGTTGCTTAGGCGTTATGGCGGCTTGGCATGAGAGGGTGGAGGAGGGGAGGGAGTAGTTGCTGGCGTCGGAGCCGGCGAGGGAGAGATATGCGGTTATGACGTTGTCCCCTACGTTTTTGGAGGCGAAAGAGACTCTATCCACATTGAGAAAGACCTCGTCACCATCGAAGAATCCGGAGATGGAGGGCAGGACAAGAGAGGAGCCGGTTACGGAAGTCGTGCCGTCGTAGACCTTGCCGTTGGCGGAGAAAGAGCCGCCGAGCGAGAGCGTGACGGGATTGACGGAGATGTAGACGGAAGAGTCGGCAATGGCGTAATTGAGCGTGTCTTGCGGAGTGAAAACGAGCCGGACGAGATTATAGCCGGCGTGGAGGTCGACGCCGCGGTCATGAGAATTGACGGAGAGGGAGCCGCTGATAATGGGGTCGGTATCGACGAAGATGTCGGCATCGGGGATAGCTCCGACGGTAGCGTTGCCGTAGGAGAGAGGCTGCTCTCCTCGGAGGACGAGGCGCACGGGCGTCTTGGCTCGACTGGTGATGGTGACGGGGGCTGTGACGGACGTATTGTCTCCGAGGGTATAGTTGGCTGCATCAGCGCCGACGAGGGCGAGAGAAATAGTGGCTGTCCGGAGGCCAGGGTCGGGCTTGTCGACCTCCGCGCTGACGACCATAGCGGAGACGTTGTCGGAGGGGACGACATTGTTGAGGGAGGGCGGGGTGACGGAGCGTCGCTCTATCGCCGTCGTGGCGTCATAGACACGGGATGGGACGACGGCGTCGGCATTTGGGGTTAGGTGGCGTTGGAGGATTGTGCCTCGGGTGGGGTAGGGGACGTCGTAGAGAGCAGAAACGCCGCCTTGTAGGGTGTAGTTGGCATCGGCGGCGATGTCGACGACGATGGATTGCGAGCCTGCCTTTGGTGATGCGAAACGAGCGGCTGTGATATGCGCGTGGGCGTTGGGAATGGTGATGCCGTCGGATGGCAGGGGGAGGTCGGTCGTGCCGTCGTAGACCTTGGAGGTAGAGGGGATCTCATTGCCAGCGAGAGAAACAGACGACGCCTCGGATGGCGTGATGGAGAAAGGGACGGAGAAGACGGAATCGGAGAGAGAGTAGTTGGGATTGGATAGATGGGTGCGAAAGAGAACTTGGTATGTTCCGACAGAAGGGCGGACTGCGGAGGAGTCGATGGAGAAAAAGAGGGAGGCCGTGTCGGAATTTATGAGATTAGAGCCGTCGAGGGTAGGAAGCGAGACCTTCCCGAGACGGGAGGTTGCGTCGTAGGGACGTGAGGCGACAGATGGTTGACCATTGATGGCGAGAGAGACAGGCAAGACTGTGACGTTGAAACTTTTGACCGTCTTTGAATGTTTTGAGCCCGTGGCAACGCCTGTAACAACATGAGTACCAACGGAGAGAGGTGCTTTTTGTTGAGACTTGACAAGACCGGAGCCTGTACCCGTTTCCGGGTCGTAATTCAGAAAGCCACTGATAGCGTAGGAAGTTGACCCCTTTACCCCTACGGAGATGGTTGTACCATAATCGACAACAGTGTCGGGCGATACGAAGATGTCGTAATATGGAAAGATGACGGAGCCACAATTGGGGCAATATGAGAGTTGCGAGACGGAGAGCGTGTAGTTGTCGTTGCCTACAAGGGAGAGCACGAGAGTTATCTGGCGACCGCTGCCAATCTCCGTAGGTTTAGTTATCACGCCCTTTGTGGCGTAGACGAAGATATCTTCAGGGCTTTGATAGATGACGACAGAATCGGAGCGTAGGGAATAGTGTCCCAAAGAAGATTCGATGATCTTTGTGGAGACATTGATCTCGCTATCAATAAGTTTGAAATTCTCAAAGGCATTGCGGAAAGCGACGGCCTCCGGTTGTTCGGAAGACTTGAGATCTTGCGGAGAGATGGAGGCAGGGATGCTTACCGACGGGTTTGTGAGGTGGTATTTGTCGGCATCGTCGCCAGAGAGCGAGAGGGACAGGAGAAGCTGCGTGGTTGTGGCGACGGCGGAAGAGGGGTTGCCGTCGGCATCGGCATAGAAGCCGGAGAAAGAGATGGAGACATCGTCGCCGCTGTCAATCTGACCATCGGTGAAAAAGGGGAGGGCGTCGGAATAGGTGTTTAGTTGCTGAAGCTGCCTTTCGCTAATGGCAGAGGAGCCAGTATACTCCCTCTCCTTGAGAGTGTTGGTGAAACCGGCGGGGAGAGAGACCGTGACGTCGCGAGCAGACTGGCATAGAGCCGCCGAAGAAAAGAGTAGCGCGAGAGAGGCAGTCAGCAGATCTTTCATTCGGCAAAACGTGCTTTGTTGATGGCGGAAATGATGTTGGCCGTCTTCTCCTCGATGTTTTGGGAGCGGAGTATTTCACCGCTCAGAGCGACGCCGTCGGGTCCGGCGTTGAGGACATCGGGGATGTCGGTCTCCGTGATGCCGCCGATGGCGACGATAGGGATGTTGATGCCTTGGCTGCGGCAATCCCACGTTATCTGGCGGTAGCCGTCGAGGCCGAGCGTCGGGGCGAGGTTCTTCTTCGTCGTTGTGAAGCGGAACGGTCCGCAGCCGATGTAGTCGACATGGTCTTTGACGGCGAGGATGTCGTCGAAAGTATTGCACGTGCCACCAATGATGAACTTGTCGCCAAGTATTTTGCGCGCCTCGGCGGGCGGCATGTCATTCTTGCCGAGATGGACGCCTGAGGCACCGACGTGCTGACAGACGAGGACGTGGTCGTCGATTATAAGGGTGGCCTCGGCCTTGTCTGTAATGAGCTTGATGGCTTTGGCTGTTTTTTCAACCTCGTCTTCCGAAGCCCCTTTCATGCGGAGTTGCACCCATAGGCATCCGCCGTCGATGACCCTTTGGGCTTGCTCGACGCACTCGTCGCCGTTGCAGCCGTTGGTGATGAATTGGAGAGGAAAATGATAAAAATTCAGAGACATGGGTTGATTATATTTTCCGGCTGGTGTTGTATTGTACGAGTTGCTCGAGAGAGGTTCTGGCATCGGAGACGGGGAGTTGCTCCAAATCTTTTATGGCGAGGTTGGCGAAATGCGCCATTTGCTGGTTGGCGTAGTCCATGCCGCCGTAGGAAGTCACGAGATGCAGAGCAGCGTTGGCCGTCTCGTCGGCTTTTGGGTGTCTGCGGATTTGTCGGACGAGGTCGTCTCGTTCGGCTTTAGGGGCGTTGCGCATGGCGGCGAGGAGAGGGAGCGTTATTTTTTGCTCCTTGACGTCGTTGAGGGCAGGCTTGCCGAAAGAGCCTCCGGGGGAGTAGTCGAACATGTCGTCGCGGATTTGGAAGGCGAGTCCGAGGTTGTTGCCGTAGCTGGCGAGGGCGTTGACCATGGCAGAGTCGCCGCCTGCGCTTGTGGCCCCCGCACGAGTGCAAGCCTCGATGAGAGTTGCCGTCTTTTGTCGGATTATCTCGTAGTAGGCGTCTTCGGTGATGTCGAGTCGTCGGGCGTGCTCCATTTGGCTTAGCTCACCTTCGCTGAGGTCGCGCACAGCTTTGCTGACGATGGCGAGGATGTCATAGTGTCCGCCGTCAAGAGCGAGGCTCATGCCGCGGCTGAGGAAGAAATCGCCAACGAGGACGGCGACCTTGCTGCCCCAAAGACCCATGAGGCTCCATTGAGAGCGTCGGGTGTAGGTCTCGTCGACGACGTCGTCGTGGACGAGGGATGCGTTGTGTAGCAGTTCGATGAGGGCAGCCGCGGCGTAGGTGGCGTCTTTCACTCCGCCTGTCGCCATGGCGGAGAGGAAGACGAGAAGAGGCCTCATCCTCTTGCCCTTTCGCCTGAAGACGTAGTTTGTGGCGAGAGAGAGCAGAGCGTTTGGGCTATGCAGGTTTTTCTGGAAATAAGGCTCGAAGCGTTGCAGGTGGTCGGCTACGGGTCGTTGTATTTCTTTGAGGTCCATCGGGTTTGTAGAGCCGTCTGGCTGTTTTTCTCTGTTATGAAAATATGGGCTAACTTAGCCGTTGTTATGAACAAAGAGTTTTCACACCCAATAATCCGCGTCACGAAAGAGTTCGGATTCGAGATGGCGCATAGGCTTGACGGATATGACGGCTTGTGCCGCAACATACATGGTCATTCGTATAAACTTGCCGTGACGGTCAAAGGTCGTGCGTCGACAGACGAGGCGTCGCCTAAGTTGGGGATGGTCATCGACTTCTCTGTCCTCAAGAAGATTGTCGGGGAGGAGATTGTCGACAAGATGGATCACGCCTTGATGGTTCGCCGAGGCTCAAGACTTGAGTCGCAGGCTCGCGACATCACGGAGCGGATTGAGGTCGTCGACTATCAGCCTACTTGTGAGAACATGGTAGCCGACTTTGCCGGTCGCGTCGCAGGCAGGCTGCCCGAGGGGTTGGAGCTTGTGAGCGTTCGTCTTCATGAGACGGCGACTTCGTTTGCCGAGTGGGTGGCGTCGGATAACGATTAGTCCCGTTCGCGCGGCCGCATTTGGAGCTGGCTGGCGATGGCGTCGATAACCTTCGCGCGGTCGTTGGGGTTGCCGACGAAATCGGTGTTGTCGATGTCGATGGGGAGGCTGTCGCCGCGGTATGAGGCGAACCAAGTCTCGTAGCGGTCATTGAGCATGGTTAGATACTCACGGCTGATGGCGGACTCGTAGGGGATGCCTCGCTGGTGGATGTGGCTCATGAGCTTGGGGACTGAGGCGCGCAGATAGATGAGCAGGCGCGGTTGCGCGAGGAAAGACTCCAAGACGTCGAAGAGCTCGCGGTAGGTCTTGTAGTCGCGCTCGGTCATTATCTGCATATTGCGGAGGTTCTCCACGAAGACGTGGACATCCTCGTAGATGGTGCGATCTTGGACGACGACCTCGGGCCCCCACATGGCGCGTTGAGTGACCTTGAAGCGTTTTATTAGGAACGAGACTTGCAGATTGAGAGCCCAACGGGGCATATCGGAGTAGAAATCGGCGAGGTAAGGGTTTTCCTCTCCTTTCTCGCTGAACGTGTCGAAGCCGAACTCGTCGGCCAGAAGTTTAGCCATGGCACTCTTGCCGCTGCCAATGTTTCCCGCTATGCCTATGTACATGGTGTCTCCTCCGTTTAAGTTGTTTTATATAGGGGAGCTGTTCATTTGGAGCAGCTCGTCGATTATCTGGCGGTCGTTGCGCAGGCGCGGCACCTTGTTTTGCCCTCCCATCTTGCCGTGGGCGGCGAGCCATCTTTCAAAGAGGCCAGGGTGCGCCACTGTGAGCCGCAGGGGGGCGAGCGTGATGTCTTTGTATCGTTTGGCCTCGTAGTCGGAGTTGACGCTTTGTAGCGCAATGTCGAGCTCCTGGGCGAAGGCGTCGGCATCGGCCGGGGCGGTCTCGAACTCGACAAGCCACTGGTGGCATCCGCGTGTCTGCTGGTCCATGAAGACAGGGGCTGCCGTATAGTCCTTGACGATGGCTCCTGTTGCAGCGCAAGCTTTTGCCATGGCGGCTTCGGCGTTGCTGATCATGAGCTCCTCGCCGAAAGCGTTGATGTAGAGCTTGGTGCGTCCGCTGATGACGATCTTCCAAGGCTTTGTTTGTGTGAAGCGCACGGTGTCGCCTATCATGTATCGCCACAAGCCTCCGTTGGTTGTTATGACGACGGCGTAGTCGACTCCTGTCGTCACGCCTTCGAGCGGCACGATGCCGGCGGGGTGGGTCTGCCCGACTTGGTCGAGAGGGACGAACTCGTAGAAGATGCCATAGTCAAGCATGAGCAGCATCCCACGATCGGAGGGGTCGGTCTGGATGGCGAAGAAGCCCTCGCTTGCGTTGTAGGTCTCGAGGAAGTTGATGCCATTTGGGGCTAACGCTTTGTATTGCTCACGGTAAGGCTCGAAATTGATGCCTCCGTGGATGAAAAGCTCGAGGTTTGGCCACACGTCTTGCAAGGTTTTGGCGCCCTTGCGGTCCATGATGTACTTGATGAGGACGAGGAACCAGCTTGGGACTCCGGCCAGGGACGTGATGTTCTGTCCCACAGTGGCGTTGGTTATCTTCTCGAGTTTCTCTTCCCAGTGGGCGATGAGGGCAATGTTCTTCTTGGGCGCGCGGAACAGGTCGGACCATGCTGGCGCCGATCCGATGAGAATTGCCGAGAGGTCGCCCGTCTGGCTGCCTGTGCCTGTCGAGGATAGCTGTTTGCTGCCGCCAAGGGTGAGGCATTTGCCTTTCCAGACATTGGTGTCGGGGTGTTGGCGGAAGTAGTTGGCAATGACATCGTGGTTGCCGCGCGTGTGGCACAGGCGGAGAGCGTCGTCGGTCACGGGGATGAACTTGCTCTTGCTGCCCGACGTGCCGCTGCTCTTGGCGAACCAGCGTACCTTTCCTGGCCACGTGACGTCGTTTTCTCCTTTGAGCATCCTCTCGACATAGGGGCGGAAAGACTCGTAGTCGCCGACGGGCACTTGACGATTGAAATCGGCGTAGCTCATTTGCGGCTTGAGACCCATGTCGTGGCCGAAGGCTGTTTGCGCGCCACGGGCGGCGAGGGAGTCAAGTTGCGCAGCCTGTATGGCCGCCCCGTCAGTTGCCATGCGGTCGAACAGGCGGTAGCGGCCATTGTAGGCGGCCATTATGAGTTTGTTTATCAGCGACATTGTGAAGACTCGCTAAAAGAATTTCTCAGGAGCCTCGCGTCCCTTGACTTTAAGGATTTGTGCAAGCAGGGCGTTGGCCAGGCGGCTGGCGCCGATGCGGAATCGGGTATTGACGAGCCACTCGTCGCCGAGGATGGACTTGACTATTTCGTAGTATAGGCAAGCCTCGTCAGCCGTCGACACTCCGCCAGCGGGTTTGAAGCCAACTTTGCGGCCGGACTTCTTGACATATTCCTTGATTGCCTCGCACATGACGATGGCGGCCTCGGGTGTCGCTCCGCCGCAGTTCTTGCCCGTGCTGGTCTTGATGAAGTCTGCTCCCGCCTCCATGGCGATGACGCTGGCTTTCCAAATTTGCTCGAAAGAGGGGAGGGCTCCGGTCTCGAGAATTACCTTCAGGCGGGCGTCCTTGCAAGCCTCGCGGATGGCGACAAGCTCCTCATAGACAAGCTGGTACTCACCATCAAGGAACTCGCCGACGGATATTACGACATCGACCTCGGTGGCTCCTGCCTCGACGGACTTGCGAACCTCGGCAGCCTTGATGTCGGCGAAGGCTTGTGAGGAGGGGAAGCATGCGGCAACGACGGCGCGGTGCACTCCTTCGACTTTGAGCTTGGAGCGGAGCACAGGCGCGAAGACGGAGTATACGCATATGCCGCCGACGTTTTTGAGGTCGGGGAACTCTGTGGCGAACTTGTTGACTTTCTCGACGAAAGCGGTCACGCTCTTATTGGAGTCTGTGTGGCTGAGGGTTGTGAGGTCGATGCTGTTGAACATAGTTTGCAAGGCATCGGCGTCGTTGAGATATTTCTCTGAGCTGGCGCGATAGGCGTCGATGGTTGCTTGCATGTTGGTCTCGTGCGCGCCGTTGTATGGCATGCTGTCGAGGACCTCTACGATGTTTTTCATGGTTGCGTATGAGATAATTTCGGATTCTGTTTGTGCCGCAAGGCGTCGCGGCTGTTTTTCTTGTCGAGACTTTGTCGGAGCGCGTCGGTAAGGTCGACGCCGGTCTGGTTGGCGAGGCATATGAGTACCCACAGGACGTCTGCCATCTCCTCGCCGAGGTCGTGGCTCTCGCCGGGCTTGAAACTCTGGTCTCCGTAGGTGCGGGAAATGACGCGCGCCAATTCGCCTACCTCCTCCGTGAGGCACGCCATGTTTGTCAGCTCGCTGAAGTATCTGACGCCGACGGTGCGAATCCAGTCGTCGACCAATTTTTGGGCGTCTCGGATGGTTATGTCGTCGTTAGTCATTGCTTGTCTCTGGTGTCGATGATGATTGTCACGGGTCCGTCGGCCACCATGTCGATTTTCATGTCGGCGCCGAAGACGCCTGTGGGAACACCTCGTCCCGTGGCGTCGCGGAGGGCTTTGACGAACGCCTCGTAGTAGGGTATGGCGACGTCGGGGCGAGCGGCGTCGATGAAAGACGGGCGGTTGCCTTTTTTCGTTTTGGCGAAGAGGGTGAACTGGCTGACTACGAGAATATCTCCATCGACATCGGACACCGAGAGATTCATTTGTCCGGCCTCGTCGGAGAAGATCCTCATCTGCGCCACCTTCTTTGCGAGCCATTCTACTTCGGCTGTATCGACATCGGGTCCGTCGGCTGTCTCGACACCCAGAAGGACCATTAGCCCCTTACCTATTTCCCCTGTTTGGACGCCGTCGGCCACGACGCTTGCGCGGCCGACTCTCTGTATCACGGCTTTCATTGTCGAAATGATGTGCCTGTCTTGTTCAAGTTAATCTCGTGAAGATACTACTTATCTTTGCCAAAGCAAAAAAATGTTTCCTATGGACACGCCACTCATGAACCGACGGCTCACCGACGCTGAGGTGACTTACGTATTCGACAATTTGAGGCAATTCGTCAAAACCGATGCTGAGATTGAGACCGTCGTCGAATGGCCGCGGACGAGCGTGCCGATATGTGAGGACTTTGCTATAGACGGCATCCCCATTCTTTGTCCAGGCGAGTCCCGAAGCCCTGAGGTATACGGCGTTGAGGAGGGGAGGGTCGTCGTGCGCCACGACCTTGTCCGCAGCGCGTTCATATTGCTGTCGGGATGGCAGGAGTGGGCGGCGGACAGGCGCGACAAGTGGGGGCGTTTCCCATACGCAGGGTCGTTGCAAGAGAGGCTCGGCGTTGCGCACAAGCCGATTGTCAATTATTACTTCGAGTGGATGGTTGACGCCATTTGCCGACAGTGCGAGATATTGGGCGTGGCGTGCGAGAGGGTCAGCCCGTTGGGAGGCGCATCGTTGCACTTGTCGCACGACATTGACCTCGCAAAGTACTACACGTGGCGTAAAACACTCTTCCGCATGGCGCAAGTTGTCGGATTGAGGAAGTGCGATACCAGCCGCGCAAGGTTGGCGAGGGCGGCATTCCGCTCGTTTCTCAACATGGCGCGCTTGCGTCATGACGACGACCCCTATTGGAGCTTCGACACCATTCAGGACAACGAGGCGTACATTGGGTTCAAATCCGACTGGTTCTTCCTGCCCGACGACGGAGGCCCGTTCCCGCCCGACTATGACCTTGCGTCCGACGATGACATACGCACCGTCATGGCGCAGCTTGCCAAGCGAGGCAATAGGGTAGGACTCCATGCGCCGATAAATTGCAAGGAGGCAAAAGGCTACGCAGCGGCATTGAAGTCCGTGGCTGACGCTTGCCCTGGCGTGGTGCGCAACACGCGCCAGCATTTTCTCGCCATTGAGCCTCGCAAATCTTACAGGGCGATGACGGCAGCCGGTTTGGCAGCCGACTTCTCTTACGGCTATTCAGAGCATGAGGGGTTCCGCAACAGCTACTGCCTGCCGTTCCTCCCTTTCGACCATGAGACGCAACGGGCGTTGCCGCTGACCGTCGTGCCGTTGGCGCTGATGGACGTGACGGTCTTGGCGCACAGGGCCATGTCGTTTGACGACATATTCCTCTCCGTCGGCGAGATGCTCGACGAGGTGCGCCGTTTCGGTGGGGTCTTCAGCATGTTGTGGCACAACAGCACCCTCGACGAGACGTACTATCCCGGCGTCGGCAAGTTCTATGAGGACCTGCATTTGCTTTTCAGCCAATACCAAATGAGAGATTTTACCGCCCGAGGGTGACGTAGCGCCACCGCTTCAATGTGTTGATCAGGCGGCGGATGGCGGACGTGTCATAAAAGTGGCGGAACTGTGACACGATCCTGTGGTCGGGAGCCACGCCTGTGGCGAAGTTCTGGAGCCCGACGTTGGCCGCCAGCGGGGCGTCGTATCTGTGAGAGAGCCTCATGTTCGTGCCGCTGCCATCGGCTCCGCCGTTGCGGACGAGGCTCTTGCGCGGGTAGACCGTCGGCTCGCCGCGCAGGAAGGCGGCATAGCAGAAACGGATGCTCCATGAGTTTATCTCGCCAATCTTCCATCGCAGCAGCATGGGGCTGAGGTCGTTGCCGCACTCGTTGAACGCGCTCCTGCGTCGGCTGTCGCGGATGAAAGCATCGAATGTCGGGACTTCCCAATCGACTTTTTCCCATTGGCTGCGCCATGTGGCCCATCCCCATGAGCAGTTGCGGTGCATCATGTAGGTCGACGCGCTGTAATCTTTGGGAATGTCGATGTCGGGTGAATAGCCGGAGACTGAGAACACGCCTCGCCCCTCGTAATAGTCGAGCGCGGCGTTCATGTAACGCAGGAAGAAAGGAGAGACGGTGAGGTCGTCCTCAAGGACTATGGCGCGTCCGCAATTTTTGATGACCATGCCGACGCCGTCGATAATGTTGGCTGCCAAACCCATGTTGCGGTCTCGCTCGATGACGTTGGCAGAAGCGAACCCCGTTGTCCCGTCATGGCAAAATTTGCGCACTTGGGCTGTGCGCTCGGCGTCGCCTGGCGACTCTTTGGGTCCGTCGCAGAAGATGAAAAGCTCGGTTGTCTTGGCCATGTCGGCAGCGGCGAGGCTTTTTAGCGCGCGTGCCGTGTGCTCGGGGCGGTTATATGTGAAGAGGATGACTGGTGCGGGCATGGAAGTTCCTTTTTATAAGCAAAATTAAGGGTTTCGCTTGCAAAAGCAACAAGATGTCGCGCTTGGCGGGTCAGATGGAAAGTAAAATGAGGGGGAATGTTGGCCTCTCCGACCTAACTGATGTGGTAGCGGGCGTTGCGCCTTGCCTTGCGCGAAGCTGAGAGGACAATCCACGTTTGGAGGCCTACTGACAAGAGGATTAGCGCGAGGCCGCACACGAACGAGATGTTAAGCTCCTTGGCCTCGTCGAAGAAGAGGATGGCCAAGATGATGCTGTATACGGGTTCGAGATTGTTGGTCAGGTTGACGGTGAATGCCGAGACTCCGCGGAGAGCCTGGATTTGCAAGAGATAGAGGAAGATGGTGCTGCAAACGGCGCAGACGACGAGCCACCCCATGTCGCCAAGTCCGGGGACGAGGTCCTCGACGCCAAAAGAGACGCCAAAGAGAGACGTCAGGAGGGCGAGAACCATTGTGCCGCCCGTCATCTCATAAAGGAGCATGGTGTGCGAGCCATATTCCATCTTGCCGTTGAGCCGCTTGTTGCTGACCGTATATATCGCGCCGAAGAGCGACGATGCCACGCCGAGCAGGATGCCCGTGCGGTAGCGAGTGTCAAGATGGAAGATGAGCGAGACGCCAAGAAGGGCGATGCCGCTGACCAGCACCTCGCGCATCGACACTTTGCCATGCGTGAGCCACGGCTCCAGAAAAGCCGTGAAAAACCCGACGAGCGTGAAGCATACTACGCCGATTGAGATGTTGGAGGCCTGGATTGAGGCGTAGAACAGCGCCCAGTGGATTCCCAATGCGCCGCCGACAAGGAACATGCGCCACACGTCGGCCTTGCGGACCGACTCTATCTTGTGGCATAGGGCGAAAGCCACCCACATGATAACGGCTGCGAGTGCCATGCGATAGCAAGACAAAGCCAAGCCGTTTAGCTCGACGATGCGACCGTAAAGTCCTGTGGTTCCTGCAATTAGAACCGAGAGGTGGAGCTTTATGAGGGATTCTGACGTGCCCGTCTGTTCCATTATTCTGTTATTTTGACCGGCGAAATTACTCTCGTGCGCTGGTTTTCACAACACATGGCGTGCAAAAGTTGTGATATTTAACAAAAGCCGAAGGGCGTGACGACAGCAAACAGAAAAGCCCGGCAGCCACATGTGGCTGCCGGGCTTTTTCTCCTCAGTACCCCGACCCGGGCTCGAACCGGGACGGATCGCTCCATTGGTGTTTGAGACCAACGCGTCTACCAATTCCGCCATCGGGGCTTTTCGGATGCGCGAAGATAGCAAGAATTATATTATGCGCAAGGGATGAACAAAAAGTAGGGAGGTCGGTCGACGATGAGCGACGAACAAAAAACGGCTCTTTCGAGGGGAGCCACCGCCATTGCCATGCTAAATTTGGAATAGACCACTTTCAAATAAAGAAATAATTCTTTATTGCTTCAACGCCATAAGTAACCTTATCTTACTTTTGTGGGTAAAAATCGGAAGTCGGGCAGGTGCCGATGGCCTCTGCGCGTCTTCCGGCCTCCACGCAACTACACATACAAATAAATTTTTCAATACAGTTTTATGAGCTCAATCTTCCAATCGTCCATTGGTAAGAAGTTGATTATGAGCGTGACGGGTATACTCCTCGTGCTCTTCCTTCTTTTCCACATGTGCATGAACCTTGTAGCCGCGTTCTCGGGCCCGGCCTACAACGCCGTATGCGAATTCCTCGGCACCAACTGGTATGCCCTCGCCGGCACCGCCGTCCTCGCCCTCGGCTTCCTCATCCACATCATCTACGCCTTCATTCTGACAATCCAGAACCGCAAGGCGCGTGGCAATGACCGCTACGCTGTAGTCGACAAGCCAGCTCATGTCGAGTGGGCTTCGCAGAACATGCTCGTCCTCGGCATCGTCGTCGTCCTCGGCATCGTCCTCCACCTCTGCAACTTCTGGTACAACATGATGTTCGCGGAGCTCGTCGGCAACGAGGGTCAGTTCGGCGCGGCCGACGGAGCTGCTTGGGTGGCCTACTATCTCGGCCAGTGGCCCGTTGCCATCTGCTACATCATCTGGATCGCTGCCCTCTGGTTCCACCTCTCACACGGCTTCTGGAGCATGCTTCAGACCCTCGGCTGGAGCAACCTCATCTGGCTCGAGCGTTGGAAGTGCGTCGCAAAGTGGTACGCCACCATCGTATGCCTCGGCTTCGCCATCGTCGTCCTCGGCTTCGCGCTCAAAGTGTTCCCCCTCTGCCACTGCTGCTGCCAATAAGCTTCTCCCTCATTTGAAACAATAACCATTTCGACTATCATGGCAAACACTATAGATTCCAAAATCCCACAGGGCCCTTTGGCCCAGAAATGGACTAACTACAAGGCTCACCAGAAACTCGTCAACCCGGCAAACAAGCGCAAGCTCGACATCATCGTCGTCGGCACCGGTCTCGCAGGCGCATCTGCCGCCGCGACCCTCGGCGAGATGGGCTTCAACGTCCTCAACTTCTGCATCCAGGACAGCCCTCGCCGCGCTCACTCCATCGCCGCGCAGGGTGGCATCAATGCCGCAAAGAACTATCAGAACGACGGCGACTCTGTCTACCGCCTCTTCTACGACACCATCAAGGGCGGTGACTACCGCGCTCGCGAGGCAAACGTCTACCGCCTCGCCGAGGTGTCTAACAACATCATCGACCAGTGCGTAGCGCAGGGCGTCCCCTTCGCACGTGAGTACGGCGGCCTTCTCGCCAACCGTTCTTTCGGCGGCGCGCAGGTCTCCCGTACCTTCTACGCCAAGGGTCAGACCGGCCAGCAGCTCCTCCTCGGCGCCTACTCCTCTCTCTCTAAGGAGATTAAGAACGGCACCGTCAAGATGTACACCCGTCGCGAGATGCTCGACGTCGTCATCATCGACGGTCGTGCGCGCGGCATCATCGTCCGTAACCTCATCACCGGCGCCATCGAGCGTTACTTCGCTCACGCTGTCGTAATCGGCACTGGCGGCTACGGCAACACCTACTTCCTCTCCACCAACGCCATGGGCTCCAACGGCTCTGCCGCCATGCAGATCTACCGCAAGGGCGCCTATTTCGCAAATCCCTGCTACTGTCAGATCCACCCGACCTGTATCCCTGTCCACGGCGACATCCAGTCCAAGCTGACCCTCATGTCCGAGTCTCTCCGTAACGACGGCCGCATCTGGGTTCCTAAGAAAAAGGAGGACGCCGAGGCAATCCGTAAGGGCGAGAAGACCGCCAACGACATCCCCGACGAGGATCGCGACTTCTACCTCGAGCGCCGCTACCCGGCCTTCGGCAACCTCGTTCCTCGCGACGTCGCTTCCCGCGCTGCCAAGGAGCGTTGCGACGCAGGCTTCGGTGTCAACGAGACAGGTCTCGCCGTATTCCTTGACTTCAAATACGCCATCCAGCGTCTCGGCGAGGACCGTGTGCGCGACCGCTACGGCAACCTCTTCGAGATGTACGAGAAGATCATGGCAGAGAATCCGTACAAGACCCCTATGAAGATATTCCCCGCCATCCACTACACCATGGGCGGCATCTGGGTCGACTACGAGCTCCAGACCTCTATCCCAGGCCTCTTCTGCATCGGCGAGGCTAACTTCTCAGACCACGGCGCTAACCGCCTCGGCGCGTCCGCCCTCATGCAGGGTCTCGCCGACGGCTACTTCGTCCTCCCCTACACCATCCAGAACTACCTCGCCGACCAAATCCAGGTAGCTCGCATCCCGACCACGGCCCCCGAGTTCGACGAGGCAGAGAAGGGCGTCAAGGACAAGATCGCCAAGATCATGAGCATCCAAGGCACCGAGAGCGTCGACACCATCCACAAGAAACTCGGTCACGTCATGTGGGAGTACGTCGGCATGGGTCGTACCAAGGAAGGCCTCACCAAGGCACTTGGCCTCATCAAGGAGATCAAGAAGGAGTTCTGGTCCAACGTCTATGTCCCTGGCACGGCCGACGACCTCAACACCGAGCTTGAGAAGGCGCTCCGCCTCTCCGACTTCATCGACATCGGCTACCTCATCGCCATCGACGCGCTCAACCGCGAGGAGAGCTGCGGCGGTCACTTCCGCGAGGAGCACCAGACCGAAGACGGTGAGGCCCTCCGCCATGACGACAAGTTCAGCTACGCAGCCTGCTGGCACTACCTCGGCGAAGATCAAGACCCAGAGATGCTCAAAGAGGAGCTCATCTACGAGGAGACCGAGCGCAAGACGCGTAACTACAAGAACTAATGTAGTCCAGGCCAAGTGTTATAACTTCATTTTTAGAGACATTCCCAATGGATAAAACTATAAACGTCACGCTCAAGGTCTGGCGTCAGAAGGGCCCCAAGGAGAAAGGCCATTTCGAGACCTACAACTTGCAGAACATCTCCACCAACATGTCCTTCCTCGAGATGCTCGACACTCTCAACGAGCAGCTCGTCGCTAAGCATGAGGCTCCTGTCGTCTTCGACCACGACTGCCGCGAGGGCATCTGCGGCATGTGCTCCCTCTACATCAATGGCCACCCACACGGCCGCGACGGGCACACCACCACCTGCCAGCTCCACATGCGCCGCTTCAGCGACGGCGAGACCATCACCATCGAGCCGTGGCGTTCCGCAGGCTTCCCTGTCGTCCGCGACCTCATGGTAGACCGCTCCGCCTACGATAAGATCATGCAGGCTGGCGGATACACCTCCATCCGTTGCGGCGCCGCTCAAGACGCCAATGCGCTCCCCATCTCTAAGGAGGCTGCCGACGAGGCAATGGACGCAGCAAGCTGCATCGGCTGTGGCGCATGCGCTGCCGCTTGTAAGAACGGCTCCGCAATGCTCTTCGTCTCCGCCAAGGTCAGCCAGTTTGCGCTCCTCCCACAGGGGCGTGTCGAGGCTGCCCGCCGCGCCAAGGCAATGGTAGCCAAGATGGACGAGCTCGGCTTCGGCAACTGCACCAACACCGGCGCTTGCGAGGCCGAGTGCCCCAAAGGCGTCTCCATCGCCAACATCGCTCGCCTCAACCGCGAGTTCCTCAAGGCTAAGCTCAAAGACTAAGACGGCAACAGCCGTTTAGGTTCGCGATAAATATTGCCGCCGTCCCGACTTCTCGGGGCGGCGGCTTTCTCTTTGGTGGTCGCCTCTCGTTCTGACGGCTGCCGCGTCAAGGAGCAAACGGCAAGCCCATCCGTCACGGATGTCGTGTGACGGATGGGCTGCTTTTTATGGGGGGCTCAGTAGTCTACTTGCCTTCAAGCACAGACTCGCACTTTGCGAGGTCAGATGGGCGGATTATGGCCCTTGCCTGGTCGCCCTGCTGGAGCGCGTACATATATTCGACGGAGATGTCGTTTGCGGCGATCTTGTCAAGAAGACCCGCCAACGCGCCTGTCTCGTTAGGGCAGATGACGCTCACCACGTCGGTCACTATGGTGGCGAATCCCGCCTCTTTAAGAACCTCCTGCGCCTTGCTGACCTCGTTGACGACGATGCGCAGCACGCCAAATTCTATCATGTCAGCCGTGCTGAAGGCCAGGATGTCGATGCCTGCCTTTGCCAAGACTGACGTCACCTCTTTCGTTCGGCCGACCCTGTTCTCAAGGAATACCGATAGCTGCTTGATTATCATAATCTTAATCTCTTTTCTTGTTTTCCGTTATCTCTTATTTCAAGATGCGCTTGTCGACGACGCGGTTCGACTTGCCTTGGCTGCGCTCGATAGATCCCGGCTCGACAAGCTGCACGTTGGCGTTGATTGAAAGCACGCTCTTCAGCTTGTCGTGCAGCTCCTTTTTCAAGCCCACCATTTCGGCGAGGTTGTCCGAGTAGTAGCCCTCTTTGACCTCCACGAGGACGTCCAGCGTGTCGAGGTTGTCCTTGCGGTCCACAATGAGCTGATATTGAGGCTCGAAGGCGTTGAGGTCAAGAATGACGCTCTCGATTTGCGACGGGAAGACGTTGATGCCGCGGATGATGAGCATGTCGTCACTGCGTCCCATGATGGGGTCTATCCTCACTTCCGTACGACCGCAGGCGCACGTGCCGTGATGGAGTGCCGTCAGGTCGCGGGTCCTGTACCTGATGAGGGGGATGCCCTCCTTCGTGAGGGTCGTGATGACAAGCTCGCCCTTCTCGCCGTCGGGCAAGACCTCCAACGTCTGCGGGTCGATGATCTCGGGGTAAAAATGGTCCTCGTTGAAGTGCGACCCTTTCTGACATTCGCACTCATACGCCACGCCAGGTCCCATTATCTCGCTC
The DNA here is from genome assembly GCA_963639155.1 of Pseudobutyrivibrio sp. Lineage (GTDB taxonomy): Bacteria > Bacteroidota > Bacteroidia > Bacteroidales > Marinilabiliaceae > W3P20-009. The sequence continues at coordinate 11,534 of CAVHUG010000008.1, read as the reverse complement.
AGACCATACATGTTGTAGCCCTTGATGCCCATGTTGGTCTCAATCTCGCGCCTCATGCTCTCTGTCCATGGCTCGCCGCCGAAACAGCCTATGCGGAGGGCGAACTCGTCCATCGAGTAGCCCATCTTCTTTATCGTCTCGTACAGGTGGAGGGCGTAAGACGGCGTGCAGGCGAGGACGGTCACTTGCAGGTCGCGCAAGAGGCGGATGTGCTTCTCCGTGTTGCCCGTCGATGTCGGCAACACCGTTGCGCCGAGGTGCTGCGCCCCGTCGTGGAAGCCCAATCCGCCAGTGAAGAGTCCGTAGCCGTAGGCGACGCTCACGATGTCGGTGTTGCGAACGCCCCATGCGTAGAGGCTTCTCGCAATGCATTCAGACCAGACCGCAAGATCCTTGCGCGTGTAGCCTACGATGGTCGGCTTGCCTGTCGTGCCGCTCGACGCGTGGATGCGGATGATCTCTGTCTTTGGCACTGCGAAAAGGTCGCATGGGTAGTTGTCCCTCATGTCCTTTTTCGTCGTGAAGGGCAGCTTGGTTATGTCGTCGATGCTCCTGATGTCGCTCGGCAGGATGTCGAGTTCCTGCAACTTCTGTCGGTAGAAAGGGACGTTATGGTACAGTCGCTCTACAAGTTTTTGAAGCCTCGCGCCTTGAAGTTCGCGCCTTGCCTCGGGGTCCATCCCCTCTTTTGTCTTATTCCACATTGTCTGTCTTGTGTTTCTTGTTCTTGAGCCTCCCCTCTGTGGGGTGGCGTGATTGCTTATTATTTGGTAGGGTGATCTTCGCGGAACAGTTGTAGTCTCTCGCGCAATGCGCCATACTGCTCTGGCCCTACGAACGATACGCAGACCCTGAGACCCTGCTCGTGGCTGCCAGTCGTGTCGAGGCTTATGATGCTTATGCCGTAATACAGCAGCTCTTCCATCAGGGCGGCTCCGCTCATGCCGGGATAGCCGACGGTGAAGTAGAAGCCGTCGGCCACGGGTTCGCCCATGTCATCTGCGTAGACGAGGCTGAAGCCGTTGTCCATGAAGATCGACTTGATGGCCTCCGCGCGGCGACCATACTCGCGCGCAGCCTCGAGGAAGTCGTACTTGCCGTCGGCAGCAGCCCCGAGCATAGCCGCGAGGGCGTATTGGGCGGAATGTGCCGTGCCGCTGGACAGGCAGTAGAGAATCCTGTTGACGAAGACCGAGCCGAAGCTCCCGACGCCATACCTCTTGGCGAGAGGCTCGTACTTGCGGTCGTATTGCGCGGAGCTCATGACGGCGACGCCAATCCTCTGACCCGCATAGCTGAAAGCCTTAGAGCCTGAAATCAGCATGACGAAGCGGTCGGTATATTTCCCCACCGATGGTTGGAACGGGGCTGCGCCCGGATGGCTGATGTCTTTGCGGAAGTCCATGCCGAAATATGCGAGATCCTCGACGATGATGACGTCATACTTGTCAGCCAATGCGGCAAGCCCGCGTATCTCATCGTCCGTCAGGCACATCCACGACGGGTTGTTGGGGTTGGCGAAGAGCATTGCCGAAATCTTGCCTTCTTTCAAGAAGTCCTCCACAGTGGCGAGCAAAGCCGCACCGCGAGTATGGTGGATGTCGAACGTCACGTGCTTCAGCCCGATGATGTCCAGCTGAGTCTTCTGCACGGGGAATCCGGGGTCGATGAACAATACCGTGTCGCGCTCCGGCATGGCGTGGCATATCGTCATGAACGTGGCGTACGCTCCCTGCATAGAGCCGCTTACGGGGATGCAGCAGCGTGGCTCGACGCTGACGTCGGTAAACGCCTTGACGAACCTTGCGGCGGCTTCCTTCAGGGCGGGGTGCCCGTCCAGCATCGGGTAGCGGGCAGCGCATCCCGCCTTCAACGCCTCGATCTCAGCAGCCGTGCCTATGGCGTCGGGCTTCAAGCCGGGGACGCCCATCTCCATGCGGATGTATTTTTGTCCCGTGGCGGCCTCGACTTTGTTGGCGACGCTTACAATCTCGCGGATATTGGCTTTGGCGAAGTCGGCAAGCCCGAGCGACGCCTTGGCTTTGTCCACCACGTCGCGGGGCATGGGAGTGGGCTTGCTCATCGGGCAGCGCCCTCCTCGGCACTGGCGGCTCCCAACTTGAGTGCCGCTATGTTGCTCGCCACGACGCTGTCGCCTTTGCTGGCGAAGATATGGCGGACGCTTTGGCTTAGCGTCTCGATGTCAAGCTCTAAGACCCCAGATGCGGCGCCGAGGAGTATCATGTTGACGCTGCGGGGCATGCTGTTGTCTTTCGCCATCTTGTCGGCGTCGATAAGGATCGTCTTGCCGAAAGAGCGCAGCTCGGCGCGGATGGCTTCAATGTCGGGATAGTTGGGGATGTTGACGAATGGTTGCGAGCAGCACACAATCCACCCGTCGGGGCGCAGGCTCGCCTTGTAGCGCAAAGCCTCCATAGGCTCCATGGCGATTACGATGTCCGCGCCGCCCTGTGGTATGAGGTCCGACGCTATCGGCGCGTCGGAGATGCGGAGGTGGCTGTGGACGTCGCCGCCGCGCTGGCTCATGCCGTGAACCTCCGCCTGCTTGATGTTCATTCCGCGGCTCATGGCGGCGTCGCCTATGATGGTGGCTATCGACAAGATGCCCTGTCCGCCGACGCCTGCTAATATTATGTCCTTCTTCATCGGGTTAGTTGTTCTCTTCTTTCTGTTTGGCTTTCTGCTTGGCCTTGCGGCTGAGCGTCTGGATGCACTCGCGGCGGGGGATTATGACCGACAGCCCGCGGTAGTCCAGCTCCTGCTTGATGGTCGCGGCAATCGACTCCAGGTTCTTCGGCAGCGGCTCGACGACGAAGAGGTGTGAGCGGTCGAGGCCCAAGCCGATGCATATGGCCTCATACTTGTTCAGCCCCGCGGAGTCTTGTCCGCCGGTCATGGCCGTCGTAAGGTTGTCAGATATGATGACCGTCATGGGGGCGTTGGCGTTGATGGCGTCCAAAAGTCCCGTCATGCCCGAGTGGGTGAATGTCGAGTCGCCTATGACGGCCACGACATGCTCCATGCCGGCGTCTGCCGCACCTTTCGCCATGGTGATGCTCGCACCCATGTCGACGCAGCTGTTCAATGCCCTGAATGGGGGCAGGGCGCCGAGGGTGTAGCACCCGATGTCGCCAAAGACCTTCGTGTCGGGATATGTGTTGCGGATAACCTCGTTGAGGGCGTCGTATACGCTCCTGTGTCCGCACCCTTGGCAGAGGGCTGGCGGACGCGCGGCCACGTTGGCGCTCGCCTCGTGCAGCTCGTGAGCCTTGAGACCCAACGCCGCGCGCACGTTGTCGGGGTTCAGCTCTCCTGTGCGAGGCAGCTCGCCGCTTAGGCGACCCATTATCTCGACGCCCGTGGGCAATATCCCGCGCAGCTGTTCCTCGACGAATGGTTGCCCGTCTTCGACAACAAGCAGCCTCCCCGTCTTCTTCGCCATCTTGCGGAGCGTCTCGGCAGGAAGAGGGTAGTGCTGGACTTGCAGTAACTCGTAGTCGGTCATTTCGCCAATGTTCTCACTGACGTAGTTGAAGCCGATGCCGCATGCCACGATGCCGACCTTTGGCTCGCCCTTGACGGTCAGCCTGTTAAGAGGCGACATCTCCGACATCTCGACAAGCTCGGGCTGCCGTGCCGTCAGTGCGTCGTTGCGCCGACGGGCTATGGCGGGAAGAAGCACCCAGTTGTCTTCCGCCGGGTGGATGGCGTTCTCGGCGCGGGCCTCCGTGCGGACGGTGACGACGGCGCGCGAGTGGGCCATTCGGGTGACAATCCTCAAGAGAATCGGCAGCTTCAGCTCCTCAGACATGGCGAAGGCGACGCTCATCATGTCGTACGCCTCCTGCTGGCTGCTCGGCTCGAAGATTGGCACCATGGCGAATTTGCCATAGAAACGCGAGTCCTGCTCGTTCTGCGACGAGTGCATCGAGGGGTCGTCCGCCGCCACGACGACGATGCCGCCGTTGACACCCGTCATCGCGCTGTTGACGAAAGCGTCGGCACACACGTTCATGCCGACGTGCTTCATGCATACCATGGCTCTCTTGCCGGCGTATGACATCCCGAGGGCAGCCTCCATGGCGGTCTTCTCGTTGGTGCACCATCGGCTCTTGACGCCGCGCTCTTTTGCGAGCGGCGACTCTTGGATGTATTCTGTAATCTCGGTTGACGGCGTGCCCGGATAGGCGTAGACGCCGCTCAGACCCGCATGGAGCGCGCCCAGTGCCACGGCGTGGTCGCCCAGCAGCAGCCTCCTCTCTTGTTGGCTCATTGTCTTGTTGCTTATGTTGTTTCTTGTTTTTTGTCTTGAGGGAGGGGATTCTCTTTGACGTAGAAAATGGCGGTCGATATGAATATTACGTGACCCGCATCGTCGGTTATCTCGACGGCGTATGATGGCAGCTTCTTGCTTGGCGCGACCTCGTGTGCTTTTGCTGTGAGCCGTCCGTGGCCGACGCCGCGGACGTATTGGCAGTTGGTCTGGACTGTGACGGCCATCGGCCCGCGGCTGTTGGCTGCCGCCGCCGCCACGGTGTCGGCGAGGGTGAACAGGATGCCGCCTTGCGCGCTGCCGGCTGCGTTAAGGTGATGGGCGGCGAGGTCTACGTGGCCGCTCGCTGTGCCGTCGGCTGCCGTGTCGATGACTATGCCGCACATCTTGGCAAATTTGTCCCTCTCGCCAAATGTCTCTTTCAAGGCCGCTTCTTCCATGTACGCCTGCATTCTTTGTTATACAAAATTCACAATTATTTAATTAATATCAAAACAACCACCGATGTTCTTCAACGCGCCATTAATATTCGCTCGACACGACGAGCCTTTTCTGTACTTTTGTGAAAAATATATCTCTCGAAACAAACGATACCATGCGTCTGACAATCCTTCAGTCCGACATCATAGCCTCCGACGTCCACGCCAATCTTTCTGCCGCCGAGTCGCTCATCTCCCAAAACCAAGGTTCTGACCTCTACGTCTTGCCCGAGATGTTCGCCACGGGCTTCATCGAGAGCCCCACAGCCTCCGATGCGAGTGTCGGGACGGAGGTCGTCGAGTGGATGCGCGGTGTCGCACGCCGTTTCTCTTGCCATGTCGGAGGCTCCGTCCTCATCGCCGAGGGTGGCGGTTTCTACAACCGTTTCGTTGTCGCGGCTCCCGATGGGGAGCTTGTTTGTGCCGATAAGCGTCACCTCTTCTCCATGGGCGGCGAGGGTAAGGCATATTCGCATGGCGACGGGCGTATCGTCGTCACCATAGGCGGCGTGCGATTCCTTCTCCTCGTATGCTACGATCTCCGCTTCCCGGTATGGAGCCGCGTCACGCCCTCCGCCCCCTACGACGCCATTGTCTACGTGGCAAACTGGCCGGCTACGAGGATGCTTTCATGGGACACCCTGCTCCATGCCCGCGCCATCGAGAACCAGGCGTACGTCGTTGGTGTCAATCGTGTCGGCGCGGCAGGCAATATTGCCTATGCGGGGCATAGCGTCGTCATCGACCCTTGGGGCAACGACCTTGTCCGATGTCCCGATTCCGTGGTGGCGGCTGCCGTTGCCGATGTCTCTGCCGACCGCGTGGCAGAGGTGCGTCGCAAGTTTCCCGCCCTTGCCGATGCCGACCCCTTCTCGCTTGACTAAGTGGGTTGGAGAGAAAAAAAAACAACAAGGTGCAACGACCGCGGTCGTTGCACCTTGTCTTGTTATATGTTCTTTACTTCTTACCCTTTGAGTTCAATCCTGAACGTCGTCCCCTTGCCCGGCTCGCTGCTCATCACGAAGACATTGCCGTTGTGATATGTGTTGACGATTCTTTTCACAAGGGCAAGCCCCATGCCCCAGCCTCGCGCCTTTGTCGTATACCCGGCGTCGAAGACGTGCCGCTGCGTAGTCGCGCTCATTCCTTTGCCGTTGTCGACAATGTCTATCGTCGCGCCGCCTTTCTTTCTGCGGCGCAAGAAGACTGTTATGTTTCCTGCTTCAGCCCCTATGGCGTCGGCGGCGTTCTTGCAGATGTTCTCGACCGACCAGCTTATCAGGGTCGGGTCGTGCGTCGCCAGGACTTCCCCTTCCTGTTCGTCCAGCCTGACGTGTATTCGCTTTGACGTCCTGTGGTCGATATATTCCACGACTTGGCGGAGGGTGACATTAAGTGCGGAACTCTCCATTTTCTGTTTCGACCCGATGTGTTGGAACCTGTTCGAGACGCTCGCCAGCCGCTCGATGTCTTTCTCCATCTCCGTCGCTATGGTGTGAGTGTCGAAATCGCCGGTCTCCAGCAGGTCGTGCCATCCTTTAAGTCCTGTTATAGGTGTGCCAAGCTGATGGGCGGTCTCCAACGCCAAGCCCTTCCATAGGTTGTCGCGCTCGAGCAACTGGCGGCGGCGTACAACCAAGTAGGCGAAAAACAAGAAGATAACGGCTGCGGCGAATGGCAGCAGGCTCACTGCGTTGGCGTATGTGAGCAGTTTGCTGTCTGCATAATAGACGGTCTGATAGCTTGTCTTCTTGTCGTCGTAATAGACTCTCACGGGATACCCGTGCGTCCCCATCCACTCCCATTTCTTACATAGCTTTTGGTAATTCTTCTTAGGGTCTTTGTCCAAAAGCCTGTTGGCGTCCTCGCCAATGTTACGGTACACAAACTCGTATTGTTCGTTCTGGTCTTTCTTAAATGGGTTGTTGCAATACATGACGGGGACGGACGTGTTCCCCTTGATCAGGTCCAGTGCGAGGCTCAACGATTGGGAGTCGGGGTTCGGGGTCTCAGAAACGAATTTTGTCGTCTTGACAAACGTCATCGCCATAGCTTCGCTCTCTTTCTTGATCTCGCGGGACATCTTGTTGCTGAACCACACGACGCCTGCCACCATTGCCAGCCCGACCAGCAAAGCAAGTAGGGTAGGTCCCCAAAATTTTATTTTGTCTGCCATGTTTTGATTGTTTGGTAAAAGCGGTGACGCGGAAATAAAGCTCAGAACCTCCCCCTCGTTATCCAGAACCAGAAGAACTTGATGGCTATCGGTATGTGGTGCGCCAAGGTGGTCATCGTCCCGAAATGGTGGCACATGATGGAGAAGCGTTCCTTGAGTGCCGTCGGGATGTTCTGTTTCGTGACTCCCCCGTCGAGGAAACGCACCAGCGTCAGGCGCGTGTTGACGGTCTCGCGGCTCTTCTCCAAAATCCTGAGGCACCAGTCGAAGTCGGCCGACAGCCTGTATCGCGTGTCATACATTGGGCATATCGTCCTGCGCGCCACGAAGGCCTGATGGCATACCAGCATGCCGTTCTTGAAGCTCTCCGCCGTCAAATTGTCGGGAGGGCAGAGCCTGCGACGCCCTACTTCGCTGCCGTCCATTTTCGTTATTACGGTGTCCCCGTAGAAGACGTCCGTGTCGCGCCCTCCGGTCTCTATCATGCGGCTCACGATATCTGAGCCGCGAAGCTCGTCGCCGGCGTTCAGAAACCAGACGTACTCGCCTGTGGCCATGCCGAGTCCCTTGTTCATGGCGAAATACAGCCCGTCGTCAGGTTCCGAGACGTATTTGCTGACGGTCGTCACGTGTCGACCGACAATCTCCATCGTGCCGTCGGTCGACGCTCCGTCAACGACAATGTACTCTATAGCCGCGTAGTCCTGCCTCTCGACAGACTCTATGGTGCGCTCCAGGGTGTCGGCGGCGTTGTATGTTATGGTGATGATGCTCACCGTCGGGATCCGCTCACTTGCCATCGCCTCGCAATGCTTTTTCGTAAACGTCTATGTATTGTTTTGCGATGACTTCCTCGCCAAAGAGGGCTCTGGCATGCTCGGCCACGTAGCCGCGCTGACGTGCAGGGTCGAAAAACATCATGGAGTATATGCCGTTGGCGAGAGACAGGGAGTTCTTCGCCTCCGCCAAGAAGCCTGTCTTGCCGTGCTCCACCATCTCGGGAACGCCGCCGATGCGGAACCCCACGACGGGCGTGCCGCACGCCTGACTCTCGACGACGGTATTTGGCAAGTTGTCTTGCAGCGACGGCAAGACGAAGGTGTCGGCTGCGTTGTATAGTTTGACGAGCATTCCCGCGTCGCTGATGAAGTTCATGGGGTGGACGTTAAAGCTTGTGCCGATATCGTCAAGCTCCTTCCCCATCTTGCCGAAGATCACAAGCTCCAGCTGGTTGGCTATTGCGGGGAAGCTGTCGGATATGATGCGCAGAGCCTCAATGAGGTAGCGGTAGCCTTTGCGGATGTCGCCCACCTTGGCGGCTCCAAAGAGCAGCAGTTTCTTGTCGGTCGGCAGCCCAAGCTCGCGACGGCACGCCATCTTGTCGAGCGGGGTGAAGACGTCCGTGTCGATAGGGTTGGGGATGTTCACGCAAAATTTCTTGTGGAAGAGCGCGCTACTCCGCGCCAGCGTGTCGAGCCATTGGCTGCAACTGACGACGCTGATGTTCATCTTGCCATACAGGGCGCGCTTCTGTCGGAACGCCTGGGCGGAGAGGTCGTTCTTGCCCGGCTTGCGCAAGTAGGGGCAGAAGCCGCAATGCTCGTTGAACTCCAGGCACGTGCCGGTGTAATGGCACCCGCCCGTGAAGGGCCACATGTCGTGCAGCGTCCAGACGAACGGCTTGCCAAGAGCCGCGAGCTTCTCCAGCCCCTCCATCGACAGGAAGCCCTGGTTTATCCAGTGGAGGTGGATTATGTCGGCGTCGCGCACCAGCGGGTGCTCCGATATGTCGCGCCCGTCGCTCGCGATAGAGAAGTTGTAGCGCATCGAGCGGTGCCGCTCGTGGGGCAAGATCCTCAGCCGCTCCTTTACAAAGTTCAGGAAGTCGACGGCTTTGCCATGCGAGCCTCTGCCCGCGGCGACGATGTCTGGGTCGCCCGTCGTTTGGCTCTCGGCCACCAGCATCGACGATTCGACGCCCGATTTGCGCAGAGCGTTGTGGATTCGCCTGACGGCCACCGAGGCGCCGCCCCCAGTGTCAGTTTTGTTTATATGCACAACTTTCATATCCACAAATTTAGACTTTTTTCCACTTCCCTTCGCGTCGCCATCACTCGATGACGGTTATCGTCTCTTTCCTCCGTTCGCTCTTTCCGCCTGCCTCCCACGTCTCGACCAGCACGATGTATGTCCGTGGGGCGACGATGCGCCCGCCGCTGTCGCGCCCGTCCCATGTCATGGTCGCCGCCCCCGTCGCCACGGGTACGTTGTCCGCGGGCCTCGCCACGAGCCTCCCTTCGGCGTCGAATATCGTCATGCTCGCGGCGGCTATGTCGTGTCCGCTCTTTATTGTGACTTTCATCGTCGTGGGGGCCAAGCTGCCGTCGCCGCGGGGGCATAGCGTGCGGCTCGCTATGCTGATTCGCGCCCTGTCGCTTGCCGCCCCATCCCCTGTGTGCGCCACGGAGTTGCGGCTTGCGGGCGTTGCGTGTCCCGCACTCGCCAGAGCCGATGTCCAGTTGCTTGCGTCGTTTGATGGCCCGTCGGTGTCGATGCGCTCCAGTGCCACGTCTTTATGGCTCGTGAGGAGAGGGTGGTGCCATGCTTCTTTGTAGGCCACGCTGTCCACGATGGCGCTGTCGGCATCCAATATGACTACTGTCCCTTCGGCAGCGAGGGTGGGGAAGTGGTCGCTCTCGCCAATGGCTGTCTCGTCGGCAGGCGGGAAGGCTTCGCTCACGGCGTAGGCGTCGCGGGTGATGACGAAGTAGTCGTGGGGCATGATGATGCGGCTCCCGTCGCTCATTTTCGTCGTTCGCGTCTTGCCCGAGCTGGCAATGTAGCCAAGGCTCAGGGTGCCGAGGTCTATGGCTATGTCGCTGCGGTTGTATATCTCGACGTAGTCGGCTCTCTGGTTGGTCGCCGTGGACATTATCTCGTTGATGATGATGTCGGGTGATGCCTTTTGAGCGTATGTTGTTAGTGTATTAAACGAAAACAACAGAAAAATAACAGCACTCTCTACTTTTATCACTCCAATTCGTTCTTTTTTCATACTTTTGGGCCGTCCATCGCATCGTTGACCCTCTTGGGGGCTATAACATGCTGGCGCAGGTCGTAAATAGTTGGGCGATAGCCTTATGCCGCATGGTCTTTGGCGCCGCCACACAAATATAAACCTAAATATTTCATATTTCTAAGAAGATGAGAGTCGCTATCGTTGGCACAAGTGGTGCCGTCGGTCAGGAGTTCCTCCGAATCCTCGAGCAAAGAAATTTTCCTCTCGACGAGTTGGTCCTTTTCGGTTCTGAGCGCAGCGCAGGCAAAAAATACACTTTCCGCGGCAAGGAGCTTACAGTCAAGGAGCTCAAGCACAACGACGATTTCAAGGACATCGATATCGTCCTCGCTTCCGCAGGTGCAGGCGTGTCCAAGGAGTTCGCTGAAGACATCACCAAGTACGGTGCCGTCATGATCGACAACTCCAGTGCCTTCCGCATGGATGACGACGTGCCCCTCGTCGTCCCAGAGTGCAACGCCGAGGACGCCCTCAACCGCCCCCGAGGCATCATCGCCAACCCCAACTGCACCACCATCATGATGGTTGTAGTCCTCCAGCCTATCGAGAATCTCTCACACATTAAGAAAATCCACATCTCCAGCTACCAGAGCGCAAGTGGAGCGGGGGCCGCTGCCATGGCAGAGCTTCAGCAGCAATACAAGGAGCTTGTCGAGACCGGCGAGGCCAAGACCATCAGCAAGTTCCCTCACCAGCTGGCCTACAACGTCATCCCCCAGATCGACAAGATGACCCCCAACGACTACACGAAGGAGGAAATGAAGATGTTCAACGAGACCCGCAAGATCATGCACTCCGACGTCCGCACCTCCGCCACCTGCGTCCGCGTCTCCTCGCTCCGCTCACATTCCGAGAGCGTATGGATCGAGACCGAGCAGCCCCTCTCCGTCGAGCAGGTCCGCACGGCGCTCACTTCCGCCCCCGGCGTGACTCTCGTCGACGACCCGCAGAACTACGTCTACCCAATGCCTCTCGAGTCCGCCGGCAAGGATGATGTCTACGTGGGTCGCGTCCGCAAGGACCTCGCCGACGACAACGGCATAACCCTCTGGCTCACTGGCGACCAGATCCGCAAGGGCGCGGCACTCAACGCTGTCCAAATCGCAGAGTACCTCATCAAGGTCGGAAACATCAAATAGTCGCAAGACTACACGTCACGATATGAAAGCCCCACGGCCCTGAAGCCGTGGGGCTTTTTCTTTCTTGTGCGTCTGTCCGTGAGATTGCCGTTCGACGACGGAGGTAAAATGTAAATGCGTTCAAGTCTCTTTGCTGGCGTCCCCCCCATCTGTGCAATGGCTCAGCAGCAGAACCCGCAGGTTGTCGCTCCCTACCTTTGCACCCGCTTTCTGGAACGTCGGAGGATATCGGTCGAAAGACATGAAAAAAGATTTGGAAAGTTCAAACGAACCTCCTAACTTTGCCCCTCGGTTCGCCACTCTTCTGAGAGGCGTCCAAGCAAAAAACGCACATTGACATGTTGAGGTAGCACCAGGCAGCGAGCCG
>CAVHUG010000007.1:0-158842 GCA_963639155.1 Pseudobutyrivibrio sp. | reverse complement strand
TGTGAAAGTAGGAGGTAATTGCCTTTTATGATTAGCATTTACCTCCTACCCGATTTGGTCACCATTACGTGTCACTTGACTTCGTCTACCGCCACAAGTTTGTTGCTTATGGCATAGATGGCGAGTGCTATTGACGAGTGGATGTTGAGCTTGCGCGCTATGTTGCGTCGGTGGGTGAGTACGGTGTAGACTGATATGTTCATCAGGTCGGCGATCTCTTTATTCGCCATGCCGCTCACGACGCCTCGCACCACTTGTTTCTCGCGCTCGGACAGGGTCTCGCCGTTGGCTTCGGAGGTGGGCTCCGCATCTCGTCCGCGCAGCTGGTCGATGAGAGCCATGATGTCGTCCTCGGTGTCGAAAATGCTGATTTGGGCATCGTAGCCGAGGCATAGTGGGCTTGCTACCACTTGGCTCATGAGAGCGACGAAGCGAACGCCGCGGGCGTAGAGGTCGGTCTTGTCTCTCCATGCGCAGATGTCGAACCGCCCGCCAAAAGTAGGCGATACTATTACGACCGTCGGGACGAAAGAGGCGAGACGGGTCTCTAAGTCGTCAGGCTCCGCCACCTCAAGGTAAGTGGCTTCGCCTCCAAGGAGTCTTTTGAGGGTGGCGAGGATACCCATTCGCACAACCACGCTCTCTTCAGCCACGGCTATTTTAAGTGTCGTCTGCTGTGCCATTTTACTTGCCTCCTTTTATTTTTTAATATTCTTGGCTCGACGCTCCATGTCGACGAGTGACGGAATAAAGAGGTTGTCCTCGATGTCGCAGTGGCTGCGCAGGTCTGCCTCGAAGCCGAAGATGTCATACAGGACCTGATGGACTTCTCGGGCCCGGTTTTCGCAAGGGAAGTAGCGGATCATCACGTTTTTCAGTTCCAGCAGGTGTGTGTCGATGTTGTCGTGCTGACTGATGAAGTTGGACAGGTTGAAAGCGTCAAGCCCCTCCTCTCCGTCGTTAAGACGGTTGGCGTAGTTGAAGAGGACCTTATTCTCGTAGGCGAGATGGCGGTTGACCGCTGTGGCGTAGGTGTCGAAAAGTCGCAGGACGAGTTCGGACATCGTTGTGTCGCTTACTCCGCTAACGACTTTCTCCAGTTTGCATCGCAATTCGGGGAGGAGAAAGTCGGTGTAGTAATGATGGGCTTCACGAAGGAAGCTCATCATGGCGCTTACTTTTACTTGGTGGTATAGGGTGCTGTCTGAAGTGGCGACGTAGTTGACTACGGCGAGGAATGTTGGGCAGTCGACTCCTGCCTCTTGGCATACCTGTCCAACGGTCTTGTCTCCGACTCCGAGGCTTATGCCGAAGCGGCTAAGGAGGAGGAGAATCTGGTAGTGTTCAGAGAGAATGTCGCCAAGCTTGTGGTTCTCGGTAAACTTCATATATCGAGATGTCTGTTTTTGTTCTGTTTAATACGAAGATATGAAAAATATCGTCTTGTCGGGAGAGAAACTTGAGAGGGGGAGAATGGGTGGTTGTGAGTGGTTTATAAAAAAACTCCCGAGCCTCATAGGAAGCTCGGGAGCGTTGGTTGTAGCCGATAAGAGAATCGAACTCTTATTGCCAGATTGAGAATCTGATGTCCTAACCGTTAGACGAATCGGCCATCTTGCACGTCTTGGTCAAATCTCCTCGACTTTGACGATGCAAAATTATGGTAAAGGAGTGGAATTTGCAATAGCAGAGGGGGAATTATTTTTTAGCCGCCTCGGTGAAGGCTTCCATAATCTCCGTTATGTGTCCATTGTGGGAAGCTCCGAGGGCGTAGCCGCCTTCGGCTTCGGGAGCCCAATAGAAGACGCCGTGGCAGTGACCTTCGGTCTTGTCTTTTGCGTAATGGATGATGTTGGCAAGGAGTTTTTTGCCTTCGGCTGGGCGTGCGGACTCCACGCCTGTCTCGACGACGATGACGTCTTTACCGTATTTCTTGGCAAGGTAGACAATGTTGGCGGAGAATTTGTCGAGGGTCTCCTGGTCGGTCTCTGTCGTGCCTGCCTTGTGGTCCCAGTAAGGGTAGACGCTTAGACCGATAACGTCCCACTTGGTATTGTATTCTTGGAGTCCGCCTAAGATGAAATCGCAGTGTGTGGGGTCGCTTCCGCCGTCGAGGTGGATGATGACTTGGGCTTGCGGGTAGACCTCTTTTACTGCATCGTAGCCTACTTGCGTAAGCTCGGCGTAGGCTTGCATGTTCTCTGATGCCTTGGCTTTAGGCCAGATGAAGCCGTTGCTGGTCTCGTTGCCAACTTGCACCCATCGGACGTCTACGTCGGCATCGTGGAGCATCTTGAGAGTGTTGCGCGTATGGTTGCGGAGAACCTCTTTCAGCTCATATTGGTTGAGATATTGCCAAGTCGCAGGTACTGTCTGATGTGCAGGGTCTGCCCACCAGTCACTGTAATGGAAATTGACCATTACGGGGAGGCCATAATACTTGGCGCGTTTTGCCATTGTGAGGACGTCGGCGGGGCTGCAGAAGCCGCCCTCGGGATTGACCCACACGCGGAGGCGTATGGTGTTTAGCCCGAGCTCGTACATGAGAGCTGTATTCTCTCTCAATTCGCCTTTGGCATTGTAGAGCTTGCCGCCACGAGCCTCAAGCTCTGTAGTTCCGCTGATGTCGGCTCCGAGCCAGAATGGTTCAGCCTCTTGGGCGACGGACGAGAGACTGAGCGAGAGGGATGCCGCAAGAGCTGCGACTTTTAGTCTAAGTGTTTTATGCATAATAGTTTGTGTGTGTATTTTTGACGTTCATCATTATATATGCCTTCACTGTCGATGGAGTCTATCCGGACGGAGCCAGAGGAGTGGAGGATTTTGCCATCGCCCATGCAAAGACCCACGTGGCATATGCGCCCGTCAGGTTTTTGGAAGAAAGCGAGGTCGTTGCGCTTGGCTTGAGAAACTGGAACTTCCGTGCCGAGGTGAACTTGTTGTGACGCGTCGCGCGGAATGGCTCTGCCACATATCTTGTAGGCTACTTGTGAAAGACCCGAGCAGTCGATACCGAAGAATGTCCTGCCTCCCCACAAGTATGGGGCTCCATAGAATTGGAGGGCGGCATCGACAGCGTCGGATGGTTGGTGGGCTGCCATGATGTCGGAGGTGAAGTCGTAGACCTTGTCGCCGATGCGGAATGAGGAGTCGGAGACAAGATGGAACTCGGAGCCACCTGTCACGGGCATGGGCTGGAGGTCGCCACGGCGATGGACGGAAGCGAGCGGGGTGGGGGAGATGACGGACGGAGAGTCGAGCCACAGGCGCATGAAGTCGGGTGGTTGCGCTTGCGGCAGTTTGAAGTCGACCCACCCCTCGTAATCGTCGAAGAGGGTGCGTATGAGAGTCCAACGCCCGATGGTCTCGTGAATCTCATACGCTTCGCCGAAGATGAGTTGGGAGGTTTGCTCGGCAGCTTCGGAGGGAAGTGCGCGGATGGGGATGAGTCCGTATGTGCAGATTCCGAGATTGTCCATGCGTGCGTTTGTTACCTGAGTTTTATCTCTTGACCTGCTTCGGGTTCTTGACCTTGAATCATTCCATTTCGTTTCAGGAGCTTACGGAGTTTGATGCCGTAGGAATGTGCGATGTTCCACATGGTGTCGCCCTCATTTGCCGTGTATGTGGAGCAGTCGGGATGTGAGCGGTTGCGCTTGGGGCGCAGGTAGATGAAGGTGAGGTTGGAGATTTTGGCATCGGAGGATAGGTCGTTGTACTTGAAGAGTTCCCACGTCATGAGATGGAACTCGGCAGCGATGCTTTCGAATGTATCGGCTTGGGACAGCTCGACGTAGCGCACGCCATTGTTGTACATGACCTCGTGGGGAGGCAGAGGGTTGATTTCGAAAGTTTTGGAGCCGAATGATTGGCGCGATGGGGCGTAGGAGTCATCGGACGATGGGTTGTCTTTGCGGCTGACGACATTATTGCTGACATTCTTATCGTCGACATTGGCGTTGGCGTTGTTGTCGGCAGATTGACGCCCTTCGGCGGTGTCGTAGGCGTAGAGACCTTCATCTTCGATGATGTTTATTAGACGCGTGGCGTAGGTGCGCTCAGAGGCGTAGCCGCAGCTCTTGAGTCCATTGGCCCAGCCTTTGTAGTCGGTCTTGTCGAGTTGGAAGAGGACGGCGTAGCGTTTGGTGTTGGTGAGGAAGTCGCTGTGGTCTCTGAAACTGTCGAAGGCAGAGGGGTAGCTGCGGAAGCACTCTTGGCTGCGGTCGTCGTCCTTGTACTTGGTGTCGCCAGTCCACGAAGAGTGGCATTTGATGCCGAAGTGGTTATTTGCCTCGACGGCGAGGTCAGAGTTTCCGCAATCGCTCTCGAGGATGCCTTGGGCGAGAGTGATGCTCGCAGGGATGCCTGTGCGTTTCATCTCTTCAATTGCCCAATCTTTATATTTGGCTATATATCCTTGACGGTCAAGGCGTTGGGCTGAGACCGTGAGGGACAAGGATGCTGCTGTGAGCAATAAGGCGTTGCGGAGTGTGACCATTTTACTTAATCATCCAAGTGTTTACAATCTCTCCGATGAAGACGGCGTGGATTGAGCCACGCTCGTTGTAGAACCCTTTTGCGGAGCCGGTCATGGCGGCAGGGTCGAAGTTGTGGTCGTAAATCTTACGGCACTCGATTACTACGCTGGCCTCGGAGAAGATGGGTGCACCGTTGTCGGTGAATATGGCGTGGAGGCTTGTGTCGGCAAGCTTATTGCCGTCGCGTCCCGAGTGTGTGCCAAGGTATTGGAGGTCGTCGTGGTATTTTTCTGGAAATCCACAGACCGTGAAAAAGTCATTGGACTGCATATATTTGTATGTGTACCTTGTCGTATCGACGAAGACAGTCATTATGTCTTTTCCCCAAAGCTCCCCCAAAGCCCCCCAGGCGATTGTCATCTCGTTGAAGTCAGTCGAGTCGCCAGCGGCTAAGAGCATCCAATCGTCGCTGATGAGCTGGATGGCGTTTTTGAGCTCTTGGGGCTTGACTTTGGAGAGCTGGCCTGTTGCTTGAGGCTCGGTATTGGCAGCACTTTCATTCTTGTTGCAAGAAGAGAGCGTGAGCATGGCTGCGGATATGGCGCAGAGGATAAACTTTGTCATTGTCAGAGCTTTATGATGTGTGAGATTATGTGGTTTTCGGGAGTCGGACCGAACTGACGACTATCGGCGATCACGTCCCTATTATTATTAAGCGTCATGTAGTAGCTCAGCTTGAAGGTGTATGTGGCACCCTTTTGAGGCTTGAGCACAGTGCCTTCAAAGCGTTTGGCGAGAGGTCCGTAGAGCATCGTGTTCGCATAGGTGAGGCTGATGACGTCACCTTGTTTTGGCAGCCGGAAAGGTCCCCAGTGGTAGGCGTTCCACTGATATGCCACGTTCCATGGGAATATCCGATCATCGTCCATGTTTCGGAAAATGGTGGCATAGGTATAGGCTTTCCATTCATCTTCACGTTTTGCTATTGGCAGTCGGACGGTTGACGTGTCCTCAACAGCCTCTTGTGGCTTGTCGCTAACCTCTGCAATCGCTTCGCTCATTTGGCGTTTAGTAGAGTATGGCGTATGTGGGCGGAGCTTGAAGAGGGCTGTCGGGCGGTCGGAATTGTCAGACAGATGCCCATTGACAAAGAGGGCGGCGTCGGAAATGGTGACGGTATCGCCTGGGCGGGCGACGATTTTCAGCGCAAGGGTGCCGACAGGGGTGCGGACGAGAGCCATGTCGCCGCGTGAGATACGCCCGAGTTTGTGAGTTCGGTAGTATGTTGACGCGTTGGCGGTGTCGCAAGGCACCCCGTAGTGCATCTTGTCAACGAGGCATAGATGTGTGCCCGCATCGGGAGTGGAGATTGTCGAGAGCGAGACGATGAACGTGACGACATAGGAGACTCCAGCGACACCGAAGATTATTGCAAGGCTCCAGGATAGCAAAGTCTTGCTGATGGGGGTCCTGTCTTCAACCCATGATGCGAGGTGCGTGAAGGCGTAGGTTGAGATGTATACCCAAACGCCGAGGCAGAGAGGGAGGATGAGGGCGTAGGAACGAATCCAAATAAGGGCGGTAGCGATAATGACGCCGACAATTACGCCCTTAATGAGCCTGCGTTTTTCAAGTGGTCTTTTGATGTCTTTCCTTGTCGCCATGGTCTATGATGGCTGCTTATCGACGGTCAAAATCGGTCTTGAAGAACCTCTCCCAACGGATGTTAGAGGGGAAACTCTTGTCGGGGTCGAGAGAGAGCCATACAAAGAGGGGGCGACCGATGACATGGTCCTCAGGCACGAAGCCCCAATATCGCGAGTCGGCGGACTTGTGGCGATTGTCGCCCATCATGAAGAAATAGTCCATTGCGAAGGTGTAAGAACTGGTCTCTTGCCCGTCGACGAAGACCTTTCCGTCGATGACGTCGAGGGAGTGCCCTTCATAGGCCGTGATGGCGCGCTCGTAGAGGAGTGCGTTTGTCGGGTTGAGCTGAATTGTAGCGCCGTGCTTGGGAATCCAGACGGGGCCGAAATTGTCGCGGCTCCAAGGGTAGTCGGGGCTGTAGGGGTAGACGCTCAGGCCGAGCGAGTCGGCTTCGTCCTCATCGATTTTGATTTCCTTGACGATCTGCATCTGGCTGACAGCCTTGGCTTTCTCACGCGTGAGAGGGATTACATAGGTGGGTCCGAGACCTGCTTGGCGGCGGTCCTCGATGGAGATACCGAGATTGTCGAAGAAGCGATCGTTGAGGAGCTGTCCGTTTGTCGTGACGTAATAGTTGTGTTGGACGTCGGGGTAGTCTTCTTCTACTTGACCATTGATGTACACAGTGTTATGGACGATGGAGATCGAGTCGCCCGGCATGCCGATGCATCGTTTGACGTAGCAGTCGCGCCTGTCGACGGGTCGCCATACTATTTCGCTAAGAGGCGAGGATGGTTGCTTGATGGACTTCCTGCCAACCTCCATGACGTAATGGTTGCGCTCCCAAGCTGTTGTCTTACTACGGAGAACCTCTTGTGCCTTGGCATCTTGGCTGATGTTGTTGAAGCCGCGGATGAGGGCGATGGAGTAGTAGTCGGGGTTGGTCATGTTGATGCAGACGGTATCGC
Organism: Pseudobutyrivibrio sp.; assembly: GCA_963639155.1. Lineage (GTDB taxonomy): Bacteria > Bacteroidota > Bacteroidia > Bacteroidales > Marinilabiliaceae > W3P20-009. The sequence continues at coordinate 151,749 of CAVHUG010000007.1, read as the reverse complement.
CTGCGGGGAAGTTGAAAACGACGATGTCGCCACGGTGTACGCTATCTGTGCCTGCGAGGCGATGGTAGTCCCACATTGGCCACTCGAGATAGGAGGGGGTGGACGTGGTGAAAGGCATCGTGTTTTGGGTCAGGGGGACGCTGATGGGTGTGTTCGGCATCCTTGGTCCGTAGTTGAACTTGCTCACGAAGAGGTGGTCTCCTACGAGGAGAGACTTTTCGAGAGAGGAAGTTGGGATCTTGTAGTTTTGGAAGAGGAAAATGTTTACAAGATAGACTGCGATGAGGGCGAAGATGATGGCATCGAGCCACTCAACGATGAGGGATGGACGCTTGCCGTCCCTCTTTGCCCTTTTCCAAAAGCCCCAGGGGATGACCTCTGTGGAATAGATGTCGAAAACGATTGGGAGCAGGAGTAGCAGCCAAGCGTTGCCAGTCCAGAGGACAATGAGGAGGTAGAGGATCACGACCAATGCGGTCTTAATCCAGTCGGCAGTAGGTATTTCGTTAAACTTTCTCATTTATGAGACCAGACCAATGGGGTTAGAAACCGAGCATTTGCTTCATCGTGAGGAAGCCTTTCTTGCCGAGGGTGAATTCGGCAGCCAAGACGACGCCGAGAGCGAGACCGCGTCGGCTTTTTGCGCTATGTGTGATCTCGATGAAGTCATCGGGGCTTTCGTAGCGGATGGTGTGGATGCCAGGGACTTCGCCTTCGCGGAGGGAGGTGATTGGGAGTTTGTCGGCGGGGATGGAGTCGTTGGCGACGACGGTGGGCTTGTCGCCGGCGGTGTAGACTGTGCGGTCGAGAAGCCATCCGTCGAGACGGTCCATATTGTCTATGATGCCCTCGGCGAGAGAGATGGCCGTGCCGCTTGGGGAGTCGAGCTTATGGATGTGGTGTGTCTCGACCATGGAGGGGGCGTAGTCGGGGAACCTGTTCATAAGCTTGGCGAGTTGTCGGTTGATTTCAGCGAAGATGTTGACCCCGAGGCTGTAGTTTGAGGAGTAGAAGAAAGTGTGCGCCCCATTATCGCAAGCCTTTTGGATTTCGGGGAGGTGCTGGAGCCAACCTGTCGTTCCGCTTACAACGGCCTTATTGCGAGCGAAGCATTTTTGGTAATTGTCGAAAGCAGCCTTGGGTGTGGTGAACTCGATTACGATGTCGGCGTTTTTGAAGCCGTCGCTATCGAAAGAGCCGGGGAGGGTGATGTCGATTTTCTCCGTTATCTCGTGACCGCGGCTGATGGCGATTTCTTCAATCGTCTTTCCCATTTTGCCGTAGCCTATAAGTGCAATTTTCATTTTTTCGTGAGTGGTTAAATGTCTATTGCGAAGTTACTAAAAATCGGGGAAAAACCCCACAGCGAGCGGCTTTGACGCCCCTTTTAGAGGCAACGAATCAGCCACCAGATGTACATCACGTAGGCGGCGACAAGGACGAATCCTTCCCATCGCTGGACGGTGTATTTGGTGTAGCAGAACATCCAAAGAAGGAAGCCGGAAAGGACCATGACGGCGATGTCGACCAACGTGACGCCCACGATTTCCATTGGCGTTATAAGCCCCGTCAAACCTATGATCATCAGGATGTTGAAGATGTTGCTGCCGATAACGTTGCCTATGGCTATTTCGCTATTGCCCTTGCGTGCGGCTACGACGCTTGTGGCAAGCTCGGGAAGGGATGTGCCGCCTGCTACAATCGTGAGACCGATAACAGCGTCGCTCACGCCGAGGGCTTTAGCTATTCCGGTGGCACCGAGAACGAAGACGTAGCCACCGCCTATGAGGCAAGCGAGTCCGATGACAATGAAGAAGACGGCGAGCCATGTGTTCATTGGTTTCAGGTCGGCAGGCTCATTGGTGGAGGAGGCTCCTTTCTTGCCCTCACGGATTGTGTAGATGAGATATGCTATGAAGCAGACGAACAGGACGGCGGATTCGAGACGAGAAACCGCCCCGTCGACGCATATTGCGCCGAAGAGGATGCCCGATATGACGCAGACGGGAAGGTCGCGTCTGACGGTCGGGCGGCTTATGGCCATTGGTGCCACGAGCGCCGTGACGCCAACGATGACAAGAATGTTGAAAGTGTTACTGCCGACGATATTGCCGACAGCCATGTCGGGAGTGCCTGCGAGAGCGGACACGAGGCTTACGAACAGCTCGGGGGCGGAAGTGCCCATGGCGACGATTGTCAAACCGATGATGAGCTGCGGAATCCTTAACCGCCCGGCGATGCCTACGGCTCCCGAAGTGAGGCGGTCGGCACCCCAAATGACGACTGCGATGCCGACGATGGCGAGTAGGATGTCTAACATGCGCTTATTTTAAGATCTCGGCTATCTTGTCGATTAACTCTTGGCCTCGGAGGTTTTTGCAGATAATGGCACCATCTTGACCAATGAGGACGCAGCTTGGAATAGCCTCGATGATATAGGCTTTGGCAGCACCGTTGTTCCATCCTTGGAGGTCGGAGACCTGTATCCACTTCATTCCCAAATCCTTGACAGCTTTCTGCCATGCGTCGCGGTTATCGTCGAGCGACACGCCAACGATTTCGAGACCTTTGCCGTGGAATTGTTCGTATGCCTTGACGACAGTGGGCATCTCGTATCTGCAAGGTCCGCACCAAGAGGCCCAGAAGTCGATGAGGGTCAGCTTGTTGGCGTTGACGACATCGGCGAGACGGATTTGGTTGCCGTCGGAGTCGGTTTGTGTAAAGTCGATAAACTTTTTGCCTGGTTCAGTGAGCTTATTGAGCAAGATGCGGGTTCTGATGCGGGAGAAGTTGGGCATTTCTGTCATTCCTCCTTTTTCCATGGCATCGAGGATTGTATTGCGGAGGCTGTCCCCGATGAACATGTCGATTTCTCCGAAGAGCAGGTCGCTGAAGAAAGAAGGGATGTTGTCGATGACGTAGTTGGCGTACAGCTTGTTATACTCGGCAGTCAGGGAGTCGATTGTTTGTGCAGCCTTGTCATGTTCCTCGTTGGTGGCGGACTGGTTTTTGAGGGTGCGCATGTAGGGTTCGCTCATTTCGCTGAACTTCTTGCCGACGCCTAACAGTTCGGCCCATGTGGAGTTGCTCTTGCTGTCAGAGAAAGACGGCAGGCCTTCAGGATCATCAGGGATGGTCATCTCGAACATTGTAGCCGGTTCGCATATGACATCGTAGGCTGCATGGGGTTCGCCTTTGACGAGAGGCATGACGTAGAGCATCTGACCTGGAGCTTTTGGTGCGAACTCGAAAAGGAACTCGCCGTCTTTGATTATCGCTGTGTCTAAGTTGCTGATGTTCATGCTAGACAAGTCACTAATAACCAAAGTGTCAGCGTCTTGCCATCCTTGGATTGTGCCTTTGATGACGCAGTAGTTCTCTTTTTGATGGTTGTTGCAAGCTGTCAAAAAAATGGCAGCGGTTGCTATGGCTGTGATTGCTTTTTTCATCGTGTTGGGTTATGAAACTTAGTTAGTGTGCAAGATTCTTTGTAAGACATTGTTGGCGTCGCGGATAGAGGCGAGCAGCCAGTGGGAGAATATCTCAGTTTGTTCGGCTTCGGAGAGTTTGTACTCGTCTGGCGACATGCGCTCGTCGATTTGTCGGCGCAGGTGGCTCATCGTGATGGCCGCGCTGGCGGAGATGTTGAAACTCTCGGTCATGCCGTACATCGGGATTGCCATGCGGACGTCGGCGTTGTCCATTGCCCACTGGGTGAGTCCGACCTTCTCGGCTCCGAAGACGACAGCGATCTTTCCCTTTGTCACGTCGAGGTCGTAGAGGCTTACGTCGTGGCCAGGGTGTGGGGAGGCGGCGACGATTTTGTATCCTTGAGAATGGAGAAACTCGTAGGCGGCTGGGGTGTTGAAGTCCGTCGTGTCGAACTTATGGTAAGTCAACCACTTGAAAGCGCCACGGGCTACGCCGTTGTTGGCGTTGAAGAGGTTGCTGTTTTCGATGACGGAGACGTCTTGAATGCCGAAACAGTCGCAAGACCTGAGGACTGCGCTGGCGTTTTGGCTATGGAAAATGTTCTCCAAGGCTATCGTCACGTGGCGTGTGCGTCGGGCGAGCGCGTTGCGGAGCGTGGTGACGCGGTTATCGTTGACGAAAGGCTGGATGAGGTCGATGCGTTTTTGAGGGTCGAGCGCGTTGAAGGCTGCCAGTTGTGCATCGGAAGGTGTTGAGATGTCTACCGACAAGGGTGGTGGTATGAAATTGCGAAAAGCCGCCAGGGCCGGAGATGACGTCCGGACCGGGCGGCTCTTATCTAAATGAGTCTTGTCTCTCTGAGAGATTAGAGGTTCTCCTCCAGCTCGCTGCCGGCCTTGAACTTGACGACCTTCTTTGCGGGGATGATGATCTCCTGCTTGGTCTGGGGGTTGCGACCCTTGCGCTCGCCACGCTCTGAGACGCTGAATGCGCCGAAGCCGACGAGGGCCACTTTGCCGTCTTGAGGATTCTTGAGAGCCTCAGCGGTTGCCTCGATGAAAGCGTCGAGGGCTTTCTTGGAATCGGCTTTCGTGAGACCGGATTTTTCTGCGATCTTGTCGATTAACTGTGTCTTATTCATCTCTTTAATTGTATTAATATTTATGGAAGGCATCGAGGCCAAGAGACACTCTTGCTAATAACCACACCGCAAATATAAGTCTTTTAGACAACTACGCAACGAAATTTCACCAATAAACGGCGAAACGTTGATTTTTTTTGCCTCAACACGTGCTTTTTTATAATCTGTTGGGTATAAAAGCGTTGGTTTGGCCGCCTTGAGAGAGAGGCAGGAGAGACGAACAGTTGCGGCAGAATTGAATATTTAACCCACAAAAACATTCCCCAACACACTATCAGGGGGCGTTATGAACCCTGAAACGCTGCAAATCCGTCGCATCAAGTCATCCAACATAAATTATTTAAGTACTTTTGCAGCGACTTACATTACTGAGAAACATACATATTCACAGCATAAAATGGCAAAAGAAATGACGCCACGTGCCGAGAACTACTCGCAGTGGTACAACGATTTGGTAGTTAAGGCCGACCTTGCCGAGCAGTCGGCTGTCCGAGGCTGCATGGTCATCAAGCCCTACGGCTACGCCATCTGGGAGAAGATGCAACGCGCCCTCGACGATATGTTTAAGGCCACAGGCCACCACAACGCCTATTTCCCTCTCTTCATCCCCAAATCGTTCTTCAGCCGTGAGGCCGACCACGTCAAAGGCTTTGCCAAAGAGTGTGCCGTCGTCACGCACTATCGCCTCCGCACGGCCGAGGATGGCTCAGGCGTCGAGGTCGACCCGACCGCCAAGCTCGAAGAGGAGCTTATCGTCCGTCCTACGTCCGAGACCATCATTTGGAACACATATAAGAACTGGATTCAGAGCTACCGCGACCTCCCAATCCTTTGCAACCAGTGGGCCAACGTAGTCCGTTGGGAGATGCGCACCCGCCTCTTCCTCCGTACGGCAGAGTTCCTCTGGCAGGAGGGCCATACTGCTCACGAGACAAGCGAGGAGGCCGAGGCCGAGGCTCGCAAGATGCTTGAGGTATATGCCGATTTCGCAGAGAACTTCATGGCAGTACCTGTCATCAAGGGCGTAAAGACCGCCAACGAGAGATTTGCCGGAGCCCTCAACACGTACACCATCGAGGCACTCATGCAGGACGGCAAGGCACTGCAGAGCGGTACGTCGCACTTCCTTGGCCAGAACTTCGCCAAGGCTTTCGATGTCACGTTCATGAACCGCGAGGGCAAGAGTGACTACGTATGGGCAACGTCATGGGGCGTGTCTACGCGTCTTATGGGTGCGCTCATCATGGCCCACTCGGACGACAACGGTCTCGTCCTGCCTCCCAAACTTGCGCCTACGCAGGTCGTCATAGTACCTGTATATAAGAAGGACGAGGAGCGTGCCGCCATTGCCGCCAAGGCTAACGAGATTGTCGCACGTCTTCGCGCAAAGGGCATCTCCGTTCTCTTTGACGACAACGACAAGAAAAAGCCAGGTTGGAAATTTGCCGAGTATGAGCTTAAAGGATTCCCGATCCGTATCGCCCTTGGACCGCGCGACCTCGAGAAGAATGAGGGAGAGGTTCATCGTCGCGACACGATGGAGAAGATGCAGATGAGCCTCGACGGCATCGAGGATAGGCTCGCGACCCTCCTTGACGATATTCAGGCCAACATCTACAAGAAGGCGCTCGACTACCGTAACGCCCACATCACTCGCGTCGACACTTTTGATGAATTCAAGGACGTCCTCAAGAACAAGGGCGGTTTCATCTCTGCGCATTGGGACGGGACGACCGAGACTGAGGTTCGCATCAAGGAGCTGACAAAGGCTACCATCCGCTGCGTACCTCTTGGCAACGAGCCCGAGGAGGGTAAATGCGTCCTAACTGGCGAACCTTCTCACCAACGCGTCCTTTTCGCCGTTTCCTACTAATCATGATAATGTTGGCAATTGAGTCGTAAGGCAGTGCCAACCAAACAGATGCCGCCCTCTCTTGCGAAAAGGCAGGAGGGGGCTTACTTTTGAATATTAACTGTAAACAGATGAAAGCGTTATATACAATCTTGCTGCTCCTCGTCTCTAACAGCTTCATGACGATGGCGTGGTATGGTCATTTGAAAATCTCACAGACAAAATGGGGTAGTGGGCTGTCTCTTATAGCTATCATCCTCATTAGTTGGGGAATAGCGTTGTTTGAATATTGTTGCCAAGTGCCTGCAAATCGCATTGGGTATGTTGGGAATGATGGTCCATTCAGCCTCGTGCAACTTAAGGTCATTCAGGAAGTTATCTCTTTGAGCGTCTTCACTATTTTTACCCTCGTTTTCTTTCATAACGAGACATTCCGCCTGAATCATCTTATCGCATTCATTTTCTTGATTTTGGCCGTCTATTTTATGTTCAAGAAGTAGGGGACGGGTCAATGCCCTTTATTGAGCATTGACCAATGCGGCATTCACAAAATTCCTAATATTCAGAAACGCCCTTCCCCTCCATCCAATGTGTATCTCATTGGGTGAAGGGGAAGGGCGTTTTTTGAAATCTATATCGTTTTACTCTTCTTCGTCGTCGGCAGGAGCCTCTTCCTCATCGTTTCCGGCATCTTCGCTCTCATCTTCTTCATTTTCAGAGGCCTCGGATTCTTCCACCTCCTCCTCTTCTTCATAAGATTGCGAATTGTCGTCACTCTCGACGATGCCGTCCATGATATCCTCGGCTTCCGCTTCGGCGTATGCGTCGACAGGTACGTGGTCAAGTCCGAAGTTCTCAATGAACTTATCCATATAGCTGTCTGGCGCCATCACGTATTCCATGTTGTGGCTCCTGTCGCGGCGCAACTTCAAGTCAATCGACGTGACGGTCTGCATGAAGTAGGGGTTAGACGATTTCATGCTCAACCTGTTATACCCGCGACCCGTACTGCCGCGATAGTCAAGGTAATACCACGTGTCGTTGTCCGCCGTTATCAGCATCCTGACGCGACTGCCATTGTTCTTGCGCACAAGGATTTCGCACTTGACGTTCACTTTCCTGTTCACCTTACGATAGCGCATCATCATGAGGTTCACCGTCGTGTCGCAAACGTAGCTCTTCTTTCCTGTGCTCCATGTGAACACCATCTTGTCAAATCCAAAAACGGGACCGATGTTCGGCAGCAATCCAGTCTTGGGGTCCAAACCACTCTCAAGTTCTGCGTTGATGTGGTGAAGCGACAGGGTGTCATATAGTTCCGCAAGTCGCTGACGATATTTGAACGATGACGAGTCACACTTAGGAGCCTTGCTGTCCAATATGTCGTTATAAATCATTGTGCAGACCTTAGGGCCAAGGAAGAAGTCCATCTCCGTATACAATTCTGCCGTGATGACGTCCTTGCTCCTGTCATGGCGCAACGTGCCAGCCGTGTGGAAGTCAAACGCTCCTGTCGGGTTCTTCGTAAGGAATGCCCTCAAATCAACTTTGCCAAAGGCCTCGATGGCGTCCTGGTCGGGAATGAAAGTCATCACAGCGCCAGTCGTGTCGGGCTTTGCCATCTTCATTGGAGAGTTTATCTCGAAGTGGTTGAAGATGTTGTTATAGTACAAATAGCCCTTGGGAGCCTCAATCAATTTGAGGTCAGTCACTGCCTTATAATGCTCCAACATCGTCGAGTAGATGTGTACGGAGTCTTTTGCGATGCGGAAAGAATGGTAGATCTCGTCAGCCTTATTCTTAGCGTCGCCCTGCGTCGTGCCAAACGAACGCTCGCCTACGGGAATGCGAACTTTTGCCGGGTCAATAATTGCGTCGAAACGGATGTAGCCCTTGGGTCCATGAGCCGCCGTGTGCCTCATCTTCGCGCCACCGTCGAACTCCAGCAGCTGTCTGTCGCCCCTGATGGCGGCGTCGCCCTTGAAGGCGAAGTGCTTGTCGAGTGGGATGTCGTCGGGGATGTTGCCGCGCGCAGTCGTTATGGCGTCGTCGGTGTGTATGTCGCCCATGAAGATGACGTTTTTGCCTCCCTCATTGTCGACGAATGTGTATTCGCCAGAGCCTTTATATTGCAAGGCCCCCTCGATTGTGACATTTGAATTTGTGAACTTATGGGTTGCGCTGTCGTTCTTCACGTCGATAGTGGTGCGATACAGTTCGTCCATGACCGCCCCTTTGCGGATCATGACGATGTCGCCGGCGTTGAGGTTGACCCTTGCGTCCGCCACGTCGATATGCGTAACGTCCTCACACCTAAGGGTGTTGGAATTACGGTCGTAGACGGCCACAGGGACAAGGAAGCTCAGCGAGTCGCCACGCTCCTTTGTGCAGACAAAGCGGTTTCCCGCGCCGCCCTTCGTTCCGATTGTCTCGATGTTTCGCGCCAAGTCCCACGTGTAGTTCTTGACCATGGTTTTGTATTTCACGGCAGGGAACTCTTTCTCGTTGCCACCGGCCGCCGTGAACTGGAAGTAGCCCTCGCGTTTGTCGAAGTCGATGATTGACTCCATGCTGCGGTTTAACAACTCAAGTCCAACCTTCGGGTCTTCACGCGCAATCTTGTTCATGATCGTATCCTCTCTAACGGCGTCGTTCACGAACTTGCCACGCGTCATTGTCGATATGCGAGTATAAATCCTTCGGTCTTGCTTGTTGACGATATCGCGCCTGAGCTCACCGCTCTGCAATACTTGCTCCTCTTTCTCGTAGGTGTATGATGCGAAGTACGATGTGTCGGCCTTGATGATGTGGTCGGTGAACGACAACAGCTTGCCTTCCAGCGTTGTGCCGAGCATGTCCGAACGTCCTACGCCCATCAGCTTTGTCGGCGTGACGGTAAGTTTGCCGTCCATCTCGCACTCGTAGCCATAGCCATCTTTTCTCGGGAACATCTGGAATTTGCCGACGGTGTTGCGCACGTCCATCTTGTCGATGTCGGGGAAGAATTTCAGCTGCGTCTTGCCTGGCTGATCTATGTTGTTCGCGTCGCGGAAGCTCTGATTTTCACCAAGTTCTACGCCAGGGAATGTAGGAGCCGTTGTGCTTTTCTTGACGTCGAACTGTCTCGTGTTGCCCTCCATGTGATCAAGAAAGAAGCGGAAATAGTCGTCGGTCTGGTAACCTGTCACTTTGCCCTCGTCGTTCGCCTTGGCGTAGCTTGTTGCTTTGCTGGCGGAGTATTCTATGTCGCCTATGCCTCTCAAGCCGTTGTTACTCAGGTCGATAGTCTTGTGAAATGTCGCTTTGCCGCCATAAATAGGGTATCCCTCGGCAGGCGTCTCAAGTACGAAGCCGAGCGAGTAGTCGTCACGGATTCGCAGTGGGTGGCGTATCTCGGGGAAGATGTTGCTGGTCAATACGCCATTCAATGGCAAGTTATTGTTTGTGATGCTGTTAATGTCGTCGAATGTGAATGTGTCGACGGTGAAGTAGAACCTCTCTTTGTCGTAGATGTTCACTCGACCGTCTTCTCCTGTCAGCAGGTTTTTGTCGTAGTATATCTTGGCTGGGCGAGTGGACGATAGGCGAGGGTAGCCCGCCAATTTCTGCGTACCGCTCTTGTTGTCCGGCTCGTTAAGCTGCACGAGGCCCGACAGGTCGTTAAGAGTGTTGCCAATCTTTGGCGTCGCATAGTTGCCATATTTGTCGATTCGGGTGGAGTCTACCATCCTCATGCTCATTTCGTCAATGCTGTCCAGCCTGATCTGGAAATTCTCATAGTCGAAATAGAACTTGCGTCCTATTGCCGTTACCTGACCGACGGTCACGACGCCGTTATATTCGATATCGCGGTTTTTCTTCATGGTCAGGTTTCCGTCTGTCGGCTTGAGGTAGATGTTCAGATTGTCAACGTCGGAAATCTGCACGCCGAACACTTTTCTCATGCTGATGTCCAACGTGTTGAGGTCTATGTAACCATTTGGTTCTGTGGACGCTGAGTCGATGGATATAAATCGCATCTCGTCATAGTCCTTCTTGCCAAGGCTGAATTTCAAGTAGTCGTACAGACGGTCTGTGGCACGGCATACGTCGCGTTCCACGTAGTAGTCCACGAAGCCGTCGTATGACAATGTCAGCAACAGCTGCTGAGCTTGCAAGTGCGTCATGCTCGTGAAATCGGCAAAGTCGCGCACAGGAAAACCGCCGCCGCCGTTGTAGCGCACGAAGTCCGCCACCGTCTGGAGGGGGTGTGTCGTCTCCATGCCCCACAATTTGTTGAAATCAGTCTCCGAATAATACGCTTGGCTCTCTATATATGTCGTGTTGACGGGCGCGCCAGTCACTTGCGTCAAGTACAGTTTGCTGCCGTCTATATTCCACTTGACAAGCTCAGCGTCAATGTTCACCTTATGGTATGAGTCGCGATATTTGGCTTTCTCCATGCCCTTCGAGCCGCGCGTAAGCTCAACTTCGCGTTTCTTGTCGTCGTAGCGGAATGTGAGGCCGGGGTGCGTCAAGGCGTCCCATTCCAGTTTGATGTTAACCTCCGTCTTGCTACTCTCGATAGATGACGTCGACATGATGAAGCCTGGTGCGCTGAACGTGGCTATTGTCGTGTCGCCGCGATGGATGTATACCTCCGCAGGCAACCATACGCTGCCACTGCCTACAAACGATGAGCCTGTCTGCGTGAAGCCACCCCTATATCCCACATTCTTAAATAGTTCCGGTATCTCCATGCGCTGCCCCTCCATCGTCTCGAATTTCGGGTAGCGCATTCCGTATTGCGTTTTCCTGTTGACGCATTTGTACGTCACTTTACCGTTTAGTTTCTCGTTGAAGTAATTCAAGTTGACAAATTCGCACTCCGACTCTACCTGGTTGGTCTTCATGTCGATGCTGTAATAGCCCATCGTGGCGTATACCTTATCTGCCTCAAGTCCAGTGCGTTCCCACGTTATCGTGCCGTGGTCGCCAAGCCATTTGCCGGTTTTGGTGAATACCGTGCCGCTCGTCCTGACGATGTCGATGCTGTCGCCCTGGCTGATGCACCTTAGGGTCGTCTCGTCAACCTTGAAGTTCATGTTGCCATCGACTTCAACAAAATGTACTTTGTTGGTTTCTGGCACGTTCCACGATGTCGCCGATGTCGAGAAGATCGTGCCATATTGTGCGTATGCGGCTGTCTGGTCCAAGAACTTCTTCAGCGTGCCAAGTTTCTTGCTCTTCGACTTCAGGACATCTTTCCATACCTTGAAGTTTTCTCCTTGGATCTTAGAGCTTTGACCCATTATCTCGTATGTCTTAAGTGCCGTTATGTAGTCAGGAAATGCCTTGCCCTTTTTCTTCTTTATCAGTTCGCAGGTCTCCCTGAACAGCTCAACCATGTTGTCGTCGCCTGTGTTGATAAATTGAGTCATTTCGGCTATCGCGCTCTCGGCTCGCTTGACGTCGGTGCTCTGGTTGAAGATCTGTGTCATCTCTTCAACGAACGCCGCATGGTCGCTGCTGAATCCGTCGTCCTGCCTGCTGCCTGTCGCTATGCTGGTGGCTGCCAGCGTGGCTATGGTGCCAATCGCCGCGCCGACTATCCATTTCTTTATGTCTCCCATTTTATAGTTTGTTGTGCGGTTGCGTGTTTGCTATTTCCCGCCATGTTAAACGTTAAGTCGCAATGTCGGGTTTGCCTGCGCAATGTAAAGTTAATCTGTATGTTGCACAATGTCTATCTCTTAGCTCCTTAAAATCCCTCTTTTACGTGTCGCTTGTGGCTTGTCCTTTATATTTTATAAACCACATCATTCTCCATACGTCGTCTTTGTCCATCCCCTTATATTCCAATCTGTTCTCTTTGCAGCACTCTCTGAGTGTCTCCATGTCCTCCTCCAAAAATCCGCTTATCACGAGTCTTCCTCCCGTCTTGATGCTCTTCGCGTAACGACCCATGCCGTCCATCAGTATGTTCCTGTTGATGTTGGCAATAAATACGTCATATTCGTCTCTTTTGCTTTCTACTGCGCTTGCGTCGCCCTCCCATGCGTTGATTGTCACACTGTTAAGCTCTGCGTTGGTTTTCGTGTTCTTAACCGACCATTCGTCGATGTCTACCGCGTCAACCCTCTTTGCGCCTCTCTTTTTCGCCACGATTCCCAATATTCCGGTGCCGCATCCCATGTCCATCACTGTTCGTCCTTCCATCTCGTTGTCCATCAGCCATCGCGCTATCATGCGTGTCGTCTGGTGGTGTCCGCTGCCAAATGCCAATTCGGGGTTTATCACCACCTCCATCTCCGCGTCTGCGTTGCTCGGGTGCTCGGGGCCCCTTATCGTCAGTCGACCGTCTACGTCGATAGGCGTGAAGCTCTCCTGTTCCCACGTGGCGTTCCAGTCTTCGTCCGGCGCGTCTTCCGCTTCCCATGTCATACCTACGCCCTCTATTCCCGGCTCTACGCCCTCCATCGTCCCGTCGTTCCAAAACGTCTCTTGGATGTAGCCCTCAAATCCGTCTTCCGTGTCTACGAAGCTTTCAAATCCGCGTTCGCCCATCTCTGCCTGCGCCAATTCGCTCGCCGTCTCGTCATATGGGGTCAGTCTTACTGTTACCTTCTTGTATCTCATTGTTTTAGTGCGCTTTATGTGGTAATAAGAAGCTCCCGCAAAACGAGCGTGTCGTTTCTGCGGGAGCTGTTTTTCTTGTTATTGTGTCCTGCTCTTTAACGATTTATGAGGGCTCTCTTGGTGTATGTCTTGCCGTCAATCTTTACTGACACAATATATAAGCCGCTGCCTGTGATAGTGTGGCTGCTCTTGACTCCGCAGTTCGTGCTGAGGCCTGCCAGGTTCGTAACTACTATCTCGCCAGGTTTCGAGAGGGTTATCGTACCGCCTTTTATTGTTATTGTCGGGTCAACTTCTGTAATCTCTATCGCTGTGGCTTTCAATCCGTTAACGTCTTCAATCAGGTCGGCGTACGCGCTCCATCCTTCGGCTTGGGCGTATGTGGTTGCCATTCCTGCTGGAACGACAATCTTTGTCAGGCTCTCTGGAAATACGTTCGCACCAATCTTTGTGGGTGTCTCTACCTCCATCACCACTGTTTGAAGTGCAGACCATGCGGCAAATGCACCGTCGTTGATTATTGCGTTTGCCTTGATCGTAACACTATTGCATTTGGTGTAACTAAGTGCTTTCAGCCCATCTTCATAGCTTCCTATTTCTTTTACTGTGTATGTGACCCCATCAATAACATATGTAGCCTCGATGACGCAGCCGCTTGCCACGTTTCGTAGCGTGAGAAGCTGTATATCGGTTCCATTGATGATGTCCGTCCCGCCTGTAGCAGGCTCAGTAGCGCGCATGTCAATTGCAGTGCTGCAAATCATCGCAGCTGCGACTAAAATTGAGTATATTTTTTCCATATTGCTCCTTTCTTTTATTAACAGATGCGAATGTAATGATTTTCGACTTGTTACGCAATTCTCATTCGTGAAATTGTTCTTTTCTTCCCGTCCCGTCTTCTATTTTTCATTCTTTTGTTAAGCTAAAATTGGTGTTCGTTTAGTTTTTTGCTAAATTCGCTTTCTAAATGGATAATCATGTCAAATGTAAATCTCTATAACGTTATGGGGACCAGTACATTAAGAAATATAAAAGCGGCTATTGTCGCTCTTGTGGCGATTCTTGGCTGCTTCGCTAACCAGTCCTATGCGCAGACAAGGTATAGGATAAGGTGGGGTAATAGTGATAACCCGGGTTATTTTTGTGGCAGCGATAGAAATAAAGGCGCAGCAACTCTTTTGACGTTCGGTAACGTAGACAGAACGTCCACGACCCTTTTGTCTCCAACGACAGAGTATCCTAATACTATTTTAACAGGATCGTCGAGACCTCAAAGTCTCCAATTGTTTCTGGTCGCTCAAGATGGAACAGAGACGTTGCTTGACGAGGTGAATAATGATAACGCAGATGATGGTGTCTCTCCCGAAGGGTACATTGGACGCAATGAGGATGGTGACTGTTTTCTTGCATATGAGTTTAAGAATTCCAACAACCGTTATGGAGGAAAATCAGGGACTCAAAGACTAACTAACGCATCCTTTTTAAGTGGTCTTTCTTTTAATGCCTTTAACTACATTAATCAAGGGAAAGTTGAGTGGCTTGGTCATACTCTCCTTGTGAGGATAAATTTGAGCACGAGCTATTCTGTCGGGACTGATTTGCAGAGCATTATTGACATTTATCTCGACCCTATAGGTCAAAGAAAAAACGAGGACACTATTGATGAATCAGGAGCCTATGTGAGTCCCCTCAATGGTGAATTCCTCTTTTTACCATGCCCTGGCTCCGGCCCTGTCGAAATGAAGGTGGGAAATGAGCTGAATGGATACGTTGACGAAAATGGCGATCCGATCGTTTCGTACCTTGGAAATTCATACAGTGGTTCTTTTAGGTGGCAGCGTGTGGAAGATTCTTGGGGAAGAAGTGAATCTGATGTTGCATTTTCAAACTCCTACGTAGATGCTGACGTGGCCAATTATACGACGACTGGGCATGTCTACTATTATATTTATAAGACCATAACCTCTGGAGGTGTTTCGACTGGTTGTGACGTGCCATTGACGCTAGGATATTACATATATCTTCATGCGCCGCTCCAGTTAAAGAATGCTTTTGAGAACTTGAACTCAGGAGCAACAGCTACTGGTGACAAGTTCTATGCCTGCTATGGAGATGACGTGCTTTACACACCGACTTTCGTTCAGCAACTCGAGGATGGATCAGACCATACTTGTGAAGATGGTGAAGTTTTTTGGTCTCTGTGTACTCTTAATGATGATGGTTCAGTCGCCGAAACTCTCCATCCTGATGACTTCTTTTATGATGGCGAGACTTTTACGATCACGAACCTTACCAAGACAACGACTTTCCAAGTTACGTGTGAGTACATTGACCCCGATGGCAACTCTTTAGGTTACATACGTAACTTTGGTGACGGTTATGGCGACCACATCGGTGATGAGAACCCATGCCCAACACGTGAGACTTTCACAATCGAAGTCCGCCAAGTTGACGCTACATCCGACATCGTAACGCCAGACCACGCTTGCGCTGAGGATAATGTCACAATTTCCGCTACCGTCTCCAATATACAAGACGGCTCAACAGGTGCAGACTACGCCTATCGTTGGTTCTATTCCGATGACGAAGGCACAACCTACTTTGACCTCAACACCACCAACTACCTGACCAGCGACGATGCCGACTGGTCAGACCCGACTGCTACTGTTAACACCGTCTACAACAACATCACCTACCCGTTCCAGGATGGCACGGATGACGGCAACGATTATGGTCCACGACCCAAGTTCATCAAGTTCCAACTTGCCAATACATATAAGGTAGACGGAACAACTTATTTCTGCCCAATCCCCGAGGAGAAAAGCTTCAATGTCTACAAACTCCCTGTCCTCCAAGATGTTGACGACGTCTATGCCTGCAAAGACCAAAAGGTGTCTTTCCAAGTAAATCTCGCTTCTGGTGTCTATCAGCCCGATGCCGCCTCCTCCAAAGGCATGACCTATGAGATCTTCACCGACGAGGCTTGCACAAACAAGGCAACCGATGTTATCAATCTCTCCGGTGGTGCGACAAAGGATGTTACTCTAACTGAGGGCGATGACGATACCAATACCAACCGTCTCAACACTTCAGGCAATCCTGGTGACTACGCTTGGTTCGGTCTCAAGTCTCTCGACAAAGACTCCTACACCTTCTATGTCCGCGTTCTCAACGAGGAGTCTGGCTGTTACTCTAAACCTGTCAAGGTCGAGATCAAGGCTCTCCCTCTTCCCGAGCTGGATGATGCCACCGTCGACCCGTTCTCTTTCTGCCGCGACGCCGATGCCTCTCCGCTCGTAGTCGAGGCGACACTCAAGTCCGATTTCGACAACTATTATGCTGCCAACCCGTCTCTCACCAAACCAAACGTAACCTACCATTGGAGCTGGGCTGATGCCAACAGCAATGATCTCGGTTCTACCGAAACCATTGATAATGGCAAACTTACAGGTGCCGAGGCTGCCAATTTCTCAGGTCTTACACAATACGTAGGCTATGCAACGGTAAAGGTTTGGACAACTTCTTCCGATAATTGTGGCTACAATCTCGACTATAATGGTAAGCCAACCTCTACGACTGCGGGTGATCTTGCATCGCTCACTCGTGAGGTAAACATAGTCGAGTTGCCGCTATTCGCTATCGAGACAGGCGTCAAGGCGTGTGCCGATCAGGGTAACGTTGATGTACAATTGTCGTCCCTTGACTATCGTGACCTCACCTTTACTTTCACTCCTGTAGGGTCTGCACCCGCTCCAACCAACACGAATGTCGATGTTGCTGGTAACGGCTACGCTAACTTCTCTACTACTGTTAATAAGGACGACGTCAAGGATATAACAGTATACGAGTACGATGTACTTGTCCAAGACCATACCTACCTCGCCTGCCAGAACACAGGTAAGCTCTCCTTCACTGCTTACCCGGTTCCCGATTTGGCCATTACTCCGGCTGATGGTGTTCGTTACCTCTGTAAAGAGGAGACAATAACCCTCGATGTTGAGCCTTCAATCCTTGAGAACGGTGCGGCTGGTAATGCTGCTAATTATAGGTATGTCTGGAACATAGATGGTTCCGATGTTGCGACGACCAAGACTTACGATTGGACGACCTCAACTGCTACCACCACTGGCAACCACACCGTTACAGTAACTGTCACATACACCTTTACTGACGGTCACGAATGCTCAACAACCGAGTCTTTCGAGCTTTACGTCAACGAGCGTCCCGAGATCGACTTCCAAAAGGATCAGACAATCTGCGAGGGCAACGATGCCACGCTGACTGCTGCTGTCACCAATCCTGCCGCTGTCAACTACGACGCTAAGCCAAGCGTCTTCTCATACAAGGCTCTCAATACCACCGACGGCTCCGCTATAACAGGAACCGACGACGGCTCAGGTTACGGATGGACTTTCTCCGTATCTCCCGCAAACACAACATCTTACTCTGTCGTCGTAACCAATGAGACGACGGGCTGCATAAGCGATGAGGCTCTCGTGACCGTCACCGTCAACCGCAAGGCTCGTGTCTCTCTGACTTCACTCTCCGAAACCGAAGTCTGTGAGGGCAACAACACTATCGACATAAATTACACGCTTGATAACCCGACAGAGGCAACTCTCGATTTCGCCTCTCTTGTTGTCAATGGCTTCAATATCATCTCCTATGATGATTCCAAGATAACAGTCAACGCTGTTCTCCCAGTTGGTTCCATCAACTTCCAACAAGCTGATGCATCTGCAACCGTCGGCGGAATCTCAGCAAACACGGGTATTGGCTGTGATGTCATCTTCTCTAACAAACTGACACTCAAAGTAAATGCCATTCCAGCTGCGCCTGTCGTAACGCGTACCCCGATTGGCGATGAGGAGGTTTGCCTCGGAGAGAGCAAGACTTTCACCTTCGATATCTCAGGCAAGAAGTCTGGCTTCCGCTACGAGTACTTTATCAGTGATACCGAACCTGCTACCGATGCTACTCCGACAGCTTCTTACACTTATCCTAATGTAAGGTACTCCATTGATGGTAGCACGCTCACCAACTCCATTAAGGTATGGGTTCGTGCAATCGACACCAACAATCCGACTCTTTGTACCTCTGAGTTTGCGGGTCCTTTCGACATCATTGTAAATAAGGTTGAGACTCCTGTTGCTCCCGCACCTGCTACAATTTGCGAGGGTGAGACTGCAACTATTACGGTTACGTCGCCACTCTCCGATGCCACCCATACCTACACATACAAGTTCACAAGTGGTAGCGGCGACGGTCAGTCCAGCCATAGTGCGTCATTCACTACAAAGGCTCTCACAGAGTCCACAACCTATTACGTACAGGTCGTTCACGACGAAAAGGGCTGTACCTCTGACCGCATCGAGGTTCCTGTCGAAGTCCATAAGAAACCAGTCGGCTCTGCTTCCGTAGAGTACCAAGGTGCCGATGGCTCTTCTTCTGTCACTCTCCCCGACGCTTCCATCGTAGCGCGTCAGGCTTTCTGCCAAGGCGACGAGGGTACTGCTA
Organism: Pseudobutyrivibrio sp.; assembly: GCA_963639155.1. Lineage (GTDB taxonomy): Bacteria > Bacteroidota > Bacteroidia > Bacteroidales > Marinilabiliaceae > W3P20-009. Next base: position 133,189 of record CAVHUG010000007.1, on the reverse strand, counting down.
TCGTAACTCTCTCTGCCAAACTCCAGAATGCAGGTGACTCTTTCACCAGCATCCTTGAGGCTGTCTCCGTCGGCAATGTCTCCGATTGGGTAAAGGTCTCCGAGACCGAGTACTCTTGCAACAAGACAAGCTGGGATGCCGACGTGACGCTCACTTTCACCATAAACGATGGATCTTGTGGCTCCGAGACCTTCACGACAACTGTAAAGACTGTCTCTCCTCTCTCCAAGCCTGTTGTAACAACGGACATAAGTGAGTTCTGCGAATACGAAGACACGAGTGTAACCATTTCGGTTCTACCATATGCAGACCTGACTTCCGATGTGAATTTCGTCTTCTACGTTCGCAAGGCTGGTGAGACTGCTGTCTTCAAAGGTCCGTTCTTCAGCACTTCTGGTTCTATCTCCAAGAAGACGCTAACTGATCTCGCTATCGACACCGATGTTGAGATTTACGCATATGCGTACAATGTAAAGACAGGTTGTATGTCTCCTGTCTCAGACGTGGCAAGCATAACTGTTAATCGTCGTCCTGTCCCAACTGTCACTGCCGATCCTGCTGTTGTATGTCCCAATGGCACTTCTCAGCTCTCCACTGTTGAGCCTTTCAATAAGTTCGAATGGCTCGACTATGATACCAAGGGCACTATCGAGACCTTCACGACTCCAGGCAATAGTGTTGTCAGTGTCACTGTCCCCGAGACTCGCACCTATCGTGTCGTAGTAACCGATGAGAAGGGATGTGAGAGCGACCCTGCATCGGTTACCATCACTGTCCATCCTCGTCCTGCTTTCGAGGTCGTGGCCACACCTGATATAGTCTGCCAAGGTTCCGACGATAGGGTAGAGTTCCTCATCACACCTAAGAATGATGATGTCATTGATTTCGAGCTGCCTTACACTTTCACAACCCAAGCTCCATCTACCAAGACCATTCAGACAACGACCGATGCTCTTGGCAATACTATCTACTTCGTCGATGGTCAAGTTTGGAACGAGTCCAGCGTAACGTTCTCGTTCTCCGTAAGTTCGACTGCTGCTTACAACTCTTGCCTCTCTGAAGAGGTCGAGGCCACAGTGACAGTTGTTCCTGCTCTCGCTAAGCCTGAGCCATATGCAGTTTCTCCGCAAGATGGCTCTCTCACACGCGATGTCCATGTATGCTACGGCTCTACCGATCCAATTACTATTTCGATCGATAACGTCACAGCCTATCCGACTTCGGACGGCACTACATATTCTTACCATTGGTACTCCGATGCCGCTGGCACCAACGAGCTTGTCAATGGCTCCGATTACGCTATATCTGCTGACGGTACTCTCGTGTTCGTCCCGACGACAGATATGACAATCTATGCCAAGGTTATCCGCGAGACTACGCCTAATTGTGAGTCGCCAATGAGCGAGGTTGTCAAGTTGACCATTGAGCCACTCCCTGCAACCCCTGTTGCCAATGCTCCTGTCATCTATATCTGCCAACCCGAGGAAGCTTCCGCAACTCTCGACCTCACTGTCCAGTCTGCCGCCGCCGACTATATCTACCATTGGTATGCTCAGAATGCTGGCGAGGTTGACGATGATATGTCCGATGATATCGAAGTTGGCATCGGACACGGCACGACGCCTGTGACTATCACAAATCCCGAGACGACAACTTATTACTACGTCATAGCCGAGTCCAAGTACGGATGCTTCTCCTCTGGAAAGTCCAATGTTGTCACAGCGACTGTCGGTACCAACCCGGAAATTGTCTCTGTAACGTCCCCTGAGGAAAGCGTATGCTCTGGTTCCTCTATCGACTTTTCTGTCGGTGTAAGTGGTGACGCCACCAATATTACCTACTATTACGAGGTATCTACCGATGACGCGACTATCCCGACAGCCTCTGGTTATATCGATGCTTCTGGCGTATTCTCTGCAACATATACACCGACCAACACTACCGTCTATACCATTACAGTATGGGCGATCTACGATGGTCATTGTAAGAGCCTCAACTCAGTAACTCATGTTGTTACGGTTCGTGGTATCCCGACGATCAACAGCATCGATGTTAAGTCTGATGTCTGTGCTTCGGCTCCATTCTCCGTAACATTGAATGGCGTTACTTCGCATGATCTCGCTTCATGCGCTGATCCTGCCAATGCACAACTTGAAGTTGTCATTATCGACAATGCTGGCAATGAGCTTGCGAGTGAGGTTGTAAAGAGCGGAAATAATGTTGAGGTTAATTACGCTGATGGCATCACTCGCTCCATGCTTCCTATCGCTGTCAAAATACGCGATATATCTACTAAGTGGTCAACCTCATGCGACTATGAGGCAACGCTCCCTGTCGCTGTTGTCGACATCCCTGAGTTCAAGCTAATCAATAATGACGGCAAGGTTGATCAGACCCCAACAGCAGATGAGGCCACACTTGATTACTGCGTCGATGAGAACCTGAACTTCGATATTGAAACTGCTCTCCCAACTGTCGATGCTGATGGTCGCACCATAACGTACACTTACCAATGGCGCTTTGAGGGTGCGAATATTATTGGTGAGGTTAATCACGATCTCCATCTTACTTCTCTGACAACTGCAAACTCTGGTAAATATGAGCTTGTAGTCAAGACAACTGATGGCGATTGCGAGTTCGTCCGTGCTATAAATGTTACTGTCCATGAGCTTCCTGCGCCTGTCATCATCCCAGGCAATGCTCTTGACATCTACTGCACCGACGGATACCTCAATCTCTCTACTAACGACGATTTCGTCTCCTACCACTGGGTAATAAAGGGTAATACTGATATCGACATCCTCAAGGATTCTCCAGACGTCACTCTTTCATACAAGATTAGTGACATCGATCTCCCGGCTGGTGCCACGTTCGTCGATATCTACCTATACGCTACCAGCAAGTATGGATGCGTCACCAAGGACCCGACTGTCCACAGCGTCAGACTTTCTAACCCTCCAGTCATTTCGGCTGTGACGGGTACAGAGACATGCGGTGATAATCCGTTCACCATTAAGGTGTCCTCCAACTCCTCCAAGTATACTGCTAAGATCTTTGATACTGAAGGTAACGAGTATCCTGTAACAGAAAATATCACTGCGACAGATACCACATATGTCACTCCTTCTGATATGTCCGAGGGCGACTATGTAGTAGAGCTTACTGATGTCAATACTGGTTGCACTGCTACCAAGGACTTCCATCTCTCGCGTTACAGAATCAAAATAAGTAAGATTGCGTGCGATAGCAGATACTTCTGTTTTAACAACGGAGTAAGCTTCGATGTCTACTTCAGTGATGAGAATGGCCACGACGATTTCTTAAGCAAGATAGAGAATGCCACTATTACTTCATATGTAGATTTGGAATCTGGGTCTTACAAGATTGATCTGCCTGATGTTACAGTGACTTCTAATCCCGTAAATATCTCGTTCGACCCGCGTACACTCTCTCCTGTAATGGAGCCTGACGGTCCTTACACCATCCACTGTGAATTAGAATATACTTTCAAGGGAGGTGGTTCGGTGTCTGCTACATGCACGGATGATAATATTAAGAACTTCTATGTCTTGCCAGTACCAGAACTTGTCTCGACGCCCGAGATGCCTGTTTGCCTCCGTTCAGACGTTGAGTTTAAGGTCAAGACAGATAATATTGACGATTCTTGGACAAAACAGTTCAAATTCTTCATTAATGGTGTCCAGGTAGTTAATGCCGATGGTGACTATACTTCAAACGTCTTCAGCACAGCTGACCACCCTGAGATTTCTCTTAACGAAGGTGATGCTGTCACAGCTGAGGTCATCATGGACGAAGGCGACCACACCTGTACCTCCGAGCCGATCGTTGTCTCCTTCAAGGGCGATTTCAAGCCAGAACTGAAGAATGTCGATGCAGTTCTCGAGAATTGTAAGGGTGCGCCAATCAACTTCACTGTCGAGTCCGTCCTTCCCGATGGTGCAGACGCCTCATTCGTTCTCAATAACTTCAAGGCTTACGAGATCTACCTCATCGACAATGGTGTAGAGTCAAAAGTCGCTGAGTACTCTGGCCTTAATACCCTCTCCCACGACGGTTCATTCGTCTACAATGGCGACAATTCTACTATCAGTTTCTATGCTGTTGTAACTGATATTAATGATTGTGTCGTCAATTCTCAGGCAGTGACCGTCAAGGTCAACCAGTTTAAGATTGTTGATGTCGTCGTTACCAATGAGGCTTCTGAGGTTATGAATACCAATGACCTCTGTGCTGATATCAACTATACCTACACAGCAGTCCTTCAGGACGCCGACGGTAACGTCATCACTCCAGGAACCGACTTCGACTTCACGTTCACAATCGATGGGGTCGAGTGGTCCGACCATTCTGCTGGTTCCTATACTCTCGATTATGTCACTAAGTCTCATGCCGTAACCACGGCTCCGATCAGCCTCGTTGTCAATGCTAAGAATCTTGTGACAGGCTGCGAGACCAATGAGACTCTTGCATTCTATCTCCCATATTCCGAAGAGTTCTCTTATCACGCTAAGCCAGCCCCCAACGAGAAGCTCAAGGATTCGTTCAACCCAGTTTCGACCGATATCGCAGACACAGCTAAGTTCGAGATCTGCTTCGATGACGACTTCGGCTTCGATGTCAACGGCTCTATCGTGACTGTTGTCTACGATGGCGTGAAGGTTGCAACATATCGTGATGGTGCTCTCGACGCTACAATCGATGAGTCTACAATCTCTACAAGCAAGATTACCTCTTCTTACGCAAGCGGTGTATCTGTCTTCCTCTTCGACATAGATCCTTCAGACAATTTCCATTCTGTAAGCTTCATCGTTAGCGATGGTACCTGCGAAGTAGCGACCAATGATTGGCTCTTCCGTAAGTACCAGGACATCGATGTCAAGGCATTCGATGAGTCTGGCAATGACATCCTCGCAAATGATGTTGCTATAATCTGCGAGGGGCAGACGCTCAACATCGTTCCTTCTACAACTGAGACTGGCTACACTCGTGGCTACATCTTTACTCTCGATGGAACAGATGTCTCTGCGACGGACTTCTCCGAGCTGTCATACCTCTTCCAGAATGCAGTTAAGGGCGAATATAATTTGGTAATCCGTCCAGACTTCGGTACCAACGCTTGCTCTAAGAGCATCACTATCAGAGTTGAAGATGCTCCGAAGCCAACAGTCTCTCTCAAAGATGCTGATGATGCCGAGCTGACGCCTACTGCAACAGGTGTCAATTCCTGGACATACTCTTTCTGCGAGGACATCGCCCATTCTTTGATACTTGGTGGTGCTTCCAATTTCGAGATCCTCTCTGTCGAGCGTGATGGAGTCGACGTGACCGCCGATTTTGACCTCTCATCAGGTACCGTCTCCGAACGCTCTATCTCATGGCCCCTCACGCTCTCCTACGTCACCAATACTAACAGCGAGGATTACAGCACCTATGCGTTTAATCTTCAGTTCTCCGTCGGAAGCTGTGTAGAAAATGTGACTGTTACGACTCTTGTATACAAGAAGCCTGATGCTTCGTTCATCAACGGCACTCCTCTCCCACTTGTTATCAGTGGAGCCGAAGTCCCTGTCGATGTGACACCAGGTTATGAGCGTTATGAGTTCTACATCAACGGAACTCTTGTACAAGATGGCACCTCTAACACCCTCGCTGGTGATCAGAATGTCGTAACAGAAGGAACGGTCGACATCTCTGTGACGATCCACAACACCTTCGGATGTACGCAAACAATTACAGCACAAACGACTGTTCTCGATGGCATCTTACCCAAGACCATAACGACTTCTTCCGACTACTATTGTACCGATGAGCCAGGAGTCAAGATTTCTGTCGTCGATCCTCAAATCGGCGTAACATACTACGTCGATGGTGTCGCCTCTCTCCTCCCAATAAAGGTTACAGATGCTGGTCAAGAGGTAGCATGGGAGCCTGTGCGTCTCACCGACGCTTCTGTCGCAAATCCGGAAACGTTCACCGTCAAGGCATATTACGATGCTCTTCCGTCGCAAATCTTCGATATGGCTAATACTGTTGAAGTTGAAGAGGTCAAGTCTCCTTCTGCTTCCACAACGGTAGCCGACCTGATTGTAACGGATTGCTCCGTAGCTCAGTCCTCTTCATTCACTTGGTCTGTTGAGAACACCGAGACTAATATCTTCTATGTGCTTGTCAATGAGACTGAGGGTAACACTGAAATTTCCACACCTGTCCCAGGCACAGGAGCAACGCTTGTCATACCTGTATATGACATCATGACGACTGCCTACGGGGCTGCAAAGAATGGTGTCTATCGTGTCATCGCGCGTTCTCAACGTCTCAGTGGCGATTACGCCTGCGAGAAGGTTCTCGATGGCGCTCTCACAATTAATCTCCCCTCTACCAACGCGTACGCTGTATCAGTAACTCCAGAAACCGGCAATGTTTGTATCGATGATCAGGATTTCACAATAACCCTCGAAAATTCTGATTTCGATTCCAGCTTCACACACGAGTACATCCTCTATCGTGACGGTGTCGATGTCGACCACAGGTTCTCAGATGCCCACGGTGGCAAGATTGAGTTCCGCGATTCAGACCTTGGCTCTCTGAGTGCTGGTACCTACACTTATTCTGTAGTTTGTAGCTTCAGCGGCTGTCTCCAGCCTATGGCTAACAACGTGACTGTTACTGTCTACGATAAGCCTGTTGCTTTCACAGTCTCTGCGGCAAATGATGGTTACTATTGCCACGATGACGAAGATGGAGTAACAATTACTGTTGATGGTTCACAGAGTGGTCTCATCTACAAGCTCATTAACAAGGTAACAGGTGATATTGTAGCTCAAGATCTCGGTCACGACGATGGCAGTGCCATTGAGTTCCTCAACGTCCTCAAGGGTGAGTACTATGTAGAGGTCTCCATCCCCAACACCGACGGCTGTGTTACCGTTCTCAATGATGTCACGGTAACCCAACTTGCAGAGCCTGCCACAATTAATGCTACTATCAGTGAGGTCGGTTCGACCGGTGCAGGTTCCAAGGATCTTACAATCTGCGTCGAGAAGGAGTACCAAATCACTGTCTCTGGTGCCGACTTCGATATATCTGGTGTCGTAATTCGCAACTACGAGCTCTATGATGCCAGTGGCAATCTCGTCTCAACCGACATGAATGGTTGCGGCACCTACGACGCTACTAATGGTACCTTCTGCTTCCCGATAATGAAGGCACTCACGCCTGGCAACTACTCTTTCGATATCTTGGCTAAGTCGCTTGTCAATCTGTCTGACGGAACTACTCTCGAGTGCAGCAAGATGTTCGTGGGTGTTGTGACTCTGACTGTTAAGGATCACTCTGTAACAGGCGAGTATCTCACTCTCGATCTCAACCCTCATCCCGATATTGATTGCTATGGTTCCGACATAACAGTTGAGAATCCTAATCTCTCTGTAACTGATTCTGTCGAGTACCGTCTCTTCAAGGTCGATGAGCATGGTGATTACAATGCTCTCGCTCCTGTATCGGTAATCAAGCCATACGCTGGCGACGATCCTGTATTCAAGAACATCAAGGACGCCCTTGGCGACTATATCGTCCGAGCATACAATGGAGCATGCGACGAACTCGTAGGAACTGTCCATATCGAGAACGACCGCTTTGCTCAGATGCAAGAGCTCGAATTCGATAACTTCGTCTGCGAAGGCGATGGCGGCGTAAAGGCTCGTATGAAGGATTCCGAGAAGGATGTTACCTACACCCTCTACTTCATCTCGCCTGAGCTTTACAAGGTCATCAATCCTGATAATGCAACAATCTCTACAACTCAGCTTGCAGAGAATCTCTGGGGACAGATGATGGGTACTGTGACTGCGACATACGATCACGAGCGTCTCACATTCTCACAACTTGACTATGGCGATGGCAACCTTGTTGACCTCATCACCAAGGAGGGTTACTACTACGTGACCTCTGTAAAGTCTGGTGTCGTCAACCCATGTCCTACTGCTTCTCCTCTTGTCCAGTATGTAGTTCTCAATCTGCCTAAGTCCTTCAGCGTAGAGAAGTCAAATCTCTACTGTGATCCGACAGGCACGAACGAGGTCTACATCGAGAATGCTGAGTACGATCCCGAAGCCACTATTACTTACTCTCTCTGGAAGCTCGACGATCTGGGCAATGCTACCTACTACGATGAGGTAGTCTCCAACTCAGCTACCGATAAGCCTCTCTACTTCCCCAAGAAGGTTACTGAGGGTACCTACTATGCTATTGCCGCTAAGCAATACAGCGACAAGTTCGGTGGTAAGATCTGTACTTCAAGGATGCGCTCAGAGCTAAAACTCATTTACGCACCTGTTCTCGATCCAATAGCGTTCGCCGACACTACACTCCAGTTCTGCTCTGACGACAACGCGCAATACATGCTCAACACCACACAGCTGAGCGATATGCTCACAAGTGCAAAGGCAACTCAGCCTGCCATCAAGGGCATCAAGCTCCACTTGACCGAGTATGCTAAGTCTCCTGCAGATGACGAGAGCAACACCATCGCCGAGGTCCTCTACGACGGCTCTTCCGATGCTGTATTCTCCGACATGCCAGCTGGCAACTTCACGATTTGGGCTTCTTGGGCTTCCGATGAGCCTGCCGACTTCAACGCATGTCTCGTCGCTATCGGCAATGTCAATGTCAATAAGTCCCAGGCCATTCCTTCCAATGTCATCGACGCCGTAGCTTGCGACAATTCCTACACGCTCGACGCTGCTTACTACGTTGAAGGTGCTACATACAAACTTCTCGATGCTGACGGCAACATCGTCATGTCCGTTGTCTACGATGCCACTGTCACCGAAATTACCTTCTCCGATCTTACGACCGGTGACTACACAATAGTCGCAGGTCAAGGCGACGGCTCCAAGTGTGAGGTAACGATGGGCAAGCTCCTCGTCCGTGGCCTCCCAACGACGGCTCAAGAGCATGAGGTTTCTTTCTGCGCTGGAGACCAAGTCTCATACACGATACCCGCGTCGCTCCTCTTCGACGGTGCTTACTACTATGTGACCGACACCACCAAGACGCCTCAAGATTACGCAGGTGAGCTTCATCGTTACCATGAGGGTGACGGCTCTCTCGTCCTCAATAACCTCTCTGATGGTGTCAACAACATCTGGATTGCGTTCAACGGGTTCGACTGCCTCACGAAGGTTGACGTTGTGAATGTCACTCGCTACGCCGAGCTTCCTTCCAATGTGATTAATGCCACCGTCTGCGGTCTTAACTATGAGATTGACAATGCATACCTCGTCAATGGTGCTACCTACGAGCTTTACAGTGCAGATGGTTCAAAGGTAGATGGCCAGACCTATTCAGACGCAAGCACCTCACTCTCACTCACGGCTCTCATGCCAGGTGATTACGTGATCCGCATCTCTCTCGGCGCAAGCTCTTGCGAGTCTGTCCTTGGCAATGTCACTTTCCGTGGTGAGATTGACGCTACCAACCCAATATCTGCGACAATTGTTGTCTGTGGTGCTTCTAACGCCACATTCACACTAACTGCCGATGCTTACGTTGATAAACTTGTAGAGGGACTTGTCTACTATGTAGTCGAGAATGGCCAGACGCCAAGCGGTATCCTGACGACAGGTCGTAAGTACGTTGCAGGTCAGGAGATTACGTTCCGTGGTCTCACTGCTGGCGACTACAAGATATGGGCTTCGTTCGACGGCTATGGTTGTGAGGTCGAGGTAGGTGATGTCCATGTCACCGATGCCGAGTTCGAGAACATTGAGCTTATCGCTTCTCTCTCTTGCGATAATGAGTTGACTTTCTCTACCGATACCTCCTACGTAGGCATCAATTACCAACTCTTCGGTCTCGCCAAGGATAAGAGCGTCATCTACACCTCCGACATTGTCGCAGGTACTGGTGCGGCAATAACATGGCCAGTCTTCGATTACATTGCAAATGTCAATCGTTATGAGGTGCGTGCAACAGCGGGTACTTGTCCCGAGACTGTTGTAGGCTCCATATACAATGGCGGTATCCTCCAGGACTTCGACCCTGTAATATCCAATTTCACTTCTAATGGTGGTCAGTGTTCTGGAACCCCGATATCTCTCGTCCTTAGCGAGTCTGTTGATGGTCTCAATTACTACCTGACAATCGATCCTAACGATGAGCGCACACCTCTCCCTGGCACGGAGAAAGTTGGTACAGGCGGCAGCTTGACTTGGGTCGGTGCGTCGCTCCCTGCTTTCAACGACACGACTGTCACCTACTACCTGCATGTCTATAAAGGCAACCTAGCCACAACTTCTTGCATCAACAGCTCTTGGGCTGGTGTCAAGATCAATTACGATGATACAACTTACCCTGTCGGTCATCTTGTCGCTAAGAATGACGTACTCGACTACTGCCAAGGTGAGATTGGCATCCGTCTCGGCTACATCAACCAGCCTCGTGTTGGTGAGCTTTATCGCCTCTACAAGAAGTCTGATGACATCTGGGGTAAGGAGCTTATCGATATCCAGGAGATTCCTTCATACATCGGCGTCCAGCCTGCTGCAACTGACACCCTCTTCTTTAACGGATGGGGCTATAACGAAAGCAGCAAAGACTATGCTACGTCTGGCATCTACTGGGTCGAGGTCGAAAGTGCCAAAGGCTGCTTGCAACAGACCGATTCTATCGAGGTCGTCGAGAATCCTCTTCCAGTTCAAGAGACCGACTCTGTCTATGCTGTTCTCTTCGATAAGGATGGCGCAGCCGATTACTCGACAGTCAACAAAGAGTATGGCGTTATGGGCGGTTACCTCGTCTACAGCAAAGGACGTGTAGGTTACTCCTACTATCTCCTTTTCGAGGGTGAGGCAATTCCGGGAGTGGTTAAGACGCCGACAGAAGAGGGTGATGTTGTATTTGGTCCTATATATGATGTCATTACTGATACTGTGACCGTCAACGACTCCATCAAGATCTATACCCGACAGGATGTTCTTGATGAAGGCATCTACTGGGGAGAAGGTATCTACTCCGTCATGGCGGTAGATAATACAACTCAGTGCTCCAGCGAGCTTGGCAACGTCACTTTCGTTGCCGAAGAGCTCACGGCATACAATGTCTACATCTACCTCAATAAGGGCGAGAATGCACGTACCATCAACCTTGTTCCTGCCTACGAGGCCGATAACGACATCCCTCACAAGGGCAACCATATGTACATCGATTGGAGCTCTCGTTGCGACAGGGTCTACTGTCCTGCCATAACGATAGGAGATGACGGCTACTACATAAATGATACACAAGTGACCGAATCCTACAACATCTCTGACAAACCCAACTACTTCCTCAAGGGCTACTCCAACATCCGTGGTTCCTATGACAGTAAGTACCAGAAGTACACCGGTAAGTCAGGTGCTGCAAACGTATGGTTCAACATTGTACAAGACTCCGAGAAGAAGATCGCAGGCACTTACGGCTTTATCAACGTCGACCACACGACCAATGACTCTTCTGCCGTCGAGATGTCTACCCAGACCGGCTACTTCTTCTACATGAAGCAACCGTCGTTCTACGGTCACGAGGAGATTGAGTACTACATCGAGAACCGTCAGCTGCCAAATCGTGTCTCAAATATCGCCAAGATCGAGATCCTGTGCGGTAATGAGGATACGGGAGACAACGAGTCTGTATTCCTTATCCCGAACGCCTTCTCGCCAAATGGTGATGGTTACAACGATTACTTCAAGATTATCATCCCGGATAGGTACAAGGCAAATTCCGAGTCCAAACTCCAAGTCTTCAACCGTTGGGGAACGCTCGTCTATCGCTCCTCTGGTCTCCGCTACGGCGAGGATGAGAACTGGTGGGATGGCACATCCTCTACTTCCAATATGGTAACCCTCGGTCAAAACTTGCCTTCGGGTACCTACTACTACGTGTTCACCATAACGTTCATCGACAAGCAACACGCAACAAGGTCTGAACGTAAGATGCACGGTTACGTCGAACTCCGTAGATAACTTACTGAATCCTACTATCATGAGTTACATGAGTACTGTAAGCAGATATATCATAGCTGTGGCCGCGTTCCTGTCGCTTGGGCACATCTCACGTGCGCAAGACCAGGCCGTCTTCAACAATTATATCGCTAACCAGGGTATCCTGAATCCTGCCTACAACGGCTCCCGCGACGTCATAAGTGCCTTGGGCGTCTTCAGGTCGCAGTGGACCGGCTTCGAGGGTGCGCCTTTCACTGGAGCCCTCAATGTCCACGGACAGGTCGACAAGATGAAAGACCTTGGCGTCGGTGTCGTTATCATGAACGACCATGCTGGTTTCACTAATAATCTCGAGTTCTTCGCCGCAGGCTCTTATAAGCTCAGGATAGATAAGCGCAACGAGATTCGCCTCGGTCTTCAAGCTGGCTTCAAGAACATTATCTACAATGCTAATAAGGCGGTGACCGTTGATTATGGCGATCCTGTCTTCGATGGACGAATCAGTAAGTTCGGTTTCAACTTCGGTTTCGGAGCCCTCTACATGGCGACCAACGGCTCCTATTTCGCAGGCTTTAGCATACCGCGTTTCTTCGCAAACGATTATGACACCGACAAGCAGGAGATTAAAAACGTTGTTCGTTTCAAAAACCTCCATACCTACATCTATGGCGGTTACGTCTTCTCCGTTGATGATTACAAAGTCAAGCCTACTGCCTTAATCCGCCTTGTCCCTGGTGCGCCTCTTGAGGTCGACATCTCCTGCTCCATGCTCTTCGCAGACAGACTGTGGGTGGGACTCTCATACCGCACTGTAACGGATATTGTCCTACTCGCTGATTACCAGATAAATCAGTCTTGGGCAATTACCTACTCTTTCGACTTCCCCCTCAACGATATTAAGAAATACACTATCGCGGGTTCTCATGAAATAGGCATCCGATACGATTTCCAGCTCAAGCGTCGCCCTGGCATGAGAAACATTCGTTACTTCTAAAGTTCAATACATTTTCATTTAGCTCCAATCTTTTTCACGGGCTGATAATTTTTAGAAGCCTAAAATGTTATCTTTGTAGTGAGTTAGTTTTCTCAGATGCTATACTCGAAAAAGTGCACTCGCTACTATTAAACTGACATAAGTTCTGATATGAGATATATTCTGCCAGCGATGATTTTGGTGGGCCTATGCCTCTCAACTGCTGCTTTCGGTCAAAAAAAGGAGATCCGTAAAGCTAAAGCAGCTTTCGATGACGAGGACTGGTACCATTGTACTGTCTATTATGATCAAGCTGTCGAGCTCGGTGCAACCCTTGGTCTCGATGACAAGAAGAAAGTTGCACGCTCTCGTTTTGAGCTTAATCAGGTGTCCCGTGCTTATGATGTTTATAGCTCTATCGAAGATGATCTGACCGGTGAGGATATCTTCATATACGCTAAGACGCTCCACCGTTTCGGTCTTTATGAGCTCGCCATCGAATGGTACGATAAGGCTAAGAAGGCCGGTGCTGTTAGAGGTAAGGTCATGCAGGTCAACGACATGATTGCTTCCTGCCGTTGGGCTTTGGCGAATGAGTTCAGCACTGTCAAAGGTGTTGTCGTAAACCCTGACCTCTCAATCCTCGATGTCAGCATGTCTTTCGGCATCCAGATTTTCGACAACAAGATTGTCTATTCCTATGCCCCCGAGAACAGCGATAAGGTCGACAAGAACGGCTATGCTTTCTTGAATCTTTATACGCAAGATTTCATCGACGGTAAGGTTATCGATGGAACGCCAAAGGTTTTCTCTCCCAATCTTCGTTCTGAATACCACGTTGGTGCAATCGCTTTCACAAGCGATAAGAAGCATATCTTCCTCACAAAGACCGTCTATGTCAATAAGGAGCCCAGAATTAAAATTTTCGTCGCAGACTATGACGGTAAAGATTGGGTCAATGAGCGTGTAGTCGAGTTCGATAGCGACGAGTACGATTTCGCTCACCCTGCTGTCTCTCTCGATGACAAGTATCTCTACTTCGTCTCCAACATGCCCGACCATACAGTGATTTATGGTAAGGATGTCAAGAATTATGGCGGTAAGGATATCTATCGAGCTGAGTTCTCTTCCGATGTCAACCATTTCAGCAAGGTCGAGAATCTTGGCCCAGAGGTCAACACATACGGTGACGAGGTTTACCCCGTAATCAACCCTGATGGCAAGCTCTATTTCAGCTCCGATACACGAAATGGTTTCGGCGGTCTCGATATCTTCTGCTCTGAGTATGTCGATGGTAAGTGGCAGAACACGCGCAACATGCTCAAGCAATATAATGGTCCTGGTGACGATTTCTACTATCTTCAGTTCTCCGCCGATAAGCCAGACGGCTTCCTCTCTCGTTACGACTTCGATAATAACCGTGATATGTTCATGGATGTTAAGACTTTCGAAGTCACCAACGACGATATGAGTGAGCTCCCTCCTGTATTCGGCGCCGAGAACCTCACGATGCCCGAAGATGAGATCTCTTCTGCCGCTGAGCCTGTCAAGGTTGAGGCGATGGATTTCTCCGTAAAGATTACCAGCACATATAATAACGAGATAATCGAAGGTGCCCGTCTCACGATGTCCGAGGAGGAGAACGATTCCGAGATTGGCTCTGGTCTTTCTGGCTCCGATGGCTTTGTTACAATCTCTGTTCCAGTGGCCAAGCTCACAAATGGTCGTGAGGTCATCATCGAGGTGAAGAAGGATGGCTATAATGAGAAGACCATTCAAGCAACTGAGGACGAAATTGTCGACATCGCAAAGGAGGGCATCAAGCTGACCCCAATTTTCAATGATGCCGTCCTCGACGACATCTCCGGTATGGTTATCCACTACGAAAACGATCTCGACGATGCCGCAAAGGTTACGCTCGACAAGCTCGCTGGCTACCTCGTCAATGCTCCTCAGGTGACCGTCAAGCTCAACGCTCATACCGAGGCCAAGGGAAATCGTTACAACAATCTCAATGTCTCTCAGAATATGGCAGACGCTGCTAAGGACTACCTCGTAGCAAAGGGTGTCAAGTCTTCTCAGCTCATACCTCGTGGCTATGGTGAACGTTACCTCATCAACCGTTGCCATCGTGGTGTCTACTGTGATGCCTCTCAGCACAAGGTCAACCGCCGTATCGAGGTTGTCGTATGGAATGTAGCAAAGTAGCACCGTCTATTCAAACTTTCAAGTCAATGAAAATATCTATTCTGGCTCTTGCGCTCATACCCGCGCTATCTCTCGCTTCTATAGCGTCAGCGCAAAGCAGTATCGACGAACTCCGTACTTCAAAACAAATAGTATTGTGGACTGATGCCGACCTGCCAGTCTACTCAATCCAAATCTCTGCCATGCGCACAGCTCCATCCGATGCCTCTTTCGTTAAAGGTCTCGATGTGGTATATGAGTACACGGCTGATGGTGTCATAAAGTTCTACTACGGCAAGTATGCAACCTATGCTGATGCCAACAAGGCTCTCCAAGGTGTACGTCGTAATGGTTTCAAGGAAGCTTTCATCGTCAACCTTCGTGGAGGTGCGGCTAAGCCCTCTGCTGTAAAGTCCCAAGTAGGCAAGGTTGTGACTGTTGGTGGAAAACCTATTGAACTTGACCCAAATACGGATTATGTAATTCAGGTCGGTGCTTTTCGCTATCCTCTCTACATATCTTTCTTCGAGAACGTAGGCGAGGTTTACGAGTACAGACTTAACGACAAAATTTTCCGCTATACGACGAAGCCCATCAAGGGTTCTGAGGTCGAGTCCGAGATGGCGCGCATAAAGTCTCTTGGCTATGACAGGGCGTTTGTTGTAGAATATTCTCTCTACCAGCCCTACAAGATTGAGTAGGGTGGGGAGTGTCCCTAAAAAGTAGCAGGACGGTCTATCGCTGGTCATTCATTTGACGAGAGGAAAGTCCGGGCAATATAGAGCATCGCGCTTCCTAATTAGAAGAGAGCCGAAAGGTTCTGTTTTCGTAACAGAAAATTACCGCCTCAGGGTAAGGGTGAAAAGGCGAGGTAAGAGCTCACCGCGCCGCAGGTGACTGCGACGGCCATACGAATCCGCGAATTGTAAGGCCATGTACACTCAATTCAGCCTCGTGCTGCTGGTGCTGCTCGTGCCAGGTCTTTTGACGATTGAGGGGGTAGGCTGCTTGAGCCGCACGGTGACGTGACGGCCTAGATAAATGATAGACATCCATCTTCCGATGGACACAGAACTCGGCTTATAGACCTGCTACCATTACAGCCTCCGTGTTTTACGCGGAGGTTTTTTTGTCCACCTTTTTTTAATAACTCCTTACTTAAGAAATCCACGTACCAATGCAAGTCTGTATAGCCGAGAAACCCTCTGTAGCTGCCGAAATAGCACGTGTCATAGGCGCAAACGATAAGCGCAACGGCTATTACGAAGGCAATGGCTATTGCGTGACGTGGACTTTCGGTCACCTCTGTGAGCTGAAAGAGCCTCAAGACTACGACCCTACGCTCAAACGTTGGGATTTCCAGCTCCTCCCCATAATGCCCAATCGCTTCAGTATCAAGTTGAAAAACGATGACGGCATAAGACGCCAATTCAAAATCATCTCCAATCTATTCTCCAAAGCCGATACCATCATAAACTGTGGTGATGCCGGGCAGGAAGGTGAACTCATCCAGCGTTGGGTGATGCAATTGGCGCAAATTCATTGTCCCGTCTATCGCTTATGGATCTCTTCCCTTACCGAGGAGTCCATACGCGACGGCTTTAGCCAACTTCGTAATGGTGCAGAGTTTGACTCTCTCTACGCCGCAGGCAGCGCGCGTGCCATAGGCGATTGGCTTCTCGGCATGAATGCGACAAGAGCCTATACCCTCCGCTACGGAGCAAGGGGCATGGTGCTTTCCATAGGGCGCGTTCAGACCCCGACTCTCGCACTCATAGTCCAACGCTATAAGGAGATTGCCAATTTCAAGCCCGAGAAGTATTGGGAGCTCAAAACCAAGTACCGTGACGTAACTTTCTCCGCCACGTCTGGTCGCTTCGACAAGATTGAGGATGGGCAAAAGGCACTCGATACTGTCAAGGATGCCCCATTCAAAATTGATGACATCAAGAGCAAGCAAGGGAAAGAGGCGTCACCAGCACTCTTCGACCTCACTTCTTTGCAAGTCGAGTGCAACAATAAGCTCGGCCTTTCTGCCGACGAGACTCTACGCATTGCGCAGTCGCTCTACGAAAGCAAGTTCACGACCTATCCGCGTGTCGACACTCGTTTCCTCACCGACGACATCTATTCCAAGGTGCCACATATCCTGCGAGGACTCACTCCCTATGCAAATTTTGTCCAGCCCCTTCTCCAACTGAAGAAGTTGCCTAAGTCCAAGAAGGTCTTCAACAATCTTAAGGTTACCGACCACCACGCCATAATTCCCACTGGCGTAGCGCCTCGCCCTGACATGCGACCCAACGAGAAGCGTGTCTACGACATGATTGCCCGACGCTTCATCGCAAATTTCTATCCCGACAGCACTGTCTCTCTGACCACCGTTCTTGGCTCAGCCGCATCTGTCCAGTTTAAGGTCAATGGCAAAAGGATAATTGAGCCAGGCTGGCGTGTCGTCTATGGCAATCAAAAGATTGACGACGACAAGGATGACCAGCAAGGTGCCGTACTCCCCGATTTCACAGTCGGCGAACAAGGTCCTCATGTGCCATCTCTGCAAGAGAAGCAGACGCAGCCTCCAAAACTTTATACCGAGGCGACGCTCCTTCGTGCTATGGAGACGGCAGGCAAACAGGTCGACGACGGCGAGCTTCGTGAGCTTATGAAGGAGAATGGCATAGGTCGCCCTTCAACGCGAGCAGCTATTATCGAGACTCTCTTCCGCCGCAAGTACATCACCAAGGAACGCAAGAATCTCCTTCCAACAGCCAACGGCATACGGCTTATCGACACAATAAGCATACCAATTCTCAAGTCCGTCGAGCTTACAGGGCAATGGGAACGCAAGCTCCGTCAAATCGAAGGTGGGCAATACACCACAGGGCAGTTCATAGACGAGATGCGCCAAATGGTAACTGACGTGATACGTATCGTAGCGAATGATTTCAGTTCCTCCCGCTTCCAAGCTCCCGAGGAACGCAAGCCTGCCGCTAAGGATAAGCCTCATCGACAACAGTCTGCCGCACCCGTCTCACTACTTTGCCCCAAATGCAATCGCCCGATACTGAAAGGCAATTCCGCCTGGGGGTGCTCTGGCTACAAAGAAGGTTGCAATCTTACTATTCCATTCGTAGCCTACAACAAGACTCTGACAGAGAAACAGTTGTCTTCTCTTTTGCTCAAGGGCGATGTCGCCGTCAAGGGCGTTGAGGTCGATGGCGAGAAGCAAGACGGCAAGTTTTCTTTCGATTCCGACTTCCATGTTGTTTTCCGCCCCTCCGATGCCCCTAAGACGCTCGACGTTACGTCTCTATCGTGTCCCATTTGTGGCGGTCATATTCTTGAGGGACGTCAGGCTTGGGGCTGTACTGGCTACAAGACGGGCTGCTCTTTTAAGGTCCCGTATGTCTTCATGTGCAAGAAACTTACGCCGACGCATCTGAAAGTCCTTATCTCAAAACGCCAAACAGGAGTTATCAAAGGCTTCGTCGATGTCTCCGGCGTTAAGCATGATGGCCGCCTCGTCTTGACCGATGGCGGTGAGGTCGCTTTGTCAGAAAAATAGGCTTCTTGCCTCCAATGCAACTTTTTGTTGCCTATTTTTCTGGGGGTGATAACATTTTGCCCCCATTATTGACACAATAATAGCCTCTCCGTTAACAAATTGTCCGTCTTCCTTTTACCGCTTTATCTCTCGTTGGAAGACATAAACGTTAACTTTGCATAACGTTTCATAGGAAAACAAGTTAAACTTTTCACCATGATATTAAAGTCATTCATCAGAAGGGCCATGCGATGGCAATCGGGAGTATTAGCGCTCTCTGCTCTCGCCCTCCTCGCGTCATGCCAGGGTGGCTCAGATTCTAAAAATGGCGTTGTCGTCCATCTGGAGAACGGTCAGCAGCTCCGTCTTCAAGTCATTAATGACAAGATCATTAGAGTTTCTGCAAATCTCGATGGTGTCTTCGACAAGGACCAAAGTCTCATGATGGTGCCACAAGCGCCATTCTCCAACTACGAGACCTCCGAGACCGACTCATCTCTCGTAATAACCACTAAGGAGCTAAAGGCTGCCGTCTGCAAGAAGACAGGCAACGTCGCTTTCCTTAATCTCGACGGATCGCCTATCCTCCGTGAGGATGGTCGAGTAATGCGCGATACCGTCATCACCCAGTCCGACGCCAAGAACACCAAGACCGACGTGGGCATAGTCTTCCGTCAAAAATGGATTCCCGGCGACGATGATGCAATCTACGGTCTCGGTCAGCATCAGGCCGAGGAGTTCAACTATCGCGGAAAGAATGAGGATCTCTACCAGTACAACACCAAGGTCTCCATTCCTTTCTTTATCTCCAACAAGGGCTATGGAGTCCTTTGGGATAACAACTCCCTCACCCGTTGGGGCGACCAGCGCGAGTACGCTCAGCTAAACGAGGCTTTCAAAGTCTACGACAAGAACAATGTCGAGGGCGGTCTCTCCAGCCATTGGACGCCCGCCCCGGGCTCCGACGTTAAGCCTCTCGACCGTACCGAGCCAATCCTCTATTTCGCCGACCTCCTCGCCAATAAGCAGTACCTCCCCAAGGGCTTCCCTCTCAACGGCGCCGATGTCGATTTCGACGGCTTCCTCGAGCCGCAGGAGACTGGCACCTACCGTTTCCTCATCTACTACGCTGGCTACACCCGCATCTTCGTTGACGGTAAGGAGCTTTTCCCCGAGATCTGGCGCACGGCTTGGAATCCTAATAGCCGCAAGTTCCAACTCAATCTCGAGAAGGGTAAGAAGATCAAACTCCACATCGATTGGAAGCCCGATGGTGGCGAGAGCTACTGCGCTCTCCGCGCACTTACCCCTGTCCCCGATGAGGAGCAGAACAAACTCGCCTTGTGGAGTGAGATCGGTAGCCAAGAGGACTACTACTTCATCAAGGGCGACAACATGGACGACGTTATCAGCGGCTATCGTACACTCACTGGCAAGAGCCAAGTCATGGCTAAATGGGTCATGGGCTTTTGGCAAAGCCGTGAGCGCTACTCAACCCAAGATGACATTCTCTCAACGGTCAAGTATTTCCGCGACCATAACATCCCTATGGACAATATCGTCCAGGATTGGAACTATTGGGCTGAGGATCAGTGGGGCGCTCACGATTTCGACACTGCTCGCTACGCCGACCCGCAGGCTATGCTCGACTCAGTCCATGCAATGCATGCGCGTTTCATGATCTCCGTTTGGCCCAAATTCTACACGAATACTGAGCACTTCAAGGAGTTCGACGCAAACGGATGGATGTACCAGCGAGCTGTAACCGACTCTCTCCGCGACTGGATCGCTCAAGGCTACCACTACTCTTTCTACGATGCCTACTCCGCAGGTGCGCGTGAGCTCTTCTGGAACCAGATGAATGAGCATCTCTACAAGTTCGGTATCGATTCGTGGTGGATGGATGCTTCCGAACCTAATGTCCGCGACTGCACCCCTACACAATATCGAAAGGACCTTTGCGGACCTACCGAACTTGGCACTTCCGCTAAATATTTTAATGCCTACTCCATCGTCAACGCCGATGCCATCTATAATGGTCAACGTTCCGTCAATGATACGAGCCGTGTCTTCCTTCTCACACGTTCTGGCTTTGCAGGTCTACAACGTTACAGCACAGCCTCTTGGAGCGGCGACATCGCCAGCCGTTGGGAGGATATGAGGGCGCAAATCACAGCAGGTCTTAACTACTCTGTCGCTGGTGTCCCAATGTGGGGACAGGATATCGGTGGTTTCTGTGTCGAGAAGCGTCATGAGAAGGCTTTTTCCGACTACCTCAAGACAGGCAAGGTCAATGAAGATCTCAAAGATTGGCGTGAACTTCAGGCACGTTGGCACCAATGGGGTGTCTTCACTCCTCTCTACCGCACCCATGGCCAGTACCCGACCCGTGAGATCTGGAACATCGCTCCCGAAGGCGACCCTGCCTACAACTCCATCCTCTACTGCCACAAGCTGCGCTACCGCATGATGCCTTACATCTACTCCCTCGCTGGCGCAGTCCACTTCAACGACTACACAATCCTCCGTCCTCTCGTCATGGACTTCACCGCCGATACCAAGGTCAACAATATCGGCGACCAGTTCCTCTTCGGACCTTCCATCATGGTTGCTCCCGTCACCACTTATGGTCAGCGTTCTCGCGAGGTCTATCTCCCCGCTGGTGCCATGTGGTACGACTTCTACAATGGCAAGACCTACGACGGCGGTCAGTCCATCAATGCCGATGCTCCTTATGAGCGCACCCCTGTCTTCGTCCCTGCTGGTGCTATCGTGACGACTGGTCCCGACATGCAGTGGTCCGACGAGAAGAAGCCCGAGAACATCACCGTCTACATCTTCGCAGGTCGCGACGGCAAGTTCACCCTCTACGAGGATGAGGGCACCAACAACAACTACGAGAAGGGCAAGTGTGCGTTCATCGACTTCAACTATGACGATGCCAACCGCACACTCACCATCGGCCAACGCCGTGGCGAGTTCAACGGAATGCTAAAGAACCGCAATTTCAACGTTGTGCTGGTTTCCGCTGAGAACCCTGCCTCCATCGACACTGAGGTTGTTGGCAAGCCTGTTGCCTACGACGGTAACGAGGTTAAGCTCTCTCTCTAAGCAAGAAATTATCAGTTCGCCCCCGAAGTTTTCCCTTCGGGGGCTTTTCAAAAAAGGACTTATTATGAGGTATTCACTTCTGTCTCTCACGGCTCTCGCTGCTGTTGCATGTTGTCCGCAAAACGGCTCCGACGTGCAGAATGATCAGTGGACCGATGCCGAGATTGAGGCTAAGATAGACACCATCCTCCCAAAACTCACACTCGAGGAGAAGGTTGCACTCTGCCACGCCCAGTCAAAGTTCAGCACCCCGGGTGTTGCACGTCTCGGAATCCCTGAGCTGTGGTACTCTGATGGCCCACACGGCGTGCGCGCCGAGGTTA
Source organism: Pseudobutyrivibrio sp. (assembly GCA_963639155.1). Taxonomy (GTDB): domain Bacteria; phylum Bacteroidota; class Bacteroidia; order Bacteroidales; family Marinilabiliaceae; genus W3P20-009. Next base: position 111,049 of record CAVHUG010000007.1, on the reverse strand, counting down.
ATTGGGACGATTGGGGCTATGCTGGTTGGACCAACGATTCCGTCACTGCTTTCCCGGCACTCACGGCTCTTGCGGCCTCTTTCAACCCCGATCTCTCTGCCGCCTACGGCAAGGCTGTTGCCGAGGAGGCGCTCTACCGCGGAAAGGATATGATGCTCGGTCCTGGTGTCGAGATCTATCGGACCCCTCTCTGTGGACGCAATTTCGAGTACATGGGCGAAGATCCTTTCCTCGCCTCCAAGATGGTAGTGCCATACATCAAGGCCATGCAGGCGCAGACGGTTTCTTGCTGCGTCAAGCATTTCGCCCTCAATAATCAGGAGCAGTGGCGTACGCTTGTCGATGTCCATGTCTCCGACCGCGCTCTCCGCGAGATCTACCTCCCGGCTTATGAGGCTGCCGTCAAGGAAGGTGGCGCATGGGCAATCATGGGATCCTACAACCTCTACGATGGTCAGCACTGTTGCCACAATAAGAAGCTTAACGACATTCTCCGTGGAGAATGGGGCTTCGACGGCTGCGTCGTGACCGACTGGGGCGGAGCCACAAATACTGTCGAGGCGGCTAACAATGGTCTCGATATCGAGATGGGCACCTACACCAATGGTTTCACCGAGAGTGCCAAGTTCGCCTATGACGACTACTATCTCGCAAAGCCATACCTCAAGGCTCTCAAGGACGGCACCGTGCCTATGTCCACCATCGACCAGAAGGCGCGCAATATACTTCGCCTCATGTTCCGTACCACCATGGCCAAACATCGTCCTGCTGGCTGCAAGGGCAGCAAGGAGCATTTTGAGACGGCTCTCAATGTCGCTCGCGAGGGCATCACTCTCCTCAAGAACGAGGGCAACATCCTCCCTCTTGATCCCAACACCACCAAGACCATCGCTGTCATCGGTGAGAATGCCACCCGAAGCATGCTCGGCGGCGGTTCTTCTGAGCTGAAGGGTCTTTTCGAGATCTCCCCTCTTGAAGGCATCCGTAAGGCTTTCCCCAATGCCAATGTCGTCTGGTCTATGGGCTACGGCAGCGGACCTGAGGCTTATGGTCGCGTCGCTCCGTCACCATATAATGCCGACAGTCTTTTCAAGGAGGCCGTAAAGGTTGCTCAGAAGGCCGACCTTGTCATCTACGTTGGCGGTCTCGCCAAGGCATATCAGCAAGATATGGAGGGTGGCGACCGTTTAGAGTTCAGTCTCCCGTTCGGGCAAGATAAGCTCATCAACAGCATCCTCGACGTCAACAAGAATTTCATTGCTGTCATGATTAGTGGCAATGCTGCCGCCATGCCGTGGATCGATCGAGTCCCTGCTCTCATCCAGGGCTGGTATCTCGGTTCCGAGGCCGGCGAGGCTCTTGCCGATGTCATCTCAGGAAAAGTCAATCCTTCTGGCAAGCTCCCGTTCTCTTTCCCAGTCCGTCTTGAGGATAATGCGGCTCACAGCTTCGGCGAGGCTGTCGTTTACCCGGGTGTGGAGAGCGATTCCTACCGCGAGGAGTACAAAGAGGGCATTTTCGTCGGCTACCGCTGGCACGAGGCCAAGGGCATCAAACCTCTCTTCCCGTTCGGTTTCGGCCTCAGCTACACCACTTTCGAGATCGCTGACGCCAAGATCGCTTCCAATTCTCTCTCTGAGGATGCCGAACTTAAGGTTTCTGCCTCCGTCAAGAATACGGGAAGCCGCGACGGCAAGGAGGTCGTTGAGGTATACGTTGGCAAGAAAGACAGCCGTGTAGAGCGCGCCCCAAAGGAGCTGAAAGGTTTCGCCAAAGTCGAGGTCCCTGTCGGCGCTCAGAAACAAGTCTCCATCTCCATCCCTGTCAAGTCTCTCGCTTTCTTTGACGAGACTGCTCAAAAATGGGAGGTCGAGAAGGGTGATTATGTACTCTATGTCGGCAACTCTTCCGATAACATCACCTCCGAGATCGCTTTCTCCGTCAAGTAGTTATGTTGCGCAATGTCTATAATTTCGAAAGTTCTCTTTTCATGTTGATTCTCATGTCAACTGGTTCATAATACTGATAGTGTAAAAGACGTGGTGGCGGATCTTCGAATTTCTCTCCCGTCCCCACTCTCGAGAACTTAGTATTAGTTTGTTTGGTTGCCGGCTCAGCGAGTTCTTCCCTCGCTGGGTCGGTTTTTATTCTCACGTTTTCATAAAATCCATCCGCTCTCTTGCATTTCAAAAAAATCTCACTACCTTTGCATCGTCAAACAACGACACAATCTTCTTGGCCGATTCGTCTAACGGTTAGGACATCAGATTCTCAATCTGGCAATAAGAGTTCGATTCTCTTATCGGCTACATCTAAGCTGCCTCTCCGAGGTGGCTTTTTTTGTAAACAACAGCATCCCTATTTTTCCCATCATGGCAGACAATAGCCGCAGAGTAAGGGTTCGTTTCGCCCCCAGCCCCACCGGCGCTCTCCACATCGGTGGTGTGCGCACTGCCCTCTACAACTATCTCTTCGCACGCCAACATGGCGGCGATTTCATCCTACGTATAGAGGACACAGATAGCCAACGTTTCGTCCCCGGAGCCGAGGCCTACATCATCGAGAGCCTTAAATGGTGCGGCATCATAACCGACGAGGGTGTCGAGCAAGGCGGACCACACGCCCCTTACCGCCAGAGTGAGCGCAAGGAGATTTACCTCAAATACGCTCAGCAACTCGTCCAAAGCGGCAACGCCTACTATGCTTTCGACACCGCCGAGGCGCTCGACGCTCTCCGCAAGGAGGCCGAGGCGGCAGGAAAGACTTTTGCCTACGACTCTACGGTGCGCAATTCTCTCGAGACGTCTCTCGCCCTCCCCGAGGCTGACGTCAAAGCTCGAATCGAGCGCGGCGACAAATGGGTCATCCGCTTCAAGATGCCCGAGTCCGAGGATGTCGAGATGGACGACATCATCCGCGGCCACATCGTCATAAACACCAAGACGCTCGACGACAAGGTGCTCTACAAGAGTGCCGACCAGCTCCCTACATACCACCTCGCAAATATCGTCGACGACCACCTGATGGAGATCTCCCACGTCATCCGTGGTGAGGAGTGGTTGCCTTCGCTCCCTCTCCACTATCTCCTCTACCGCGCATTCGGATGGCAACGTCCTGAGTTCGCCCACCTTCCACTGCTTCTCAAGCCTCAAGGTCAAGGTAAGCTCTCCAAGCGCGATGGCGATAAGTTCGGCTTCCCCGTATTCCCTCTCCAGTGGAACGCTCCCGACGGCTCTTCCGCAATGGGTTACCGCGAGAGTGGATATCTCCCCGAGGCGTTCATCAATATGCTCGCCCTCCTCGGATGGAATCCTGGCACTGAGCAGGAGATTTTCTCCATGGATGAGCTTATCAAGGCTTTCTCCCTCGACAAGGTCTCCAAGAGCGGCGCACGTTTCAATCCCGACAAGGCAAAGTGGTTCAACGCCCAATATATCCGCATGGCCGACGATGCTCGTCTCGCCAAGCTCGCTGCTCCTGTCTACGCTCAGCGCAACATCAATGTGACGCCCGAACGTGCCGCACAGGCAATAGCACTCATCAAGGAGCGTGCGACTTTCCCGACCGATCTCGTTGATCTCACCGAGAAGTTGTTCGTCCGCCCTGCTTCCTATGACGAGAAGTCCGTCGCCAAATTTTGGAAGTCTGAAAATGTTGCTCGCCTCGCCGAGCTTCGCGCCATCATAGCCGCTGATCCTCTTGACGACCCCGCGGCCGCAGAGGCACGCGTGCATGATTGGATCCTGTCCAACAATTACAGCATGGGTCAACTCATGAATACTCTCCGACTCGCTATTTGGGGAGTAAGCCAGGGTCCCAGCATCTTCCACATCATCGCCTTTATAGGCAAAGATGAGGCTCTCGCGCGCATCGACGCGGCGGCGGCGTCCCTTGGTCAAGGGGCGTAGGTCGAGCCTTTACTCTTAGCTGAACCTCATAGCCCCACGAGCCTAAAGGCTCCCGTGGGGCTTTTTTATTATCTTTGTATCCATACTCTCTCCATCTTTCTCTCAGTATCTCCAGCCATGCCATCAATATCACAACGCGGCATCATTATGCCGTCCTCACCAATCCGCAAGCTCGTCCCTTATTCCGACGACGCTAAGGCGCGCGGTCTCCATGTCTACCACCTCAATATCGGTCAGCCGGACATCCTCACTCCCGAGGTCGCGCTCTCCGCAATCAAGAATGCTAAGATTCCAATCGTCGAATACACCAATTCGGCAGGCATGCCCGAGTACCGACGCAAGCTCTCCAAATACTACCAGTCTGTCGGTATCAATATCACGCCCGACCAGATGCTTGTCACCTGTGGCGGCTCCGAGGCTGTGCTCTTCGCATTCATGAGCTGTCTCGACCCGCTCGACGAGATTATCGTCCCAGAGCCTTTCTATGCAAATTACGAGGCTTTCGCCGCTGCTGCAGGTGCCTGTGTCGTCCCTATAACTTCGACAATCGATAATGGTTTCACACTCCCCAGCATCGAGGAGTTCGAGAAGGTCATAACCAACAAGACAAAGGCAATCATGATCTGTAACCCAAATAACCCCACGGGTTACCTCTACTCCGAGCGTGAGATGAAACAGCTCCGCGACCTCATCATCCGCCACGATCTGTTCCTCATCTGCGACGAGGTCTATCGTGAGTTCTGCTACGATGGCGCGAAATATTACTCCTCAATGTACCTCGATGGCGTCGATGATAATGTCATCATGGTCGATTCCGTCTCCAAGCGTTACAGCGAGTGCGGTCTCCGCATCGGTCTCCTCGCCACGCGCAACAAGGCTGTCATCAATTCTGCTCTCAAGCTCGCACAGGCGCGCCTCTGCCCCCCGACTTTCGGTCAAATTGCCGCCATGGCGTCTCTCGACGTGCCCGACGAGTATTTCATCGAGATGAACCGTGAGTACTGCAAGCGTCGCAATTTCCTTCTCGATGGTCTCAATAAGATTCCCGGTGTATACTCACCCATGCCGCGCGGCGCTTTCTATACCGTCGCCCGTCTTCCCATCGACGATTCCGAGAAGTTCTGCAAATGGCTACTCTCTGATTTCAGCTACAATAACCAGACGATTATGGTCGCCCCGGCTGCTGGTTTCTATTCCAACCGAACCCTTGGACGCAATGAGGTACGCATCGCCTATACGCTCAATTGCGATGATCTCGCCATTGCTCTCGACCTCCTCGCACGCGCCCTCAAGCTCTATCCCGGACGTACGCCCGAGAGCGGTTCGCCCCTTTCTGAGTTCGAGAAGCGTCTCCGCGATTCCAATGCCGAATAGTCTGTTGTGACCAATCTAAGTCTCTATATCGCGCGACGGCTGATGTCTGGCGGCCCTCGTGGGCACCAGTTCTCTGGTCCTGCCATCCGTGTTGCTACGGCCGCCGTGGCTCTCGGCATGGTTGTTATGATAATCTCCGTGGCTGTGGGGCTGGGGTTCAAGCGCGAGATTCGTGACAAGATTGTCGGCTTTGGTACACATATTCAGCTTACAAGTCTAAATCTCAATAGTTCTCTCGAGACACCTCCGCTTCCCTACAACTCTTCTCTTGTTGAGGCAGTCGCAAAAGTTCCAGGTGTCCGCTCCATTCAGCCTTTCATCACGAAGCCTGGCATAATCAAGACCGATGATGCGTTTCAAGGGATAGCCCTCAAGGGTGTCGATTCCTCTTTTAGTTGGTCGTTCATCTCCTCCTGTCTTGTCGAGGGCGGCGTCCTCTCTCTCCCCGACAGTGCCAAGTCCGATCAAATCGTTATCTCTCACTCTCTTGCGCAACTTCTGAAGCTCAATTTGGGCGATCCAGTCCGCATGTTTTTCGTTAATTCCGAGGGTGTCCGCGCGCGCCGTTTCACCATCTGCGGCATCTTCGATTCCCATTTTGACGAGTTCGACAAGAGCCTTGCGTATGTTGATATGCGCCACCTTGTCCAACTTAATGGTTGGCAACAAGGTACGGTCTCGGGCTACGAGGTTCTCCTTTCCAATTTTGATGATATGGATGCCGTGGCGGATAGTCTCGTCTCAATCGTCTCCAACCGTTTCACGTCTGAGGATGACATGATACGTGTCCGCGACATCCGTGACCTCCAACCTCAAATTTTCGGTTGGCTAGCCCTCCTCGACCAGAATATTTTGGTCATCATCGTGCTGATTATTGCCGTTGCTGGTCTCAACATGGTCTCGGGACTCCTCATCCTTATTCTTGAACATACCAATGCTATCGGCATTTTCAAGGCCATTGGTGCGCGAAACTCCATGTTGCGCAATGTCTTTATCATCATGGCTCTCAGGATTGTCGGCAGAGGTCTTCTCATCGGCAATGTAGTTGGCGTAGGTCTCTGTCTTTTCCAATATTTCACGGGTGCCGTAGGCCTCGATCCCGAGAATTATTATCTCGATACTGTTCCCGTGCTGCTCTCTGTTCCGCATCTCTTGTTGCTGAATGTCGGAACGGCAATTCTGTCTTTCCTTCTTCTCCTTGGTCCGTCAGGCATGGTCGCCCGCATCAGTCCTGTCAAGTCCATCCGTTTCAATTAGTTGAGGTGGATACTCTTGTCGTCATATCGGGACCCACTGCGGTAGGTAAGACCGAGGTGTCTATCCGCGTCGCCGAAACTCTTGGTTGTGAGATCGTCTCTGCAGACAGCCGCCAAGTCTATTCCGAGATGCCCATCGGCACAGCCGCCCCGACGGAAGAGCAACTTGCCCGAGTTCCACACCATCTTGTCCGCTGCCGCTCTGTCCGTCAGCCCCTCAATGCTTTCGGTTTCGAACACGAGGCGTTGAGCATGCTTCCGTCAGTTTTTAAAAGGGGTAGGGCGATGGCTGTCCTCTCGGGTGGCTCAATGATGTACGTCGATGCCCTTTGCCGTGGCATCGATCCCATGCCAGATATTCCCGACGAACTTCGTGAAGATCTCAAAGCTCAACTTGCGGCTCACGGTCTCGATCCCCTTGTCAAGCGCCTCCAGTCACTCGACCCCGTCTATTGCAAGAATGCTGATCTCCGCAACCCGCGCCGCGTACTCCATGCCCTCGAACTTTGCATCGTCAGCGGAGGTCCCGTCTCCGCGCTCCGTCTCGGCGAGCCTCATCCGCGCCCGTTCCGCATTCTCAAGTTTGCCGTCCTGCGCCCTCGCGATGAGTTGTACGCCCGCATCGATGCCCGTGTCGACCAGATGCTTGTCGATGGGTTGGTCGACGAGGCTCGATCCCTTTTCCCACTCGCCGATTCTCTCTCCTCCCTCAACACCGTCGGCTATCGTGAGCTTTTCTCTTTCTTCCGCGGCGATTACCCTTTCGACGAGGCCGTTAGGCTCATCAAGCGCAATACGCGCCACTACGCCAAGAAGCAAATAACGTGGCTGAAGGCAGATCCCGACTACGTTCCCCTCTCTCCCGACAATGCTGAAGAAATTATTCTCTCGACTATTGCAAATCTCAATATATTGCCGTAATTTCGCATCGTCAAACAACGACACGATCTTCTCGGCCGATTCGTCTAACGGTTAGGACATCAGATTCTCAATCTGGCAATAAGAGTTCGATTCTCTTATCGGCTACCAATTAAAGCTCGAAGTACCACAAATACTTCGGGCTTTTTTTATATTTCTCCGTCATATTCACTGTTAAAATAGAAACTCACTGTCTTGATTTAACTGCCATGTTTTCATAACTTTGCAATTGTATGTATCCCTGCGAAATCGCAGTGGTCAATAACAAATTAACCTATGCAGTACGACGAATCTAAAGCTCATCTCCGCCAATTGCGTCAAGATTTTGAGGCTAAACTCCGCTCGACAGGTCGAGATGGTGTCGACGACTGCATCCAAGAACTCGATAACCTCGGGTTCTTTTCCGCTCCCGCTTCAACGCGCTTCCATCTCAATTTCGACGGCGGCCTTATGGAGCATTCCATGAATGTCTGCAACGTCGCCCTCCGACTCCGTGAATCCATGATCGACATGGATGCCTCCCTGAAGCCTTTCCTCCCAGAGGATAGTGTCATCATCGCGTCTCTCCTCCACGATGTCTGCAAGGCCGACATCTACAAGCCTGTCGTGAAACGCCAAAAGGCTAAAGAAGGCTCCTGGGAGGATGTCCCCGGCTTCGATTGCGATTTCTCCAATTTCCCTATGGGGCATGGTGAGAAATCTGTTGTCGTGCTTCTACTCTCGGGCCTCGCCCTCACAAACGACGAGATGCTTGCCATCCGTTGGCACATGGCGGCTTGGGAGCTGGCTTTCAACAGTCCTGATGCACGCGCCAATCTCAATGCTGCTCGCGACGTTTGCCCCCTATGTAGTCTCATCCAGTCCGCCGATACCCTCGCGGCAAATCTCATCGAGCGCCACAACGACGAGGAGTAACATTATTTTCCTCGTTGCGTAAAAGACGTTTGTAACAGTAAATCTACCCAAACAAAGCATTTCCGAAATATGAATAACCTGTTCAAGATTTTACTTTTCCTACTGCTGCTCTGCCCTCTTTCCGCTACAGCTCAGCTCTCAGAGGTGAGTGGAAGTGAAGATACATATCCCACTCCTATGGAGGATGTGTGCTCTGCTAAGCCATATATCCATTTGACTTTCAACGGCACAGCTGTCTACACCGATGCTGCTTGCACCAAAAAAGCCACCAACATGGCTCTCCGCAACGCCTCCACTTTCACTTACACTGTCGAAGGATCTGATGAGGTCAATTCCCCGAGTTTCTTTGTCGACATCGACAACGGCAAGCTCACCTATTTCATCAACGACATGTCCTACCTCCCCGCAGGTTCCACTGTCACCATCACCACTCCTGTTTTCTATTCAAAGACTGACGGAGAGGATGCGGAAACCACGCAATTTAGTGCACACACTTATACTTTCCCCTTAAGCAACGACATTGTAGAGCTATCTTCTTCTTGCAATTCTTCCGATTTGGACATCGCTTCGCTTGGGAGCAAGACCCTCGTTGTCAAGGCTCCTAACGTCCTCACGGTGAACAGCAACCTCGACGTAGCGAATCTAATAGTTGAGGCTGGTGATGAGTCAACCTATGCGGCTGGCGTCGTTGTCGAGAACGGCGGCTCCATCGCCATCGCAGATACGGCCTATTTCCTCTGCCACAAATACTTTCACCGCAACAACGCTTATCTCGTCAACCACGGCTCCTATTCCGCTTCCGCCTCCATCTTCACTAAGAATGTCGACAACAATCTTAATAAAGAATATTCTAAAAAGTATAAGGGTAGTTTTCTTTTGCAGTTCGCAAATGCTGTAAACATTACTTTCCCAGTCGAGTCGCCGAATAAAGTTTTTGGCTTTGCGACAAGACCGACGAAATCGAAATTTCAAATGGTTCTCCCTTATGGTTCTAATGAATTAAATTATCGTTTTTATTTAGATAATGCGCCCTACCTTGACGAGTATTCTGGAGTTAATCAATACAGATATGTTTATCAGCAGGACCAGACATATCCGATAGTCTTCCGTGCAAATGGTACGATAAATGACGAAGAGGCATATTCATTTTCAGGTAGTTCTTTGTACGATACTGGCAATTCGTGGAATTGGAGTCGTAAAGAACCGGTAACACAGATGGACAACCCATATCAGGCTTGTATAGACTGGTCTGCGCTCATCGCTGATGAATCAAATAACGCAGGCTTGGCGGATCTTTTGCGTTGCGTAAACTTCAGCTATAGTCGCGTGCATATTTCTTGTGATTATAATTTTGAGACTGGTCTTACGACGTATGATGGTCCAATGCAGTTAGGTTATCTACAGCCTGTAATGGAGCCAGCCCGTTTCTATCAGCTCGACACAACGAAGCTTGACAACATCATGATTAACCTAAGTAAGAAATATCTTACTTCTTATGCTGAGAGGGAAAAGGTAAAGCCCAATGTGACTGTTCCTTATGTCAGGTTCTATGTCGATGATGTTGACGACCCCAGAGGCGTCGGTAATCGTAGCATTTATGTAGCATATTTTATCCCTCAAGAACAGTATGATGCGCTTAAAGAGGGCAGAGAGGATTTTTATGGTGTGAATCTTAAGAGTGAGGTCTTTTTCCCAATCGAGTTGGGGTATAATAACGGAAACACAGCAGGTGCTGGTTACAGGTTCCCGTTTACTGGCTGTACGCTTTATGGGGATGATGCAAACTTAACCAATAGAATAATAGCATTCCCTTTGCCAGAAAAGTCAGAGTACGAGGAGACAGAGCCTTTCAGCATGTCGTTATACCTCGATCCTAAACAACAAAAAGTAAAGTTCGGTATCCTCGATTATGGCAATATGGACAGCATTCAGGTTCAATGCGCTGGTCTCTTGTTAAATTCCATTGATGGAGAACCTGATGTCCTTGAGGCTGAGTTTGATTTGAATAGCTTCGATGAGAATGTTTTCAGTGTAAACAAATCATATAAGTTTCTTATCGTTTCTCCGGTGTGGAAAGTTGATCCCAAGGTCATGCAAATAACACGTTATGCACAGAAGAATTCTACGAGTGACAAGAAGGTTGTTACTAACGAGTTAAAAGTCTCCTCTGTTTCTGGCGGTATTATTGTGACTTCAGAGGAACCAACTGATGTTACTGTTGTGAATGTCTCTGGTGTTCTTGTCAACAATTCGGCTGTTGAGGGAAGTTCTTTTATATCACTTCCTAACGGTCTCTACATAGTTAAAAACAATAATGGCAGTTCCTCTAAGGTTCTTGTCAAGTAAAATCATAAAGATATGAATGAAAAGAAAGACGATCTCTTCGTCATCCCTGCATTCTCTCTGATGAAGAAACGTGACGACGCTATATGCTCAGGAAATTCGTCGACGTCGTCGGGTGGGGATGGAAATAACAAGGATGATGGATGGGGAGACGACGACGAGGAATCAGGTGATGACATGGGTTTCTATTCCACCTCTTTCTCCAGTACGCATTAATGAATCATCTCTAACTAAGAAGAGCCAGCATCCGACTGATGCTGGCTCTTTTTTATGCCCAGTAATAATAACGTCTTCGTCTGTCTTGGATGAGTCGAGGTTCAACCACTCTCTCTGTGATTGAAGTCAGGGTTCTCTCTCATTCACGCGGCAACAAAGGTCGTTTTGGTAGGGTTGGGAGAGTCTCCAATCTCGTCTTCAAATTTCTAAGTTCTTTCTTCCCGACTGTCTTTTTCTCGCTCCCCATGGTTCGTTTGTTGTGACGTTCCTTTTTCTTGTATTGTCGGTATAAAATAACCCGCCCACCAAGGTTCTCTCCTCGGTAGGCGGGTTTTATTGTTTGATGGTCTGTTCTAATCCTCGTTCACGCTCTTTGCGCGAATAACAAGGTATCTCGATGTCTTCCAGAATGACGCTTTGTCCTTGATGATGAGGACTTTGTTCTCCTCGTCAATGGTGTAGCTGCTCTCAGGATGGCTCGTCAGAACTACAAACTTGCGTCCCGTCAAAGGTATTCTCTCAACCTCCGTGACGTCAATCTTGGTGAAGAGGCTGTTGTCAACGTTGCCGCTGAGAACTTTCTTGTTGAAGAGTCCGCCGCTAAGCAAGCCCTTCTCTTTAAGGGTGCTCTTCTCTGCTATGAGGTAGAAGCCCTCGTTCTTCTCTGCTACGGTCTGGTTCAGCGTCTCTTGCGTGTTTGCGCTTACTGTTGCGAGTGAGTCTACAGAGTTGGAGAGGCGGATGACGGCGTTGTTCAGGTAGCCAATCTCTACGTCCTTCTCGTTCAGCATCTTGTTGAGCTTCTCAATCTCTGCGTTCTGCTTCTCAATCTGCGAGTTGAGCACGTCGATAATCTTCTTGTACTCGCTGTTCTTGCCGAGTGCCTTGTTCAGCTTTGCCTGCAACTCCTTGACTTTGTTCTTGTTGTCAAGTAGCTTGGTGTAGATGGCCTGGATGTCGTTGCTCAGCTGGTCTTTATCGCTCGACTCGCTGTTAGCCTGTACTGCTATGATGCCCTCTTTCTCCTTGATGTAATTGAGGTTGCTGTGTACGTCTGCCAAGGTCGTGGCGATGAGTGACATGCTGCTGTCTTTCAACATCACGATGTTGTTCAGCGAGTCGATCGTCTTCTGCTGCTGGTCCAGTTGCTCCTGGTTGCAGCTTGCGAGTGCCATCAATGTTGCAGCACCGCAACTAAGAATGATTTTCTTCATTGTGTTTTTGTTGTCGTTTTAGTTTTGTGTTATTCTGTTGTCTCACGAGGTTCCCTGTGCTTCTTGCTCCTACGCAATGCTTTCAGGTCAACCTCTTGTTCTTCGATTTCTTCGTTCTCCTCGCCTGGCGTATCGTTGCCGCTCTTGCGCCATCCCGTGCCGCCAACAATGAGCACAATCTCGCCCTTTGCTGGTGTCTCTTCAAAATGTTCGCGCAGCTCCGACAGTGTTCCGCGTACCGTTTCCTCAAATACCTTGCTTATCTCGCGAGATACCGATGCCGGACGGTCGCTTCCGAACGCTTCGCTCATTTGTGCCAATGTCTTGGCCAGCCTGAAAGGACTTTCATAAAATATCATCGTCCTCGGTTCTTCTGCCAGTCTTGTTAATACGGATTGCCTACCCTTTTTATTGGGTAGAAATCCTTCAAAACAGAATTTATCGGCAGGAAGACCACTGTTCACAAGGGCTGGCACGAATGCTGTCGCGCCTGGTAGGCAACTGACTTTTACGCCTTTGCTTATGCAACGGCTTACTATCAAATACCCAGGGTCAGATATAGCTGGTGTGCCGGCGTCACTCACCAATGCTGCGTTCTCGCCAGCCGCAATGCGGTCTGCGTACCGGTCTGCGACTTCGTGTTCGTTAAATTTGTGGTAGCTGATTAGCGGTGTCGTGATGCCAAAGTGCTTGAAGAGGATGCTTGTCGTCCTTGTGTCTTCTGCCATCACGAATGAAGCCTCCCTTAGCGCGGTGAGGCCCCGGGCTGTTATGTCTTCCATGTTGCCGACAGGTGTCGGCACTATTGTGAGTTGGCTCATAAGAATCGACGATGCACGGCTTTCATGAACAGCTCAACGGTGGCGTCCGTCTCGTTCCATCCGTATGTCTGACGGAAGTACTCGTGCGCTTGCTCAAACGAGTTGGCCATGTTGACGGTCTCGATAGCTGCGTCAAATGCCATTTTGTTGCCGCCGAACAGCTCTCGCATGAAAAGGAATCTGTCACTGATGCGGATAGCTCTGTTCAAGTCGTCTACGGGTGTTCCATAGTTCGCTATGTCCGCAGCTTTCTTCGCTGCCGATGCGACATCTTGTTGCTTCTCTACCGTCTGCTTGATTGAGGCAATTTCCTCTTCTGTCAGCGGCTCTTTTGTCTCCTCTTCTATTTCTTCTTTTCCCTCAACATTAGGCTCGGCCACTTGTTGGGGGGCGGCTTTGGACTCTTCGTTGTCTAAAGTCAGAGGGTCTTCCATTTTCTCCGTTTCGTCGGCAAGATATTCTTTCGTCTCCTCTTGCTTGACTTCTGGTTTTGTGGAGGTGTGTGGCACATTTTTTGCACCGTTGTTGACGGCTTGCTTAGGCTCGCTCGCCTTTTTGGGCACACTTCTTTCTTGCGAATGGTCACAGACAGCTCCGCTAAGTGTCGATGTCGGTACGCTTGCGGCGTGGTCCGTCGCCCAGTAGTCCAAAAGTCTTATCTCTTTTCCAAGACTGTCGTGCTTCTGGCGTAATAGTTCCAAGAATGCTGAGCCTATTCTCTCAGGCTCGCGGAATGTCTCTACCAAGGTCTCGATCTCCTTGAGGTCGTTCTCTAAGAGGTCTATGATGGCGTCTTTTTTCATCTGTTTTATCTCTCTCTGTGACTCGGCTCCTATTGCTTTATTTTGCAATGGTTTCGCCGCCTCGCGAATGTAGTTTTTTTCCCATTATCTTCGATTATTGTATTACCTTTGTTAGTGGAATCGTTTCTTAAAACCTCCTTAAAACCCAGCAAGATGCGTCGCCTCGTATCCCTGATGTTAGCCCTCTCTTTGCAACTCGCGCTCCCTTTTCAGGATGCGTCTGCTGCGTGCGTTGGCTACTCGTCTTTTCAGTCTGACGGCGACGGATGGCCTCACAAGGTACCTTATGCTGTTAAGCTTGCTCTCGATGGCGGCGACCATTCCGTCATCTCTCCATGCCTCGCCAATACGGTCGAGCTGCAGCTCCCCGACTGCTCCGGCATTTTCAGCAAGAAACAGGCGGAAATGATTCTCTCCAAGTTCATGGCTGACCACCCCTCCATGACTTACTCCGTCAGCCGCGAAGAGAGTGTCTCGGGCGCAACTCTCACCATCGGCAAACTTTCAGGAAGTGCCGCCTCCTTCGGTGTCTACGTCCTCTCTCAACCCGCTGCCGGCTCACAACAGATAAAACAACTTAGAATAGAGGAACAAAAATGACAGATTTCGACGCTTACCTCAACGACTTCATCGACCGTTGCGTCCGCGAGGATGTCGGCGATGGTGACCACACATCGCTCTCCTGCATCCCAGCCGACGCTGTCGGACGTGCCCAGCTCATCATAAAGGAGGACGGTGTCCTCGCGGGCGTAGACGTTGCACGTAAGATTTTTGCGCACATAGATCCCAATTTCAAGTTCGACCAGATTCTCCATGACGGTGACCGTGTCAAGAAAGGCGATATCGCTTTCCGCGTAGAGGGACGCACCCAGTCCCTTCTTCTCGCAGAGAGACTCGTCCTCAACGTCATGCAACACATGAGCGGCATTGCTACCACCACATCACGTTACGTCGCCAAGCTTCAAGGTCTCCACACTCAAGTCATCGACACGCGCAAGACGACACCTGGTATGCGTCTTCTCGACAAGATGGCAGTCAAGATTGGCGGAGGCGGCAATCACCGCATCGGACTCTTCGACATGATCCTCCTCAAGGACAACCACATCGACTTCGCAGGTGGCATAGACAAAGCTATCTCACGAGTCCACCAATATCTCAAGGAGAAAGGCAAGGATCTTCGCATCGAGATCGAGGTTCGCAACTTCGACGAGCTGAACCAGGTTCTCGCCATCGGTGGTGTCGACCGCATCATGCTCGATAATTTCACACCAGCGCAGACTTGCGAGGCTGTCAAGATGATCGCAGGCAAGTACGAGACGGAGTCTTCTGGCGGCATCACTATGGATACACTCCGCGACTATGCCGAGTGCGGTGTCGATTTCATCTCCGTCGGCGCCCTCACGCACCATGTCGGCAGCCTCGATATGAGCCTCAAAGCTTACTAAATTGAGCCGCATCCTCGCCATAGACTACGGTAAGAAGAGGTGTGGTCTCGCAGTCAGCGACCCCGACCGCATCATCGCAGGTCCACTCGCTACGGTCGCCGCCCATGAGCTGCTTAAGTTCCTCCAAGACTATACGTCGCATGAGAACGTCGGTGTCATCGTCATGGGCGAGCCACACCGCCTCGACGGCTCCGATTCCGAGACCATGACCTACATCCGCCCATTCCTCCGACAACTGAAAAAGGCTATGCCAGACATGCCTGTCGAGATGGTCGACGAACGCTTCACGACGCGTATCGCCCAACGTGCCATGATAGATGGGGGCGTCTCCAAGAAGGATCGCAACAACAAGAACGGTCTCGTCGACAGGGTCTCGGCAACACTCATCCTCGAGACATATATGGAAAAACTGAGGTTCCAATCCTCATTATAACCATGCCGCGGGCAAACATTTTGTCCCGTCAAACGTAAAATATAACACAAACACCCACGATGCTACTGCCAGTCTATCTCTACGGTCATCCAGTGCTTCGCAAGATGGCAACCGACATATCCTCCGACTACCAAGGTCTCGATGAGCTTATCGCCAACATGTATGAGACAATGTACAAGTCTGATGGTATCGGCATAGCCGCTCCGCAGGTTGGTCTCCCAATACGTCTCTTTGTCATCGACGCCTCGCCGCTCGCCTCCGACTACCCCGAGGTCAAAGGTTTCAAACGTATCTTCATCAACGCTCACATTACACGTATGTCCGACGAGCAGATGGAGACTGTCGAGGGCTGCCTTAGCCTCCCCGGCATAAGCGAGGATGTCAAGCGCAGCACAGAGATTGAGATCGAGTACGATGACGAGAAGTTCGTGCACCACAAGGAGGTCATCAAGGGCTATGCCGCAATCGTCGTGCAGCATGAGTACGACCACCTCGATGGCAAACTCTTCATCGACCATCTCGGTGCGCTCCGCAAACGTCTCATTAAGTCAAAACTTACAAACATAGCAAAAGGCAAAATCCGTGTCGGCTACCGTACCGTGACCGCCTAATCAATTAAATCTCTAACGCAAATCACCATACACACATGAAGTTCAGTGTCCAAAGCGGCGAGCTCCTTTCACGTCTCCAGACCATGGGTAAGGTTGTCGATGACAAGGCTGCGCTCCCTGTCCTCGCCAATTTCCTCTTCACGATCAAGGGCAATCTCCTTATCCTCACGGCCGCCAATGCCGAGATGCGAATGACCTCTTCCCTCGAAATCAACAATATCGAGGGCGACGGCAAAATCTGCATCCCTGGCATCAAGCTTACGGAATATATCAAGTATCTCCCTGAGCAACCGGTAACTTTCTCCATCCCTGACGGCTCGCTCGCTCTCGAAATCTCCTCCCTCTCCGGCAAGTCCGACCAGGTTTGTGTCGCCGCCGATGACTATCCCGAGGAGAAGATCGACGAGCAGGACATCCGCAGCGTCAAGATCTCCGAGGATGCGCTTCTCTCCGGCATATCCTCCACGATATTCGCTACCGCCAATGACGATCTCCATCCTGTCATGAACGGCATCTATTTCGACATCGAGCCAGGCAAGGTCTCTTTTGTCGCAACCGACAGCCACAAGATGGCACGCTACATCCGTACCGACGTTGAGACTGGCGACCAGACCGCAAGTTTTGTCCTCAACAAGAAGCCCGCCAATGTCCTCAAGGGCATATTGGGTCGCTCCGAGGATATGGTCAACGTATCTTTCGGCTCTCGCAACGTTATCTTCGAGACCCCGACATATCGATACATCTGCCGCCTCACCGAAGGTCAGTATCCACAATATCGTAGCGTCATTCCCGCTAACAACGAGTCTAAGATCCTCGTCAACCGAACTGATCTCATCAAAGCCATGGCGCGCGTCTCCGTCTTCGTGGATGCTTCCCGCCTCATCAAGTGCGAACTCTTCTCCAACTCCATGAACATCAGCACGCAAGACCTCGACTTCTCTTGCTCCGCCAACGAGTCGCTCCCTTGCGAGTATGAGGGTAAGGAGATGGTTGTAGGTTTCGGCGGTCAGCACCTCGGCGACGCTCTCAACAATATCGCCTCACAAGATGTTGAGATCCGACTCTCCGATCCTTCCAAACCAGGTCTCATAAGCCCTGTGGGCGCCGATGACAAGAGCGATATGCTCATCGTCATCATGCCCATGCGCATCTAATTAAGCATGATAGTTTTTCCCCACGCTAAAATAAACCTCGGCCTCAATATCGTGGATGTCCGTCCCGACGGATACCACGATATTGAGACCATTTTTGTCCCTATCGGCTACTCCGACGCTCTCGAGGTCATTCTTCCTGTCGAGCAAGCCGAGGGTGGCGTTGTATGGCGTTCCGCAGGGCGGGAGATTAATGTCCCTTTAGAGAAAAATCTTTGCGTCCGAGCACTTCGTGCCTTGCAGGCGGAAGTATCACTCCCCACTGTCGGGCTGATGCTTAATAAGATAATCCCCGACGGAGCCGGTCTGGGCGGAGGATCTTCCGACGCTGCTTTTGTCCTCACGACGCTCAATAGTCTCCTCAATCTCAATATCCCTTCCAACCGTCTCCGACAAATAGCCGCTCGCATAGGTGCCGATTGCCCGTTCTTCATCGATGGTCGTCCAGTCATGGCTTCTGGCATAGGAGATGTCTTCACTCCTGTCGATGTGTCGCAGCTTAAAGGCCTCAGCGTTGTCGTTGTCGTTCCGCAGGGCAGCGTCTCTACCGCCGAGGCGTACCGCAACATTCCTTGCCGCAAGCCCGATCGCCATCTTGATGAGTTAGTTTGTGAGCCTATATCTTCTTGGCGATACTCCATTCGCAATGATTTCGAGGATTTCGTAGCTTCTCGCTTGCCCGATGTCGCCGCTTTCAAGCAAAAGTTCTACGATATGGGTGCGCTCTACGCGCAAATGTCAGGTAGCGGATCCTCCGTCTTCGCTTTCTTCCCACACGGCGGCGATCTTCCAAAACCCGACGATTTCCCAACAGCTCGCGGGTTCTGGTCTGGTGCGTTAAAACTCTAACAGCCTTTCTGAGAATACTGTCAATGAAAAAAGTTCCATCCATCTCCATACGTGCGATCGTTGCGATGTTCGTGGTTATGCTGACCACGAACGCGGTCGCATCGGTGCGAATGGTGGGGCTTCTCGAGGCTGTCGACTCTGCCGCGACGGCCATAATCGAAGAACGTACTCGCGATGCCGCAAGGTGGATATACTACACTGCCGAAATATCCGACAGCCCACATGCACCGACCATGGCTTCCTGCCTCCGCGCCAGTACCGAGGTCTACAAGGGGCACTATGACGAGGCTCGCACCACCATAAACGCCATCCTCAACCGCTACGCCACGGCTTCCGACACCATGTCGATAAACTGTCTCGCACTCGCATATTGCGCAAAGGGGCGACTCGAAGTCGAGACATCCAACGAGCCAAGCGACAGCTACTACATGAAGGCGGAGAGACTGGCGCGCAGCATAGGCAACAAACGCCTCGAATTGCTTAGCTTGCGCAACAGGGCTCAGCTATATGTCGGTTCTCAACGTTTTGTCGAGGCTGCCCATTGTGCGCGCTTGCTCCTAGCCCGATGCGCCGATGGAGCTATGCCCGACATGCGCTTCTGGGCGCGCATCATCCTCATCCGTGTCTACCTCGCAATCCATGTCGATGCAGTCATCGAGGATTGCGCCCATGACATCGAGCGCGAGGGCTATTTCCGCACGAACCCGGCTCTCCTCAAAGCCTATCTCGTCACAATGTCTGTCGTCCGCCTGTGTCAAGGTAAGACAGAGAATGCCCTTACTTTCATTGAGAATGCCGATGCCGTGGCCGACCAGACTTTTGTCTCTGATGTCGACAAGTGGCGTCTAACTGCCATTAAGGCAGAGACCTACCTCCGTCTCGGACGCATAAATGAGGCTAAAAAACTCGCAACCTATTGCCGTAACAATATCGACATTGTCTCTGCGTCGCAGGTTAATCCCTATTTCTCCCGTTACAGCTTCATTGTTATAGAAGCCGACATCGCTCTTTTTGACGGCAAACCAAGCGAGGCGCTAAGGCTCTTGACTGAGACGGAGATTCCTGAGGTGATGTTCACCAAAAGCTCTTTCTCCAAGAGATATTACTCCAGTCTCGAGAGGACCTACGTTGCGCTGGGCGACTTCGCTTCTGCACGAAATACGCTTAACACTGCAAATGTAGCAAATCGTTACATCCTCTCCATCAACGCCCGCACGCGTGCCAAGGATATGGAGGTCGCCTTCCGAGAGGACACGACAATCCTCCGCCAACGTACCGATATTAACATGCGCAAGGAGGTTGTCGGCAGTGTCAAACGTCAAGTTTTTGCGGCTACCGTCGTAATACTGGTGGTCTTCATCGTTGTCGCCATCGTATGGATGCGAAACGCCTGGGGGCGCAATGCCCGTAAGATGAAGGACGATGAGGCCATAAACCGCAAGATGGAAGAGGAGATGGAGCGTCAAATAGCCGCATACTCCGTACGCAATAGACTCATCATGGCTCGTAATGCCGATATGGCAGCCAGTCAGAGCTATGCCAAGCGTCTCCAGCGAGGTATCTTGCCCGACATGTCACACCTCATCAACCTTGGCTTCAAGAACTCCTACGTCCTGCGTGGTCCTGCCGACGTGACGTCCAGTTGCTTCTTCTGGTACAGGAATGTGGGCGACTATCTGCTTCTCTGCGCCGCCAATGCCGATTGGGACGGAGTGCCAGGTGCCATGCTTTCCATGGTCGGTCTGACGCTCGTCGAGGAGGTCGCTTCTCGATATGATGGTAACGAGACGGCTTCCGAGATCCTTTCCGATGTTGAACACGGCTTTACTCGCCGCCTCCCAGATAAGAGATGGCGTAGCAATCTTTCAATGTCTGTCGCTCTCGTCGACAGGTCGTCTCACAGCATCCGCATGTCTTCCGCAGGCGTTGATGTAATGCTTCGCCGTGACGGCAATGTTGAGGTTATCCATGGCTCCGAACACAAGATAGGCGATGTTAAGGATATTCGCCGACAAGAAGATGAGGTTCGCTCCTTCACTTCTGGCGATGTCGTCTATCTTTACTCCAGCACCATGACTAAGATCTACGGAGGTAATGATGGCAGACAGCTCGGCGTGGTCGGGCTTCATGACATGCTTGTGCGCTCTTCGCGCCTCCCTGCCGACCTCCAATACGATACGATGCTCAACGAGGTCCTTCTGTGGAAGTCGGGTCGAACGATGGGCGATGATATTCTTCTCTTAGCTGTTTCAATGCCATGAGGTCCATAGTCTACATATTGGTCTTCACGGCTTTAGTCATAAGCATAGCCTGTCCTTCTTGCTGTCACGATAAGGTTGAAAAGGAGAAGATTGGCGGCTATGACCGCAATATAGATCTTGCCAATAGTGCTCTCGACCTTAACGACACGACATTGGCGAGAATCGCTGTAGATAGTGCCGAACTCTTTGCTTTCGGCTTTGCGCGCCGCAATGAGTTGCTGGCCTACAACATCTTGCTCGATCAGCATATCGCCCAGATAAATCTGCATGGCATACTGACTGCGCTCGACTCTCTCTCCGACCATGATGAGATCGACAAGCGCATCTACATGCGACTGCTCGAGCAATACGCCGTACAGCTATCCCGACGCCACAGCCCGGCCGAGGCCGACAATGCGCTTGAAGCGGCGGCTGCTCTTGCTTATCGCCTTAACGAGAGCCTGTCCTACGTGCGCATCAAGGTAAACAGGCTAAAGAAGCAAGAGGTGCAGGGTAACTATATCGTTGCCGTTAAAGGATATAGACAGCTCCTTGACTACACCCGTAAGCGTGGTCTCCGCTCCTCTGAGGTTCTTGTTCTCTACCGGCTCCTCTGCTCTTTTGTCTCAATGGGCGATATCCCTTCGGCCCAAATATATCTCAGCGAGATGGCTTCGGCTGCCGATACTACTGCATACTCGCAAAGCCTTTTTCATCTCGCCTCCGCAAACATTAGCGTCAATATAGGTGATTCTGTTGGATACACACGCTCGCTCCATTCCGTGGCTGAAGAGTTTGAGCGTGACACCGTTATCAAGAGTCAACTTGCCCTCACCTACTCGTCTATGCTGGCGTTCTACTACATCTCCAAAGATGAGCCAGATTCTGCACGTGAGGTTCTTGATAGCCTCAAGAGACATTGGGACAACACCAACATCCTCGCATACAGGTATATAGATCTCCTCGAAAGCGAGATTCTCTTAAAGGAGGGTAGCTATGACGAGGCTAAGATGAAGCTCGATGCCATCGATGCTGCACACCTCAGGGCCACGAGCGTTACTCTCTACGAGACGTATGCCGATGTTGTAACCGATTACTATTCTCTTATCGGCGATGATCGTATGGCGTATCTCTTCTTGCGCTCCAAGACGTCTCTCGTCGATTCCGTCAAGGACAAAGCGGCATACCATGACCTTGCGTACCGAACAATGGAACATAAGCGCGACACGACAATTGTCTCGCAAGGTTTCGAACTTGACCAGATGGGAGACCAGCAGCATCGTCTCGAGGTGGTGCGCACCGTCTGGATTTTTGTAGCGGTCGTCATCGTGATAGAGGCTTTGGGGCTCTATCTCATAATCTCCGTCCGACGAATCAAGAAGCGAAGACGCGAAATCGAGACCGCTTTCGCCAGCATGTCTCAAGAGATTAAGCGCAAGAAAGAGCAGCTTCTTGCGCAGAAGGAGCAACTTGACGAGCAGAACGAGGCCCTCGCCTCGGAGCTCATGTTCGCAAACCACATCCAGTCCAACATTCTCCAACCCGAAGATGCTCTCGACGTCCGAGGTATAGATGACCACTTCATTATTTTCAGCCCATGCAACATGGTGAGTGGCGACTTCTATTGGTTCTTCGACTGTGGCGACAAGCTCTTTGTCTGTGTGGCCGACGCTACTGGTCATGGTGTCCCGGGTGCTTTCATATCAATGGTCGCCTCTACGCTCTTGAGCGATATCGCCAGTGACCCCACCAAGCGCGAGCCTTCCTGTATTGTCGAGCGTCTCAGCGATGAGATTGCACGTGTTATATGCAGTAATACGGATGTCGTGAATAAGGATAGTCTCGACATCTCACTCTTCTGCCTTGATCGTGTTGCCGGCAAGGCTTCGCTCTGTCTCGCCAGACAAACAGTTTATATCGTTCATCAAAACGGCTCCCTCGAGGTTGTGCAAGGTGTCCATCGTAGCGTCGGAGAGAGTGCTGACATCGGGGGGGGGAGGCCTTTCGTTACTCAGGAGCTCAACATCCGACGTGGAGACATCATCTACATGACGACCGACGGCTTCGTCTCGCAGTTTGGTGGTCCCCACAACCAGAAGTTCAAACGTCGCCGCTTCGCCGATATGCTTCGAGAGAACTATCAGCAGCGCATGTCAATCCAGCGCGACGCAATCGTCCGACGCTTTGACGATTGGAGGGGTGACAACGACCAGACCGACGATGTCCTCTTGATGGGTCTGAAGATTGGCGACTTGAAGTCGTCACGTTTCTCCCGCTTCAATAACTATCCATACCATAAGCATCATAATGGCGAGGTCGATGAGCAGGATAATGAAGTCCCACCACAACTCGCGGCCGATGTCGCCATGTTACTCGATGGCGTCAAGTCAAAAATGGAGAGCAAGTATGGTGCCATGAACATCCTCGACTTGCTCCCCCTCCTCGGCGATTGCTATATGGAGTGGATCGATGGTTGCGTCCGCATATCACCAGCCGAACGAGACGCTCCAGCTTTCATCCTCATCGAGGTGACTACTATCGGCAATTTCTCCAACTTCACCGAGCCTGTCGTCAAAGTCGTTGTGACAGTCCCCTATTGGGCCAAAGATTCTCAGCAATCATCTTCTTTCGTAAAGATTTCTGTCGAGACTGAGAAAGAGACAGCCCGAATAACTTTCATGACAAAGAATTAGTAACACACACATACGCGTCGCTCAATAACATGAACATTACTTCCGCGCAGTTCCTCGTAAGCAGTGCCAAAGTCGGGCAATGCCCAAAGTCCTCACAACCCGAGTTCGCATTCATCGGTCGCTCCAATGTCGGCAAGTCCTCGCTGATCAACATGCTGTGCAACCAGAAAGGACTCGCCAAAGTGTCCGCCACCCCCGGTAAGACCCAGCTAATCAACCATTTCAATATCAATAACGGAGAGTGGTATCTTGTCGACCTCCCTGGCTACGGCTACGCCAAAGTTCCTCTCGGTGAGAAAGCCAAGTTCCAATCCATAATAACAGACTACGCCCTCAAGCGCGAGCAACTCACCTCACTCTTCGTGCTCGTCGATGTCCGCCACCCGATGCAAACCATCGACCGCAACTTCATGGAGTTCCTTGGCATAAATGGTGTGCCTTTTGCCATCATCTTTACCAAGGCCGACAAGTTGTCCGAAACGCAAGTTGACAAGCAGGTTGAGGCTTATCGTCAAGAAATGCTCAAGACGTGGCAGTCCCTTCCCCCAATGTTTGTAACTTCGTCCGCCAAATTCAAGGGGCGAGAGCTTATCCTTGATTATATAGGCAGTGTTATAAAAAATTTGGCTGCAAATAAATGATTCGTCTCTTTCTGACGCTATTGTCGCTTTGGGTGCCACTCCTCCTTTGGGCGCAGAAGATGCCCGAGGAGCTGATGGAACGCGAGATGCGAGGCATCTGGGTAGCGTCGGTCGCAAATATCGACTGGCCATCCGCTCCAGGGCTGTCAGAGGATGCCCTCTGCCGCGAAGCCGATGCCATCCTCGACCGTTCAGCCGCCATGGGGCTTAATGTCGTCTTCCTTCAAGTGCGCCCTTGCAGCGACGCTCTCTATCGCTCGTCCATCGAGCCGCCCTCCTATTATCTCGTGGGGACTAATTTTGACGCTCCCCTCTCTTTTGACCCTCTCTCATATTGGATTGAGGGTGCTCATCGTCGAGGAATTGAGCTGCATGCATGGATAAACCCGTTCCGTGTCACGCCAAAGGCCGATTTCCCCACGGCATCAAGCCACATCGCCTCACGCCACCCCGAGTGGATTATTAAGTACAATAATAAGCTCTATCTCGACCCGGGCATTCCCGAGGCGCGCCAATATGTCACCAAGGTCGTTATGGATATCGTCTCCCGATATGACATCGACGGCATCCACTTCGATGACTATTTCTACCCATATCCTGCTAAAGGCGAGGTTTTCGATGACAGCAAGTCCTTTGCTGAATTCAATCCACTGCATATGACGCAAGCTAATTGGCGCCGCTCTAATGTAACAGCCGTAATAGCCTCAGTGTCAGAGGAAATCAGAAAATCTAAACCGTGGGTTCAGTTCGGCATCAGCCCCTTCGGCGTATGGCGCAACAAGCGTGATGACGCAAAAGGTTCTGACACTAAGGCAGGCGTATCAGACTACGACGTCCTATATGCTGATATTCTAAATTGGATTGACGATAGCCTCATAGACTATGTCGTCCCGCAAGTCTATTGGGAGCATGGAAACAAGTGGTGCGATTTCGATGTGCTCCAACGATGGTGGGGAGAACGAAGCACTGATGCTACCAAGGTGTTTATCGGTCATGCGGTATTCAAGATTAATGAAGGCAAGACCCCCAATGCTGGTTGGAATGCCAGATCCGAGATGCCCGACCAGATTTCTAAGGTGCGCAAGAATAGCAAGCTCGACGGTAGTGTCTATTTCAGCTTCCGCCAGTTTAACCGTGACATCTTAGGTTTTGAAGATTACTTGTCCTATGATTTTTATCGTGATAAGGCTCTCCAAGTTCCTGTGACCAAAGGTCATGCCGATGAGATAACCATTACGCGCCTTGAGAGGGATGGCCGTACCCTCACATGGGATGTTGAGGGCGACACTTCGCAAGTCCGTTTCTTCGTTGTCTATCGCGTGCCGCGTGCAGAGTCCGAAAAGATAGGTGCCAATGAGACGATCTTATGTATCGTTGATCGTCCAAGAGTCAACCTCACTGTCTGCCGTGGCAAGCGTCAACGCTACGTATATCGTGTGGCTGCTGTTGACAAGTATCGTGTCGTCCATGGTCTCTCGCGCCGTATCACCGTCCGAGAGGGTGGGGGAGAGTATTAACAATTGAGCTTTATGTTGCGTCGCGATTACATTTTAAAGCTCATACAGGATCTTTTCGCTGCCATATCCAATCTTCTTGAGCGGGATGGCGACGAAGCAGTGCGCCAAAAGGAGGTTGAGGCACTCTATGCAACGTTTGGGGGAGACAAGGATTTCTTCCGCAAGGCAGAGGAAGACGAGATGATCTCCACGGTAGCAAATGTGGCAGCATCGGCCCAAGGAGTGGCCCCCGATCAGCTGTCTGCCGATGAGATGCTCCAGCGCATAGAGCTTCTTGCCGCACTCATGTACGCAGACTTCAAAGTGTCTAACATTTCTGATAACCTTCGCAGAGACGTAGCAGCCCGTTCTCTCTTGTTGTATAAAAGGGTGGTAGATTCTTCTGACACTTATTCACAAGAGCGTTTCGACAGAGTGGATGAGCTGGAACGTTTCTTGTCTAAGGGTAAATAATTCTTTTCAACAGTTCCTGAGTTGATTAAGCAGATTACTATGAATCTCGCTCCAGCTGACGCTGCCGACGAGACTTTCTGCCGTCGCAAGGCGGCCAATGATATTGATGTCAACGAGGCTTCTATTGCAGCAATGCGCCTCGTTAGACGTTCCATTGATGCTCGCCATAAGAGCGTCACCGTGACTCTGACTTTTGATGTCTTTGTCGATGAAGAACCCAAGCCAGAGCAATTGGAACTACCAGGGTATAAGGATGTTCGCTCGGCCGACCCCGTCGTTGTCGTGGGTGCTGGACCTGGAGGTCTTTTTGCTGCCCTTCGCCTTATAGAGCTTGGGCTTCGCCCCATAGTCTTGGAGCGTGGCAAGGATGTGAGTGAGCGCAAAAAGGATCTTGCCCAGTTGAATCGTAATGTCACCCTTGATCCTGAGTCAAACTATGCTTTCGGTGAGGGTGGAGCCGGCACTTTTTCTGATGGCAAGCTGTTCACTCGTAGCACAAAGCGCGGTTCTGTCCGCAAGATTCTCGAAGTCTTCTGCCATCATGGCGCACAGCACGATATTCTTATCGATGCGCATCCTCATATCGGTACAGACAAGCTCCCATACGTCATAAAGGCGATGCGCGAGACCATCATTGAGAATGGCGGCGAGGTGCGTTTCGGCGCCAAGGTGACCGACCTTATCACTGATGGAAAGAAGGCAACGGGAGTGCGTCTGTCTGATGGCACTACCGTCGAGGGGCGTGCCGTGATATTGGCGACAGGTCACTCTGCTCGCGATGTCTACGAGATGCTTCTCCGTCAGGGCGTGGCTCTCGAGCCAAAGACGTGGGCTATGGGTGTACGTGTTGAGCATCCGCAAGACCTCATTGATGAAATCCAATACCATAGCCCTGAGGGACGAGGCGACTATCTTCCTCCTGCCTCATATTCAATGGTCACACAAGTTGAGGGACGAGGAGTCTACTCTTTCTGTATGTGTCCAGGCGGCTTTATCGTTCCTGCCATGACAGGACCTAACCAACAGGTAGTCAATGGTATGTCGCCGTCACATCGTGGCTCTCCATTTGCCAATAGCGGCATTGTTGTCGAGGTGCGACCCGAGGATATTGGTCAGTTTGCCGATGATGGCGTATTAGGCGGCCTCCATTATCAGGCAGAGTTGGAGCGTCTTGCTTATATCAATGGAGGTCATGGGGTTATCGCTCCTGCCCAAGGACTTGCAGATTTTGTCGACGGGCGACTTTCATACGAGCTGCCAGAGTGTTCCTACGTGCCTGGTCTTGTGTCCTCGCCTCTACATTTCTGGTTGCCTGACAATATAGGCATGCGACTGCGCAAGGGATTTGAGGATTTTGACCGTCATGCGCGAGGTTTCGTCACAAACGAGGCTCTTGTTGTCGGTGTTGAGAGCCGCACTTCGTCTCCTGTCCGCATTTCAAGAAATACGGAGACGCTTGAAAGTTTGAGCCTTAGTGGTCTCTATCCGTGTGGCGAGGGGGCTGGCTATGCCGGTGGCATCGTCTCTTCCGCCATAGACGGAGAGCTTTGCGCAGAGATGGTTGCACAATCGCTGCGTTAAGAAAGTACGCTATGGCTGTGGATGAAAAGGAATATCTCGCAATTCTCAAGAAGTATTGGGGTTACGACTCATTCCGTTCTATCCAGTTAGATATTATACGTTCCATAGGTGAAGGTCGCGACACGCTGGGGCTTATGCCCACGGGTGGAGGGAAGTCGGTAACCTTCCAAGTCCCGGCACTTGCGCAGGATGGGGTGTGCATAGTCGTTACGCCTCTTCTTGCATTAATGAATGATCAGGTCTCCTCGCTTCGCCGTAAAGGCGTATTGGCTCATGCTGTGAACTCCATGATGAGCCACGAGCAGATGCTTGCGGCATACGACAACTGCATATTCCACGCATGTAAGTTTCTGTACCTCTCGCCAGAGCGTCTGTCGACAGACCTTTTCCGATTGAAGGTGGCGCAGATGGATGTCTCGATGCTCGTTGTCGATGAGGCGCACTGTATCTCCCAATGGGGTTATGACTTCCGCCCCTCTTACCTCAACATTGCAGAAGTCCGTCAGCTGTTACCCGACGTTCCCGTGTTGGCATTGACTGCGACGGCCACGCCGAGGGTTGCTGATGACATCATGCTAAGCTTAAAATTCCGTCAGCCGAACCTATTCTCAATGAGTTTCGCACGCGCGAACTTGGCCTACGTGGTTAGGCAGGCGGAGGACAAGGAGCAGCAGATGGTACGCATATTACACTCCGTTGAGGGCTCTGCCATTGTCTATGTCCGCAGTCGCAAGAGAACACGCGACTATGCGGACCTCCTAAAAGCTCAGGGTTTCTCTGTCGACTACTTCCATGCAGGTCTTGACGCCAAGGAAAAAAACAGACGACAAGACGAATGGACAAAGGGCAAGACGCGTATCATAGTGTGTACCAATGCCTTCGGAATGGGCATTGACAAGCCTGACGTTCGAGTAGTCATCCACATTGATTCGCCAGAGTCAATAGAGGCTTACTTTCAAGAGGCTGGGCGTGCTGGGCGAGATGGCAAAAAGTCATATGCAGTTCTGTTGTGGTCGAATGCCGATGCGACAAACTTGCGTCGGCATGTGACATCCGCCTTTCCTCCAATAGATTTTGTAAAAGGAGTGTATAATAGCATCTGCAATTTGCATGAGATAGGGGTAGGGAGTGGATACGGACACGTTGCAGAGTTCAATATAGACAGGTTTTGCCGAGAGACGCATCGTCAGGTGACGATGACGCTCGGAGCTTTGGCGATATTGGAGCGTGCAGGCTATATGGAGTACCAGCCCAATGTCGATTTAACGTCGCGCCTCATGTTCCTTGTTGAGCGCAACCGCCTGTACAGAATAGAGGAGGCATACCCACATTTAGCCCCATTGATAAAGGCCGTTTTGCGAAGCTATACAGGGATTTTCATGGAGCTTGCCACTATAAGTGAGGAGAAGATAGGCAAGATGTGCGGATTGGCTCAACAAGAGGTGTACGAGCGGTTGTTGGAGTTGGATCGTCTTGGCATTGTGACGTATAATCCTCGAAAGCACACGGAGTTTATAACGTGGCTGCAAGAGCGTGAGGATGAGCGTCGTATGGTATTTCCAAAGAGCGTCTATGAGGACAGACGAGCAGACGCTACACGGCGAATAGAAAGCATGATAGCATACGGGACGAGGAATGACGTGTGTCGGAGCAGGCTTCTGTTGGAATATTTTGGCGATACGGAGGCAGAAGACTGTGGGCAGTGCGACGTGTGCATTGAGCGTAAAAAAGACTCTCGCACAGCAAAGGCGATGCGAGAGGATATAGAGAAAATTGTCACAAGCAAATTGTCAGATGGACCGTTATCGCTCGACGTTGTCAGGTGCATTGACGGCTATGACCCTCGTGTCGTAACTGAGGTCATTCGTATGCTTATTGATGAGGAAGTCTTGAGCGTCGATGTTAAGAACATCTTGTCGCTCAACGATTAAGGGGGGGGCGTTTATTTGTAAAGCGTCCTTTGGAAAGCGACAGTATCTCGCCTTCTCATGATTATGCGCTCCCAAGCGTTGTAAAGAAATCCTTGCCCATAACCGCAAATTTGGATGCAGCTGGCCCATACGCTGAGCAGAGCCACCTTGAGGCTGCGGAACTTCTTCCATGAGTCGAGCATTATAAGTGCCCCATACGCCACGATTGGCAGAAGGAATAGAGGGCAGACGGCAAAGCTCAGTATTAGCAACGTGACAAGAGTCAGCACGGCTACGGAAGGCAGCAGGTGCACCATCTTCAACGCTCCTTTGTGGCGCATTGCCAAGTCGACACGAGCCGTGCCGGAGCAGAACGTCTGCTTGAAGAAGGAACGGAAAGTTGAGCGTCGCTTGTGGTATACGAAAGTGTCGTCGACGAGGCAAAGTTTATAGCCCGCCTCTTTCACCCTCATGCAGAGATCTATATCCTCGCCATAGCGCATGGCGGAAAATCCTCCGACAGCGTCGAACACATCATGCCGGATACCCATGCTGTAGCTGCGCGGGTAGAATGAGTCCATCTTGCTCTTGCTGCCGCCGCGTATGCCGCCAGTGGTGAAGAACGAAGTCATGGAGTATGAAATGGCTTTCTGGATGGGGGAGAAGAAACGGTGAGCTTGGTCGCGCGTGCCGAAGCAGTCCATAACTTCGGTTTTTTTTATGTGTTGCCCTATCTTGTCGAAGAAATCGGAAGGCAGGGTGCAATCGGAATCGAAGAAGAAGAGGTATTTGCCGGAAGCGTCTTGCGCTCCACGGTTGCGTGCGGCGGCCGGTCCAGCGTTAGGCTGGGTTATATACTTGATGTTGAGCTGGTTTCTGAATTGGTCAACAGCTTCCTCGCTTGTTATTGAAGAACCGTCCTCGACCACTATGACCTCCGTCGCCTCCTTGAAGTGTTGGATGGTAAGTGAGTCTAATAGTTCTTTGAGCTCTTCTGGTCGGTTGTAGACCGGTACTATGACAGAAATGTTGATCATCTTGGGGTTTGTGTTTCCAAAGATAGCCAATGTTTGCCTATATCTGTAAGGTTGCCCCTTATTTAGTGACTCTTAACAAGTTGGCTTTGCAGGGAGAGTGACAAGAAAAGGCCGCGCCTCATAAGCCGAAGTGGCGAATGAGGCGCGGCATCTTGTATGTTATTGGCTTATGCCTCTTTGTTCTCTTTTTCGTCCTCCTCGTTCTCGCTTACGAGACCATGGGCGAGAAGAATGTTGTACCAAGAGACGAGCTTCTTGATGTCGGAGACGTAGATGCGCTCTGAGTCCCACTCTGGGAGAGCTTTGCCCATGAACTCCTTGAGTTCTTCGTTGGAGGCTTTTGCGCTTATGCACTCTTTGCCGCCCGTGAGTTTGAAGATGTTTGCCATGACGTGAGCGAGGGTGACGTCATCGCCGGTGGTGTACATGGAGATCTCGTGGAGAGAGCTTACGCGGGAAGTGCCGCTAACAGGGGTGCGTTTGCCGTCGGTGAGGGATTCGACGATGATGGCGTTTTTGCCTTGGGAGACGAGTTTGAAAAGCCCGCCTTTGCCTGATATAGAAAGAATACCTTCTAACATCTCTTTGGTTAGTTCGTTTATCTTGGTTGTTGTCGCCCATAGGGTGGAGTGGAGAACCTCACCACTACGTTGGCATGTTTTTTATTACGTCGCAAAGATAAAGTCTTCGAGCCACACTTTGAAATTTTTTATTGGAAGCCCTCTTGCGAGTGACATAAAAATATCTAATTTAGCGTCTATAAAATAAGCCCCAGATAAGAGGCAAAGCCCAATAGTAGTCCGATGTCCAAGGATTGCAAAAGGGGCGCAGAGAGAAAGACATACCGATACAAACGCAGCAAAAAACGCAGGTCTCTTCACCCGAGGCATGCGCCCAACTATAAATCTATCCCTTTTTTAATCTATCTTTCAAAGAATGAACATCTTTGTAGCAAAGTTGAACTTCCGCACCAAAGAGGAGAAGCTCAACGAACTGTTCAGCCAGTATGGCGAGGTCTCGTCTGCCCGCATCATCACTGACCGCGTTACTGGTCGTAGCAAGGGCTTCGGCTTTGTCGAGATGCCTGATGACGAGGCAGCCCAGACGGCCATCCGCGAGCTTGACGGTTATGAGTTCGACGGCCGCAACATCGCCGTGTCTGAGGCTCACTCTCGTGAGGAGCGCGCTCCCCGCGCGCCTCGTCAGTAAGTATATATAGCCATTCATGCGGTCAAGGTTCATGCCTGACGGCAGAATTGTAAGAGATATACCTGCTAAGGCAAACAGAAGATGCCTCGCCCCGATTAAAAAGGGGCGGGGTTTTTTGTTTGTGGTTGATAATAACTATAATTTAGCGTCATCTGACGACATTACGTTAGAATTTTAAAAAACAACAAGAAGATGAAAGCAACTCTTTCTGCCATCATGGTGGCTGCCGCGATGTTCTTCGGTGCGGCAAATTCTCAGGCGCAGAGCCAGTTCCGCAAAGGCGACGTCGGCATCAACTTGGACTATGCTCTCGGTTCGGATGGTCACAGCAATGGTGCGACGAATGGCTTCAGCATCATGGGCGAATATGGTTTCATGAACGTCATCAATGAGAAGGGTACTGTATCAGCAGGTCTCATTCTCGGTGCGGGTTTCAATAGTGGCGATTTCTATGACTTCAGCCGCGTTCGCATCGGTACTCGCGGCGCATTGCACTACTCTTTCATCCCTCAGCTCGACACGTACGGCGGCCTTAACTTCCTATTCGTTGACATTGAGAAGGTTAAGTGGAACGATGGAGAGAAGAATACAAGTAAAGACACGAAGTTCGTCGAGCCAAGGATTGTGGCAGGTTGCCGTTACATGTTCTGCCCTGCCTTTGGTGTGAACTTTGAGACTACTTGGGATCGCTTCCAGCATATTAATGTTGGTTTGACCTTCAAGTTTTAAACGGTTGAGCTGATCTAAGAGTCGCGTAAGGCTAAACAAGCCGCCAGACACAGGCTGTCTGGCGGCTTGTGTTTTTTATTGCTTCGCTGGTTCTTGTTATTTCTTAGCCGTCAGCGTTATCTCGTTAGAGATGCCAGACTTAGGTTCTGTGACTTTGATTTTGATGTTGCCTGACTGCCCGTTTGTGCGGACGATGGCGACCATCATGCCGTTGAAAAGTTCCATTCTGTTGCTGACGAATGGAGTGAGCGAGGTGGCGTCGCCATTGCAAGCGGCTTGGTAGCGGGCTGCACCAGAGACCTCGATGGTGAGTGTGTCTGATGCTGTTGGGATGACGGTGCCACGATTATCGGTGAGGGCTATGGTGATAAAGGCGAGGTCGTCGGTGTTGGCGTTGAGAACTGTCTTGTCTGCCGAGAGAGAGAGTTTGGCGGGCGTGCTGGCGGTTTGTACTGTGTCGCGGCCCATCTCTTTGCCCTCGGCGTCGTAGGTTATGACGGCAATCTCGCCAGGCTCGTAGGTCACGTCGTTCCAACGGAGTCGGTAGCGGTCGAGCTTGCTATCCTTGTTCTTGCTGATTTTACCTTGGCTCTTGCCATTGATGAAAAGCTCGGCCGTCGGGGCGTCGGTATAGCAGTATACCGGAGTTGCGAGACCTTCGCGGCCAGGCCATGTCCAGTGGGGTAGGAGGTGCGTCGTGTGGCTATTCTTGTTCCAAACGCTGCGGTAGAGGTAGTAGCGATCTTTGGGTAGGCCTGCGAGGTCGCAAATGCCGAAATAGCTGCTGCGGCTTGGCCAGTAGGTGTCGTATGGAGACGGCTCGCCGAGGTAGTCATAGCCTGTCCAAACGAATTGCCCGATGGTATATGGGAGGTCATCTTGGGCGATGAAATCATCCTCAGGGATATTGCTCCAGGAGCAATATTCGACATCGTAGCTGGAGCATTGTCCGTCGGGGTAGGCTTTGTCATATACGGTTTCGACGGGGAACTTGTAGACACCGCGGCTGCTGACCGTGGATGCTGTCTCGGAACCGAGGATTATTCCTTGTGGGAGTTTGTCGATGTTAGGCTTGTAGAGGTGGACGCGGTAGTTCATGCCGACGACATCTTGGAGCTGAGCGTAGTTGTTGGCGATTGCCGCCTCGATGCGGTCCATGCCTTGCGTCACAGGGCGAGTCTCGTCGAGGCTGTGGCATATGTTCTGAAGGCGAGTGAGGATCTCGGGACCATCTTCTATACCTTGCTCTGGAATCTCGTTTCCGATGCTCCACATGATGATAGATGGGTGGTTGCGGTGTCGGAGGACGAGGTTAGTGATGTCGCGATCGCTCCATTCATTGAAGAAACGAGCGTAGCCGTTCTTGCACTTAGGGTAGATCCACATATCGAAGCTCTCTGCCATGACCATCATGCCGAGGGAGTCGCATACCTCCATTTGCATACGGCTGGGCATATTGTGGGCAGTGCGTATGGCGTCGGCGCCCATATCCTTCATGGTCTTGATTTGGCGGATGAAGGCCGCGCGGTTTTCAGCTGCGCCGAGAGGACCGAGGTCGTGGTGAAGGCATACGCCTTGTATTTTGCGGGTTTTGCCGTTGAGTCGGAAGCCATGTTCACTGTCGACGCTGACGGTGCGGATGCCAGTTTTGAAAGAGTGGTGGTCGATGCTCTTGCCGTCAATGGCGAGGCATACGGTAGCATTGTATAGATATGGAGACTCGGGAGACCAAAGTTTAGGGTTCTTGACGTCGATTATGCCTTTGGAATTGCCGAGGGAGTCGATGCGGAAGATGGTTGAAGAGATGAAGTTGTCGGCATTATCACGAAGGTCGACGATCATTGTCGCATCTGTCTGCCCTTGAAGCCCGTCTACGTGGCTGTCGAAAGCGAGAGTGGCAGCGTTGGCGTCGATGTACTTGGTACGGAGGAAGGTTTTCCAATCGTCGATGCGCGCACTGCTGCTGGTGGTGACGAGAGAGACGGGACGATAAAGGCCTGCGCCAGGGTACCAGCGGCTGCTCTCCTCGCGGTTGTTGAGGCTTAAGGAAATTTCGTTATCGGCACCGACATGGACGAACGGAGTGATGTTGATCTCGAAAGCGTTGTATCCATATGCCCATCGACCGGCCTCTTTGCCGTTGACGTAGACAACAGGCTCGCTCATCGCGCCGTCGAATACAAGACGGGCGTCAGTGGTGCCTTCGTCGATGGTGATGGATGTGCGATAATAGCCCTTGCCTATCCAAGGGAGCGCACCGGAGCGTCCGCTTTTCTCGGTTGCCTCTGTCTCGCCATTTTGTACGATGGCGACTGTCTGGAGATCCCATTTCTTATCGAAAGGACCAGCAATGGCCCAGTCATGTGGGATGGAGACATTTTGCCACTGTGCGCTGTCGCGGCTGAACTGCCAAGACGAGATGCTGTGTTCCTGCCTGTCAGGCGATGCAGAGCAGCTGGCGAGCACCAAGGCGGCTAAGCATAGGGTTATGTGGTTAAAGGTCATTTTATTGTATAATGTTGATGAATGTTGACTTCTTTATTGGCAGCAAGTGTCATCGTCATGCTGACAGTTGTGTTTTATTTCGCAAGCATCGGCTAAAGGGCAACCGGCGCATTTGCCATCCCTCTTAGCCCGTCGGAGAGTGCGAACTGTCCGTCGGACAGCGTATAAAGTGGCGGCGAGGAGAATGATAGCCACGATGGCGTATTGGGTGGCATTGTCCATTTTGGATGTTATTCCTCTTCGACAGTCACACCGTCGAGGTCGGTGAGGCGTGATGCTATTTGGTTGTGTTCGGCCTTGCGGACGCTGAGCTTTATTAGGCAGTTGGTGTCGAAAGCCTGGCTTTCTATTTTGGCGGAACTGTCTTTCAGCGCTTTCATGACGCCATTCATGGCAAGATAAGGAAACGAGACGGTGAGCTTGACGTCGAATGTGCGAGTCTCGATTTGTGCATTGGCGAGGCAGTCAGATGTTGCTGTCTTGTATGCCACGATGAGACCGCCGGTGCCGAGCTTTATGCCGCCAAAATATCGTACTACTACTACGACGATGTTTGTCAGTCCGGCAGAGAGTATTTGTCCGAGGATTGGGCGTCCGGCGGTGCCAGAAGGTTCTCCGTCGTCGCCGACCTTTGTTTCGCCATCGCCGGGACCGAGTCTCCAAGCGTAGCAGTGGTGTCGGGCGTCGTGGTATTCCTTTTGCTTTTCGCGCACCCTCTCTTTCGCCTCCTCGGGGGTGGTGACGTTGTAGGCGAAAGCGAGGAAACGGCTGCCCTTTTCCTTGTATATTCCAGAGGCTTCGCCCGTAACTGTGCGATACTCGTCAGACTCCCGATTCATGTAGCTAATATAGCGAAAATTAGTGAGATAATAAAATAAAAGAGGCCCCGGCAAATCGTTTTGAGGCGATGTCGGGGCGTATAAGAATTGTCAAGCGTCGTTACCTGTATCGACCATTGTCGCGAGGGCTGTTATGCTGGTCGTACTTGAGATCTTGGAGCATGCTGCTATTGACAGCGATGTTGAAGGAGTAGGACTTGTAGAGTCCTGTCGGCACGATGTTGAAGCCCATGCTCCAGCAGTGGAGGTCGCGAGTGATGCCGATGGAGGTTTGTGAGAGTTTGTGCTCGTCGAAGCTGTATCCCGATGAGACGGAGAACTTCCACTTTTGGGTTAGCGAGAGCGAGGCGTTGACGTTTATGGATTGCGAGATGTTGTATTTGTAGGTTGCCGTCTCGGGCTTAAACGTTCCTTGCGAGACGCGTAGGCTGTAATTGATGGACAAACTCCATGGCATGCTGAAGGTCACGTAGCCGTCGTCGGTGACGTTGGAGACGGTCTCTTGCGCATTCTTGTCCATTTGCGCGCCAGGCTCGGGGGTGTCGCTTTCGGCGGCGCGGAGAGACCAATCTTCGTCATAGTCATCGTCTTCCTCGTCGCTATTATTAGAGTCTTTGTCTTTCTTCTTGAAAGTATCGGGCGAGAGCTGGATGCCGAAACTGAGGCTTGCGCTCTTCATGTGGACGAGTTTGTTGTTGACCTTGATGGCTCCGCGATTGATGCGAATGGCCTGCCCTTTAGGAGAAGCCACGACGCCGTAGGGGTCGAATTGCGCGGAGAAGCTTACACTTGTTCCGAAGACCTTTGTGCGGCCGCTCATTGAGATGTTGTCGAACTTCATGGAGTCTTTCATGAAATCGTAGCCGCTTGAGAGACTGAGGCTTTCGAGGAGGGCGATTTTCTTGAAGCCGGTAGTGTCCTTATCGGTTTTGACCTTCATCTCGAGGGTGTTGCCGAGCGAGAAGGAGAGTTTTCCGCTCTTGGCGGAGCCTGGAGTGCCGTAGAGGTAGCCCTCGTATAGGGAGTATTTGTAGTCTACAACTTCGTCGTTCTTGGCGTCGTAGTATTGGAAATGGTCGTAGAAGCCATATTTAGCCTGTGAGAAGTCGGGAGTGTAGGAGATGCTGACCGATGGGGTCATAACATGGCGTATGGCATTAATCTTATCGCCGAAGAGGGCGCGTATAGGGCGATAGAAGGTGTATATTTTGGTACTTGTTCCAACGGACATGCTGAAGTCGTAGGCGCGGTTGAAGCCCTGTTCGGGATCGAGCTTGACGAGTTTTTGGTTGTCCTCGTCCCAGACCTTACGCGTCTTGTTGAGATACCATCGTTCGGTATAGTTGAACGAAGGTGTGAGGGAGAAATACCTGAGCAGCTTGAAGTTGGTGGTAATGGGTATGGTGTGCTTCATGCCGTTCTTCCATGTCGTGGAGAAACTTTCTGGTGCGAAAGTGAGGTCTCGCTCTTTGCATGAGATGCTGTTCTTCATGGAGAGCGAGTAGTTGAGGTTCACGTTATGAAAGAGATTGTTGGAAGAGCCTACGGACTTTTTTGGCTTAAAGGGGTAGAAACGTCGGGTGGACGAGATGGACAAGTCTGGCAGCGTGAGGCTGATAGACGTATCGCGGCTATTTTGCGAGTGGAGCAACGAAGCTGTCAGGCGGAACGGGTTCCAAGACCACTTGCGGCTATACGAGATGCTGGAGCTTTTCTGGTTGGTTGTGAGGGCTTGGGTGTTGACGACGTTGCCCACGTTATTCTTGTTGTAGGAACTCGTGGAGAAGTTTACCGAGGCAGTGAAAGTCTGGTCGGGATTGGCCTTGGAATCTTGGGAGTGGTTCCAACGGATGGAGAAGTCGTTATTTTTTTGATAGTCAGGCAGGCTCTTTTCGGAATAGATGTTTGTGATGATGTCGCTGGAGAAGCTGCCGCTGAACTTGTACCTCTTCTTGTAGACCGAAGAGATGTGCAGACCCCATGATCCTTTGGTGTATATATCG
This sequence comes from Pseudobutyrivibrio sp., assembly GCA_963639155.1. Lineage (GTDB taxonomy): Bacteria > Bacteroidota > Bacteroidia > Bacteroidales > Marinilabiliaceae > W3P20-009. The sequence continues at coordinate 73,435 of CAVHUG010000007.1, read as the reverse complement.
CCAAGGACTTTGAGGTCGAAATATTCGTTGGCAGCCCAATAGTAGCCGCCTTGTTTGAGATAGAAACCTCGCGTGCTCTCATCGCCATAGCTTGGAATGATGACACCTGAGCTGTATGACTTTGTGTTGGGGATTATGGCAAATGGGATGGCGATAGGGAGAGGGACGTCGAGCAAGACAAGGTATGCGGGACCAGTAACTGTCTTTTTGCCTGGGATTACCTTCGCTTTCGTGAGATTGAGGTAGAAGTGTGGGTGTTCGTGGTTGTCGCAGGTTGTGTATTTGGCATCTTTCATGAAGTAGACCTTCTCGCTGACGCGTTTGGCACGTGAGCCAACGACGAAGCCTTCGCCTTGTTCGGTGACTATATGGTTGATAATCGCCTTTTTTGTGTCGAAGTTGTACTTCATTGTGCGCATGGTGTACTCGCCGCTCTTGTCTTTGAAGACAGGGAGACCGGACTCGACGCCGGTGGAGTCGACGATGCCGTGGGCGTAGGCGATAGAGCTATCCATGTCAAGCTCAATGGCATAGGCTGTGAGGGAGATGTCGCCATAGTCGATTTTAGCGTCGCCATAGAGGTACATCTTCTTCCTCTCAAAATCGAAGCGCATGGAGTCTTTAGCCTCGTACTTGACCTCAGCGTCGATCATCATGGAGCTGCCGCTCTTGCCATCTTTTTTCTGTGTGGTGTCTGATGCTTCTGTGGGCATGGATGGTGTGTCGGACGCTGGTGCATGGACTGGAGTCTGGGGCTTTCGGAGCAGCGAGTCGGCGTGGAGGGAAAGTGTCGCGCTGTCGGTTGGCAGCGGATGCAAAAAAGCGGCGGCCCGGCTGATGCCTGGCTGCACTATGAGGATTGCCATTAAGATGGGCGTGAAAAGGAGAATCGCCCGCTGTATATTGTTGGTGCGGTTAGCCAATCTAAAAGTTATTTGCGTGTGGCCGTCCGCTTCTGTCAGTCGCTCTCATTATGAAGTGACGATAATCTACCGCAAATTTAGTCGCTTTTATCGTGTTTAACAAAGGCAAAGGCGGCGAGTTGCGTGTTGTCGCTACTCGCCGCCAAAGATAATTATGTGAAGGAAAAACCTTTAGGCGTTTTGCTTAAGGTACTCGTCGATGGAAGCGGCAGCCTTGCGACCATCGCCCATGGCGAGAATAACTGTTGCGCCACCACGGACGATGTCGCCGCCAGCGAAGACATCGGGTACGGAAGTCTGGAGAGAATCGTTGGCTTCGAGGGTGCCTCGCTCCGTGGTCTTGATGTCGGGGTGTGAGCTGGAAATCAGAGGGTTGGGAGAAACACCGACACTGACAATGACGAGGTCGACAGGGATCTCCTCGATGGCTCCCTCGACGGGGACAGGCTTACGACGGCCACGCTCGTCGGGCTCACCAAGTTCCATGCGCTGGACTCTCATGGCGCGGACGCGGCCTTTGTCGTCGGCGAGATATTCAACAGGGTTGTGCAGGGTCATGAACTCGACGCCCTCCTCTTTGGCGTGGTGGATCTCTTCGAGGCGGGCCGGCATCTCGACTTCGGAGCGACGGTAGATGAGCATTACCTTATCAGCACCGAGGCGACGAGCCGTGCGGACGGAGTCCATCGCGGTGTTGCCGCCGCCGATGACGGCGACGTTCTTGCCGAAAATTATGGGCGTGTCGTAGTTCTTGTCGGCTGCGTGCATGAGGTTTACACGGGTGAGGTACTCGTTGGAACTCATGATGCCGTTGCAGTTCTCGCCAGGGATGCCCATGAAACGAGGGAGTCCGGCGCCACTGCCTACGAAGAACGCTTTGAAGCCCTCTTTGCGGAGGTCGTCCATGGTCGCAGTCTTGCCGACGATGAAGTCGGGCTCGAACTTGACGCCCATCTTGCTGAGATTGTTGATCTCGAAATCGACGATATTGTTCGGGAGGCGGAATTCGGGAATGCCATATTTGAGGACGCCGCCAATCTCGTGGAGTGCCTCGAAGATCGTCACGTCGTAACCTTTCTTGGCGAGTTCGCCTGAGCAGGTGAGGCCGGCTGGTCCGGAGCCGATCACGGCGACTTTGATACCATTGGGTTTTGCCGTCTCGGGCGTTGCTGCCTTGCCGGAAGTGCGCTCGTAGTCGGCAGCGAAACGTTCGAGGTAGCCGATGGCTACGGCCTTCTTCTTGCTCTTAATGTAGATGCACTTGCTCTCGCACTGTTTCTCTTGAGGGCATACGCGGCCGCAGACTGCGGGGAGCGTGCTTGTCTCTTTGATGACGCGTGCTGCCTCGAGGATCTCGCCGCGCTCGATGTTCTTGATAAAAGTAGGGATGTTGATTTCGACAGGGCATCCCGTTACGCAAGAGGGGCTGGGGCAGTCGAGGCATCTCTTGGCCTCGTTCATGGCCTGCTCGAGGTCAAGACCCATGTTTACCTCGATGTAGGAGTGTGAGCGTTCGTTGGCGTCGGCTTCGGGCATCACAACGCGCTCTTGCGCCATGCGGTCTTTGGGTTTGATGCTGTCCCTGACGGCTTTGCGCCACTCTTCGTCGCGTTGAGCCTTACGTATATCTTGAATGTCAGACATTTTCAATTACTGTTCTCTGGTTGGTTTTTGTTAATTCATGCCGCAAGCCTCTTTGTAGGCAGCGAAAGCGGCTTGCTCTTCGGCTTTGAAGCCACCCATGCGCTTGAGCATCTCGTCGAAGTCGACCTCGTGGGCGTTGAACTCAGGACCGTCGACGCATACGAAGCGGGTCTTGCCTCCTACGCTGACGCGGCATGCTCCACACATGCCTGTGCCGTCGACCATTATGGTGTTGAGGCTCACCCACGTTGGGATGTTGTATTTCTTTGTGGTGAGGGCTCCGAATTTCATCATTATGGCAGGGCCTATGACAACAGCCTCGGCGACTTTCTCGCGGTTGATGACCTCTTCCATGCCAGTTGTGACGAGACCTTTTGTACCATAGGATCCGTCGTCGGTCATGATGACGACATCGTCGGCATATTTGCGAACCTGATCTTCGAGAATGATGAGCTCTTTGGTTCGGCCTGCGAGGACGGCAACGACGCGGTTTCCGGCTTCGTGGTGGGCTTGGATGATAGGGAGGAGAGGGGCGACTCCGACGCCACCGCCTGCGCAGAGGACTGTGCCATCCTGCTTCTCAATTTGTGTGGCGCGACCGAGCGGGCCAACTATGTCCTCGACGTAATCGCCTACGTTGAGGTTTGTGAGCTTCCATGTGGAAACGCCGATACGCTGGACAACGAGAGTAATTGTGCCTTTCTCTATGTTTGAGCCTGCGATTGTGAGAGGAACGCGCTCGCCATTTTTGTCAACCCTGACAATGACGAAGTGCCCAGCCTTTCTTGCTTTGGCAATGCGTGGAGCCTCAATCTCGAGCATGATAACGTTCTCGGAGAAATGCTCCTTTGCAACGATCAGATTCATTTGTCTTGTTTTTTATTGTCGTCTTCGGTTTCTGACTTGAGCCGTTTTCTTTCATCAGAAAAGGCGGTCGTCTTACACACGCGTTGCAAAATTCTAAAAAAAATCTCTTTTTTGCACACGCACGATGTTGTTTATAACATTTTTTCGTTGCGGTGACAAGAAAAAAGACACTCCGTGTTACATTTTTAAGAGAAGATGTCTGGTTTGGTCCCACATTTGGCTACCATAATGGAAAATAAGTAATTTTGTGACAGATAACTATATAGAATAGTAATATAAAGATGTTCAAGGCTGCATTTTTCGACATTGACGGAACCCTTGTAAGCTTCAAAACGCACTTAGTACCCGACAGCACGCGACGGGCGATAGATAAACTTAAGTCTCACGGAATCAAGTGTTTCATCTCGTCGGGGCGTCATCTGCTCAGCATCGACAACCTTGGCGACTTGCAGTTTGACGGCTATGTGACCGTCAATGGGGGCATCAACTATTACGATGGCAAGATCATCGACACGAACCCCATTGACAAGTCGGACGTCAAGAGGGCGTTGGACATCATTTACGCAAAAGAAGTGGAGCGTCAGCCCGATGGTCCTGTTCCGTTTCCTGTGTGCTTAGTGCTGCTCAATGGTTTGAAAATGAACTATTACACTAAGACGACAGAGGAGATGTTCAAGCAGCTCAACTTCCAACGTCCAGAACTTGTCGACCTGCGAGAGTTGGCTGAAGATGACATCTTCCAGATGATTTCATTCTTTGGCACGGACGAGGAACCTCGCATGATGACAAATTTTCCCCATTGCGAGTCGGAACGATGGAGCCCGTTGTTTACCGACCTTGTCCCTAAAGGGCAGAGCAAGGTGCGCGGCATGAAGAAATTGTGTGAGATAATTGGCGCATCGCCATCGGAGATAATGGCCTTTGGTGATGGCGGCAACGACAAAGAGATGCTGCGATTTGCGGGGACGGGCATCGCCATGGGGAATGCTGTTGACGAGGTGAAGGCGTGTGCTGACATAGTATGCCCTTCCGTGGATGACAACGGTATCGAGTGGGCGGTAGATAAACTTTTGGCACTTTAGCTAATTAAACAAAGTAATGATATTATCCCGAACGGCACGTCTTATTGTCACAGCGGCATTGTTCGTCGCAATGACCATAGCCTCTCAGGCTCAACAGATTGTCACTGATGGTGGGCGCAGTTACAAGCTCCATACTGTGGCTAAAGGTGAAAGCTTTTACCGCTTGTGCCTGAACTATGGAGTCTCGCAAGAGGACATAGTATCGGCCAACCCCAGTCTGAAAAACACAGGTCTTGTCGAAGGTGTCGTGCTGCGCATACCATTGACTTCTAAGACGATGGCGCTGGAGACGTCTGCCACATATACAGTAAAGAAGGGAGACACGGCCTATAGCATAGCCAAGCAGCATGGAATGACTGTTGAAAAATTGCTGTCTCTCAACCCGTCGGCCAATACGGGAGTGCGAGAGGGACAGGTGCTTCGTGTCGAGAGTTCTCAGGGCAAGGCGGTCGCCAAAGAGATGGTCGAGTACACTGTCGAGCGAGGCGAGACAATGTACAGCATAGCTCAAAGCCATGGGCTCACGGTGGCGCAGTTGTTGGCTCTCAACCCGTCGGCCGTGTCGGGAATAAAAGCAGGCGACGTCATCAAGATACCTTCTGATGCCGCACAAGCATATGCCATCCACGTCATAGCAGCTGGAGAGACGCTGTATTCCATAGGCTTGCGTTATGGCGTCAAGGCGCAACAAATCATAGATGCCAATGTGGCATTGAACCCATCAAGTTTGCCCGTGGGAACTGCGATAAGAATACCGCAATCGCGAATTCCGACCGAGGATGCGGGTTTTTACTATCACCGCATAGCGCAGGGCGAGACACTCTACTCATTGTGCATAAAATATAACATCTCGCAAGAGAAGATACAGTCCGTCAACACAGGGGCGGATTGGAACGCATTGCGGATTGGGCAGGTGATAGCCATCCCCAAGGAGCGTCAGACGAAGACCGAATATTCAAATTATGATGTGGGCCGAAAGGAGACCCTATACTCGATAGCCAAGGCTGCGGGCGTTTCTGTCGACGATATATTGAATGCCAATAGTGGGTTGACAGCTGATAACCTGAAACGTGGCATGACGATAAGGATACCAAGAATTGTCGAGACTAACAACGTGTTGCCTGCTACGGTAGATACTTCGTATGTCGGAAATGCGTCGAATGAGGGTCAATGGGGACAAGACTACAACTACTTGAAGGCCGGTCGCCCGACTTTGAACATCTTCTTGATGCTGCCGTTTAACGCGTATGCCGAGATGAAAGAACTCCGTGAGAGTGGCGTCAATACCCAAAAACAGAGCTACGCATTCAAGAGCCGCAGATATATTGAGTTCTACGAGGGTGTCAGAATGGCGCTTGACAGCCTTTCTGAAGCAGGAACCAATATAAACCTCAAAGTTCTCGACACGAACAATCGCCTTCAGGCAATCAACCAGTTGAACAATGCGACCGTGAAGCCTGACCTCATCATCGGTCCCGCCCACCGCGACGAGATGGCCGACGTCATGCGCTACGCCAACGATAAGCGCGTGCCTGTGGTATTGCCGTTCGCCCAATGTGACAGCACGATATTGGAGAATCCGTATATCTTCCAAGCAAGCGTGATCGACTCTATCAGCGGGAAAGAGATACTTACGCAGATGGTGAGCAAGCTTGGTGGACACAACGTGATAATGATAAAGTCGAACAACAAGACGTCGCAATATAAGGTACGCACGCAGACCATGAGGTCTTTGTGTTCGAACGCAGGGATGAAACTTACTGAGCATGAGTATAGTACGGCATCGCCAACAAATTTTTTGCCATGTCTAAGTGAGGAATTGCCGAACGTCATAATCATCCCGTCGAATAACGAGGCGTATGTCAATAGCGTCTTGACGTCATTGGCTGGCGTCATTGAGCAGAAGCCGACGGCAAAGGTTGAATTGTGGACGACGAGTGAGTGGCTCTCGTTCCAGACCATAGAGATTAGCGTTTTCCATAAACTCAATACGCGCGTATACTCGACTTTTGCTGTTGATGAGACTGACGCGCAGACACGTTATGGGTTGAACAAATATCGAAGATTGTATTTTACGGAGCCGATAGCGTTCACCCCTTACTTCCAGCGTCTGAAGCCGATGTCGGGATTCTCGGAGTATGGACTTTGGGGATATGACATAGCGATGAAGTTTGTCGGGGCTTTGGCTACGAAAGGACCAGGCTTCGTGCGCGACGTAAACTCGTATCGCCCTCATGCTCTTCAGTCAAACTTCAATTTCAGAAGTCTGACAAACTGGGGAGGGGCTGTGAACGTGGGTCTGAAAACTATAACATTCACAACAGAAGGGAAAGTCGAGATAGCGGACGTGCAATAGTAGGGCAGATAATTGATAAACAACAAGATAAGACAACAACAATAACGTGATAGCGATAAACAACCTGTCGGTAGCCTTTGGCGGCTTCAAACTTTTTGATGGCATAACGTTCAATGTTGGCGATAAAGACAGGATAGGACTTGCAGGTAAGAATGGAGCAGGCAAATCGACGATGCTCAAAGTGATTTGCGGAATCCAGCCTCCAACCGAAGGATCTGTGTCTATACCTAAAGACTGCACGATAGGTTACCTGCCCCAACACATGACGTATGGCGACGACAAGACAGTTTTCGCCGAGGCGGAGAGCGCGCTCAAGGAGCTTAAAGACTTGCAGGCTCGAGTTGAGGAGATGAACGAGGAGCTGTCCGTCAGGACAGACTACGAGTCTGACGACTACATGAAATTCCTCACCGAGTTGTCTGAAAAAACGGAGCGACTCTCGATGATGGGAGGCGACAATTATAAGGCCGAAATAGAGACCACGCTAAAAGGCTTGGGATTTGAGCGGACAGATTTTGAGCGTCCGACGAAAGAGTTCTCTGGTGGATGGCGTATGCGAATCGAGTTGGCCAAGATTTTGCTCTCGCATCCTGACATCATATTGCTCGACGAGCCCACCAACCACTTGGATATCGAGTCTATCCAATGGCTTGAGGACTTTCTTAAAGACTATTCAGGAGCTGTCGTCGTCATCTCGCACGACCGTGCGTTTTTGGACAACGTGACGACTCGCACCGTCGAGATTGTCCTTGGTAAAATATACGATTACAAGGCGAATTACTCAAAGTACTTGATTTTGCGTCAAGAACGATTCGAGCAGCAGATGAACGCCTATCGCAACCAGCAGAAGATGATTGCCGACACGGAGAAGTTCATCGAGCGATTCCGTTATAAGGCTACGAAGTCTGTTCAGGTGCAGAGCCGCATAAAGCAACTCGAGAAGGTTGAGCGCATCCAAATTGACGACTTCGACAAGAGTGCATTGAATATCAAGTTCCCGCCTGCGCCACATTCGGGGGTTATAACCGTACAGGGTAAGCACGTGTCAAAGGCCTTTGGCGATCACGTGGTTATCAATGATGTTGACTTCGAGATAGAACGTGGCGAGAAAGTTGCTTTTGTCGGCCGAAATGGCGAGGGAAAGACAACCATGGCGCGTATGATAATGCGCGAGCTCCAACATCAAGGTGAGATCATCTTGGGTCATGGCGTTAAGATCGGATATTTTGCTCAGAACCAAGCAGATATGCTCAACCCTGAAGATACTGTGTTTGACACGGTAGACCGCGTGGCGGTTGGCGACATCCGACTCAAAATTCGTGATATGTTGGGTGCTTTCATGTTCAGTGGTGAGGACATTGACAAGAAAGTAGGCGTCTTGTCTGGTGGTGAGCGTACCCGATTGGCAATGATTAAATTGCTTCTTGAACCCGTCAATCTTCTCATCCTCGACGAGCCGACCAACCACCTTGACATTAGGTCAAAAGAGATTCTTAAACAAGCGATTAAGGACTTTGGCGGGACGGCTATAATCGTATCGCACGACCGCGAGTTCCTCGATGGTCTCGTGTCGAAGACTTACGAGTTCCGTGGTGGCAAGATGAAGCTCCACCTTGGCGGCATATATGACTTCTTGCGCGACCGCAAGTTGGAGTCGCTGCGAGAGTTGGAGGCAGAGAAGGCAAAGGCGGCAGCCGCTCAGGCGAAGACGCAGCCCAAGGTCGCAGCTCCCGTCCAACAGCAGAAAGCGGAAGCCCCGAAACCTGTCAAGCCGCAGATGACGTATGAGCAGAAGCGCGAGTACGACCGTAAAGTCAACAAACTGACCAAAGGCATCAAGAGTGCGGAAGACGACATCGCCAAGGCGGAAGCAGAGATTGCCGACATCGAGAAGCAGCTTGAGAATTGTTCAGGAAATGAACAGGCTACTGAACTCGCTGCCAAGCATACTGAGGCGAATGCCAAGCTGGAGCGTCTTATGACGCAATGGGAAGATCTTCAGGCTCAGTTGGAAGAGCTGACCAAATAAAGGACATTAAAACAACAACACGATAATGAAAAAGGTAGTCACCTTTGGAGAGATATTACTCCGGTTGACGCCTCCCGGCTACTTGAAATTTGCGCAGACGCATGAGTATTGCGCATCGTTTGGTGGCTCTGAGACAAATGTAGCGGTCTCGCTCGCCCACATGGGCATGCGAAGCGAGTTCGTCACCAAGTTGCCCGACAATGACATTGCCCGTGCGGCGATGGCGGAGCTTCGCTCCCATAACGTCGAGGTGGACCACATAGCAACAGGCGGTGAGCGACTGGGGCTATATTACTATGAGAACACGTCGTCGTTTCGGGCGTCGAAAGTCGTGTACGACAGAGCCAACTCGTCATTCTCGACGTCGGTGAAGGACGATTACGACTGGGCGCACATATTCAGCGGGGCGCAGTGGTTCCATTGGTCGGGCATCGGACCTGCATTGTCGGAAGATGCGGCAGAAGTCGTAGGTGAAGCCATTGGCGAAGCGGAGAAGAATGGACTAACGATATCCGCTGATCTGAATTATCGTAAGAACCTTTGGAAATATGGCAAGACGCCGGAAGAGGTGATGCCAGCCTTGGCGAAACGATGTGACGTGCTGTTCGGCACTGAGGGTGAATATGAAAAAACGTTTGGAGTCAAGGCGTTGCCTTTTACGCTCACGTCTGATAAGGAAACATATGACTTGGAGCCTCATAAGCGCTTTTGCCAGGAGGTGATGGCTATGGCTCCCAAGTGCAAATATATGTTTGTAGCCCAGCGCAATGTGATTGATGCTAAGCGTCACGTCTTCCATGGACTATTGTATACGGCGGAAGGCAAATTCTTCCAATCTAAGGTCTACCTTATGGATAATATCGTAGATTGCGTAGGTTGTGGAGACGCTTTTGCCGCAGGAATGATATATGGGCTTGACCAATATGGTGGAGATTGCCAAAAGACACTCGATTACGCCACGGCGGCAGCTATATTGAAAAACAGCATAAGCGGAGACTTTAACCTCTCGACGTCCGATGAGGTTAAGGCTCTTATGGGTGGAGATGGGAGCGGAAGAATATCCCGTTAGAAACTCTATTCAGGCAAAAAAAGGAATCGCCTCTGCACCCAACGATGCAGAGGCGATTCCTTTATCTCATCTCCCTGTGCGCCACACGTTTGGCAATTTTGATATTCTCTTCGAGACTCACTCGCTCATTGTCTGGCAATGCGAAATCCATGAAGCGGTCGAAGATATAAGTCTCGGCAAGTGGGGTGGGGTGGGTCATGTCATCGGCGTAGAAACGATAGTCGCGCAGCTCGTCGTTCATGATCTCGAATGAAGGGAAATAGGCGGCATGGTCATGATTGTTGGCTATGACGGAGTCCGCGCTCAACAATAGCGTCGATTTGCTTAGTTGATTGCCATGGGCACCATCGGCAAGGTGACGTATGGGGCTGATGGTGAAAATAACGTCTCGCCCTTTGGCTATTGAAATGATACGATTTAGCGCATCAGTACATTCTGTCATTGAGAGCCTGAAGCGCGTGAACTCAGCAGCTGGACGTTTGAGGCAATTGGAGACAACTTCGCCAGTGCCGTTGTGGCGAAAGCACCAAGCAGTACCGAGAGTGACAATGAGCAGTTCGGTACGGAGCCAGTGGCCGTGTGCTTTTGCGAGATCGTCGTTGGCGTCAGAGAGAAACTCCTCTGTGGTCTTGCGGGCATGGCTGGTATGGTGGCTGAAAGAGCAAATGCGCCCATCGCCCGCCCCTATTTCCTCGCATTCTGATGTTGTGAATGGCGTGCCAGAGTCAATGCGACTGAGGCTGTTGGCGATGGAGAGTGGGTTGTATGTCGTTCCGAGAGGGTTGACGATGGTGTCGAAACCGCATTGCACCATGCGCTTGCCGATATTGTCAGCGAAGCAGCTACCGAGCATGAGTGTCGGTTTGGCGAGCGAGATGGTAATCTTGCTTCTGCCTGTTTCGACTGGTGTCGTAAGTTTTAGAGTTGAATGGGGCGCCATATCATGCTGAAAGAAAAAAGTCTCGCGACTGTCGGCTTGATGCCGCTTGAGCCGCGAGACTTAATTTATGAATCATGCGGCACGAGGGCCGCCATGGGGGCTAAATCTACTTTTCTGCGTAAACCTTAACCCACTCGATGTTCATGTCGGCGTTGGCAATGTCGCCTTCGCCTACGACGTTGGAGCTTATGCCGATGTACATTGGCTCTTGCGGGACGTTGGCTTTTGTGGAGTAGACCTCTACGCCGTTGACGCTCCATGTGAGCTTATTTGCAGTCCACTCGAGAGAGTAGATGAAGTAGTCGGATGCGTATTTGACGTCGTCGACTTCGCTAACCTTGTTGAGACCAGCGTGGCTGACTCCCATCGTTACACCTTTGCCTACGCCGAAGGTGGCGATGTTAACTTCAAGGTTGCGGTCGGAGCGGAGCCAGATGTTGTCTGTGACAGGGCTCTTGGCTCCATTGACTTTAACCTTGAACTCGAACTTACCGAACTTCTGGCTGAAGCTGTCGCCTGTGTTGATGAGAGCGGCGGTAGCGTCGAAAGAGGCTTTTATGAAACCGCCTGCCTGAGGTGCCCAAACCGTACCATCGACTTTGCCAGCGCGGGTAGATATAGTGAGACCGTTAGAGCCTACAACGGCGTTGCCGTCTTCGAACTTCTGACGCTCGTCGGCAAGGCTGTAAGTGACGCCTGCGGTCTTCTTGCCCCAGTAGTAGCCGGTGAGCCACTTGCCGTTGTCGAGTTTTGAACCCTTGAACTCGTCGGCGAAGGTGAGCTGCCATTTGTCGGCATCGGCGAAAGTGTTGTTCTTAACGCACTCTTTGTACCACTTGAGATCCTTATTGACCTCCAATTGTGCGAAAGCTTGAAGGTCTTGGTATTGCTGGCTCTCCTTGAAACGGTTCTTGTTCTCGAGGTCCTTCTTCTTTGAGAGGAAGGCATCGGTCTTGACATACTCGCCAAGAGCCTCGTATTTCTTGAGTCTGTCGGAGCCTTTGACTTTCTTGTAGTTGGCGAAAGCTGACGAACCCGTCATCTTTACGGCAGTCTTGACAGTCTTATTGCCTTTAAGTTCTTTGAATCGCTTGACTTTTTCTGGGTCGGATGCGTTCTGGAGGGAGAGGAACTCTTTGTACTCGTTAGAATTTATAGCGTTCTCGGCAAGCTTGTCGTTACCTGCGGCTACGAATTTGAAGTATCCCTTGATGTCTGAGCTTTTGGCTAAAGCCTTGTATTCCTGCTCTTTCTTGTACTCCTCGGTTTGGTTGAAACGATCGTTCTTGAGGTGGTCGACTGTGTTCTTAAATTCGCTCGAGGAGGTCTTGCTCTTCAGCTCCTCATATTTTTTCAGTTCGGCACTCTCGGCAATACGCTTGAACTTTTCAAAGTCCGCTTTCTTCTGCTCAAGTTGAGCCTCATACTTGCTGGTAGTGGGGTATTTACCGCCACCGAACAAAAAGCTGAATATTCCCATAATGAAACTATCTCATTTATACTATTATAAATGCGAAATTAAAGATTTCCAATAGAAGAGTAAAGGAAACAGAGTGCCATTTTTTTATGAATGGAGCAAATATTCTCAGCTTTTAGTGAAACATTACCGAACAATGGGTGTTCATCCTCTTGTCATTAGCTCGCGTGCCAGCCTCTTTCCGACCGATACGCCTACCTGGCGCCAACTCTTCATCTTGCGATAGCCACTGCGGAACATTGGGACCTTGTAGGCAAGAAGAGCAAGCCCAACAAATAGGCAACCATATGCCGCCCAGCCATATATCTGCTTGATTGCCATAATCATGAGCCCATGACTGAAGAGTTCCATTTTCTCTCCGAAAGCGATGGCGTCGCTACTTAGCGAGACGTGGTCGAAGAACTCGGCATAGCGGCTGAAGTTGTCTGCCATGTAATAATCCATCCCGTAGGAGTAGACTGCAGAGCCAAGGACGCCGCCTACAATCATGTGGAACATGTTGAATACTGACAGGGCCATGAAAAATGTCTCGAACGTCATGAGATCTTCCAAAATGACCATAAGTGACGCGCTTATGATGGCATAGGAGAACGTGCGGAGCAGCAGCAGAGGGCGCAGAGTGCGAAAGTCGAAATCGGCAGACAGGTTGTTATAGAACAAAACAAGATATGCGCCGAGGGCTATAAATCCGATTGTCGTGAGGCGGAAAGCGTTGAGGTTTAGACCCTTCATCCATGCGAGGGCGAAAAGGCAACCAGCCACGACGCCAATGAAAGTCCATAAGTCATTGGCAGCCGTCGTTACGTTGCTGTAGCCCATGCCCTCCTCGTAGAACACCTCTTCAAGGACGCGCTCCGTAGCCAAGAGGAACTCCGCCAAAACCACAATCACCATGACTGGGGCAAGTCGTTTGACTTTCCAAATGTCCGGCGATATGAATGGATGGGTTGCGACAAACGACCTTGCGATAGCCAATGTCAGCGAGACCAAGGCGGCTACGCCAACGAGGCGAAGCGTTGCGGAATGAAGCCAGTCGAGCACATGCCCGTAGCAAAAGAAATATGCGGTAAGCAGTAGCGTCGCAAGCCACAAGATGCCGCCCAACCAGTCGATGCCCATGAGTGGCATGACGGGCATCAGGTGGATACGTTTGGTGAAGACGGCAATTAAAAGGCTGATTGTCAAAAAAACGCCAGCCATCAGCCAGTGCATCAGCTCCCAATTCCAAGCATAGGCGATTTGGGCGGCGAGATAGTCGCTCACCTGCATAGCCCCGAGGATGAAAATGTGGAGAACGGGGAAGAAGATGCGGAAGTCGCGCTTAGGCGTTATCCACAATTGAATGGTGCTCATGCACTCGAACGTTCCTTGAATCTTGCAGAAGCCGCTAATGACGCACACTGCCCAAAGCGTAGGCAGGTTGGGCGCATAGGCGGCTACTAAAGAGCAGAAGGCGAGCCCGAACGCTGCGCCGAAAAGGAGCACCTTGTTCGTGTGTCTGAATTTCAAGCGGAACAATATGGGGAAGTAGACCGCCATGCCCGCAAGATTGCAGTAGAGGCACATCAGCACATCCTCGCGCAACAGTTGGCGAGAACTGACAATCTCGTTGAGCGCACCCATATAGACGCCGCCAGACATTTGGAAGCAAAAGGCGAAAAGGACATATACCCAAGGGCGGATGCTTCGGGGTACGTAGCTGCGAAACATGGGCAGCCAGTCGAATTTCATTGGTGGCATGAACCGACCCTCCTCGTTTTTAGTACTTGACCTCGCACTCGACGTTCAGTCCGGCGCGGAGTTGCTCCCATGCTTCATCGTCATGGTCGATGACGATTTTTACTGGGATGCGTTGCTCGACTTTTACGAAGTTGCCTGTGGCGTTGTCTTGTGGGAGGACGGAGAATGCGGCACCTGTGCCGCCGGCTATCGCGCTGACGTGACCATGGAAAGTGACGTCGGGAATGGCATCTGCCTTAATGTCGACTTCCGCGCCGACCTTGATGTTGCTCATTTGGGTCTCGCGATAATTGGCGACGATCCACTTGTCGGCATTATCCACGACGTCGACGACGGTCTGCCCCGGTTGGATAAGCTGACCTGCCACGATGTCCTTGCGTCCTGTCGTGCCGTCGCATGGTGCTGTGATGACTGTGTAAGAGAGATTGAGCATGGCGAGCTCCAGCCGAGCTTGGGCGAGGTTGATCATGGCGTCGTTCTGACCGAGACGCACCTCTTGCTCTTGCTTGACGAGAGCGGTAGAGTTCTTCTGCCTTGTGAGCTGGTCGTAGCGTGCCTTTGTGGCGTTATATTCGGTCTCGGCGCGCTCGTATTGCTGTTGTGTGGCAGCTCCGTTCTTGCGGAGCTCGGAGTAGCGGTTTAGCTCGCTCTTGGCGTTTTCAAGTCGGATGGCTACCTCTTGGATGCCGGCGTCGGTGACAGATATGTTGTTGGCGGTCGTCGAGATGCTGGTGTTCATGGCAGCTTTGCCCGTCTTGGCGTTTTTGCAGTCGGCCTGAGCCTGAGCGACGGCGAGGCGGAACTCAGTATCCTCGATGATGACGAGCGTGTCACCCTTGTGGACGGAAGTGTATTCGTCGAATAGAACGCACTTCACGAAGCCTTGGACGCGGCTGTTGACGGGAGTCACGAGTTGGCGCACCTGAGCGTTGTCTGTGTACTCGATGTCGCCAAGGTGTATGAAGCGCGAGCATACGACGCATACGCCAATTATGAGGGCTACGATGACTATGATGTTGAATGCCAATCGGGCATGCTTTAGATTTTGCATTTTATAATTGTATTTGAGGAGGTTGTGGTTTTTAAAGTGTACCTGTTACAGCCTTAAGGGCAATATTGCGATAGACGATGTCGATGTCCGAGTTGGCAAGTTGCAGCTCCGCGTTGAGCTGTTGGTTCGAGGCGTCGAGCATGTCGGTGATGAGGGCCATGCCGTTCAGGTAGCGGTAGTGGACGACCTCATAGTTCTCATGTGCCAATTGAACGCTCTTCTCGTGGGTTGCGTGGTCTGTCATGGCCTCTTGCAATTTGACGTATGCGGCGTGCGTGTCAGCCTCCGACTTGCTGGTCTGCTGCGCAAGGCGAGCCTGCGCGGTGTTGACGGCAATGCGGCTTTCGGAGACCTTGCGCTTCTGCTTGTATAGGCTGCCTAAATTGTAGCTGATGTTGACACATGCGTACCAGAAGTTTACGTTTTTGTCTAATACTGGGACCTCATATGTTATGGGTCCGTCGAGTTTGTCCTCGACCCTCAATGCCACTGAAGGACGCATGCCTGCACGTGTGGCGGAGACTGCCGTTTCTGCAATCTCAGTTCCTTTGCTGGCAATCATGACGTCGGGGCTCTTGCTGCTCATTTTGAGCCACTCTTCCTCGCTCGCCACCTCATGGTTTTTGCTCGTTACAGTCGTGTCGGGCTGCGTTTGGGCGTCGGATGCGAGACCAAGAGCGGTGTTGAGGTACCTTGTCGTGATGTTTGTGGCGTTCTCTACCTGCGTGAGGCTGAGGTTAAGGCTCTGAAGCTGAAGTTCGTAGCGAGTGATGTCGCTTTTGAGGGCTGTGCCAGCAGCGTAGTTGGCTTCGATGTCGTCTACGAGCCGCTGCGTTTGGTCGATATTTTTCAGCAGGATGGTCTTTTGGTTAGCCAACTTGCAGAGGTCCAGGTAGTAGCCGGCAATCATGAGCCTCACGCCTTGGCGGGTGGCTATGTGCGTCAATTCTGCCATCTCCTTTTTCAGCCCGGCAATTTCTATGCTGCGCTTTATTGCTCCACCTGCATAGAGCATCTGTGTGATGGCTATGGAGTACGTGTTGCCAAAGTGTGGGGTCTCGGCATTCATGCCGTTTGAGAAGTCGCGGTCGCTAATCCATGCGTTGCCGATGACGGATAGCGAGACGTTGATGTCGATGTCTGGTGTCATTGCCGTGCGAGCGGACGCTACGGCTGCCGTGGCTTCGTCGACGGAGCTTGACGAGACAACAAGTTGAGGGTTGTTCTCTTCCGCTATTTTAAACATCTCGTCGAGCGTCATAACCCGCCCTTGCGCGGAGGCTGAAGCCGACCATATAGCCATTGCGATCATGGCGGCTGTAAGAGGAGAGTGTTTCATCATAATTATTTTGCACCGCGAAGTTCGCCATAAGAACTCGTCTCCGCTGTGTCGCTTTTTTGCCAAAATTGGTTTCGATTGAAACTAAAAGGCTATTTTTGTCAACATGAGCGAAGTAAAAGTAATCTGTATTTCAGATATCGAGCGTAGCCATCGGGGTTCTTCCTTAGGTGAGGATTTGTCAGTTTTTCATGGCAATGGGGTTGATGATGTCTTCGGCGGCGAGAACGGAGCGGCATTCTATTTCCGAGCGTTCAGTTATTTGCTCGTGTTGCGAGGTGCGGCGTCGGTCAAGTTGGACCAGCGCATCTATGAAGTAACCCCACGTACGATTATCTCTCAATCGCCCATGCACCTTGCTCAATACTGTGCCGTCTCGCCCGATTTTGAGTTCAAGGTTATGGCAGTGACACTCAAGATGATAGATGGGCTTAAGATGGTCAATATCCGCCCGCGAATTGTCGAGGGTGTTAGAACCCACCTGCGTCCGGTGTCGGAACTTACTGAGAGTGAGGCGCATATTGTCGAGAGCTGTTTTGACGATCTTGCAGAATGTGTCGAGAGGGTAGGGCACCGATACCGACTCGAGCTTGTAGAAAATTCCATGTGCCGTTTCTTCTTGGAATATGACAACATATTCTCCGTCAAAGATGACGAGGGCGATGTGGCGCAGCTGAACCCTCGTCGGCAATCCATTGTAGATAAATTCATTGAGCTCGTGACAGATGGCATGTTGGAGCATGCCGACGTGAGCTATTATTGCGGGAAGATGGGAATTACGCCGCAATACCTAAATAAGGTCATGACGTCGCAGACGGGGATGCGCCCATCTGATTTCATAAGCGAGATGCTCTATGCCGAGGCTCGCAACATGTTGGCTACCGGGCGAGTGACTGTGCAAGAGGTTGCAAGCCGTCTGGGGTTTGCCGACCAGTCGTCTTTTGGGAAGTTCTTCAAGCGGTGCTCTGGCGTCTCGCCAAGTCATTTTGCCAAGAGCAATGTGGCGTATCCTATGTCGGAACTCCACCATCATTGATAAATAAAGCGCCTGTCTGTTATTTTTTGTATATTAGGGCAATAATTAATAACAGGTATGATATGATTAGACAATCTATCGCACTCGGCATTGCGGCTCTGTCGCTTAGCTCGTGTGTGTCCACTGCTCCGTCGGGTAATTCCGATAAAATTCGTATTGACCAGTGCGGTTATTTGCCCAGCTCTGAGAAAATGGCGTTTCTTGTTGCGCCAGGTACTGAATTTGCGATCTACGATAGCGATTTTGACGTAGTCTACCGTGGCAAGGTATCCGAACCTGAGTATTGGGCGGAGGCTGGCGACACCATTCGCAAGATTGTATTTTCTGAAGTGACGGCGCCGGGCGAGTACATGATTGCCGTCGACGACTCGATTCTCTCCTATCCGTTCGTAATAGCGGACACGGCCTATTCCGATGCCCTCGCAAAAGCTCTCAAGGCTTATTATTACAACCGTGCGTCGATGCCAATCGACCCTGTTTATGGCGGCAAGTGGGCGCGTCCCGAAGGCCATCCAGACGACAGTGTGCTTGTCCATGCCTCTGCGGCATCCGATTTGCGCCCCGAGGGAACTGTGTTGTCACTCCCGGGAGGATGGTATGACGCAGGCGATTACAACAAGTACATTGTCAACAGTTCCATCACGACATACACACTCATGCTTGCAGCTCGCCTCTATCCCGATGTGGCTAAAGAGCTTGTTGTCAATATTCCAGAGAGTGGCAACAGACTTCCCGACTTAGTCAACGAGACACTGTACAACCTCCGTTGGATGCTCTCGATGCAAGATCCTAACGATGGCGGTGTATATCACAAGTTGACCACTCTCTCTTTTGAGGGCTTCATAATGCCTGCCGACTGCCATAATACACGATATGTAGTGAGCAAGAGTACCGCTGCCGCTCTTGACCTTGCCGCAACGGCGGCCTTCGCAAGTCGCACGTTGCCAGCTGTGTCAGAGAGCCTTAAACCATTGGCTGACAGTTGCCGTGAGGTCGCGAGAAAGGCTTACGCATGGGCGGAGAAGAACCCTAACGTCATTTTCCACAATCCGCAGGGTGTGTCGACGGGTGAGTATGGCGACAGCGACCTTGAGGACGAATGGTTGTGGGCCGCAACCGAGATGTTCCTTACCTTTGGCGACGATAAGTATCAAATTGAGGCTCAGAGACATAATGGCGACTATGGCGTCCCATCGTGGGGCAGTGTCGGCACCCTCGCATATTATTCCATGCTCGCCGAAGATTGTTGCGTATCCGGGTTTGACCCTGTGAAGTCTGTCGGTGCTATTGCCGATTCTCTCCTTTCTGTCGAGTCGACATCGCCAGTGGATCTTAGCCTTATAGATTATGACTGGGGCAGCAACTCTTTCATTGCGAACAATGGCATGCTGAAACTTATCATGGCGAAGTTTAGCAATGCCAGGACGGATGAACTAAAGGCGTCGGCTCTGAATGACATTCACTACATTCTTGGGCGTAATGCTGTCGGCTACTCTTTCGTCACGGGTGTAGGATCTTATCCTGCAATGCATATCCACCATCGTCCGTCTGCTGCTGACGGCATAGACGATCCTGTTCCTGGCTTCTTGGCCGGAGGTCCTAATGTAATAGTTCCTACGGATTGTGGACCCGAATCTGGACGCAGCAACTATCCTGCCGCCGCCTATGCTGACCAAGAGTGCAGCTACTCTACGAATGAGATAGCAATCAATTGGAACGCTCCTCTCGTATTTCTACTGATGGGTGCAACCGAATAAATCTCTAAAGCATACAAATAAAGCGACCGCAATGGCATCACCATTGCGGTCGCTTTATTTTGTTAGTCTCTTTTCCCCTCTATTCTGGTTTCAAGAAAGTGTCGAAATATCTCTTGATGTAGCCAATCAAGTGGGTGCGGTCGTGACCCGACACGTTGTGAGGATGGTTGGGGTAGACGCAATAGTCGATGTATTTGCCCTTCTCGATCGCGCTGTTCACCAGGGCTTGGCTGTTTTGCCATACGACGGTGCTGTCCATGGCGCCATGAATCACGAGCAAGCGGGCGTCGAGGTTGCCAATCTTGTTGAGGAGGCTCGTCGATGCGTAGCCCTCTGGGTTCTGCTGTGGCGTGTCCATATAATGCTCGCCATACATGACCTCGTAATATTTCCAGTCGCAAACAGGACCTCCTGCCACGCCGACCTTGAAGACGTCGGGATAGGTGGTGAGAAGGTTTATGGTCATGAAGCCGCCGAAGCTCCATCCATGGACGCCAAGTCGGCTCTGGTCGACGTAAGGGAGAGAACGCAGATAGTCTACGCCAACCAACTGGTCTTCCATCTCGTGTACGCCAAGCTGACGGTGGATGACTTGCTCATATGCTGAGCCGCGCATCTCAGTTCCTCTGTTGTCCATGGTGAAGACTATGTAACCCTCTTGTGCAAAGTATAGCATCCATTGCGAAGCTCCGTAGAGCCAGCTGCCGTCCACAAGCTGCGAGTGAGGTCCGCCGTAGACGTAGACTATCGTCGGGTACTTCTTCGCCGGGTCGAAGTTGGTCGGGAGGATGAGGCGCCCCGTCAAGGGGAATTTTCCGTCTGCGCTCTTGAGGTCAACAAGGCGAATCTCTGGCTTTTCAAAATCCTTATATGGGTCGACATTGACGTTCATGACGACGAAGTCGCCAGCTGTCGTGTAGATGCGAGATTCTTTGGCAATCTTCTGGCTGCTGCTGTTGATGACCATGCGGCTTTTGCCGCTTCTGTAAGAGGCGGTGCTGACTGTCTTCTCGGGACTCAGGCGCGTCAGGTTGCCTTTGAGGTCTATGGCGCAGACGTCGCGATAGAGGTAGCCCTCGCTATTTGTTTGGGCGATAATCTTCTTTGCCTTGTTGTCGAAGCCATAGATCTTGGTGACGCACCATTCTCCGCTGGTCAATTGCTTGGCTTTGCCGCTCTTGGTGTCGTAATAATAGAGGTGGCGGAATCCATTGCGGTAGCTCGCCCAGACGAAGTGGTTGTCGTCTGTCCACAACGCAGGCTCGCATGGCTCAATCCAGTGTGGGTCGGTCTCCTCAAAAAGGGTCTTGACGAGAGAGCCTGATTTGCTGTCATAGATGTTGTACCATACGTGGTCTTGGTCGCGGTTGATCTCCGCTACGCCAATCTGGCTGCAATCGGGGCTCCAGCTGATGTTTGTGAAGTATCGGTCAACGGGAGATGCCGTCTTGAGGTATATTGTCTTGCCGCTTTTGGTGTCGTAGATGCCTATCGAGACCTCTTCGCTTTGCTCGCCAGCCATAGGGTATCGGGTGTTGACCACCTTGCCCTCGCGAGCCCTGACGTCGACAAGGGGGTAGTTTGCCACCATGCGCTCGTCTTTGCGGTAGAAGCACAGCTTAGTTCCGTCGGGGCTCCAGAACATGCCACCGTCAATGCCGAACTCGTTGCGCGCTACGGCAGATCCGTACCTGATTCCGTCTTCTGACTCTTCGTTTATGCGGATTTTTTTGTCTCCGTTGCTGACGTAGAGGTCGACTCCTGATGTGTATGAAACCCATCCCGTATTGTTGGCAATCTCCACGTCGTCATAAGGTCCTGCTATTTTCTTGATCTTGTCGCCGCTTTTCACGTTGACCTTTATGAGGTCTGCTCCGTCGGTAATCCACAGGACCTCTGCTGTCTCTGCTGCCAAGATTCTTACATACCCTCCACTTGCGAGGTCAGAAAGCTTATTGTAGGTCGAGATGTCGGTCGCCGAGCCGTCGGTGCGGTACGCCGCGAGCGTGTAGTCGGGTTTGTAATATAAGATGTCGTCTGTCTGTCTGCAAGACCAAGAGCTAAGGCTGTAGGGGTAGAGGCTGCTAAGCTCTTTGCCGCCGTACACGCTGTTCTCCAGATCGAACTTGCGCAGCTCTTGCGCCATGGCGTCGAATGTAGACGCTGTCGTAAGGATGGCGGTCATGGCAATAAGTGCTTTTTCTGTCATTGTTCTATGGGATAGGTTGTTGGTCAACTTGTTATTCGTTTTGCGAATTTACTGCAATTGTGTGAAATATTTTCTTTGGTAACGGTACTCCTTGGACGCATGCCCTCCCCTTTTCAGGGAGGGAGGGCGAATTACGTGTATCGCTTATGACCTTGCATGCTCAGAAACATTTTTGTGACGTTTTTTTTGTGTTGCTGTAATAACATTACGGTGCATAAATGTTATTTTTGCAACAAACTAAAAACGAAAACTTATGAAGCAATCATTACTCAGTTTCTTGTTGGCCATTGTCTCTATCCTGACATTTGGCACAACCATCAATGCCACGGAGACTACCGTGACATTCACGCCAAGCGACTTCTCAGAAGCGAACCAAGCTGCAACATCGGCAACAAAGAGCGGTGTGTCCATTGAAGTAAGTAAAGGTTATCGCATGGCTGGTGAACATGTTCGTATCTATGCTAAAGAGACGCTGACAGTAAGTTCGTCAACTACTATCACCAAAATAGAGTTCACATGTACGGCTAATGGCACGAGTACTAATGGACCTGGTAAGTTTGTGAGTGAGTCCGGAGAATATACGTATTCAGGGAAAAAAGGCACGTGGACAGGTTCCCTGAATAAGGCCATCTTCACGGCATCAAGCCAGGTCCGTGTGACCGAAATCGTAGTAACCCTCAATAGCGATGCAGAGGCTTCCACTCTCCAACCCGCAGGGCTTAGCTGGAGCAAGTCTTCCTACAACGTCGAGGTCGGTTCTGAGTTCTCCTCTCCCTCTTTCTCTAAGACGACCACTGCTGCCGTAACTTTCTCCTCCGATAACACGAGCGTCGCTACTGTCGATGCCGCCGGAGAAATCTCCCTCGCAGGAGGTGTCGGCACGGCTACCATCACCGCTTCATGCGACAAAAACGACACCTACGATGCTGGCAAGGCAACTGTATCCATCACAACTTATGCGACAGAGACATATTCTCTCGCAACCAAAGTAACCAGCGGCAAGAAGTATATCCTTGTCGCAAATCAAGATGATGTATATTACTATGCCAAGACCTGTGACGCAAGCTCTACTTATGGCTACTTGTACAAAAACGAGGCAACGGTGGACGGTGATGGGCTTAAGGCTATCACAGGTAATGAGATAACCATTACAGGTGAGGACGGTGCGTACACTCTTACCGATGCTTTGGGACGTAAATTGTGGATGGACTCTCAGCACACCTCATTCCAGCTCGGAGGCACCAACTCCGATGGTCAAGGTGAGACTTGGTCCATAACGATTTCCTCTGACGGCACTGCCACCATCACCAATGTTGACCGTGCTAAGTATATCCAATACAGCACCACATATTACTCTTTCGGCTCATACAATGTGACATCTGGCCTCCTCCCTTATCTTTATGAGGAAAAGAGCGAGACTGCCATCAAGGATGTCATTAAGACCGACGATGCTACCGATGGTGCCAAGTACAACATCCTTGGTCAGAAGGTTGGCGATAACTACAAAGGTCTCGTCATCTCCAACGGCAAACTTCAGATTGTCAAGTAAGACAATCATTTCTTCTCATAGTTTGAAACAATAGACAATGCGCAGACTCCAAGCCAGTCGCTGAACTGGTAGAATGTCTGCGCATTTCTTATTTCTTATAAACAAGCAAGATATGCGACTGTCCACAATATCTTTAGCCGTGGCGTCCCTCCTCGTTGCCTCTTCGACGCAGGCGGTCACTCGAGAGAGTTTGGCGAACTACTATAAGTCTGCCGATGGTCTTAAAAAAGAGGCCCTCAAGACAGCTCTCTACAACATCCTTGTAGATCACACCCAAATTCCATATGGCTCAGGCTCTGTCAACTCCACATGGGGGGCTTTCTACGTGACCGACCAAACATCCGACGGCAAGGTCCTGAATCGTTACAGCAGTGCGGAGTTCAGCTTCGGAACCCGTGGATCTTCAGTCTCGGGCATGAATATCGAGCACTCATTCCCCAAAAGTTGGTGGGGTGGCACGAAAAATGCCGCATATAAGGATCTCTTCAACCTCTATCCCAGCTCATCTGCAGACAACAGCCAAAAGAGCAATTATCCGATGTCGAAGGTCGTTAACGTCAAGTACGATAGCGGCGATGGCTACGACAAGGTCGGCACTGGCTCTGTAAACGGCTCCACACAAAATTGTTGGGAACCGGGCGATGGTTGGAAAGGCGATTTTGCGCGAGCCTATATGTACATGGCCGTATGCTATCAGAATTTCGAGTGGAAGAGCACTGGACTCCAGACCCTCGAGTCCGACACGTGGCCTACCCTCCGTCAATGGGCATACGAGCTTTATCGCCAATGGTCCGCAACCGACAAGGTCGACAATATCGAGACCGCTCGTGTCGACGCCGTATATAGCGTCCAAGGCAACCGTAACCCGTTCGTCGACTACCCATTCCTTTGCGAGTACATCTGGGGCGACAGCGTCGACGTCGTTTTCGACCCCGCCAATGCGATAACCACGGCATCCGACGACTCCCGCTACGGCTCTTACGAACCAACGCCTACGCCCGAGCCTGAGCCATCGCCCTACATCTTCTACGCCGACTGCTCTTCCTATTTTGGCGACATGACAGAAACTCTCCTCTCGCCAACCGATGGAACTCCGTCGTCCGTATGGCAGCAGTCCACAAGCTACGGGTGGAAGGCCTCCGCCTACGTCAGCGGCAAGAACTATGCTTCCGAGTCAACTCTCGAGACTCCAGAGCTTGATCTTACCGGCTACTCGACCGTCACTCTCACCTTTAATCATGCCGCCAACTATGTCAGTGGCGATATAACCGGTATCCTGGGCGTCGAGGTTGAGTGCGGCGGCGACGTTACGCTTCTTACAGTTCCCACATGGCCGTCGGGCAGCAACTGGACCTATGTTGAGTCCGGCGACATTAGCCTTGACGACTTCGCGGGCAAGAAGATAAAGATTGTCTTCCGATACACGAGCACCTCTTCTTCCGCATGCACATGGGAGCTGAAGACAATCAAGGTCGACGGTGTGAAGAGCTCTACCGCAATAACCGACGTCGAGTCGGCTCCGCAGTGTGCGCCCGATTTCAACCAGCCATATGAGGCATATCTGCTTAACGGCATGAAAGTCAAGGACGTCAATTCCGTCCGTGGCATAGTCATCGTCCGTCAAGGTGGCAATTCTTGGCTGATACGTAGGCCTTAAGAGCTGCGCCAATACGCAACACGGCATTGGTCGTGCGTCGGGAAACTTCCCCGGCGCACGACCTTTTTTTGTTATGAATGTTACCTTGCGTTTGCTTTTAACCACTATATTCTATATTTTTATGCACAAGAAAATCAACCTGTATGAAGATCAGAAACATCATTGCGGCATTGGCACTTGCTGCCTTCTGTATCCCACAAGAGGTCAACAGCCAAGCAGAGGCTATTGAGAATTCATGCAAAGCATGCTTCCCACACCCATATATCATCTCAGGTCGTCCTTTCCGCTCCATCCTCACGGGCGAAGAGGTGGCTGAGTTCCATGCGACACTCTTCTCCGGCACCACCTATCGTATCGCTGTGGGCAATGCTGAGAAAAACAGTGTTATTTTCACAGTCTTCGATTCCGACCATAACTTGCTGTTCACCAGCAAGGACTACGGCAACGTACCCTATTGGGATTTCTCTGTCGATGGCTATCTCGATTGCATCATTGAGGCAAGGCTTGACAACACTGTCGCCACCTCTGGCTTCGCAATCGTCATGACGGGTTTTCGCCTCAATGAGGGAGTGGAGTAGCATATCCTCCACTTCCCCTCACCCCTCAAGCTCCGCCAACATAACAGAATTTAGTCATGAGTGACAGCATTCTTGAGGCTCTCGTTCAGCTTTTTGCGGTTGTGGCTTCCGTCCGCGGTGCAAAGGACATGAGCGAGAGGCGACTTGTCGCGTACAACTTCCTGGTCTCGCAGCTCAATACCGAGCTTGCTAACAAATACATAGGCAAGTTCGATGAGTATTACAGGAACAATGTCCAGTTAGGGCTGCGAAGCGAGAACCAATATAAGGTCATCTCACGTGTGGCGTCCAAGGTGATGCGAATCACCGTCGGCATGAACAAGGAGATGTCTCTTTTCCAAAAATGCATCGTCCTCGTCCAGCTGTACGAATATCTCAACACGGGTCAGATTTCCTACGTTGAACAGGGTCTTGTAAATGACGTCATAGCCGACAAGCTCAACATCAATAACGACGAGCTTGAGCTTATACGTAATTTCATCCTCGACACGCAGAATGTCCCCGAGCGCGTGGTCTTTTGCGGCAAGAGCAATTGTGAGGACATCGTCGAGCCGAAGCACGTTTTCTGGGAAGACCTCGATGGTGAGATAGATTTTATCTACCTGCCGATTGTCAACATCTTCCTGTTCAAGTACTTCGGCGAGCAGCATCTCGACATGAACGGCTCGCGGCTCGTGACAGGTCGAACATACATAATGAAGGCGGGATGCTCAATCCGCAACGGCGTCAGCTCACCAATCTTCTACTACGACATGATGCGACAGGTCGTCACGAACGATGTCGACGTGCCAATCACCATCGAGGCTCGCAACGTAGTATACAATTTCAATAAGAACACTGTCGGTCTCCACAAGTTGTCTTTCGAGTCTCACTCGGGAAGGCTTGTGGGCATAATGGGCATATCGGGGTCGGGCAAGAGTACTTTCGCCAATGTCATTTCGGGCAAGGCTCGCCCCACGTCGGGAAGCGTATATGTCAACAACATTGATATCTACGAAAACCCCGATGCCGTCAAAGGTCTTATCGGTTTCGTCTCCCAAGATGACATTCTTATAGAAGATTTGTCGGTCTACGACAATCTCTATTTCAGTGCGCGTATGAGCTACGACAATCTGCCGTTGCCAATCATACACGAGCGTATCGACAAGATGCTCCGCCTATTGGGTCTATACGATGTCAAGGACACCAAGGTCGGCAGTCCTCTGAACAAGAAGATTAGTGGCGGTCAGCGAAAGCGTCTGAGCATAGCTCTCGAGCTGATCCGCGAGCCGTCAATACTCATCCTCGACGAGCCAACATCTGGCCTCTCCTCCCACGACTCCGAGAATATCATTGAGCTGCTCAAGGATCTATCCATCAATGGCAAGCTTATTTTCGTCGTCATCCACCAGCCTTCGTCAGACATCTTCAAGATGTTCGACCAGTTGCTTATCCTCGACACTGGCGGCTACCTCATCTATGACGGCAACCCCATCGAGAGCCTCAGCTATTTCCGTCTGAACCTCCATATGCTCTCCTCCAACGAGGTCGAGTGCCGCCGTTGCGGAAATATCAATGTCGAGCAGATCCTCGACATCATAAGCCAGCCCATCATTGACGAATATGGCAATAATACGCAGGTGCGTAAGGTGACGCCCGCCGAGTGGTACGAAAAATTTAGTTGGGGAGCCATCGACACCAGTTACGTCGGCGATCCTGAACCCTTGCCTCCCATCTTGTTCCGCACGCCTAACCGCCTTAAGCAGTGGTGGCTGTATTTGGCACGCGACGTAAAGTCAAAGAGTGCTAATGTGCAATATATGTTCCTCAACCTGTTTGAGGCTCCCACAATGGCTCTTGTCGTTTCGTTGCTCCTGCGATACTACAACGTCTCCTCGCATAGCGGATACGTCTTTGCGGACAATATAAACATGCCGGTCTTCATCATCGTATCGGTCATCATAGCCTTCTTTATCGGGCTGACGGTCAGTGCGGAGGAGATTATTCAAGACCGTCAGATCCTCAAGAGGGAGACGTTCCTCAACCTGAGCCGCAGTAGCTACATAATGTCAAAATGTGCGCAGGTGACCTTCTTGTCTGCCGTACAAATGCTGTTCTATGTCCTGATTTCCAATACAATACTTGGAATAAAAGGGATGTTCTTAGACTATTGGCTTGTTCTTTTCTCGACTGCCGTGTCTGCCAATATGCTGGGACTCAACCTGTCGGACATGATGAAGAAGACGATTAATATCTACATCATAATCCCGTTCTTGGTCATCCCGCAACTTATCCTTAGCGGTGTCTTTGTCAAGTTTGATAAGATGAATCCCGATGTCAGCTCTGTGACAAGCGTCCCTGCCTATGGGCACGTCATAACGGCGCGTTGGGCTTTCGAGGCTTTGGCTGTCAATCAGTTCTGCTATAATAAGTACGAGACCCTCTTCTACAAGTACGATAAATCAAAGAGCCGAAGCTCCTATTATAAGGACTTTTGGGTGCCGACAATGAAGGCGTATCTCGACCGCGTCTCCATAAATTCTGGCAAGGCGGAGTCCGATCCTGCGGAGATAAAAAGGGTGTTGACCCTTTTGTCTGACGAGATTACGCGTAATGCCGACTTTTTCCCCGACGTTAATCCGCCTCGCAGTGAGATATTCAATGCAGGTCTATTCGGGCAGGCAGCCTACGGGATTGTATATCAATACCTTGAGGATGTGCGCCTCTTCAATGTCCTACGCTATAACAATGCGGATGTAGCCCTCGACAAGTTCAAACAGCAGTTCTCATCTGCTGAGCTTGATAGCTTGCGCCGAAACTACCACAATGCGAGCGTGGCAGACCTTGTGACAAGCCCGTCGGGCATCTTGTCTGAGGTCATCACTGAATACAATGGTCGCCTTTGGCAAAAGAATGATCAAGTGTTTCAGAATACTGAGAACGCATTCAAGGCTCCACTCTACTCCGCATATAAGAAAATTGGTGGCGTGATGATCGATACCTACATCTTCGACCTCATTGTCATCTGGCTAATCAATATAGCGTTGCTGATAGCGCTGCTTGACGGGCATCTGGCAAGTTGGTTCAGAAAATAGCGTGGGCGCACAACGAGTAGCAACCCTACTCTACGATTTTAAACCTTATCCTAAGTATTTTCCTTGCGGGGTCATAGTCGTGGCTTATGAATGCGACGTGCCCAATCTCTGACGTGTTGGACACATGCTGACCGATGCATAGGCAACGGTCATAGTCGCCGATGCTGACGACTCTCACTGTCTCAGACGCACCCTCTGGCAATCGTTGCAAGTCAAATTCAGCTGCCGCCTCAGTTTGTGTGATGAAACTGAATGAAACGTCGAGATGACGATCTATAGTCTCGTTCACAATGCGTTCCACGCTGGCGACCTCCTCGTTTGTTGGTGCAGTGGGGAGGGCGTAGTCCAGTTTTGATTTCTTACGCTCGATGTGCGCCTCGACCGACCTGCCGCAATGGAACACGTTGTCCATCGTGCGGTTTATTATGTGTTCTGCTGTGTGGGCTGGGCGATATTCTTCCTTATTGTGGGCGTTAAGCTCGCTTGTCATGTCAGTTTGTGGCATTGTCGGTGCTTTGTTGTTGAGGGTCGTTGTTATATTTTGACGGCAAGACGCCAAATTCTTCCTTGAAGTACTTCGAGAAATATTTCGGGTTGTTGAATCCCACGGCATACGCCACGTCCGATACGTTCTGTGCAGGGTCTTTAAGCATTTGCGCCGCGCGTTTGAGGCGTATTACGCGTATGAACTCAATGGGTGGGCGGCCGGTTATAGACAGCAGTTTCTTGTATAGGTGGACGCGGCTCATGCCAAGGTGGTGGCTGAGATCTTCGACCGACAGATTGGGGCTGGCGATATTTTCTTCGACGTAGATTATAGCTTTTTGGATGAGCTGCTCGTCCAAAGGAGTTATGGTTATTTGGCTTGGCTCCGGGTCTATCTGCGTCTTGAATGTTTGCTGACGCTTCTGCCCTAACTCAATGAGTTTCTTTACTTTGAGACGTAAAATCTGAGGGTTGAAAGGTTTCGTCAGATAGTCGTCAGCTCCGTTTGCGAGACCCTCGATGTTATGCTCCTCGGCGGTCTTGGCCGTCAGCATGATAAGTGGGATGTGGCTCGTGCGGATGTCGTTCTTTATCTTGGCGCAAAGCTCGTTGCCATCCATGATGGGCATCATGATGTCAGTGATGATGAGGTTGGGCTCGTCCGCCACGATTTTATCAAAAGCCTCAGCTCCATTATGTGCCTCCACGATGTCATATTCTGATTTCAACGTGTCGTGCAACAGCGTCAGGAAGTCGTCATTGTCGTCGACAATGGCAATCTTCATGCGAGCGTCTTCATTCTCGTTCTCTTCGCTATCTTTCTTTATGTCAGTTGGTTCGCTCGTTGATGACAGTTCCTTTGTGGAACCGAGCGACGTCGGTATCTCGACTGTGAATATGGAGCCTCCTGTCGGGTTGTCCTCCACTCGTATGTCGCCGCTATGCATACCGACAAATTCTTTGACGAGGTGCAGTCCGATGCCGCTACCAACGAGCGACGTGTCTTCCTGTGGGACTTGATAGAATCGTTCAAAAACGTGTGCCTTATGTTCGTCGGCTATGCCTATTCCACTGTCAGTCACGCTGATAATCGCCTTTTTGTGGTCGTCTGACAAGTCTACGCTCAAAGTCACGTTGCCTCCAGCTGGCGTGAATTTATATGCGTTGGACAGCAGGTTGTCAATGACTTTGCCCATCTTGTCCTTGTCGAACTTCATGTATATGTTCTGCTCAGAGGCGTTAAACGTGAACTTGATGTCCTTGCCCGACAGCTTGACAAAGGTGTCAGAGAGATCGGAGGCGAAGCTTACCATGTCGCCCTCCGACAAATTGAGCGTCATGCCACCCTTGTCTGCCTTGCGGAAATCCAAAAGTTGGTTGACCATGTTGAGCAACTTGAGCGCATTGCGATGGATAAGCTCAATTTGTGGGCGGTTGGGATCTGCGCTCGGCATGGTCTCCAATATGTTTTCCAAGGGCGATATGATGAGGCTCAATGGGGTGCGAAGCTCGTGCGAAATGTTGGTAAAGAATCTGAGCTTCATGTCGTCGAGCTGCTTCTGCTTCTCAACCTCGCTTATCATCTGCCTCATGCGGAATTTCGCCTTGTCGCGGTTGCGTATCCACTTGATAGAGAAGAAGATGGCAGACAGCACGGCAATGACGTATATCGCATACGCCCATCCCGTGCGCCACAATGGCGGAAGGATTGAAATGTCGAGTGTCGCCTCGGTCTCCGATGCCAGACCGTCGCAATTAGCAGCCTTTACAATCAATTTGTATTCTCCAGGCGCAAGGTTGGTGTACGTGGCGTAGTTGTCATGCGTCGTTATCCAACTGTTGTTGAAGCCTTCGAGCTTGTATGTGTACGTGACCTTTTCTGGCAACACGTTGCTTAACGTAGAGAACGAGATGGTGAACATATTGACGCTATATGGCATCTCGATGCCGTCGCAGAATGGCAATGCCATAGGCAAGCTGAACTCTTTTCCCCCGTCTCCACCAATTTTGGCTTTGCGCCCGAAAGTGCTTAGCGACGTGAAATGTACAAACGGTTTTTCCTTGTTATAGCTGATGTCTGAAGGGTTGAAGATGTTCACGCCATTGGCTCCGCCTACGATTATTGTGCCGTCGGAAGTGCATGCTATTGCCCTTTCGTTGACAGAGTTACCGAGGAAGCCGTCCTGGTCGTTGTAGTTGTAAAGCTTTGTGCTGATGACCCCGTTGCGCTCATCTTTCGAGACGTCTATGCTCGTCATTCCGCTGGCTGTCGCAACCCATATGCCACGGTTCTTGTCCTCTATGACGCTGAGGGTTGCGTCGGTAGGCAGTCCGTCTTGTCGACCAATATGGCTGAGCAACTTCAGCGTTTTGCCGTCGATGACGTTTATGCCATCGTTTCCGCAGACCCACAGAAGGTCGCGAGAGTCGTAATACATGTCGGTTACGGCACTGTTGACAAGAGTGTTGCTGTCGACGGTCGTTATCTCGTTGTCTTTTCGGGAGTCGAGGATGCAAAGTCCGTTCGCGGTGCCTATTGCCATCCTGCCGTCGCGCATAGAGACGACCTTGCGCACGTAGTTGTTGGCAAGTCCCTCTTTCTCGCCGATCTGTGTCCACTTGCCGCTTTTTAAATCCATAACGGCCAGACCCTTGATAAGAGAGCCTACCCACAGCTTGTCATCCTCTTTGCAAATGGTCCATACGTTATCTGCGGCTGCGGCATCCGCCACATTGGGATTTTTGTTGTAGCGTGTAAATCTGTGGCCGTCATAATGGCACAATCCACCGAGGAATGTGCCAATCCAAACTCCTCCGTCGCCATCGGGGCAGAGCGATACGACAATATCGCTTGACAAAGAGTTGGCATCTTGCGCTGATGCGCGGAACAGTTTTTTATGCCCTGTCGAGTTGTCGACTCTCAAAAGTCCGCTCTCGTTTGTGCCATACCATGTCACGCCATGTCCGTCGTCGGCAATGGCGTTCACTTGGGCTACAAAATCCGGGTCTATGTTGTCAATCTGCAAGTTGTCTATGCCGAACTTGAACATCGGTTCTGCAAAGTAAGAGACGCCCAAGCTGACATCGCCAACCCATACGCACCCTTGCTTGTCAGCATATATGCAGCTGATGCCGTTGCTCATCAGTCCGCGAGGGCTGCTCTTTTGGCTGCGCACCTCGATGGTCTTGCCCTTTCTGCGGTCTATGACGTTGATGCCGCCATGGTCGCTCGCCACCCATATTCGTCCTTCAGTGTCTTCCACGACACCGCAAACGACAAATTCAGGTGCCCTGTAAAGATCTGAAGTTTTGCTGTTTAGCCTAGACCATCTGCCCGTCTGCGCTGATTTGTGCCATACCTCAAGCCGTTTCCTGAGGATGACCCAATAGTCTCCACCGCTATCGACGAATAGCCGTGGGTCGTCATCGCCAAGGGGCGTGGATTCTGTATCTTTCACTTGCCACGTTCCGGAGGCGTCCTTGGTGCAAATGACTATCGTTCCATCGGCATGGATGATGTATACGCCTCCGGTTCCCTCACAGATTGATGTTATATGCGTTGCCGAGCCTCCACTAAGCCCTCGTTGCGTGACGGCCTCTTTCTCCGTTGAATAGACTGAGCAAGTCGAACCGTCGGACATCCACATGTCGCCATATTGGTCGGCATAGACCACGGCGTCCCACGTTTTGGCGTGTGCGGCGTTGAAAATATTATCTGCGGAGTGGAATGTCTCGCTACGTTTGTCAAAGATGGAGAAGGCGTGAGTAGTGCGGACAAGAAGTTTGTCGTCTGCCAAATCGCTGACCCACAATACAGTATTGTCTACAATGCTGGTGCTGTCAGCCTCGGAATGGAGGAATACTGTCATGGAATAGCCGTCGTAGCGGTTCAGTCCGCATGATGTGGAGAACCATACGAAGCCCATATTGTCGCGGTAGACATCGTTGACCTTATTGTTAGATAACCCGTCATGCATTGACAGGTGCTTGAACGAGATGCTATTAGAGCCGGCTAATGCGTTTGCGGTCAATAGTAACAGCAGCAGTATGGTCGTAAGGGCTTGCTTCATGACAATAATGGCGTTTTTATGAGGGCTTTATGGCGCGTCTACAAGTTATTGAGGATGTAGTTGAGCTTCATGGTGTAGAGATGGCTGCGGCACTTGCCTCCATAAATGCCGTGGTTGCGGTTGGGGTAGGTGAACATGTCGAACTGCTTGCCGTTTTGGACAAGTGCGTCGACCATCTCCAACTGGTTTTGGCAGTGTACGTTATCGTCGGCGGTGCCGGCTATGATGAGGTATCTGCCAGTCAAGGTGGCTGCATGGCTCAGTGGGCTGTTGTCATCATATCCGCTGGCGTTCTCCTCAGGTGTGCGCATGAAACGCTCTGTGTATACCGAGTCGTAGTATCGCCAGTTGGTGACGGGCGCAACGGCTATGCCGACCTTAAAGACGTCGCTCTTGCCAAGGCACAATGTGCTCATAAAGCCGCCGAAGCTCCATCCCCAAATGCCTATGCGTGAAGCGTCTACGTAGGGGAGAGTCCCAAAGTATCGAGCTGCGGAAATCTGGTCGTCGCTCTCGTAGCGACCCAATTGCAGGTATGTGCATTTACGGAACTCCGAACCGCGGGCGCCTGTGCCGCGAGGGTCTACGCAGGCGACGATATAGCCGCGGGCTGCAAGAGTCTGGCACCAGTCGATGCCCCATGAGTTGAGCACCTCTTGCGAGTTAGGACCACTGTATTGGACCATGAGGACAGGGTACTTTTCTTTATGGTCGAAATTCTTGGGCTTCATCACCCATGCGTTCAGCTGTGTGCCGTCTGCGGCAGGGACCGTGATAAACTCTTTTTCTGCGATGAAGTATCCTTTAGTGCGGGACAGGAGGTCGTCGTTGGAGATAATGGTGCGTAATTCCTTACCCTTGGCGTCACATACCGTGTAGGTCGGCACTTCCTTGGTCGACGAGTGCTGACGTGTGAAGTATTTGCAACCCTCTGAGAATACTGCCGAGTTGGTACCTTCCGCATTTGCAATGGCGGTTGTGACGTTCTTCTTCAAATTGATGGCGTATACCTCGCGCTCCATGGGCGTGCGCTTGGCTGCCTGATAGAATATGTTGTTGCCTGTGGCGTCGATGCCGTAGAAGTCTGTGACGTCAAAGTCTCCCTCTGTGAGCTTCTTTTTGAGCGTGCCGTTTGTCTCGTAGAGGAACAGGTGGCTCCACCCGTCGCGGTCGCTGCGGATGATGAACTGGGTGCCGCCATTGATGAAAGTCAAGTCGTTGTAGGCTGGCTCGTCGACATAACGGTCGTCAGTCTCCGTGAGGATTGTAGACGTTACCATCGAGCGCGAGTTTACCGCAACGATGTCCATCTTGTTTTGCAACCTGTTGAGTTTCAATACAGCGAGCTGGTTCTCCTGACCTGTCCAGAGGATGCGTGGGACGTAGAAGTCACTCTTGCCGAGGTTTACTTGTTTCGTCGTGCGGCTGTCGAGGTCGAAGACGTGGACGGAGACTTTTGAATTCTTCTCCCCTGCCTTGGGGTACTTGTAGGTATATGCGCCAGGGTAGAGGGCCGCCTCCTCATGGCGCGGGTGGCTGGCTGCGTATATTGGGAAGGAAAATTCAGGGACTTCCGTCTCGTCATACTTGATGTATGCAATCTGTTTGCTGTCAGGACTCCATGCGTAAGAACGTGCGGTGGCGAACTCCTCCTCGTTCACCCAATCGGGGATGCCGTTGATAATCTTGTTCTTCTCTCCGTCGGTCGTTACGTCGCTCGTACTACGATATTTCAACTTCATCAAATGGATGTCGTTGTTCTTCACGTAGCTGATAATGAATCCGTTGGGAGCGAAAGATGCCTCTTGCTCGGCTCCTGTCTCTGATAACGGGAAAATTTCATTGTGAGCAACGTCAATGACATAGTGGTCTGCCGTATAAGAACGGCGGTATATGGGTTCTACGTTGCCCCATACGATGATAAAGTCGCCAGTCGAGGAAAGCTCATATCCGCTTATTCTTTCCAACTTGTTGTCTCCCTTTACTTTAGAGAGGTCAACAATGGTAGATTCCTTTTTGCCTGTGGAATATGAATATTGCTCAATGCTCTTGCCGTCAGGTGATATTATGGTGTAGCTGTTGCCGTCGGGTGTCGACGACAATACGTCAGGACGTTCGGGATAGAACGTCCATTTCTCGCACAAGTCTTCAATAGATACCTCTGGTAATTGCGCATAGGACATAGATGTTGCGCACAGAGCCGCTATCGTCGCAATAGATATTTTCATTATGACTGCTGTTAAATGTGTTACAATGTTGATTATCAAAGTTTCTTAGGCATTTCCAATGTGTCTTGCCTTTTGGGCTCCTCGACATGTGGCATTGGTTGGCTTAGGTATTGTCGAGAGTTGGTGTCCACAATCAGTTCAGGCAGTTTCTCTCCTCGGCTCCAACTGTGTAATGTGATGATTATCACCTCACTCGGGGCGAAGAATCTCACGGCGCGTCGTGACGTGCCAATGCCTGTCGTGGTTATGACGGGCTGCCCTGCCGTGTTGTAGTTCAATCCTTTAAGGAACCTTTGTCCATAGTGTGATGATGTTACTGGGGCATAGGCTCCAAAGAGCGTCACCTGCCCTCCGTGGGTGTGACCGGCAAGGACGAGGTCGGAGTTTGTGACATCTTGATCCTCTGCATAGTCGGGGGTATGCGTAAGAAGGATGACAAACTCATTTGGGGAGAGAGACAACGTAGGGCTTGGAGTCATCTCCTTGCCTCTAAAGATGTTGACTGCGCCTGCGACGGTGATGTGAGAGTGACCCTTGTTGATCATGACCGCCGTATCCTCTATAAATGAGATGCCGTGGACGGACATGAGGTTCTTTATCGTGTCTGTGCAACGCTCTTTGTCGTTGTTGCCGAGTATGGCATACGTGCCATATTTTGGCGCACGTCGCATCATAGTGGCGAACAGTGGTTCAACGTAATCGCAACCCTCCTGATAATCGCCGCCAAGCATCATGGCATCGGGTGCAATCTCTTCAATAAGCTCGCCCAGCCCCTCTAATGTCTTGTCAGTAAAGAGGCTTGGGTAGTGAGTGTCTGCGATAAACAAGATTCTGAAGCCTTCAAAATCTTTTGGTATGTCGACCGATGAGACGGAATATGTCCTTACTCGACGTATTCCAGGGTGTTGGCAATTTGTCGTGATGCGCCCCTTGACAATCTGTTGGGCAACATCCGATGCTTCTTGCGCAACGGCACAAATGTAAGATGCCCAAAGGAGCATCAAGCCAATAAATATTTTCTTCAAGCCCATCTCTCGTTGATTAATAGGCTATTGGACCTGAGCATACAACTTCGTCGCCATCATATAGTGCGGCGAACTGACCAGGCGTGATGCCTCGTTGCGCTTCGTCGAAAACGAAGAAAAGTCCATTGTCCGTTCTTATGGCTCGACCTCCTTGCAGAGGTTGGCGATATCTGATGCGGCAAGAGAATCGACGTTTCTCGCCGACGCGCATAGCGTTGCGAGGATTTAGCCAATGTATCTCATCCGCCTTTATTTTCAATACGTTACGATGCAAACCAGGGTGCGACTCTCCCATGCCGACGAACACCTGGTTATGCTCGATGTTTGTGCCTATGACAAACAATGGCTCAGGAAAACCTCCGATGTACAGCCCCTTGCGCTGACCGATGGTGTAGAATTGAGCACCTTGGTGAGTGCCAACTTTCTCGCCATACTTGGGGTGGAGAGGGTAGGGGAGAGCCAACGTCTCGAGGTCGTCTTCTTTAGGCTCGTCAACATAGGCAGGCGACCAGTCGCGGGAGAAAATATCTGATTTGGGGTCTATAAGGAAAACCTTGCCTTCCTGTGCCTTGAGCTTCTGTTGCAAGAAGACAGGGAGGTCTACCTTGCCGACGAAGCAGATGCCCTGCGAGTCTTTCTTGTGGGCTGTCACCAAGTTCAGTTCCGTGGCAATCTTTCGGACCTCTGGTTTTGTAAGGTCGCCGATAGGGAACATGGCGGCAGCGAGTTGTTCCTGGTTCAATTGGCAAAGGAAGTAGCTCTGGTCTTTGTTGTCGTCGCTTCCTGCCAAAAGTGCGTAAGTCGTTGTGCCATCGGCTTCTTTGGTTGTCGTCTTCCTGCAATAATGTCCTGTGGCCACATATTCTGCCCCTAATTGCCTTGCAGCTTTCAAGAAGCTGTCGAACTTAATCTCCCTATTACAAAGCACGTCGGGGTTGGGAGTCCGCCCTGCAGCATATTCGGCAAACATATAATCGACGACCCGGTGGCGATATTCTTCACTGAGGTCTACAAATTCAAAAGGGATGCCCAGTTTGCGTGCTACGGCCTCGGCATCAAACTTGTCGTCCATCCATGGACAATCGCCTTTTAGGACTCCGGTGGTGTCTGTCCAATTGCGCATGAAAAGCCCGACGACGTCATAACCTTGCTCACGCAGCACGTACGCCGCGACGCTCGAGTCGACGCCGCCCGACAGACCCACAACGACACTTGTCTTTTTATCCATCATATAGGCAAAGATAGCAAAATGCCGCCGCCTTTCGTCCTGCCGAATAGTCAATATTACTTTAGGAAGTCCTTGACTAATAGAAAAATCGCCCCACAGGCATTAAAGACCTGTGAGGCGATAGTTTATGACGACTTTATTAGTCTCTTAGTGTTGGGCAACCTCGTTGGCGATGGCCATTTTCTTGTTGAGTTGCTCCAATTCTTGGCGTGCCTTGGCAATCTTAGCATTGAACTCGCCTACAATCTTGTCCGAAGTTTTGGACTTGGCAAAGAACAGAATGTTGTTCTCCAAGGTCTCAATGGCTTGTTCTGCCTGACGAACCTGCGTCTGCATGCGGATGCGCTCTTTGCGGAGCCTGTCGCCGCCCTCGGCAGCCATGGCTTCCAGTTTGCCGCGATACTGCTCGAGTTCAGCGTCAGCGCGGTCGATGTGAAGTGCGTCATACTGCTTGCCGATAAGGGAGGCAAACTCCTTATTTACAGCACCCTTGTCGCTTGAAGGCACGAGGCCGATGGCGTTCCAGCGAGCCACTATCTCTTTAAGCTCTTTGAGATGTTCCTCTTCGTTTTCGGGAGCTTGGTATGCTTTAAGCTCTTCGATGATAGCACGTTTCTTTGCGAGGTTCTCGGTTTGAACTGTAAGCTCGCCCTGATGCTGGCTCTGCTTGTTGTCGAAGAACGTGTCACACGCCTTGCGGAAACGTTTCCAAATGGCGTCGGAATTACGATGAGAGACGGGGCCAACCTCTTTCCACTCCTTTTGGAGAGCGATTAGGAAGTCGGACGTCTGGCGCCAATCAGTGCTGTTCATGACGGACTCGGCTTTCTCGCAGAGAGCCTCTTTAAGGCGAAGATTGCTCTCGTAACGCTCGCTCTGCTCCTTACGGAAAGCGTGGCTGAGATCGTACATCTTGTCAAGGCTCTGGCGGAAACGCTTGTAGATCTCGTCGTTGACGTTCTTGGGTGCAAAGCCGATGGCTCTCCATCGAGCTGTGAAGTCTTGAGCCTTCTTTGAGAGGTTTTCAACCTCTTTGGGGGTCATCTCCTTGGCAAGAAGAGCCTCGACCTCGTCGCAGATGGCGAGTTTGAGTTTGTAGTTCTCTTTCTCTTGCTCATGGAGTTCGTCGTTGGACTTGCGGAAGTTCTCTGTGATGGTCTTGCCTGCGGCTTTGAACCTCTCCCAGATGGCATCGCTTTCAGCGCGGGGAACAGGACCTATGGCCTTCCATGCGTCGCGCAGTTTCTGAAACTGGTTGAATGCCTTGCGGGTGGTGTCGACGTTGGTCAGTGCTTCTGCTTGCTCACAGAGCTTGACTTTCTCTGCCAAGTTGTGTTTCATGTCGAGGTCGCGAAGCTCGCGGTCGATATTCAACTTGCTGAAGTATTCCTCCGTGAGGCTGTGGAACAACTTGTTGAGTTGCTTGCGGTTAGAAGGAATGTGACCGATTGACTTCCACTTGGCTATGATATCTTTTACGGTGCTGAGGAGCTTGGACGGATTGTTAGTCTGCGTCTCAGCAACGACTTGTTTCATTTGTTCGAGGAGCGCACTCTTGGCATCTGCATTCTCCTCCATCTTTTTGCGTGCCTCTTTCTTCTCAGCGTCCACGGCTGCGTCATATTGGGCGAGCATGTCGCACAGGGCCTTCTCCTCCGCAGTTGGCTCTTGTTGAGGTGCGGTGGGAGCTGCTTCGCTCTCTTGTGCTGCGTCGGGTTGTGGCTCAGTTGTTGCCTCGGGGGCTGTTGGCACGGGGAAACGGACGGCAACTTCGGCCCTGATGTTGTCGACTGCACTGCGTACTTTGCGTACTGGCGTTATTTGCGCTACCTCTTTGAGATATGCCAGCAACTCCTCGTTGGTCAGTGCTTTAAGCTCATCGGGCGTCTTGCCCTCAAAAGCGTCTTGCTCTGCCATGTTCTCGGTGTCGGCAGACTCGGCGTTCTCGTCGTCTACCTCGACATTCTCGGGTTCAACGGGTTTCTCGTCTTTGGTGACGGACTCTGCTACATGAGCTGTCGCCTCGGCTGCGCTTTGCGCAAGCTCGTTTTCGGTTTCTTGCTGGTTTTCCTGCAATGAGGTTTGGTTCTCTTCCATATTTTCAGAAGGTTGCGCCCCGTCGACAAAGGCTGTTGCCCGTCGTGAGGGGCTTAGAAACATTTCCGACATCGCCTTTCATGCTCTTTTGTGGGTGATGTCAGAGGGTCAGATGCTTTGGCACAATTTATTGGCGTGTTCTCGTCTTGATTATATGACAGAACCGTCAAGTTTAATATGTCAAAGATATATAATATTATTTTTTATCTCGTAGGTTAATTAACGCATTATGAGAAAATTAGGCGATATCGCTTTTCACGACGCTAACCATGTCGGCAAGTCGACGAGCCTCGTCTTTCAATGTCTCGGGAGTCTCTCCGTTTTTTCCCCATTTAAGGACGACGCCCATCCTGCGCCCAGGCTTGGCAACAGGCTTGCCAAAGATTCTCACGTCGGCGTTGATGTCGTGGAGGACTTTGTCTACACCTATGTAGTCCGGGTTCAAGAATGTGTCATTGGGGGCGAGGATAACTGCCGATGCGCCAGGACGTTGCAACTCAATCCTTGCAATTGGCAAATGGAGAACGGCGCGAGCGTGCAGCTCAAATTCCGACAGGTTGAGCGTATGACCGAGAGTAACCATCCCGGTGTCGTGCGGACGAGGCGAGAGTTCGGAGAACACGACGCCGTCGGGGCACACGAAGAATTCAACACCGAAAAGACCTGCTCCGCCAAGCGCATCCGTGACCTTCTTGGCCATTTCTTGTGCGTCTTTTAGGAATTCATCCCTCATCTTGGCAGGAATCCAGCTCTCGTGGTAGTCGCCATTTACCTGCCTATGGCTTATGGGCGGGCAAAATAGGGTGGGACCATTGGCCTGTTTTACAGTGAGAAGCGTTATCTCGTAGTCGAATTTCACGAAGCCCTCGACGATGACCTCCTTCGAGTCACCGCGTCCACTTTGGGCGGCAACCCAAGCGTCGTGTATTTGGCTTTCTGTCTTGACGTACGACTGACCTTTGCCAGACGACGACATCAAAGGTTTGACGACGCACGGGATGCCGATTTGGGCTACTGCTTTTTGTAGTTCCTCTTCCGTGCTGGCGTACTGATATTTGGCAGTGCGGAGCCCCAGCTCTTTGGCTGCAAGGTCGCGGATGGCGCGGCGATTCATCGTGATGTTCGTAGCCTTTGCAGAGGGGACGACTTGAATGCCTTGGCGCTCGTAGTCAATCAGTCGCTCGGTGCGGATGGCCTCAATCTCAGGAACGATGATGTCTGGTTTGTGCTTTGCCACGATGGCGTCAAGCTCGTCGCCGTGGAGCATGCTCGACAGTACTTCAAACTCGTCCGCCACCTGCATTGCCGGCGCGCCAGCGTAGGCATCTACTGCTATGACGTGGCATCCAAGTCGTTTCACTGCGATGACGAACTCTTTACCAAGCTCGCCAGAACCCAAGAGCATTATTTTCTTTATCATATCTCGTCTGGTCTTTTGTTTTTCTATTATTTAGTGTAGACGGCTCTTATGCATAGTCCCAATGAAGGGTTGCAAGAGTGGAGTGGCGTTTTGTTGCCGTCTGATGTCATGCCGTTGCGGAAATACATGTCCGTCACTTGTCCTAAGCCGTTTGAGCCTTCGCCACGTTGTGACGTCCAGTAATATCCAATTTCACCATAGTCCTCGACAGCGTCGCGCAGTTTGAAACCGCTGGCGGGCAAGAATATGCTGTTTTCGTTGTCGCTTGTTATCTCATACCCGTAAACGTCGCCCGACTTTACCCATTTCCACGTGCATTGGCTAAAAAGCTCCTTTACTTCATCGGGTGTAGGCATTCGCCATCCTGCGCCCAATTTTATTGTCGCTGCGTCATATTCTGTGCCGCCTATCTCTTTGATAGTCAAGTCCGCCCCTACAAAAGTCTCTTCGTCGTAATAGTCTTTCTGGCTCACCTCTCCCCAAGAATAATAAGCTCCGGCGACAGATTTGGCCCAAGAACCTACGTTTCTGTCTGCCCACTTGACCGATAATCCAAGGTCTACCGCCAATGGCGTGTAGTCCTTAGTCGT
Organism: Pseudobutyrivibrio sp.; assembly: GCA_963639155.1. Classification (GTDB taxonomy): domain Bacteria; phylum Bacteroidota; class Bacteroidia; order Bacteroidales; family Marinilabiliaceae; genus W3P20-009. The sequence goes on along the minus strand of CAVHUG010000007.1, from coordinate 31,914 downwards.
GAATGTGTATATGGTTTGTGAACAAACAGTTAGACCTCGTACAACAACATAGGCGCGGTAGTAATACTTAGTCTTCAAGTCAAGCCCCGTGGCAGACGTCTTATAGTGGTTGCCTGCCCATAACTGGTCGGTCGATGCGTATTTGCGGGCGGTCGAGAAGTCTTCGTCGGTCGATATTTGCACACCATATTCCGATGCGTCCAAAGTGTCGGAGGGTAACGAGAAGTAGCTGTCGCTTATGGTTATTTTATCGTAATCGAGAACATATTCCTCCGTCGTGAACGAGCGGACGCCATTCAATGCGCTGGCTGTCAGACTTATGGTGTTCGATTTGTACTTGTCAGTCGCCACGTCTTCCGCCTTTGCCCCATACTTGAAGCCCTTTGCGTCTTGTGGGTTGTCGGTGGCATAGTCATAGAAATCGGAGTTAATCTCCATAAACGCCAAAGCGTTATAACGTTTTCCTGGGGTTAGGTTGGCAAAGTTTGCCGTATATTTCCATTCGCTGGAGGTTACGGCTTGTGCGTCTTTCGTCTCGTCGTAAATTGCCTCTTCTGCTGGTACTGTAGGGGATACTATTTCCCCGTCCGAGCAGCGGAATTTTAGGAATGCTGTCGTTCCGTAGTCGCCAGATGAAAGACCGCCAATTTTTGCCGTAAGGTCGGCGTCGAAAAGTCCTATGCGTTCGGGAGGGTCGGTCATCGTGATTGTCAGCGTCAGCGTCATGAATGTCTTGACGACTCCGTAGACCGTCTCGCCGTTGCTCAAGATGGCGTATGTCCTGAAGTAGAATTTGGTAAATGGCAATAGGCCGTAGACTCTGGTTTTTATCGAGTTGTCGTCGGCGACCTCGTGTATCTGTATGCTCTTGACGTATCCTGTACCGTCGTTGTCGTCATCAGCATCTTTGCGTGCGGGATTCGATTTGTCTCGTGAGATGAGGAATCCTATTTCCTTGGTGGCGACCTTGTAGCCTTCGCTCGTGTTGATATATCCTTTCAAGTCGGCTGCAATCGCCGACACCATGCTTGCAGCGCCCGTTACCGCCGTGTATGACAAGTCATTATATGCAGAGTCGACGTCTTCTCGGTCTACGTATTCTGGCACAGGCTCGCCCTTCCATCCGCATCCCGTTGCCAGGATGACGCCGCAGATGAGAGCCGCAATATTAAGCAGCGTCTTTGTCGTTAAGCGAGACATTTTCAATGCTTTCTGCGCAAATATAACCACAAAATCGTATTTTTACACTCCGTGAAATGACTCAACAATTTATAACTATATGCTGAAATTCAACACTCAAGTTCGCGTCCGTTATGCCGACACTGACAAGATGGGTGTAGTTTACTATTCCAATTACGCCGTTTTCTACGAGGTGGGCCGCACCGAGATGTTCCGCAGCCTTGGTGTGCCATATTCGTCGCTTGAGGAACAAGGCATTGCGCTTCCGGTTGTCGAACTGGTGTGTCACTACCATCGTTCCGCCCACTATGATGAACTTCTTAATGTTGAAGTCACAATTCCTGAGCGCCCGACGGTAAAAATCAAGATTGACTACAAGATCTTCAATGAGGAGGGCGTCCTGCTGAATGATGGCAGCACGACCCTCGTGTTCCTCGACATCAAATCAAGCAGACCCGTTCGCGCCCCTAAGGAAGTCCTTGACCGCATCGATGCGGCTGAAGCGTCACAGACTCTTTAACTTAGAAATGGCGCCTATCGGGTCAACATTGGCGAATACGTAACTGCCTGCCACGAGGACGTCTGCGCCCGCCGCAATGCATTGTGCGCCAGTCTCTGCGTTCACGCCACCATCTATCTCGATCAAAGCATCGGCTCTGCGACTGTCAATCAGTTTGCGGAGTCTTTTTATTTTGTCGAGGGTGTTGACAATGAATTTCTGCCCGCCAAAACCAGGGTTTACTGACATGAGTAGTACCATGTCGACGTCGCAAATAATGTCTTCAAGGACGCTGACCGGTGTCGCTGGGTTGAGGGTGACGGCAGGCTTCATCCCAGCGTCGCGTATCTGTTGGATTACGCGGTGCAGGTGCGTACATGCCTCATAATGAACGTTCAACACGTGTGCGCCAAGATCCTTGAACATGCCAACGTATCGCCCTGGGTCGACTATCATCAGGTGTACGTCCATCGGCTTCTTCAATCCTTTGCCGATGCTCTTTATGACGGGCGAGCCAAATGATATGTTCGGTACGAAGACACCGTCCATCACGTCGACGTGGAGCCAATCGGCGTCGCTGGCGTTGATCATCTCGATTTCTTTGTCCAAATGAAGAAAGTCCGCCGCCAATACCGATGGCGAGACCATTACCTTCCTGTTGCTGTTTGACATCTGATTAGATATTCGTGTCCAATTCTCCTTTTCCTTGACGGATGATTTCCCAATCGTCTGTGGTACAGTCCACTACCGTAGAGCCGTCTGCTCCACCTATGCCAGCGTCTATGACGATGTTTGCAAGGTAGCCGAGGTTCTCTTGTATGAGCGACGGGTCGGTTATATATTCTATTTCCTCGTTCTCTTGCGCAGGGTTTTTGACCGAGGCCGACAATATGGGGTTGCCGAGCTTCTCCACAAGGGCGCGTACAATCGTGTTGTCTGGAACTCGCACTCCCACGGTTTTCTTGTTCGCCTTGAATAGCTTAGGGACGTTACTGTTCGACTCCAAGATGAAAGTAAATGGCCCTGGGGTGTTCTTTTTCAGCAATTTGAACGTGCGGCTGTCGATGGGGCGAAGGTACTGCGCAGCATGGCTGAGGTCGTAGCAGATGAACGAGAGGCTGTTCTTTTTCAAGTTGACATCCTTGAACCTCAATACTTTCTGCACGGCGGCTTGGTTCGTGATGTCGCATCCTATACCGTATACCGTGTCGGTAGGGTAGACGACAATCCCGCCGCGCTGGAGGCAGGCTACGACCTGATCTATCTTCCGCTCCTCGGGCGATTCAGGGTGTATCGTTATGAGCATGTCTACTACTTATTTATCAGGTCCAGCAGTTTCTGCATCTGGTCGTTGTCGCCATATACCACGATGCGGTCGCCTTCGCTAAATTTGAAGTCGTCGAAATATCGCGTCACCTGCCATGCGCTCTTGTTGCCCGAGTACATTTTGCCGCCTGTCGCCTGCTGGTATTTGATTGCTATGAGCGTGAGTCCGAAATTCTTGGCGAGGTCTATTTCCTGGACCGTCTGGTTGGCAAAATATTTAGGTACTGTAATCTCGTTGATGGCTATGCGCGAAGTTATGTTATACGTGTGGACCACGCTGCGCGACACGATGCTGTTGGCAATTTCTAAGGCGGCTGTATACTCGGGGTTGATAATCTCTTTGATGCCCAGTCCCGTCAATACAGTCTCGTGAAGCTTTGACAATGAGCGACCTATAACGCGTTTCACGTGCATCTGCTGCAGGAGGGCTGCCGTTTGTATCGATGCCGCCCAGTCCTCGCCAATGGCCACGATTACAGCGTCGACCTCCAGCACCGATTGGCTCCTGAGCGACGCCTCGTCAACCGAGTTCATGCACACCGTGCCTGTCAGCTTGTCCTTAAATTCCTCGACTATCGACTCGCGGGAGTCGATGCCAATGACCTCGTGACCAAGGTCGCAAAGACGCAAGCCGAGGCTCGTGCCGAAGTTTCCAAGTCCTATTATAATGTATTTCATGTCGTTCGTTTTCTATATCATGATGTTCTCCGACGGGTACTTGTATCGCTGCGGCGTTCCCGGTGTTATGAATATCAGCAGGAATGCCATGACGCCAATGCGCCCGATGAACATGTCGACTATTATAACCAGTTGCGCCGCAACGCTGAGGCTGGGCGTCAAGTCCATTGTCAAGCCTACGGTGCTGATTGCCGATAGAGATTCGAAAAACAAGCGTAACGTCTCGATCTCCGGCATTAAGAGTTTCAATATTATCGTGCTGAGCAGTATCGCTCCGATCGACAGGGCCATTGTTGCGAATGCCTTCTGAACTGACGTCTGAGATATTCGCCTGCCGAAAATTTCTATGCTGTCCTTGCCAATCAGCACGTTGCGCAGGTTGAGTAAGCAAACAGCAAATGTCGTAACCTTGATGCCGCCACCCGTCGACATCGGTGCGCAGCCAATCCATACCAGCAATACCATTACGACCATCGACGCTCCTGATGCGTTCGTCAGGTCGGTGTACATGAACCCTGCCGTCCTCGAACTTGCCGACAAAAATAGTGAGTCTACCACCCTGTCGACAACGGGCTCGCCCGATTGGGTCATTCCTGCCTCCAAAGCCATGAATATCAATGCGCCTGCAAGGAGCAAAATGATATGTGTATAGAATGTCAAGCGGTTGCTCGCATTTATCATCCTGAGGCTGCTTGACCCGATTTGTTGGCGGCGACCTATGATTCTCATGCCAATTCTGCGAAATCGCTCTTTAACCCAATTGATTGCGGCTGATTGCAACGGGAATCCCAATCCGCCAAAGACGACTGTTAATGCTATGGTCAGGTGTAGCAGACGACTGTGGATAAGTGTAGGGTTGGATAGTCCGCCCGGGATGTTGGAGTATCCGGCGTTGCAAAATGCTGATATCGAGTGAAATATAGATGTGAAAATGACGTCATGCAACGAAGCTCCCGGCAGTGTCTCGCGAAAGTAGTAGAACAACACCCATGCGGCGACTCCCTCGATGACAAAGGTCACGTACATGATGTGTTTCAAGGTCTGGAAGATGTCCGACATGTTGTCGGCCGATATTAAGTCCTTGATAAACATGCGGTTTTGCAACGACCCCTTGCCCGTTATCGAAAGTGCGAAGAAGCAGGTGAACGTCATTACGCCCAATCCGCCTATCTGTACGAGTGCGATTATTATGACGTGCCCGAACGGCGTGAATTGGGTGGCAACGTCCAATACTGATAGTCCCGTCACGCAAATTGACGAAGTCGACGTGAACAACGCCTGCAAGAACGTCAAGTCGTCATAGTGGCAGCGCGGCATGAGCAGCAGCCCTGTTCCTATGGCGATGAATATCACGAAGCTTCCTGCAAAGAGCATCGTCGGGCTCGATTTCTTTGTCAAGAACGATATGCTCAACGACGACAACTCGTACGCAGATATGACGACAAGTACCGTGTCGACAACGTAACGATGTGACAACCACCCAATTCCGCTGCCTTTATCTACGCCAAGGATGTAAGCCCATACGGCGACCATGTACGCCGCCTGCCACAGCCCGACCCTCCTGTCGGCAATCAGTCCGCTCAAGAAGCGGTATATCTGCACGCAGCCAAACCATACAATCAGCATGCTGTTGATGTTCAATAGTATAGATGCTGCGTCACTCGATGTTACGAACCCTATCTGCCAGATGACATCTCCTATGCCGATGATTGAAAGTGCGACGGTTATGCTGTTTACGACGTTACGAACCCTCGTGCCGAATTTCTGCATGAACAGCAGCAATCGGTATTGAACGGGACGCATCGCGTTGACTGCGTACTCCAACAATAGGCTAATGAGTTCTCTCACTCTCTAAAAATGCATCATGTAGTCCTGGATCGAGCGATATGCCTTCTCCATCCGTATCATGTTGTCAATCATGAATCTCAGCATCTCGGGCCACTTCTCTTTGTTGTATATGTCGCCCTCCGTAGCTGTGTATACACGCTTAACCACGTTGCCAGCCTCACGCACAAACTCGCCGTTCCATATCAATGGTTCTTCGAAGTTTTTCTCTATCAGGACTTTGCACCCTACTAATTTCTCCCACAACTTTTGATCTTTGGCTTCTGAGTGCGTGTTGATTTCTATCGCCACCATCACTCTTCCTCCGCTTAGGTCGAATCGCAGGTCGAGTCCCCTGACGCCCGTTTTGTCTAACATCCAATGTATTGGCTTCCCATTTTGACCTGGTACGCGACGGGATTTGCTTTCCAGCTTGTGCCAAAACTCGTGTCGGATGGCCTGAGCCTCTTCTTTGCTGTACATTGTGTTATTGATGCTGTCTGTTTGTAGTTACACTCCGTAAGTTGGGCTATAACCTCCCAATTACGATTTCAAATGTAGTCCAAAAAGCACTTTGGAGCAAAAAATTGCTATCTCTTTGAGCTTTCCGACCCCAATTATTCTCCATCGACTCCTCCACCACCAGCGTCTTTTACTATTTACAACCTTGTCACCATGCTTCTCCTTCCCTCTTCCGGCGCTATCATTGCTTTTAAAATCGCACGAGTGTTGGGGGCATTCCGTTTCCCTGCCTGCTCCAAAGTCGCCACGAAGCCCATTTTTTTTTGCTCCTTAACTTTCTATATTTCATGCTTTTCGTTTGTGGTGCGAAAAACCAGGCGCTAAAAAATATCGGCTGCCCCTTGCATTTCCAAATTCTATGCCTAAATTTGCATCGCTTTCGACAAGGAGAGGTGCTCGAGTGGTTGAAGAGGCACGCCTGGAAAGCGTGTAAACGCCCAAAGCGTTTCACGAGTTCGAATCTCGTCCTCTCCGCAAAGTCAAGGCTTGAAGTCCCAAAGGATTTCAAGCCTTTTTTATTTGCAATATCTACAGATGAACCAACCTCCTACCAACGCCTCTTTCCGAGCAATGCTGCCGATTGTCGTCACCTTGGCGACACTCCACTTCCTCAACGACCTCATGCAGTCGGTTATTGCCGCTTCCTATCCGCTCATGAAGTCCGATCTCGCCCTTTCTTTTACTGAGGTTGGCATCATCTCGCTTGTCTATCAGCTCGCATCGTCGGTGTTCCAACCCGTCGTGGGGGTCATTTTTGATAAACACCCGTTCGCTCGTTCTCTCCCGCTCGCTTCTTGTTTCACGATGTTCGGACTCGCCTTGGTCGCCGTCTCCAATTCCGTACCTATGTTGTGCGTATCCGTGTTCTTCATCGGCATAGGTTCCTCAATTCTTCACCCCGAGGCAAGTCGTGTGACGTCTCTTGCGTCGAGTGGGCATCGCGGGGCGGCACAGTCCATTTTTCAGGTCGGTGGCAATTTCGGTTCTTCTCTCGGCCCACTCCTCGTTGCAGCCATCGTGGCTCCTTTTGGACGTTCAAACATGGCGTGGTTCTGTCTTATTGCGTTGATTGCTATTATAATAAGTCGTCCTGTGTGCCGATGGTATGGTAGCTACCTCGCCTCGGTTCGTCAGCAACATACCAGCCTTACGCCACATCGCGACCGCCCTCTTTCTCTCGCTATGACGATATTCGCCATCGGTGTAATCACCATTCTCATCTTCTCCAAGTACATATATATGGCGTCGCTGACCAACTATTTCACTTTCTATCTCATAGAGAAGTTCGGCGTATCGGTTTCCGTGTCGCAAGTCTCTCTGTTCGTATTTCTTTTCGCCACGGCTGCCGGTACTCTTGTCGGCGGCCCTGTGGGCGACAAGATAGGCCGTAAGTACGTCATCTGGATTTCGATTCTTGGCACGGCGCCGTTCAGCCTTCTGCTCCCACACCTCAGTTTTGCTGGAGCGTTGACTATGGCGTTCTTTGCCGGTTTCATGCTCTCTTCGGCCTTCCCCTCCATATTGCTCTACGCTCAAGAGATGCTGCCCAATCGCTTAGGGCTTATAAGCGGAATTTTCTACGGTTTCGCTTTTGGTGTGGCTGGCATAGCAGCCGCTATTCTTGGGCATTTTGTCGATGTTTATGGTCTTGATGCCGTGTTCCATTTCTGCTCCTTCACCCCCCTTGCGGGTCTCGTGGCGGCTTTCCTGCCAAACTTGCATGTGGTCAAAAGGGCATGATGCTTTGCTGTTGAATTTTTTGGTTAAGGGAAACCCTTAATAGGGAATTTTTTCAGTAATTTTGACACGTTTAAGAACCTAATTTTTGTGACCAGTCCTACCGTCTCTTTTGCGACGTAGGTGGCACTATCATTATTGAAAAAAATGGATTTTTTAGTTGACCTGTTCACGGGTAGCGGCATCGCTTCGTCCCTGCTGTTCATCAGCTTGACGTGCGTCGTCGGTACTTTAGTCGGCAAACTTAAGGTCGCCGGCGTGAAGCTCGGCATTGCCGGTGTCCTCTTCACAGGTATTATTCTCGCCCATTTTGGGGCAAAGGTGAATCCCGAAATGCTTCATTTCGCCCAGGAGTTCGGACTCATCCTCTTCGTCTATGCGGTCGGTCTCTCCGTAGGACCTCGTTTCTTCAGCGCATTCCGTAGCGATGGTCTCCTCCTCAATGGCCTCGCAATGGGCATCATTTTCATGGGCTTCGGCATCGCACTCTGTTTCCACTATTTCGGTGGTGTCGATGCAAATGTAATGGCCGGTGTAATGTGCGGTGCGGTAACGAATACTCCTGGTCTCGGCGCCGCTAAGCAGGTCATTTCCGATTTTAACGCCACCAACCCCGGTGCAATGATCGACGGCTCCGTACTCGGCTCCGCCTACGCGATGGCTTACCCTCTCGGTGTAGTCGGCATCCTTCTCACCATGATTTTCATCCGCCTCATCTTCCGCATCAAGATAGACAAGGAGGTCGAGTCCTACAAGAAGGATATTAGCAAGGGCGGTCAGCTCGAGAGTGTAGTAATCAAGATTACCAACAAGAACCTCTTTAATAGGACTGTTGAGTATATCAGCAAGTTCGTCGATAAGGAGTTTACCTTCTCGCGTGTCGAGCGAGACGGCGAGATTCTTGTCCCGACCGCAAGTTTCGAAATTAAGGACGGTGATATCATCCACGGTGTCGCGAGCAGCGACAACCTCGACGATCTTCGCCTCAAGCTCGGTGATATCGAGATTGGTCAGAAGCGTGAGGTCGACGGCGACCTTGTCATGCAGCGTTTCATGATCACCAATTCCCGCGTGGCAGGTCACTCTATCGACCAGATCGGCATTTTCCGTCGCTACCCGGCTAATATAACCCGTGTCTACCGCGCGGGTATCGAGATTCTTCCTACAAAGGAGACAACCCTCGAGGTCGGCGATGCTGTCCGAGTCGTAGGTCGCAAGGAAGTAATGAAGGAGATAAAGGCAGAGCTCGGCGACTCTATCCATGAGTGGTCGCACCCCAACATTATAGCTCTTTTCCTCGGCATAACCCTCGGCCTCCTCGTAGGATCCATTCCTGTATTCCTCCCAGGTCTCCCGGCACCGGCTAAGCTCGGTCTCGCAGGCGGTCCTCTTCTCGTCGCTATTCTCCTCGGTTGGAAGGGTCGCGTCGGTCAGTTCTCCTTCTACATGAACACAGCTTCCAACATGATGCTCCGCGAGCTTGGCATCTGCATGTTCCTCGGGTGCGTCGGTCTCGGTGCGGGCGGAACTTTCGTCGCGACATTCCTCAATGGTGGCTATATGTGGGTGCTCTACGGCTTTGCGATTACCGTAATTCCTATCCTTACCATCGGTATTGTTGCACATTTCCTTAAGGTCAATTACCTCAAGATCTGCGGTTTCATCGCAGGATCCATGACCGATCCCCCTGCCCTCGAGTTCGCCAATAGCCTCTCCCCCGTACAGGCCCAGTCTACTGCCTATGCGACGGTTTACCCACTCACAATGTTCCTCCGAATACTATTGGGGCAAACATTAATTCTTATAACTTTGTAGCCTAATAACCCACGTCCAATCACTTCAATCCTCCATAAAACGAGGGTTGGAGTGTTGGCTGTCAAAAGGGGGCAACCCCTTAAAAGCAGCCAGAACTATCACAGATATTAAATGGGAGTAGCATACGACAACTTTTTGGCTCGCCAGAAAAAACTGGAAGAGCAGTACAATGACCAATACTACGAAAAGCAACACAACCGCGGTAAGCTCACGGCACGTGAGCGCATCCTGATGCTTTTTGACGAGGGAACTTTTGAGGAGTTCGACGCTTTCGTCCCCTCCGCAGGTTCTTCTTTCGGCAAGAGCAAGTCTGCCATGGGCGATGGTGTAATCGTCGGATACGGCACAGTTGGTGGACGTCAGGTCTTCGCATACTCACAGGACTTCAACATGATGGGCGGCTCTCTCGGCGCCATCCATGCACAGAAGATCGTCAAGGTGCACGACATGGCCCTCAAAACAGGTTGCCCTGTCATCGGTCTCATCGATTCAGGTGGCGCACGTATCCAGGAGGGAGTATCCAGCCTCAACGGCTATGCCAACATCTTCCGTCGTAATGTCCTCTCTTCGGGTGTCATCCCGCAGATTTCTGCCATAATGGGTCCTGCGGCTGGCGGTGCAGTCTACTCGCCTGCGATGACCGACTTCATCTTCATGACTGAAGGCACGAGCTACATGTTCGTCACCGGTCCAGATGTCGTCAAGCAAGTCCTCAACGAGCAAGTAACAACAGACCAGCTCGGCGGCGCAAAAGTCCATACTTCCAAGTCCGGTGTAGCTCAGTTTGTCTATTCCGACGACGCTAACCTCATCCTCGGCATCAAGAAGCTCCTCACCTACATCCCTTCCAACAACATCGAGAACGCTCCTTTCGTTCCCAATGATGACCCTACTGATCGTGTCGAGCCAAGCCTTCGAGACATTGTTCCGGAGGATCCCGATAAGCCATACGATGTGCGTGATGTTGTCAAGCTCGTTGTCGACAAAGGTCGATTCTTCGAGGTCGCCGAGAATTTTGCTCAAAACATCGTTGTCGGTTTCGCCCGACTTGGTGGTTACACAATCGGCGTAATTGCCAACCAGCCTAAGGTGATGGCAGGTTCTCTCGACATTGATTCGAGTGTCAAGGGCGCACGCTTCATAAATTTCTGCGACTCTTTCAACATCCCCATAGTTACTTTCGAGGATGTTCCGGGCTTCCTCCCTGGTACAGATCAGGAGCACCTCGGCATCATCCGCAATGGTGCTAAGCTACTCTACGCCTACACCCGTGCCACTGTTCCTAAGATTACTGTCATCCTCCGCAAGAGCTATGGTGGTGCCTATATCGTCATGAACTCCAAGGGAATCGGCGGCGATTACAGTTTCGCATGGCCTACTGCGGAGATTGCGGTCATGGGCCCCGACGGCGCCATCGCAATTCTCTATCGTAAAGAGCTTGCCGAGGCAGCCGACCCCGTCGCTCTCAAGAAGGAGCTTGTGGCTAAGTATCGTAATGAGGTTACAAATCCATATATTGCCGACGAGAAGGGCTTCGTCGATGAGGTTATCGACCCCGCCCTCACGCGTGTCAAACTCTATCGTGCGCTAAAGAGCCTCGACAAGAAGTCTGTCAGCCTCCCGCGCCGTAAGCATGGCAATATCCCTCTCTAAAAACTTACCTTTAGATGATTAAGTCTCTACTCATAGCAAACCGTGGCGAGATTGCCATCCGCATTGCGCGCACCGCAAAAAGGATGGGTATTAAGACTTTCGCCATACGTACTAAGAAGGAGCCGAACGCGGTCTACCTCCAAAAAGTCGATCAAGTAGTCGATTTCCCCGATACTGACGGCTCTGTCCCTGAGTTCCTTGATATCAAGAATCTTGTCAAGCTGGCTGTCGACAACAACATCGAGGCCATGCACCCAGGCTACGGTTACCTCTCAGAGAACCCCGATTTCGCGGCTGCGTGTCGCGACGCGGGCGTTATCTTCGTCGGACCATCCCCAGAGATTATCCATGCGATGGGTGATAAGATTGTCGCTAAGGAAATTGCAAAGAGGAGCAATGTCCCCATGCTTGGCGGCACGCTTGGCGGCATTCCCACTGCTGACGAGGCGATTGCCGAGGCTAACCGAATCGGTTATCCTGTCATCATCAAGGCGGCAACTGGCGGTGGTGGTCGTGGTATGCGTATCTGCCGTAAGGAGGACGAGGTTCGTACAAACTACGAACTTTGCACCCAAGAGGCACGGACCGCTTTCAATGACCCCACGGTCTTCATCGAGAAGTACCTTGAGAACCCTAAGCACATCGAGGTTCAGATAGTTGCCGATAAGTATGGTAATGTAATCCATCTCGGCGAGCGTGAATGCTCCATTCAGCGTAAGCACCAAAAACTCCTTGAGGAGGCTCCGTCACCAGCTCTCGACGAGGCTCTCCGTGAGAAGATCACAGGAGCTGCCGTACGTCTCGCTAAGGAGGCTAAGTACGAGAGCCTTGGAACTGTTGAGTTCCTTCTCGACAAGGATCACAACTTCTTCTTCATGGAGATGAATACTCGTATTCAGGTCGAGCATCCGGTGACCGAGATGATCACAGGTCTCAATCTTGTCGAGTTGCAGCTGCTCATCGCCTCTGGCGAGAAGCTTCATGTCACGCAAGAAGACGTTAAGCTCAATGGTTGGGCAATCGAGTGCCGAATCAATGCCGAGGACGTGCAGTCTGGCTTCACCCCCAGCATCGGTATGATCAAGAATCTCCGCCTCCCGTCCGACAACAATATACGCATCGATTCTGGCGTACGCGTCGGTACCGAGATCACCCCATTTTTCGACTCCATGATCGCCAAACTCATCGTCCATGGTGAGACGCGCGACGAGGCTATCAAGAGAGCGCTCCATTCCCTCGGCCACTTCGTCGTAACAGGCGTAAAGACTACTATCCCCTTCGACAAAGCCGTACTTCACAATGAGATATACAGGAAGGGCGATTTCAATACTTCCTTCATCGAGACTTGCATGGATAGTCTCGTTTGGCGTGAGGAACATGAGGAACTCATCGCAGCTCTCCTCGCTGTTTCCAACTACAACCATGACAGCGACTTCTCTGGCGATGCCGCCGAGCAGCCAGAGGCTAATGTCGACCCGTGGGTTCTCCAAAAACGTATACGCCATCTCTAAACCTCTAAGACCATCATGGACAATAATAGCGAAAACGTTCAAAACCGCACCCTTATCGCCGTTGGCGAGAATGGTGAACAGAACTATGAGTTCCAAGTAAAGAACCAGTACGAGTTTAGTTCCAAAGGCCGTAAGCTCAAGGTCGAGATGATTGAGGAGGCCGATGGCATCAACCTCTTCTCTTGCGAGGGTGTCCGTTATCCGGTCGAGGTCGTTTCTGTCAAGCAGAATACTTATGAGGTCATGGTTAATGGCGTCAGCTACCGTTACACGGTCGAGACCCCATTCTCGCTCAAACGCCGTCAGATTCTTGCTGCTCAGAAGCCCGTCAATGAGAACGAGGAGCTGAGGGCCCCGATGCCAGGCAAGATTAATGCTGTCCACGTCAAGGTTGGGCAGGAAGTTAATCCTGGCGATGCTCTTCTCGTCCTCGAAGCCATGAAGATGCAGAACACGCTCACGTCTACTTCTAAAGGCAAGGTAGTGTCCGTCGGCGTCCGCGAGGGACAGAACGTAAGCAAGGACGACCTCCTTGTCGAGATCAAGAAGGCCTAACCTCTGTCTAATCATCAAGAAACCAATATGCTCGGGTGATCTTTCATCCGAGCTTTTTTATCCCTCTATCCACAGTCTCCCATGGCAAAGAAAAATGTAGGTGCCCCAAATCCATCCGACTCAGTAGCGGCAATGGCTGCACTCGGAGGTAAGATCCCGCCACAAGCCCCCGATTTCGAGGAGGCCGTCCTCGGCGCAATCCTTCTCGATAAGGATGCACTTCAGAATGTCGTCGAAATTCTCCAACCTGAGCATTTTTACTCGGAGGCTAATCAACGCATCTATGCCGCAATGCTCAGGCTCAACGGACAAATGGCCCCTATCGACATGCTCACCATGTGCGAGGAGCTCAAGCGCACGGGTGAATTGGATGTTGTCGGTGGGCGCGTCTACATTGCCAAACTTACAAGTCTCGTCGGTGCCGCCGTCAATATCGAGTACCATGCGCGAATAATCTTCCAAAAATATCTCCAGCGTTCCTTGATTCACCTCGGCGGTAACATGATTACCAGCGGATATGATGAGTCCAAGGATGTCGACGAGCTACTTGAGGAGGCCGAGAATGATCTATTCACGTTGTCGCAAGGCAGCATGAAGAGAGACGTGATTCAGATCAGCTCCACAATCGACGAGGCTATTCAGCAAATGGAGGCCGCCGCCAAGCGCGAGGACCAGCTCAGCGGCATCCCAAGCGGTTTCCGCAAGATCGACCAGATAACAATGGGTTGGCAACCCGCGACAATGGTCGTCATAGCCGCCCGACCCGCCATGGGCAAGACGGCCTTCGTGCTTTCCATGGCGCGCAAGATGGCTATCGACCATAACATACCAATCGCCATGTTCTCCCTCGAGATGAGCAATGTTGAGCTTGTCAAGCGTCTCATGACAGCCGAGACGGAGATCCCTTCTGAAAAGATTAAAAGCGGACGCCTTACCGAGGAGGAGTGGCAGCACTTCAACGACCGTATCGGACGTCTCCGCAATGCGCCTTTCTACATCGACGACACTCCAGGCCTATCCGTCTTCGATCTTCGTTCCAAAGCACGCATTCTGAAGAAGAAACACGACATAAAATGTATCATCATAGACTATCTCCAGCTGATGACCGCATCCGCCATGAAGCCAGGAAGCCGACAAGAGGAGGTGTCCATGATCTCCCGCTCACTCAAAGGTCTCGCCAAGGAACTTAATATCCCGGTCATCGCACTTAGCCAGCTCAACCGTAATGTCGAGGGACGTACTTCTGAGAAAGGCGGCATCGACAGCAAACGCCCTCAGCTCTCCGACCTTCGAGAATCTGGCGCAATCGAGCAAGATGCCGATATGGTCTGTTTCATCCACCGCCCCGAATATTACCACATTCTCGACGACGGCAAGGGAAACTCTCTTGTCGGAATGGCGCAGTTCATCATCGCCAAGCACCGTAGCGGTCGCATCGACGATGTCCTTCTCCGTTTCCAAGCGGAACTCATCAGGTTCGAGGAACTCGAGGCTGGCGCTGATCTCCTCAATCGTGACGAACCGACATCTTCTTCCCAAGTCATAATATCTAAGGCAAATTCCGATTTCGATACTGCTTATTTGCCCGATATGTCCTCTATTCCAGAGGGGGACGTTCCTTTCTGATGCCCTTTTAAGTAGGTGACCTACTTAATGCATTAAGTGTTTCACGTAAAATTGGTTCTTTTATTCTTCACATGATGTTTAGTTGTGTAAATTAGCATTGACAAAAGAAACAGGTAGCCTCAGGCTCTAACAAAGTATGGGGCTTAACAAAACAATAAAAGAACAGTTATGGCAAACATTGAAGCAGAAGTTGAGGAGTTCATGGGCAAGATTATTGCCAAGAACCCCAACGAGCCGGAGTTCCATCAAGCAGTACGCGAGGTCGTTACCTCCCTCATGCCCTACATCGATGAGAACCCTCAGTACAAGACCGCTAAGATCCTTGAGCGCATGGCAGAGCCCGAGCGCACCATCATCTTCCGCGTGCCCTGGCTCGACGACAAAGGCAACATCCAGATCAACCGCGGCTTCCGCGTTGAGATGAACTCCGCTATCGGCCCCTACAAGGGCGGTCTCCGTTTCCACCCCACCGTTAACCTCGGTGTCCTCAAGTTCCTCGCTTTCGAGCAAGTTCTCAAGAATAGCCTCACAACCCTCCCTATGGGCGGTGGCAAGGGCGGCTCCGATTTCGACCCCAAAGGCAAGTCCGATGCTGAGGTCATGCGCTTCTGCCAAAGCTTCATGACCGAGCTCCAGCGCCACATCGGTCCCGATACTGACGTTCCTGCTGGCGACATCGGTGTCGGCGGTCGTGAGATCGGCTACCTCTTCGGTCAATACAAGCGTCTCCGCAACGAGTTCACCGGCGTCCTCACGGGCAAGGGTCTCGGCTGGGGCGGCTCTCTCATCCGTCCTGAGGCTACTGGCTATGGTGTCGTCTACTTCTGCACCGAGATGCTCGCTACCCAAGGCAAGGATTTCAAGGGCAAGAAAGTTCTCATCTCCGGTTCCGGCAATGTAGCGCAGTTCGCTGCCGAGAAGGCTCTCCAAATGGGTGCTAAGGTTCTTACCCTCTCCGATTCCAACGGCTACATCCTCGACGAGGACGGCATCGACGCCGAGAAGCTCGCTTACGTCATGGAGCTCAAGAACGTTAAGCGCGGTCGCATCAAGGAGTACACTACCAAGTACCCCAATGCCAAGTACTTCGAGGGCGAGCGTCCTTGGGGCGTAAAGGCAGACATCGCTCTTCCTTGCGCAACGCAAAATGAGATCAACGAGGATGACGCTAAGAAGCTCGTCGCAAATGGTGTATACTGTGTCTGCGAGGGTGCCAACATGCCTTCCACCAACGAGGCTATCAACGTATTCCAGGCAGCCCACATCCTCTATTCTCCCGGTAAGGCTTCCAACGCTGGCGGCGTAGCTACCTCCGGTCTCGAGATGACCCAGAACAGCGAACGCCTCTCTTGGACCCGCGAGGAGGTTGATGCCAAGCTCCATCAGATCATGGTCGGCATCCACGCAACATGCGCTAAGTACGGCAAGGAGAAGGATGGCCACATCAACTACGTCAAGGGTGCCAACATCGGTGGCTTCGTAAAGGTCGCTGACGCCATGCTCGCACAAGGTCTCGTCTAAATAGACTTTCTCGAGCGGCTTTATCCGCTCTGTGATAATATCTTATGGTCCGTCGCAGTACATTCTGCGACGGACTTTTTGTTTCCCATATCTCCCCACAGCCCACAAAACGCATCAGCTTTAGCCTCCCGACGCGCCCATTTTTATTTGCAAATCTCCGCCAAAGTGAGTAAATTAGAGAACGTAAAATTCGAAAACCAACAAGTAATGAAATACCTCAGCCTGCTTGCAATGTTGGCAGCCGTCACACCTTGCCTCCTTGTGGCATGTGATGATGACGAAAACTCTTCCGTGGTCAATCCTGAAGTGAATCCCGAAGAGAAGACTTTATCCCTCACGCCCAATAGCGTCTCCACGTCAAAGACCGGTGGTGTCTATACGATAAACTACGAGACTGCCGATGCCGGCGAGGTCGTCACTACTGTCTCCGCCGACTGGGTGGTTGCTGAGGTTAGCGCCTCTTCTGATACGACTGGCGTTATCAACATTACCGTTGCCGAATACAAAGTAGAAAATACCACAACCGACTACGACCCCCGTTCCGCCTCCATTACCGTCCACGCTGGCGACATCACCAAGGAGATTCCTGTCTCTCAGTCTCCTGTCGACCTTCTCGAACCCGACGAGTCCTCTAAAATAAACTCTATTCTCCAAGAGTACAACATCAACTACGAGGGTCTCACAAGTTACAAGGTGACTTTCAATACCAACGGCGAGTTCACTGTCTCCTCGCCTTGGTGGATCTATCTTAAGGACACTCCAGCGAAAAAGCTTGTCGAAGGCACAACGTCACAATATGAGGTCGAAGCCGACATCGTCGTTCTCGCAAATTATGCCGATGAGTCTCGCCTCGACAGCATCTCTTTCGACCTCGGCGAGGCTCACTTCGCTTGCAAGTTCAATCAAGAAAAGACCGGTTGGGACTTTACTGGTGTTGACCGCTCCGCACTCGAGATTGCGCAAGACATGAAGCTCGGTTGGAATATGCTCGATGCCTACAAGACCGATGCAGCAATAGCTGCCAATACGGCAGCACTCTCCGATTGGATGGTCGACTCTGTCGCAAACTACAATGTCAATGTGGTTCGTTTCCCCGTCCTCGCCTACGACACCGTCGCAAAAACCCCTAACAGCTATTGGATCAATGGTGTAAATTCCATGGCGCAAGCTGTTGCCTCTAAGGGCAAGTACGCTGTAATCTCCCTCGCCGACAATGGCTGGCTCCTCCGCTCCATCCAAAATTCTGACACCACCGAGTTCTTCAACCTTTTCGTCAACACGTGGCGTGAAGTCGCTACTCTTTTCGATGAGAACGATGACCATATCCTCTTCGAGTCCTACGACAATTACTCTCTCTCCGAACTCGGCGAGTCTGCTTCTCCTATAATGAAGCGTCTCAACGAGCTTTTCGTTCAGACAATCCGACGCTCTGGCAAAAACAATTACAAGCGTTGCCTCATAATCCCATTCGATGCACAGAGTGGTGAGACCGTCACGATGCCAGCCAACGAGGTCGTTGAAGGTCGTCTCTTCACTTCTTGCAAATTCTTTAAGCCAGAGGAGTTCGTCTACGCCGACGGTGGCAAGAAGCTTTGGGGGGCGCCATTCTCCTCTGCGAACGAAGATTGGTCGTCCTCTTTCGACGAGGACGCCGTCAGCCAATATCTCTCCGACATCTACGCCAAGTTAAACCGCGAGGCTCATAGCGTGCCTGCCATCCTCTCCGCCTTCGGCTCTGTATCCCACAGCTCCGAAGCCATCTATGGCAGTTCCGAGGGCTACTACGCAAATTATGTCGCCCTCACCGCCAAGGCCAATGGTTTCGTCCCCTTCGTTTGGGATGATGCCGACACATCCATCGGGCATTTCGGCATCTTCAACTATGCAAACCAAAATTCTTTCGTAGCCCGTCGTGAATACATCTCCGCACTTGCCCAGGCTGCACAAGGCGAGAAATACGATACTGAAAACGGTGAAGAAGAAGGGGAATGATCTTATAATCATATAGTCATCAAGAGCGCGACGGACGAACAAAATGTAGTCTCCGCCGCGCTCTCTTTTCAAAAGGTTGACTTGTCTAAGTCTTCAATTCGTTAATTTTGTAACCAGTTATACACCATAACACTAAATGATCAACACAGAAAACGAGAAGCCTCTTATAATGATAACGAATGACGACGGTGTCGCTGCCCCAGGCATTAAAGCTCTCGCCGATGTCGCTCTTCGTTACGCCGATGTAGTCATTGTTGCCCCCGATGGCAGCAACTCAGGAAAGAGCCACTCCTTTACTGTCTGTGATGAGCTGCGCGTTCGCCGCTGTGCTGGTTTCGGAAAGGCTACATGCTACGCCGTCAAGGGCACTCCCGTCGATTGTGTCAAGCTCGGCTTCTATGGGCTCGTCCCGCGTAAGCCGGTGCTGATTCTTTCGGGCATCAACCATGGTAGCAATATCGGTGTCAGTGTTCATTATTCGGGTACGCTCGGTGCGGCACGCGAAGCTGCCATGATCGGTGTTCCAGGCATCGGGTTCTCTTTCGCCAATAGTGACGAGTCGGCCGACGTGACAGAAGCAGCACGTGTCGCCGATGCCGTCGTCGATGCTTTCTTCCACGACCAACTTCCAAAGTCCCATTTCTTGAGCGTAAATATACCGCGTGGCTCTGTCCATGGCATTCGTATCGCTCGCATGGCAATGGGGCATTGGATAGAACGCCCTACGCATTACCACTCTCCCGTGGGACAAGACATCTACTGGCTTGACGGAACGTTCGTTGGTGAGAAAGCCGACGATACCGACGATGCCGTAATCGCCTCCGGCTGGGCTGCCATCACGCCTCTCATGCTCGATGTCACCGATTACTCCGTCTTCAATTCCGATCCCGATTTCCATATCAACCTATAATCACATATAAATGTCTATCAATAAGACTTGGCTCGGCTTCCTTATCGGACTTGTCTTGCCCGTCATCACGACGCTACTCTTTTTCAAGTTCGCCTACGCTGGTATGCTCCCATTCTTCGATTTTCTCGTGCAAATGATGGAAATCCGCGGCATCGGCATGCTTCTCGCCGTCAGTTGCCTCCCCAATCTTGCCGTCTTTACCATCTTCACATATATCGATAGGCTCAAAATATCTCGTGGCATCTTTCTCGCTACTCTCATCTACGCTTTCGCAATTGTCGTCGTCAAGTTCATCTGCTGACTATGAAGTATTATATCATTGCTGGTGAACCTTCTGGCGATCTGCATGGCTCCAATCTGATGAAGTCGATCCTCCTTGAGGATCCTCAAGCTAACTTCCGCTTTTGGGGTGGAGACCTCATGGCGGCTGTCAGTGGTACTCTCGTAAGGCATTACCGCGATACTGCTGTCATGGGTGTCTGGGACGTGCTGACTCATCTGGGCAAGATTCGTAAGAATTTCTCTTTCTGCCGTCAGGATATTGCTGCCAATCTCCCCGACGTGCTGATTCTCATAGACTATCCTGGCTTCAACCTCCCTATCGCCGAATGGGCGCATGCCCGAGGCATCAAGGTTTTTTACTATATCTCACCCAAGGTTTGGGCATCCAAGGAGTATAGGATTAAAAAGATGCGCACATGCATCGACCGTCTCTATTCCATCATGCCCTTTGAGCCAGACTACTTTGCACGCAAGGAGCTCCATAATGTCTTCTATTGTGGAAATCCCGTCATGGATGCCATTGCCCAGCGTCCCCATGCCGATGAGTCTCCTGAGGCGTTCCGCTCGCGTTGCGGCCTCTCCGAAAAGCCTATTATTGCGCTTCTCCCTGGCAGTAGGGTAGCCGAGCTTAAATATAATCTCCCCGAGATGATGCGACTGCCTGCTGAGTTTCCCGACTTTCAGTTTGTCATCGCTGGCGCGCCCTCTTTCAAGGCTCCCGATTATGATAAATATATCAAAGGCAACGACATAAAGGTTCTTTTCAACGAGACCTATGAGCTTGTCCGTTTTGCGCAGGCTGCTGTTGTCACTTCTGGTACTGCGACCCTCGAGACGGCTCTCTTCCGATGCCCGCAAATTGTCATGTATCTCATGTGGGGCGGTGGCTTCAGCGACTGGATCGCGCACCTGTTCATCAAGGTGCCGTATATCAGTCTTGTAAATCTTATTCTTGGCCGAGAGTCCGTAACAGAACTCTTCCAAAAGAAATATTCCTACGGTCAACTTAAGTCCGAGCTCGCCGAGCTCGCGACTGACTCTCCTCGCCGACGCAAGATGCTCGAAGATTATGACGAGCTCGCTTCTCGTGTTGGTGATGCAGGATGCAGCGAACGTGCCGCAGCCGATATGGTTGCCTACTTAAAAGGTAAGATCTAATGTTCGAGTTGTACCAAAAAGAGATTGCCACTTTCTTCGGCTCTGCGACAGGATACCTTGTCGTGGGAGTCTTTCTGCTTCTTACGTGGCTGCTGCTCTGGGTCATCCCCTCCGATTTCAATATCATATACGGTGGGTACGCCACTCTGACACCATTGTTCGATATTGCGCCGTGGATTTATCTCTTTCTTGTCCCAGCCATCGCAATGCGCCTCATTGCCGATGAGCGTCGCGCAGGTACAATAGAGTTGCTCCTCATCCGACCGCTTCAACCATGGCAAATTGTCATGGCTAAATATCTTGCTGGCTTCTCGCTTGTATGCCTCTCCATCCTCCCGACGCTTGTTTATGTGGCTGTCGTCTGTGCGCTTGGCTCGCCTCAAGGAAATATCGATATGGGTGGAACCATAGGTTCCTACATTGCTCTCCTTTTCCTCGCTGCGACCTATATGACGGTTGGGATCTTTGCCTCGTCTATTACTGACAATCAGATTGTCGCTTTCGTGACAGGTGCAGCCCTTTGTGCGCTTCTCTACGTCGGTTGCGACATGATCTCTTCTCTCGCACCTCAATCCGATTGGGCTGCTTTTACAATGGATTTAGGCATTGCCCAACATTACTCTTCAATCAGCCGAGGGGTTGTCGACAGCAGGGATGTCATATATTTCCTTGCCGTTTGCGTCATTTTTTTGGCCCTCACGTCTGCTCTTATCAGCCGATCTGTTGGGCGTTTCCGCCGCCCACTCATTTGTGTTGTTGTCTGTCTGACAGTCGTTCCGTTCCTCTCGTCGCTAACTCATTTCCGTGCCGACCTGACTTCTGAAGGCCGCTACACCCTGTCTCCTGTCACTCGTTCCTATGCTGACAGCCTCAAAGCTACGGTAATTGTAAACCTGTATCTTGATGGCGACCTCAATCCAGGGTTCCGCCGCTTACGCCGTCAAGCGATTGATATTTGCCAAGAGATAAATTCCTTCTCTTCCAAGGGCATCCGCCTCATAAGTACCGACCCTGCGGAGCTTAAACCAGATGAGGAAAAGTCTTTTGCTCAAGAACTCGAACGCGCGGGGCTTGCTGGAGTCCCTGTCTTCGAGACAAAAGAGGATGGTCAGAAAACACGCTCCATCGTCTATCCTTATGCCCGTGTCCAATTGAGCGACAAGAGTGTATGGGTCAGCCTTCTTGAAAATGTGCCTGGGCTCTCGGGCGAGGAGTCTTTGAATCGTTCTGTCGAGGACATAGAGTATAAGTTTACTGACGCCATCTCACGACTTACGCGCACCGAGGTGCCCAAGGTCGCTTTCCTTGAGGGACATGGTGAGCTTGATGAGCTGGATGTCAATGGTGCTACTGAGGCTCTTGCGCAGCATTTCGATGTCGATCGTGGGCAGATAGGTTCAGACCCCTCAATCCTCAACCCCTACAAGGTTCTCATCATCGCCAAGCCAACTCAACGTTTCCCCGAGAAAGATAAGTACGCCATCGACCAATACATCATGCGAGGCGGTCGTGTCCTTTGGCTTATAGATGCGATTAACATGACGATCGATTCCCTTCGCCAAAGCTCACAGACGGTCGGTATTCCCGCTGATATTAATCTCTCAGATCAGCTCTTCGTCTATGGTGTCCGAATCCGTCAGTCTGTCATCGAGGATATGAGTTGCGGCATGATTCCCATAAGCGTCCCGACGCGTGACGGGCAAACTTCCATAGTCCCTATGCCTTGGCTCTTCGGACCGCTCATGGCGACTAACATGCTTAGCCCCATAACCAGAAATGTCAGTTTCGTCCATGGCGACTTCGCAAGCCCCATCGATACTGTGGGCGAGGAACTCCCCCTTGTTAGGACACCTCTCCTCCGCTCTTCTGCCATGACGCGTGTCAGTGAGGTGCCTGTCGTCGCCCGACTCTCCACGATACACCAGGAGCCCCGTCCCGAGGATTTCCCTCAACGCTATCTGACCATGGCTCTTCTTGAGGAGGGAGCTTTCCGTTCGCTTTTCTCGCATCGCCCAATACCGCAAGGCGTTACGGCAAAGTCTGGCAAGCGGTCGGAAATGAGCGAACCTACCAAGATGATATTCGTCGGCGATGGCGATGTGATCCGCAATGACGTCCGCTTCCGTCACTCCTCAAACCCTACAATCGTCCCTCTTGGCTATGATGACATCACGCGTCAGACCTATGGCAATAAAGATTTCATAGTCAATGCCGTTCAATATCTTGCTGATGATGATGGACTCATGGCGCTACGTAATCGTACTTTCTCTCTCCGCCTCCTCGACCGCCAACTGATAGCGGCAGGAACGACGATCTACAAAGTCTTTGCGCTTTTCATCCCCCTTGTCCTCGTGGCGGCTATTGGCGTTGTCGTTACAATCTTGCGCCGCCGACTCTTCGCTCGTCTCCCGAAATCAGAATAAGAAAACCATATAACACTACTCATGAACAAGAAGATCTCTACCCCCAATGCCCCTGCTGCCATCGGCCCATACAGCCAAGCCATTCAGGCAGGCGATATGCTCTACGTCTCTGGTCAGCTCGGGCTTATTCCTTCAACAGGCCAATTCCCTGAGGGAGGCATTGAGGCGCAAGCCCGCCAGTCTCTCAATAATATTAAGTCCATCCTCGAGGCTGCTGGTTTCCAATTGTCCGATGTGGTCAAGACAACATGTCTCCTTGCCGACATCGCCGATTTCGCAGCCTTCAACAGCGTTTATTCAGAGTTCCTTGGCAATGTCGCTCCTGCCCGCTCCGCTTTTGCCGCTAAGGCTCTCCCTAAGGGTGGTCTTGTCGAGATAGAGGCTATTGCCGTCCGACACTAAGGTCGATATCATACAATAAGATAAGCCCGCCGTTCAAATAGGCTTTGAACGGCGGGCTTATATATTCAAGCTACACTCTATATCGTTGGGAATAACCCCTCCTCTGGGTGGGCTGCGACAGCCTCTCCTGCCTTGAGCGAAGCTTTTACGTCTAAAATCCTTTGGTTTGAACTGCCGCGGAACAAGAGGTCAGTATCTCTGAGTGCTAATACGAACCTTCCGTCAACCAGCGTGTCCACTTGTTCCAGCAAACCGCGCTTGGTGTCGTCAGCCATGCACTCCTCAAAAGTGTAGCCTGTATAGCACCAGATGTCCTTCTTCGTCTCACTTTTGATTCGCTTAGCCAATTCTGCAAATGCCGTCGCTTGATACATGGGGTCTCCTCCAGTAAAGGTGACGTTGCAAAAGTCTTCTGCCACAATCTTGCTCATTATCTCGTCAATGCTCATCAACGTACCACTCTTGAGGTCCCAACTCTGTGGGTTGTGACATCCGGGGCATGCGTTGACACATCCGGAGCAGTAGACCGATGTGCGAAGTCCAGGACCATCGACCGTGGTTGACTCCACAATCTTTAAGACGCTAATCTTAGTCATGGGTGACGCGGTCACGCAACTCCGCAAGTTTTGCCCTGTTCCATCTGTCCGTCGTGCCGACAAGATAGCCAGTGATGCGCTGGAGGCGGTCAAGATGCGTGCTGCCACACTTGGGGCATTTCTCCAAGTCAGCATCCGCACTCTCATATCCACAATCCATGCAACGGTTCCTGTTGTGGTTGACCGAGCCGTAGCCCATGTTGTACTTGTCCATCAAGTCTACAAAGTTCATGACGGCCTGAGGGTTGTGCGTGGCGTTGCCATCAATCTCGATGTAGAAGATATGACCTCCGCGCGTCAGCTCGTGGTATGGCGCCTCGACGCGTGCCTTATGTGCAGCGCTGCACTTATAGTATACAGGCACGTGGTTTGAGTTGGTGTAATACTCGCGGTCGGTGATGCCAGGCAATACGCCAAAGCTCTTCTTGTCTTTCGACGTGAATTTGCCGGACAATCCCTCAGCCGGAGTGGCAAGGACGCTATAGTTGTGGTGGTATTTCTCACTATACTCGTTGGCCTTGTCGCGCATGTGGCTGATTATGCTGATGCCCAAGTTCTGCGCCTCCTCGCTCTCACCATGGTGGTGACCAGTCAACGCTACGAGGCACTCTGCCAAGCCGATGAAGCCAATGCCAAGCGTTCCTTGGTTGATTACGCTCTCGATGGTGTCCTCTGGCTTAAGCTTCTCGCATCCGTTCCAAAGAGCTGACATGAGCAGAGGAAACTGCTTGGCGCGTGCCATCTTCTGGAAGTTGAAACGCTGGTCGAGCTGGAGGGCTGTGACGTCCAATATCTCGTCAAGGCGCTTGAAGAAGTGGGCAATGCGCTCCTTCTGGTCGACAAAACCCATGCTCTCGATGGCAATACGGACAATGTTGACTGTCGTGAATGACAAGTTGCCGCGACCTATTGAGGTCTTCTCGCCAAACCTGTTCTCGAATACGCGTGTGCGGCAGCCCATTGTGGCAATCTCCCACTTGTATCGCTCAGGGTCGTCTGCCTTCCATTTCTCGTTTTGGTTGAAGGTGGCGTCAAGGTTCAGGAAGTTGGGGAAGAATCTGCGTGCCGATACCTTGCATGCCAAGGTGTAGAGGTCATAGTTGCGGTCGGTCGGCAGGTAGCTGACGCCACGCTTCTTTTTCCAGATCTGGATTGGGAAGATGGCTGTGGAGCCGTTGCCTACGCCCTGGTATGTGGATTTGAGAATCTCTCTGATGATGCAACGTCCCTCCGCCGAGGTGTCGGTGCCATAGTTGATGGAGCTGAACACCACTTGGTTGCCACCGCGTGAGTGGATGGTGTTCATGTTGTGGATGAAAGCCTCCATGGATTGGTGGACGCGCCCTACTGTGCGGTTGATGGCATGCTGGCGGATGCGATCCTTGCCCTTCAACCCGTCGAGCGGCTTGTTCTCGTAGTCGTCAATGGGCGAATTGTATAGGTCAGAGTAATCCTCTCCGTTCATCTCTTCCATAATCTTGACCTCCTCAATGTAGCTGTTGCGTACATAGGGGGCAAGGTAGAAGTCGAATGCAGGGATTGCCTGGCCTCCGTGCATTTCGTTCTGGGCAGTCTCCATAGAAATGCAGCCTAAGATGCTGGCCGTCTCGATGCGTTTTGCTGGGCGTGACTCGCCATGACCTGCCGAAAATCCATATTTGAGGATTTTGTCCAACGGGTGCTGCACGCATGTGAGGCTGCGGGTAGGGTAGTAGTCCTTGTCGTGGATGTGGATGTAGCCGTGTTCTACAGCCGTGCGCACGCTCTCGTCAAGGATGAAGTCGTCGACGAAAGGCTTTGTGGTCTCCGATGCGAATTTCATCATCATGCCGGCTGGGGTGTCGGCATTCATGTTGGCGTTCTCGCGGGTGACATCGTTGTTCTTCGCCTCGATGATTTCGATGAAGACGTCGCGTGTCTTTGCTTTACGTGCGATGCTGCGTTGGTTGCGGTAGGCGATGTAGCGTTTTGCTACCTCTTGGCGAGGGCTGTTCATGAGTTCCGTCTCGACGCAATCCTGAATAGCCTCGACAGTCATCTTTTCTTTGCCTGAGACTTCAATGCGGTCCGCAATCTTACATATCAGTGCCTCGTCTTCGCCTTTCTCCGTGTGGAGCATAGCCCGACGTATTGCTGCGCATATCTTCTCCTTATTAAAGCCGACAACTCGGCCGTCTCTCTTGATGACTGTCTGTATCATGGTCTTCTTTTTGTTTAGCATGACGAAGATAGGTAAAAAGAAGACGGTGGGAATGCTGATCTTTTGTGGTCTGTTGGCTATTTCTCTACCCCAAACGCTGTATGCGCTGATTGTCTAAACCTTAGCGATGAGTGATAGTTTTCGACAATATTTGAACAAAAGCGTACCGGGTGTCAGGATGTCTAAATCGGGGTGCCGGGATCATGGGCTTCGCCTCTTCTCCAGTGTCAAGTTGCTGATTTGCGCTCGTAGTCCTTACTTTGGCGCATTGTGGCAGTTCGCTCCGAAGCTCTGCCTATATGTTAATTTTTGTCTCCAAATAAAACTGTCAATCCTGTCAGTTTCCTTTGTTGAAGCCGTATGCGGCGTTTTCATCAGACGACATCTGCCAACTGCTGATAAGGTGGTACATGTCCTGTTGGGCGCGTATTGTTTTTTCGCCTTGTTTGTGAGGTACGGCCACGTTTTGTTGGTTTTCGTCGATTATCTTGGCCCTTGTGTTGTCGCTCATCAGAAGGTTCATTATTTGCATGAGCTCCTGCCGCAATGCCGTATTGATAATAGGTGCGGCAACCTCTATCCTGTTCCGCATGTTGCGGTTGAGCCAGTCTGATGACGTTATGTAGACTCCACGTTCGCCCTCTGGTCCAAAAGCCCATACGCGACCATGTTCAAGGTAATCGTCTACAAGCCGCGTGAGCCTGATGTTTTGACTGTAGCTCTGGTCCGGTACGATGCAGCATATCCCTCTTGCCATGATTTCTATCTTGACACCCGCAAGGCTGGCTTCGTACAAGTCGTTTATAAGTGGCCTGTATTGAATGCCGTTCATTTTTAGCATGACGCGTCCATCGCCCCCTTGGCGTGCGATGTCTGTCTCGCGGGCTATTAGCTTGTGCAGCTCGTCCTCCATGTTGAGCCTTGAGACAAGAAGTTTTTTTAGTGTGGGTATCGGCTCGTCTTTGGGAATGGCTTTCCCCTGGTGTGTCTCAAGGAAGTTGAATACAATGCGAAGGTCGGATATGATGTCGGGGTCGGCTGTGAAAAGCCCATGGTCAGTATAGGTTTTTGCCGTCTGCTCGTTGAAATTGCCTGTGCTGACGTAGGCCACGGACCTTTTGCCACTGTCGCCTCCTCGTTCTATGAGTGCAACTTTGGCATGGACTTTCAGACCTGGGATGCTATATATGATCCTGATGCCAGCCGCTTTCATGCGGTCCGCCATCTCAAGGTTGTTCTTCTCGTCAAAACGGGCTTTTAGCTCTACAAAAACTGTCACCCTCTTGTTGGCTGCAGCTGCTGCGATAAGTGAGTTGACGACAGCTGAGTTCGTGGCGACTCTGTATTGCGTAACCTTGATTTCTGTGACGTATGGGTCTTGTGCCGCCTCGTTAATAAGGCGGATGACGTAGTTGAACGACTGGTATGGGTAGTGGAGCATGAAGTCGCCTCGCGTTATGTCATCCAACATAGATGCGCAGACAATCAGGCGACGCGGGATGACAAGCCCGAATGCTTTAAGGTTCTGCCCGCGGTCTACTGGCAGGTGCGATAGGTCTTGCAGGTTGAGGTATGAGCCGCAAACTGCCATCTCTCTTTCCGCAAAATTGAAGTTGTCCTTTAAACATTTAAGAACGTCATGCGGCATCGTGGAGTCGTGGTAGAAACCGGCTGGTGCGCCAGTCTTGCGGAGTACAAGGTTGTCTCGTATCTCTTCGGCAATGTCGCACCCGAGGGTCTCACAGATGGCGAGGTCGGCGTCGCGAGATATCTTTATTCCCCATGCCCCGTCGACGGAGTATCCAGGAAATAGGGTGGGGAGGTTCATTCGGATGATATCGTCAATGAAGACTATGTGCGTGAGACCGTCTCCATTGTCGGGCAGCGTCACGAATCTCGGCACGCCGCTCGTTGGTAGCTTGACAAGCGAGTAGTCGGCTTTATTGGATAGCTTCCCGTGTCTTTTCTTGGCAAAGAGGCGCACTGCGAAGTATGGCATGTTGTCTCGTAAGAAGACGAGTGTTCCCTTCCCTAAAAGAACGGGCTGCACGTACGGGATGACCTCTCGCTCGAAGTAATTGCGCATGAAGGCGACATGGGTCTCTTCCGTCGGCATGTTGTCAAAGTGTAGCATGACGCCCTGCTCCAATAGTTTAGGAACTAAGGTGCGTGACACGATGCCTGCCGCCTCGAGCATTTGGCGTGAGACGATGGCGTTGATGTGGTGTAACATGGCGGAGGGGTTCGACACCTCGTCCATGCGAATGTCGCGACTGGCGGAACGTCTGTACTCGGCGACGCGCACTGCGTAAAACTCGTCGAGGTTTGACGAGTGGAACGAGATGAAATTCAGTGCCTCGCCCACGCTCACGTCGTCAGCCTCGGCAGATTCCAATACGAGCCTGTCGTAAGAGAGCCAGCTGATGTCTCTGTTGAAGTATTTGTAGTACCCCTTGGCCATCTGTTATGCACTTTTACTTTCCTTAAAGTTAGTCTATTTTACCATAGATGAATGGGTTGGGAGGCATAAAGTTTAATGGCTCTCGCAGACTTCTTTGTTGCTGTTTGCCGTAAATATCTACCTTTTCGTCGGGTCTGTTGTGCTATTTGCCAACAAACACTATTTTATGGTGGTTGAAATGGCTTATTTGTGTAAAAAATGTTTTACTTTGTGTTCCGTGTTAAATAAAAATTAAATACCACAGAGCATGGAGGATTGTACTGTAAAAGGGATCAGAGGTCTGGTAGACGGTTCGTTTTTTGACGATAGGCTTGCCATAATAGATAATGTCACAGCGTTTTCGCCAACAAAGGCGTCATACAAGATTTGCATGTTCGCCATCGTTTTCGTGAGGACCGGAAAGATTGAGATGACGGTTAATAGCATTGACTATATTCTTGATGAGAACGACATTTTCGTCTTTTCTCCCAATTTTATACTTGATAGGTTCAATGCAAGCATGCTGACGGATGTGAGTGGTCTGTGCATAGCGATAGATTACGCCACGACGTCATCTTCCAACTACGCAAATCGTGCTGACGTGCTTCTCAACCTGAGCGTCAATCCGCACATACAGACGACGCGTGCCGTAATCGAGAATTTGACTGGTTACGTCGGTCTTCTTCGTCGGAAATTTATGGAGAAACCGACGCCCCTCAATGAGCGGATTATAAGCTCTCTCGTGGGTGCCGCCTTCAACGAGATGGTCGGCGCAATGTCGCAAGAGGCGGACGATATGGTCGGTGGCTACTCGTCGGCTGATGCCATATTCCGCAATTTCCTTAAACTTCTTGATAGTACGACGCCCCGTGGCAGAAGGGTTGACGAGTATGCTCACAAGCTTAATATCACGCCCAAATATCTCTCAGCAATATGTCGCCGCAAGAGTGGCATGACCGCTATTCAGGTGATAAACAAGGCTGTCTTGAGTGACGCTCTGAAGATTTTGCATGATGATACAAAGAGCATCCATGACGTGGCAGAGGAACTGGGATTTCCAAATCAGTCTTTCTTTGGGACGTTCCTGAAGAAGCACACAGGTCTCTCGCCCTTGCAGTTCCGCAATAGAAACTTGAAAAGGGAGGGACGGAAGAGAAAAAGAAAAGGCGACGAATGAGACGAACTTATAAAATACGTCGGAGGGTGTGATGTTTTTTCCTCACCCTCCGACATTTTTATGCAGCGTGTCTCAACTTACTATTCGAAGGTGTCCATTGATATTTTCATGCCACCTATGTGGAATGGCATGGCAAGCGAGGTGGAGGGAGAGGCTATGTAAAGGCGAATAAGCATCGTTTGCCCTGGTGACAGGTGGATTGATGTCTTAAATGTGTCGGTACGTAGCGAGTTATCATCCGTCTCGTCATTCACCTCCCGTTGCCCGACTGTCAAGCTACGGAAGAAGTCGTAGCCCAAGGCGCAAGAAATCTTGTACGTCTGGCTGGAGGTTGTCGTGAGGCTGATTTCGTTAATACGGATGGCTTTGTCCTTGTTGGTGAGTTTCAGTTGGACGTACTCTCCCATGGCTGGGTCGGGTGACCATATTCCGCCAATTGGCATGACTCCATTGGGCATGAGTTCGAGTCCCCTTATGGCAGACAGCTTCAGGTTGATTGTCCTGTTGTCGAGTGTGGTCGTGACGTCTTTCCATTCGAATGTCTCCTTGTCGCGGCGGTCGGGCATTTTGCCTTGACCTGCCAATTTGATGCGTGCGACGCCATTAGGAGTGCGGACATCGAGGCTCCCGACGTCTGGTGTTGTGCCCTTAGGCGCATAGCAAATGACGACTTGGGCTGCGCCGTCTGTGAAGAATAAGAGCGAGTCCTTGCTCTCGGCTCCTGGAGAGCGCGATAGCTTGTATCCCGATGGTGCCGTGACTGTTATGAGTTGTTTGTGGTTGAGTACTCGTCTGGTCGTGACGCCGCCTATGTTGACGATGTCAATAACTTTCCACAATGTGTCGCCAACGAAGACTTTGCCAAGGTCGATGTTACGTTGCGATGCGACTATGGCGGGTGCGTTGCGGTTGCCTGCCCATATGCTCATCGAGTCGAGTGCTTCTGCTACGGCAATTGCCATTAGGGCTGCTCCCTTGGCGTTAGTGTTCGTGTTGTCAGAGTTGACGAAAAGTTGCTCTTTCGAGCCGATGATACCGTACGATTCAACGATTTGTTTGCTCTTTGTGCACAAGTCGATTACGGGAACACCCAGGCTGTCGGCTAATGAGCGGATGACAGTGGTGTAGTCCAAGCTATTGTTGTCAGGGGTGCGTCCGAAATTGTGCGATCCGCGTGCTGAGATGGAGTTGCCGTCAAATATTCTGCGAACTATCGGCTGTACAAGTATGGGGCGTGCGCCTGCTTGTCGTGTCTCGTCAATAAAATGGGCAAGCCCTTCTTGGAACGTGCCATAGGGAGAGCTCGTTCCTTTGCCGTTGGGGGACACTGCCTTCTCGTCGTCATGGGCAAATTGGATAAGGACCACGTCGCCTGGGCGGATTGCCTTTTTCGTCTCTGACCAGCTTCCGTCTGTATAGTATGATTGGCAAGTGCTCCACGTTTTGGCATGGTTGAAGACTTCTACTCCTTGAGGAACAATCTGCCCGAGCATCTGTCCCCATCCGCAGGCTTGTGTGGTGCTGGCGTCGGATTCGCATACAGTCGTCCCTCCGATTATGTGGATGCGTGGTCGGTCGCCATAGCAACTGGTCAGGGCAATTGTGGCGGCAACAACGGCGATTGCCTTTAATATTCTCATCTGCTAATACTCCTTGTTGCGTTCTGACGTATCCTCTTTTTGTCACGATACAATAGAGGATTCCACCAGACGTTATTTTCAAGTCTAAATTTAGGAATTTTTCGGGGACTACTCAGTTGTATGCGGTAACAAAGTCGGTCGAATGGTCTTTTGTTGTACGTTGATGTTTTGCGTCCTTCCTGTAAGTGGTGTAAGATAGACTGCCACCGTGGCGAGCTGCCGTGCGACTTCTACGAGGAGGTGTCGCT
>CAVHUG010000006.1:0-183036 GCA_963639155.1 Pseudobutyrivibrio sp. | reverse complement strand
TGTCAAATTTCAGAGATGGTTCTACAATGTCTTTCGCATTATGCAGTCTGAAAGAAAATTGCCAGCCATTGTCCATGCTTATAATGACCGTAGTTTTGCTATTGGGCCTGAACCCTATGTGTAGTATGTTTTCAGGCAATTTAATTGTTGGTGCTCTCAGAATAGGTTTAGATACTCGACTTGCTTGATTTAGAGTGCCATGCATGTTGAATGATTGGATTGTTGTAAGCCGCTGAGAGTCAAGACTGATAACTTTATAAAAATCATATTTACTCAACAAATACTCGACAAGTCTACGTGGGATTCTCTTGTCTGTCTTAACTTGACTTTTGATCTCTTTCACAAAAGCCTTTAGCAAGGGAACGTAGACTTTATCCTCCTTGGATTCAAGATTACGGAAGTATGTGCCTTTATGCTTCTCTTGCTCGAGGAAATCAAATATTGGCTTAACCTCTTCCCAATATGTCTTTGAACATTTCACGCCATACCACTTCTCTCCAAAATCCAAAGACTCGGCTATACGGCTATGCTTGACAGCCATATGATTGTGTTTCAAACTTAATCCAATTTCCCATATGATGTCGCTTCTTTCTATAATAATATCACGCACGTCCGCAACTTCTCCTTGTTGGTCTGGTTGAATATATAGTTTTAAGATATCATTATTGACTTCGATTATATTAGGTTCTAAAGCAAAAATCGTTTCAATTGTTGATTTTGCGCTTAAGGTATATAGGGTCTTGTTATTATCATCAATAGTATCCCATGCGTCTTTTGCCGCATCATAGCTACTGTTGTGCACAATCTCTGCTGAACGAATTTCTTTTATGGCTTCGTATAAAGAGATTAAACTGATAAACTCATATGCTCTCCCTTGATTGTTACTTTTGCAGCTCATAATCTTCCGTAAGTGGTAATTTCCCCGCAGAGTTAATCAAAAGAAATGGATTCGAGTTATACATTTTTAGCTTTTATGTTTATTTAGCAACTTAGTGAGCGTCCCTCGTTTTTTGTAGGTACTAAATCTTTTTCTGTGATAGTAGCCGCCGCAAGAAAAGGAATAAATCAAAAGCATTAATTTCAGAAAAACAGTACTGACATTTGAGGATTTTTAATTATATTGCACTCATATTCAATTAGATATACATCAATGAAGCTCATCTACTTCTACTCAAAGACCTGTAAGACCTGCCGCCAACAGGAGGCTGAATTTGAGGCTCATGTCCCGTCTAAGCCTATGCGCAAAGTCGAGATAACAAGCGAGGCAGCCCCTTGCTTAATGCGCAAATACAAGATAACGGACGTGCCTACGACGCTCCTGACTGACGACTGTGACAACGCCTTGCACTACTTCATCGACTTCCATACGACTACCGACATTGAGGATTGGATAGCACGTCATTAGGGCGTTGTTGCTCTCTTCATCCTTAATGTATATATTTGTAGTTCAGAAAGTCACAAAACACTATGGCAAGAAAGAGGTCGACTGTCGTCGTGACAGGAATGAACCGTGACACGTCGAAAAGCAAATTTGACGGCAAGTTCAGCTTTGAGAACAGAAACATAAGGATAACGCCAAGAGACGGCAGCTGCACGTCTTTCGCCGTAACGAATGAGAAAGGTACGGAACTGCTCGATGCCGTGATCTATGGCACGCCCGTCGGAACGTTCACCTGCGACAAGTATTTCGGCGTATTCTCCTATGACGACACCTACGACTACATAACAGTCTACAAATACGACAACGGCTCGGTCTCTGAGTTCTTCCAATGGAAAGGCAAAGGGCTGGGTTTCAAGGAAGTCAACCCCAAGGAGAGGCGCATAGAGACCGTCGTCAGCGTCGAGGCGGAGAACTCCATAAGGGTCTATTGGGTCGACGGCATACACGAGCTGCGTGTCATAGACTTCATGCGGCTTAAGGAGAAGATTGGAGACAAGGTCGTAGATACTGTTTCTGAAGGCAACAGGGATGGGGTCGACGGTTTGCTTGATTATGCTGTGAGAGAGGTGACGATGTTGCAGATAGGCCCTTTGTTCTACAATATCATCAAGGACACCACGGCGGACAGCGAGGACAGGGCTATGTACAAAGCCATCTACACCGAGTGGGTCGACGAGACGACCCCCGCAATGCTTGAAATATGGGCTGCGGTATGGGGAAAAGCCGAGGAGCAAGGCTATTTCACGGGCTTGGTTTCGACGAGTGGGCTTGACAGCCTGAGCAGCAAGTTATACTCAGCTTTTTATCATACACTCGATTATTTCAGAAATGGCATTAATGGAGTTGAGGGTGTAGGTTCTTATTCTGGAACTGCGTTCAAAAAGAGTGAGACCTCCAGCACGATGAAATGGAAAGTCTCCTCCTTGCTTGCTTCCGCCTTAGAGGCAAAGGCTGCTTCTCTAAAGGAAGAGGTGCTCAATAAGGTTGTCTGTGCCGACTATTTTTCTTATCTTCCCGTAATACACCCTATCTCCCAAGTCAAAGTTACGGCAGGCTCTAATGGAGCTTTCCGTTCTGGCACTGTGCAGTTCTGCGTCACGGAGGTCATCAACGGCAACGAGAGCAATATCGTATGGACTTCGCCATTGTATTATTGTCGAGACTTAAGCAACGGCAGGGCGTACTCCACGGACAACACGACGACAGGTAATAACTTCAAGGTCTCATTCAATATCGAGTCGTCTGCGAAGACAGGCATGAGGGTTGACTTTATCAACGTCTATGCCATACACCGCAGCTCGCAGGACGGCACGCCGAATGTCTATAAGCAAGAGACGACATTTTCCAAAGATGACGGGGCGTTCTCCGCAAGCGTCAACATGATAGGCACGGAGGAGGCTGTCGACGCAAGCTACCTCTTCTCTCTCAACCGCAGGCTGATGAACAAAGTGACATCAATCTGCGACAAGGACGGGCTGCTGTTTCTTGGAGGTTACAGTTTCGCCTCACAATCAAAGGTGAAGAATATTGTCGCTTCTGTATCGTGTGAGCGGTCAAGCGCAAAGAAAGTGTACAAGGATACTTTTAACGGCAAGCTGAACGTTCATACTTCGCAGCTGTCAAGCGATTCTTTCACCATAGGGCATTTTAAGAAAAACGAGTACTACGCCCTTGGCGTTCAAGTGCAGGACAGCAGAGGCTATTGGAGCGACCCTGTACCTGTGCTTGACTCTGAGGATGGGAGCTGCCTGAACGTCATGACGATGACGGCGAAAAATCAGACCAACAGCGACCAGATATATCTCCCATACTTCTATTCGAATGTCAAGCTGTCGGATTTCGGCGATGATGTCATAGCCGTCCGTCCTGTCATAGCCTATATGGACGACAGTCAGAAGCAGTGCCTGTATCAAGGCATGGTGACACCGACAATCTTCTGCGAGAAAGAGAGGGTAGAGGGACAGGTCTACGCCAAGCTGTCCCCGTTCAGCAGGACGATGAAAGCGTGGGGTAAGATATCGACGGGCTATAACCCACGAATAGAGGCGGTTAATCCTGCCTATGTCATTACTGAGGGCGATGAGAATAGAATTAAACCGTTTGAGGCAAATGTATTCATGAGTGACCTGTCGGCATCATCTGTCTGCTCTGCTCTTGGCTATCAGATGACTGCTTTCGATTATCCTTGGTCAAACAAAAATTACAGCGCAATAAGCGGCACATTCCCCGCCTCGCAGCATCTTGCGGCACTCGGCACGACGAAAGATTACAACTGCGAGCTTCAGACTTCATGGTATTACAGGGATGTCGCTTTCAAGTCCGCCATGGTGCCGTACTGCACGACTAACAACGGTCTTGGCGAGAACAGCGACGACGGCTCTGAGGCGGAATCCGTAGCGGATTATAACACGTCCGATGTCTTCACGCACGACAACGCAGGCTATTATGTCGACGCAAGGACTGTCTCTTTCCACTCTCCAGACATCAAGGATGAGACGGTCATCAGCTCGTCAAGCTCCGTGCGCATCGCAGGGTCTATCCCCATGAAAGGTTTCGCCAGCGACACGTCAATCGTCGCCACGACACCGACCTTGGAGCAGGAGGGCGAGTATGGCGGTGAGTCGGGCTTTCAGCATATCCAGCTCGGCTCTTCGACCGCCGAGGGACGATGCGCCATGAACCTGCCAAATTGGGTGGGATGTTACCGCAATAACACAGGTTACAACCTTGCGCAATATTGGAGCGTGCCGCCCTTTGGCGTTGACGACTACCTCGGGGCGGAGCTTAACCAGAGCAGCGAGGGTAATGAAAGGACAACAGGCAAGTTGACATACAAGCAGCTTGTCAACTACCGCTACTCGGAGTATTCCGAATATTTCGACACGAACAAGACTGCGTACGCCTGCTACATCAGGACAGCCGACGGAAGCAACGTCAACTGCGTCGTCTATGGCTCGGACAACAAGATATACAAACCTGCCGAGGATGTTGTCATAACTCCGTCCACCACGTCCATGTGGACTAACGGGCCATACTATTCGAGGACTGAGGGCATGTACTATACTTTGGGAGGTCAGAAGTTCAGTACTGACTTTTCAACCGACAAGTACGGCATCATGTCCATAAACAAATTCAACTGCTATGACCTTGGCTGGATATGGGCTATGTACGCAACCATCTTCCTGCGCCGTAAGGATAACATGGGGCCTCTATACTTCAATTATTTGAGTATGCTCTCCTTTGTCCATAACACTTCTAAATACCCCGGCTATTGGAGACACGGAGGAACTAAGTCTGGAGCTTCGCTTGAATATGGCGGCAAGAATATCGTGGGAGCGTCTCTTGGCAAGGGAGCCGCCTGCCAATACGACAATGCTTTCAACGCCTACGACAAGAAGCACATATTCCTTGGCAATGACGAGACGAGTGGAGAGCGCTTCGATAGTAAACACAAACCTAAGTCCTACACCGTGAGGATGAAGTACTGCTCAACGCCTCACGCTGTCATATCCCTCCAGCGTCCAGAGCCATTCCCCAACTATGGCGGTCTTGTCAAGTACGCCCTGTCTAATGCGAGCAATTACAAGTACGAGCTGTACATGAACAAAGGGTGGAACGGCGGCAACAGTCTTGTCAAGGTCGGGGAAAGCGGAGGAGACTATGACGCAAGCAATTGGAGCTATATGAACATGCCAGACGAGACCGACTTGCGAGACAGTCTGTGGCTTGTCGACGTGATAAACAACACGGAAGCTCCCAAGTTTGACAAATCCACCGCACGATGGATTGTGGCAGGCGAGGCTGTCTCTGTGGCTGACACTGACGAGGAGGTTCAAGTCAAGTGGAAGCAGGGCGATTGGTATTACCAGAGATGGGATTGCCTGCGCACATACCCCAAGAGCGTCGAGGACAAGAACCAAGTCGTCGAGATTGTCAGCTTCATGTGCGAGACGAGACGAAATCTCGACGGTAGGTATGACAGTCATGCAGGGCAGCCTTTCTTGCAAGCCAACCCCGAGAACTACAACCTCATCAACGACGCTTACACGCAACAGAACAACTTCTTCTCATACACCATGCCGTCGGATAATGACAATGTCGTGGACAGCTTCCCGACATATATAGCATGGTCTTTGCCGAAAGCGTTGAACTCCAATGTGGATAATTGGACTGCGTTGGGTGCGTTGAGTAATTTGGACATGGCGGGCGACGCAGGTGATGTCACGAGCCTTGTGCGCTTTGGTAACAACATATATTGTTTTCAACCGAGCGCAATATCTCTCATCATGTACAACGGTCGCACGCAGGTCACAGCCGAGGACGGCATGCCCGTTGAGCTTGCAGCGTCAAAAAGCGTCGAGGGGAGGCACACCCTCACGGAGAACCGAGGGGCGACGAGCAACCTTGCCATAGCCGTGACGGACAGTGCAGTCTATTTCGCCGACGAGTACAACAAGACTCTCTGCGCTTTCTCGCAGAACATCCAGCCGTTCAGTGATACTCTCGGATTCCACTCTTGGGCGCACGCACTGCCAGACTTTAAGTTCAACGTCTTCCCCGATCCGAGGACGAGCAGCGTCCTCTTTGACCGAGTCAATGGGGATGGGGTCACATTGTCGTTCAAAGAGTCGCATAATCAGTTCGAGAGCTTTTATGACAATGGCGGCTCTCCATTGACACTTATCGTAACAGGCGACACCTTATGCCTGCACGACGACGGAGATGGAGGGTATGGGCTTTGGAGGCTCGGCACGGGCAAGCCTAACTTCTTCTTTGGCGAATACAAGCCGTTCTGGGTCGACTACATATTCAGTGACAACAAGTCTACTGACAAGGTGTATGACAACATCGAGTTCAGCGGCGACGTGCTTGTCGACGGGAAGCTGTCTCCGAAACGCTGTCCATACAACTATGTCAGAGCCTATTCAGAGTATCAAGACTCTGGCTGGAAGAAACTCGACTTCGTGCGCAACATGCCATCCAACGCCAAGAACCTCTACCGCATTTGGAGGGCGTTCGTGCCTCGTGACGCGTCGAAGACGAGGGCTGGCAAGGTCGCAGAGAGGATGAGAAACCCATGGATGCACATCGTTCTTAAGTATGAACCTGCTGACGATGAGGAGGCTCGCCGATGCGACCCTGTCGAAATACAGGAGACCAATGTATATTACAACGAGATGTAACACTCTGAAAATAACAGAGTAACGATATTTTATTTCAAGTAAAATATCCTCATATTTGCACTACGAGAAATGATATCACAACATAACGAATGGCATTAGTTAACACGTTCGACACGGCAAAATACGCAAGCGGCAACGGCATAGCCGACAAGGTCTATGGCGCACTCGATGGCGGCTTCGGTCTTGCTGGCGATATAGGCTCTTCCGTGCAGAAGAGGAGGAAAGCCAAGGATCTCGCCACGAACTCCACGTGGGCGGATAACTTCAACAATATGAAGACAGGCGGGGGTCAGTTTGACCTCGGCAAGCTGTTTGGCGGCGGCTCTTCATCAGCCTCGGATGGGGCTTCGGGTGTGTCTGGCGCAAAAGGCATGGCGACAGGTGCGATAGGCAACGCCATCGACAAGGCGTGGGGCTTCTCCAACAACATGATTGGTGATGTTTACTCCAAGGGGCGCAGCAAGTTCGACAGCGGCATCTTGAACACCGCATACGGACAGTCCTCGGACGACCCTTTCTTTGGCGGCATCGGCAGGGACAGGAACACGGAGCGGCTCGTTAACGACATCCGTAACGAGGGGTTTGTCTCTACGAGCAACAACATGGGCGACTTGCAGAACGAGATCGGCTCGACAAACCTGTACAACGGCGAGGTGTCTGGCATCAGCGACGGGCAGAGGACGGCGAGCGTCTTTCAAGGGTCTGCGAGCGGTGCCGCCAAAGGGGCTAAGATCGGCAGCAACTTCGGGCCGTGGGGCATGGCTATCGGTGCGATAGCAGGCGGTGTCGGCGGAGCGGTATCAAAGCTCTTCGGTAACCAGAGGGCGAAGCGCAGGCTTGCCGCCCTGAACAAAGCCATCCGTTACGGCAATATGAGCAAAGACCAACAAGTACAAGATTCGGTAAACAACATGGTAACCATGAACAACAATAAGATGTTCGCACGCATGGAGGCTAACGGCGGCTGGCATGACGTTGTGAGTAGGTATAACGCAGGGCTTCACTACTTCGCCGATGGCGGCAAGATAGAGTCGTCCGACTCGCAGGGCAAGATAAGCCAGAGCAAAGATGATTGGCCTGGCATCACGGAGATTAACGCAGGAGGCAGCCATGAGGAGAACCCCAATGGCGGTGTCCTGCAAGGCATAGCACCCGACGGCGCACCCAACCTTGTCGAGCAGGGCGAGGTCAAAATATCCGACATCACAGGCGGAGGCAACCAGTATGTCCTCAGCGCACGCATT
Source organism: Pseudobutyrivibrio sp. (assembly GCA_963639155.1). Lineage (GTDB taxonomy): Bacteria > Bacteroidota > Bacteroidia > Bacteroidales > Marinilabiliaceae > W3P20-009. The sequence goes on along the minus strand of CAVHUG010000006.1, from coordinate 175,168 downwards.
GTCATCACGCCAGATATGGCGCAGCAATTCGGCATCGACAGCAAGCTTGTCGGCTTGACTTATGCTGACGGATTCAAGAAAGCCTACTCTCAATATAAGGAACGACAAGGCAACCCAGAAGTGCGCAACGAGGTGGCGAGCCTTATCAGTAAGTTCCAACAGGCGCAGGATGCGGAGAAAGCCCAGCGTGAGGCGCAGATGCAGATGGCAGTCATGCAGAGCATGACCCCCGATCAGCAGCAGATGATGGCTCAGATGGCGGAGCAGGAGGCGCAGGCGCAAGCCCAAGCCGAGCAACAGGCGCAAGCCCAACAGGCTGCGCAGATGGGTCAAGACCCTATGGCGCAACAACAAATGACGCAGCAAGGTGGGATGCCGCAGGAGGGCATGGAGCAAATGTCGCCCGAAGCCATGCAGGGACAGCAACCCATGTCAGAAGCCGAGGCGCAGCAAATGATGATGCTTGGAGGCGGACAGCAGCCCATGATGGCTAATGGCGGACGCTTCAGAACTAAGGCTCGCAGGTATGATGACGGAGGCCCGATATCCTCAGTTCTCCCTACCCTCCCTACGTCAACCTCGCTTGCGATTCCAAGCAGCTTAGAGTCAAGGTTTCCGTCTCAACAACAATATCCATCCTTGCCTCTCTTTCTTCAGAAGATTTACGAAAGGCTGCACTCACAAAGAACGGCAGACCCGACGATGCCTGTCGCCACGCAGACACCGACGGTTGCCGACGTGGCGGACGACGATGCCACTATCGCAGGAAACGAGCGTGCGAGACTTTACGACGACCTCGGCGTGGACAGTCTGCGTCGTCGCGCGAAGCTCGACAAAGCACCTGTCATAGCAGGCATGTACTCATGGCTTCGCTCCAAGGATTATATGCAGGACGCTGACAAGTATAACCGTATCATACGTGAGGGTATGAACCGCTCAATGGTGTCGCCAGAGCGTCTTGGCGGCTACTATCGCCCTCGCTATGTAGACCCCAACTTCAACAATGCCGCTTTAAGCTCCTCGTCGGCGCAGGCTCTCCGTAACGCTGCGACACTCACGAACGGCAACAGGGCGGCGGCAGCCGCCGTGCAATCGTCAATCTTCGACCGAGCCGCACGCGCGAGGGGCGAGCAACTCTTTCAGGCGCAACTCGAGAATGAAAAAGCGAGGGCGCAGGCGGCGCAGATGAACAACGCCATTGACCAGACCAACGCACAGATGAGGATGCAGGCATCAGCCGACAACGCCAACCGCATCTACAACGCTTACGGTCTCATGGAGCAAAACACGGCGGGCGTAGACCAATACAACAAGACCATGAAGCATAACCTTTATCAGAATGTCGCCAACCTCATGGGTAAATATGGTGTCGACGCACGCAACAGAATGACAGCCGCCGTCATGGCAGGCAACGGACTATTCGGCAAAGGTGCTGAAAACGTTTATACAGGAAAGTAACCTATGGCACAATTCGAACCGATACAACTGAACTTCGAGTATCAGCCTGTGAGTCTGGAGGAACTCATAGCTCCGCTCTCTCTATATAAGAAAGAATACGACACGAACGTGACAGACCTTGACAAGAGGAGCGAGGGGCTTGCCGCGTTCAAGCCGTTCATCAACGACAACACTCCCGAGGCTAAGGCGAGGTATGACGCTCTCGACAAGCAGATTGAGGCTAATGCGAAGTATATCGGCACTCCGGGCTATCTCTTGCACGAGCGGCCTATCAGGGCTTTGAAAGGCACTTACAACAAGACCATAGCCGACTTCACGAACGCCGTCAAGAACATGGAGGCGAGAAAGGCGTTGACGCAGCAGGAGATGAGCAAACACCCTGGCCTTGTGTATAACTACCTTGACAAGAATGGAACTCTTGTCAACAACCCGAGTATTGACAACTTCCTTGACAACGGCAATCTTGACTTCTACTCCGTCGATACGGACGACATCATGAATAAAGCGATGGCGAGTGCCAAGGGCATCTCTTCACGTCTCGCCGCGTCATTCCCTTATTCGTACGTCGACTCCGAGACAGGATACATTCACACAGGCGCAACTGACTATAAGGGTGCGCCCGTAAGACTGCGTCTTGATTGGTTTCTCCATCCAGACAAATACAAGGATGAGATCGCCAACTTTAAAAACACATATAAGGGTAGCGAATATCAGTCGTTATTCGACAGCAGCATAGCAAGTGACATAGCCGCCCTGTATGACACTACGGCATACCAGAACCTTGATGACGTCAACAAGGGACGAGTCGAGAAAGCCATCGAGTACGGCTTCAACACAGGTCTCGGGCCATACAGCATAGACAAGAGATTCAACTTATCTGGAGGCGGAAGTCATGGCGGAGGAAGCGGTGATAAGGAGCCCGACTATCCAATGCAACAGACATCATCCGTCGTGGCTACAAGTGAGGACGCAACAGAGAGAAGCGGTATTTGGGACAGTCTTTTTGGCGATCCGACTGATTTTGAACGATATAAAGAAGCCTTAAAATATTTCGGCACAGACGATGCAAACTTTATCGAGACAGGTGACATTCCGATGCCTGACAGGTTGGCGTTGAAAGGTCTTGCAAGGAGTACCGACAAAGAAGCGGACAATCTCGTCAATAGCGACAGCTTTGGGAAATTAAAAGAGGCTGGAGTAAAGAACTACTTCTCTCTCTTTGATGAGACGGGAAATCTTTTGACACAGGACGATTTTGCCAACAAGTACAGAGAAGAGCTTAAAGATGTAGGAACTAATCCTTACAATAATAGGCTAAACGAAAATGATGACATTAAAAATCTATTTTCTAAGTATTTTGATGGAGGCGGAGGAGGTTATAAAACAACAGGTGGCGTTGCTCCAAACCTTAATATGAGCGAGCAAGAAAAAGATGCTCGTCATAAACAGATGGTAGACAATCTTTACAAAGATGCCAAGAAATCCATCTTGTCACTTTGGCGCGTGCCTAAAAAAGAAGCGGACGGCATTGCGAAAGATAAGGGTAAATTCAAAGAGTGGGCGGAAAAGAACGGCGTAAACAAGTATACTATACAGCAGCAAATGATAAAGAACGCTGATGACTTCGCTAATATAAAGCAGGACTTCCAGAACTTTATGTTTAGCGAGAACAGCAAGTTGATACTTGGGAATGTTCTTAAGGCGAATTACAACAAAGGTGGAACTCTTGATCTAAAGCTTATCGACAAAATCCAATGGAAGAGAAACGACATGGGGATCAAGGAGATAAACTTCAAGACGGAAGACAAGACGGGAGTAAATCTTGAAGACTTGGGAGACGTTGTCTATGAATTACCGCCAAATCCCGCAAAAGATGGACTTATTGTCAGGTCGAAGGGAAGCCGTTATCTCATACCGCCAGAAAACCTTGCCTCTATGATGCCTGAAAAGGTTAAGCAAAATAGTCAATATTTGCAAACATATCAGGCTCAACAACACGAACTCTTTGAAATAGCTTATGCATTGCCAGGCATCTTGAATAAACTGACAAATGGTGGTCAGTTCAATAGCAAAGAGTTGAAAGCGATGAACGCTATTGGAGTGCAAGACGGGCATGTTAAGCCAAGTCAATACAGTCCTGAAGAGAAAGATGTCATTAGAACACAAATCACTCAATACTATCCTATAATAGCTCAACAACTTAATTCGTTAAACGCAGGAATAAAAGCGTTATCAAATAGCAATACGATTTACTTGAAAGAGGCGTTAAGTTTGAATTATAAATCAAATAAAGACTAAGAGAATGGATTTGATTCAAGATGCTCCATCGCAGGGCGCAGGTTACCTTGATGAAAAGATAAACCAGAATATTGGTGTCGCTCAAACGTCGAGCGCAAACGTGGGATATGGGAATGGCGACGGCTCTTACACCCCATTGAGGCAAGAGAAGTTCCAAGCTTTGCCTATCGACACCAATGACGACTTTGTAAATACCATTAATGCGCAGACGAACGACACGATGGCAGACCTTTTGAAGTCGTCTGGCTTGCGTTCTATGGAGGATATCTACGACAGGGGTCATGGAACTAATCCATACCGTGACGGCATGGATAACTACATGGCGTTCGAGTTTGGTCATTCAAAATACGACGAGGGCGTAACTAACGCACTGACGACAGAGGCTGTCAAGCTCAACAGGGCTAACGAGCAAACAATCTTTGCGCCTGTGGTGAATGGCCTTGGACGCTGCGGCACACGACTTGTAGGCACAGTCTTTTCCATTGGAGCAGGCATACTTGACTTTGCGGGCAGGATTGCTTTTGGCAAGGACAAAAAAACTGACTTTACGGAAAACGTCTCAAACGCCGAGGAATATGTTATTGATAAATGGAATGAGGCTCTGCCTGTCTACCAGACGGCAGATCAAGAGCGCATTGCGCAGGAACATCCTCTCGACCCGAGCTATCTGACGAGCGGTGCGAGCGTGGCGACGTTCATTGACAATATCGGCTTCTCTATCGGAGCGGTTCTTGGAGGCGGCTTGCTCGCTAAGTTAGGAACGAAAGTCATGATTGGTTTGTCGACAGCGATGACAGGCGACGCTATACTGAAAGTCACGAATAAAGAAGATTACGACAGCAGCCGCATCCTGCCAGCCGCTCTCGCTGCGGCAGGCACTGTTGTCGGTGGTGCGGCTGGTAAAGTCATCAAACCTTTTATGCGCACTCAGCTTGGCACTATCGCAGCTGCGGAGATGAGCGCAATAGGCGAGGGGTCAATCGAGGGTGTCAACGCCCAGAGGGAGTTCGTCAAAGAGAAGTTCGCTTTCTATGACAGCATGACAAGCCAAAGAAAGGCGGAGCTTAAGCAGCTGTATGACAAGAAAGCGATGGAATCTGGAGACAAGGCGTACAACGAAGTCATACTCAAAGGAGGAACAGAGGAAGAGGCTCATGCCGCCATGCTCGCAGCGCAACAGCAAGCCATGGCGGGTTACGAGAACGACCTTGCCATCATTGATTGGCAGGGGACAAAGACGAAGAATCAAGTCCTTGGAGAGTCGGCAAGTGTCCGCAACCTCACGTCATTACTCAATATCCCCATCCTCACCGCATCCAACTACATCCAATGGGGCAAGATACTCTCTGGCGGTTTCAAGACTTACCGCTCCATGGTGAATATCGAGACGAGGGCGGGCGCAAGAGAGGCGGCGCAAGCCGCATACAAGAACGCTTACAACAATGCCAAGGATGACGCAGCGAGGGCGGCAGTCAAAGCGAACAGGAAAAAGATAGAGAACAAAGCCATGCTTGAATGGGCGAAAGCCAATGGAGGCAAGCTGTGGGATACGCCCAAGCCGAACCTCACGGGCAGGGATTACGCCGACATATTCTTGAAGCATCCGCTGGCGGAGGGCTCGGAAGAGATAAATCAGGCGGCAGTGGCGAACTTCTCCAAGGGTTACTATGAGTGGAAGACAGACAACTACTACTCGCAGGTGAGCGACCTTGACTCATATAGCGAGACGGAGAGCGCATGGAAAGCAGGCATGAAAGGCTTGGTCAACACATACTTCTCCGAGAGCGCATGGAACGAGTTCCTCATGGGCGCACTCACGGGTCTCATCGGTATCCCGGGGTGGCGCGGCTTCAAGGAGACGAGGGCGACGGCATACGACAAGGATGGCAAAGCGTTGCCAGAGCTGAACATCACGGAGAAGAAACACTTCTTCCCGTTCGCCATGCGTGGCGGCGTGTACGGAGAGTGGAAGAAGATGAAGCAGGATAAGGAGAACGCAGCCAAGATGGCGGATCAGCTGAACAAATACATCTCACCCGAGAATATCGACAAGCTGCGAGCAACCTTTGACAACCTTGCCAAGAACGCCCAATACAATAAAGACAAGAAAGTCTTTGTCGAGAACGACGACAAGTTCAACTACCAGACGGCTGCGGACAAGGAGCTTGTCAACGCCCTTGAGCTATTCCAGAACTCGGGCAATATGGACATGTTCAAAACCCTTGTTAACTCACTCTACGATGTCAAGACGGCTGAGGACATGATAGCCTTGCAGGAGCAGACTACGACGACGGACGCTGACGGAGTGAAGCATGGGCCATACTCTGAGTTCCACATCTTGGAACTTGACGAAAACGCCACTGATGCGCAGAGAGCCGCCAATGAAAAGGAGATGCGCAAGATGAGCGAGAAGATAAAGGAGGACGCTGACCATCTCGTCGAAGCCATCGACATGTACGAGAAAGCGAGGTATCAGCTTGATTGGGAGACACAGCAGGGACTTACCGACTCGCAGCTCAACTGCCTCACATGGTACAAGGTGCGCCTCGGCCTGTTCGACAGTCGAGCCAAAGACATGTACGGAAAGTCGAGGAAGTTCCTTGATGACATCATGAGCCACGTGGACAAAATCATGGAGACCGAGGCGGCGGAAGCTGACGCGAATATCGCAGCCTTGGAGGAACAATTAAAAGACGAAAAGTTAAGCGAGGCTGCGAAAAAAGACATCAAAGGTAAAATCCTCGCAGTCAAGCTTGGCAAGCAGTTTTACCAAGAAGGCGCAGAGGAGTTCAAGCGGCGATACGAGAGGGCAAGAAGAGAGAGCGACCCATTGAAAGCCGTTAATATTCTCTTCTCTGGAAACATGAAAGCCACGCCCGTCACCGACAAGAGAGGTCGTTTAGACTTTGCCCTGCGTGGCAGAAACAAGAACGAGGCGAAAGCGCAAGAAGAGCAGAGGACACAATTCAATATGGACTACTTCGTGGAGGAGTTGCTGAAAGGTATCGAAAACAAAGAGGGTTATTCAGCAGCCAACGCCATCGTAGCGTCTACCATCCTTGACGACCAAGACCAGCTGAACGTCATGGCATCGTACGTCCGAGATATGCAGCGGTGCGTCAACCGCAGCCTCTTCTTCAAGGACATGTACCAAAGCTTCAAGAACAACCCGACCTTGATGGCGAGGATGGAATATCAGGCTCAGCAGGACATTGCGGATCGGGCTAAAAAAGAAGAGGTCAGGAAGACGACGGAAGAAGTGAAGAACGGCGCAGGCAGCCTGTCTGAACTGTACGACACTGTCGTCAAGATGATACTTGACGGCAAGGATGTCAACCTGATAAACGAGACGATCAACAACCTCGCCAAGGAGGGCAATCAAGCCGCCAAAGACTTCAACGTCAACCAGATGTTCGTCCGAGTATTCTCCAACGCTTTGGATGATGTCGTCAAGGGAGGTATAAACAACCAAGAGCTGTTGTACAAGGCGATTATCATGCAAGCCGTCATCGACTCGAGCCGTGAAGTCGTCGGAGGAGAGGAGATACTGAAACTTGCGCAACAGAAGCTAAACGACATTTTCAAAGATAAAGACAGTCTTGCCAAGTACATCAAAGACAATAAACTTGCAGTTGGCGATCATGCTGATGTCGACAAGTTCTTTTCAGACGATGTCGCTGTCGCACAGCGTGGTGCTGACGGTAAAGTAATAAGAGGCGCAAATCTCAGTCTTGTACGGAAAAAGACGGGCATGAACACCTTGGAGATGCTCGGAGCGGTCACTCCAGACATCCTTGCCGCGGCGAAGAACAAGGTAGCGTCAAAGTACAGGATCTACACAGCGTACTCTGGAGGCCCGCACATGACCGATGAGGAAATCCAAGCGTACAATGACAAGATTAAAGATGCGACAAAAGGAGCAGTTGTTGATGATGAAAGTAAGACCATCGAGGTGCAGCACGCCCTCTCTCAAATCGGGCCCGACGCAGAGACGGCCACCACTTCCTCCACGCAGACAAATGGCACAAACGCCCAGACATCAACCCAGCAAAACACAAAAACCGACGGCACGACAACATCCACCTCTAACCAGAACAATAAAACTAAAGCTGACCAGATAGAGGAGGCGGAAAATGAGATGCGCAAATTAGAGGAAGAGATTGAGCGTCTCAATGAAACAATAGAAAAAGCAAAGAGAGAATCTGAAGACGAACAACTTTCCCAAGAGAAGATAGACGAGGTTCTCAATCCTCTCGAAGAGGAATTAGAAAACGCAAAGAAGAAATACGAGGAGGTGAAGAAGAAACTCGACGACCTCCTCAACAATGGCAGTGACTCTCCGATCGCAGCATCCACTCAACAAGACGGTCAGCCGAATGGCACAAGCATGGATGAAGAGCTTAAGAAAAAACAAGACGAACTTGAAAAGCTAAGAAAACAGCAAGAAGAGCTTGCGCGCCAACAGAAAGAAGCGGAAGACGCCGCCGCAAAAGAAGGCACTAAACAAGGCGGCAACAATACTGACACCGGCACGGGCGCTGATACCGACACGGATGTTGATGATAGCGAAGACAATGACATTGATGACGAGGAGGAAGAAAAGCAGCCCATCAAGGAAGAGGAGGAAGCGCAAAAGATTGACGACCAGATAAAAGGACTCGACGAAGAGATAGCTAACGCTAATTCTGAAGACGAGCGTGAAGAGATTAAAAAAGAAAAGGAAGACCTCGAGAAGAAGAGAGACGCGCTTAGGGAAAAGGCGAAGAAGATCAGAGAGGAGAGAAAGAAAGCAAGAGCAGAGAACAAAGCCAAGCGACGGGCGAGAAAGGAGAGGGAGAAGAAACAAAAAGACGCAGAGAAAAGGGACAAGAATGAAACGCCAAGCCAAAGGGCGGAGAGACTGCGCAAGCTGCAAGAGGAGATACAGAAGAAGATACAGGACAAGATAGAGGAGATGGAACGCCTCGAGACCGAAAAGGCTGACGAGGATTTGGCTGACGCTATGGCGAACCCAGACACTGTTGTTGGTGACGACGACAATATCAACAGCAACGAGGCGGCAGACGAGCAGGAAGAGGTAGCCAAGACCGAGCAAGGGAGCGACAAGAAGAGAGTCTGGCGACCAATCCTCTCGTACTTCAACCTTGAATTTCGAAAGTTAAAGGAAAAGAGTAAAAGGAGGTTTATCAAGAACTGTCGTGTGAAGTTCGTAAAAGGCGGCGTGGTGGAATGTAAAGAGGGCGAGGCAGGCTGGTGCGAGGCTTTCTGGCAGACCTACGAGAAGCTTGGAATCTTCAGTTGTCTGGACGATGTCAAGAAAGGCTCGCCTGATGCCATAGAGGTAGGACAGGAAGTCTACTTCCTAATCGACGCTGTCGAGGCTGGCAAGGAGACATCAAAGTATCTTGGCTTGACCGCCAAGGAATGTCAATACGACGGCAAGCCGATCGTGTGGATGGCCGTCAAACGCAAGGATGGCTCACTTCAAGCCGTAGGCTCTCTTGCCACGAACGACAAGAAAATCTACGAGTATGGTCAGACTCCGCTGTACGAGGAGATGAAGGCGAGATTTGAGGACGGCGGCGGCAGACCTTATATGCATGACAAAACATCCAGCATCACAAAGATTCGTCAAGGTACTGTTTCGCTGACGAAAGTAAACAACAATCTTGTCAACGTCTACGGTTCTAAGTACAGTGCTCGCCTTACCGTAAACACGACAACAAAAAAAGAACAACAAAATGGTGCTCCCGCAAAGCTGTTAGAGGGCTGGGAAGATGAAAGAACGGTTGAAAATGCAAATGCTTTAACGTCTGGAGTATTAGCCTGCCTCATCAAAGACAACGTGAGCGGCGAGGACAGAGGATACAACTGTTCCGTTGCCAGATTCGGCAAGGACTTTGACGCTGCCAACTCTCGGGCGTGGAAGGAGGCTGAAGATTTAATAAGGAACGGCTTCACGGAAATCTACCAAAGCCCGACTCTCGAAAAAGCCAAGGAGGCATGTACTAAGCTCTATGTCGAACTTAATAAAACCGTCAGCCTTTCCGCCAATGGAATACATTTGAGCGCCCGTCAAAACAAGGAGACGAAGCAATACTACGTCGTCATAGGCAGACAGAAAAAAGACGCGGAGCTAAAAACGGACAGTCAAGGCCAAGTCATAACGTCTAAAAAAGGCACGGCGCTGCATGTGCGTAAAGAGCAGATGTTCTTTCTTAACGGCAAGGCGGACACTATCTCCGTAGACAGCTTCATCAAGCAGCTTGCAGGTGAAGAAGGAGTGCCTTTTACGATAACAATAAAAGAAATAAAAGCATATAACGATGGTGCAGATTCAGAAATGCGAGATAAGATCGCCGAGCTTATAGAGGACGGGGTCATCAGGACGAACCTTGGCAACGGCATGGATCATAAAGTCGGAGCGGGCGTCGAAGTCAGTACGGAACTCAACGAGTCGACTGAGGAGATGTTCAGGCGAACCAAGCGTGAAGATGCCCTTTACCCGCAGGAGAAGAGGGAAAACGTCTACTCCAAGACGATTCTCGGGCATGAGATTGAGGTCGACGACAGCTATCATGAGGTGAGGGTTGGCGGCAAGGTGATAAATAACGAGCGTGTCAAGCGACAGCTCAAAGCCGTCGTCGAGGGTGACGTGTGGTACGAGTATGTCGAAGACCAGACGGGGGTACTCCCGAGCTGCCTCTTCATGAAAGGCGGAGAGGATAAGATTGATGTTCTGTACTTCACTAAGGATGGCGTTGTAACCTCCAATGAAGAGTGCATAGAAGTGCCATTTTATGAAGACAGAACCATGCTTGACGAATTTATAGCCATGCAAACATTGGCAGCAGGTTTGCTTGCAGAAACGCAGGATTTAATCGGAGCAAGGCGGTTCAATGAGAATGTCGTCACCCTAAACGAAAAACGTCACGACGAAACGAGCGACAGGAAACTCAACACGCCAGCCAATTACTTAATAGAAATACAGGATATGATTCATGTCGAGGATGCTGCCTTTGAAACCGTCAGCCCCACAGCATTTTGTGTGACTTACATGGAAGGCAAGTTCTACGACAAACAATATCCTCCCTACGGATTCAATCCTAATATCATGAAAGGCAGAGCTTTCATTTATAACTGTCATTTTAGAAGTACAATAGGAGACAGGTCATTTCAAGAAGGGGAAATCTATAAATCAACTACTGGTGAATCTTACACATTTATACGCAGAGATTTTTGGGACGGCAAAGCAGTTGATGTTTTTGAAGATTCAGAGGGGCACGAAGTATTTGCAAGTGAGATAAATAGAGAGGAATATAGATTAGAAAGAGAAAATTCAAAAGCGCAGGAGCAACAACAAGCCACCACTGAGCAGACTGTCCAACCAGAGTCGCAACCTGAGGCTCAACCAGAGGTTCAACCTGAGTCACAGCCGCAGCAGGACGATGATGCGCAGCCAGACCCCACCGTCGACCCCGAGCAGGGAACAGGGACGCAGGAAGACGAGAGAAACAAGGGAACGAGCGCAGGCGACTTGTCTCGAAACAATGATGCGAGTGATGACGGAAATAATGATATGGGATATGACGAAGGCTTTGGTTTCTCCATCCGCAAGCCCACTGATGAGAAAGCCGCCAAGATGAACAAGGAGAGGGAGATGGCTGCGGTGCGCAGGATTTTCCCAAGCATGACGCATGACGAGAGCGTGGAGTTTGTCGACGACCTCATCGAGGTTGGCAGCAAGGGTCTCGTGGCGCAAGGCCTCTTCAAGAGCGGGCGCATGATCGTCAGCAAGAACGCCGTGCGTGGCACGCTCTTCCATGAGGCGTTTCACAAGATATTCCGCACAGCGTTGACCGAGCAGGTGCAGAGAGGTCTGCTTGACGACGTGCGCCGTGTCAAGGACGACTACGAGCTTAATGACTTCCAAGCTGAGGAGATCCTCTGCGATTGGTTCAGGGACTACATGGTAGACCAAGTCTATGGCAAGAGCTGGACGCAGCGCATCAAGGATTTCTTCCGCAGGCTCTTTAATCTCGTCCGCCCCGGCTATGAGGGTCTCACGAGTGTCACGCTCGACATCTTCGCCGAGGCGGAGGAGGGGGCTTATGACCGCCCGCCCTTTAAGTACAAGACAGTCAAGGAGGAGCGTATCGACGAGTACAACAGGCTTGGTCTCACATACAGGGAGATGGCTATCGTGGAGAATATGCGCAACTCCTATGACGCACGCACGGCGGAGGAGAAGAGCATGCTTGCCGAGGCTGGCATCTCGAAAAGGATGTTCAACAGACTGTCACCAAAATCAAGAGAGGAGATAATCGATTGTTTGTAAAAAAAGAAGCCAGCCCTTGGGGGTTGGCTTCTTTATAACTCTATCATTTTATTTGAATACCAAGTTCTCTGAGAGCTGTGTTCAAGTCACAAGTTCTTACGCCAATAGCATTGCAGGCGTCTGGTATCATGACGCGATTACGCCGTAGTGGATTACTTTTTTCGTATGTGACAAGCACCATGTCTTTTGCGGCTGCCGTCGCAACAAGATACGAGTCTGCCACATCGGCATATGTGGATTTAGCAGATTGAGAGAACCCAACAGGGGCGTTTTGAACCCAATTAATCGTTTCTTTAAATTTCTCCATCACTGACGCATCCTGTTTCAAGAAAAATCCATGCGGGGCATTTGCATGGAGCCAATCAGTAAGCTCATCTCCACCCTTGTCTATCTCTTCTTTTACTTTATCGATTGAATGGATATAGCCAGAATTGATGAGGTCAATCATCTTTGTCCAAAATGCAGGCCAGACATCCATAGGCATGTTCTTCTTGGATTCCACGAAAATATTAGTATCGAATAAATATTCCATGCCGTGCTAAATATTTTTGGACATAAAATTATCGTATGTTTTCCCATATAATCCTGTCAGGCGATACGCTTCCGTATAAGTCAGTTGCCTATTATTAACCGCATTTCTAACATGAATAGCAAAATTTCGTCCCACACGCTTCACGCTTGTCAAATAAAAACTACCTCCAGAAGATTTCCTCTTCCGTGGTTTGCGCTGACTATACGCCTCCCAAAAGTCTTTGTATTTGGAGTCTGACATAAGACCCAAATCATGGGCGCGTCTTGCCACTACCAGCTCACTTGCTTTAAATTGCCGTGAAGCTGATTTTGTATTGTTCTTCCAAATTTCACGCAGCACGGATGCAGGGACTAAGAATTCAGCCGCAACTCTATCGCAATAATTTTCCGTCACCTCATGATTTAAAACTTCACTACCTGCATGCCCTGCACTTACTCCCAACATAAGGTGAGCCACCTCGTGTATAAGAGTAAAGAGTTGTGCGCTTTTGCCGTCTGCGCTATTTACAAAAACGTAAGGAGCTTTCTTGTTCACTAAGGCAAATCCTCTACACTCGCTCACCTTTAGCTGACGATGCGTATTATTTCCTACCACGCCATTATAGGCAAGAAAGACTCCCGTCTCCTCAACTTTTTGTTCAAGAAAGCTCATGGCGGCATCAGGGGTTGCGAAGCTAAAAGCCCATCTGTCGTCAAGACCTAAAATAGCTCTCAATTTACAGACAGCCTCGTTTATTGATGTCTTAGTGGTAATGGAGCCAATAAATTTGCATGTTTCTATGTCATTTTCTACAAGGTATTCTTCCAACCACTCCTGTCTCGCTTGAACATTCATGACCGTGTCATACACGTTAAGGTCGAAATGGTCTTGCTGACCAGCCTCTCCACGAAACATCGGAAAGGGAATATCTTCTGAGGGGAGATTGCTCATAAACAAATACCCGAAAGGGACATAGAATTTAGATGCAAAATTCTTTAATTGGCTAAAGGTCGGCTGCTTCTCCTGAGACAGCCAACCATCGAGCAAAGGGAAAGCCTCTATCGCTTTCTCTTCGCTAACCCCTGCCCGTTGTATTACACGACGAAGTAAATGTGGTTTAATATTTATTCTCTCAACAGCCATAAAATATATCTTGCTATGCAATAATACAGAAAAGTTGAGAATAAAGAGTGGAGCACCTCGCTTTTTGATTGTTGTGGAAAGACCGCTATGTTTTGTTTATAAGCATTCATATTATATGCTCTTCAGTTCGTTAACCTGCCTGTTTAATTGTTATGTATTTATTATTATCTTTGCTAATTAAAGGCTTTAATGCTAAATTAAAATTCTGCCTTAGCTCATAAAGGCAGAAGAAGACAAACGCAAAAAGAAATATCATGGCAATATCCTGTACTGTATTCCCAATGGCGGACGCTCTCTCGCAACAACTGAGAAGATTTACCGAATGGGGCGATGCTAATATCGAGACGACGAACAAGCTCATCGAGCAGATGATGCAGGCAGGCTTGGTTAAAAAGGAGGATGTTGAGAATGGGGATGTCGAAAAAGTCCTTAACGACATCTTGGCCGTGACAAAAAGGGAAATCAAAATTAGCGACATTGCGCAAGATGAGCTGGCGGGCATGCTGAAAGATATACAGTATGCAAGACGAGTACGTGTCAACAAGATAAGACACAGCAATGACAAGGCGGATGTTGAGGCGTATCTAAAGGCTGTCGAGGAGGGTAAAAGAAAGGACACTGAATACATATACAACTCACAACATGAGTACCAAAGCAAAGGCAAGGACGAGATTGCGAACGTCGTGACTGATTTGTTCAAGGGAAGTTATCTCGCTAAGGACAAGTTTACGGATGCGATGGCGGCGAGGTTTATCACTGTAACGACTAAAAAGATAGTTCCGGGGGTAATAAAAAGATATAAAACGAGCCTTGAAAAATCAGAAGACTATCTGAATCGAGGTCTGAACGAAAAGGGAGAGGTCGCCTCTCAAGCGGAATTGACGAAACTAAAAGAGAAGATTTCGACGACAAGGGAGATGATAAAGATACTGCAAGACGAAGGATGGCTCGGAGCTTCACGCATTCCAGAAGTTTTAAAATTTGGTATTGGTGAGATTATCAGAGATATAGACGATGCATTTACTATAGATAAATTTATTAGAGATAATTTAGAGAAATATGGAAGAGATGTAAAAAAAACAATGGAGGCATGTAGGGAGTATTATAAAATAGATTGTCAACTGAAACAACTTGTTTATTTCCCTTTTATTAAATTTGATAGTTACTTTCCTCAGCTTACTAAAATACATACTATAAAAAAAGATTCTGGCCTTTCGGACGAGGAGATAAAGAAACATAATGATGAGGCGTTAGACTATCGCTATATTCTCTTTGACGAGATGTGCCGCAAGCTGACAGCTGTGTCCGACGCTTCGTTCAGCGTACGCATGGTGAAGCGCACGAAAGGCAAGGATCGGCAGACTAAGAAAGACAACGAGGACGAGACAGAGGAGAAGACGAACGACATACGCAACCAAGAAGACGAGGACGGCAACGAGAACGCCACGGGGGACAACGAGCTGACAGAGGAGGAGGACAGCGAGCGTGAGATACAGTTCGTCTCGAACAGGCAGCGCAGCGTCACAAGCTCCCTCGCCAACAAGGTCAAGTCTGTCCTCGGCTCTTTATGGGAGTACAGGTATGATGAGAAGACGAAGTCATTCAAGCTCGCAGTAGATCAGTATTTTAATTTCAAAAAACTCATACCCAAGGGTTACGCTTTCATGTTCCTGCTGCGCAGGTTCAACCAAGAGAACAACGGCAAGGGTCTTCGCAACGGTGAGGAGGTGTACGATTGGCTGAAGAAGAACGAGCAATACATACCGTGGCTTCACGGCATCGTCGATGCCATGGATAAAGACCCGTATCTGAAGACGCAGTTCTTCGTGGCGTTCTACAAGGCGCACCAGAACTTCCGTGTGGCTAAGCCCGCAGGAGAGGTCTCTGGCGGCTTGGCGCAGTTCACCGAGGAGCAGTTGGAGGGAGCTAACTTCAAAGACACTCTCGTCAAGCATGCGCAATCAAACAACGCCGAGGGGCAGCAGATGATGCTCGAGATACAAGACCAAGTAGCCAGCGGCATGCAGCTCACGAAAGGAAAGGTCGCAGCAGGGAACGACATGTTGACGAAAGTCACCATCGGAACTCACATGAAGCCGTATCTATCTTTTATAGAGTTTGTAGACATCAGCGTATATGACGAGAATGGAAATATAACAAAAGGCGAACTGATAAACGAAGAGACGGGGGAAGAGCTGACCAAAGAATACGCTGATGACTATTGGGAAAAATCATCAGATAGGGATATAGCTGACTCAGCAAGAAAAGGCGATTTTTCTAAAGCTTTAAAACTAAAGGCTAAAGGTATTTTAGGCTTTTATTGGTTCGTGCAAACCAGATTAGATGAAGAGCGTTTTGCCTTTTCAGACAAAGGACAACATCTTTATGCTGTTGATAGTAAAGGTAACATTTTATATGATAAGAAATTTGACGCAAACGATAAGACCCAATTTTATGTAAGGACTACTTATCATGCAAACAAATTTCAACTCTCGACATACCAGCAAGTTCTTGACGAGCGTCGTCCTGTCCTTGACGACCTGCTGACCGCCTTGCACGCCTTAGGTGTCAACTGCACCATGGAAGAGCTGATTGGGGCGTGTCAAGGGAGCGGGGATAAGTTGAGGAGAATTAAATGGTCTGTCGACAATATTGCTACGATGTTTCACAGTTGGCGTGGAAATCAGCCGGGGCGGCCTGTGTTTGACCATGTGCGCAAGGTTTACCAAGAACTTGCCAACGAATTGTCTTTGTTGAACAAAAACCATATTGAGGATAATTACCGTTGGAATGACAAGAACTATTATTGTTACGGGCAACGCTCGTTCGTGACGGAGCTTGTCGACGAGCTTGGCGACGACGAGAACGATAAGGAGTGGAAAAGGTATGTCGAGAAACACTACTACAAATCGGAGGAAGCGGACGCTTCGTTCTTCTATGACAAACATGCTGATGAGGACGGGGATTCTTTCACTGTGCTGAACGGCGTTCTGCGAGACATGGATCCTGATTTCGAAGAAGAGGAGATAGTCAGAAAAAACAGCAGCGAAGAAGAATACAAAACACTTCCTAAAGAAAAATATCAGAGTTACAGGAGGGCGTTCAGGGACTGCGACTTTAACTTGGGACTCGAAGTCAAAGGATGGGAGCAGAACAAAGCGATAGAGTATGAGCAGATGACCGTTGCGCAGAAGGTGATGGTCGAGATATCTAACTTTTTCAATCCGTATTATAAAACCTATCAACCATTAAGAAACGTAGCGAAACATAGGTGGGACGAAAACAGGACTCCCAACATTACAAAATACGCGCTTCCCATAGCGGCAGACAGCAACAACCATATTTTTGTCGGGGCGAGGGCGTTCTTTGATTTCGACTCTGGCTCGTTCGTAAACGATGACATCTCGTCATATAGGAAAGACGGGCTTCTTGACCGAGCCGCTGATGTCATCTTCTCAGAGTTTAACCGCATAAACTGTTACAGCTCGAACAGCGTTGACGGCAAGCCTCTGCCTCGCCCAGACCTGCCAAAGAATTTCAAGAAGAAGATGTTGGAGTTCTGCGCATATCCAGAGTTGAACGACATGCAGGTGGCGTTCAGCAATGAGGAAGGTGGATATGGCACGCCCATGAGTTTTTATAAAGCCATGGAGACATTCCTCAGCGAGGGCAAGGACGGGCAGGATTTCCAGCTTATCGTCAGACAAGAAAATGGCGAGGTCAAAAAGATAGACCATAAGGCGGGCGGACGCACTAACGCAAGAGAGCTCGCCCTCACTGCCGTCAATATTCTTCTTAATGAATATTTCAAGAAAGACATGGACTTCTGGCAGGAGGAGGGCGTGTTTGAATATGACGAGCAATCGCACTTTTTCTCCAACCTCACCACCGCAGAGTTCCAAAATGCGGCGTTGCAATATACGCGTCGCTCCGCTTTCGCAAAAGAAATACTTGATGACAACAGCGAGAAAGGACAACAACTCAAAGACCAGCTGCGCCGTGAGGGCGTGTACGACTTCCTCTTCTCCTTTACCGACCCTCGCATGGGCGAGGTTTTGTATGGCGCAGACGAGGCGGCCAGACAGCAGTATATCGATGCCATCGAGGGAACGGGGGCGCAGGAGGGGTATCGAAGCAAACTTTATAGGATTCTTGGTGCGCTTGTAGATACGGAGAAGCTTGACGAGCATTTTGATAGTTATGAACCAAGCGGCAAGGACGTAACCAACGACAAGTACTATAACGTGCTGAAGCTGTTAGGGTATGCTTATAACAAAGGGGATAAGACGTGGTATTACTGCGACTTTCACGAACAGAAGGAGCAGCAATATAAGAAGTTAGGCGAGAAGCAAATTGGATCGGCAGAGGATTATCGTGACGATGTAAATAAATTTCTCCAAAACGAGCTGAAGTTTAACATCCTTAACAACAACCTCATCCACCTGATGAAGGTCTACGCCATGAACAAGACGAGCTTCAAGTCGCAGATGACGGGGCTGCTCGTCGGCGACCTTGCGCAGTTCAAGGATGCGACAGACTTCGTCAAACGAAGCAAGGCGTTCGTCGCCGCATCGGAGAGATGCGACCTCATGGCGGAGGATGTCTTCTATGAAGATAGGCGCACAGAGAAAATAATTTTTAATGGGGTGGATGTGTTTGGTGGTCGAAGGCTGATCCTTCAGACCTATGGCAGGAACTGGATAAGAGAGCCTGAGTGGTGGAAGAATCAGAAGACGATAACCATACAGGACTTTGAAGCAAAGGCGAACAAGGACGGCACGACAGGAGGCTTCCACGGCATCAGCCAATTCTTCAACAACCAGCTCCTGCCCATGCTGCAAAAAGACTTGGATGCAGGCGTGATAACAGAGCAGGAGTATATCGACTATTGCTCTGGCTATCAAGGCATGACGGTGTCCGATGGTCAGTCGTTCAGAACTCTCGAGTCCATGTATAAGCTTATGATGATGCTTGGTCTTGGCAGCGAGGCTCTCTATCATATTTACGATAAGGTCATGAAAGGTGGCAAACTGAGCTTCTACGAGATACAGGATTACTTCGCACAGATGAAGACAGTGGCGTATGACGAGCAGGAGGTGCCTATCGAGTACAGCGTCACGATGCCAGACGGGACGGTTGAGAAGAGAACTTACATGCAGAAGTTCGGCGACTTCATCAAAGACTCGCAGTTTACTCTTATGATGTACTCTGACGAGATGTCGGAATATCTTGGCAAAGACTCAGTGCTTAAAGGTGTCCTTGATTTCGCCAGAGCGAACCAAATCGATGTCGTGCATTTTAGCTCGACGAAGAAGTTTGGCGAGTTCAACACGGTCTCCATCTCTGAATGTAAAAATGACGCAGAGGCGAGAGCCAAGCTGCAAGCCGCATATGACGCAGGCCTCAGCGACAAGTCTAAGGACATACGTCACAAGGAGAGCTGGGCACGTATCGGTCGCCAGCTGCCGACGAAGGAGCATCTTGTTGACAAGGATCAGGGCATCGGCACTCAGCTCGACAAACTCATCATGGCGGACATGCCCGACTCTTGGTGGCATTACAGCATCAACAATCCGGGACAGAAAGAGCAGTCCCCGACATTCGTCAAGCTGTTTAACAATGCGAACGAAATCCTTGCCAAATATACCGCCGAGGAGTTCCGCTATCTCGTCAACACGATCAAGCTGCTTAATATGCGTGAGGACTTGAAGTTGTTGGAGGATAATTTTGACACGAAGGAGAAGCTGAGCCAGATGCTCATATCCGCCGTCGACGGCACTTCTAAATACGCTGACAACGTACGTGAGGCGTTGAAGATAAATCCCGAGACGGGCGACTTCAACATTCCCCTTGACCATCCCGTCATCTTCGATGCCATACAGACGGTCATCGCGTCGGCAGTCCGCAAGCATGTCATCAAGCAGAGGACTAAAGGCGGCACGGCTGTCCAATTCTCTTCCGTCGGCAGGACTAACGCGTTGAAGACTGTTTACGAGACAGACCCAGAGAGCGGGCAGAACAGGATTAAGTATGTCGAGGCGATGCTCCCCGCATGGAGTAAGAATTTGTTCAAGGCGTTCGCCAAGCCCGACGGCACGCTTGACATTAACGACATACCTGAAGAGCTGCGCACGATGATTGGCTATCGTATCCCGACGGAGCATTTGTACTCCGCAGTGCCTATCCGTGTCGTCGGCTTCCTCGACAGCTCGCAAGGAGCGTCCATCATGCTGCCGCAAGAGATTGTCGTGTGGTCTGGCTCTGACTTCGATATTGATAAAATCTTCCTTATGCGCCCAGACTTTACAGTCGGCGAGGACGGCAAGGTTTACATGGGGGAGAACCTGAACGCAGACCATCCATCGTTTGAGGAATTGAAGAACTCCACGAGGCTGGAGCGAGACAACCTGCTTCTTAAGCTATACTACGCACGATTGACGAGTGACTTCTCATGCAGGGACTTGGCACGCCCTGGCGGCTTCTCCGCCCAAAAGAAGATGGCTCGCATCATGAACATCCTCGCCAATCAGAAGAGTCATCTGAAAGAGGGTGAGCATGCCTTCACGCTTAAGGAGCTTAAAAGTCGGCAGCTTAATGACACCTATGATGAGAACGGGAAATTAATTGAGGGGCTTGAGACCTTGGCGGACAAATACGGCAAGAGGGTAAACGTCCTGCAAGGCTCTTTTGACGACCAGATGTTCAAGCGCGTTATGACAGGCTCGCAGATGATCGGCATCTACGCTTTGCATAACGCTTTCCATGCCGTCATTCAGACAGCCAAGATAAGGATGTCTGAGATTTTTGTCAACAAGTGCGGTTTCAAGATAAACGGCAGGGACATGATGACTACGCTTGGCGAGGTCTTTGATGAATTTGGGAATTCCATTCTCAGGAACATCGGCGGTTTCTTGTCCGCCGCCGTGGATAACACCAAAGACCCTCTCCTCGCAGACCTTGCGCAGAATCCCTTGACTGCGGATTTGTCACTCGCATTCCTGCATATGGGCTACTCTATTGAGACTATGAGTCTCATTATGAATCAGCCGATAGTGCAGAAGTTCCTGCGAGACAACAGGGACATGAGCAGTTCTGCTGTCAACTCTAAGGTGAGGAGATACTGCAAGCAAAACAAGATAACGCAGATGGAGGCGGATATCGACAACGACATGCTTGCGGCTGCCATTACTGAGGGTTGGCATGACGGGATGGAGAATGACAAGATACAGCGAAGCGTCATGTACATGCTCAGCACGATGTCGCACGTGTCTGACGGAGTCAGGGCGATCATGAATGAGATTAAGATAACTTCTCCTAAGGACAACATGGCTAACACCTTTGGCGAGACTCTGGAAAAGATGAAGCCTGTCTCATCCGCTTTCTTGAATAACAGATTCAGTGTGACGGAAAATGGGAAGACTGTGCAATATCCTGTCTTTAACGAAGAGGAGTTTGACGGTCTTGTAATGCCAGACTTCGACAGGGGGGAGAACGAGCCGATGGACGTTGATGTCTATATGAATGGATATGAGGAGAACGGCGAGAAGGTGCGTCCACGCCTGCCTTACGTGCAGATGTGCTATGATGCTGGGTTTGTGAGGGTGCAGAAGTTGCTGAAGAGGCACATCCCGTCCTTGTCTACTGCGATGGTTGACGGCATTGAGAAGCTGAAAGGCATGGCGTACGCGAACAATGTCTTTTTCAAACCTGCGCTTATTAATGCTTTCGTCAACGAGTATAAGATATACCAAGCCATGAACTTCGCCTTTAAGGAGGATGTCAAGAATGGTGTCTCTATTAGCGAGATGCGCAGAGCCTATCTTAAATCATTCCCTGATTATTACCGAGGAGTCATTGCCATGTACGGCAATAAAGAGGGAAAGGAGAAGAGGGATTTGCGTAGAGAGTTCTCCATACTCACAAGTCTTAAAGAGGAGGAAAGCAGAAGACTCGGCATGACAATTCTTTGGATGTCGTCGTCTGGTACGCGCGTGACGAACAGGCAGCTCAATGAGCATGTGGCAAGTTGGGAGAGGATGACAAAAGACAAAGACCCTATCATTCGTAACCTTGCCATACAGTTGTATAAATATTCAGTGTATTACAACGGCTGCACGAGAGAGCTTCACGGATTTGGCAGATTCGCTCCAGCAAGTATATTAAAAGAGTATAGTGAGTATAACGACTTCCTGCGTAACTCTGCGAACATCCCCATACCCGACAGGTTTATCGATCAGTTCATACGTAATCACGCAAGTGAGTTGTCGTCATCCATTATCTACAAAACCACAATTAATCGTAGTGACGTGCGTATCCCGGCGTTCTTTGATGTCAAACAAGTCAACGAAAAATCTTGGGTGAAAGATGAGGACGGCGTAGAACAGAAAGCCATAATTAAAAAGGCTTCGTACACCCCGAAAGAAGTCGTTCCTGCAAGTGCGGCGGAGGCTGGCAGTGCGCGGTACGTCTATGTCACCTCTCCTAATTTTAAGAAAGCACTTTATAGGCGACAGGAGACTGCGGAAGGAGACGTGTTCGTCCTATGCGGTGAGCTTGGCTATAAAATGTTCAAGGAGTACGACCCGAACGAGGAGCTTGATTGGTCGATCGGCTTCGATAATAGTGCCTATGTCACGGAGGAGAATCTGCGAGAGGCTCTCTTGGAGAACTATGACAACAAACAAGCCAGCAAAGAGTTGTCAAAGAAAGTCTCCAAACAGAACGTAGTCTTTAATAATATAACAAGCACGGCACAAGATGCTTTGCGCACAGACGCAAAAGACAATCTGGTGGACGTGTTATACAAAGATGGCGGATGGAAAGATATAAAAGACAGAAATCAGCTCAACTTGTTTACGCGCTTACAAAACATAACAAAGGGACTTTTTAGTATTACTCTTATTGATAAACCACAGCCAGGCATATACAAGTTTATCGGCAGCACACTTATCGCTAAGTTCAATGACGGCGAAGCTGTCGTTAAAGAAGAAGACTATTTGCCTTTTGAAAATACTTTCAAAAAAGTTCTACTCAAAAAGATAGATGACAAAGACACGTTGACGGGAATTTATATTCGTGACAACATTACGACAAGCAATTCAAATGAGGCGGATGTCACAGCTCGGCTGGACTATCTGGAAAAGAACAGTGACGGCACGTTCAGCATAGCAATGCCTGTGTTTGTGCCTAAGGAGAAGTATGCTGCTTTTGTCGAGGCGACCGTTGGCGATGGTGTTGACGGGAAAACCGATTTGAGTAACGTGAGGAAGAGTGACGAGGCGTATCTTGCGACCACTTATGTCTATGCGTTGAAACAGATGTTGGTCAACAAATATCCAGACATGAACATCTCTGACGTGATGCTTGTCCCCATCACGGCGGAAGATGTTTTGATTACCAAGAAAGATGGAAAAGAGACAAATAAGTTAGACGAGTATGAGATGGGAGACGAGATTAGCATCCATATCCCACGAGCATGTACAAGGTCAAGAGAGAAGATGGATAACGGGCTCTTGCATCTTCCGCTCAATGGGGATTCCGTCATCACTAGCAAGCCGCAAGTGACGGCAAAGACAGTCGCCGCTACTCCGTCAGTACCGACAGGCGGCGCAGTCACATACAGGGAGATTTTTGAAAAGTTCCTTGACGAGGATGCGTTGAGCAGGAACTCATTACAAAGAGTAATCAATAAATTTGATAACATCTATACAGACCAAGATATAGAAGGCTTTAAAGAGAACTATGGGGATAAATGGGAAAGCGAGCTCGATAAATACAAAAGAGGATTTTATGACAGACAGACAAAAATTGATCCTAATGGACAATACTTACTTAAAACAACACTTACAAGGCTCAATGTCAGTGAAAGTGTCATTGAGAAATTAGTCGAAGCGATACGCAAGAACCATGACATCAAGGGCGACGACGGAGTATCACTTTGTAGAATATAAAACACGCGTACACTATGGCAACATGCAGAAGGACACCGATGATTAAAACGCCGCAAGGAGAAACCGTGCCAAGTCAATTGCATCAAGACTTGTCGGTCGTCGTCAAGGACAAGACGGTCGCTGACAACTTATGGGATATAGCACATAAGGGAGTCAAGGCGCAAGACGGCACGGAGCTTGACACGGACATGAACGGTGAAGTAAAGTTTGACGAGTTGCTTGGCAAGACCGACGCAGGTAATCTGTTGACTGACGAGCAGATAGCGGAAGGTCTCAATGAGCTGCATCAAGAAGACACCGTACAGACAGGTCTGGAGGGAGCCAAGACGACGGCTCGCAAGAGCGTGGAGTTCAATGACAAGTCCGCCCTCGCAAGCCGTGCGGTGGCGACTGTCGTCGTCGACGAGAATGAGAACTCTCGAATTGTCTACGAGCCTTTGTCTGTCGAGGCTGCGCAGAAAGCAGAGGAGACAAAGAACAACATGACGCTCCACGGGACACTCGAAGAGTGGCTGCGTGAGCGTGGCATAAGCGTGGGTGTTTTGACGGAGGCCGAGGAGGGCGCAGGGATAGACGGCGTGACAGACTTTTCCGCAGCACGAAACGTCACAGAGGGCATGCGTGAGATTGTGCGTGTCGCAAAGGGAGAGAAAGGTCAAGCCGCCATAACAGAGGAGGCTGCCCACGTTGCCGTCATGATGTTGCGCAACGAGGACGAAGGTGTCAAGAGAGCCTTACGGACTCTTGAAGACAATGAGGAGCTTACGAAAGAGGTTCTTGGAGACCAATATGAAATGTACCATGAGAGGTACAAAGGAGACAAGGCGAAGCTCGCTCACGAGGCGGCAGGTCACATCCTGCGTGACGCGTTGTCTGGCGAGTATAATGAGATGGCGCACCCTAAGGCGAGCCGCTTCTCTAACTTGTGGCACAGGCTTAAAGACGCAGTCCTGAATTTTTTCCGCAAGTTCGCAACAAATGATTTGGACAGGATGCTGTCCGAGACAAAGGACGGATTAAGAGGCACGGCACGTAAGATACTTGACGACGAGTGCTATAAGGAGCTTGACTTTAGCGATATCGCAGATGGCGTTGATGAGTTGTTTGCTCTAAGCGAGAAAGCCAATGATGAGCTGAAACGCATTACGGAGCAGGCTATGGTCGACAACAAAACTCGTATCAAAAAGATACCTGCGTTTATGAACATCAAGAGTAAAAATGGAAAAAAACGCAGGTATGACTTTCTGAAAGAGCTGGGCATGGAGATGGAGGCTGATTACAGCAAAGGCGATTTTGCGGCGGCAGTCGTAGCTTTTCTTACGAATGCCTCGAAAGACATGTCCTATCAGCTTAGGACTTTCAATAACAGATACAATAAAGCGAACTCACAGAACAGAGCTTACATCATCAACAATATTGAGGACATGGCTTCTGTTTATCATCAAGTTATTGATGACGTAGGTAAAGTCATGGAGCAGATGGCAGCCGACGCGAAAACAGATCCAGCCGTCAAAAAACAACTTGAACTATTAAGCGGTATTGTTTATGGCAGTGAGGAAAGCATGGGTCTGTTAAGTCTTGTGAAACGATGTGAAGCCAAGATACATAGTTTCAAGATGCCTACGTTTATTGAGGGTGTCAGACGATATGGCGTACCCATTGACAACATCATAGTCCCTAATGGCGGTCGTGCTTATGGACTCGAGGGAGGCAAGACAGTATCATTGGAAGACCAGATGAACAGCAGTCCAGAGATTGGACGTATAGACCAATGGCTTCTCCCCGCGGCTTTATCCAACAGCATGCCAATACAAGTATTCCAGAATATAAAGAACAGGGCGGAGCTTGACATCAGAGACAAAGTCCTTGAATACAAGAAGAGGCTTAAAGAGCTGACGTTGCAATTGGAGCAGGCTGGTTATGATAACCAAGATTGGATGTTCGAGAGGGATGAGGACGGCAAGGTGACAGGTAAATATATCAAGATTGACAGTAACGCTTACGCTCAACTCTCTGACGCGCAAAAGACATATTACAACGGCATCATGGAGATAAAGAGGGAGCTTGACTCGCTACTTCCTTTTGGTCTGCAAGAACTGCTTAACGCCCCCAAGATTCGTAAAGACTTTCTCGAGCAATTAAAGAGGCAGGACAAGACGGCTTATAATACAATCAAGGATTACATAAGCGAGATTTGGTCTATCAAGTCCGATGACGAGTATATGCTGCAAAAGGACAAGATGCTTGTCGACTACAACAACAAGCAAGTCAAAGTTGTACCTGTCCGTTTTCTTCAATTCGCAGAGAACGAGGACAGTCAGAACCTCTCGATGGACATCACTTCAACCATGGGTCTCTACGCTCAGATGTGTTGCAACTACTCCATCATGACGCAAGTCGCCCCGCTCCTTGAACTTGGCAAGAGCATCCTAAATGAGGGATATAGTAGCAGTGAGGAGAACGTGAAAGATGAGGATGGCAACGTGACGATACAGACGATAAACGGTACTAAGCGAGGAGAGCATTATGGCGACAGGACTATGAGCCGCATCAATAACATCCTCGACGACGTTTATGGATTCAAGGCGGAAGACATGACAAAAGAGATAGGTGGTGTAAGTATAAGTATCACCAAGATAGGTCAACGTCTGATGGCTTTGACGGCCATGAACCAATATATGATGTCGGTTAACGCCGCCGTGCAGAACTCCATCACTGCGCAGATACAGTTTGTAGGCGAGACTGTCGGGCGAAAGTATTACAACAGGCAGGATGCCATGTGGGCGCAGGGAGTGTTCGCATCGAATCTTCCTCAGTTTTTGAGTGACGCTGTAAGTCGTGTCGCAACAGGCAAGCTGTGGCTGTTCAATGAGAAATTCAATGTCCGCATGAGTGACGAGGAGAACAGATTTAACAGAAAGGGCGCATCCCGATTGGCTCAGATGAAGAACGGCTACTTCATGACGACGGCAGGCGAGGCTCATGCGAATACCGTCATAGCTTTAGCCGCAGCGCACAGGACGAAGCTAAAGGATAAGGACGGCAATGAGATAAACCTCTATGACGCGATGGAGACCGTGGACATGGCGACGAAGAAACTGCGAGACGCGCAAAAGCTCCGAGCCGAGATGAAGATTATTGAGGCGGAAAAGATAGAGCAGCAGATAAGCGAGCATCCAGAATGGACAAACTCGACAAATAAATTCCTCGTCTTGAAAGAGGGCGTGACGAAGATGGACGGCACGGAGTTCACAGACAATGATGTCCATGAGTTCACTCGTAAAATCATGCACGTCAGTCACATGCTTAACGGCGTATATAATATCGAGGATGCGGCGATGTGGCAGAGGTATATAGGCGGACAGATGATAGGCATGTACCGCAAGTGGATAGCCTCGGCTTGGTACAGGCGACTCAACGGTCTCAATTACAGCCTTGACGACCAAGAGTGGAGCGAGGGTTTCTATCGGACATTCTTCAGAGTCACTTACACACGGACTCGCGCCTTGTTTGACAAGACGCTCGCAGCGAACATCAAGGGTCAAAAGCTGACTGACATGGAGAAAGCTAACCTGCGCAGGGCGACATTAGAGCTTGGCATGTGGCTGTGCGCCGTAGGCTTAAAGATACTGCTCGGCTCATTCAAGGACAAGAAGAAGAGGAACTCGTTCGCTTGGAACACCATGTATTACTATGTGGTGCGCACGCAGTCCGAGCTTAACTCGATGGTTCCACTGGGCATGACCGTCGAGACCGCACGTATAGCGCAGAACCCAGCGGCGGTTCTGTCCACTGTCAACAACTTCATGGGCTTGGTAGGTTGCATAGCTAATCCTTTAGCATGGTCTACCGAGCAAGAGAACCTCGTCCAGAGCGGCAAGTACAAGGGCATGACAAAGCTGGAGCGAAGCATCTTGAAGTCTCCGTTCCTGCCAGGCTCACACCAATGGCTGGCGTTCTGGCATCCTGAGGACAGCGTGAGATTCTACGAATAAAAAAAGCCCCGACGGGAATTATCCTATCGGGGCTTTTAAATTACACGAGTTCCTCCCAAGGGACATCACTCTCGCAAGCGCACCATCTCATGAAGACAGTGTCGTCATGAGCGTCGCAGTCGTCTATGACATCCTTGACGTACAAAGCCAAGTGCCGCTCATCATCTATTGACGACTTCCAGAAATCAGCTTTCGCCATGTTAGCGACATAGACATAGTCGAGACCTTTCTTCTTGTCAAGTTTGACTCCTTGCCTTGCAAGTATCTCGTCGATGTCGGATTGCGTGAAAGGTACTATCTGCCTGCTCTTGCCTGTCTCAGTATCTTTGACAAGCATTCGGCTTGTGGCGTAGTTCAACAGCCGCTCATTGAAATGCTTGCCGTGGACTGACGTGTAGCAGTCTGATGCGCAGCACTCTTTCTCTTCGGCATCCTTATGATGTGTATGCTCATCGGTTATGATTAGAATCTTTGTCATGTCATTCTGTTTTAGCCGTGTCCACCTTGTCCATTACCTGCATGAACATACTCCTCATCTCATCCATCTGCTTTCTTAGAATGTCAAGCTCCTGCTCCCTTGCCGCTTTCTCCGCCACGTCTGGACATAAGTCGAGTAGTATCCCGTCGCAAGCTTTCACTCTCGCCCTGTGCTTGTCCTCGTCCGCAAGAGCTTGCGCACTCTCACGATGCATTCGCTTGACCTCGTTGACAAGCATGTCGCAGTTGCAATAAAGTTGCAGCCCCGTCATGGAATCAGCCATGTCCTTGTCTGATGGCAGGTTCTCAAAAGTGCGGTCTGCCCCGTCGACCCTTGCGACGACGGTGACGACCATCTGCTGCCAATTATTCTGGCTCGGTCTTGGCTGCGAGACTGAGACAACCTCGCCCTTACTGATTGTCGGTATAGGCTCTTTGTTAAGGATGAATATCTTGCTGCTTGGTTGTAATGAATAAAATGCCATAGCGGTTTAGTTTAAGGGTTTACTCCAAGTATTTGAAGAGCGTCCGTGGTCTTGTCATAGTAGAACAGGTAAACGCCCTTAGCGATGTTAGCCGCCGTCAGAGAGTCGCCTCCTATGACACTGACACCTTGCGTCTGGTTGTTTACTTGGAACAGGACAGACAGGGTCTCGGTAGTCCCAGACGGCAAGTCCTGTTTGATATATATAGGGACTATGCCTCGTGGTGCTGAATACAGGAAAGTATTGTTGGGCAGGGTGAAGATGACGGCGGAAGAAGTCACCTCGACCGCCGTCGTCTCAAACAGTCTGCCGCCATATCTGATTGCGTAGCTCATGGCGACCTCCTCCTAATACCAGAAACTTCCATTGCCATTCACGCCAGTCCCCGTCAGCCCTGCCTGATAAGCCACAGCGGCAGGCACGCCTACGACAGGCGAGTAGGGGATAGTCGTAGTGGATGGCTGTGCGGACTTGATGGCGTTGAGCTCATTCTGCATGACGTTGAGAGCCTGCTGTAATGGTATCATGCTTTGCGCCTGATAGGCTTGCAACTGCTGCGTCTGATGTTCCATAGAGAGCTGCGTCTGAAGAGTGGACTTGGTCTCTTGAAGAGCGTCAATCTTAGCCTGCAAAGCGTTCTTCTCCATATTGTCAAGGCGAGCCATAAGTTCATGGTGGCGGATGTCGCCACTGTCTTTCATAGCCTGCACTCCGTTATTGATGGAGTTGGTCAGTGCGTTTGTCTGCTGACATGTGGCGAGCTGGCTCTGATAGCCTTGCTCCTGTATCTTCTGACCGACGCTGCAAAAGCCGCTTTGAAGCTGTGAGGTTATAGCGGCGTTGCCAGACTGAATGGCGTTGATAACCTGCTGACTTGTCATGCCTACTTGGTTGCCGACACCCTGCACGAGAGTACTTACACTATTAACAGCGTTGACAACTTGGCTCGTGGAGCAATTGAGAGACTGAGCCAAAGCCCTCACATCCGCGTCGCTGCCTTGAATGGCGTTCATCATACGGTTGAAGTTGTCGTTATTGCTGATGAAGTTAGTCAGTCGCATAGTGTCAGCGTCAGTGTTGACCGCATTGAGCGCACCCCTGTTCCCGAAGCCTCCATAGCCACCACCAAAAATCATGAACAGGAAAAGGACAAGGATGAGCTCACTGCCACAGACTCCGTTGTCCCTTGCCATGGCCATAAGGCTTGCGGCATCAAGGTTGGGCTTCTGCGACATGGCGGAAAGCAGACCCATGATGGCTGCGTCGTTGCCGCTCTTCTCTTGCATTGGGAATACAAGCGTACTCCCTGTTGTAGTCTCACTCATAACGTATTGTTTTAAAAGGTTGATAAGCAAAGCTAATCGTAGTGGCGGCGTGCATCGTAACGATGGACGTAAAAAAATAACCCCTTGCAACGCATTGCGCCACAAGGGGTTGAAAGGTTTGACAGTGTCTCGGATAATAGACAATGGTATTAAATAATATAGAAGAACGGGAGATTGGAGGCAATCAGCATACCCAAGAAGTCGGAGCTTCTCTGAAGTTCGGAAGCCAAGTCTGGATGTATCAGCTCGTCTGTATTGTCTTTCAGATGGGGTAGCTGCTCGATGGCGAACTTCCTCCAATCGTCAGGAGACTTTTGCTGCCGTTCCAATATTGCGTCGATGTGTTGTTTCAGGCAAATGAACTCTTCTTGCTTAAAGCGTACCTTGATAGAGAAACCCTTTTCGGGTTGAGGAGAAGATATTTTGTCCAACCTAAAAAGACCAAACTCGATGACGTGGAGTCCTTTAGTTGTCTTGAAGTAGAACTTAGTTTCTTTATGAGTGAATCGCATATTGAACAAAGATTTGTGTCGTTAGACACGACTGTTATTACTTAGTGAATACATTAAAGCTTGTGAACCTCTTAGTACAATAAACGCAGACGACAGCATGTTATTGCCATCGCCTGCGATTTTTCTCTTTGCTGTTCGATTATTTCTTCTCGTCCGTAGAGCCGAAGCCTCCACGGTTATTATTGCCAAGCTTATCGACGACTTTAATCTTAACGCCGCTTGTAAACAACCACTTTATCTTTTGCCACAGCGTGGCTTTCTGACTTAGCTGAATACGGAATTGCGCAATGCGGTCGCCCTTGCGGACGATACATTGGCGGCATGCGAAGACAGGCATAATCCATTCATCCAAGTCCCCGTTATAACTATTGTCTATGACACCGATGCCGCCGGGGTTATAGAGTCCCGTCTTCTTGTACAGCGAGGAGCGGCTCGCCACGATAGCCTCATAGCCAGCAGGCAGTTCCATGCTAACGCCAAGAGGTATCATCACGTAGTTTCCCTTGCTCAGTTTGCAGTCTATTCCTGCATGCAGGTCTATCCAATCACCTTTCTTAATCACGTTAGGCACGCAAAATAATGAAGTCGCTTTTACTTTAATAATAGCTTTCATAATATTTGAAAATTAAATTGTTGACAATTAAAGATTTAAGGCTTTAACGATTTTGTTTCTCATCTCATCGTAGCTGTTGTGCAGCTCGGCTAATGTCTTCTTGTTTCTGTCTTTGATAACGTCATCGGGAATGACACGACGCATGAATTTGTCAAGCTCGTTCTGTCTCCATTCAGTATCGACAAACCACATGAGGTATAGCTCGCATAGGTTCTGCAAACCTGCGGACATCTTGCTGACATCCTCATACTCGCTCGCCTCTGGTAGTCCTTTGGCTGTGTTACGTTTGCCGAACCTCATGACGCTGTCGTGGAGCAAGTGGTCGAGAAGCCCGTCAAGCTGTCGGTTTATTTTGCTCAGTGACTTTCGCGTAGCGGAATCGACATCAGCGAAACTGACGAAGTCATTGACATCATACAGCAAGCTGTCTATCATGCACCCGAGGCATCTGATAAGACATATCCTGTTGCAGGTTATCTCGTACCACTCTGGATCCGCGATAGACTTGTCAATAAATTTAAGAGCTTGCTCAAGAGTTTTCTTGTTCCTCTCTTGTGCTTTAAGCTCTGCCGCCGTAGGTTTCGCCTGTTGTCTTTTTTCTTTCCTGTTCATAATAGATTAATAAAAGGTTGGCGAGATGGGGATTGTCTCGCCAACCAAGAGTTAGTGCTTCCGATTAAAGTCCCCTTTTAACCATGCGAAAAGTGAACATGCGACAGCCCAGAAGAGGACGTTCTGAAAGACTATGCCGACGAACGCCATCTTAGCGGAAGTTCAGTATGTTGACTTTGCTTGCGTCGCACCAATCGGGCATGGTCTTCTTATGACCATCGCTGTCATAAGCGTCAGTAACCTCTTGCCCAATACGCTGAGGGTCACGATACTTAGTTCCCTCGACCTCAGTCATGTCCTGCCATACGCACGGCTCGCCGCTGGTTTTGGATGCCACGATGAAGTAGAACCCCTCAATCTTATAATCGGAGAAGTCCGTCATGCACAGGGCATCCTCGAGAACCATGCGGTAAAGCCAAGACTGAATGTGGTAGCCGAAGTCAAGATAGCTGAGGCGGAAGTTATAGCTCTCCTTGCCCGAAGTCTTAAGGTCGTAGATCTTAATCTCTTTTTCCTTATGGTCGACGATAATCATGTCGCACATGATCTTATAAGGGACACCGCCAATCTTCGCAGTAAACTTCAACTGAAAGAAACGGTCTTGATGCTTAGGCAGTTTATCAAACATAAGCTTGGAGACGAGCGGCGAGGCGTGAAGACTGCTGCAAGTTAACAATATGTTGTCATACATCTCCTTTGTGATGACAAGCCTCTTGTCGTCACAGCACAAGGCGTTGTAATAATTCAACCCCTCGTTAAGCTTGTTGCATCTCGTCTCTTGTCTCCATGTCGGATAGAATTGAAGCTCGTTCATAATAGCGACTATCCTCTCGGTGTCACTCCATTGAACTTTCTCCTCAATCATCTTGTCGACGACTTGCTTAATCTTATCTGGGACTTGCGGAATGTCCAACACGCGGAACTCGCTATTGAACTTGTCCATGCCAGAGGTTATGATGGCATCGACTGCGCTGCCATAGAGCAGGGCATCAGTCTTGACTGTCGGTTTCCAAAGGTCTTCCTTGTTCTCTGGCAGCCATTTAAATCCTCCGTTTCTTTCGTATTGTGACAAGATGCTATAAGACAGGACGTTGTCTTCATGGTACTCATCCTCGCTCGCATACTCTTTAGAGTAGTCGCTAAGGTTTGGATAAGCTTTTACTTTGGCATCTTTGTCATTGGTTGTCGTGACGAAGAGCTCGTCGATTTCATTCATCTCTTTCATTGCAATAAGATTTTTTGTTCTGATACTTGATTGATTTGTTTAACGATGGACACTAAGTCCCTTTTCGGCAAGGAGGTTATGTTCCTCCTCGTGTCATATTTCTGTCGATACTGATATATGCAGGTCTTGAAGCTCACAAGCCTGTCGCCATTTCTTAGGACGAGCAGTCCCGCGTGACCATTCATGACATTGCGTATCTCTTGGTGTATCTCACTTCGAGTCATAGTCGTTCCCATTCTTCCCGAACTTTTTCTATAAGGGTCAGAAGTTCAAGCGGCATAAGGTTCAAGTCCTTAGGTTTGACCGACTCGTGCGTATCCTCTATCACGAGCTTGTTATTAATAACTCCTATGACACGGACTCCGTCAGCATATGACTTCAAGGTTATCGTGCCGATGCCGTTGGATATCCAATCTCCATCAACACAAAGTTTCTTGAACTCCCTATCCTCTATCTCATCAATGGCGGCTTTGATGATTGAGGGATTAGCGTCGCAAGTCTGGTAGATAGTCTTGACTATGTTGTCAATTGCGCTAATGTTTTGTTTAGCCATGATTGTAATGATTTAATTACGATTGATACCAGCCAACTCATCCGCTGACTTCTCTGTATAGAACGAGTAGTATGACTTGTCCTTAAAGAAGCCGAGCCTGCGCAGCCCTGCCCATGTGATGCTGGGCAAGCCGATAGCGATAAGGTATGCGAGACCGCACAGCTTAGACTGGACATGGTGTCCAAGCTCATGCCTGAGCGTCGTGTCGTAGTCCTTAGAGGCGGCGGAGACAAACACATAGTTACCAAGCGAGACGCTGCCGCGCGACTTCTTCAAGATGACGACGACCGCATCGTCTTTGAGGTCGTCACCGACAGGGAGGTTCGTCGTCCCGCTTGCGCACAGGTAGTCGCCGCGCATCTTAGTGCAAGCGAGGTACGCAAGCCCGACAATGTTTTGCGGCAATTGCCACAGGTAGTAAAGAAACTTTTTCATGATTAATAGTTTTGTTCTTCGTCTTCATCATTATCATCCTTGAAGTTCTTGCACAGCACGGCGACGAAAATCCATGCAAGCAAGGGTGCGAGCATCAGTAATCCAAGGACAAGGCTAATCGTTTTTATCATAGAGGAGGTTTGTGATCTTTACCTCAATGACATAAGACTTCACGTCGCATGGCGTGATACCAAACTCATTACGGAGGAAAGCTTCAGAGAGGCTGCCGACGAGACGTTTGTCTGCGGTGTGAAGCTTATACATCTTCGTGTTGCCAGAGCTGAGGTGCAGGTCGGACAGGGTCACGGAGGGGCGATAGTAAAACTTGTCCTTTCTGTTCTCGCCCCTTGTCTCGATGTTCTTTCCCTGCCCGTCTTGTGGCGAGTCTGCGCCATCAAGAGCGGTTCGTAGTTTGTACGCTATGACTAATGTTAATGAGACAAGCGTAATGATTGCGATAATTGATATCGTCTGCATGATTGTAGTGAACATGATACGTAGTTTTTATTTGTCAGTAACCAGCTCCTCATACTTACTCAGATACCATTGGGCTTTCCTTGTGTTCTCCACAGGATCGTTCTTCTGGTCTATTCTGAACAGGTACTTGAAAGCGTTTAGTTTGCAGAACGCAAGGACTTGCTCCCTGCCGAATTGCTGAAGCATGACATCGATGCACTCGTGCGCCTTGCCTGCTCCATAGTGGGGAGGGTTAATTGGGTTTTTGCTTTCTTGTTTTTCCATTTGTAATCTTTAATTTATCCACATCAAGTTTTTCGATTTGTTTTTGCAGCTCTTCGAGGAGTGCTATCGCTTCATCCAATTTGTTCATGTGTTGTAGAATTAAAGGGGAGGGAAGTCGCCCTCCCCTTGGTTGATAATTAGTCCTCCTCTTGTTTGTAATTAAAAGGTTTGAAATAATTTGATTAGTTCAGAGGAGGTCAAGCTCCTCGTCGTCCTCCTTTTTTGTCCTTGTTTTTCAAGTCGTCTATCTCTTTGAAGAGCCATTTAAGGAACCTCAACAAGAGGTAGAGAACCAAGGGCGGCAGGACATCGAACGCAAGCTTGTCAAGCGTAAACATGATGCGTTACTTTTTGTCAGCACGACCTGCACATAGATTGAAGCGCAATTGCAAGAGGTCATATCTGGCAGAGAGGATTGCGATCTCAGTCATTATGGCGTTCTCTTGCGGAGTGCTTAGCAGCTTTTCGTCCTTGCGAAGTAGAGAGCGGAGTGAGTCGAGGTCTCTCTCTGTAGAGCGCATGCCGTCAAGGATTGTGTCGACAAGCTCTGGCGTGATGTCGTCTTTATTCTCCATGACCAAGCAGTACTTCTTGTGGTTTATAAAGACCTTGAACGTCATGACGCTTCTTATCGTCAATCAGGTTGATCATTTCTTTCCATTCTTTAGATGGTTTGAGGGTGGGGATTTCACGCTCCGGGACTACCACGGTCTCGCCCGTGTTAATGTTACGGGCTTTCTTAGTACCCATTTTTTTTAGACCCAGCGTGCCGAAACCTCGGACAGAAACAGTCATGCCGTATATGCCAATGGCAGACTTGAGCCTGTCTCGCAGTTCCGCTATCGCATTTCGGCAGGTGTCATATGGAACTTTCTTTTCAAGAATTTCATACAACGCCCTGCCGAGCATCTCAGTGTTGATTGAACCGTTACTTTGTAGTTTCATTTTTATCTATGATTAGGTTTGACATCTTTCCAGCTTTTCATCTCGTCGCAGAGTTTCAGCAACTCCATAGGAAGCATGTGATCCAAGTCTGTGACTCTTAACAGTTCACCATTACAGCCCCTCTCGTAAAGGTCGCCCTCGCGCATGTCGGAGATCTGTCGCAGCTCAGTGTGGCTGTCCTCGTTGAGGTTGGCGAAACGATAACCGCCAAAGCCGAACTCGTCATAAACATCGCACATCTTGGAGTCGTAATGGTACATGTCACGTAGTGTCTCGTACTCGAAGTCCGAGAAAGCTTTTATGAACAGGAAGAACTCGCCTTTAGAAAGCTCCCAAGCTCTCCTGAAATACGATCTCATGTCTCTCATCCTTGATTGCTCATCAGCCTCCTTGGTTTTGAGATACTCTTTGCGGATTCTTTCGGCGAATTGCCGTGACTTAAGGCGCAGTTCTTGGCCTTTGTCTTTGTAAATTTCTTCTGTCATTACTTTAAAACTCTAAGTGTATTTAATATTTGAGCCATCTCTCGAGCGTCTGGATGAGCATCCTTGGCAGACCTGAGTTTGATAAGGTTTCTCCATGCCATTGGAGAGCCGCATTGAACCATTTCTGTCTTGACACAAAGCGGCAACATGTCCCTAGCCTCCTGTCTCTTCATTCCCAACTTGCCTACTGCGTCAGCATAGCACTGTCCTGTTTTGTTAAGGGCGCAAATGAAATTTGCTTGCTGCTCGTCATCCGCCTTGCGAAACCAAAAGGGTTCGATAAACTCGACATCTCCTTTTGAAGCGGCGTTGACATATCTGGTGGACTGCATGAGAGTGGAGAGCGTGGTGTGGGTGCGGAACTCGTCCGCTATGGCACGGCTGATGGCGGGGTAGTGGATTGTTATACGCTGCTCGCAATCACCTTCGAGATGATTGTCCGTAGCAATCTTGTCCGTCCAAGACTCTATCAGTTCCAAACTAAGGTCGTTCTCTATGAGGAGTCTTAGATTGGTTGCGATTGACCATCCATTCCCATTTATTTTCAAATCCAACCAAGGCAAATGACAGCGATGAGCTATGATATACAATTCCTCAGAATCGAGATCCGTGATGTTGGCACGGAATGTCCCGAACTCCAAAGCCCTGCCATGCCCCATCTTGATGAGTCGACGGACGAAGTCGACAGCCTCGTCGCCAGTCTTGGGCGTGGAGTTGTAACAGATGGCGGCGCATCGTGCGATATGCTCGCACATTCCTATGAAACCTTTGCCTTGTCTCCAAAGTTCGGGCTTCGCTGCTGGTATTAGTTTCATTGTGTTTAAAGTTTAAGATGATTAATATTGAATTGAATTACTATTCACGGATGATGTCAGCGTAGCATCTTCTCGTCACGCACTACATTATTAAGCATGACGGAAATACCAGAGAGGGGCATGTCATCCGTATGCTCGTTGACAAGCATCTTGCCGTCCTTGTCCCTCTTGATAGACAGGACACCGACGCTAAAGTCGAGGACTGCGGAGAGTCCGATAGGATGTTGCATGAACCATTTCTTCTTGTACTGCCAGCAGTTCCAATCAGGAGCTTGCGCCAGCCACATTCTTACTTTTCTAATCATAAATCAAATGGATTAAAAGCGAGGGTGGGACGCACCCTCGCTAAGGTTATTAAATACAATTAAAGGTGTCGGTGCGAGAATAGAGGCGGAGCTCCTTAGGCTCTATGTAATACTCGCCCATCGGGATGCTTGGCAGGATGACCGTGTCAGCAAATAGGATTGCGTCTTCCTGCCAATTAAAGATGTTGTCTTTACGCAGCGTATGCTTGATGAATAAGTCAGTCATGTTGCAGAGCTTCGCTTTCTCTTTAACGAGCAGGCTGATGACATAATAGTACATCGCCTCCAAGGAGACGAGTGAAGTCTCTTTCATGCGCTTGGATATTTCCTCGAGTCCTTTCACGTCTAATTGTTTTAGAGATGACAGGTAAGCGTTGAACAGGATGTCACGCATAGGGTCTCCAACAGGCAAGACTTCATCAAGCGTTTTGTCCCTTGGGTAAGGCACGATAGTGTCCGCTATGAGATGCTTTATCTTTTCATCTCGTAAGGCGAGCTTTCTTTCCGCAATGTCAGTAAGCAGTCGGCTGTGCTCAAACAGGGAACAGATGTCTGACAAGGGCATGTCTTTGAACCCTTTAAAGGCGATGAGTTGTTTGTACATTTTCTTTCTTTGTTATTTTAGTTACATTGTTTGTTGCGCTCTATCATAGGGAGGATGTCCTTTCCTTTAAGGAAGTCATACAGGAAACGTCTGCCTTTCTGCGTCCACTTGGTATTGACGATAATCTTCAAGTGGCTGTCGTCCTTGCCGACTGCGATAGTCTCCGACTGCACATAGCCTTTGCCTTTGTATCTGGCGGTAAGAATCCATTGCTGGTTGTTCTTGTACTGAATGCCGAACTTGTGGAGAAGAAAGTTGAACTTCCATGCGGAGTATCCGTAGTCCTGCGCAATGCTTGTCGTAGTGACGAGAGCCTCGTTGCGAAGAACTGTCTTGCAATAGTCGCTGTCTCCTTTCATCTCCTTTATCTCGACGCTCTGTTTCTCAATGACACCTTGCTGCTTCTCCGCAAGGGCGTTGACTTCTTCAAGTTGCTTGGCTTGCTTGGCGGCAAGAAGAAGAGCGTCGGAGAAAGTCTGAGGGATTTCATAGTTGGTGTTGGGTCTTGGCTTGGGATTAGGAAAGAGCTCCGACTTGCCTGTCGTCAGTATCTCCTGTATCCTGTCGTTGCACCAGATACAAAACTTAGGGCTTAGCCAGCGTGCGAACTCCACTGCCACATCCTTGTGAAACCAAGTGCCAGATGAGTTGCCACCCTTTATAACTCTCTGTAAATCAGCCAAAGTGCATTTTCTCACTTTGGATAATTCGTTAAGAAAGTCACTTGCGGTCTGCGTCCTGAGCCAGAACGCAGGTCTCTTTTTCTCTCCGAAAGACTTTGCCATCTCGGTGGCATTGAGGAAGAGCTCCCCCTCCTTGTTGTAGAATGTTATCTCGCTTCCCTCGAAAGGGAAAGCCTGTACTGAACTGCTCATGATTTTTGGTGTTTGATTATATCGACCGCAGCCCTCATGTCGGCTACCGTCTTAGCCTCGATGAACACAGTGCCTGGTCGATTTTCATTAATGAACTTGATGATTAGTTTTCTTTTCAATGGGAACACGTCATTGCGGAAGCCTTTGATCTCAACGACGACATTGCCTATGATGAAGTCTGGGGTATAGGTCACGCATCTTATCGTCTTACCCATATAGGTCTGCTTGTCAAGCACCACCCATGTCTCCTCCTCGTATGCGAAAGGTATCTTCTCCGCATCGAGCATCATGGCGAAGCGCACTTCAAGCTTGCTTCTGTACTGCACCCTTTTGTATGTCGTCGGTGTGGCGTTCTTTATTTTCTTGTTCTCCATTGGTGTGAATAATTATTCATTGACTCGGAGGTCGAACTTGTTGACGAAGTCCTCGACCTGTTGCGCCTTGTCTGACATCTGGAGTTTGGCGTAAGCCACTGTGCTTTTGAACTCGTCAAAGCTCATGGACTTCTCCTTGCTCCATTCAGCGTTGCGCCTTTTAATGCGCTCCGCCTCCATGCGTTTGTGTATCATGGCACGCTCCTCCATCCTGCCCTCCATGTATTGCTGGAAGCAGTTGCAGAGCATGCCGCCATCCACAACGCCGTAGGCTTTGCCGTAGCGGCCTCCCTTGATTCGGGAGAATATGACAGGCGGCTCGGAGACGAGCAGGTTGCCGTAGTTCTGCATTAGAACCGACGCAGCCTCTTCCATCTGTCCCGGGGTCATCTTCTTGTCGGTACTTGAACCGAGGAAGAAAGAGTTCACGTCGACGACGTACGCCATGAGCCAAGCCATGACGGGCTCTCTGCCGAACGTGAGGCTCGCAATGTAGACCGTAGGCACTTTGACCTCCCCTTTCAAATCAAGGGGATATATCATGGCGTTCTCCCATTGGGGGAGCAGCCGAGCCACGGCTTTCGGGCTGAGCTTGTCAACGAAGTCCCTGTACGTGCCATACTTGGCGAGGCACTTGTTGACGGCTGACTTGTATTCAGCCGGGATTGACGAGGCGGCGCATGCGGTCGAGAGTCTCGTCTCGCCAATTTGCGTCACTACTTGTATTTGTCGTTCTTCGTTCATTGCGCTTGCTTATCCAATTAAAGAAATGTGTGCGCACGTCGTAGATGGAGCTGTGCGTCTTGCCGCTGATGCGGATGTGACGCTCGAACTCATTGATGAGCCTCTCCCTTTCAAGGTCATCGGGCAGCATGTCCTTAGTACAGCTGTCCGACCTGAGCCATTTGACCTCCGTGTCTATCCTCTTTTTCATAGTGGATATGACGATAGGCGCAGCCCCGTCGTCGCCACGACCGATGGACAAAGCCCTCATGAAAGCATCCTTGACGACATGCATGTCCTTACAGACGAGACCACGCTCCTTGACGTAGCCTCTCCATAGTTGCTCGTCCGTCATGCTTGGTCAGCGTTGTTTTTGCTTGCACAATTCGAGGCTTTAATGAAGTCCATAATCTCGAACGGCTTCCTGTCGCCCGAGTCCATAATGAACGCCTCGTTGTTTTTATCAAGGCATATCAGCTTGTCCTTGCACACCGCTTTCAACACGTATGTTCCACTTTCTTGTTTGTTCTTACACCCAGATATATTGTATTTATCAACAAGAGTGAACTCGGGAAAGGTCTTTGCCATTATGAAGTTCTCTCGATCCAAGATTGCTTCCTTAAGGGGCTCGAGATCAAAACCAAAGTGTTCCATCAGTCGTGACAGGCAAAAGTCAATCTTGGTGTCACGCGGAGTGCCTTTGTATGCAAGCCAAGCCTCTATGAAACGCTCTATCTCGTAAGGCTCGACCACGTTCGAGACAAACTCTTCATGCGTGCGAGGATGCTTGCAAGTGAACCAGCACCCGCACACTTCAAGAACTTCTGCGCTTACAACCTCATTGTCTGGTGTGCGGCAGCTCAATTTGAACTTGAAATCATAAGGCATGACTGTGTTCGCCTTGAATAAAGACTCGAGTTCGTCCTGCTTTTCCTCATAGTGTTCACTCATCCATGTGAATCTGTCCATTATTTCTTCAATACTTTTCATGTTGATGTTATTTATTAGTTAACGCCGTGAGTAACATGACTACTCGATGTCCGCCGTCATGACATTCTTTATGTCACTCTCCTTGATGGAGATGGGTTCCATCGCGTAGCCCTGCTTCATCAGTTCCGTGGCGTGCGTCATGGCTCGCTCGGCTGAGATGGACTCGATGAGAATGTGATACTTGACGGGCTTGACGTCGAACGAGCGTACTGTCACGTCAAAGAATTTATTTGACGAGCTTGGGTCCAGGAACACCTCCTTAAAGACAGAGAGATTAATCCCGTAGACATCCTCTTTCTTTAAGGACATCATGCCAATAGCGGTGATAGCGTCGGATATGCCAGCCGCTTTCTCGATGAGGCTCTTCTCTACTTTACCCGTCTCGTGGTTCTTGTATCGTATTTCAAACATTTGTTTTTGGTATTAAGCGCACGGGAGTCTCCTCCCATGCGCTGGTTAGACTATCAGTTAAAATGGCAGGTCGTCAACCGACCCTTTAAGGACAGGCTGCGTAGCGATTTCCTGCGCTGGCTGGGCAGCCCAAGGGTCGTTGCTCTGCGCAGCGTCAGCGACAGCTTTCATCTGCTCGATAACAGGGTCGACATACTCCTTGGCGTTGCCGAACCAAGTGACGACGTTGGCGAGGCCGCCACGCTCCTGTTGACGACGGAACTCCTTTTCAATGACCACGGAGTCACGCCATCCTGCGACGACCATGCCAAAGACGCTCTGGACATTGGCGGGCTTGTCGTTGATCGTCTTGCTCTTCACTGTAAGAAGAACCTTTATGACGTGGTCTTTGGCTGGGGCAAGGAGATTCTTAATCTCCGAGATGTCACCTTTCCAATAGTTCTTCAAGTTGTCAAGGTGGCACTCCGCCTTGTCGAGTTCCGTCTTGTCCTTTGGCGTGAAGCCGACGGCAGCGTCGTAGCGTAGCGCATTGGGGATGTTCAGCCAAGGACGGAGGAAGTCCACAAGCTGATCCTGCCCGTTGCAGCAAAGCTCGTATGGAGGAATGATGCCAAGAGGCTTTCCCGTAGCAGACTTAGGCACGACTTGGTTCTTGAACTCGTCGACCGTCGTCCATGCGGTATTGCCGTAGCGGTCAATGACCTTGACTTTCCCAGCTTGCGACTCCATCGACTGACGTTTAAGGAAGACGGTGTATTTGACAAGAGGGATGGGGCTGTTCTCGTCGATCGGCTTCAACCAGAAATCAAGCTTAGACCAATCGACATTATCCCGCATGCCGAAGTACTCCGGGTCTCTTTGCGGCTCACGCCCGAGCAGCGACTCGAGCTCCTGCCTTGACGGGTTGATAGCCACGACTTTCATAGAAGCGAAGCCGATAAATTTCTTAAAGGACTTCTCGCCCCCGTTTGCGCCTACATTAATCATAATCTTCTGTGTTTAAATGTTTTAGTTCTCGTATTCGTTTATCTTGTCAACAACGTATTGCAGGTCGTTCGGAATGAAAATCTCATCGAACATGTCACACGGGGTCTTGGCTGGGATGACCTTGTTGTTCTCCGTCGTGCGGTTCGTGTAGAAGCCGTAGTTCGGCGTGCCCTCTCCGTCAAAACGCACGGAGCTGTACAGCAGTACCGTGACGCAATGGATAGGGTCGAACTTCTCGTCGAGCATCTTGCCTACTGTCGCGCACTTGTAGGAGTCGATAGCCCCGTCGTTGATCTTCTCCTCGCTGTGCATGATAAGGAAGACGATGATGTCATCCCTCATTGCGGCAGCCGTCACAAGGACTTGCTGAAAGTGCTGGGCGAGGACGGTGAACTTGCCGAAGCCAGACTCCGTAGCCTTGTCGAAGAACTCGTTACGCATGATGTAGGTGGCATCGTCAATGACGATTGTGTGGCAAGTCTCACACTTCTCATTGATGTTCTTCAAGTAGCGGACGAGCTGCTCGCCGTCGTGAGCGTAGAAGAGGTTCTTCTTCTCTTTATTATACAAGCCTTTGAACCCCTTGAAAGGCAGGTTCTTCTTAAGGGCTTGAATAATGATAGTCTCTTCCGGGTTTAGAGATTTGATAGACGTTGATTTGCCTGTGCCTGATTGACCAAGCACCATAACGACATTTGCCATAAGATTGAATTGATTTATTAGTAACGAATGGTTTCCCAATACTTGATAACGTCCGCCCCGACGGCGCAGAGACAACCCAAGGCCTCATTGCGCTTGAATGGTATGATGTCCCATTTGCGGATACGCCAAAGAGTCGTCCTGCTAATCCCGAGGGCGGCGCAAACTTCTTTTACCGTGTACTTTCGAGACGGTGCGAGGCGAGGCCTGTCCTTTGCTATTCTCATAATTGACATTTGTAAAACCTTAGACAGATTGACATTTGCAAACTTATGATACTCAGTCAATAACACAAAACCAGATGAAGTTTCAGAGCTGCTTAACTCTTAATGAAAGCTAAAGGTCAAATGTTAAAACAATTATTTCAAAGTCTTCCAAATGCAATTCTGCGTGCAAATAAATTTTGAGAATTGCTTGTAATAATATAATTTTCAGCTCGTTAGCTACACATATATACTTTTGTGGGAGAAATAGAAATAATCACTACTTGCCAAGCATGAAAAGATTTGGATTTGTAGCAATTGCCGCCCTGTTGACGGCAGTGGAAGCGGAAGGCCAGCCCTACGCATTTGAGAGGGCGACACCGGAGTCTCAGGGCGTGCCGTCGGAAGCGGTCATCGGGTGGTTCGACTCATTGATGGATGTCGAAGCTACTGAGATACATGGGGCTATGCTGCTACGCCACGGGAAAGTAATTGGCGAGATGCACCCAAAACCATTTCGCGCGGAGTATGGACACACTCTGTTCTC
Source organism: Pseudobutyrivibrio sp. (assembly GCA_963639155.1). Lineage (GTDB taxonomy): Bacteria > Bacteroidota > Bacteroidia > Bacteroidales > Marinilabiliaceae > W3P20-009. The sequence goes on along the minus strand of CAVHUG010000006.1, from coordinate 131,534 downwards.
TTGCTCAAAAGTATTCACGGCAGCGGCAATAGGAATTGCCGTCGGGGAAAACAGAGTGAGGGTCAGCGACAGAGTCGCCACATTCTTTCCAGAGCTATTGCCGGACAGCATTAGCAACCGGCTTGCAAAGCTGACAATCAGAGACTTGCTGACAATGCAGTCGGGATTTGAGCCGACCAACGAAGTGCGCACAAAGGAGACAGAATGGGTCAAAAAGAGCCTCGGAGGAAAGATGGTGGCGCAGCCCGGGGAGAAGTTCGCATACGACTCGATGAACACATACCTTCTGTCGGCAATCATAAGCAGAGTGACAGGCGAGAAGATGGTGGACTACCTGCGTCCGAGACTGTTTGAACCGATGGGGATTGACGAAGAGATATGGGAAGAGAGTCCTGAGGGGATAAGCTGCGGAGGCTGGGGACTGCACCTAAAGCTCGAATCGATGGCGAAAATGGGGCAGCTTCTGCTTAACGAGGGAAGATGGGGAGGGAGACAGCTATTGCCAGCCGAATGGGCGAAAGAGATGATGACAGTCCACGTGGAGAAAGAAGGCTATGGCTATCAGACATGGAAATGCGAGCATGCGGGAACGATGCGGGGAGACGGCGCACATGGTCAGTTCATAATCGTCATGCCCAACGAAGACATGGTTGCGGTCATCACGCAGTGCTGCAACACATTGCCACCTGGCGTCGAGGAGCGCAGACTATTGTTTGAGGGTTTGCTCCCCACCCTATCCGCCACGCCACTGCAAGAGGGTAAAGGAGTGAAAAAATTGGCAAAGAGAGAGGCAGAGTATGAATTGCCAACAGCAGACGGGCGCGCCACAAGCAAGAAACAAAGCAAGAAGTTAGGGAAAGAGATGAGTCTGGAGAAGAACAAGATGGGATGGGAGACGATAACGGCACGGATGGAAGGAGGCGACCTTTGCCTTGAAGTGACGACCGCACGAGGGGAGCGTGAGACCATGAGATGTGGGAATGGCGAATGGAAAGAATCGGAAGTCGGGACACACTTCCCGCCCAACTCGCGCGGGACGACATTGGGGGCTTTCTCTAACTTCAACGCACCGTTTACAGCATGCGGCAGTTACGGATGGAGCGGAGATGGCGAACTTATGGTGAAAATCATCTTTGCGGACTGGATGAGCGCAATGACGATAAGAATGGACATGAACGAGGGAAAGCCGAAAGTGGACGTCAGCTTAAACATTGAAACTAAGCCATTTACAATATTGACAAAATGATGTACAGCAGGGGGACGAGCGTTTTGGTGAGTGTTTTGGACTGGGGATTGGGGCATGCCACGCGGACATCGGTAATCGTTGGGATACTGTTAAAGAGAGGATGCCGCGTGACATTGGCAGGTAGCGGCAGGTCGTTGGAACTTTTGCGGAGCGATTACCCTGAATTACAGCACATCAGCCTGCCATCATTCTCTCCGACGCTCAGCAGAGACGAGAGGCAATGGGTGAAAATCGCAATGCAGCTACCGACATTCTTGTGGAGCATATGGAGGGAGAGGCGAATGACAAAAAAGATTGTCAGCGAGATACGACCAGATTTGATAATATCAGACAACCGATATGGGGTGCGCGACAAGAGATGTCGTAGCGTAATCATCACTCACCAATTGAGACCGAAAATTGGGAAAGGCTGGCCACGATGGGTGGAGAGCTTTGTGGCGTGGACGTTATGCCGATGGATAAGGGAATTTGACGGGTGCCTTGTGCCAGACGTGAAGATAGGAGGATTGAGCGGAGAATTGTCTGGCAGCTTGCCCCAATGGATGATAGCGCATAGGATTGGGGTGTTGTCGCGACTGGTGGACAAGGAGGGAAGTAGGGAAGAAGAGGTTGATTGGTTGGGGATAGTGTCGGGACCAGAGCCTCAGAGGGCGATGCTGGAGGAAGAACTGACTGAGAGGTTTGGCAGAGAAAGCGGGCGGCGGGTCGTCGTGTGCGGGCGCGGGGCAGGGCATGAAGAAGAAAGTCTGACGGGGGAGGGCGTAGAGAAAATAGGATATGCAGATGCGAGGAGGCTTAAAGGGTTGATAATGGCGGCGAAACATATAGTCTGCCGTTCGGGATATAGCACGATAATGGACTTGGCGGCATTGGGCAAGCGAGCTGAACTGATACCAACCCCAGGACAGGGAGAGCAGGAATATTTAGCGGAACGGCTTAACAAAGGAGATTGGGATGTAATTTAAATGTGTGTATATTAGCAGCAGAAAGGTAAAGGCGATGAATGAAACAGCATTCCTATTGACGCTAATTGTTGTGATTGCGGGCACTGCAGCCTTCTTGGTTATAATCCACAAAATGAAGCGGCGCAGGATAGCACGACGGGCGCATACAGAAGAGAGCTTGTGCGCCTACTTGTTCCCAGGCGACAAAACGGGGGTTCAGCGCGATGAACTCATAGCGGACATACACATAATGACGGGAGGGCGCTTCTCTAACGACGAAGTCCTCGACTACTACCTTAAGATCAAAGGGTTGCAGATGGTAGACCTCAACACGTTGAACGACGACGACATCCGCAAATTCCTCATGGAGCCTACGAAAGTGAGGCTGCACTACCGCGAACTTGTGTCTTTCTACGAGAAATACCTTAACCAGCCACAAGTTAAGGGACGCAGTGCCATATAATCTCCACTTAACGTTCCACTTAAGCACTTACATTCTCAACATCAGGGACACCTTCTGTTTCTGACGTTGCGTCTTGCGCTTGCTCGTCCGCCACAGGCAACTCGAAAGAGGGAGCGGCAGGACAACAAAGGATGGCTGCTTTAGAGGTTTCCGTAATCTGTAGAGACGGTTGGAAAAGCGGGAGCCCAAGAGAGATGGACGGGATAGGATCATCCTCAGGCTCTGTGATTTCTTCATCTTGCTGTTGCGCACACTTGGCAATGTCGATGTCGCCAAGATGTATACCTTCAAGGACTGACTGCGCGGCCATTTGCTCGGCTGCTTTTTTGGAGCGACCCGTGCCACGTCCCACGACGACATCCGCCAGCTTTACCTCGGAGACGAAATTCGCCTCGTTGTAAGGGTCGTCAATAGAAGACGCGCGATGAGTCTCGAAGAAGACCTCGATGCCGCTTTGTTCACCGAGATTGACGAGTTGGCTTTTGAAATTGTCTTGACGCATCTCTCCTTGCGCCTCGGCAATACGACGATTGTTGGCAATGTGTCGGAGCGTGAACTTTCGGACGCGGCGCATTCCTCCGTCGAGGTATATGGCAGCCACGAAAGCTTCGAGCGCATCGCCTGGGATATGGCTTATCGCCAAATCCTTTCGCGACGTCATTACGATATGCTTATCGAGCCCAAGCTCCATCGAGATGGCGTTGAGACGCGCGCGGCATACCATGTTGGAGCGCAATTTTGAGAGGTAGCCCTCTTGGGCTTCGGGGAATCGGTGATAGAGGATGTCTGAGACGACGGCCTCGAGAATGGCGTCGCCGAGATACTCGAGACGTTCATTATTCTCCCTACGCACGCCTTGGCTGCGGAGCGGGGCTACCGACTTATGGACGAAAGCTTGTTGGAAGATGCGAGTCGAGCCTGGCATGTAGCCTGTCACACGCCAAATAAAAAAATAAAACTTTCTTCCCTTTCGGGAAAAAAGTTTTATCAGTTCTGAGAATCCCACGATCAGACTTAAATAGCCTTGAAGATAAGGGTTCCGTTATGACCGCCGAAGCCGAATGTATTAGACATTGCGGCACGTACCTTACGCGTCTGAGCCTCATTGAACGTGAGGTTGAGCTTGGGGTCGATGTCGGGATCGTCAGTGAAGTGGTTGATTGTGGGAGGGATGATACCATTCTCGATGGCCTTGACGCAAGCGATTGCCTCGAGAGCGCCGGTAGCGCCGAGAAGGTGACCAGTCATTGATTTTGTTGAGCTTATGTTCAACTTGTAGGCATCGTCGCCGAAGACCTTGCTGATAGCGATAAGCTCGCCCTTGTCGCCGAGAGGGGTCGAAGTGCCATGGACGTTGATGTAATCGATGTCTGAAGGCTTGAGACCGCCGTCGCGGAGCGCCTCTGCCATGACGCGCGCAGCACCATCGCCCTGTGGATGGGGCGCAGTGATGTGATAAGCGTCACCAGAGTGACCACCACCTGCGAGTTCGCAATAGATATGAGCACCACGCTTGACGGCATGCTCGTACTCCTCGAGGACGAGGCTTGCTCCACCCTCACCCATGACGAAGCCGTCGCGGTCCTTATCGAAAGGACGGGAGGCCGTTTGCGGGTCATCGTTGCGTGTGGAGAGCGCCTTCATGGAGGTGAAGCCACCGACACCAGATACGGTTATGGGGGCTTCGGAGCCGCCGGCTACGACTGCATTGGCGCGGCCGAGACGGATGAGGTCGAAGGCTACGCAGATAGCTGTCGTAGACGATGCGCAGGCTGAGACGGTGCCGAAGTTGGGACCGCCAAGGCCATGGCGAATCGAGATGTGTCCGGGTGCGATATCGGCAATGATCTTAGGGATGAAGAAAGGGCTGAAGCGCGGTGTTCCGTCGCCAAGGACGAACTCACGAGCCTCCTCGTAATAGGTTTTAATGCCACCTATGCCGGTGCCCCAAATGACGCCGATGCGCATTCTGTCCTCGTTCTCGAGGTCGAAGTTGGCATCTTTGATGGCCTCGTCAGCCGCCACTATGGCGTACTGAGTGAAGAGGTCCATCTTGCGTGCGTCCTTACCGAAAAACTTGTTTCCGTCGAAATTCTTGACTTCGCAGGCGAACCTAGCTTTGAATTTGGTGGCATCGAAGTGTGTTATGGGCGCTGCACCACTCACACCGCTAACGAGGCCTTGCCAGGTATCGGCGAGGTTGTTGCCCAGGGGCGAAAGCGCACCTAAGCCCGTAACTACTACTCTTTTCAGCTCCATAAATTCGTTGTGAAGTCAGGGATTAAGCCTGTACGTGAGACTCGATGTAAGCGATAGCGTCGCCGACGGTCTGGATGTTCTCGGACTCGGTGTCGGGGATGGTGATCTTGAATTGGTTCTCGAACTCCATGATGAGCTCGACGGTGTCGAGGGAGTCTGCGCCGAGGTCGTTGGTGAAGCTTGCGCTCTCTACTACCTCGTTCTCGTCAACACCAAGTTTGTCAACGATAATTGCCTTTACTTTAGCTGCAATCTCTGACATGATTTTCTTTTGTTTTGGTTAATAATGATATGTTCTTGTTTAGGGCTACCCCGTTGCGCATTGGCTTACAACGCCGTTGCGTCATCAAAGGTATTGGAGGCATCGCTGCGGAAGAAGTCAGACGGCCTCTCATTCGCATACGGCGTTACGCTATGTGCGAATAACGATGCAAAGAAAGCAAATAGCGCATGAAATTTCAAACTTCGGGGCAAAAAAAATGGCAGCGAGTGTTCGAAAGTGCTTATATTTACAATTGCAAAGAGCTGTGATAGTGAGAATTGAAATTCGTAAGGCACTATCGCGGCTCGTTTGTTTTTATTGGCGACCAGGGTCAGCGACAGTATGTTTGTCGGTGTAAGATAGCACATTAGGCTTTTGCAGGTCGTTGAAGAAGTGATGAAAATAGAATTAAAAATTGGGACTATGTCATTACGATTAAGACTGACAACTCTGTTTTTCCTTGAATTTGCGACTTGGGGCGCGTATCTGACTTCGATGGGCAATTTTTTGCAGACGAAGGGGCTTGGCGACACCATAGGCTACTTTTATTCTGTACAGGGTTGGGTGTCGATATTCATGCCGACGATATTTGGAATCTTGGCGGACAGGAAGATAGAGGCGCAGCGGCTTCTCGGGATCTCGCACCTCATATCGGGCGCACTCATGATGCTGGTGTGCTACATAGGTCTGACGACGCCCGACATGACGTTTGGCGACATATTTCCATACTACTCACTTGCCGTGGCGTTTTACATGCCGACCTTAGGGCTTTCGAACTCGGCAGCTTATACGGCGATGCAGGGTTCTGGGCTTGACACAGTGAGCGACTTCCCGCGGATCAGGATATTTGGCACGATAGGCTTCCTTGTATCAATGTGGCTTGTAGACCTTATGGGTTTGCAGCAGACCCCGTGGCAGTTCATGGTGAGCGGTCTGTGGGGCATAGCCCTTGGCTTTTATTCATTCACCTTGCCGCACTGCCGCGTGAGGGTTGCGGCGAGCGACAATAAGACGTGGCAGGAGCGGCTCGGTCTTGACGCCTTCAAACTGATGAAGAACCCGAGAATGTTCTTGTTCTTCCTCTTCTCGATGTTGCTGGGCGTGTCGTTGCAGATCACCAACGGATATGCCAACCCGTATATATCGTCGTTCGGCAACCTGCCAGAGTATCAGGGCTCATTATTCGCCGAGCATGCAAACATCCTTATCTCCCTGTCGCAGATTTCTGAGACGCTGTGCATATTGCTGATACCATTTTTCTTGAAGAGGTATGGCATCAAGGCGGTTATGATAATCTCGATGTCGGCCTGGTTTTTGCGTTTCGGGTTCTTCGGCATCGGGTCTCCTGTCATGCCGGGCATTATGGCTCTGATTCTCTCTATGATAGTCTACGGCGTGGCGTTCGACTTCTTCAACATATCTGGCTCACTATTCGTCGACAGCGAGGTGGAGCCGTCGATGCGCTCGAGCGCACAGGGACTCTTCATGCTCATGACCAACGGACTTGGCGCGGCGATAGGCACATTGGCGGCGCAGGTCGTTGTAAACCACTTCGTGTACAGCGAGAGCGACCCTGCTGCCCAGATGGAGGGGTGGCGCACCTCATGGTTGATTTTCGCAACCTATTCGGCAGCCGTATGCGTGGCGTTCATGCTGTCATTTAAGCGCAGCTCGGCAGTCAATCGATAAGACACGTATTAAAAAACAAAGAGCTGCGGTCGCCAACATTGAGGGTTGGCGACCGCAGCTCTTTTATTGCCGTCTCAGAGCAATCAACTATCTGCGAACTGGCTGTCGAACAGCGACTTGTAGGCTCCGCCACGCGCTATCAGTTCATCATGGGAGCCTGTCTCAACGATGCGCCCATGATCGAGAACGACGATGATGTCGGCTTGGCGGATGGTGCTGAGGCGGTGGGCGATGATGAAGCATGTGCGACCGTCGGTGAGATTGGCCATGGCACGCTGGAGCATGGACTCAGTGTGGGTGTCGACACTACTTGTGGCCTCGTCGAGGATGAGAATTGGCGCACGGCTGTGCATGGCACGCGCGATGGTGAGCAGCTGCCGCTGCCCATCGGAGAGAGCGGCATCGGATCCGATACGCTCGTCGTAGGAATTTGGGAGTCGCGATATGAAAGCGTCGGCCATTGCTTGCCTTGCGCTCTGCTCCACATCGGGAATAGAAGGGCGCGAGATGTCGCCGTAGCTGATATTGTAGGCTATGGAGCCAGAGAAGAGAATAGGTTCTTGGAGAACAATGGCCATTTGGCGACGGAGAGTGGCGACATCGTAGTCGCGGACATCGACACCGTCGACAAGGATGCGGCCTGACGAGACATCGTAGAAACGGGCGAGAAGATTGACCATTGTCGTCTTCCCTGCCCCTGTGCCGCCGACGATTGCGACTACCTGCCCCGGGTGGACATGGAGCGAGACGTCGGAGAGTGCGAGAGTCGAGGGGGAGTAGCCGAAAGAGACGTTTTCGAAAACCACATCGCCACTGATGCGGGCGGAAGAAGGGGAAGAGATGGCGACAGGAATATCGGGGTTTGCGTCGAGAAGCTCGAAGATGCGCTCGGCACCTGCCAATGCGCTTTGGAGGGCATTGACTTGCGAAGCCGCCATGTTGACAGGACGGAGGAACTGACGAGTGTAGAGCAAGAAAGACTGAATGACACCGACAGTGACGGACCCATGGACAGCCATGACACCACCAACGACAGCGACGAGCATGTAGGTGGCGTTGTCGAGGAGGCGGAGGAGAGGCATGAGGATGCCGCTGTTGACTTGTGCGCGAGTACCAACATTGCGAACCTCGGCATTGACCGACGTGAACTTATCAGACCATATTGAAGAAGAGCGGAGAGAACGAATGGTCTTGAGACCTCCGACGCTCTCCTCGATGACGGAATTCAGATTTCCGCAGGCTGCCTGCTGGAGGGTGAAGAGACGGTGGGAACGAGAGACTACAAAACGCGAGAGAACGATGACGACCGGAACCCCCAGACAGGTGAGACATGTAAGCGTGACACTCATCTGAAGCATGACGACAACCATCGCCACCATGCTGACAACAGTCGTGAGCATCTGCACGAGCGTCTGCCCCATGCCGTCGCGAATCATCTCGGCATCGTTGGAGAAACGCGACATGATGTCTCCTCGGCTGTGAGTGTCGAAAAAGGCGACATCGAGAGCGAGAAGGTGGGACATCATCTGGCTACGTAGCTGGGCGACAACTCGCTGCGAGGCCTTGGTCATGAAGAAATCTTGCGCCCAACCAGCCAAGAGACCGAAGACATATATGGCGGCGAGAGCTGCAAGATATTGGAAGAGAAGAGACGGCACGGAAGAAGAGACTGACGCCACGCAACCGTCAATGGCCTTGCCTATTATGACAGGCGAGACGATGGAGACGGCTACACAGATGGCGGAACACAGGAAGACGGCGACGAGGTAATGCCACTGACCTCCCCAATAGGGCAACAGACGCCAAAGCGTCAGCATGCCATTCTTGACATGTTGAGGCGGCTGTCGCATCATTGGATGACGATGGTTTATCGGGCCTGGCATTGGGGGATGGGGATTATGAGGATTGGGCGTCGAAGATGTCGCGATAGGTCGGGCATGAGGCGAGGAGCTCGGCATGGGACCCGAGAGCCTCGACATGACCAGCATTGAGCATCAGGATCATGGAGGCACGCATGGCCGTCGAGACACGTTGCGTGACAATGACCTTTGTGCAGCGCATGCGCGCGAGAGAGGCTCGGACATGGGATTCAGTCGTTGCGTCGAGGGCGGAAAGACTGTCGTCGAGGACGAGAATGTCGGGGCGTGAGACGATGGCGCGAGCTATGCAAAGACGCTGGCGTTGACCGCCAGAGAGATTGCGCCCCCCTTGCTCGACATGGTAATCGAGACCTTGAGGGAGCGAACTGACGAAATCGGCGAGGGAGGCATCGGCGAGAGCTTGGCGTATGTCGTCGTCGGAGGCATCGGGGCGCGCCATGAGGAGATTTTGGCGAATGGTGCCGTCGAAAAGCGTTGGCGACTGGCGAACTACAGCCACGTGGGCGTGGAGGTCATCGCGCACTATGGAGCAGAGGGAGGAGCCACCTATGGTGATGGAACCTTCGGTGGGGTCGTAGAAACGCGCTATAAGATTAACTATGGTGGACTTGCCCGAACCCGTCTCGCCCATGATGGCCATAGTGTCACCCTCCGGAAGAGAGAAAGAGACATGGGAGAGGCGGAAAGCGGAGGAATCGGCAGGGTATGAGAAAGAAACATCGTGGAAGCGGAGGGTACCAGAGGAGAATGGTCTGGATGGCTGTCCACAGGAGGAGAGGGCGTCGCGCTCGGACTCTGTTGGCGTGGCGAGGATCTCTGCGATACGCGCGATGGAAGCTCTCGCCTGAGTCACGCTGACGATGACGTGTGAGGCCATCATTATGGCCATTTGGATTTGCGCGAGATAGCTTATGGCTGCCATGATGCCACCTATGCCCATAGCACCTGTGCCGACTTCTGCCGCTCCGAAATATATGACGAGTACGACGGCGGCGTTGAGGGCGAAAGTGATAACGGGCATAAGCCATGACATGGCGCGACCGACAGCTATGGATTGGAGGGTAAGACCGCGGTTCTCGACCTCAAAACGGTTCAGCTCAAGTTGCTCGTTTGTATAAGCCTTGGCGACTCTGACACCCACGAGGACCTCTCGGAGGACAGACGCCAAGCCATCGCGCCGAGATTGGAGAGCGACGAAGCGAGGGAAAGCCCACCTCATAAGCGAGAGCATGAAAAAGAACGATGCGAGCATAACGGAGACGATGATGACGGAGACCCTGACATCGATGAGCAGCGCCATGACAACGGCACCGAAAAAGAGGAGCGGCGCACGAAACAAGAGACGCATGGAGGACTGGACTACTTGCTGGACGCGGGTTACATCATCGCCCATGCGCGTTATGAGAGAGGAGACTTCGAGACGGTCGATATCGGCGAAGGCGAGCCGCGATACACGCGCATAGACATCGGCACGGAGGTCGGCCCCCATGGAATAGGAGACTCGCCCAGCCGCATAGATGGAGAAGATGCCGCCGGCCACGCCGAGGAGCATGATGGCGATCATCTTGGCGCAGGTTGGCAAGATGACATCGGCATCGCCGCCGAGGATCCCCTGGTCGACGATGGAGGCCATGAGGTCGGGTTGCGCCAGTTCTGCCCACACCTCAGCAAGGATGGAGAGCGGAGCGAGAAGCGCAAGGACGATATATGGGCGGATGTATTTGAGGATTAGGCGCATCGGGCGACGGGGGGGGGGAGGAGCCAGATTGGAACGTAAAATTAAGGAGTATAATCTATTTATTTAGGAGACGTGATGTTGCGAATGGAGTAAAGCATTATTTTTGTGGAGTATAAACACACAAAATAAGACAACCTGATGAAAAAAAAATTCGCATTGATGGTCGCTCTCCTGGGCGGCATGACGCTCATAGCAGCGTGCGACGACGACGATGACGACAAAAGCGAGAGCGGTCTCAGCTCAGCAAGCTACGCTGGCGAGACATCCATGACGATAATGGGCATGGATTTCAGCACGAAAGACACCGTCAGCGTGGCAATGGACCCGAAGGGCGAGTATGCCGAAGTGAGCTTTGCCGCTCGCAGCGTGACAGTTGCCGCTTTGGGCAACATGGCTTTCGGCATTAGCGAGTTTAAGATTGACAGCGTCGAAGTGAGCGAGACCTCGAACGGCTTCACACTTACGAGACGTAACAAATTCAGTGCCGAAGTCAGCGTCAGCATGGGCAGCCAGCCAGCCGCCACAAGGACAGCCACTGGCACATTGGGCGAGAGCGCCATCAAAGGCACGAGCGCGGAGATTGAGCTTACGGGGCTTACTATGGGCTCAATGCCAACCACCCTCGACTTCAGCTTTGCCGGCACAAAGATCGAGAAATAAGAATGAACGCTATACTACGCATTGCGCGGTGGATGCCAGCCGCCTCGATTATGGGGGTGAGCATCGTATTGTCGTCGATGCCGACCATAGAGCAGATGCCACAATTTTGGAACGCAGACAAGCTGGTGCACTTGATATGCTTCGGCGGGCTGTCGTTTTGGGTGGCCTTTGGCGCAAATGGTGCAGGGAGTAACAGATTGTGGCGTTGGTTTATACCCGTCATCATCACCTCGGCATACGGCATTTGCGATGAGCTCCACCAAAGCTTCACACCGGGGCGCAGCTGCTCAGCATTGGATTGGGTGGCAGACACATGTGGTGGCGCACTTGGCAGCTGGGCTTATATGGTCGTCGCAAGTCAATGGGACAAGATGCTGCGCAGAGCGTAGAGGCGCAACCTTATTTGGAACAAGAGGGCGGGACTGGGAAGAGACCAGTCCCGCCCTTATTTCATACCTGCACTTACGCTCGTAAGTAGCGGGAGCTTACGGGAGAGATTTTACTTGCCCACCATGACCACCGCGCCTTGTGGTGCGATGACGAGCTGCCCGGTCTTGGCATTCACCTTGACCTTGGAGAGAATGACATCGTCGACCGTCTTGCCATCCTTGTAGAGCTCGACTTCGGAGCCTGCAGTAAAGGGGAGGTCGGTGACGTTGAGCTTGAGAGGTTGACCAGTGCCGTTGATGGCGGCGAGATACCATGTGTCGCCGTGGAGGCGAGCGAGAACGACATACTTGCCCGGGTAGCCATCGATTATGCGCGTCTCATCCCACGTTGTGGGGACCGACTTGAGAAAATCGATGCACTCCTTGGGAGCGTCGGTGAGATTGTTTGGCGCGAGTGCGAAGAACTGCATAGGGTTTTGGAACGCGACGGCCGTGGCGAGAGAGAAGACCTGTGAGGTGAGCCTCCTGTTGCCACTCTTGTTGTCGCGGCTCATGTAGCGGTTGAGGAAAGAGCCTCCATACTCCATGAAAGCCGTAGCGTTGCGGATGAAGGGATGGAGGGTTGCGCACATGGCCTCGGTGTCGCAAAAGTGCTGATCGAAGATGAGGTTCTCAGACGCGAGGACAGCCTCGGAGCCTACGTGGTTGGGATACATGCGCTCCCAGCCGCGCGGAATGGTCGTACCGTGGAATATTACAAACAGCCCATTGTCGGCCGCATCGGAGAGGATCTCCTCATAGAGGCGCATGGTCTCCTGCTTATCGCCGCCGAAGAAATCGACCTTGATGCCTTTGACACCGATGGACTTCATCCATCGCATCTGCTGTTTGCGGACGATGGAGCGATCCATGCAGTTGATGGGTCCCTGAACGATGTCGTTCCAGTAGCCGGACGAAGAATACCAGAGAACAATGTCGACACCTTGTCTCTTGGCGTATTTGACGAGATCGGCGACACGGTCATAGCCGATGTTGAGATCCCACCAGTCATCGACGAGGACATATTGGAAACCGAGGGACTTGGCGAAATCGATGTATGTTTTTTGGTCGTCGTAGTTGATGCTTGCGTCTTGCCATAGGATCCAGCTCCAAGTGCCTTTGCCGTATTCGGGCTTCCAGTCCATCTTGTATTGTGGCGTTACGACATCCCAAGTGATTGTCTGCTCGGCAGTCACCATAGGCGTAGCTCCGATGGCGACCGTGCGCCAAGGAGTCTCGCCGGGGAGCGCCATGGCAGGCTCGACGGTACCGTTGCCGTTGTTCTCCTCAGGCATAGGGAAAGCGATATGGTATGCGCCATTCTCGAAATCGCTGAGATGTGAGCCGCAGTACTTGCTTGAGACCCCAGTCTCGCTGACGAGAGCCCAAGCGTCGCCACCATTTACCTTGAAGAGCGCAGGGAACGTGTAGCCCTTGCCAAACTTGGACTTGGTGGACATGGGGACATCGATGTCATACTCCTCCTCGTAGGAGGGCTTGGTACGTTTCCACCCGATCATGGCGTCGCTCTGCGGAGTGACGAACGCCGTCGTTGAAGCGGGGAAGCGGAACTCGGAGACCTCGCTCATGACGCGGATGCTGCCTGTCTCTCCTTGCTTAGGGACGACATAACGGAAGGCGATGGCGTTATTCTCGACGACGAACTCGACACCGAGACGTTGACCCGCCTTATTGCTTACATAGAAAATCTGCTTGCGCGCATCGCGGTTCACCTCGCTCACCTTGATAGATGGCAGCTCGTAGGAATAGGAGCCGCTGCCCTCATAGAGGCTGTCGACAGTCAGACCGTCAGCGAGAGAACCGAAATTGGCAATGAGACCGAGACGTGACGGCTCGATTACGACCTTTCCGTCATATGAGGCGGAGTAGAAGACTTGGCCATTTGACTCGGAAGTTGTTACGACGAGTCTGCCGTCGGGGCTTGAAGTCTTCGCCACATCGGTTGCCAGAGCTGGCATAGAAGCCAATGCGACGAAAAGGGTCGATATGACAGATTTGCGCATGATGGTATGTTATTGAGTGAATGTTAGTTAAACTCAGTGATGGAAAAGCCGACGCTGCGGAGATCATCCCAAAAACCAGGATAGGACTTGGTTACGACATCGGGCTCGGAGATGGTTACTGAAGGATGGACGAGGGCTGCGAGTGCGAAAGACATTGCCATGCGATGATCCTTGTAAGTGGCGATAGGCTCGTTGGAGGCGGAGCATTTCTTGCCGTCCCATCGGATACGGTCGTCGCCGACAGCCTCGATGACGTAGCCGAGCTTGCGTGTCTCGGCTACGAGCGCAGCGATGCGGTCAGTCTCTTTAATTCGTAGACTTTGAAGCCCCGTGAAATCAAAATGGATGCCAACGAGGCAACATAGTACGACATAGGTTTGCGCGAGATCGGGCTGATTAACAAAACAATAAGAGAATGGAGCATCGGATTGTCGGGGAGAAGAAGTGATGGTGACGCCATCGTCATGGAAAGTTGTTGACACTCCGAGGCACTCGGCAATCTTGGCACCTTGGGCATCGCCTTGTGCACTATCCTTATCAAGCCCGAGCAGGCGGATTGACGCACCTGGTCGGAGGGCAGCTATGGCGTACCAATAGGACGCCGCACTCCAATCGGCCTCGACAGTCATCTGACGATAGACGTAGGGCTCCTCTTTTATGGCAATGACACCGTCAGTCCATGCCACCTCAGCCCCGAAAGACTCCATGAGACGTCGCGTCATGGCGATATATGGGACGCTGACGAGATTTCCTTCGAGCGTTATGGAGAGTCCTCCTTTGAGCGTCGGACCAATCATCATAAGGGCTGAAATGTATTGGCTGCTGACGCTGCCTGGAAGAGTTATGTGACCGCCATGTATCTTGCCGCCCGTGATGCGGAGGGGAGGGCATCCTTCCTCACCGAGATAGTCTATCGTGGCACCGAGGGCGCGGAGCGAATCGACGAGGATGGCTATGGGGCGTTTCTTCATTCTCTCGGAGCCTGTAATCTCGTGGACGCCTTGCCGGGTGGCGAGATAGGCGGTGAGGAAACGCATCGACGTTCCTGCCGCCCCGATGTCGACATGTGAGAGGTCGGAGCCGAGAGCGGCGAGCATGACGTGCGTGTCGTCGGAATCGGAGAGACCGTCGGGCATGGCAGAGGATCCACTCAGAGCGGAGAGGATGAGCAAGCGGTTGCTTATGCTCTTGGAAGTCGGGAGCTTGATCGAGCCAGAGACGGACTTGGGTGCTTTTATGACGTAGAGTGACATTGTGGTACAAAAATTAGAGGGACAAGTACTCTTTGAGAACCTTGACGATCTCATCGGGCGTGGCGGTCTGGTTGACAATGACATCGCCGACAGAGGGGAGGAGAGTGAAATTGATGTCGGAGGACTCATTCTTCTTGTCGTGGCGCATAAGTTCGACAAGCTCAGCTGCGTCGGACAGAGAGACTTGCGGCTTGCCGTAGAGACGCTCGATCTTAGCGGCGAGGGCGTTGGCAGCGGAGGGTGCGAGACCAGCCTTGTCGCGGCTTAGCATTACCTCGCAGACCATGCCGTAGGCGACAGCGACGCCGTGGAGGACGGGACGACCGTGGCGCATGGAGAAAGTCTCGAAAGCGTGGCCGAAAGTGTGACCGAAATTGAGAGCCTTGCGGATTCCGTGTTCCGTTGGGTCGGCCTTGACGAAGAAATCCTTTATCATGATGGAGCGGGCGACCATGTCGTGGAGCTTGTCGTAATCGACATGGTCGAAATCGAAATCGAGAAGAGCCTCGAGCTCATCCTTATCGTGGATGAGAGCATGCTTGATCATCTCGGCGAAACCGGAGAGAAGGTTGTCACGGTCGAGAGTTCGGAGGAAATCAGCGCAGATGAGGACGTGGCTTGCTTTGGCGAAGACGCCTATCTCATTTTTGAGGGAGCCGAGGTTCATACCCGTCTTGCCACCGAGTGAGGCATCGACTTGAGCGAGGAGCGTCGTCGGGATATTGACAAACTCGATGCCTCGCTTGAACGTTGCGGCGCAGAAGCCGCCGAGGTCGCATGGCATGCCGCCGCCGAGGTTGACGAGAATCGCCTTGCGCGTCGCGCCATGACTGCTGAGGAACTCCCAAACCTTGAGGGCAGAAGTGTAGTCCTTATGGTCGTCGGAGGAGGGGATGGTTATGATGTGGTCTTGCGGTATGGATTCAACATTGCCGAGGAGGGGGAGGCAGTGGGGCAGAGATCCATCGTCGGCGAGGAGGAAAACCTGCCTCGGGTCACGACCGGAGAGGATGGAGGCGAGATCAGCGTTGACGTTGGAGGAGGCGAAGACGTGGCAATCTTGAGATATGACGTTCATTATCTGTTGTTTTCTTGAAATTTGAGAATCTTATTGAGATGGTCGTAGAGGTCGTGGCGCACACGAGACGGGACGAGCGTCAGACCGACGCAGACATGCCTTTGGCGTCCATTATGACCGACGTAGTCGATATAGACATAGTGGAAAAAGAGTATTGAGACCTTACGCCAAGAGATCAAACGCCCAGCCCAGATGGAGTAGACGCGGTCACTGCCTTTAGGGAAGAGTATTTGCTGACATCGGATGTCGACATAGTCATCGTCGGCAGAAATGGAGACCTCGCATAGCCCGCCGACCGCGGCGAGCGAGAAAGAGATTGCGAGCAAGGCTAGCATCGGCAAGCTCATTCGGAACATGGCGGGGTCGTCGCTGAAAATTGCCAGAAGCGACAATATGGCGAGGAATGCGAATAAGACTCTGAGGATGGCGCGCGCCGACGATGCCTTGCGCGTATCTTGGTATTGCATGAAGATTTATTATTATCCGTCGTTGTTGAAACATTGTGATTTTATCGTGGCTTAGATGATCCTGTTTTCTTACCGTCGCGGTATTTGTCGATGCGGATGAGTTTGCCGTTGGCGTCGTAGACGTATTTGTCGCCAGTTACGAGTTTGCCGTTCTTGAAAGTTCCTGCCAGTTCCTTACGTCCTCGAGAGTCGTAAATGGTGAAATCGCCAGAACCCTGGAAAGTTGTGGATGAGGCAGGAGGCTGCGTCGAGGAAGAAGAGCTCGGTTGTTTGGTTCTTGGCTCATCGATGTCGAGCTTTCCTTGGAACTTGCCGTTGGCATCGTAGTTGCGCTCCATGACCTTACGTCCTTCCTCGTTGTAGACGGCGAGCGGGCCGTTGATTTTGCCTGCTTGCCATTTGCCTTGGAACATGACCTTTCCGTTTTCGTGGTAATAGGTCTGCGTTCCTGTCCGTTTTCCTTTGGAGTCGTATTGGAAGTCGCAGGACTTGTTGCCGTTGTTGTGGAATCGGGCATACTCGCCCTCCCAGTGGTCGATGTTCCAATAGCCGGACTCCATGACGGAGCCGTCGGGATAGTAGTATGTTGCCGGACCTTTAGGGATGCCGTTGGTGAAAGTGACGCGGGAGCGGACGACTCCGTCGGGTGCGGTGGTGACCCATTCTCCGTCTTTCTTTCCGTTGACATAGTTGCCCTGGTCGGTTTTGCCGTTTTGCCCCTCTATGCGCCACGGACCTTGTCGGCGACCGTTGACAACCTGATTGAGTTGTTCACCGGCATCTTGGGCGACGGCAGCCGCCATCGTCAGGAAGAGGAGTAAGACAGGGAGAAGGGCTTTTAGCATATACTGGTCCTTGATTGGACAAATATACGGAAAAGCCGGGGGAAAATGAAGGGGGAAAGGGGGATAAATGTGACGTGGAAAGAGGAAGTTTTAGACATTCTTACCAGAAGTCGCCACCACGTTGGGGAATAGAGTCTTGGGGTTAAACCACAGCCCCGCCCATGTTGCCGAAGCGAGAATTCGGAAGCGTTTGAAATCGAACTTCAGGAGCAGCTTGACGAGCAAAATCAGCTGTTCTAAGGCCAATTTGGCGACAGCGAACCTCCTTGTGTTCCATCGGCGCGTGTAGACGAAGCAGTTGCGATAGAAATAGTAGTACATCTTTAACCGTCGCGGGTTCTGCTCTGTCAGGAAGTCGAGACCACCTTTGTTTTGGCGACGGTGTGTAACCTTGCTACGGCATGCGATGTAGCAAGGCATTGAGGAAGAGAGACGTAGGGTGTATTCGGTATCGTCGCCCCAGATGAAGAACTCACGAAGTGGGAGTCCATATTTTCGGATATTTGCCACAGGGATGAGGACAGAGACGAACGTCGCCCGTTCGACCTCGACCATGGCATCGGAAGCCACACGCGAGAAAGTCAGGGGATAGGGGTGTCCGCGACGGAGGTATGCAGGAATTGGGACGTTGAGATCCTCGTCATCCTCACTCACTACGCGGCTACACACGAAGCCAGCCGACGGGTCGGCATTGGCGGCATTTATAAGCTCGGTAAGCGCATCGGGAGGGCAGAGAACATCATCGTCCATGACCCAACAATAGTCGAACTCGTCATTCTCTGCCGCATATTTCATGCCGGTAAAGAAGCCGCCTGCGCCACCGACATTCTCCTGGTTGATTACAATGAGACCTTGCTGTTCGGCAAGCCATTCTGTCGTGCCATCCGTAGAGCCGTTATTGACTACGATGATTTTGTTATCAGAATATTGCTGCTCCTTAAGAGAGACAATAAGATCCTTCAGAAAGCTTAACCTGTTGAATGTCACTACGACTATGGCAACCATGGCGTAAAATATTGTGGTTTATAGATTTAGTTATCAAGTTTTATCTTGCCTGCCTTGACATCCTTTATGACATCACGATAGTCGCGTTCGGTGTCGAAATAGACGTTGCCGTGGAGGGTTGGGGCTTTTACTGGAGTCATGTAGTCGCCATATTGATTTCGCAGGACGGCATCGTAGTCGACAGGAGCAGGGAGCGAAATGTCCTCGAAGGGGAGCCACACGGTATCGGCAAGCCACTCGGCACGGCGGACAATCTTGAAAACATTGGCGACATCGAAGGCCGGGCAAGAGAAATCAGACGAGCGTCGGCAGTCACGCGCGGCATAGAGATTATCAAAACGGGCGAAGACCTTGCGGAAAGGATGGAAAGCGAAATAGGCGAGGCTGTAGAGATGGAGGAGCGAGGCCTTGGGGTCGGAGATAGAGAGACGGTCTGCGACACGCGAGCGCATAAGCTTACGGAGATGCTCGGCGCGGATTAAGCGGCGGACGAACTCGTGCTTGTCGGCAGGGAGCGCATCATAGACAAAGATGTCGATGAAGATGCCACAGTGGTATGGGCGGTCGACATCGGGAGCGAGGAGAGCGGTAGTCCCGTCATAACGCACCTGGGCGTGTCCGCGCAGGTAGAGGCGTTCGGTATAGGCGCACTGGAAGAAAAAGGGGTGCGTGAACTCTTGTGGCGCGACGGCGAGGAGACGGTCGTAGTTTTCGCGCGTCATGAAGAGATCGATGTCGTCATCCCAAGGGATGTAACCTTTATGGCGGACTGCGCCGAGGAGAGTACCGCCATCGGCCCAGATGGTGATGTTATGTTTCTGGCAGACCTCGAGGACGCGTCGGACAATTCGGAGTTGAACGTCCCACACGCGCTTCATCTTGGCCGTCACTGTATAGCCGTCTCTGATTTCTTCGTCAAGATTCATTATTTCAGCATGTTGCGGGCTTCGGCTATTGTCGATTCCATCTTGTCATACATCGATCCCGATACTTTCCACCCGAGAGCCTCGAGCTTGTCGGTCAGGAAGACTGAGCGCGTCACAGGATTATAGCCCTTCTTCTCATCGCCCTTTGGAACATCCATGACGACATTTCTGCCTCCAATCTTGGCAACCATCTCCGCCAACTGCTTGACTGACAAAGCTGACGAATTGTCTGATATGTTGTAGGCTTCGCCTTTGGCTCCTTTGAGGAGGACATGGAGCATTGCCGTGGCGCAATCGACGACATAGCACCAGGAGCGCAACTGCGAGCCATCGCTTTTCATGACTATGTCCTCGCCATGCAATACGTTACGGATGAACTGGGCATAGACGCGATTGTCTGACTCGGTGAAGTGGGGGCCATAGATATGCGCAGGACGTGCGATGACGACATCGGCTCCATACTCATCTGCAAAAGAGGCGCACAGAGTCTCGGCGGCTCGCTTGGAGGAGGGGTAGCAGCTGCGCGGCTTTGTGGGGTCGACGTAGCCGCTGTCGCACTCGGAAATCTCGGGTGTGGAGCATTGACCGTAGACCTCGCCCGACGACACGTAGAGGAGGCGTCGTAAGTCGTGCGCAAGACCATAATTGAGCAGGTTGAGAGTACCAAGGATATTGGATTTCATGACCTCGACGGGAGTGTGCGCAAAAGCTTGTGGAGCCGCACCACTCGCAGCATGGATGATGAAATGGAATGGAACATCAGAATCCACCGGCTCGGTAACGTCGTAGCGAAAGAAATGAAATCGGGGGGTCGAGAGGTAGGCTGCGAAACGGGACTGCGCCCGCCGCTCGCTTCGTCCTGCGGCGTAGACGTGGAATGTCGCATCCTCACGGGCCATAAGGACGTCGACGAGGCATGAGCCGATAAGCCCTGTGGCTCCCGTTATGAGGATATTGCAGCCGGCGAGCTTATCCCATGGCACGTCGGCGAGAGCTGCGCGTTGGATGTCTTGGATGTAGGAGGTCATTTGAGCCAAGACTCTTTGGTCACATGGAGGAGGGCTTTCATGATCTCGATGTCCTCGACGGTCGTGACCTTGATGTTTTTCTCGGAACCTGGCGTCAGGTGCATTGTCCGTCCACCAAGTTCGGCGAGGAGCGTGCATGAGGCCACAGAATTTGTAATGCCCTTGGCATTGGCCTCCTCGTGGGCGGCAATGATATCGCCGAGGAAGAATGTTTGTGGTGTCTGCGTACGGACAAGAGAGTCGCGGGGAACGCTGTTGCTGGAGGTGACGCCGTCTGTGGTCTCAAGAATCGCCTCGCGGCACTGGATGCCCGTTATGGCGTTGCCGAAAGCCTTGCAACCCGCGATATTAGAGGATATTATGTCTTGGGAGACGAGGGGACGTACTCCGTCGTGGATAATGACGATGGAGTCATCGGAGATGCCATTTTCGCGCAGCCCGTATATGCCGTTTCGGATGGACTCCATGCCAGACTTGCCTCCCTTGAACGTCCATTTGAACTTTGTGATATTGAACTGGTTGGCATAGGAAGTTAAGATCGTTTCCCAGCCTTCGAGGCATACAACAGCAATTCCGTCGACATCAGGATGGCGTTGGAATGCGCTCATGGTATGGATGATGATTGGCGCGCCCTCGACGAACATGAACTGTTTAGGGATGTCCTGCCCCATGCGGTTGCCGGTGCCGCCTGCAATAAGAAGAGCAATGTTCATGTCGGTTCGTTATTGAAGTTGCTGTTTTTTCTTAAAAAGAACTATTACAAAGTTAGCGTTTATTGTGACATACGGAAACGTCCCCACCAGGACTAAGCCCGGCAGGGACGCTATGAATGTCTTGTAGGACGTGACTACTTCACGATTTCAACAAGCTCGATGTCGAAGATGAGGGTTGCGTTAGGGCCTATCTTCTCGCCACCGCCGCGCTTGCCGTAAGCGAGATCGGAGGGGATGTAGATCTGCCACTTGGAACCGACAGGCATCATCTGGAGAGCCTCTTTCCAGCCAGGGATAACGCCATTGAGGGAGAGGGTTATAGGCTCGTCCTTAGAGGCGTCGAATTCGGTGCCGTCGATGAGTGTGCCACGGTAGTTGACCTTTACGCGGTCGTTAGCGGCAGGCTTGGGTCCTTTGCCCATGACGATGACCTTGTACTGAAGACCGGTAGCGGTGCTGTCGACGCCCTCGTTCTTGATGTTGCTATCAAGGAAGGAGCGGCCCTCGGCGAGGTTCTTGGCGGCGAGCTCATCGCGCTCTTTCTGCTTTGCCATGCGGGTTGCGGCAGCCTTGTTGTTGAGGATTCCCTCAGCGAGCTCAGGAGTCAGAGCAGCCTTGCCGAGAGCGAGTTGCGCGCGGCAGCCAGCCATGAAGAGGTCGGAGTAGATGGTGTCGAGCTGTGACTGGATGTACTCGAGGTACTTCTCAGAAGGCTTGCTGTTGGCGAGCGCGCTGGCATAGGCCTTGACATCGATGGTGTCGAAAGGCATCTGCTTGAGCTGCTGTACCATAGAGTTGCCGACGACGACGCCGAGGGCGTAGCTAATGGAGTCTTGCGCATTCTTGAGATCTGCTTTGGGGCTGACGCCGCCGTTGCAAGAGCTGGTGAGCGCAACAAGAGCGCCCATGGCTAAGATTAATTTCTTCATTGTTATAGTTTGTGTGTTATAATCGCTTTAGAGTATGTCGAGAAGCTCGACCTCGAAGATGAGAGCCGCATAGGGAGGGATGCTCTGACCAGCGCCTTGAGCGCCGTAGCCGAGATTGTAGGGGACGAAGAGCTTCCACTTGGAGCCCACGGGCATGAGCTGGAGGGCCTCGACCCAACCTGCGATGACACCATTAACGGGGAAGTCGGCAGGCTTACCGCGGCGGATGGAGGAGTCGAACATGGTGCCGTCGATGAGAGTTCCCTGGTAGTGGCAACGGACGGTGTCGGTAACCTTAGGCTTCTGACCGTCGCCCATCTTGATGACCTCGTACTGGAGTCCGCTGGGGAGTGTCGTGACCTCGCTGCGCTGACCATTGGCAGCAAGGAAAGCTGCGCCGTCGGCGATTGCCTCTTGGCTCTTGGCCTCTTCGAGTTCGGTGAAGTACTTGTTGAGGAGGCTTCCAGCCTCTTTGGGGTCAATCTCGGTCTTGTTGCCTTTGAGGACGTCGGCGAGACCGCGGGCGAGTGCCTCGCAATCGATATTCTTGGCTCCGCTCTGGAGCAGGTTGGCGCCAATGTTCATGCCAATGGCGTAGCTTGTCTTTTCCACTGTGGTAAGGGGCTTAATGTTATTAACGTCGCGAAGTTACGTAAAAATATGACGTAAGAAGATTTGGTAAAATCATGCTGCCTATTGTTTCCTCTTGACACCGCGCACCGCCTCGGCCTCCATAGGGTCATCTGGCCAAGAGTGTTTTGGATAGCGTCGTTTCAGCTCTTTGCGCACCTCGAAATACGTGTTTTGCCAAAAACTCTCAAGATCTTGGGTCAGTTGGACGGGCTTGTAGCCTGGCGACAGAAGCTCCATGAGGACGGGTCGCTTGCCGCCATCGACCCGCGGGGTGCGCGCCATGCCGAAAACCTCCTGGAGGCGCACTCGAAGGACGGGAGCCTCGGATGCCTGACGATATTCGACACGGATTTTGCTGCCCGTGGGAACCTCGATGCGCTCGGGAGCAAGACGATCTACCGTCTGTTGCTGCTCATAGGAGAGCATGGATTGCACAGCGGGCAGGATATCTATCTTCTTCATTTCGGCAACCGTCGTGGCTCGCCCGAGGAACATGGGCAGCCAATCGGGCGCACGATCGAGAACGGCAGGCGTCGAGACATCTGGCAGCTCCATCTCCGGATGCCACTCCGACACCGTCTTTACGCGCTGCTGGTATGCCACGACATCGTCGTTGAAATCCAGCATGCGCTCGCCATCCTTGCGCGCGGCTTGGCAGATGGTGTCGACAATGAGGTCGCGGTTTTGCTCTTTTATGGTTTTGGAGCCGAGAACGAGACCTCCGATACGGAACTCGCGGCGCGCCACGGCCTCGCCACGCTTCATGTCCCACGCCACGACGTCGCGTTGGCGCACCATGTGTTGCAGGTCTTGCGGATTGACGGGCGCACCGAGGAAAATTCTTCCGACACCCTCTTTGGCGTTCACATTGGCAGCCACGATCCAAGGCTCTGCGGCAAGATCGTCATTCTTAGGCAATTGAGCCATGTCGCCACTGGAGAGCAAGAATAGCCCATGGCGGCCATCGCGCGCCGACGCTATCCTCTCGGGGTATGCCGCAGCGAGCAGCATTCCAGCGTCGGTCGGTGAGAACGGTCCATTGTCGGCATCGCCCTCGTGGCAAATTCTTCTATATTGCTCGGAAATTTTAGAAATCCTGTCCCACGCCTTGCCTCCTCCGTTCTTATGGCTGCGGAAGTGGCGCAGGGTCTCGACACGGAGGTTGATGTCCGCCCCCGCATTCTCGTCTCTCGCCATGGGGTCTTTTTCCTCCATCAGCGCAGCCAAGTCGGCAGCCAGGCACCTCAACTCGCGCGTCTCGGCGATGGTCATCATCTGCGCAATGCGAGGGTGGCATGGCACCTTGGCGAGTTCACGTCCGTGGGCTGTCAGTCGGCTATCGGCATCTATGGCGTCGAGCATGAGGAGCAAGTTCTTCGCTTGGGCGATATGGCTTGCTGGTGGAGGCGTGAGCCACGTAAGCCTCATAGGGTCGCGCTCACCCCATGCCGTGATGTCGAGGGTCATTGGGGCGAGGTCGGCAGTCTCAATCTCGGGCTTTCGCATTGGCGCCATGCGGTGTTCTGTGGCGAGGCTCCATAGGCGATAGCATACGCCCGGCGCCACTCGTCCGGCACGTCCGGTTCGCTGGTCGGCCATGTCCATTGAGATGCGCACCGTCTCGAGGTGGCTCAGTCCGCTTTGCGGGTCGAAGACCATTTGACGGCAGAGTCCCGAATCGACGACGACGCGTACGCCCTCAATGGTAAGCGACGTCTCAGCTATCGGTGTGGCGAGGACTACCTTGCGCTCCCCCACCCTGCTTGGCGCAATGGCGCGACGCTGCTCACCTTGTGAGAGCATGCCGTAGAGGGGCATGACACGTGTGGCGCCGAGCCTTCCTTCGAGGAGTGACGCCGCACGACGTATCTCAGCCTCGCCAGGCAGAAAGGCGAGGATGTCTCCCTCATTGTCTTGATGAGCTTGGCGCACGGCTGCCGCCACGACCTCGGGACAGGAGAAAGCGTCACACTCTTCGCCTCGTCTGACGTCGACGGGGAACATTCGGCCACGGCTCTCGACAAGCGGAGCGTCGAGCATCTTGCATATTGCCGTTGCGTCGATGGTGGCGGACATGATGACGATTTTCAAGTCGGGGCGCAAGACTTGTTGCGCCTCACGAGCCAACGCCAGAGCCACGTCGGCAAATATGCTGCGCTCATGGAACTCGTCGAAGATGACAACACTCACGCCTTCAAGCGTCGGGTCGCCCACGAGGCGGCGCGTGAGGATTCCTTCGGTGACGACCTCTATGCGCGTCTTCTCGCAGCGTCGGCTGTCAAAGCGCACGGTGTATCCCACCGTCTGCCCAACTTCCTCGTCGACGAGCTGCGCCATCCTCTCGGCAATCTGGCGTGCGGCAAGGCGGCGAGGCTCGAGCATGACGACTGAGCCACCACTCTCGGGAAGGCTCCTGAGGATGGTAAGCGGCAGCAGTGTGGACTTGCCGGCGCCCGGTGGCGCAGTAATAACAAGTTGGGGATTTCTTTCGAGGGACTCGTTGACCTTGTCGGCAATCTCTGCCGCAGGAAGCCCCAGGCCCTCGGGGCTGATATTCAAAATGCTCATTCCATGAGCTTAAGGACTCCCGAGCGCCAGTCGGATGGCGTAACGTTTGTTACTTTCTTGAAATAGATGGTCAGTTCTTCCTCGTTTCGGTAGCCTACGCGGTCGGCAATCATGGCCATCGATTCATTTGGATAGTGGACAAGGAGCGTCTGCGCGTCGCAAACCCTCAGACGGTCGATATAGGCATGGAACGATTTGTCGTCCGAAGCCTCGATGACGGCTGCCACCTCTGGCACTTTGCGCTTGATGTCTGCCGCCAAGTCGTTGATGGTGATACCTCTCTTGCGGAAGTTCAGCTTCTCCTCCCACCCTTTCATGAGCCAGCGCACTTGCGTCATCTCATCTTTTGACAACGTCTCGGCATCGAAGCTCTCTTTTGGATGTATGACTCTGTCAATCATCTCAAAAGAGTCATAGTAGTTGAGCAGCGTTGCGCAGAGGATGATGTAGACCACGCAGCCCCAGACGAGGTAGAAAGTGTTGATTTCTGGAGACATCACTGCGAAAAACGGGCTCGCCATGCCAAAGGTGACAAACGTCAGCACTCCACGGCTCAAGCTGTTTAGACCGACCACGACGTCGTCAGAATAGAAGTTCTCAATCCTTTTCCTCGCCTTCTTGAAACAGATAAAGATTCTGCGCGCGAAGCTGCAGATGAAAAAGAACCAGAAAATGAGTATGCCCCACAACAAATATTTCGACACTTGAGCGTCGGGCAGGTTAATGGCGACCACCAACCCTACAAGTGTCAGAATCCATATCATAACGTCGCGGACAATCTTCAGACGGTAATCGGAGTTCTCGTCTACAAGCCAACTGCACATCCATGCGAACAGAATTGCGACAGGCGTGTAGAAAAGGACGTCAATAACCGTGTCGACAAAGTCGCTGACTGGCAGGTTGTTAGCCACGAGCGAGAATATAAGGTCGGCACCGATAAGGGCGAACACGCCCAAGAGGCAATTCCTTGACCGACGATAACGGGCCATTTCGTCGCCTCTGCGCACATGCCGCAACATAAGCACCATCTCAAGTGCGAAAAGAACGCCAACAACGGCAATGTTGACGTAATTGTATAGGCTGAGGTATAAGTTCATCGTTGATTTTTGTACGTTCTTGTCCGTGAGGATGTTCCGTGCGGTGTTGTGTTAGCTTTCGTTGATAAGTGTAAAAGCACCCTCTCTGACTCTGCGAATATAGTACAAAAAAACGTCACACAATGTAGCTTTTTACTTAGCGAGTATAAATTATGCATAGTTACTATGCATGTCGGCAGCGTTTCAAGACAAACGCGGATATTGCTTCTGCGAAAAAAACGAACCAAAAAGTGGGCTGACGACACATGTCGCCAGCCCACTTATGTTTATCGGGCAAGATTATTTCACCTCCCAAATGTCGTTTGTCTCGAGAAGTTCGGCAAAGTTATGGTACTTCTTCTTCTCTGCGACCTCGTCGAGCTGCGCCCAGACGGCATCGTTATAGGTTGGAGCCTCGACGTCGCGGATAACGCCCAAAGCGATGGGGAAGTCGGGACCCTCCATGAGGGCAAGCTTCAACTGGAGCGTATTGTCCTGGCAATGAGCGTCGTGGACGAGAATGTCGTCGATGGTGACACCATTCTCGCCGATCTTTACGACCTTGAGGCCGAAGCCATCCTGGACGAGGCCGAACTCATTGTCCTTACCGAAAACAAGCGGCTTTCCATGCTCGACGTAGATGGCGTTCAGCTTACGCCCCTCGGAGTTATATACGGAATCGTGCGTGCCGTTATTGAAGATGACGCAGTTCTGGAGAATCTCGCAGACCGACGCTCCCTTGTGCTGATAGGCGGCCTTGAGGATGTTGACCGTGCCGGCGGCATCGGTAGCTACAGCGCGAGCGAAGAAGTGTCCGCGGGCTCCGAAGCACAACTCGGCGGGGCGGAACGGGTCCTCGACGGTGCCATAGGGTGACGATTTGGAGACGAACCCGCGTGGCGACGTCGGGCTGTACTGTCCCTTGGTGAGGCCGTAGATGCGGTTGTTGAGCAATATCATGTTGAGGTCGATATTGCGCCTGTTGGCATGGATGAAGTGGTTGCCGCCGATGGCGAGACCGTCGCCGTCGCCAGAGACTTGCCAGACGGTCAGGTTGGGGTTTGCAACCTTCGTGCCTGTGGCAATGGCTGCCGCGCGGCCGTGGATGGTGTTCATGCCATAGGTGGCCATGTAGTGGGGCAGGCGGCTTGAGCAGCCGATGCCGGAGATGACGGCAGTGTCCCAAGGAGCCACGCCAAGCTCTGCCATTGCCTTATGGAGTGAGGCCAGGAAGAAGTGGTCGCCACAACCTGGGCACCAGCGGGGTTGGCCTTTCTTATAGTCGTTTATGCTGAAATCGCTCATGATGTTTCTTTAGTGCTTGTTGTTGAAATTCCCTAACCCTTGATGATTTTCTCGAACGCCTCGACGAGTTCGTTGACAACGAAGGGCTGACCCTTGACTTGGTTGAACTGGTAGGGTGCGAAGCAATCGACCTTCATGCGCAGGAAGGCGGCGAACTGGCCAAGGTTCTGCTCGGCCACGACAACTTTCTTGTATTTCTTCATGACCTCCGCGGTGTTGGCAGGCAGAGGGTTGATGAACTTGAAGTGCGCCAATGCCACTTTCTCGCCCTTGGCCCTCATCTCGTCCATAGCGGCATGCAGGTGACCATAGGTTCCGCCGAAGCCCACGATGAGGAGGTCGGCGTCGTCCTTGTCGCCAAGGACCTCGACATCGGGGACCTCGATCTTGTCGATTTTGGCTTGGCGGAGGCGGCACATGAGGTCATGGTTCTCAGGGTTGGTCGATATGGCACCCGTCTTGTTGTCTTTCTCGAGACCACCAAGGATGTGCTGGAAGCCCTCGCGACCAGGGACTGCCCAGTAGCGGACGTCGTTCTCCTCGTTGCGCATGTAAGGAGTCCATTTGCCCTTAAGCTGCTCGGGCACGTAAGGTGGCTTGATGGCTGGGAACTTGTCGAGCTCGGGCAGGCGGAATGCGCCAGAGCCGTTGGCCACGAAAGCGTCGGTCAGGAGGACGACGGGAGTCATGTGCTCAAGGGCAATCTTGCAAGCCTGATATGCGGCGTCGAAGCAATCGACGGGCGACGTGGCTGCCACGACGGGCATGGGGCTCTCACCGTTACGGCCGAAGAGAACCTGAAGAAGGTCGGTCTGCTCGCTCTTGGTAGGAAGACCCGTGGCAGGACCGCCGCGCTGCACATCGACGACAACGAGCGGCAGCTCAAGGATTACGGCAAGGTTCATGGCCTCGCTCTTGAGGCAAACGCCAGGACCTGATGTCGAGGTCACGCCCAACGCTCCTGCGAAAGACGCGCCGAGAGCCGAAGAGCAACCAGCAAGCTCGTCCTCACACTGTACGGTAATGACGCCCAACGACTTATGCTTAGAAAGCTCGTGGAGGATATCGGTAGCCGGGGTTATGGGGTAAGAGCCGAGGAAGAGGCGGAGACCAGCCTTCTCTGCTGCGGCAATGAGACCATATGCCGTGGCCTTGTTTCCCGTGATGTCCATATAGCGGCCGGGGGTCTTCACCTTGCTCTCGACGCGATAGACGTTGGATGCCGAGCTGTGTGTGTTGTGACCGTAGTCATAACCGGCCTGGATTACCTTGATGTTGGCATCGGCGACACCGGGCTTCTTGGCAAATTTCTCGCGGAGGAAGTTATAGGCGACGTCCAAGTCGCGGCTGAAGAGCCAGCAGACGAGACCGAGGGCGAACATATTGCGGCACTTGACGATGCTCTTGACATCCATGCCCGAGTCGGCCAGGCAATCCTTGACCATCTGGGTGATAGGGCAGGCGATGACGCGGTCCGGGTCGATACCCATCTCCGCCAGAGGGTCTTGCGTCTCGAAGGCGGCCTTCTTGAGGTCGCTCTCGCGGAAGGCGTCGGTGTCGATGATGATCGTGGCGTCGGGCTTTGCGTAGCGGTACTGGGTCTTCAGGGCCGCGGCGTTCATGGCCACGAGGACGTCGCACTTGTCACCAGGGGTGTAGACGACGCTGGCGCCAATGTGGACCTGGAAGCCAGACACACCCGTCAGTGAGCCTTGCGGCGCGCGAATGTCGGCCGGGTAGTCGGGGAACGTGCTGATGCTGTTGCCCACGGTAGCCGACACTGTTGAGAAGATGTTGCCTGCCAACTGCATGCCGTCTCCAGAGTCACCGGAGAAGCGGACAGTCACGTTGTCAAGTTCTTTCACGATCAATTTGTCTGCCATATCGTTAGTTCGTTTTTGAGTTTTTTGTCTTTGGTTTCTTTTAGTGAGCCGTCAACTTGTGGAAGACGTCCTCTATATCCTCTGTCGCCGCCACGAGGCGAAGTATCGCGTTGTCATGCCTTACGGCATATCTGAATGCCGTGAGGCGCAAGTCGTCGTCGTCCGACGGGGCCGCCAATCGGAACCTCCTTGGCCCCGTGACGGAGACCGACGCTTTGAGTTCATGGGCGAGGTTCTCGATGTCAACGTCGGCAGCAAACTCCACGTCTACAGCCTGTCCGCCACGCGCCATGCTCAGAACCTCATCGACGCTGCCGCGCGCCTTGACGTGTCCGCGGTCAATGATGATTATGTGGTCGCAAACGGCCTCAACCTCCTGCATGATATGTGTCGACAGCACCACAGTCCTGTCTTTCGCAAGGTTACGGATCAGCTCGCGGACCTCTACGATCTGGTTGGGGTCGAGACCCGTCGTCGGCTCGTCGAGAATGACCACTTTCGGGTCGCCTATGAGGGCCTGGGCAATGCCGACGCGCTGACGGTAGCCCTTTGACAATGCCCCTATCTGCTTGTGAGCCTCGGGCGTAAGTCCCGTCATCTCGACAAGCTCCGCGACGCGCGACTCCTTGTCCGAGGCTCCGTACATGCCTGCCACCATCGTCAGGTACTCTTTGACGTACATGTCGAGGTAGAGGGGGTTGTGCTCCGGGAGGTAGCCTATCAGACGGCGTACGCCCATAGGCTCGCTGTTTATGTCCATGCCGCACACGCTGACGTTGCCGCTGTCGGGGCGCACGTAGCCGGTCACGATCTTCATGAGCGTTGATTTCCCCGCTCCGTTCGGACCCAGGAGTCCGACGACCTGCCCCTCCTCAATGCATGCCGAAACACCATCGAGAGCCAACTGGCTTCCGTAGCTTTTTGTTATGTTGCTGATGACGATAGACATATCGAGGGTAAAGTTAAACAAATTGTATGAAAATACGCGACAGCCCCCAATCCTAAAGGGGTGCTGTCGCGCTTTTACGTGTAATACTTATCCGACTACAAGAGGGACGGCAGTTATTTTTACGCAACAATATGCATTATTCTAGTATAAATATGCACAATGCGACTGCCGTCACGCTATTTCTTAACCGTCGTCCGTCCCTTTGACGTGCTGCCACTCGTCGTGGCGCGGCCTGCGCTCGACTTCTGGCTTTGGCTGCTGTCGGTCGTCGTGGTGGTGGTCGTCGTGGTGGTGGTCTGCCTCTGCTTCTGTGTGGACGAAGAAGAAGAAGAAGACGAGGATGACGACATTGAGAGCATCTCGGCGCACGAACTGACGCTGAGGCATACGACGAACGCCACAGCAGCTGCGCCTAACGTCCTGAATATCTTGTTTTTCATGTTATTTGTTTAGTTTCATAATCTTGCGTGGGCGGGCAAGCTGCGAGTTTGCCGATTTTGTCCATTCGAGTGCCTTGTTGCGCAGCTCGCCACTCTTTCGCGCATCGTTGAGCAGGGCGGATATTTCAGCTGGCGAGTAGGTGTTGGGTGCCGTGGCGTTGACGGCCGTCTGCTCGGCAAAATGGGCGTTCTGCGCACGCTTGGGCATGGAGAGAGCCTTGTTGTTGCCAATCTCGTCGCTGATGACGCCATTGGTCACGGTCAGAGGTCCACCATCGGCAGCGGTGAGGAAGTAGTAGTTGTTCGTCTCGTCGCTCTCCTCGACCGACCCGAAAGCGTCGGCAATAAGCACGAGATAGTATTTTCCCGTCACGTCGGGCATCTTATACGTCCACGAGAAGTAGCAATCTTCGCCCTCGACGGTGCTGGCGACCGACGAGTTGCCAGGGATGTCGATATTCGTTAGCGAGTAGCCTTGCGCCGTGAGCCCAAGCGCGGCTTTTGCCTCGTTCTCGTCCCATGCACCGTTCATCTCGCCCTTTTCGAGGTCGAACGCATCGGAATAGATGTCGATGAGGACAATGGTGTAGTTGTTGGCGTTATACGCGTCGTAGAGCAGGTAGGCGTTACCCCATGACGATGAGGATTTTACGGTGCCGCCACCTGCGTTGCAAACGTCGTAGACCAAGGTGCGCCACGTAGGGTCGCTGTCGGTGTCGTCGTCGGTGTCGGTCACCTTATATGGCTGAAGGTCAACGTTAGACGCCTCGCTGCCATACGATGTCTGGTCGTCGCCGTCGAGGTATGCTACAAATCCGGCATAGGCGAACGCCTCGCTGCACAAGAAGTTGCAGTCAATCCATGCATAGCCGCTGTCGCCCCATGTCGTATCCCACGAGTTGACGATCCTGAACGCTCCATTGCTGCCCTTGCTGTCGTCATAGCCGACGATCATCATGGCGTGGTACGCGTGCATGCCCGTGTTGTTGAAAGTTCCGTTGGAATATATGACGCTCGAACTGCTGCATGCCATGAAGTTGTCACCAAGCTTTGCTCCAAAGACAACAGGGTGTCCCTCATACAGATAGCGTTTTACTGTCTTGACGGAGTGGATGTCTATCTCACGGTACGACTTGATCTTGTAGTTTGCGGCGTCGCTATTCTCGCTACTTGTGTTCGAGCAGTCGCAATCCGACGAGCTTGTCAAGTAGGGCGACGTCTGCCATGTCGCCACGCCTCGGGTCACCATCTTGTCAAAAGCCGGCTGGAAACTTGTGCCTGCGCACCCCGTGCCTTTTTGGCTGCTGGGGATGGCCTTGAACATGTCGGCAGGGCTGAAGACGTTCTTGGCGTAGTTCAACTCACTCTTCGACAACCCTTTAGCTTGCGCATTGAGCCATGTGCGGCAGTTATAGGCCGTAGCCCATGCCACGCACGTTCCATAGTTGCCTTGGTTGCCGATGGGCGGCAAGTAGCGCGTCAGGTCGACTTTGCTCGGCAGCGACGCGCCTACCTCACTGTCGTCGTTCGTGTTGATCTGGATGTCGTCTTCGATGGTCGACGTGTCCTCGTCGTTCTCCAACCATCCAAGGCCTTTGCCGTCAGCCTCGATGGTCGTGCCGTCGTCGGTCGTCAAGTAGTCAAGGACGTCGATTATCGTGCTGAGTACATCGCCCTCACATGATGTCAGTGAGACGCTGGCAGCCAACGTCATGGCGGCAGCTGTAGCTCTAAATAGCTGTGGCTTTTTCACTTATGTCTGGTTTTTAGTTTAGTTTGAATGTGCAGTCGCTCACGTCGGTGCCATCTTTGAATTGTGCGCCGCGTGTCTCTATTTTTCCGAGGACCGCCACGCCCTCCATCATCACTTTTCCGCCAAATCGAGCGTTCGGTATGCTCAGCCTTCCACCAATCCATGCGTCCCTCATCTCCATTCGCCCCGCGACTTGGCAATTCGCAAGGCTCATATCGCCCGACGACCATACGCCCGACAGCTCGACATAATGTCCAAGCTCCGAGTCGGCCATCACGATACCACCCTCAAACTTAGCCCGTTGCATCATCACTTCTTGCTTGCACGCCATTCCCATCATGCTGCTCCCATGCCCGAATACCGCTGCGCAGGCCGACCACCGTCCCCATATCCCAGTCTTGTTCAATACTGCGCCTCCGTCATATCGTGCGCCGTCCATGTTCACCGTCTCCCTAAATGTGCAACGCTCGGCTGTCAACCGCCCGCGGCATCTCGCTTGGCTGAAATCGACGTCGCCCATGAAGCTGCACGCCACAAACGACACATCGCGTAAGAAGTCCACGGCCACAATCTGCCGCCCCTCCTCACGCACTTCGCTCATGGTGACGCGACCCTCAAAGACGCAATTGACAAACGCCACCTCGCCCTCTATTGTCGCATGAGCCAAGGGCATGACATTCAATCCCTTGCCAGCCTCCGCCAGGTTGAGGTCGCCCGTTATGTGCGCACCATTGACGACGACGCTCTCGCCACGCCCGAGTTTCTTGACTATCTCCGACGCCGCTATGCTCTTCGCCTCGGCTTTTGTATCGCAGCTTACGCAAGTCACGCAGGCGACAAGCGTCATGACCAATGCGACTACCGCTCTCATGTCCAGTTATTTAGCTGGATATACTTTACTCAAGAATCTCTCGCGACCCACGATGTAACGGATGTGGTCTGCCTCGCCAATAACGGCCTCGCCATCCTTGGCCACGACCTTGAAGGTCAACTTTCGTCCGTCAACCTCCGTCAACGTCGCGCTCACCACGATTTTCGCACCCTCTGCCGACGGCTTCAAGTGGCTCGTGCTGATCATCGAGCCTACTGTCGTCTCGCCAGCCTGCAACTCGGGGGCTACGAGCCTCATGCTCGCGTTCTCCATCATCGCCACCATGGCGGGCGTCGCAAGCACTGGCATGTCACCACTGCCCATGGCGCTGGCCAAAAGGTTCGACTCCACTGTATATTCAAATTCTTGTGTCTTATTGGCTTCCATCTTTGTTGGTGTTATTATTTCTGGTCTATATGCGAAAATAAGAAAATTGGTTTCACTCAGTCACGGTGTTTTTGCGCTTTATGTTGTCGTATTACTTTCTCCTGCGCTTTCCCGTCATCAGCCCGACGACCGTTTCTGTTATCTTGTTGGCATACCATTCTCCACTCCAATATCTCGTCTCTTCTGCTCCGTAGTGCCTGAATGCAAATGCTATTCTCTCTTCTTCCGACCCTTCAAAATCGAATACCAGCCCCCTCGCCGCTGTCCATCTGATGCACTCTCTCGTCAGCCATTCCAACGCCCCGTCTTTCGCGCTCTCTGGCGCAAAGGCTGTCGCAAGATAATAGGCCACGTTCTCGTCAGCCACTATCATGACGGCTGCGGACAACGCCCCCGTCTCTTTCTCTCTCGCGCCGAACATTTGGCAACACCCGTTATCTCTCCCCGCGTCATGCAATGCGGTCAACATCTTGCGGCTGTACATCATAGCCTCGCCGCGCTGCCCATAGTGTCGCTCGGCAAGTCCGTAAAAGTCCTCCGGTCCGATTGTCATGTCCAATTCCATTCCCTTCCGTTCCGCCCTCTTGATCTTATGTCTCTTGTCGTTTGCGAATCTTTTCTCGACGACCTCCATGTCGCTCATGTCCTGCAATCTGTAACTGATTCTTCTTCTCCCTTTAAAGCCCCCTCGCTCAAATATTTCCACCTCTTCTTCACTCATTCTCGCTGCCATCTGCACCATTAACACCCTCTCCTCACGGCACGTCTCTTTCAACTTCCTCACGATTTTCTCTACTCCATCTTTTCTATCCGTCCCGCAGGCTGTCCATACGTTGCTCAGTTGCGTAAGCTGCGGCATCAGCATGAACCCCACACCCCATTTTCTAGTCATCTGGTATGGCATGGCGGCAACAACCCGTCCTCCTGCGTCTTTCACCACCACAGCTCCCCACTCTTTGCCTGCCGACGAGCTGACGGCCTCTACCCACCATGCACGGGCCATCAGTGGGATCCGTTCTCCCTCCCGACGGCACAATTCCCTGTACGTCTCTCTGTTCCTGTCTGCCGCGCTCATCGCTCAGCGTATATCACGGTCAATACGACTTCGCCCACTGCGCCAAGCGTGGCAGAGCTGATGTGTTCTATCGTGTCGTCTTGCGTATGCCACGTCTTGCAGAATCCGTCTTCGTAATGGATTATGTCGACGGTCGGGACGTTGGTCAACTTGTTGAGGTAGTAATGATCGTCGGTGATGTAGCTGCCCTCGCCGCGCGTGAAGATGTCGCCATGCCCCATGCGCTCCGCAATAGTCCATATTTTGTCGACAACCTCGGGCGCCTTGCGTTTCGAGAATTGCTCTATCGGGAAGACGGCACTCGAGTCGCCAACCATGTCGAGCAAGATGCCATATCTGTGCGCGGCATCGCGCCCTGGACCTGCCGCCCACAACTGGCTGCCGATGCACCACGTATCCTGACGATACTCGTCAACCGGCTTATGGTCGGGCGTGCCGCCATCCTCAGCGTCGAAAAATATGATGTCTACGCCCACCGTCGGGGACTTTGCCTGCAATTGCCGCGCAATCTCGAGCAATACGCCGACGCCCGAGGCTCCGTCGTTCGCTCCACTTATTGGCTTGTCTCTCAATGATTTGTTCTCATCATGGTCTGCCCACGGGCGACTGTCGTAGTGTGCGCAGAGCAGTACTCTCTTGACGCGGTCCGCCCTATACGCTCCTTTTATGTTTCTAACTCTCAATGGTCGTCCCTCATAGTCCGATCCTTCCGCCTCTTGCACGGTCACTTCCGCTCCAAATTGCCTGAGTTTGCCTGTCAGGTAGTCCACGCATTTGGCATGCGCCTCGGTCTCTGGCACTCGTGGGCCGAATGCCGCTTGCGCTGCCACGTATGAGTATGCGGAATCTGCTGAGAATGTGACCTTTGGAAGTTCCGCAGGCACGTCTGCCTGCCCTTGTGGCAGTGGTTTGCTGCCTCCGCCACATGAGCTTACGAGGGCTGCCGCTGCGAGTATTGATGTTAGGGTGAATATCTTTCTTCTGCTCTTTCGTGCGTCGGTTTTCATTTCGTAATTTATTGTGTTAGACAAAGATAGTCGTATAAATTTGAAATTTTCGTCAACATTCACTAATTTCAAGCTACATTTGCGGCACTTTAGCCAAAAAACCTTTCACGACAGCCCTTGGCTCTCTTTTCCTCCAACTGCATGAAACACACCATGTTCCGTATCGCGTCCGCCATCATAGGCCTCCTTTGTTCCACAACGATGGTCATGGCTGCCAACGATTTCTGGGATCACCACATAGTGCGCCATGTCGGAATGTCCGACGGACTTCCGGGCAATCTTGTCGACAACGTGTGCCTGGACGACAAGGGCTTCACATGGTTCGCCATGGGGGGCAACGGCCTCGTACGATATGACGGCTACTCGTTCCGTGAGTTCAACGTCGCCAATACGCCAGCCCTGCGCAGCAATTTCGTCCACTCTCTCGTCCTCGCCAACGACGGCAAACTGTGGATCGGCACCGCATGCGGAGTCTCTGTCTTCGACACCCGCTCCGAGCAGATGACATCCTTCCCCCTCGTCGTCGGCAAGGACACCCTCCCCGACGCCGCCATCTTCCATCTCGCGACCGACAACAACGGCCTCGTATGGCTCGCCGCCCACCACTCTTTAGTCGTCATCGGACCAACATCCGCTTCCGATGCCACGCCGATGGTTCTTGATAAAGTCGACCTCCCCGCCACCATCACCTGCATCGAGCGCGGTTCTCGCGGCGTCTATGCCGCCTCTGCGTCCAACATCTACGTCTGCCAATTCTCTCCCGAGCGACGCGAGGTCACAATCCGCCAAGACCAGCACCCAAACATCGCCAATAGCGCGGCCATCGTTGAGACTATTGCCGAGAGCAGCGGCTTCCTGTGGGTGGGCACAGACCTCGGCATCTTCCGCTACAATCTCACGACTGGAGAGGAGAGCATCTATCGCCACAGCGACGCCGACCCTACAACCCTCACGCAAAACCGCATAACCGACATCGCCACAGACCAAGACGGGCGCGTCATCGTAGCCACGCTCAAGGGTCTCAACATCTACAACCACGAGACCGACAGCTTCGAGCGTATTACGCAAGAGGAATCCCGCCCTGGAAAGAGCCTCAGCTCCAATTTCATCAACTGCCTGACGCCCACAAGCCAAGGCGTTTGGATAGGCACCGACGTGGCAGGCGCTGAGCTTATCAGCCCCATCAACCTCAACGTCGTGAACGTCACGACAGAGGAGATCGCCGGACGCAACTCCAATCTCGCCATATCGCCCAACCGCACTATCCGCCCCGTTAACTCCATTGTCGAGGATCATGACGGCACCCTGTGGGTCGGCGCTGTCGAGGGCGGGCTCGCCCGACGTCCACGCGGCTCCAAGGCGTTCTCCCTCATAACAAGAGCCGACGGGCTATGCCACAATTCCGTTTCCTGCATGACGGTCGATGAGCGTGGGCTGCTCTACGTCGGCACGTGGGGCGGCGGCGTGGACATAATCGACCCGTCTCGTCGCACACGTCCCGTCATCCACCACTTCGATACGGCCAACGGTCTCCACAGCGATTTCATCGGTGCCGTCATCGCCGACAATATCAACCACGGCGTATGGGTCGCGTCAATAAACGGCATCTGCTTCATCCGCCAAGAAAGCGTCCTCCAGCCAATCCCATCCTCCACGTTCAATGACATGAATGGAGCACTCGGAGCCGACATCGACAATCGCGGGCGGCTCTGGATCGGCACCTCGCTCGGACTCTTCGAGATCGATCTTAACTCGTTCAATAACAGCAACCTGTCCATCTCCCATCGCCTCATCTGCCATCGTCTCGACAATCCCAATGTCCATGGCGATCCGCGCGTCACGTTCATCTATTTCTCCCAATCAAAAAACCGGCTCTACATCTCGACCAACGGCTTCGGCATCTACGAGGCCGACACCAGTTCGCCCGACACCCAGTTCCACCCCCTCACGACAGAGACTGGCCTCGCCAACAATAATACGGTCAGCATCGCGGAGGATGGCGACGGCAATATCTGGATCGGTACGCAAAACGGGCTGAGCCTCCTCTCTGCCCATCAGGATGCCATGAGCAGCTTCTTCACCACCGATGGGCTTCTCTCCGATTGCTATTACTGGAACGCCGCTTGGACGTCGCGCCAGACGGGTCACGTCTTCCTCGGCAATCTCGACGGCTTCAGCGAGATCGGCCCCTCGCCCAAATCTGCTGGCACGCAGTCGCGCCGCGCACCTGTCCTCACAAGGCTCATTGTCAACAACACGCCCGTCTCGCCGTCGCCCGATGGCATCATCTCGTCCGACATCGAGGACGAGGCTTCCATCGAGATCCACGAGTCCGACAAGTCCTTCGCCATCGAGTTCTCCTCCCTCTACTACCCCGCCCCGTCCGCCGTCCGCTACCAATACCGCCTCGACGGCTTCGACGACGACTGGGTGACTCCCGCCAAGGGGCTACGTTCCGCACAATATACCAACCTCTCCGCAGGCGACTACAAGCTCCGCGTCCGCAGCGTCGCCACTAACGGCCGATGGTCAAATGAGCGCGTGCTCAATGTCACCGTGACGCCCTATTTCTACAAGACGACGTGGTTCTACGTCATCATGGGCATTCTCATCATCGGTGCCGTAATGCTTATCTTCCGCCTCAGGATGAGGGCCATAGAGGCCAACCGCAAGATGCTCCGCAAGGAGGTCGAGCTTCGGACGCATGAGCTTGAGGTCCAAAAGCATATCCTCGAGGAGCAAAAGGCCCAACTCGAGGAGTCTAACTCCAAGCTCACAGAGCAGAACGATTTCATCGTCCGCCAAAAGGAGAACATCCTCGAGATGACCAGCAAAATCCAGCGTCTCAGCATCGACAAGCTCCAGTTCTTCACCAACATAAGCCACGAGCTTCGAAGCCCGCTCACGCTCATCACGGGTCCCGTGCGCCGCGCCAAGCAGCTAACAAAGCTGCCCGAGGTGACCGAGCAGCTCGACCTCATCGAGCGCAGCGCAAACAGCCTCCTCCAGACTGTCAACCAACTGATGGATTTCCGCAAGGTCGAGACGGGAAATATGGAGATTCACCCCGTAAGCACCAATCTCGAGGACTACGTCACGAGCATGGTCGCCCCCTATGTCGCCTACGCCGCGGAACAGGGCATCAGGCTCCGCTCTTTCTTCCACGTCCCGACACCCTACGTGCGCATCGACACCGACGCCCTCACTAAAATTCTCGCCAACCTCCTCAGCAACGCCATCAAATACTCCGGCGACGGCAAGATTATCGACCTCTTCGTCTGCCAGCTTCGAGAGGACGGCAAGCTCCGAACCTATATCTGCGTCCGCGACAGAGGTATAGGCATCCCTGCCGACCGCATCGACAAGGTTTTCGACCGCTTCTTCCAGTCCGCAGGCAAGGATGGCAACCGCTTCTCCAGCGTCAACAGCACCGGCATCGGTCTCTACGTCGTCAACCGAATCGTCCAAGAGTGCGACGGAGAGATCAAGATCCGCAACAACCAGACTCGCGGCATCTCCGTCCGCGTCATCATCCCGACTCCCGAAGGCCGACCAGCCGATGCCGCCGACGCCCTGACGCCAGCCCAAGCCGAGGCGCAACGGCAGACCGATGCCGCCAACGCCGACGAGCCAATAACCCCGGTCGCCGAGCGTATGACAATTCTCGTCGTCGAGGATAGCGCGGATATGCGCACCTACATCCGCTCTTTCCTCGAAGACTCCTACCACGTCGTCGAGGCTGCGGATGGCGTGGAA
The DNA here is from genome assembly GCA_963639155.1 of Pseudobutyrivibrio sp. Lineage (GTDB taxonomy): Bacteria > Bacteroidota > Bacteroidia > Bacteroidales > Marinilabiliaceae > W3P20-009. The sequence continues at coordinate 91,994 of CAVHUG010000006.1, read as the reverse complement.
GGTCTCACGGCTCTTGCCGAGAATGATGTCGACTTCATCATCGCAGACCTCATGATGCCCGTCATGGACGGTCTCGAGTTCGCACGTAAGGTGAAAGCCGATTTCGCTTACAGCCACACGCCTATCCTCATCCTCACCGCGCAGATGGATGGGCAGTACCAGACCGAGAGCTACCGCATAGGAGTCGAGAGCTATCTCCATAAGCCTTTCGACGAGGAGATGCTCAAAGCGCGCATATCCGGCATCCTCGCCAGCAAACAGAAGAACCAAAACCGCTTCCTCACGACGCTCGACACTGCCGACCTCGGCATCGAGCGTGAGAGCGAGGACGAGAAGTTCGTCGAGCGAGTCACGTCTTTCGTCAAGGCCAACTACAAGGACCCCGACCTCTCCATCGATGATATCGTATCTGAGGTCGGCTGCTCCAAGAGCATGCTCCACAAGAAGATGCAAAGCGTCATGGGACAAGCTCCGGGCAATTTCATCCGCACCTATCGTCTCAATATCGCCCGCGAGATTTTAGCCAACAAGGCCAATCGTCTCAACGTCAGCCAAGTAGCATACGAGGTCGGCTTCAACGACCCTAAATATTTCAGCCGCTGCTTCGCCAAAGCTTTCGGTTATCCTCCTTCCGCCATCGGATAACGGTCTTCCTCCGTTTTTCCATACTTCGTTCCAGAGACGCCCCTTCGGGTGTCTCTTTCTATTTTATATCCACGTAAAACTCCACTACCACATTTTATTCTCCATTAAGCACTTTTTTATTTGCACAAAAAAAAACGATTATTTACGTTTGCTTGTCGAACGGACAGAACGAACAGTTGTCTAATCGACACGAACACAATGTGATCAACACTTGGAAAGGGTTCGTCGCCCGATCCTTGCTTTTCTCAAACCTCTAAAATAAGTTTGCATGAAAAAACTTTTACTAATTTCCGCCCTCGCCCTCTGTGCCGGAAGTGTCATGGCGCAAACCCCTCTCACCCTTGCCGCAAAAGGAGAGAAGGATTATTCCTGGGGTATGAACGTCACCTATCCGTCAAAATTGTCGATGATCGCAACTGCTAACTGGGGTAAGCTGAATATTGCCAGCGGCGTTACAGAGATAAACACAATCGTCGTTGATGTCGCCGAAATATTAGGAGAGTGGAAGCTCTGCGACGACCAGACACCACTGTACTCCAACGCTTTGACTGTCGGCAAGAACACTATCACTTTCTCCTCCAAAGCCAAGGAAGCCTTGCTCATGGCTACTACCCAAGGCAACTCCATAACCATCAACTCCGTCACCATTGATGGCATCCAGACCACGTATGAGGAAAAGTACAATATCGCATTCTACAATCTGGACTTCGAAGTAACAAAAGAGTGGGCAACAAGATACTTGGGTGGTGCCAACTCTTTGGGAGAGACGGACGCCGTCATCAAAATCGAGTTCGGTGCCGAAGTCGATGAGGGTTGTTTCCAGCTTTGTGTCAAACGCATCAACGGGGATGAGAATTATTGGCAAATCACAGGCTCCAGTGGTTCCTTCAAGGTCGGTAGTAACATCTCAGAGGCTCGCATCCTGGCAAATAAGGAAGCAATTGGCAAAAAACTCTCCGTCAAGAGCGTAACCATCAGCCCATCAACAACAGCCCTCCGTCCTATAACCTCCGACGCCGAAGTTGTCAACACCACCTACTACGACCTCGCTGGAGTCAAGGCAACAACTCCTCAGAAGGGTCTCAACATCGTCGTCCGCACCCTTAGCGACGGCTCCAAAGTGACAGAGAAGCTCCTCGTCAAGTAACGACCAGACTCACCTCTCTACAACAAGAACAGTAACACCCTCGGCGCAACCCTCTCACACAGGGCTGCGCCGAGTTTTTTTCTCCTTTCTACGACCCTCACCCGCCGCTCGCAGAACTTTCCCACTCCAAATGCGCTCGAGAAAGAATAAAACTCCAAATATCCTGCGCTCGTCTTGCAAGCCAATCCCCATGTCGTACCTTAGTTTCGGATTACATAGAACAGTAATACTAAAACGACATCATGCTTACAAACATCCTGGGCTACCCGCGCATGGGAGCCCACCGCGAACTCAAACGCGCAGTAGAAGCCTACTGGAAAGGGCTGTCTGACAGGGTTTCACTCCTCCAGACCGCCGCTCAAATCCGCAAAGAGAACTGGCAACTGATGAAAGAGGAAGGCATCGGCCTCATCCCTTCTGCCGACTTCTCACTCTACGACCACGTCCTCTCCACATGCCTCATGTTCGGCGCCATCCCCGCACGCTATGACGCTCTCCGATCCGACAAGCTCGACCTCTTTTTCGCCATGGCGCATGGCAAGCAATCCAACGGCGTCGATGTCATCGCAATGGAGATGACCAAGTGGTTCGACACCAACTACCACTACATCGTTCCCGAGTTCGATGCCGACACCCATTTCTCGCTCTTCGACAATTTCGTGGCCGACGCCTATAAAGAGGCCCTCGCCCTCGGGATAAAGACCAAAACCGTAGTCCTCGGCCCCGCCTCTTTCCTCCTCCTTGGCAAGATCCGCAATGGCGAGACTTCTCTCTCCGCCCTCGCCGATAAGCTCATCCCCGTCTACAACGAACTCCTCGACTCCCTCGCCGACCTCGGCGTCGAATATGTCCAAATCGACGAGCCTCTCCTCGTCACCGACCTCGACCAACAAGCCAAGGAGCTTTTCTCGCACATATACAACGGCCTCTCAAGCCGTAAACGCTTGAAGGTCATCCTCGCAACATATTTCGACGGCATCTATGACAATGCGCCTCTCGCCGCATCCCTCGGTGCCGATTTCATACACGTCGACCTTGTTGCCGCTCCCGACCAGCTCGATGCCGTCATCGACGCTCTCCCATCAACCACGGGGCTTAGCGTCGGCATCGTCGAGGGACGCAACATCTGGAAAAACGATTTCGACAAGAGCCTCAAGGTCATCAAGGACGTCGTGTCCCGCCTCGGCTCCGACCGCATCATAATCTCCACAAGCTGCTCTCTTCTCCACAGCCCGCAAGATCTTGACAACGAGACCAATGAGAAGACGCTCCCCGCCGAGGTGAAGCGTTGGATGGCTTATGCGAAACAAAAGGTAGCCGAGGTCGCGACGCTCGCCGATCTCGCCTCCGCCAACCCTTCCGCCAAGGCTCTCTCTGCCCTCGCCGCCAACCAGGCCGACATGCAGAGCCGCCTCTCATCCCCCCTTGTCCACAAGCCTGCCGTCAAGGCCCGCGCCGCCAACGTCTCCGCGTCTTTGCTGAGTCGCCCAGCCCCCTACGCCCAGCGCGCCGTCCAGCAGAGCAAGAGGCTCCAGCTTCCTCTGCTCCCTACGACAACCATCGGATCCTTTCCCCAGACCGCCGAGGTGCGACAATGGCGTAGCCGCTTCAAGAAAGGGGAGGTCTCACGTGGGCAATACGACGATTTCATCAAGAGCCAGATAGCCAATCTCGTCAAGTTCCAAGAGAGTATGGGGCTCGATGTCCTCGTACATGGAGAGTTCGAGCGCAACGACATGGTCGAATATTTCGGAGAGCAACTCGAGGGGTTCGCCTTCTCCACCAACGGATGGGTTCAGAGCTACGGCTCCCGTTGCGTCAAACCTCCTGTCATCTACGGAGATGTATCTCGTCCCAACCCGATGACCGTCAACTGGATATCCTACGCCCAAAGCCTCACGTCAAAGCCGATGAAGGGGATGCTCACAGGCCCTGTGACGATTCAGAAATGGAGCTTCGTCCGCAACGACCAGCCTCTCGCCGACACTTGCCGCCAGATAGCCCTCGCCATCCGCGACGAGGTTCAAGACCTTGAGAAAGCAGGCATCTGCGTAATCCAGATCGACGAGGCGGCTTTCCGCGAGGGCAGCCCAATACGCAAAGCCAAGCAGACCGACTACTACCGCTGGGCTGTCGACTCTTTCCGCATCACCTCCAGTGGCGTCAAGAATGAGACACAGGTCCATACTCACATGTGTTACAGCGAGTTCAACGGCATCATGGATCATATCGCCGCCATGGATGCCGATGTCATAACCATCGAGTGCAGCCGCTCGCAAATGGAGCTTCTCGACGCTTTCGCCAAATATGACTACCCCAACGAGGTCGGTCCCGGTGTCTATGACATCCACTCCGCGCGCGTCCCGAGTGTCGACGAGATTGTCAATCTCCTCCACAAGGCCCTCAACCTCATCCCGCGCGAACGCCTATGGGTAAATCCCGATTGCGGTCTCAAGACCCGCCAATGGCCCGAGACCGAAGCCGCACTACGCAACATGGTCAAGGCTCGCGGCATAGTAGCCGCTGAAGTGTAACACACAGTCTTTCAATAGTGTAATCCAGATGTTTCGCCACAAGTTCCTGCCACAAACACAGGGACTTGTGGCGAAGCTCTTTCATGCCGTCTTGCTCGCCCCCCTGCATGGCTATTCCCCGAAAATTCACTAAATTCGCGCACGGCACTCCATGCGGTGCCAACAACAACTTTCACTCTCCTACATTTCCACCCAATGGCTTCATCTAACGAGAGATACACGCTCCGCGGCGTAAGCGCCGCAAAAGAGGACGTCCACAACGCCATCAAAAACATCGACAAGGGTCTCTACCCGCGCGCTTTCTGCAAGATCATTCCCGACATCCTCGGCGGCGACCCCGAGTGGTGCAACATCATGCACGCCGACGGCGCCGGCACCAAGAGCAGCCTCGCATACGCCTATTGGCGCGAGACCGGCGACCTCTCCGTCTGGAAAGGCATCGCTCAAGACGCCCTCATCATGAACATCGACGACCTCCTCTGCGTCGGTGCAGTCGACAACATCCTCGTTTCCAGCACCATCGGGCGTAATAAGATGCTCGTCCCTGGCGAGGTCATCTCCGCAATCATCAACGGCACAGACGAACTTCTCGCCGAGCTTCGCGAAATGGGAGTCGGTGCTTATGCCACAGGCGGTGAGACGGCCGATGTCGGAGACCTCGTCCGCACCATCATCGTCGACAGCACCGTCACTTGCCGTATGCGCCGCGCCGATGTCATCGACAATGCCAACATCGCCGCTGGCGACGTCATCGTAGGTCTCTCTTCCTGCGGCCAAGCGACCTACGAGAAGGAGTACAACGGCGGCATGGGTAGCAACGGTCTCACCTCAGCACGCCACGATGTCTTCGCCAAATACCTCGCGCAGAAATATCCCGAGTCTTTCGACGCCGCCGTGCCCGACGAGCTCGTCTATTCAGGATCGCTCCGCCTCACCGACCCCGTCGAAGGATCACCTCTCAACGCCGGCAAGCTCGTCCTCAGCCCCACTCGCACCTACGCTCCCGTCGTCAAACAACTTCTCGACAAGATGCGACCCTCCATCCACGGCATGGTTCACTGCTCTGGCGGCGCGCAGACAAAAGTCATGCACTTTGTCGAGAATCTCCACGTCATAAAAGATAATCTCTTCCCCGTCCCCCCTCTCTTCCGCACCATCAAGGAGCAGAGCGGCACAGACTGGAAGGAGATGTACAAGGTCTTCAACATGGGTCACCGTCTCGAGGTCTACGTACGCCCCGAAGATGCGCAGCAGGTCATCGAGATCTCCAAATCTTTCAATATCGACGCCCAAATCGTCGGCCACATAGAGCCTCGCCCTGAGGGGGGCAAGCTCACCATCAAGAGCGAGTTCGGCACTTTCGAATACTAAGCACACCATGTCCTCCTACCGCGCCAAAATAGCCAAGGCGGCTCTCATCATCGTCTGCGTTGCAGTCCTCATCGCCATATGCGGACTCATCGTAAGTCAATGGGAGTCCGACTCCTACGGCGGTCTCGTCGCCAGGTTCATCATCCTGATCGTCTGGCTCTGGGCCTCTTGGCGCCTCATCTCTAAGGTTCTGAAATAATACTCAATGGCAACAAACAACAGCATACTCGACCGCCTCGACGGTCTTGCCTCACGCTTCGACGAGGTCTCGACGCTCATCACCGACCCCTCCGTCATAGCCGACCAAAAACGATACGTCAAGCTCTCTAAGGAATATAAAGACCTCGGCGACATTCTAAAAGTCCGTGAGCAATACATCAACGCCCTCAACGGTCTCGCCGAGGCTAAAGACATCCTCACCAACGAGTCCGACCCCGAGATGAAGGAGATGGCGCGCGAGGAAGCTGCCGAGCTCGAAAAGATAATCCCTTCCCTCGAAGAGGAGATTAAGCTCCTTCTCGTCCCCGCCGACCCCGAGGACGACCGCAACGCTGTCCTCGAGATCCGTGGAGGAGCTGGTGGCGACGAGGCTGCTCTCTTCGCTGGCGACCTCTTCCGCATGTACTCCAAATATTGCGAGACAAAGGGCTGGCATCTCACCGTGTCCTCATGCTCCGAGGGTGCCGTTGGCGGCTTCAAGGAAATCATATGCACCGTGACCGGCGAGAAGGTTTACGGCACTCTCAAATACGAGTCCGGCGTCCATCGCGTCCAACGCATCCCCGCCACCGAGACCCAAGGCCGAGTACACACCTCTGCCGCATCTGTGGCAGTCCTCCCCGAAGCTGAGCCTTTCGATGTCGAGATCAACGAGGGCGAGATCAAATGGGATACTTTCCGTAGCTCTGGCGCAGGTGGTCAGAACGTCAATAAGGTCGAGTCCGGCGTCCGCCTCCGCTACAACTGGAAAAACCCCAATACGGGTCTCGTAGAGGAGATCCTCATCGAGTGTACCGAGACGCGCGACCAGCCTAAGAATAAGGAACGCGCGCTCAGTCGCCTCCGCACCTTCATCTACGATAAGGAACACCAGAAGTACGTCGACGACATCGCAAAACGTCGTAAGACAATGGTCTCCACTGGCGACCGTTCCGCCAAGATCCGTACCTACAACTACCCGCAGGGTCGCATCACCGACCACCGCATCAACTACACCATCTACAACCTCGCAGCCTTCATGGATGGCGACATCCAAGACTGCATCGACCACCTCATCGTAGCCGAGAACGCCGAACGTCTTAAAGAGAGCGAACTCTAAACAACACCCGACAATATGAACCGTCAAGATCTCATCTCCATAATCCGCGAGCGACAGAGCTTCCTCTGCGTAGGCCTCGACACCGACACCCGCAAGCTCCCCGCCCACCTCCAGTCATCACCAACGGCCGTCGTCGACTTCAACAAAGCCATCATCGACGCCACTGCGCAATATTGCGTTGCCTATAAGCCAAACCTCGCTTTCTACGAGTGCCTCGGCAAGCAAGGATGGGAAGCTCTCGAGCAGACCGTAGACTACATCCGCAAGAACTACCCCAAGCATTTCATCATTGCCGACGCCAAACGCGGCGACATCGGAAACACCAGTGCCATGTACGCCCGCTCCTTCTTCGAGGATCTCAATGTAGACGCACTCACCGTCGCCCCATACATGGGCGAGGACAGCGTCACTCCTTTCCTCGGCTATGATGGCAAATGGGTCATCCTCCTCGCCCTCACCAGCAACAAGGGCAGCCACGACTTCCAACTCACCGAAGACAAGGCTGGCGAACGCCTCTTCGAGAAAGTCATCCGAACAAGCCAGCAATGGGCAGGAGACGACAAGATGATGTACGTCGTCGGTGCCACACAAGGCAAGATGTTTGAAGACATCCGCCGCGTCGCCCCAAGCAGCTTCCTCCTCGTCCCCGGCATCGGTGCGCAAGGAGGCTCGCTCGAAGAGGTCTGCAAATACGGCATGACTAAAGATTGTGGCCTGCTCGTCAACTCCAGCCGCGCCATCATCTACGCCTCCAACGGCACCGACTTTGCCGAAGCCGCCGCGCGAGAGGCTCATAAGGTGCAAGAGCAGATGGCTGCCATCCTCAAAGCCAACATCTAATCTTTATCCTTGATGTCCAACTGTCAGCCCACAACAAGCCGTCCCTTCGTCTTCAAACGATGGAGCCGTGCGCCATGGGCTGCTTTCGCCAGCATCCACCGCCACGTCGTCATTGGTGTCGTTAAAGACTCAATCGTCAATGCGCAGATGCTCAAGTCCGGACGCAAATTCTCCATCTCCCTGAACCCAACTCCTTCCCGACGCGACTCCGACGATTCCGACGACGATGCCCCACCAGGCTCGCTCGAGGCTCTCACCGACATTCTCCCCGTCGCGCCATCAGCACCTTGCGCACCCCGCCGCGCCGCTCTTTGCGACGTGTACGCCCCTTTCGTGCGCACCCAGTCAAGGATTCCTTCTTAATAGTGATAACCCGCATCGGGACGGCTCTTTTCAAAATAATAGCCTATTCCCGATGCGGGTCTTGTTTTCTCTCCACTTTCCACATTAGCGACACACACAACAACTTAATAACCAGAACTTTGGATAAGACTCAACTTATAGCCCTCGGTGAAAAGGTCAAGGCAGGACACAACGTCACCTTCTACGAGGCGCGCCTCGCTGCCAATTCTCCAGACAAGCAGACTCTCTATAAGGTGGCCGACGACATCCGCCGACATTTCCGCGGCGACCACTTCCAAACCTGCTCCATCATCAACGCCCGTTCCGGACGATGCTCCGAAGACTGCAAATGGTGCGCGCAGAGCCACAAGCACCATACGGGCATAGACGAGTACCCTCTCATCGACGCGCAAGCAGCCATCGACATGGCGATCCATAACGCCAAGAAGGGCGTCGGACGTTTCTCTCTTGTCACGAGCGGTCGCCGCCTTACCGACAAGGAGATTGACCACGTCGTAGACATATACCACAAGGTGGCCGAGCAGACCAACATCGACCTCTGCGCCTCAATGGGTCTCCTCTCCAAACCTCAGCTTCAGAAGCTCTACGACGCCGGACTTCGCCACTACCACTGCAATGTCGAGAGCGCGCCCTCTTTCTTCCCATCCCTCTGCTCCACTCACACAACCGAAGAGAAACTCCAGACCATCCGCTGGGCCCAAGAGGTAGGCTTCGGGATCTGCTCCGGAGGCATCATAGGCATGGGCGAGACCATGGACCAGCGCATCGAGATGGCCATTTTCCTCCGCGACGATGTCCATGCCGTCTCCATCCCCGTCAACGTCCTCGTCCCCATCAAAGGCACAGCTCTCGAAGACCGTCCGCCACTCACGCCCGAGGAGATTCTCACCACCTTCGCCATCTTCCGTCTCTGCAACCCTAAAGCCGAAATCCGCATGGCTGGCGGGCGCATCAAGTTCATCGACCATCAAGAGCAGGCCATCGCTTGCGGTGTCGACGCTTCCATCGTCGGCGACATGCTCACCACCATAGGCACTGGCGGCATCGATGACGACATGAGCCTCTTCCGCAATTGCGGCCGCGACCCAAAACCCGAATGGCAAGACAATAAGTAAATAGCTGACTCCATGATAGATTACGACTTCGACCGCAACCATCTCTGGCACCCCTACACCTCCGCCATCAACCCTCTCCCCTGCTACGGCGTCTCACGTGCCGAGGGATGTCACATATTCCTTGAAGACGGACGCCAACTCGTCGACGGCATGAGCAGCTGGTGGTGCGCCATCCACGGCTACAACAACCCCGCACTCAATGCCGCTCTCACCGAGCAAGTTTCCAAGATGAGCCACATAATGTTCGGCGGCATTACCCACGAGCCTGCCGTCGAGCTTGGCAAACGACTTGTGCGCCTCCTCCCCCATACGCCTTGGATCTTCTACTCCGACTCCGGCTCCGTCAGCGTCGAGGTCGCTCTCAAAATGGCCATCCAGTACCAGGCGGCTATCGGTCACCCCGAGAGATGCCAGGTCGCCACGATCCGCAGCGGTTACCACGGCGACACATGGCACGCCATGAGCGTCTGCGACCCCGTGACGGGCATGCACGGTCTCTTCAGCCGACAACTCCCCGCACAATATTTCGCCTCTGCTCCTCAAATCCCATTCGGTGCAGAGTGGGACGACAAGGACCTCGACCCCATGCGCCAAATCGTGCATGACCACGGGGCTACACTCGCCGCCATCATCCTCGAGCCTATCGTCCAAGGGGCAGGCGGCATGCGTTTCTACCATCCCGAATATCTCCGCGGCGTCCGACAGTTGTGCGACGAGAACGGAATCCTCCTCATTGCCGACGAGATAGCCACTGGCTTCGGCCGCTCGGGTCGCCTCTTCGCATGCCATCATGCCGGCGTGGAAGCCGATATCGTCACCATCGGCAAAGCACTCACTGGCGGCTACATGAGCTTCGCCGCCACGCTCTGCACCGACAAGGTGGCGCAAGGCATCTCTGCCGGAGAGGCTGGCTGCTTCATGCATGGTCCCACATTCATGGGCAACCCTCTCGCCTGCGCCGTCGCCTGCGCCTCCATCGACGAGCTTCTCCGCCACGACTGGCAATCCAAGATAGCCCACATGGAACAAATCATGCGCGAGGAGCTGTCTCCACTCGCCTCTCTGCCACAGGTGGCGGATGTCCGCGTCCTCGGCGCCATAGGCGTTGTCGAGACAAAGCAGCCTGTCGACATGGCTCGTCTCCAAAAAGTCTTTGTGGAGAATGGCGTCTGGATCCGACCCTTCGGTCGTCTCGTCTACATCATGCCACAATATATCATCGACGACGACAGCCTCCGCCACCTCTGCCACGGCCTCGAGATTGGCGTCCGCTCCATGGCGTAACTTCTTCCTATGATAGATTTCACAAAAGAGCTTGACGATCTCCGCTCTGCCGACAGCCTCCGCTCCCTTCCCTCTGCCGACACCAGCAAGATGCTCAATCTCTCCACCAACGACTATATGGGTCTGGCGGATGACCCGAACCTCTGGAGTGAGTTCATCTCGCAATATGTGCCGACGACGCCATCCATGAGTGCCTCCTCCAGCCGCCTCCTTACTGGCAACCACTCCGAATACGTGGCTCTCGAACGTCAGCTGTCGGCTCTCTACGACGGGCGCGCGGCTCTCGTCTTTAACTGCGGATACCATGCCAACACCGGTATCCTCCCGGCCCTTGCCGATAAGGACGACCTCATCATCGCCGACAAGCTCATCCACGCCAGCCTTATCGACGGCATGCGCCTGGCCGCTGCCAACGGCACGACTGTCAGCCGCTTCGGCCATAACGACATGAAGCACCTCCGCCGTCTTCTCGAAAAAAGGCGTGGAGCGTCGGGTCGCACGTTCGTCGTCGTCGAGAGCATTTACAGCATGGATGGCGATGCCGCCCCTCTTCAGGAGCTTGTCGACATGAAGCGCGAGTTCGGTTTCTGGCTCTATGTCGACGAGGCTCATGGTGTCGGAGCGCATGGCAAGGGTGGCGCAGGTCTCATGGCGGAACTCGGTCTCTCTGCCGAGGCTGATATCCTCATCGGCACATGCGGTAAGGCTCTCGCCTCTTGCGGGGCATGGTCCATAACCTCCGATACCGTCCGCCAATGGCTCGTCAATCGTTGCCGCACCCTGATATTCACCACCGGTCTGCCGCCCATCAATGTCGCATGGACTCGCTTCATTCTCAATAAGTTGACCACGATGGATGCCGAGCGTGCGCACCTCAAGGAGCTTGGTCATTGGCTGACTGAGAGTCTCGGGGTCTCTGAGCCAGCGTGCGGTGCCACGCACATAGTTCCTTACATCTGTGGTGAGAATGCGGCCGCCGTAGCTCTTGGGCAAAAGCTCCGCGACAATGGGTTTTACGTTCTCCCCATACGTCACCCGACAGTTCCTCTCGGCCAAGCGCGCCTACGGCTCTCCCTCAAAGCCAATATGACAAGCGAGCAGCTTATGCCCTTGGTTCAGATCATCAAAAGCTACAAACCATGAACTTTAAGATTTTGACCGACAAAGGCTCTGCCTCTGCCACTCTCTGGTTTCTCGGGTGGGGCTTCGATGACAGCATAGAGCAGTATATCAACCCGACAGGTACGACTATCCTCTTGTGGGACTATTCCGACCTCAGTCTCTCTCTCGACCTTAGTCGTTGGGACGAGTTCGACGTTAAAGCATGGTCAATGGGCGTTTGGGCTGCCGAGTCTTTCCTCTCTGCTCATCCCGACTTGCATATCACGACCCGCACAGCCATAGCAGGAACACCACGCCCAGCCGATGCGACCCAAGGCATTGGCACGGAAGCCATACAAATCACCATATCCAACTGGTGCGACGCCAACCGTGCCAAGTTCGCCCGCAAGATAGCCCACTCCGCCGCTCTTGCCCCGACGGTGGCAGCTCTCATGACCTCCCGCTCCCTCGACAGCCAATTAGCCGAGCTCCAGCACATCCTCGATGCCCAATCGTCCCCACAACCTGAACCCGCAATGTGGGATGTCGCCATCATAGGTAGCCGCGACCGCATCTTCCCCCCTTCATCGCAACACGCATGGTGGGACACCCATGCCCGCAAAGTCATTGACCGCGACATGCCGCATTGGCCCTTCTGACCAATAATGAGCAATACTGAGTTACACGACATAGCCGCCAACTTCGGCGGCAGCGCAGCAACCTACGACAGCGTGGCGACCGTCCAGGCGCGCCTCGCCAAGCAATTGGCGGCAATGGCAGCACCGCACATAACTCGCAATGCCCACATTGTCGACATCGGCTGCGGGACGGGCTTCCTCTCCGACGCCATCGCTTCCCTATGCCACCCCGACCGCATCACCCTCTTCGATCTTAGCGACGCCATGATAGCCGAGGCGACACGCAAGCTGAACGCCCATCCCGACCTCGAGGTTGCTAACCAAACGGGCGATGCCGAATCTCTCGTTTGGCCTTCCGCGTCAGCCATCACGTCAGCATCTGCTGTCCAATGGTTCAAAGACCCTCTGTCTTTTGCCGCCAAAGCCCGAGCAGCACTTCAACCAGGCGGTGTCGTAGCACTTGCCACATACGGTCCGTCAACTTTCGCCGAGCTGCGCAAAGGGCAGCCATGTTCCTACCCCACCCTCGCCAACTGGCTCGATGCCATGAGCGCGGCAGGTATCGACATCGTCGAGTCACGCCACAAGACGGAAGTCCAGAGCTTCGATTCGCGCATAACCATGCTGCGCATGATGGCACTCAGCGGTATCGGCACCCGACGCCATGGTCAGTCGACAGCCTCCATGGGGGGCGACTGGCGACTGACTTGGGAGACCATAGCACTGGTGGGCAAACTCCGCGCCACGGAATAAATAACTACCTTTGCCCATAACACCATAACATTATCTCCACCAATGACGAACCAAGGCACCGTCATACGCTCGACAGGTAGCTCCTATTCCGTAAAGACCGACGACGGGCAAGTTGTCGAGTGCCGCCTCAAAGGGCGAATGAGACTCGGCGGCTCGCGCAGCACCAACCCTGTCGCCGTCGGCGACAAGGTCGTCTTTTCTTCAGACGGCAGGGATAATGTCATATCCGAAGTGTGCGACAGGCGCAACTACATAGTCCGCCGATCCACAAACCTCAGCAAAGAGAGCCACGTCATAGCCGCCAACGTCGACCAGGCTCTTCTCGTCACGACAATCGACCACCCAGCCACGTCGACAGTCTTCATCGACCGCTTCCTCGCTTCAGCCGAAGCCTACGATGTGGAAACCGTAATAGCATTCAACAAGCTCGACCTATATACCGCCGACGAGATGGCTGAATTGGAGTACCGCGAGACGGTATACAAGAACATCGGATACAAGACAATCCGCCTCTCCTCCACAACAGGCCAAGGCATCGACACCCTCAAGGAGCTGCTCGCCGGCAAGCTAACCGCCATAACAGGTCATTCGGGAGTCGGCAAGTCCACTCTCATCAACACCCTTGAGCCAGGGCTCGACATCCGCACTTCGTCAATCAGCGAGGCTAACAATTCTGGTCGCCACACCACCACCTTCGCCGAGATGCATCACCTCTCGTTCGGCGCCGACATCATCGACACCCCAGGCATCCGCGGCTTTGGCATAATCAATATCGACCACGCCGAGACGGCGCACTACTTTCGCGACATCTTCCGCGTCAGCTCCAACTGCCGCTTCCCGAACTGCACCCACACCCACGAACCCGGATGCGCCGTTGCCGAGGCGGTGCAGAACGGCGAGATTGCCCCCACGCGCTACGAGAGCTACCTCAACATCATGGCGGAAGACGAGGGCAAGTACCGCGAAGGCGGTCAGCCTAAGCGGTAACGCCCACTTTCTATTGCCCTCATTTTTCAAGACACACCAGACATCCCCTCCCTTGCCACATCCTGCTTTCCCAAAACACCACAATCCGCCTCTATTTCAATCTGTGTTATTTGGAATAGTTAAAGCAATTGCCTAATTTTGATGTCGAATTATTCTAATTAAGAAAACACATCTCCACAGACGGCAATGGAAAGCACGTTCGTGACGCTTCTCATACCAGTCATCGGCACTACTCTTGGCGCGGCAACAGTATTCTTGATGCGCGACCAAATGCACCAACTTACGCAAAGGGGTCTTCTTGGCTTTGCGTCGGGTGTCATGATAGCCGCTTCCGTCTGGTCGCTCCTCATACCGGGCATTGAGATGACCGCCTCGCTCGGCAGATGGGCTTCCGCTCCCGTCGCCCTCGGCTTCGCCCTTGGCATGGGCTTTCTCCTCCTCATAGACAATATTATTCCACACCTCCATTCGGGCAGTAAAGAGCCCGAAGGACTGCCGAGCCATCTGTCGCGCGCACAGATGCTCGCCTTGGCTGTCGCCATCCACAACCTTCCGGAAGGAATGGCTGTCGGCATCGTAGCGGCAGAAGCAATGGGGCAGTCGTCAAGCTCCGCCGCCTTGGCCGTCAGCCTTGGCATTGCCATTCAGAACATCCCCGAGGGAGCCATCATCTCGATGCCACTACGCGCTGCTGGCGGCAGCCGCTTGCGGTCGTTCGGAATTGGCACGTTGAGCGGTCTTGTCGAGCCGGTAGGGGCGGTGACTGTAATCCTCCTCGCCGAGACGATACACAGCCTCATGCCATATCTGCTTGGCTTCGCCGCAGGAGCCATGCTATACGTCGTCGTGGAAGATCTTATTCCTCAGGCCACGTCGGGCAAGCACTCCAACTTGCCTGTAATATGCTTCGGCATAGGCTTTCTTCTCATGATGCTAATGGACACTATATTAGGATGATACGGCTCATAGCGATACTCATTGGCATCATCCTGACGGCAGCCGCGCCAACATTCACGTTTGCTCAGTCGCACTTGGTGCGAGGCATGGTCGTCGATGCGGCTTCGGGCGAGGCTCTGCCCTTCGCTGCCGTAGCCATCCGACGCTCCGGCCTCATCGTCAACGGCACAGCCTCCGACGCTAACGGCAACTTCACCATCTCCGCCATGCCGTCAGACAGTATCTCCGCCACTTTCATCGGCTACGAGCCTAAGACCATAACGGCATCCAACGCCACAACCATCATCACCCTTAAAAAGACCTCCGTCTCGCTCGCCGAAGTTAGGGTGACTGCCGCCGAGTCAGAAGGTGAGCGCACCTCGACTTCGATAATAGGGCAGACGGCAATGGCGCACCTCCAACCAACATCGCTAACCGACATCATGGCTCTCGTGCCTGGCGGACTATCGTCAGCACCCGTCATGGGAAGCGCGAATGTCATAAGCCTGCGCGAGGTTCCGACATCGAACACCGACTACGCCACGTCTGCCATTGGTACAAAAATCAACATCGACGGCGCACCAGTGGGAGCCGACGCCGACCTCAACAAAATTGGCGACGACGGAGACTCCCGAAACAGCGCAGGGCGCGGCGTCGACATGCGCACCATAGCGACAGACAACATCGAGAGCGTCGAAGTCATACGCGGCATCCCATCAGTCCGCTACGGAGAAGTCACGAGCGGCGTTGTCAATATCCGCCGCCGCAGCGGAGGCTCGCCACTGATTGTCAGGCTGAAAGCCGACACCAAGTCGCGCCTCGCCAGCATCGGTAAGGGTTTCGGACTGCCTAACGGTTGGACGCTGACCATCGATGGCGGTCTGTTGAGCTCCAAAATCGACCCTCGCAACAGGTATGAGACGTTCCGCCGCCTCAACTTCTCGGCTCGTGCACGTAAGGCATGGACGCTCGAAGACGGCACGACCATCACATGGGCGCCGACAGCCGACTTCTGCCGCAACATTGACGATGAGAAACAAGACCCTGAGGTTCAGATAAGCAAGGAAGACAAGTTCCGCAGCAGTTACAGCCGCACGTCGATTGGCAACACATTGACGTGGAACCACGATGCCACACGCCTCTTGTTCAGACAGAGCCTCAGCCTTAGTAAAGACCTCATAGTCGAAGAGTCAAGGGTCATGATAACAACCAGCACATATGCTGCCATAGACTCCACCGACGGACGCCCGCACGATGCCGTACCCATAGAGTCGAGCTATCTTGCCCACCATGAAGTCGACGGTCGCCCTTTCTACTCCAACATGCAACTGTCACTATCTCATAAACTTACCTCCGGAGTTCTCTCCCACGACATCGGGGCAGGAGTAGAGTGGCAAAGCAACAAGAACTTCGGTCGAGGGCAGGTGTTTGACCCCAAACGTCCTCTTTCCGGCTCAACATCGCGCCGCCCGCGCTCCTTCCGCTCCATCCCCGCCACCAACATCTTTGGCTACTGGGTGGAAGACGAATTGGGCGCACCCCTAGGGCGTGCCGCCGTGCACCTCACGCTTGGCATCCGTCTCAACCATATGGCAGGTCTCGCCGACAAGTATGCCATGAGCGGACGCCTCTATGTCGACCCGCGCGCCTCCTTGGCATTCACATTGCCAGAAATAGGCAAGGCAAAGATTAACATCACAGCCGGATGGGGGCGCCTCTGCAAGATGCCAACAATGGACATGCTACACCCCGACAAGGTGTATGTGGACATCTATGAGATGAACTATTGGAACACCAACGCCGCCTTGCGCCGCGCCATCGTGCGCACATACGAGATAGAACGTGACGCAACGAGCCTTGAGCCTGCCCATAACACCAAGATGGAGCTTAAGGTCGGCGTGCGCGCAGGGCAGCACTCGTTGACGGTATGCGGATTTAGGGAAAACATGACGGATGCGTTCCGCATGATGTCCGAGCCTATGTCTTTGGCATACAACCAGTACGACCTTTCGGGCTTCGACACCTCGGAGGGCAAGAAACCTAACCCCAACCAGCTGCCTTATGCGCAAAAAGGACGACTGACCATCGTCGGGCGATGGGAGAATGGCTCACGAATATGTAAGAACGGCATGGAGTGGACGTTTGAGACTCCGCGCTTGCCAGTCATTGCCACTCGCCTCAACGTCAGCGGAGCATGGTTCAAGACCATCAGGGAGAACAGCAAGCCCGAGTGGAGGCGGGAGACCCTCAAGACCGTCATGGGCATTGTCGTCGACCAGCACTACGCAGGTCTCTATCACTGGAAACAGACCGACACGCATGAGCGCACAACGACAACTTTCACGGCAGAGAGCTTCTTCGACCGCATAGGCTTCATATTCTCCGCCACCGCCGAATGCGTGTGGAAGACTCGCACGTCATACCCCCTCCGCAACACGCGCCCGACGCACTACGTCGGCGACGACGGCATAATACGCCCATACACCGACGCCGAAGCGGCAGACCCCATACTTGGCACACTTGTTCTCAGCAACACGACGAAGAGCATCACGTCTATCGGGCGACCATATGCCACCTTTAACTTCAAGGCTACCAAGAAATTCGGTTCGAACGTGACGCTAAGCTTTTTTGCGGACAGGCTGCTCGCCGCTGCTCGGGACTATGAGGTTGACGGGTTCGTCATCCGCAGAACTTTCTCCGCATATTTTGGAGCTCAAGCCATCGCAAGATTTTGACAAACTATCGATTAAACCGTAAATACATAACATCACTCCAACCAATGAAAAGATTATTATTCGCAATTGCCACAGCTCTCTGCCTTGCGGCTTGCAGTGACGACAGCACGTCTTACACGACCATCAAGCCGACGACAGACGGCGACAACAGCACCTACTACACACTGCCTGCCGGATATGAGACCGCGAGCGTCGACTCTGCCATCCTTGTCTTGAAGAGCGTGGCTTCGGGAGTCGAGACCTCCTATAACCTTGACGACGACAATGTTGAGGTCCGCGTCGAGGACGGACTCTACAACGTCAGCTTCTTCGTCTACACCACCCGCACCATTGGCAGCAACGAGGAACTTAAGCAGACTCTCCGCGACATCCGTAACAACGTGCAGATCTCTGGCGGCGAAGTTTACTTGAATCTCTCTCCCAAGGCGGTATCTGAGGGGCAAGGCTTCCTTTTTGCAGAAATATGCTTAAATGCCGCACTTGCCGAGGGCGTCAAATATGACCTTTACAGCAGCTGGTTCAGGATTGTCAACAACTCGACCGACACACTCGACGCCAGTGGGCTTTGCATCATAGAGAGCGAGTTCTTGACCGTCCGCAAGTATGAATACAAGCCGGACGTCATGGCTTCCGCCTTTGCCGTCGACGCCATCTACCGAATCCCGAAAGGCAGCAACACTCTCGTAGCTCCAGGCCACACGCTGCTTATCTGCGACCAGGCGTACAACCATCAGGAGAACAATTCCGAAAGCTTCGACCTCTCGAAAGCCGACTTTGAGTGGTATGACGAGACCGAGCGAAACTATGACATCGACAATCCTGACGTTCCAAATCTCGAGCGCGTATATTGCTCCTCCAGCACAGTATGGACCCCAAGCACACAGGGAAATCACGCATACGCACTCGCATACATAAGTGTGGACGACGAGACATTCCTCAACGACTACAAATACGCCTACTCCTACACTTTCACCTTTGGCGACTTCTCAAGAGAGATGTCTGGCGACTGCTACATGATTCCCAACGACTGGATTGTCGACTTTGCCAACTTCTCACCGAGTACGGAGTACGTATGGAACGTAGGAGACCAGAGCCTTGACGCAAGTTACTTCTCGATGGGCGAGACCGGCAACGACAAGAACCGCCTTGGCAAATCGGCAAGGCGCAAGTACTCCGACGGCAAGTTTGTCGACACCAACGACAGCGCCAACGACTTCGAGCTTACCGAGCGCGGCGACCCTGATCACGAGTTCTAAGAGCCATATAGCCGAACCTCACAATGCCTCTGCACAAAATCATAGCGACAATATTTGCCGTCTGCGCCACCACCACGTTGGTAGCGCAGACGGCAGGGCGTCGCCTGCCAGCCTCCGCCATTTGCGAGACCCACGTGCGCATGGAACTTGGCGGCATGACGAACCCCGCGATGATGACAACCCTTGCGGACACGTCGATGTCATCAATCGGAGCAAGCTATGACGCTAACGGCAACATTGTCGAGGCGAGCGAGGTTGGAACAGGCTGGCACGGGTGGCGAGCCGAAGGACGCACGTATATCCGCATGGGGCGCGACTTGGCGGCATGGGGCCATGCGTCGTACAAGAAAGGGGTGCGAGAAAACGTGCTACTTTCAGAGAACATCGACTATGAGACGATAAGACCAATGGCTGTGGCGGACTCGGTTGGCGGTGACAAGGACAGTGAGAATTACGCCTTTACGGCAGGATTCGCATGGGACGGTCGGCTCGCCAGCGTGGGTCTTCAGATTGGCTACTCGTCGACATCGGAGTATCGAGACCATGACCCTCGCCCAAAGGCCGACGCTGTCGAGGCGCAAGTGAAGCTTGGCGGAGTCATGAACATTGGCGACACGCACCGCGTAGGACTATACGGGTCTTTGCGCAAGTACTCGCAAGACATGACCCTCAAATTCTTCAACGCCTACAAGGAGACGATGACCATATACCACCTCCAAGGTTTGGGAACCGACTACACTCGATTCTCTGGAGTGTATGACGGAAGCCAATACAGAGGGCGTGGCATGGGCGGAGGAGTCACTTACTCAGGGCCACTGTGCGCCTCCTTAGCGATGAGCAGAATGCGCACAGAGAAGAGCCTCGACGACTTGCAAGACGCCGTTATCGGCGAGACGCTTGTAAGGGGCATTGACGCTCGACTGTCGCGCAACGGGCAGATCGGCATGTGGAAGACGGCAGCAGTCCTTAGCGCCACTCTGTCGAAAAACGAGCTTACGCAGCACATCTACGACGACGGCACGCACAACTACCATCGCCTGTCGAGCCGCAAGCCTTACTCTCGCAAGACATCGGACATTGCCCTCACCCTCCACGCCATCCGCTCCGACGAGACGGCACGCCGTGGGGTGGAGACGTCATTGCGCCTTAGTCTCTCCATCGACGAGGAGAAGGAGACTGACACGCACAACAGCTTGAAAAAGAGCATTGTCGGCATCGGGGCAGAAGCATCGGCATGGCAAGATTGGAGAAGAAGCCGACTGACTTACGGATTTGGTCTCAACCATCGCTCGGCAGCCAGCACCTCTAAAGACTTCACCGAGCCACGCAAAGTCGAAATGCCCCACGCACGTGAGATCATGGCATCTGACTTTGACCGTCAGACCACGGCAAAAACAGGAGGAGGCATAGACTTGCGACTGGATATCGACGTGCCGCGCCACATACGCACGTTCTTTATCTCTGCCCATGGCTCATCGTCATGGTACCATGGTGGCGACTACTCAGCGGTCACGATGTTTTGCATTGGCGCAGGCGTGACGCTGTAACACATAAAGATTTAAAGAAGAGGGCGGAAGCTATTAGGCTTTCCGTCCTCTTCTTTATGTATACATAACTTACCCCATTGCACGGACGCACCATCTCACGCCCCTATTGGGGAGGCGGCAGGCTCTCCCTCTCCCAGGCATTATATAGCAAAAAGTTGCCATGCCTTGTGTACCACGAAGCTACACAAGGCATGGCTTTAAGAAAAAGACCGTGGAGTAAGACGATTCCTACAACACCTAACAAAAAAGGGAATCGCACAACTCCAACGGCCTTACATGTTTTTATTGGTTGGCTAATAAAAACGGTATAAGAGACAGACTACTCGTATCTGATAGCCTCGATAGGGTCGAGGTTTGCGGCCTTTGTTGCAGGGATGTAGCCGAAACCGACACCTATAATCGTACAGACGGCGAAGGAGACAAAGATGCTCCACATGGGGATGGACGTCGGGAGACCAAACTGCGCGCATACAAGCGTCCCAAGCCACCCGACGAAAACTCCAATGATGCCACCTGTGAGGCTTATCATGACACTCTCGATGAGGAACTGGCTACTTATATCAATGGAACGCGCACCGACGCTCATGCGGAGACCGATCTCCTTGGTGCGCTCCGTGACAGATACGAGCATGATGTTCATGATGCCGATTCCTGCGACGAGGAGCGAGAAGGCAGCCGCCACGACAAGGATGATGGTTATGGTGTCCATGGTGCTGCTCATAGTCTCCATCATCTCCTGCTGGCTACGGATTGTGAAGTTGTCGTCGTCAGAATCCTTGAGCTTGTGGGTGGTGCGGAGGATGGTTGTCAACTCATCGATGGCCTCATCGGTCAGTTCCTCTGTTATGGCGGAGCAGTTGATGGAGCTGAAGAACGTCTGCGCCTGGAGGCGTTTCATGACAGTGGTGTAGGGAGCGATGAGGACATTGTCCTGGTCCATGCCCCAGTTGTTGTAGCCCTTGCTCTTGAGGACTCCCACAATGCGGAAAGGGATGGACTTGAAGCGGATGGAGCGCCCGATGCAGTCGGCATCGGCATCGCCAAAGAGTTCCTTGACAATGGTCGTACCGACGACGCAGACCTTGGCGTTCTTGCGGATGTCCTCTTCGGAGAAAGTCTCGCCGTCCTTTATCTCCCACTTCTTGATGTCGAAATAGTCGAGGCTCTCGCCGTAGATGGTGGAGCTGGTGTTGTTGCCACCGTAGATGACCTGTCCGGAGGAGGATACCTCGGGCGAGACGTAGGTGACAAACCTCTTGTCGGCAAGGATGGCCTGGTAGTCGTCGACCTTGAGAGTCTGCATCTCTGACGGGTCGAGACGCACGCCGCCACGCTGGTCGGAGCCTGGTCGGATCATGATCATGTTCGTTCCCATCTGCGAGATGTTCTCCCTAATGCTCTCTTTCGAGCCTTGACCGATGGCCATCATGATGATGACCGCCGCCACGCCGATGATGATTCCGAGCATGGAGAGGAAGGAACGGAACTTGTTGCTTGCCACGGCACGCAACGCCACCTTGAAAAGGTTTATGAAGTTCATTGTTCGGTCGTGAAAAAGGGTTAGTCGTCTTGCGGCTTAGGCAGTGCGGCGAGTGCGTCGGCGGCTGAGAGGGGGGAGTCGTTGAGGACATCCTCGCGCACCTTGCCGTCGCGCAGCATGATGTTGCGGCTGCTGTATTGCGCAATCTCGGGATTGTGGGTGACGAAGATGATTGTACGTCCCTCGTCGTGAAGCTTTTGGAAGAGGACGAGCATCTCGAAGGAAGTGCGGGTATCGAGGTTGCCCGTCGCCTCGTCGGCAAGGATGACCGCAGGGTCGTTGACGAGAGCGCGCGCTATGGCGACGCGTTGCATCTGTCCACCACTCATCTGGTTGCTCTTGTGGTCGAGACGGTTGCCGAGTCCTACGGATTCGAGGGCGTTGATGGCAGCCTCCCGTCGTTGAGCGGCGTTGTACTTGTTGTTGTACATGAGCGGGAGCTCTACATTCTCGACAGCCGTGGTCTTGGGCAGGAGGTTGTAGTTCTGGAAGACGAAGCCGATCTTGCGGTTGCGGAGACGTGCTCGCTGGCTCTTGCTCATGGTGCGTACGGAGACTCCGTCGAGGATATAGTCGCCACTGGTGGGGGTGTCGAGGCAGCCGAGCTGGTTGAGGAGCGTACTCTTGCCGGAGCCTGACGTTCCCATGATGGTGACGAACTCACCCTCATAAATTTTGAAACTTATGCCACGGAGCGCATGGACGACCTCATCGCCTACTTGGAAGTTGCGCTTTACGTCGCGCAGCTCAATAACCACCTTTCGGCTATCGGTGTTTTGTTGTGTATTGTCTGCCATGTCAGAATGCCTCCCTTCTTTAGCTTTTCTTTTTCTTTTGACCTGGAGGGCCTGGCATGAAGGGGTTGTTGTTGGAAGACGTTTGATCGTCTTCGACCTCTTGGCTTGCGCCAAGTTCGAAGCTGATGATTACCTTGTCGCCCTCATTGAGACCCTCAGTTATCTCGACATTAGTGCCGCCGTTGAGACCCGTCTTGACTGGGAGCGCGCGGAAGACATTGCCGTCGAGTTTCCAGACCTTAGACTCGGACTGAACGTCCTCGATGACCTGCTCGGGCGTCATGAGAGCCTGGTTGGGGGTGAAGCGTAGAGCCTTGGTGGGCAGGGAGAGAACACCTTGACGCTCAGCGGTGTAGATGGTGACATTGGCAGTCAGCCCGGGGAGGAGCTTAAGATCCTCGTTGGGCGCGGCTATGACAACCTCGTAGGTCACGACGTTGCTCTCGGTCGTGGCTTCAAGACGCACTTGGGTGACGGTGCCGTTGAAGGTGTCGTCGGGGAAAGCATCGACAGTGAAAGAGACGCGCTGACCCTCTTTGACACCGCCGATGTCGGCCTCGTCGACATCGGCAATGACGCGCATATCGGTGAGGTCTTGCGCGATGTAGAAGAGCGTAGGAGTCGTCATGGCAGAAGCGACCGTCTGTCCCTCCTCGACCTCACGGCTCAGGACTATGCCGTCGATAGGGCTGGTGATGGTGGCGTAGCCGACGTTGGTCTGCGCCTTGGTGACATTCTGCTGCTGGACGACGATGTTCTGACGCGCCTTCTCGAAGCTGAGGCGCGCGTTCTCATAGTCGTCGGTCGAGACGAGACCCTTTTCGAAGAGCTTGGCGTAGCGGTCGAAGTTGGCCTTTTGGTAATCAAGCTCGCTCTGTGCGTTGGCGAGGTTGCTCTTGGCGGAGGTGAGCTCAGATATGAGGTTGGTCTTGTCGAGTTCGGCAATGACCTGACCCTTATGGACTTGGCTGTTGTAGTCGACGTAGATTTTGTCGATGATGCCGCTGACCTGAGTACCGACCTCGACCTTAGTCACTGGTTCGATGGTGCCAGTGGCGGTGACGGAAGTCGAGATGTCTTGACGCGTCACCGTAGCCATGGTGTAGCTGACGGCATTCTTCTTTCCGCATGCGGTGGAGAGAATCAGCAAGGCAGCCAGAGGCAGGATTGTTGTTGTCTTCATAATATTTTGTTGGGTGTCCTATTTTTTATTTCGGATTAGAGTGCCATCGGCTCGCCGGCGTAGAACTTGAGGAGGGCGATGTTGAGGAGGGCAGTGTACTTGCTTTGGAGCTTCTGCTGCCGGGCGTTGAGCAGGTTGGAGTTGCCTGTTGTCAGCTCGGCAATGTTCTTGAGCCCGAGGGTGAACTGCTCACTGACGAGGCTGTAACTCTCGGCAGTGCTCTTCTCGTTGGCGACGGCGGACTGATATTGCGCCTGCGCACTGAGAGCTTCGAGCCAGTAGGTCTCGACCTGTTTGTAGATCTGCGTCTCGGTCTGTCGGCTGTCGAGCTCGGCTTGGTTACGCTGGATGCGAGCCTTTGCCTTGCTGGTGCGTGTCTGACGGTTGTCGAGGATGGGGACGCTGATGTTAAGACCGATGGAGTTGTTGACGTTCTGCTTCATCTGCTGTCCGAAGGCATCGTCGGAAGCTGTGTTATGGCCCGTGGAGATGCCTGCCGAGAGGCTGATGTTGGGATAGTGGCCAGCACGGGCGACGCGCTCTTGGATATCGGCCTGCTCGATGGAGATCTTGGAGGAACGAACCTCAGGGCGGGTTGACATGGCACTCTCGAAGACATCATCGATGGAGGGGAGAGCTTCGAGGATCTTGTCATCGGAGATGTTGGGGATGGCGACGTCGAAATCTTGCGTCTTGATGATCTCGAGAATCTGCTTGAGTTGCATCTTATAGGTGGCGAGCTGCGTGCGCGCGCTGACGAGGCTGAACTGGTCTTGGCTGACCTGAGCCTCGAGCTGCGCATAGTCGGCTTTGGAGAGCTGACCGACCTCGAGCATGTTGGCACCGCGGTCGCGGAGCGTAGTGCTTGCGGCGAGGGTGGAGTCGGCGACGCTGACGGCCTCGGTCTGGTAGAGGATCTGGACGTAGTATTGGACGATTTGCTCCTCGATGGTGTTTGCGGTCTGTATGTTTTGCGCCTCAGTCTTTTGCTCGTCGAGTTTGTTGCTTTGGAGATTGCGTCGGGTCTTGCCACCGTCCCAAACCGTCCAGTTGGCCATGAGGCTGTAGTTGCCGGAGTAGGTGCGATCGTTACGAGTCGTGGTCATGGTACCTCCACTGAGAGCTACTGTGCTTTGGCTCCAGGGGCGCCAACCGAGCGATTGGCTGGTTGAGAAAGAGAGACTTGGCATGAGCTGTCCGCGAGTGGCGTCGGTCGTCTCTTGCGCTTGCTCGAGCGTGAGAGAGCCGCTCTTGACGTCGATGTTGTTCTCCATGGCGTAGTCGATGCACTCTTGGAGAGTCCATGTGCCCGTGTGCGTCGTCGTCTGCTCATCTTGCGCGAGCGAGGCGACAGGCATTGAGGCCATTGCCATCAGGAGGGCTAAATTGGTGTGCCTTATCATGGTTGCGTTAGTTGTTGTACTATTGTCATTTCAACGACATAAAGGTAATGCGACAAATAGCGAGTAGGAAGAAGAAATCGCCTAACGGACAAATTTTGACGATGATTGGTCGGTAGAGGAGTGATGAAAAGGAGGGCTATGGGCAAAAAAATAAGCCTCACCAGACGTCACGTCGGCAGAGGCTTGTTACAAAAGAACAGTTATGGATTTCACGGATTCCAGAACCGCCCTAATATGTCGAGTCAGGTTAGGACTGATTTGTTTTGAACGACGGAACGAATCCTGTTCTCCGCTAATCATGATGCAAATATACGGCTAAAAGTGAATATCGCAAACAAATAGACGTATTTTTTACTAAATATCTTTCATTTCATAATATTATACAGCGATATACTACCAATATAAAACAAGAACATAAACACAAGAAAGTGCGACTAAGCGTAAAAAATGCAGGGAGTGACAGCATTCGCAATGGTGTTGGCGGTTAAACGATTAACATATAAGACAGAGAAGGTAAAAAAAGGACAGAGGGAATGAGAAAAAAGAGGAAGGGGCTGAAAGAAGCGGATAAACTGATGTCATTAAAAGGAGTACCTTAGCAAGAAATAGCGACAAACTCCCCAAAGGAAGAGAACGATGACGACAATCCATAAACCGAAGACACCACTGCAAGCCTACATGCGCGAAGGGCGCATTGAAGCAGGCGCGGACGAGGCAGGGCGCGGACCATTGGCAGGACCCGTAGCTGCCGCCGCCGTCATATTGCCATCATGGGTTAAGGCGGAAGACCTGCCAGGGCTTGACGACTCGAAAAAGATGAGCGCGTCTCAAAGGAAAGCGTTAGTCCCGAAGATAAAAGAGATAGCCTTGGCGTGGGCGATAGCGGAATGCTCGGCGGAGGAGATAGACAAGATGAACATCTTGAGGGCGTCTATAATGGCGATGCACAGGGCGATACGGCAACTAACGCCCCAGCCCGAGTTCCTGCTTATCGACGGCAACAGGTTCAGACCTTACTATAAAGACTTTGAAGACCAAGGGTCTGAAGTCAGGCTGCACGACGAGACAGCACTCGTGCCGCATGAGTGTGTAGTCAAAGGCGACGGCAAATACTTGTCGATAGCCGCAGCATCGGTACTGGCAAAGACGTGGAGGGACGAAGTGATGGAACGGTTGGATGAAGAATATCCCGGCTACGGGTGGTCGAGAAACATGGGCTACCCAACACGGAAGCATTACGAGGCATTGAGGATGTTGGGGCCTACGCCGCTGCACAGAAAGAGCTTCAACCTTAAGTTGGATGAGAACGGATGAAGCCGAGCATACGCACGGCGACGCCACGCATTGGTGAGCTGAAAAGCAGGAAAATGAAGAAAAGCGCAAGAGCATAGAGGACGCTCTGCCAGACCATTCGCCATAAGAGTTCGAAGAAAGATAGCGACTCTACGGGAGTGAGCGGGCGGAACAACCACCAGAACCCAACCGCCACCACTGCGGCAACGGAAACGTAGGACAGCCAAGCCCCCCAATAGGTCGCAAGGCTGCCACACCGCTTAACATGGAACAGATAGAAAGGCTTCCAGATAAGGACTATAAGAACGAGACTGGTGAGGACACCGCAGAGGACGCCAGGAAGCCCCCACTTAATGCCGAAAAATATTGACAACGTTATATTTAGACCTGCCTCGGTGAAAGCGGCCCAGACGTCGTCAAAAAAGCCGTGAGCTTGAAGGAACTGCATAATAGCCGCGCGAGAGACCGTTATGAAGACCATGACGGAGAGCGCAGCCACTGTGACCCTGTCGAGCACCATCTCTGGGCCGACCCACAGAGTCACGAAGGCATCGGCGAAAGAGAAGAACCCGAAAGAGCAGACGGCTCCAAGGAGACAATCGACGGCAAGAAGTTGCGCGAAGACACGACCATTCTCCTTGCTGCCGGCCTGGGCGACGAGATTACCGATGCTTCCTTGGAAACCTTCTTGGATGGTGTAGAGTAGCATAGTCAGACCGCCGTATATGAGGATGTAGTTGCCGTAGGCGGCGACGACGGAGAGTGAGGTGAAGGCGAAAATGGTTAGCGGGCTTACTCGGACGAGGACGACGTAGGCGAGGCGGTGGGCGAAGACTTGACCGACGCGGCGGAAAAGCTCGGGGTACTTATGGCGCAAATGTCCCGCGCCAGAGACATCGAGGTGTAGGAAGTGCGGATAGCGAGACTTGACAGCCCTTCGCATGAGGAAAGCCGTCAGAGCATAGCCGAGGAGCTGGAGGACGAGCCACGCCTCATAGCCGTAGGGTGTGAACTCTATGGCGAGGATTTGGAGCGTCAGGCGGATGACGGCAGGCAGGCGATAGGCGAAGACGACATCGCTGTTGCGCTGGTCGGCATCGAGAATCACCTCGCGGAAATTAAGCAGGTAGGTGCTTAGAGATCCGAGGAGGAGGACGAAGACCGTGGCGAGCGCATAGGGGACCGGGACCTGCGATGAAGAAAAAATCAGGGGAACGAAAAGCGCTACGACGACAGAAGCTATGAGGATGAAGAGAGCCACCCGGCGGTAAATCCACCCTTGAAGGGAGACCAATTCGGCTACCGTCCGCCTGTCATTATTGGCGAGAGGGGCGTAGAGAAAACTTGCCATGGCGGAGGCGACACCAAGCTCGGCGAGATTGAGCATCTCCATAATGGAGGTGATCGTATTATTGAGTCCGAAGAGCTCGGCACCGAGATTATGTATGAAAGCACGGTTGGAGATGAAACTCAGCGCCATGCTTATGGCATAAAAAAACAGCCCGCAGGCACTATTGCGCAGGCTGTTCTTTATTCTGTCGCCTTTGGCGGACATATGCTTACTTATAGGACTTCATAGCGACAGTCTCAGCAACACGATCGACAACCTCCTGTAGCTTGCCCCCGATGAGGGGCTTGAGCATGAAGGGGATGTCGGCGGTGAGGCTCACCTTGATACGACTTTCCGGCTCGGAGGAAGCCTGAGGAGCCTCCTTGATTTGCAGGAAGAGGTTGATGCCGAGAGACATGGCGGCACTGAGCGCGTATTTGACGAGAGAGCAGGGCTGTCGGTCGGCGATCTTGAGAGCCACGCGACCGATCTTGTCGATGTCGAAAGAGCACTCGTCAGCGGAGACTTGAGCGTCTTTAATCTTGTCGCTTAAGCCAGAGGGGAGAATGCCGTTGACATGGCTGAGGTCTGTCATGATGGCGTAGATGTCTTCCGGTGAAGCCTTCACCACCTTGATTTTGCTTTCGTACTTTTCCACTAACTCAACACTTTACTGACGCCATACGGAAGGGTTCTCGCGCCATTCGTGGAGGGTCTCGATGTCGGACTCGCTGACGTAGCCACGCTTGACGGCCTCGGCGATGAGGTCGTTGTAATTGCTGAGGGTAGTCAGTTCGACACCAGCCTTCTCGAAAGCCTCGGCAGCTGTTGGGAAACCGTAGGTGAAGATTGCGAGCATGCCGACGACTTGGGCCTTGGCGTCGCGCAGAGCGTTGACGGCCTTGAGGGAGCTGCCGCCAGTGGAGATGAGATCCTCGATGACGAGAACCTTCTGCCCCTCCTTGAGGTCTCCCTCGATGAGGTTGGCGAGACCATGGTCTTTAGGGGCGGAGCGGACGTAGATGAAAGGCTTCTGGAGAAGGTCGGCGACGAGAGCGCCTTGGGCGATGGCACCTGTGGCTACGCCTGCCACGACATCGATGTCGGCATATTTGGCGCGTGCGAGGTCGGCGAAAGCGCACTTGATGAGGGTGCGTATGTCGGGATAGGAGAGGGCCTTACGGTTGTCGCAATAGATAGGGGACTTCCATCCTGAAGCCCAAGTGAAAGGGTCGTTTGGTTGGAGTTTTATGGCCTTGATGTCCATCAGTCGACCAGCGATGATGGAAGAAGTGGAGTTGCTCATTTTTTGGAGAATATGCTGTTAATCGGGTTTATTAAGCGATAATGGGATTAGAAACGGCAGATGACGCCGGCTTGGACGAGACCGTGAGTTCCGAAACCAGCCTCGATGAAACCACCGAACTTGCGGCTTCCTATGGCGACGCCGACGGGAGACACCTGATAGGCGAAGTAGTGCTGTTTTTGGCTTTTGACATCGGAGGTTGCCTCGGACATGTTGGTGAACTTATCGCCTATGAAAGTGATGCCAGCAGCCAGTTTGCTGTAAAACAAGACTTTACCGTTGCGGTCAATCCAGTTGAAGCGGAGCAGAGGTGTAGCGGAGACGTAACGGTTTGTCAGCTCGCCGACCTTGGTAGAGACCTCCTTGTTGAACGACCTTATGCAGTCTTCCTTTGTCTGCTCGTAGGAGAGAGCGAAGCCGAAGCTCACCACACGGTGCTTGCGGTGTGTGATTTGGGCGGTTATGGCGCCAATGGTCTCGCGGTTTTGGGTCTCGACATTAGCTTGCGTGACATCGGACATCTCGACATCGCCGAGGGCGTCGACGATTTTAATGCAAGAGAGGTAGCCGTAGCCGATTTGCCAATCATTTTGCTTGAAGTCTTTCCTCCACGTAGCCTTTTTTCCTTTGGAAGCGGCGGAGGCGTGAGGGACAGGAGCAAAGAGAAAGAGAGAGAGCAGGAAGGCGACGATGAGCGCCGGGGAGGTTGGTTTCATTGTGCTGTAATTGAGCGAAAAAGATGTGTTTCTGTTCCTTTTGCAAAGGTACGAAATTAAAGGCGGAAAAGCTATTTTGGGCGAAAATATGGCGCAGCTCTTTTTCATAATTTGAGGAGCGTTTGAACCGTCTGGAGATACCAGTCGCGGAGGAGGGCATTTGACGAGCGATAGGTCTTGTCGCCTACGGCGGACATCAGTTCTTGACGAAGATTGGCAGAGGGCGAACTCACCGACATGATCTGGGATTGGTTGACGACGGTTGAGAAGACAGGACGGGATGAATGGTTTTATACGCTTGCGGAGTTTTGCCATCTTGAAGTGGAAGAGAGAGGGCTGATGTCGCGGGGAAAAGACACCGAGGGGCTTGAAGACACGATTGTTGACGTAGTCGGCGTAGAAGCGACGCAGCAAGAGGTCGTCGATCGGGATGTGAGCGAAAAAGGAGAGGAACTCTGCATCGTAGAAAGGGAGACGGACCTCGAAACCAAAGAACTCGTAGACTCGGGCGGAATTATTGATATTAGGGACATTGACATTGCGAGTCACAAAATCTTGAAAGACAGACCACGAGGCGACACCTTGAGAGAAAGAGTGTTTGAGACAATCGGCAACGAAAGGGCGGAGATTCTTGCCGCCACCATATTCGAAATTGTCGTGGAGGAGTGCAGAGACCATATAGTCGAGAGAGGCATCGGCACACATGACGGCTCTGGTCAAACTGGAGCCTGCGGTAACATCGGCGCTGTGACCAGGGACGAAGACAGCGTCGGGAGCGATGGCATCGAGTTGGCGGAGGCGGGAGACTGCGGCATACTCGAAGAGCCACTGGAAATTGGTGATGGCGCCTATATGCTTATAGTATCGGACGAAATCGGGATTTGACGAAGAGAAGAGCTTGGCAAGATTGGGGTCAGTCGTGTCAATATTGTAGAACTTGAAACCCAGCGTTTTAGCGACTTGTGGTGAGACTTGAACCTCAACGTTGCCGGGTCTGCCTGCCGTGAAACAGACGACATTCTTGTAGCCGTGCTTATGGAGCATGCAGGCGATGAGACGAGAATCGTAGCCACCGCTGAGGGGAATGACGACCTGACGGCCATCGAGGGAATGAATGAGGCGCGAGAAGACGTGGTCGAGGCAAGAGGAGAAACCATCGGGAGACGGGGCGTGGATGTCGGCAAGCGGCACGCAGAGCGAGAATGTCGAGTCGTGGACACCATCGGCAGTTAGATACTCGGCGGGGCGGAGCTGTCGGATAGAGTCAACGAGAGTGCAACCATCGAAAGTATTGCCACTGGCGAGATATTGCTCCACCCCGAGAGAGGAGAGCTTGTCGCCGTGGCGCACAAGGGAGTAGGGATCGTCGGTAACGGTTATGGCGTCGGTATCGTTGCGGAAGAAGAGCGGGTAGAGGCGCGAAAAGTCGATAGTCGCGGCGGAGAAATCGGGAGCGTTGCGGATGAGAGCGAATATGCCGTTGAGGGACTTGAGGCGCGACGCCCATTCTTGCTCATCTGCCACATCGACGTAGGCGGCGAGAGCCTCGCCACGGAGAAGTTGGGCGGTCGGGGAGAAAGCATAGCCACGGACGAAGACGTTGCCGAATTGTAGCCAATCTTTGGAATGGAGAAGGAGTTTGAACATTGGAAGCTGCCGATTGTAACGCCCGTAAATATACGAAAAAAAATGGAAAAGCCCACCTGTGCCTCGTGCGCCGGTGGGCTTTTGATCGTATGAAAAACGGGTTTATCCTTTCACTTGTTTTATGAACTTGGCGACGGCCTCGTCGGAGACCCCATTCTCCTTGATGTAGTTGACGAACGCAGTTCCGATGATGGCGCCGTTGGCGTGTGCGCAGGCGTGGTCGAAACCCGCCTTGTCCTTGACGCCGAAGCCAATCATCCGCTTATTGCGAAGCCCGAGAGCGCGGACGCGGTCGAAATAGCGGCTGCGGTAGTCGACACTGGTCTTGATGTTTCCAGTGATGCCGGCGGAGGCGACCATGTATATGAAGCCGTCGGCATCGGCATCGATTTGCCGGATGCGGTCGTCGGGCGTCTGCGGCGCGATGAGGGGGATGAAACGGATGTCGCGCTCGTCAAATAGTTTGCGGTAGTGGGCAAGATACTCCTCCCAAGGGAGGTCTGGGAGGATGAGACCATCGACACCACGGACCTTACAGTCATCGAGGAAACGCTCGAAGCCGTAGTGCATTACGGGGTTGATGTAGCCCATGAGGACGACGGGTATGGAGATGGCGTTACGCATGCCGTCGAGCTGTGCCATGAGTTTCTTGATACACATGCCGCCGTGGAGGGCGTCGAGGCTTGCACGTTGGATTACGGGGCCATCGGCGAGAGGATCGGAGAAAGGCATGCCGATTTCGACAAAATCCACGCCGCCTTTTTGGAGGGCGGAGAGAACCTGCATGGTATCGTCGGGATTTGGGAAGCCAGCGGTAAAATATATGGAGAGCAGACCGTCGCGGTGTGCGAAAAGATCATTTATCCTGTTCATTGTCAGAACGTTTTACTTGTTTTAGAATAGGCGTTTCATGTAAGTCTGCATATCCTTGTCGCCACGTCCGGAGACGGTCACGACGACGAGGTCGTCTTTCTTGAACTTGATTTTGGGGAGAGCTGCGAGCGCGTGCGCGCTCTCGAGGGCAGGGATGATACCCTCGCGGAGAGTTATGAGCTTTGCCGCCTCGAGAGCCTCGTCGTCGGTTGCGGCAATAACCTTCTCACGCCCCACCTCGGCGAGATAGGCGTGGAGCGGGCCGACGCCCGGGTAGTCGAGACCTGCGGAGATGGAGTAAGGTTCGGTGATCTGACCATCGTCGGTTTGCATGAGCATGGTGCGGCTGCCGTGGATGATGCCCTCCGTGCCACGTGCCATGGAGGCAGCCGTCTCGCCAGAATCGAGACCGAGACCAGCGGCTTCGACGGCTATGAGTCTCACGGACTCGTCGTCGAGGAAATTGTAGAACGAGCCGGCGGCGTTGCTGCCGCCACCTATGCAGGCGATGACGTAGTCTGGGAGTTCCTTGTCAGTCTGCTCGTGCACCTGACGTTTCGTCTCCTCGCTTATGATGCTCTGAAGGCGGGCGACAAGGTCTGGATAGGGATGTGGACCTACGACAGATCCGATAACGTAGAAAGTGTCCTCGGGATTTGAAATCCAGTCGCGGAGGGCCTCGTTGGTAGCATCCTTGAGAGTGCTATTGCCACTTGTCGCCGCAACGACCTCGGCGCCGAGCATCCTCATGCGCGCCACGTTCGGGGCTTGACGCTCGATGTCGAGTGCGCCCATGTAGACTTGGCATTTTACGCCAAGGAGAGCGCAAGCGGTAGCCGTCGCCACGCCATGCTGACCGGCCCCAGTCTCGGCGATGATGCGATCCTTGCCCATCATCTTGGCCATGATGACCTGACCGAGCGCATTGTTTATCTTGTGTGCGCCGGTGTGGGCGAGATCCTCACGTTTGAGGTAGACATTCGTCTGGAAGATTTCGGAGAGATTCTTGGCGTAAGTGAGAGGCGTTGGTCGTCCGACGTAGTCGCGCAACAGACCGAAATATTGAGACTTGAACTCTTCGGAATCGAGGATTTTGAGGTACTCGTTTTTGAGACGTTCGACATTGGGGTGCAACATCTCAGGCACCCATGCACCGCCGAATCGTCCGTAGAGTCCATCGGAAGTCACTTGATATTTAGACATTTTGGGCTTAATATTTTTGGTTACAACGATTAAAGATCGACTTTGGAGATTGCCTCGTTGAGGAGGTCGTAGTCCTTGATTCCAGGCGCGGACTCGAAACGGCTGTTGAGGTCAATCATGGAAGCGCCGATTTGTGCGGCCTCGGCGATATTGTCTGGTCCGATGCCGCCGGAGAGAATCCACGGCATTCGTAGTGGCTGACGCAGGATCAGTTGCCAGTCGAACTGCTTGCCTGTTCCGCCCATGGCAGGGCTTTTGGTGTCGAAGAGATAATAATCGACGACCTCGGTGTAGTCCCATACGCTCTCGAAATCGTGGGCGTCGGAGATGTGGAAAGCCTTGATGACCTCGACACCAAGGTCGCGGATGCGTGCGCATTGGCGAGGCTTCTCGCTGCCGTGCATTTGGACAGCCGATAACCCATAGGTCTGAATGGCGTCACGGATGTACATCTCTGACGCGTTGACGAAGACCCCGGTGCGCTTGACGGAGGGCGGGATGATGGAGAGCATGTCGGGGTTGAGCTGCCCGACGACGTAGCGTGGCGACTTGGGGTAGAAGATGAAGCCCAGGTAGTCTGGTTCGAGGAAGAGGATGCGGCTGATGTTGTCGATATTGGTCATGCCGCATATCTTGATTTTTACTTTTCTATCCATAGTCGTTGTGTTAATCATTGGAAATTAAGGCATTGGCGAAGTCGCTGCACAGTGTGCGGCAGGCGAGCCCCGGGTCGGCTTGGCGCATGAAAGACTCGCCGATGAGGAAGCCGTCGAAGCCTGAGCGTCGGAGCCTCACCATGTCGTCGACACCACGTATGCCGCTCTCGGAGATGCGCAAGATGTCGGGCGGGAGGAGGTGACTCATGCGGATGGAGTGGTCGAGATCAACTTGGAAAGTGCGGAGGTCGCGGTTGTTGATGCCGGCGACGGTCACACCTTCTGAGATATAGCCCACCTCGTTCTCGCCATGTAGCTCCATAAGCACTTCAAGCCCAAGTTGTTTGGCAGTGAGGGCAAGATTGCGCGCCTGATCGGGTGTAAGGATGGCGGCTATGAGCAGGATGGCGGAGGCACCGCATGCTCGGGCTTCGAGGACCTGCACCTCGTCGATGACGAACTCCTTGCGGAGGACGGGGACGGAGGCGTATGCCACGGCCTCGCGGAGATCGTCGAGCGAGCCGCCGAAGAAATCGTTATCGGTGAGGCAGGAGATGGCACTCACTCCAGCCTCGGAATAGGGCGCCACGACATCGCGCGGCGATATGCCGTCGTGGATGACTCCTTTAGATGGAGAGCGACGTTTGAACTCGGCGATAATGCCGTTGCGCTGTCGGATGCTTTGGGCGAAAGGGCGAGGCGCGGGAGCGTCGGCGATCATGGCAAGGAGGTCGGCGCGGGAGGTTCGGGCTTTAGCCTGTATGACCTCCTCACGTTTACGTGCCACAATCTTGTCAAGGTAGTTGCTCATGAGCTTGGATTTTAGGAATTAAGCTCGACGAACTTCTTGAGGGTCTGGAGCGCCATGCCGCTCTGGATGGAGTCTCGCGCAATGGCGATGCACTCATCGATAGGCTTTTGCGGGTCGATGGCGTGGATGGCGAAGGCAGAATTGGCGATGACGACATTGGTCTGCGCCGTCGTTGCGGAACCTTCGAGGACGGCATCGAAGACACGTTTTGCGTCTTGCGCCGTCTGACCTTTCGCACCGCATATCTCATCGGGGGAGACTGGCGCGAAGCCAAGCTCGTCGGGGGTGAAGACCTTCTCGATGGATGGGGATTGCGCCTTGAAGGGTCCTGTGAGGGAGATCTCGTCATAGCCGTCGAGACTGTTGACGATGCAGTAGCCGATGCCGAGGCGCTGGTTTACATTATTGTAGAGCCTCATCTGGTCGAGATTGGCGACACCGAGAACCTGATAGGCGGGGCGGCATGGGTTTACGAGCGGGCCAAGGAGGTTGAAGCACGTTGGAATCTGAAGAGCCTTGCGTATTCCGGCGACGAACTTGAGGGCGCGGGCGAAGAGTGGCGCATGGAGGTAGGCGATGTTGCACTCATCGATGGAGCGCCGGAGAGCGTCCTGGTCGTTGGTGAACTTGACACCGTGGGCCTCGATGACGTTGGAGGCACCGCTGACGGAGGTGGCTGCATAGTTGCCATGCTTGGCGACCTTGTAGCCTGCGCCTGCCACGACGAAGCAGGAGCATGTTGAGATGTTGAAAGTGTTCTTTCCGTCGCCGCCCGTGCCGACGATGTCGAGCGGCTTGAACTCATCGAGATTGACAGGTACGCCCGTTGCGAGAACGCCAGCGCGGAGGCCGAGGAGCTCGTCGACGGTTATGCCGCGCATCTGAAGAGCCATGATGAAAGCTGTGATTTGCTCATTGTGGAACTCCTCACGGGTTATGCCGATAAGGATTTTTTCTGTCTCGGCGGAGGAGAGGCTCTCGCCAGCTACGAGTCGTTTGAGAATATCTTTCATTGTCTTAGGAGACTGTGGTGTTGATTTTTGGAGTGATTACTTATTGTTGAGCCAGTTGCCCATCATTTTTGCGCCATCGGGGGTGAGGACGCTCTCGGGGTGGAACTGGATGCCGCGGATGTCCATTTGCTTGTGGCGCAGAGCCATGATCTGTCCTTCGGGGCTTGTGGCCGTCACCTCGAGGCAATCGGGGAGACCTTCGTTGCTGACGACCCACGAATGGTATCGCCCGACCGGCACTTGTGAGGGGAGTCCTTGGAAGATGTAGTCGGCGGGCTGCGCGATGAGAGCAGGCGTCTGAACGCCGTGGAAGACATCGCTCAGGTTGACGAGCCTGCCACCGAAGAACTCGCCTATGGCCTGATGACCGAGGCATACGCCGAGGATTGGCTTACGCCCGGCATAGCTGCCGATGACATCGAGAAGCAGCCCCGCCTCGCTTGGGATGCCTGGACCTGGGGAGAGAACTATGCGGTCATATTTCTCGAGATCCGGAAGTTGGAACTGGTCGTTTCGGACGACATCGACGGAGGCTCCAAGCTCCTTGATGAGGTGGGAGAGGTTGTATGTGAAAGAGTCGTAATTGTCTACGATTACTATTTTCATTGCCGTATGTTATTGAGGGAGATGGTGTATTACATTTTTTCTGCCATAAATATTGCCTTGCGGAGGGCTCCCAGTTTGTTGTTGACCTCTTGTAGCTCGTAGTCCTCATTGCTCTTGGCGACGATGCCTCCGCCCGCTTGGAACCACAGCTCATTGTTTCGGCTGACGAACGTCCTGATTGTTATGGCCTGATTGAGCGAGCCATCGAAACCGATGCTGCCGACGCAGCCTCCGTAGGCACCGCGGTTGTGAGGCTCTATCTCGCTGATGAGCTGCATGGCGCGAACCTTTGGCGCACCGGAGAGCGTGCCGGCGGGGAAAGTGTCGATGAAAGCCTTGACTGGGTCTGCCCCCTCGTCGAGGGTGCCGCTGACACGGCTGACGAGGTGGATGACGTGACTGTAATACTGCATATCCTTATAGAAATCGACCTTTACGCCGTGGCAGTTGCGGCTGAGGTCGTTGCGCGCGAGATCGACGAGCATGACATGCTCGGCATTCTCCTTAGGATCGTCGCGGAGGTATTGCGCGTTGCGGGCATCTTGCTCGGGGTCGCCAGTACGGCGGGTGGTTCCTGCGATGGGGTCGATATAGGCGCATCTGGTTCGGCCGTCTACGCGGCAGTGGGTCTCGGGAGAAGAGCCGAAAATACGGAACCCGCCCATATCGAGGTAGAAGAGGTATGGTGAGGGGTTGATGCTGCGGAGCGCACGGTAGAGTTTGAAATCGTCGCCCTCGAATTTTTGGATGAAACGTCGGGAGAGGACGATTTGGAAGACATCGCCGCGGAGGCAATGCGCAATGCCCTTGCGTATGTTGGCTTTATGCTGCTCGTCGGTGAGTGTGCTTGTAGTGTCGCCTACGGGGTGGAAATCGTAGGGGCGGACGTCGGCACGTCGGATGGCGTTGACGGTCTTGTTGATGCTGTCGTCGTCGGGTACAGAGTCGGGGATGAGGGTTATCACCTTCATCTGGTTATTGAAGTGGTCGAACTCGACGATTGTCTTGAAGAGAATGTAGAGGATGTCTGGCGCGTCATATTGTGCTCTTTTCTCGTCCTTGATGTTGATTCCCTCGAAATAGCGCACGGCGTTGAAGGTGGTGTACCCGAAGAGACCCGCATGGCCATCGCCTTGGACGTTGAAAGAGGCGAGGAATCCGTTGATGGCGTCGGCGACGGTGAAAGAGGCAGAAATCTCACGAGAGGACTTTGAGCCGTCGGGGTATGTGGACTCGGCGAGACCGTGACCGACCTGGACTCTGGCTATCGGGTCGACACCGATGAAGGAACGGGCGTTGTCGCCACCATGGTAGTCGGAGCACTCCATAAGGATGCTTTGCGGAAAAAGGTCGCGGAGGCGCATGTATACACAGACGGGTGTGTAGAGGTCGCCCAGCATGGAGAGAGAGTCGGTCTTATATTTGAAAGTGGCCATGTGAGAAATCTGGAGTTATTATGAGAAGAGGGAAAAGTGTTATATAAAAAAGAAAGAGCCTTGCCGGAGTTATCGACAAGGCTCTGTAATTGTTGGTACAGTAACGAGCGCTTACCTCCGGGATTGAAAGTAAGAGATGCGCCACCACCATATTTTGTTGATATTGAACATTCAGTATTATTTCTTGTTGAGCAGTGCAAATATGACAAAAAGAGAGAGAAAAAGCAATAGAGATGGCACAGAAAAAGCGTCAGCATGGCGAAATTAAGTGCCACACTGACGCTATGGTGGGGAAAAAAAGGGGTTAGCCTCGGATGATGGAGACGGCCTCGTCGATGGAGACCGTCTTCTGCTCGCCCGCCGCCATATCTTTAATGGTGACGGTTTGCGCGGTGCGCTCGTTCTCGCCACAGAGGACGACGAAACGTACGCCACGCTTGTCGGCGTAGCCCATTTGCTTCTTCATCTTGGCTGGCTCAGGGTATATCTCACCCGAGAGACCCTCGGCACGGAGGCGCGCAAGGACTTTGAGGCTGTATAGCTCATCATCGCCGCCGAAGTTTGCCACGAGGACGTCGGTAGCGGCAGTAGCCTCGCTTGGGAATAGGTCGAGACGTGTCATGACATCGTAGATGCGGTCGGCACCGAAAGAGATGCCTACACCCGAGAGCCCTTCGAGACCGAAGATGCCCGTGAGGTTGTCATAGCGTCCGCCGCCAGAGATTGAGCCGATCTCGGTATCGAGGGCTTTGACCTCGAAGATGGCTCCAGTATAGTAGTTGAGGCCTCGCGCGAGAGTGAGGTCAAGCTCGGTCTTGATGTTGACATCGAGAGCGTCGATATAGGAGAAGAGTGTGCGAACCTCCTCGATACCTTTCTTGCCGACCTCGCTTGTGAGGATGTTCTCAAGT
Source organism: Pseudobutyrivibrio sp. (assembly GCA_963639155.1). Classification (GTDB taxonomy): domain Bacteria; phylum Bacteroidota; class Bacteroidia; order Bacteroidales; family Marinilabiliaceae; genus W3P20-009. The sequence continues at coordinate 52,700 of CAVHUG010000006.1, read as the reverse complement.
CCGTTGAGCTTCTCCTCCCTGCCGCCTGTGAGACCGAGGATTGGCTGGAGGGCGGCTATCTGCTCGTCGGTGAGGCCGTCGGCTCGGAGCTCGTCATTGACATTGTCGATGCCAATCTTGTCGAGCTTGTCGATGGCGACGGTGATATCCATCATCTTGTCGGGTGCGCCGATTGCTTCTGCCATGCCCGCGAGAATCTTGCGGTTATTGATTTTGAGGCAGACATTGATGCCGAGCGCCTTGAAGACATCGGCAGCTATCTGGACAAGCTCGACCTCGCAGAGGAGGGAGTTGGTGCCGACGACATCGACGTCGCACTGGTAGAACTCACGATAGCGACCTTTCTGAGGACGGTCGGCGCGCCAGACAGGTTGGATCTGGAATCGTTTGAACGGGAAGGTCAGTTCACCCTGGTGCTGGACGACGTAGCGCGCGAACGGGACTGTAAGGTCGTAGCGGAGACCTTTCTCGGAGATTTTGAGAGCTGCCTTTTCGGGGTTGGCAGGGAGAGGGCCGCCAGCTGCCGAAAGGAAATCGCCCGAATTGAGAATCTTGAAGAGGAGCTTGTCGCCCTCGTCTCCATACTTGCCGAGGAGGGTTGAGAGATTCTCCATGGCAGGGGTCTCGATGGGCTGGTAGCCGTAGCGTCGGAAGACCTTGCGGATGGTATCGAATATATAGTTACGGCGCGTCATTTCGACGGGTCCGAAGTCACGCGTGCCTTTGGGGATGGATGGTTTGACAGTAACGGAAGCCATATTGAAGTGGTATACTATATATTGTTAGACGTTGAAGCGGAAGTGCATGATGTCGCCATCTTGAACCTCGTAGTCCTTGCCCTCGATGCCGAGTTTTCCGGCTTCGCGGCAAGCGGCTTCGCTCTTGAGGGCGACGTAGTCGTCATATTTGATGACCTCGGCGCGGATGAAGCCTTTCTCGAAGTCGGTGTGGATGACACCAGCCGCCTGAGGGGCTTTATCGCCTGCATGGAACGTCCAGGCTCGAACCTCCTTTGGGCCGACGGTGAAGAAAGTGCGGAGATTGAGGAGGGCGTAGGCGGCACGGATGAGCTTTGCGACGCCGCTCTCGGCGAGACCGAGGTCGTCAAGGAACATCTTGCGCTCCTCGTAGGTCTCGAGCTCGGCTATTTCGCTCTCGGTCTGCGCGGCGATGACGAGAACCTCAGCGCCTTCGTCCTTGACTTTCTCGCGGACGGAGTCGACATATTTGTTGCCCGTGTTGATGCTTGCCTCATCGACGTTGCAGACGTAGATGACGGGCTTACGGGTGAGTAGGAAGAGCTCGTGGTCGAGCTTCTGCTCTGCCTCTGAGAGATCGACGGTTCGGAGATTCTGCCCCGCATTGAGCGCCTCGCGGTAGCGGAGGAGGAGGTCGAGAAGCTTCTTGGCATCGGCGTCCTTGCCCGAGATGGCTTGCTTCTCGCACTTGGCGATGCGGGCGTCGACGGTCTCAAGGTCTTTGATCTGAAGCTCGGTGTCGATGACCTCCTTGTCGCGGACGGGGTCGACAGATCCGTCGACGTGGGTGATATTATCGTCGTCGAAGCAACGAAGGACGTGGATTATGGCGTCGGTCTCGCGGATGTTGGCGAGAAACTTGTTGCCGAGACCCTCGCCTTTGCTTGCTCCCTTGACGAGACCTGCGATGTCGACAATCTCGACAGTTGTGGGGATGACTTGTGCAGGGTGCTCGATTTCGTTGAGTACCTCGAGACGGTTGTCGGGGACGGTGATGACGCCGACGTTAGGTTCGATAGTGCAGAAGGGGAAGTTGGCCGACTGGGCCTTGGCGTTGGAGAGGCAGTTGAAGAGGGTCGACTTGCCGACGTTGGGCAGGCCTACGATGCCGCATTGGAGTCCCATGTATGTCTGATTATGAATATTTTAAACACGATAGGGAAGCGCGGTCAACGGATGACGGCGCCTCCCATACGTGATATGGCTTTATGGTAATTTTAGAAGGTGTAGCTGAAGCAGATTGCCCACACGCGGTCGTGAGAGTTCTTGTTGTAGCAGTGCTTCTTATTGGTGTTCCATACGGGAGTGATGCCAGTCTGCCAGCGGATGTCGAAGCCGATGCCCGTAGGAGAGTCGTAGCCGATGCCTGCAAGAACCTGGAACTGTGTCTTATTCATGGCACGCGCGAAGTTATGGAGCGTGTTATTCTCGCGGTATGACGAGCCGTCGACGTATGGAGTGCCGTTGCCACCGAGAGCGGGATCGAGGAGGGCTCCCTCGTGGTCGGAAGTGGAAATCTTATAGTCGAAGCGCTGGCTGAAGAGAGGACCAGCATGGACGTTGAGACCCTTGTCACCGAAGAGGTTGATGGGGAGGTAATATTTGAAGATGACAGGGATCTGGACGTTGTCGGTGAGGATTGAGAGGTGGAACCACTCGTTTTGGAGCGAGCCCTCGCCGCTCATTGTGTCGTGGGCCGGAGCGGAGCGGATAAGTTTCTTAAGGGATCGGAAGCCCATGCGCGCATAGTAGACCTCGGGCTGGATGGCGAAATGCTCGCCGATGTTCCAACGGCAGAGCGCGCCCCATTGACCCATTCGGGCTTGGAAGTCGTCGCAATCGCTGTCGACGGTTGTGAGGTTAAGACCGCCCTTGAAGCCCCAGTGGAACTCTGTTTGCGCCGCAGTCTCGAGCGCGAAAGCGCATACGAGAGAAAGCGCTATCAACAGTTTTTTCATTATTGTATGTTTCTGTTTTTTCTGATGGTCCATGCGCCGTTCGAGGCGCGGGCACTGCGTGTGTTGTATCCGTGTGTTTTTAAATGGAAGGCGAGGCGTCGTGGAGCCGCTACCTTTCAAGGTGCAAATGTATGTATTTATTTTTGCATAGCCATTTGCGGTAGCGAGGGGCGTCAAGTTTATTATGCGAAAATGCGGGTCGCATCGGCAAGCGTCGGGAAAAAATCAATGAAAGTAGTGGCGTGGGCGTGGCGCGCTCTTGGCTTAGGACGATTCGGCATTGATGATTTGGTTGTGGACAAAAATTTTTCGAGAGAAGGTGCTTCGTAACACATAAAACACAATCGGGGCGAATGGGGTACAATTCTCCAAACAAATTAACCAAACACCTACAAATCAGATAGTTGCACAAGACCACGAAAGGATTAACGTCCAACAATACGAAAAACAAACCACCATTAACACCGGGCTATCCGAATAATATGCTACTAAGATCTTAGTTTATACACCAGCCCAACTACTGATAAATCAGTTAGTTGTACAATATTAGTAGAAGAATAGTCCTATTTATTGAGACAAATAGACCACTATTAACACTTAGCTATCCGAACAATATCCTACTATAATAAGAGATATTGTCACCCACCCAAAAGGGGAAGTCGAGTTACCTTTGTAATGTCAAGCAAGGGGAAACACCCCTAATGCAAATAGACTTCAATAGTAAGATTAATAGGTTGATTTTTTGTGGTATATTTTTGATGATGTGGGTCGGTGTCGTGATGACATCGATCCCTTTTTTTACCCGAGCTATTTAGCCTCGAGGATCACGAGCGGCAGGATCTTCTCCGCCATTGAGACTCCTCCATGCTGGAAAGAATCGGTGTAACGCTCGACGTACTCGTCGAATTTCCTTGCAGAGTCAAGCAGGGGGGAACGCCCCTAATGCAATAGACTCCAATGGTAAGATTAATTAGGTTGATTTTTTGTGGTATATTTTTGATGATGTGGGTCGGTGTCGTGACGACATCGATCCTTTTTTTTTATCCGAGCTGTTTAGCATCGAGGGTCACGAGCGGCAGGATCTTCTCCGCCATTGAGACTCATTAGAGCTCGACATCCCGTCGAACTTCCTTTGCAGAGTCAAGCAGGGGGGGAACGCCCCCAATGCGATTGACTCCAATGGTAAAATTAGGTTGATTTTTTGTGGTATATCATTTATGATGATGTGGGTCGGTGTCGTGACGACATCGACCCTTTTTTTTATTCGAGCTATTTAGCCTCGAGGGTCACGAGCGGCAGAATCTTCTCCGCCATTGAGACTCCTTAGAGCTCGACATCCCGTCGAACTTCCTTTGCAGAGTCAAGCAGGGGGGAACGTCCCCAATGCGATTGACTCCAATGGTAAAATTAGGTTGATTTTTTGTGGTATATCATTTATGATGTGGGTTGGTTTCATGATGGTATCGGTCTCTTTTTTGCATTGACTATTTAGCCTCGAGGGTCACGAGCGGCAGGATCATCTCCTCCATTGAGACTCCTCCATGCTGGAAAGAATCGGCGTAACGCTCGACGTACTCGTTACGGTTGTTTTTATAGACGAAATAGTCGTCATTGAGGGCGAAGACGTATCGGTCTGCCACACTTGTTTTTGGCAGTCCTACGAAATCTATTTCGCGTGAGTTGGCGACCTCGAAAACCTCTTTAGAATTGTAATTCAAATTTTTACCGACCTTAAAACGCAGATTGCGGTTGAGGCCGGAAGGACCCGCTATGTCGACGGGATGGTCGACACGGATGGCTCCATGGTCGGTCGTAAGGATAATCTTGAAGCCCTTTTCGCCGAGGAGGCGGAGGATGCGGAGCATGACGCCATCGGCGAACCATTGGCGAGTGATCTTGCGGTAGGCTTTGTCGTCGGGGATGAGCTCGCTGATGGTACGATTGTCGGTACAGGCGTGAGAGAGGGCATCGACGAAGCTGAACACCAAGGCGTTGAGCTGATTATTAGCGTAGCCTCTATGATTCTTGGAACCGGAGAACCCCCTAATGTAGTCTTCGCCGCTATCGTTGGACCCTACCTTGTAGTAAGAGTTCTCGACATCAAGCCTTTGTCGTTTGAAATAATCGGCGAGGAGTTCGCGCTCGAACTGGTTCACACTTTCACCGTCGACATCGGACATCCAGAATTCCGGGTGCAACTTGATGATATCGGCAGGGAGGAGGCCTGAGAAAATGGCATTTCGGGAGAACTGTGTTGACGTTGGGAGGATGGAGCAGCAGATATCCGACTTGACGCGGAAATCCTGCTCGAGGATGGGACGTATGACCCTCCACTGGTCGAGGCGGAAATTGTCTATGACGACGAAAGCGATCTTGCCTCCAGCCTTCAGCTCTGGTTTTATGACCTCGCTAAGGATTCTGTGGGAGAAGAGCGGCGCTTCGTCCTTCTTATCTGTAAACCACGACAAGTAGTTGGACTTCACGAACTTGCCGAAAGCGGTATTGGCATCCTTCTTGAGAAGTCGCAACATGTCGAGGTCGCCCTCGGGTAGCTTGACCTCCCAAGAGACGATTTCTGAGTAGAGGTTGACCCAGTCGGCAAAAGACTTACAGAAACCGATTTTCTGACTTATGTTGTTATAGTCTTGACGGAACTGCTCGACAATGCGTGCTTCTTCGAGTTCACGTTTTCTGAAGATTTTTGTCATCATTGCCCTTAGCTGCGCAATGCTGACGGGCTTGACAAGGAAATCCGCTACTTGGTTGGCCCAGGCGTTCTCCATAGTGTCTTGGCGTTCACTTTTGGTGATCATCACCATAGGCACGGAGTCCGTGATTTTCTTCATCTCAAGGAGAGTATCGAACCCGTTCATTCCGGGCATGTTCTCATCGAGGAGGACGAGATCGAAATAGTCTGACTTGAAGACATTGATGGCATCGAGACCATTAGTGAGGGTCGTGACCTCGTAACCATCATTCTCGAGAGAGAGGACCAATGGTCTGAGAGCATCGATCTCGTCGTCAACCCAAATGATTTTCTTAGGCATAGTGAGGTGAGTTTATGATTAGATGCCGTAGTTGTCTTTCATGAACTTTAGGAAAGCCTCGTTGATGCCCTCGATTGCGACAAGTCGTTGGTTCTGAAGGCTCAACATATATATTTTGGGGATGGCCGCATCGGAGAGACGCTTCCAGAATGGTTGCTCTCGGAGGGCGTAGAAATAGACCTCAGCCTCCTTACGGTTTTTGAAGGAGGATATGACGACAGTCTGCGTGCCGCCGTGGAGGGTCGGCGTGGCGATATCGTAGTCGGTCAGGAGGTAGTTTGTGAAGTTGTAGTCCGCTATGGTGAAGAGAGCGTCGTTTCTCTTTCCGTCGTCGATGAGACAGAGAATCACGTGGACGGAGTCGGGCTCATAGACATAGTTGACGAGTTTTGGAGCAGCGGCAGAATCGGCCATGGCGGCAGCATTTTGAAGCGGGGAGTCGTAGGCAGTATGGCGCACGGGGGAGAGACCATTGTCGAGTTTGGCGAGGAAGAGGCGGGCTACGGAGTCTTGTGGTGTGCCGGCGAAATCTCTCGTTATGGATGTGAGGTCGGCACGGAAGCCCGCGGCGTCACCCTGCTTGGCACGCGCCATGGCACGGACGAGCATGAATTGCGGGTGCTGCTCGGTATCGGGGTCGGGCGTTTGGAGTCCAGACGTTGCCATGGACTCGGCTTGAGCGTAGTTGCCAGCGAGATAGGCTGCGTATGTCTGTCGGTAGGCGGCCTCTCTCTGGTCGTGGTCGGCTTGGCGGCGAGACATGAACGAGGGGTCTGTAATGCTCTTGGCCATGAGGCTCTCTGGGAACTTGTTGACTATGCGGCGGTCGGTATCGCTCTGTCCACTGGTGTCGCCTTGCTTCATTTGGGCGAAATGGAGGAGCGTCAGGGCATCGTACTCCCGATCGGAATTGGCGAAGCGGCGGAGGTATGTCTCGAGCTGCGCGACACAGAGGTCATAGTCCTCGATGTCGTTGTAGAGGATCTCGGCACTGCGGAGGAGAGCCTTTGCGGTTTGCGCCTCGTTGTCGGCTTGCGCCTGCTGCGTCAGAGGAAGCCCCGCGAGGAGCGACTCTCGCGTCCACATCTCTTGCGAAGGGTCGCGCTGTGCGACCTCCTCGCTTATGACATCGTCGGCTTCAAGCTCATCGTCGGCATCGGACGAGAACTGATTGGTACTGGACTTGTCGGCACGACGCCAATTATCCTCATTAGGGCGGTTGCCCCATCGGGAGCGGAAAGTCGCTTTGCCAGCCGTAACCAATTGGTTGTTATAGAAATACCAGGATTGCTGCTGGCTGCCTTGGCGCATATTCTGCTCCATCTGGTAATAGTCGCTTTGGCTCATGGCGTTGGCAGCGTCTGCCTCACGTGCCTCGCGTTCGGCTTCGAGGCGGTCGTTGTGCTCCTTGACCATTTGGTCGAGAATCTTGCCGCGCTGCCCGGCATCGAGGCGCGCCAAGGCGAGAGTCGAGTCATTGTCGCGGATGGTGCGCAGCTCGTTGGCAAGAGGGCGGAGGCGGTTGGCCCGTTTGTCGGCTTCGGACTTACGATCGTTGGTGGGGAGGAGATAGGTCGACGCGCTGTCGAGAGATGTTGACGCCTCGATGTAGAGAGGCTCAGCCTGGTAGATATCGGCGAGCGCAAGGTAAGAGAGACCTTTCTGGTTGTCGTTGGAGACAGACACCTCGACGGACTTGTTGAACGCGGTGAGGGCTTCGGGCTTGTGCCCCTTGCCGTTTTCGAGGTTGCCTATGGCATAGTAGACCTGGTCGAGCTGGTCGGCGTTTTTGGGGTCGCGTGCCATCTTGGCGAGCGTCTTCTCAGCTTTTTGAAGTTCCTCGGGTGTCGAGGCGACTGTAGCGAGGTCGAGCTTTGCCGCGAAAGCCATATCGTAGTCGCTCATCTGGCGAGACAACTTGAGGAAGAGTGGCGCGGATTTTTGCTTATCGCCTACGAGGCGGTAGAGCTGGGCGAGGATGTAGTTGTAACGGTTTCGACAATGTGAGTCGGTTGTGTAGGCCGCCGCCTTTTCCATGTATGGAATGGCCTCGGCGTACTGACCTTGGGCAATGAAAATGTTGGCGTAGGCGGCTTGGAAGTCAGGGTATAGGCGTTGTGGAGCGACGCCGTCCATGTCATAGCTCTTGAGAGAGGCGATGGCGTTGTTGTATAACCCGAGTTGCGTGTAGGCGATGGCTGCCCATATCTTGGCGTCGTAGGTAGGCTCTTCGCCCTCGTGCATGCGTGCGAGGTAGTCGAATTGCTCGAGGGCCTCGCGCTCTTCGTGGATTACGACATTGGCCTTGCCCATGAGGAGGTAGCCCATGGGGACGTAGGGGTTGTATTCGCCTTTGGCTCGGAAACGTCGTTCCTCGTCGGTCATCTCGCCCCCTCTTCGGGCGGGCTTGACGGTTATGGAATGGAGCTGGACGAGCTTGTGTGCTTTTTTGAGGGCGGTCTCCATGTCGCCTTGTGCTGCCGAGGCGTTCTGCTTGTCGGCGAACTCGTAGACGGGGAGGACGTGGCTATAATCGTTGCGCGTGGCTTTGCGCGCTTTGTCGATGCCGTCGTTGTAGGCCTCGACTCCGTTGAAATAGACGTTGTAGTGGGAGGAGAGCCGTTGGTAGCCGCGGCTGAGCCAAGTGTTGTGCTTGGTGGAGCATGCTGCAAGGAGGATGCAGACGGCGGTCAGGAGTATGGCGCCTACTTGCTTATGTTTCAAGAGTCTTGGCACGTTATGAGTGGATATTCAGAACTTAGACTGTTTGACAAAAGAGCCGCAGAAAGTGTTGAGGTCGGCACCTCGCATGATGCAGACGGGACCATGCCCAGGATGGACGCCATAAGCCGCCATCTGACGGGCGAAATCATCCCTGCACGAGCAAGTCACGCCACTTACGTTGGACGGGACGCCGCAAAGCATGACGCCGCCGACGAAGGTCATCCCTCCGATTTCTTCGAGACCCTCGGGGCATAGGCGGAGCGACACGACGACACCATGCTCGTCAATCTCGGCAATGGGGAAATGGGCGAACGAGCCGTCAGTAAGCAAACAGAGATGGGAGGAGATTATCATAGTTGGTGGTGTCTACGACATCGTATGGCTTATATGAGACTTTGATCTCGCGCATTGTCACGCTCATGTCTTTCAACCCCTTAGCGTCGAATAGAGATATTTGAGCCTTGACGGCAGGGATGCTGTCTTTGAGCTTTGCTGAGAGTTCGGACACGCGCTGCGTGACGCGTTTGAAGGCTTCGAGGCGGACGGAGTCGGACGTCTCTGTGGTGTCGGCGTAGGTGATTATGATTCGGGCGTAAGCTTTTGGCGTTGGCTCGATGGACTTGGTGACCGTATAGCGTTGTCGGAGGTCGATATGTCCGCCGACAAGGGAGTCGAGGTCGACGTTGAACGTCAGGCGGTCATATTTTTTCGCATTGGGCTTTAGGTACTTCTTGATGGTGTCGTTCTTGTCGACCAGAGGGAGGATGACCGACTTTGGAAGTTGGAAAGTCGTTGTCAACGAGTCGTTTATGGCATTGATGGCTTTTGTGACGGAGTCGGCATGGGCGGCCACGGACTTGACTATTTCCTCTCGTTGGGAGAGTATAGCGATGGCGCGCTCGTAGACCGACGACATTTTCTGCGGGTGACGCGCGTACCACGCCACAGCGGAGTCGTATTGTACCTTGGTGAGTTCGTAGTGCGAGAGGATGGTATGGTAGGTGTTCTCAATAGTCTTGTCTTTCGGACCTTTTGTGGTATGCTCTTGGAGGACGGCGTCGGCCATGTAGATGTCCGCCATGATGCGCGCCATTTTGCGTTCGGAGGGGACGTTTGGCTTTAGGGCTAAATAAACAGCGCATGCGCCACCCGCCACGAGGACGAGGGCGCACAACGCTATAATCTTGTGTTTCAGAGATATCTTTTTTGCCATCTGCGTGTGTTTGGCGGCTTGGGCATCGTTACTTGCCGTCAGCCCGGAGGATGGTGGCCGCAGTCTTGAACATAAGGACGAAATCAAGAGTCAGAGACCAGTTGTCGATGTACTCCATGTCCATCTTCATCCAGTCTTCAAAAGAGATGGAGTTTCTGTTTGGCGCAACTTGCCAAATGCACGTGATGCCGGGCTTCATGGCGAGGCGACGCATCTGCCATCGTTCGTATTGCGCGACCTCGGCAGGCAGTGGCGGACGCGGACCGACGATGCTCATGTCGCCGAGGAAGACGTTGAGGAATTGCGGGAACTCGTCGATGCCTGTCTTGCGGAGGATGCGTCCCATACGCGTGATGCGCGGGTCGTTGGTCATCTTGAACACAGGGCCCGTCATTTCGTTCTTGTCCTCAAGTTGCTTTTTTAGTTGCTCGGCGTTGACGACCATCGTGCGGAACTTGAAGACCTCGAAAATCCTGCCACGCAGGCCTGAGCGTTTCTGCTTGAAGAAGACCGGGCCCTTGCTGTCGCACTTGATGAGTATGGCGATGATGATGAAGAACGGGAGTCCAACGAGAATGACGCATAGCGACAAGATGATATCTATCGCCCTCTTGACGAGCAGGCCAATGTAGTTGGACGGCATGTTCGAGATGGTGAGGACGGCATTGGTGTCGAAGTAGCGGACGTAGGCGGAGCTGGACATTCGGTTCAGGAACGTCGAGTAGAGGCGGAAGGTGATGCCGTAATCCTGGCACACGTCGAGGAGGTGGACGATGTCGGCGGAATTGACATCGTCGCGAGCGTAGATAAGCTCGTCAATCTTTTGTGAGAGGATGGTGTCGATGTCGGCGGAGTCGATGGGGTAGACGGGGAATTTGCCATCAAGTTTTTTCTGGACGTAGTCGTCTCCAATGACACCGACAATCTTGTAGCCCCACTCGTAGTGGCGGTTGATGAGGGCAAGGATTCGCTCGCCGCTACGGTCGCAGACGAAGAGGACGCTCCGCATGTTGCGACCTTTGCGCCTTTGGTTTCGCAAGACGTGGTAGAACAGCATCTTTGCGGAGAAGGAGAACACTATGGACAGGACGCAGAAGAGCGCAAGAACCACTCGCCCGTAGTTAGGGAGCCCGAAGACGACCATGCAGAGCAGCAGGACAGCCAGTCCGATGATGTTCTCGACGACGTGGAGTATGAGGATGTAGCTGTACGGGCGGCTACGGTACACTTCGTTCAACTTGAGCGAGGTCTCTGTCGTGGCCCATATTATAGCGATTAAGAGGAAGGTGAGCAGCATGTCGCGGCTGCCCAGTAGAGCCATAGCTGACGGGTACGCATGGCGATAGTAGACGAAGACCGCCAAGTAGTAGGCCAGGCATGTGAGAAACACCACGCCAGCAGCCAATAGCGACTTGACGAACCGTCCTCTGACACTTAATTTTTCGGCTGTCTCCATTTAGTGTTGTTAGTCTCGGAGCCTGACGGCTCACGCTTTGGGGACTACAAATTTAATGTTTTTTTAACGTCTCGCTGAACTGCTTTATCCTTTGCTCCTGATTTTTTTGGCAAATGAGGATGGTGCCTTTGTCTTCAGCGACGATGTAGCCATCGAGACCCTGGACGACGATGTCCATGCCACTTGACGTGCGGACGATGCAGCCGTGGCTCTCGACGAAGCTGACGTTTCCTTCGCCGGAGAGGGCGTTGCCGTCCGCGTCTTTGACGAGCTGGTTGTGGAGCGAGCCCCATGTGCCGAGATCCGACCACCCGAAATTGGCAGGCAGGACGCACACGCCGCCTTGTCGGCCGAGAAGCTCGACGTCGGAGCCTCCGAGCGGCTCCATGATGGCGTAGTCTACTGAGATGCTGGGGCATTGGGGGAAGATGTCGCCTACGGTCTCCGCCTCGCGGTCGGTGTAGAAATCATTGGCCATCTCGTCCATCTTGGCGGCTATCTCGGGCTGGAACTTGCGGATGGCGGCCTCGGCCGTCCTGGCCTCCCACAGGAAGATGCCCGAGTTCCAGTAATAGCCTCCCTCGGCAAGATATTTGATGGCGACATCGAGCGAAGGTTTCTCCTTGAATGCTCTGACCGACAATATGTTATCCTTGACGACATCGCCACCTTGGATGTAGCCGTACCCCGTCTCGGGACGCGTCGGGGTCATGCCGAGCGTCAGAACTTTAGACGTTCCTCTGACGAAGTCGAGCCCTTGTGCCACGACACGACGGAACTCGTTGACATCGGACACGAAATGGTCAGATGGCGAGACGACGACGACGGCATCGGGAAAACGTTGGCGCATCTTCCAAATGACGTAGGCTATGCAAGGTGCCGTATTGCGCATGCATGGCTCGAGAAGGATGTTGTCATCGGGAATTTCGGGCAGCTGGGCGCGCACCATCTGCTGGTATTTTGCGGAAGTGACGACCCATATATGATCGGGCTGGAAATCTTCGCCGAAGCGGTCGGCCGTCAGTTGCAGGAGCGTGCGTCCCGTTCCGAGGATGTCGATGAACTGCTTTGGATTGTCGGGGCGGCTCATGGGCCAGAAACGGCTGCCGACGCCGCCTGCCATTATGACTAAATGTTTATCGGCCATTAGGTTAGATGTAATATTCCATAAGATCGACAAGACCTGCGTGGAGGGCGTATTTCGTGGCCTCGTAGACATTGTTTACTTCGATCTTGCGGAAAATGTTTTTTTTGTGGGTAATGATGGTATGCACACTGGAGTTGCGCTCGGCTGCTATCTCCTTGACGCTCTTGCCTTTGGCTATAAGCTTGAGGACATCGATTTCCGACGGCGTCAGGTTGCAGCTGTTGTCGCGCTGTGTCCGCTCCTCGATGAGGAGGTTGGTTATCTGGTGGCAGAGGAATCGCTCGCCACGCATGGCGCATCGGATGGCGCATTTGATCTCGTCTTCCGAATTGTCTTTGAGGATGATGCTCATTCCCTCCTCGGAGGCGAAGAGGCGTATGGCCTCCTGCGTAAGCTCGGTGGAGAACATGACCCATCGGCTGAGAGGGAAGCGTTGGCGGAGGTTGACTACCGCCGCGAGGCTTTTTATGTCGAATGTGGTATAGTCGAGCACGACGACGGCATCGGGACGTTTGGCGAGCTCGTCTTTCAAGCGTTCTTCGCCAGGCACGTCGACGGTCGTCGTGTCGCTGAACGAGCTGTCGATATAGTGCCGCACGCCTGCTCGGGTAACGTCTTGATTGTCTGCTAAGAGGAAGAATGTCATAGCCGGTGATTATTGATTATCGGACGTCGATAATGAATCGCCCAACTCCTTGATGGTGTCAAGCCCCTTGTCGAGGTATGGGAACGCGTAGGACGAGAACGACTCGACGTACCTGTACGTGACCATCCCGTCTTTCTGCTCCTCAGTGAGGATGCCCTCGTCGCCTGGCCATAGCCTGTTGGCAAGCCCTATCACGCAACTTACGGCCAAAAGCACCTTGGCGACACAAAAGACGCCACCGAAAATCCTGTTAGGGACTGACAGCGCGACCATGCTCGCCAATTTCGTGACTATGGCCGACACGAGATACACAGCCGCCACGATGACCAGCAACGTCAACCCGAACGCAATAAGGCGAGTCGGGTATCCCGCCACGTATGGCGCTATAACCTCCTCTGCTTGAGGGCTCCACCGCGCGGCTCCATATATTCCCAACGCCAACGCCGCAAGCCCGGCCAATTCGCCTATCAGCCCGCGACGAAAGCCGCGCACGAAAGCAAGGACAGTGACTATGACTATGAAAAGGTCAAACATACTCCTCAAAATTAGGCAAATAGGGACAAAAAACAATATTTCGCCTCTCCATTGCCCCCGAAAACAAGAAAACCACCCACGACAAAGTGTGTCGAAGGTGGTCGTTAATGTCTCGTGGCCTCACTCAGACTCGAACTGAAATTTAGAGTTTAGGAAACTCCCGTTCTATCCCTTGAACTATGAGGCCATTGCCAGCCTCGCGTAGCCCTTTTCGCCCGCAAAGCCGACGCAAAGTTATGAAAATTATCTTACTCGCCAACACCATTCCCCTTTTTAGCGAAAGTTGCATACCTTTGCCACATAGGCACCTTTAATCTTAAAATAATTGACGTCATGCGCAATATTATCATCACTGGCGGAGCAGGCTTCATCGGAAGCCACGTCGTCCGACTTTTCGTCAACAAATATCCCGACTACCACATAATAAACGTCGACAAGCTGACCTACGCCGGCAATCTCGAGAATCTCAAGGACATCGAGAACAAGCCCAACTACACCTTCCTCCGCGCCGACATTTGCGACTTCGACGCCATGGCCGCGCTCATGTCCAAATACGCCATCGACGGCATAATCCACCTCGCTGCCGAGAGCCACGTCGACCGCTCCATCCGCGACCCTTTCACCTTCGCCCGCACCAATGTCATGGGGACGCTCTCTCTCCTCCAAGCCGCCAAAAACTATTGGGAGTCACGCCCCGAATGCTACGAGGGCAAACGTTTCTACCACATCTCGACCGACGAGGTCTACGGCGCCCTCAAATTCGACGGGACCCTTTTCACCGAGCAGACCAAGTACCAGCCACATAGCCCTTACAGCGCATCCAAAGCTTCGTCCGACCACTTCGTCCGCGCCTTCCATGATACTTACGGGATGCCCACCATCGTCACCAACTGCTCAAACAACTACGGCCCATACCAATTCCCCGAGAAACTGATCCCCTTGTTCATCAACAACATACGCCACCGTCGTCCCCTACCCGTCTACGGCAAGGGCGAGAACGTCCGCGACTGGCTCTTCGTCGAAGACCATGCCCGTGCCATCGATCTCATCTTCCATAACGGCAAAGTGGCAGAGACCTACAACATCGGCGGTTTCAACGAATGGAAGAACATCGACATCGTCAAGCTGCTCATCAAGACCGTCGACCGCTTGCTGGGCAACCCCGAAGGGTATAGCGACGACCTGATAACCTACGTCACCGACCGCAAGGGGCACGACCTGCGCTACGCCATCGACTCGACAAAGCTCAGCCGCGAACTCGGATGGCACCCCTCCCTGCAATTCGAGGAGGGAATCGAGAAGACGGTACGATGGTACCTCGACAATCAAGAGTGGATGGACCGCGTGACGTCTGGCGAATACGAGAAGTATTATGAAGAGAACTACGCCACCCGCTAGGCTCCTTATTTCCACCCTCGCTCTCTCGCTTTGCGCCTGTGGTGGCGACAGCAAAAAGAGGGCGGACACCCCTCGCCCTGCCGTCAATTTCTACGCCCAAGACGCTGCGTCGCAGATGCTCATCACACTCTACGACCCCACAGGCGGCAAAATCGGGCAGACCGTCTCGACCTACGTAGACGGAGACATCGTCTGCGCCCCACTGTCTGCCGTCCACGGCTCACACCACGCCAAAGCCAGCACCCTTACCGCCCCCGAGACCTACCCCGTCTACGGATTCACGGCCTTCGACTTCCGCACCGACATGGTCCTCCTCCGCGTCGGCAAGCGCAATAGCTCTTTTTCACACACGTCCGATACGCCTATCGCTCCCTCCGACACCATCTTCGGCATAAACGCCAACTTTGACGGCAAGATTTTCCGCACGCCCGTCAAGCCCGACGAGCCGACGACTATCGCCCCCGGAGCTGGCGTTTTCGACAATGCCGGACATCTCCGCGCCATAGCCAATGCCGACGGCGGACTCGTCTCCGCCCACGACATCGACAGCCTCGTCGCACGCCAAACCTCACAACACGCCTCAGTCTACGATCTCCGCCTCAAAACGAATCGCAAATACATAAGCTACGAGAAAGTGGCCGGCTTCAACGTCCACACCACAATGGGCGATTTCAAGATCCGCCTCTACGACGATGTCCCAGCCTATCGCGACAATTTCATAAAGCTCGTCTCCGACAACTACTACGACAGCCTCCTCGTCCACCGCGTCCTGCCTTCGTTCCTCATCCAGACGGGCGCCGCCGACACTAAATATGCCAAGGCAGGCGATGTCGTCGGGTGGCAAGGACCTGGCTACACGTTGCCCATCATCGAGAACCAACGCCACTTCCATAAGCGCGGGGCAGTGGCGGCGTCCAAGCTCCCGCCCGACCGCAATCCGCAGAACCGTTGCGACGGCGGACAGTTCTACGTCGTCGCGGGCCGTACGTTCACCACGGCAGAGCTCGACAAGATCGCACGTGAGGACCACAAGTCTTTCTCCGCCGCTCAACGACAGACCTACACCACCATAGGCGGCGCGCCACACCTCGATGGCGACTATGTCGTCTTCGGCGAGGTTTCACAAGGCATGGATGTCGTCGACGCCATCTCACGCGTCGAGCTAACCGGAGACAAGGGAGACCGACCCGCACGCGACATCCGCGTCATCTCAATCTCCATCATCCGCAAGTGACCGCCCGACGCCATAAGCCCAAGAGCGTCAGTGAGGTAATGGCTTCCATCCACTCACAAGACACCAAGCCCGAGCTCGTGGCACGACAATGGCTATGGGCGCATGGCTATCGCTACCGAAAAAACGCCGCCTCCCTCCCCGGCAAACCAGACATAGTCGTAACAGCCTCTCGCACAGCCATATTCGTCAACGGATGTTTCTGGCATCAGCACGAAGGATGCCGCAATTACTCAACTCCACACACCAATACCGACTTCTGGCGACGCAAGTTCGAGCGCAACAAGGAACGCGACGCGCGCGTCCGAGACGAGCTGCGCAACCTCGGGTGGCGCACCATGGTAATATGGGAGTGCCAACTAAAGCCCACCGTCGCCGACGAGACCATGCAAGCCGTCGCCAGACTCCTTGACGACGCCCGTCTCGAATGGCAAAGCATGCGCCCATCATCTCGCGCCGTCTCGCAAGTGCCGCTCTCCCCCACCCCTCCTTCATCGTCCTACGACGACGCTTCCGAGTCCGACACCACATACATGGCAGCCGAAGATGAGATGAACTACGGCGACAACTGACAACAACATAATGATAGACACCCACACCCACATCTACGAGGATGCTTTCGACGCCGACCGCGCCGACATGATAGCCCGTGCCAAGGAGGTTGGCGTCACGCGCCTCATCCTCCCGTCTTGCAACATGGCCGACGCCCCCCTCGTCACTTCCATATGTGCTTCCTTCCCCGACTCCTGTTTCGCCATCTACGGTCTCCACCCCACCGAGTTCGGCGCCAACCCCATGGAGGAAGCCGAGCAGATCATGGACTACGCCCAAAACCACAAGCCCTTCGTCGGCATCGGCGAGATCGGGCTCGACCTCCATTGGGACAAGTCCCGACAAGACGAGCAACTCAAAGCCCTCGAGTGGCAACTATCCTACGCCTTCGACCACTCCCTCCCCGTCTCCATCCATTGTCGCGACGCCGTATGGCTCCTCATGGAGCTTCTCGACAAGATGGGATCCCGCATCCCAGAGGGTTCTCTTCACTGCTTCGCAGGCAGCGCGGACGAAGCAAAGGTCATCTGCCGTAAATGGCCGCAACTACTCTTCGGCTTCGGAGGCTCATGCACATATAAGAACAGCAAAGTCGCACACGTCGCCACCGTCATTCCCCTCGACCACATCCTCACCGAGACCGACGCCCCATACCTCTCGCCCGTACCCCACCGTGGGCAGCGCAACGAGCCGTCTTTCATCCCACTCGTCGTCGACCGCCTCGCCGCCGAACTGCAACTACCGCCCGACCAGCTCGCCGCCATAACCCACGACAACGCCATGCACCTCTTCTTCCCAAATGAAATAAAAAAGTAATTAAATCATCATTCCCACTACAACACTCCCTTAGCCATTGCAAATCAATACGAAAGCCGGATTTTTCAGAGGCAAACTCCCCGCATGACAGCTCTCGCCACTGCGCAAAAACATGCATTTTGCTAAGAAGATAGCTACCTTGTTGTAAAAAATTAGTAATTTGGCATCGAAAAGCGCACGATGATTCCATCGTGCGCCTCTCATTGACTAAAACAAAACATTAATTAATAAAAAGTCAAATTTTCTACAGATTATGAAAAAGCTATTTGCCTACGTAGCAGTCCTCGGCATCATGAGCTTCAGCTCTGTCGCCATGGCACAAGATGAGAGCGCAGCAGCCGCCGCCCCCGCAACCGAGCAGGTTGAGCAGGCAGAGGCAGCACCCGCCGAGGAGGTAACCTCCGAGGCCGCAGCTGCAACCGAGCAGGAAGAGGCTTCTCTCCACCAGGTCCTCAAGGAGAAGTTCGTCGAGGGTGGCGTCGAGTGGATGCTCCCCGTCCTCGCCTGCATGGTCCTTGGCCTCGCCATCGCCATCGAGCGCATCATCTACCTCACCGCATCTAACACCAACACCAAGAAGCTCATCGCTAAAGTCGAAGAGGCTTTTGAGAATGGTGGCGTAGAGGCTGCTAAGGAGGTTTGCCGCAACACCCGCGGCCCTGTCGCTTCCATCTTCTACCAAGGTCTCGACCGCTACGCTGACGGTCCCGACATGGTCGAGAAAGCTGTCACCTCCTACGGTGCAGTCCAGATGGGCAAAATGGAGTCCGGCCTCTCTTGGATCTCCCTCTTCATCGCCATCTCTCCATCCCTCGGCTTCATGGGTACTGTCGTCGGTATGATTATGGCATTCGACTCCATCCAGCAGCTCGGTGACATGAGCCCTGTCGCCCTCGCCGGTGGTATCAAAGTCGCTCTTCTTACAACCATCTTCGGTCTTATCGCAGCTATCGCCCTCCAGCTCTTCTACAACTACATCGTTGCTAAGATGGACGGCATCATCAACAAGATGCAGGACGCTTCCATCTCTCTGATGGACATCATCCTCAAGTACCAGGCTAAGCACTAATCCCCTTCCCCCGGGGGTAAAGACGGCGCAGCACAATCTCGCCCGCCCCTCGTGAAGAGAATTACCAACAAGCCTTATAAATTCTTAGGAAGATGAAAAAAGCAGAATTGATTTCAAAAATCATCGAGTACATCCTCGGTGCTATCGCAGCGGTCCTCGTCATCGCGGGCTTTACTGAAACCGCTGCCGAAGCCATCAAGGACGGCTCCTTCACCGACACGGCGATCATCTACACGATCGTCCTGCTCTTCGTCGGCGTATTCCTTGCCATCGCCTCCACTGTCATCGACGCAGCGTCTGACCCAAAGAGCCTCGTCAAAGGAATTATCTCCGTCGTTATCGTCGCCATCGTCTTAGGCGTCCTCTGGACCCTCAGCGACGACACCCCTCTCAACCTCGTCGGCTATGAGGGCGACCAAAACCAAGGTAACTGGCTCAAAGTGTCCGACACCGGCATCTTCTGCTGCTACATCGGCCTCGGCGGCGCTGTCCTCACGATCATCGTTACCGAGATCTACGAGCTTTTCCGTTAACCCGGAAACAGCCTGCCACGAATGCAGGCAAAGATGAGTGTTAAACAATCTAAAGTCATAAACCTATGGGCAATAAGAGAGAGACGCCAGACGTCAATGCGAGCTCAACAGCTGATATCGCATTCCTCCTGCTCGTCTTCTTCCTCATATCCTCAACTATGACCTCCGACTTCGGTCTCGGCCGTATGTTGCCTCCTATCGCCCCTCCCAACCAGACCGACGCGCCCATCATCAAAGAGCGCAACGTCTTCACCGTACAGCTGAACTACAAGAACCAGCTGCTCGTCAGGGGTGAGTGGATGGAGAACGTAAGCCAACTGAAACAGAAGGCCAAAGAGTTCATCGAGAACAAATATAACGACCCAAACATGCCTGAAAAAACCGAGACCGAAGTCCCTTACTTCGGCACGGTCATGGTAACCAAGGGCATTATATCTCTCCAGAACGACCGCGGTAGCCAGTACCAGGCGTACCTCGAAGTCCAAAACGAACTTCAGGCCGCCTACAACGAACTCCGCGACGAGCTCGCCAAACGTAAATTCGGCAAGAGCTTCGAGGACTGCGAGGAAGATGAGCAAAACGCCATCAAGAAAATCTATCCTCAGAAAATCTCCGAGGCAGAACCCAAAAACTATAAGAAGTAATGGCAGTCATCAAGAAAACAAAGAAGCAGGGACAGTTCAAGGTCAATACCTCTTCGCTTCCTGACATCGTCTTTATGCTTCTGTTCTTCTTCATGGTCGCTTCGAACATGAAGGAAGTTACGCTGATAGTCAAGGTCAAACTGCCCGAGGCCACCGAGGTGACCAAGCTCGAGCAAAAATCGCTCGTCAGCTACATCTACGTCGGCAAACCTGCGCAAGCTAAACGCTACGGCACCGAGCCGCGCATTCAGCTTAACGACTCGTTCGCCACAGTCGACGACATCGAGAACTACATCCTCCAAGAGCGAGAAGGTCTCAAAGAGAGCGACCGCCCTAAGATGACCGTCTCTATCAAAGCCGACTCTGACATTCAAATGGGCACAATAACCGATATCAAGCAAGCGCTCCGTAAAGCGCAAGCCTTGAAAATCAGCTACGCAGCCCGTAAACGTTAAAGGTAAAATAGCAAAACAATACCAAGCAATGCGAGTAAACGCCGCGCCCCAGTCCAGGGCGCGGCGCTTTTTTATACAATCACTATCTTCGAAAAAAACTATCTTCGCAACTGACTTCCAACACTCCAAACCATGCCAGACGACAGCCGTACAACAGCATCTTTCGCCCCTTCCCTCTTCAATTACGTCAGACAACAAACTCGACAAATAAAAATCGGCAACCTCACCATGGGCGGCAACGCGCCTATCCGCATCCAGTCCATGACTACAACCGACACCAACAACGTCGACGACTCCACGGCACAAAGCCTCAAAATCGTCAACGCCGGTGGCGAACTCGTCCGACTGACAACACAAGGAGAACGCGAGGCGCGCAGCATCGGACAAGTACGCTTAGCCCTCGACAGCCACGGCTGCCACACGCCACTCGTCGCCGACGTCCACTTCAACCCAAAGGCCGCACTAACGGCCGCAGCTCTCGTCGAAGCCGTCCGCATAAACCCCGGCAACTACACCGGCGAAGCCAAACGCTTCAACGCCGACGCCGACAACATGACCGACCAGCAATGGCACGACCTCATCGTCCAAAAGCTCACGCCTCTCGTCGAAACATGCCGACAGCACCATACCGCCCTGCGCATCGGCGTCAACCACGGCTCCCTCTCCGACCGCATAATGGCCAAATACGGCGACACGACACAAGGAATGGTCGCCTCATGCGTAGAATACCTCGACGCACTCGAACAACTCGACTTCCACGACACTGCCATTAGCATCAAAAGCAGCAACACGCGAGTCATGGTTCAGACCGTCCGCCTCCTCGCAGCCACCCTGCGCCAACGCGGACAAGTCTACCCCCTCCACCTCGGAGTCACCGAAGCCGGCTCCGATGCCGAAGGCCGCATAAAATCAGCTGCCGGCATCGGAGCCCTCCTCAACGATGGCCTGGGCGACACCATCCGAGTCTCCCTCACCGAGGCTCCAGAAAAGGAGATCCCCGTGGCGCGCGCACTCGTCGACCACTGCGCAAAACTCGCACTGCGACAACCAGTCCCACAAGTCGACACCTCCCTCTACTCCCCGTTCACCTACGCCCGACGCCACTCTATCAACGTCCACGGCATAGGAGCCAACAACAGTCCCGTCGTCATCACGCCATCCAACACCGCAGCCGACTGGGTCTTCTCCGACCCCGACTCACTCACCTCTCCCGACGGCACGTCCCTCATCCCCACGCGACTCACCCTCAGAGACCTTCTCGCCCTCCCCGCCGACGACTTAGCCTCACTCAAGTCCCGCACCGACACGGTCATCGTCGCCACATGCGACTCCGGCAATTTCCAAGCCGAGATCCGCGCCCTCGCCCTCCAACTCTCCAACCTCCACGTCGACCTCCCGCTCGTCTGCCAATACGCCACCACGGCCAACGCCAACGAGCAATTCCAACTCGAGATGGCTGCCGACCTCGGCGGACTCCTCATCGATGGACTCATCGACGGTGTCGTCGTCCCCGATGCCGCTCTCGATGCCGCCCTCACGCTCCTCCAAGCCACGCGCGCACGCTTCTCCCGCACCGAGTTCATCTCTTGCCCAGGCTGCGGCCGCACGCTCTATGACATCCAATCCACCGTCGCGCAAATCAAAACGCGCTTCGGACACCTCAAAGGCCTCAAGATTGGCATCATGGGGTGCATCGTCAACGGTATCGGCGAAATGGCCGACGCCGACTACGGCTACGTCGGCGCAGGCCGTGGGAAAATATCCCTCTACCGAGGCAAGGAACTCGTCCAACGCTCGATCGACCAAGACCTCGCGCTCGACGCACTCAAACAGCTTATAGCCGACGACGGCAAATGGGTCGAACCTTAAAATCGACACCTTTTGACCTCTAAAGTTGTCAATCCTCAAAAAAATTAGTAATATTGGGAGTTGAATACCACATATCGACACAATGAGAAACATTCTTCTCTTTGCGCTTACGAGTATCGCTTCTTTTCTCGGCATGTCCCAACTCGCCTCCGCTGAAGAACTCGTAATCAAAGGCACATATCAAGGAGAGAACATCTACGTCAAAAACCCATTCGCACCCTCCGGCGTCGGCTTCTGCGCCTACGAGGTGACTGTCAATGGGATGATCACAACCGACGAGATCAACTCCAGCGCTTTCGAAGTCGACCTATCCGTTTATGGCTTCAAAATTGGTGACGAAGTCAATGTCGTCATCCGATATAAGGACGATTGCACACCAATGGTCCTCAACGCCTCTGCCCTCCAAGTCCAAAAACCCGCCAAGTTCGAAGCCATCTCCATAAAAGAAGACGCTCTCCTCTTCACCACCTCCGGCGAGACTGGCTCCCTGCCTTTCTACATCGAGCAATACCGATGGAACAAATGGGTCAAGGTAGGAGAGGTCCGCGGCAAAGGACACAACCAGGCCAACTACTACGACGTCAAGATTCGCACACACTCCGGAGCCAACAAGTTCCGAGTCCGACAAACAACTGGCAACCGCAAGGTACAGTCCTACTCCAAAGAGGTCGTGACTTTCAACACCACACCTAAAATCGAGTTCAAGACCAGCAACACGGAAATAACCTTCTCGGGCGAGACAATGTACGAAGTCTACGACCAGTTCGGAGGTATCGTCTTCAAAGGCTACGGAAAGTCCATCAACATCTCGACGCTCCAAAAAGGCAAATACTACCTCAACTACGACAACACCCAAAGCGACTTCATAAAAAGGTAAGCTACACGCCACGACCAAGAATCGCTCTCTCAAAAAGACCACAAAAGCCCACTCATTTTGTGGTCTTTCCATTTGACCACATCGAAAACCCAAAAACACTATAACACCTTGAAAGGAATTATTTTAGCCGGAGGCTCCGGCACGCGCCTGTACCCAATCACAAAGGGAGTCTCTAAACAACTTCTCCCCGTCTACGACAAACCGATGATCTACTATCCCCTCTCGACGCTCATGCTCGCCGGGATCAGGGACATCCTCGTCATCTCCACTCCACACGACCTCCCAAGTTTCCAACGACTCCTCGGCTCAGGCGCCGATTTCGGCATCAACCTCTCCTACGCCCCACAACCATCACCCGACGGTCTCGCGCAAGCTTTCATAATTGGAAGAGACTTCATCGGCAAAGACTCTGTCTGCCTCGTCCTCGGTGACAATATCTTCTTCGGCCAAAGTTTCGACCAGATGCTCCGCCAGTCCATTCAGCAGACCGACACCAACGGCATGGCGTCCATCTACGGCTACCGCGTCTCCGACCCCGAACGCTACGGCGTCGCACAATTCGACCAAGACGGAAAGGTCATAAGCATCGAGGAGAAACCCGAACACCCCAAATCCAACTACGCCGTCGTAGGCCTCTATTTCTATCCTAACAGCGTCGTCGACATCGCCGCCAACCTCAAGCCCTCACCTCGTGGCGAGCTCGAGATCACGTCAGTCAACCAAGAATACCTAAAACAAGGGAAACTCTGCCTCCAAAAATTCGGACGCGGTTTCGCTTGGCTCGACACGGGTACTCACGACAGCCTCTCCGAAGCCTCCACTTTCATCGAGGCCATAGAGAAAAGACAAGGGCTCAAAGTCGCTTGCCTCGAGGAGATCGCATTCACCAACGGATGGATCTCACGCGACGACCTCCTCCGACAAGCTGAACCAATGAAGAAAAACCAATACGGCCAATATCTCATCAACCTGGCCAATAACCAATCCTTCTAATGGAAGTCATCAAGACAATCCTCGACGGCGTCGTCATCATCGAGCCGCGCATCTTCGGCGACAGCCGCGGCTATTTCTTCGAATCCTACTCACAACAAGAGTTCAATAAAAAAGTCCGACCCGTCAACTTCGTCCAAGACAACGAGAGCATGTCTTCCTACGGTGTCATCCGCGGACTCCATTTCCAACAAGCCCCACACGCCCAAAGCAAGCTCGTCCGCGTCGTCGTCGGATCCGTCCTCGATGTCGCCGTCGACATCCGACGCGGAAGCCCAACTTTCGGAAAACACGTCGCCGTAAACCTCACGGCCGACAACCATCGCCAACTTTTCATCCCGCGCGGCTTCGCCCACGGCTTCGCTGTCCTCTCCCCTACCGCCGTCTTCCAATATAAGTGCGACAATTTCTACGCACCCGAAAGCGAAGGCGCCATAAGCTTTGACGACCCCGCACTCGCCATCGACTGGCAGATCCCGTCCGAAAAAGCAATCCTATCCGACAAGGATCTCCACCACAAGTCTCTCGCACAAGCCGACAATCTCTTCGATTTCAATACCGACCTCTACGCCGATCTCTGATTTCATGGCAAAAAAAAGAATTCTCGTCTTCGGCGCATCAGGAATGCTCGGCTCGTCAGTGACATCCGCTCTCGCCCAAATTCCCGAGACCATCGTCACGCCACTCTCTTCGCGTGATTGCGACATCACGAACCCCGACGCCGTCGATGACACCATCACAAACGCCGCCCCCGACGTCATAATAAATTGCGCTGCATACACGGCCGTCGATGCCGCCGAGGACGACCCCGATGCCGCCGATGCGCTCAACCATCTCGCTCCTTTTTACATAGCACGTGCCGCCAACAAAGTCAACGCCCTGCTGATCCACGTCTCAACCGACTACGTCTTCGACGGCACAGCCTCCTCCCCCTACCGCGAGGATTGTCAGACTGCCCCGCTTGGCATCTACGGCAAGACGAAGCTCCTAGGAGAGCAAGCCATAACCGCAACGGCAAAACACTTCGCCATAATCCGCACCCAATGGCTCTACGCACCACATGGCAAGAATTTCCTCCTCACCATGCTGCGCCTCTTCAACTCCCGTCCCGCCATCTCCGTCGTTTCAGACCAGATAGGCTCACCAACGTTCACTCCCGACCTCGCCGCCGCCATCGTCAAGGTCGCCACCTCTTTCCAACCCGGACAATCCGGCATCTACCATTTCGCCAACGCCGGCAACTGCTCTTGGTACGATTTCGCCATCAGCATCGCTGCCCTCGCCAACACCTCTTGCCAAATCTCCCCAATACCCTCTTCCCAATACCCCACCCGCGCCACACGCCCACATTTCTCCGTCCTCGACACCAGCAAGTTAACCTCCTCTTTCAATATCGACATCCCCCATTGGCGCGACGCTCTCAACCGATGCTTCGACTCCTTGCCCAACGCCTGATTCTGCGTGCGTAACTGAAGTTTTACGTAACTTTGAACTGCCATAAGTCTCCCCCCCTCCCCTCTTCGCTCGCTCTAACACAACGTTTCTCTCTTGAACATCTTCTCCACCATACGCCATTACCGCCACCTTCTGGCACCTCTGTCTTTCGTCGCCGCCATGGCATGGGGTTGCGCCAACCCCGGAACTCCTACGGGCGGACCCCGAGATTTCCGCCCTCCCGTAATGGTATCCTCTTTGCCTGCCCCGGGCGCAACCGACTTCAAAGGTCATGAGGTGACAATCGTCTTCGACGAGAACGTACAGCTCAAAGATGCCGACAAGAAGTTCGTCATGTCGCCACCAACGGCAAAAAAGCCACGTGTCGAGGCGCATGCCAAAATCGTCAAGGTCTCTTTCGAGGACGACCTCCTGCCCGCCACGACCTACACTCTCGATTTTGCCGACTGTCTCTCAGACCTCAACGAAGGCAACATCTACGAGAATTTCACCTTCTCTTTCTCCACCGGCGAGTCCACCGACTCCATGATGATCTCCGGCAACGTCTACGACGCTCAGACCATCATGCCCGTCGAGGGCATCTACGTCCTCCTCCACGCCAATCTCACCGACACCGCCTTCCGCAAAGCCATGCCCATCCGCGTCGCCAAGACCGACTCTCACGGCCGATTCGCCATCAAGAACGTCCCGGCTGGCGCAGAATATGATATCTACGCTCTCGATGACCAAAATCGAAACTTCCTCTTCGACCAGGTAGGAGAGAAAGCCGCTTGGCTCGGTCGCCACGTCACACCTTCTTTCGAGACCCGGCAAGTGCCCGACAGCGTCCGTACAGACTCAACATACGTCCTCAACGATACCGTCCGCTACTATTACGCCCCAACGCTCCGCGACACGCTCGTCTACACCCCAGACTCACTCGTCCTCTTCGCTTTCGATGAGAATTCCTACGACCAGTACATCAAGGTCGACGAGCGCAAGAAGCGCAATATCATCAACGTCTTGCTCAATAAGCCAATGCAACGTCGCCCGCGCATCACCTTCCCAGGCAATGAGGGGCGAGACATAGCCACTTTCCAATACAGCCCAACAAACGACTCCGTCCAAATCTGGCTCACCGACACCACCGTCTGGCACCGCGACTCCGTAGTCATCGCGGTCAACTACCTCGTCGCCGACTCCCTCAACCAGATCGTCGAGCGCACCGACACCCTAAAAGAATGGCACTTCGAGGTGAAAAAGGAGGAGCCTAAGCAACGACGACGCAAAAAGAAAGATCTCGAAACCCCTAAAATCGAGACCCTTAACGTAAAGGTGGGAGCCTCCGTCGCCCCCTACGCCGATCTCTCCATCACGTCCCCAACGCCCTTCGCTTCTTTCCAATGGGACTCCGTCCACCTCTTCCAAGTGGTCGACACAATCCTAAAACCTCTCTCCTTCACACCCATCGACGACACCGTAAACATCTGCCGTAAAGCCCTCAAATTCAAATGGGAGCCAGGAGGGCAATATCAAGTGATCATCGACTCCGCTTCCGTAACCGACATCTACGGACTCTTCAACGACGCCATAAAGCAAAAAGTCAATGTAGCATCACTCGACAAGTACGGAACCCTCTACATCGACGTCGACAGTGTACCTGAAAACGCACTCCTGCAACTGACCGACACCAAAGGCAAGGTCCTCCGACAAAACTACCTCCGCCCAAACGGCAAAGCCGGATTCAAATACCTCAAGCAAGGCGACTACATGCTCCGCATCCTTATCGACAACGACCGCGACGGCAAATGGTCAACAGGCAAGTTCGACGATCGAATCCAACCCGAGACTATTATCTACTACATGGAGAAAGTCAACGTCCGACAAAACTGGGACATCCACGTCGACTTCACCACGCGCAACTTCCGCCCCGACGCCTACGCCCGCAAGTTCGGCAAGCAATCTTCCAAATCACGCAAGACAAAATAATGCAAGACAACGACGACAAGTGGATGGATGAAGCCCTCAAGGAGGCTCGGCAAGCCGCCTCCGAGGGCGAGATCCCTTGCGGTGCCGTCGTCGTCTGCAACGGGCGCGTCGTCGGACGAGGACATAACATGACCGAACGGCTCGCCGATGTCACAGCGCACGCCGAGATTCTCGCCATAACGGCAGCCGCACAAAATCTCGGTGCCAAATATCTAAACGACTGCACCATCTACATCACCCTCGAACCATGCGTCATGTGCGCAGGTGCCCTCGCCTGGAGCCAGATTGGACGCATCGTCTACGCCGCCCACGACCCAAAACGTGGCTATGCGCGCCTCTCGCCCTCCCTACTCCACCCTAAAACCACAGTCACACACTCCGTCCGACAGTCTGAAGCCGAGCAACTCGTCAAGTTGTTCTTCGCCGCCCGACGCTGAACCACCGCCTCTCGCTCACTTATTGCTTCTTACCATTTTAATTGCTAAATTCGCACGCCCAAAAATGGCGCCGCGAAATGCATCTTCGCACCCTCCGACGCCTCATTTAAAGCATCACGATTTTCAACGTCACTCATGAGCAAGAGATTTGCCGAATACAAGGGACTTAACCTCACAGAGGCAAGCAAAGAAGTCGCCGACAAGTGGAAGCAGGAAGACGCTTTCCGTAACAGCCTGAAAGAAAGGGAAGGACACCCCAACTTCGTTTTCTTCGACGGCCCTCCTTCCGCCAACGGCAAACCTGGCATCCACCACGTCATGGCACGTGCCATCAAAGACGCTTTCTGTCGATACAAGACCCAACGCGGCTTCCGCGTCGTACGTAAGGCAGGGTGGGACACCCACGGACTCCCCGTCGAGCTCGGTGTCGAGAAAATGCTCGGCATTACCAAGGAAGACATCGGCTCTAAAATCTCTGTCGACGAGTACAACGCTGCTTGCCGCAGCGAGGTCATGAAATACATCGACCTCTGGGGCGACCTCACGCACAAAATGGGCTACTGGATCGACATGGACGATCCTTACATCACCTACGACAACCGTTACATCGAGAGCCTCTGGTGGCTCCTCAAACGTCTCTACGAACGCGGATTCCTCTACAAAGGATACACCATCCAGCCCTACTCCCCTGCCGCTGGCACTGGCCTCAGCAGCCACGAGCTCAACCAGCCAGGCTGCTACCGCGACGTCAAGGACACAACTCTCACCGCGCAATTCACCATCACGCGCGACGATAAGAGCGGGTTCCTCTTCAATGACGCGCAAGGGCTCCCCGTCTACTTCCTCGCTTGGACCACAACCCCTTGGACTCTTCCCTCCAACACAGCGCTCTGCGTAGGCGAGAAGATCGAGTACCAGCTCGTCAAGACTTTCAATCCTTACTCCGGTCAACCCGAGGCGGTAGTCCTCGCTAAAGACCTCGTTCCCGCATACTTCAACGCCGAGGCGCAAGATAAGCCTTTCGAGTTCAAGGAGGGCGAGAAGAACGTCCCATACTCCATCCTCGCCAACTACACCGGAAAGCAGCTCATCGGCATCAACTACGAACAGCTCATCCCCTTCGCCCGCCCCGACGGCAAAGCTTTCCAAGTCATCAGCGGCGACTATGTCACCACTTCCGACGGTACCGGCATCGTCCACATCGCGCCCGACTTCGGCGCCGATGACGCCCGAGTAGCACGCAACTACGACATCGTGCCTCTCATGTTCGTCGACCGCAACGGCAAACAGCAGCCAATGGTCGACCGCCGCGGACGTTTCTTCCTCATCGACGACCTCGACCCGCAATACGTCAAGGATTTCCTCTACACCGACGCCTACTCCGAGTTCGCCGGTCGATACGTAAAAAATGCCTACGACGACTCCCTCGCTCCAGACGCGTCAACCCTCGACCTCGACATCTGCATGAAGCTCAAGGCCGAAGGCAAAGCTTTCAAAATCGCTAAGCACGTCCACAGCTACCCACACTGCTGGCGCACCGACAAACCCGTCCTCTACTACCCTCTCGACTCTTGGTTCATCAAGACCACGGCCGTCAAGGATCGACT
Source organism: Pseudobutyrivibrio sp. (assembly GCA_963639155.1). Classification (GTDB taxonomy): domain Bacteria; phylum Bacteroidota; class Bacteroidia; order Bacteroidales; family Marinilabiliaceae; genus W3P20-009. Next base: position 23,316 of record CAVHUG010000006.1, on the reverse strand, counting down.
CATCCAGCTCAACAACACCATCAACTGGAAACCATCCTACACTGGCAGCGGACGCTTCGGCAACTGGCTCGAGAATCTCCAAGACTGGAACCTCAGCCGCTCGCGCTTCTGGGGTACCCCTCTCCCAATATGGCGCACCGAGGACGGCAAGGAGGAACTCTGCATCGGCTCTATGGAAGAACTCATGGCAGAAATCGACAAAGCCGTCAAGGCAGGTGTCATGACCTCCAACCCCTATAAGAATTTCAAGGTAGGCGACAATTCTGCTGCCAACTACGACCCGAAGAACATCGACCTCCACCGCCCTTACATCGACGGCGTAGTCCTCGTCTCCAAGTCCGGCAAGCCGATGCACCGCGAACCCGACCTCATCGACGTTTGGTTCGATAGCGGAGCCATGCCCTACGCGCAATACCACTACCCCTTCGAGCACAAGGACGACCTCCTCTTCCCCGCCGATTTCATCGCCGAGGGCGTCGACCAGACACGCGGATGGTTCTTCACTCTCCACGCCATCGCCACCATGTGCTTCGACAGCGTAGCCTTCAAGAATGTCATCTCCAACGGTCTTGTCCTCGACAAGAACGGCAACAAGATGTCAAAGCGTCTCGGCAACGCCGTCGACCCCTTCTCCGTAATCGAGAAATACGGCCCCGATGCGCTCCGTTGGTACATGCTGACCAACTCCCAACCATGGGACAACCTCAAATTCGACGAGGCAGGTGTCGACGAGGTGCGTCGTAAATTTTTCGGCACCCTCTACAACACATACTCCTTCTTCGCCCTCTACGCCAACATCGACGGCTTCACCGGCAATGAACCGCAAGTACCCATCGCCAATCGCCCCGAAATCGACCGTTGGATCATCTCACTCCTCAACAGCCTCGTCGCCGAAGTCACCGACGCCATGGAGTCCTACGAGCCTACACGCGCCGGCCGTGCCATCCAAGACTTCGTCATGGACAACCTCTCCAACTGGTACGTGCGCCTCAACCGCAAACGCTTCTGGGGCGGCACTATGGACAACGACAAGCTCGCCGCATACCAGACGCTCTTCGAGTGCCTCAATAAGGTAGCCATAATGAGCGCGCCCATCGCGCCGTTCATCACCGACCGCATATACCGCGACCTCGTCGGAGACCAGTCCAAAACCGTCCACCTCGCCCAGTGGCCATCCGCCGACGCCTCCCTCATCGACAAGCCTCTCGAGCAGCGCATGGGATACGCCCAGAGCATATCCTCAATGGTACTCGCTCTCCGACGCAAAGTCAATATCAAGGTGCGCCAACCGCTCGCCAAGATAATGATCCCAGCCTCCGACGACAACTTCCGAAATCAGGTCACGGGAATGCAACACCTCATCCTCTCCGAAGTCAACGTCAAAGAGCTGCAATTCGTCACCGAAGACGACGGCATCCTCAAAAAACGAATCAAACCTAACTTCAAGACCCTCGGCCCCAAGTACGGCAAGCTCATGAAAGGCATCGCCGCCGAAATGGCAAACATGTCAACTCGCGACATCGCCTCTTTCGAACGCAACGGCTCTTTCACCCTCAACGTAGCCAACGAGAACGTTACAATCGACGCCAACGACGCCGAAGTAATCTCCGAGGACATACCAGGCTGGCTCGTTGCCAACGAGGGCAGCCTCACCGTAGCTCTCGACATCGAAGTCTCCGACGAACTCCGCAAGGAGGGCATCGCACGCGAGTTCATCAACAGGATCCAAAACATCCGTAAAGACTCGGGCTTCGACGTCACCGACAAGATAATTGTCAAGATCCAACCTAACGACCTGACCGACAAGGCAGTCGCCGACTACGCCGACTACATCGCAGCGCAAACCCTCGCCAAGAGCGTCGCTATCGACAACTCCCTCAACGACGACAATGCGCAAAAAGTCGATCTCGACGACAACCTCACGGTTCTGGTCTCAGTAACTAAGATCTAACCACTCCGACGGAGGGACGACGAGACAAAAAAAACGAAGCCCCTCCGCCCTTAATCTTTTTCTATCATGGCAGAGAAGACACGTTATTCCGACGAGGAACTCCAGGAGTTCAAGGAAATCATCCTCGAAAAACTCGAAAAGGCGCAGCGTGATTTCGAGGTCTATCGTAACGAAATTACGCACGGCGACGTCAACGACACTCAAGACACGTCTCCTACGTTCCACGCTCTCGAGGAAGGACAAAGCCTCATGTCTAAAGAAGACGCTTGCCGCATGGCAGAACGACAGCAAAAGTTCATCGCCAACCTCAAGGCTGCGCTCGTCCGAATTGAAAACAAGACCTACGGCATCTGCCGAGAAACAGGCAAGCTCATCCCAAAAGAGCGTCTCCGTGCCGTCCCTCACGCCACCCTCTCCATCGAGGCTAAGCAAAAAGGACGCCTGGGAGAATAATAAAGCCTCCTGAAAATACAGCCTGCGCACCGACGCCCCGGCACCCCACATCGGGCGACAGGGGCTCCGTGCGCAGTCCTTTTCTAAAAAACTTACCCCCTCTAACAAAATGACGAAAAACGCCAAAGTGGCCATTCTGGTCATAGCCGCAGTACTCTTCATCGACCAGGCTTTCAAAATCTGGATCAAAACACACTTCAGGCTCGGTGATGAGGTCTGCGTCTTAGGAGACTGGTTCCGACTCCATTTCGTCGAGAACAATGGCATGGCTTTCGGCATGCAACTGTCAGACGCCAGCTGGGGCAAGTTCGCGCTCTCCCTCTTCCGTCTCGTCGCCATAGGTGTTATCGGCTACGGGCTCATAAAACTTTGCCGCTGCAATGAGAAACGAGGCCTCGTCGTGTGCGTCGCGCTCGTTTGGGCGGGTGCTCTCGGCAACATCTTCGACTCAATCCTCTACGGCGTAATTTTCAACTCCTCTTCGGGGCAAGTCGCCCAACTCTTCCCTCCCGACGGCGGATACAGCACTTGGCTCCACGGCCGTGTCGTAGACATGCTCTACTTCCCCATAATCGACGGCGTTTGGCCACAGTGGCTCCCTTTCTTCGGCGGCGAGCATTTCCTCTTCTTCCGCCCCGTCTTCAATATCGCCGACTCCGCCATCTGCGTCGGCATATTCCTTCTCCTCATCTTCTTCCACAAGGATCTCGCTGACTTCCTTGCCTCCCTCTCCCCTGAGAAACACGAATCCAATGCCGACAACGCTTCCAAAAAATAAAAATTTCCTCTTTCTCCGATAAAAATCGGCTCCCCCCTTTGCATTCTCCCAGGAAAAGCATAATTTTGTCATCGCTAAGACAAACGACTTAGCAAAACTTTCCGACAAGGTCGGTTGGATGAGTGGCTTAGTCTACGGTCTGCAAAACCGTCCACGGCGGTTCGAATCCGCCACCGACCTCTCCTCAAGCGTCCTGAGTTTAACACTCAGGACGCTTTCTTTTTCCCCGTTTTTCCGTATATTTGAGGAACACACTAATCCGCACTCCACATCCCCAACACCATGCCTGCCTTCCTGAAATTTCTCTTACTTCTCCCATTTCTCGCCCTCGCCGCACCAACGGATGCGCAGTTCTCTTTCCAAAACTCCATTCCCGACAGTGTCTCCTTCCGAGCCACTACCGCCGACCCCTTGCCATCCGACGCCAAGACTATAATCTCCAAAATCAACGTCGGCATCAACATCGGCAACACCCTCGAAGTCCCAAGCTCAAACGACCAGACTGGCGAGACGGGATGGGGAAACCCGCTCGTCAACGAGACCTACATCAAGGGTCTCAAAACTCTCGGCTTCAACGCTATACGCATCCCATGCGCTTGGCATAGCCACCTCTCCGACCCCTCCTCCTACACCATCAGCCCCGACTGGCTCCAACGCGTCAAGACCATCGTCAACTACTGCCTCGCTAACGACCTCTATGTCGTCCTCAATTCCCATTGGGACACAGGATGGCTCGAAGACAACATCTTCGACGCCTCCAAACGTGCCTCCATAATCGCCGAGCAAAAAGCCATCTGGACTCAAGTTGCCAACACCTTCATCGACGCCGACGAGCACCTCCTCTTCGCTGGTGCCAACGAGCCAGGCATGAACGAGATCAGCAAAGGCAAGAGCTGGAGTTCCGACGCGTCAGCCGTAGCGCGCCTCGTTGAATATGAACAAACATTCATCGACGCCGTCCGAGCCACGGGCGGCAACAACGCCAAACGTTGCCTCGTCTTCCAAGGCCTCGGAACCGACATCTCCAACACCTGCAACTACATGACGACGATCCCATCCGACGTCGTCCCCGACCGCCTCATAGCCGAAGTCCACTACTACGACCCTTATCAATGGACCATCATGTCCGAAGATGCCGAATGGGGCAAGACCTTCTACTACTGGGGAGCCGAAAACCACAAGGAAGGCTCCGCACACAACCCCACACGGGGCGAGGAGGCTTGGGTCGACCAGCAAATGGCGCTCATGAAGTCCAACTTCGTCGACAAAGGAATTCCCGTCATCATCGGCGAGTTCTCCAGCCGCATCCAGACCTCTGGCAGCGACGCCTCCGAGACCATCGACGCCACACTCCACCAAAAGAGCCGAGCCGCATACAACCTCTACGTAACCAAAACGGCAAAGAACAACGGCTGCGCACCTTTCTACTGGGAGACAGGCTCCGAAATCAACCGCACCGACGGCTCCGCCATCACAACCTACGCCATCGACGCCATCATGTCTGGCGCGCAGCAAGGCTCTTACCCCTTTTAACCATCTCCGCCCATGCCACAAACCGACTTCTCCGCCCCCTACTCCCAAGATGAAAACAAAGAAGCTTGGACTGCCTGGCAATGCCTCACGCGCACAGGCGTAAGCATCTTTCTCACGGGGCGCGCTGGCTCTGGCAAGACTACGTTCCTCAAAAACCTTCAAGCGTCACGTCTCCGACGCATGGCCATAGTAGCACCTACGGGCGTAGCTGCCATCAACGCCGGAGGCGTCACTATCCACTCCTTCTTCCAGCTCCCTCCGCAATTCATCGTGCCGGGGCAGAAACTCGATAACGCCAACCATCTCCGCAAGGACAAGCTCTGCACCATCCGTGGCATAGATCTCCTCGTAATCGATGAGATAAGCATGGTGCGCCCCGACCTCCTCGACGCAATCGACGCCCGCCTCCGCGAGGTTCGCCGCAGCAACCGTCCCTTCGGCGGCGTGCAGCTCCTCATGATCGGAGACCTTCTACAACTGCCTCCTGTCGTCAAAGATGCCGAATGGGATTTCATCAGGACGTTCTACGACTCCCCTTATTTCTTCTCCAGCCAAGCCCTCGCCAAAATCCAATATTTCGCCATCGAGCTGAAAAAGATCTATCGGCAGACCGACGCACATTTCATCTCCCTGCTAAACAAGGTCAGGACCAACAACCTCAACAATGATGACCTCGACAAACTCAACAGCCGATACATCGCCAACTTCAATCCCTCCGACGACCAACAGTTCATCCGACTGACCACTCACAACGACGCCGCCGACAGCATAAACAGCCTCCGCCTCGCCAAACTCGACGGCCGGGCCGTAACCTACAACGCCACAAAGCAAGGAACGTTCCCTGACAACGCCCTGCCTGCCGACAGCAGTCTGGTTCTCAAGGTCGGAGCGCAAGTCATGTTCCTACGCAACGACCCCCAAGGGCGTTACTACAACGGCAAGATTGGCCACGTCACCGCTCTCGACGAAGACTCCATAACTGTCGATGCCGACTCTTTCAACCCCCTTAAAATCACTCCTGCCGAATGGCAGAACATCTCCTATTCGCTCAACAAGGAGACTGGCGAGGTCGAGCCAAAAGTCGAAGGCACTTTCACCCAATACCCTCTCGCCCTCGCATGGGCCATAACCATCCACAAGAGCCAAGGCCTCACGTTCGACAATGCCATAATCGATGCCGCCAAGGCTTTCTCCGACGGGCAAGTATACGTCGCTCTCAGCCGTTGCCGCTCTTTCGAGGGCATCGTCCTGAGCAGCAAGATCTCAAGCCTCTCCATACGCACAAACCGTTACGTCCTATCCTACTTGGGGTCTCAAGAGAGCCGCAAACTCTCGTCCGCACAGCTCGACGCTTTCGCCGCCGACCATGCCCTCACGGTTCTCACAGAACTCCTCGATTTTCGACCAATAACAATCCCCGCACACCGCATCCTGCGCCTCCTCGAAGAGTCATACGCCACGACCTACCCCCGCGCCATCTCCAAAATCGACGAGGCCCTCCACTTGTGCGACACCGAGATAATAGTCAATGCCGACAAGTTCGTCGCTATCTGCAAAGCTCAGCGCATCCAAGGAGCCGACATCCTCGCCGACGACGCTCTCATGCAACGCACACGCAATGGTGCCAAATATTTCGACCAGAAGGTCTCTGCCTTCCTCAACCCAATACTCCAAACTGCCGACTTCTCCCTCGACAACTCTCAAGCCGACCAGCAACTCTCCAACCTCCGCAACGCCATCGCTCAAGAACTCCAACTGAAACATGCGCTCCTAAACTGCGTCATCGACAAGGGCTTCGACCCGATGTCCATAGCCGCCGAACGAGCCATAGCCGTCGCCCATGAGTCCTCATCCACAAAAAACACGCAGACCGCATCCGCCGCAGGCGACGAGAGCGAAGTCGAAAATCAGCAGCTGTACCGAGCCTTGAAAAAATGGCGTGCAGAGTTTCAACAAGAAAACACCTCCGTGCCTCTCTTCACCATACTTCCCAACCGCGTGCTAATGAACATCGCCGATGTCGTCCCCTCTTCCATCAAAGAGCTCGGCAAAATTAGCGGCCTCGGCAAGGTGAGGTTGGCCAAATACGGCAACGAAATCCTAAACATAGTCGGAAAATTCTGCGCCAATGGCACGCGCCAAGCCTCCAACGTCACACAACGCTCCACAACCCGACGTGTCGACACCCGACAAGCCTCTGTCGAGGCGTTCCGACGACTGCACGACGTCGCCGCGGTCGCAAAAGAGCGGAGTCTCACTAAAGGCACCATCGTGGGGCATCTCCTCGACACGAGAGACGAGACGGGACTCTCCCTCCCCGACATCATGGGAGCCGACCGTTACCATAGCCTCTTGCAGCTGCTCCTAGGCATCCCTCCCGAGGAGCGACGCTACGACAAAAACACCATGTCCGGCAAATATGAATACTCCGAGGTAATGGCAGTCATAAAGGAACTTGCCCAACAAGAATAAAGATAACTCGCGCTTTATAACTATCTTTGCATGATACTCCCCAACCATCGGATTTCCACCAAGCCTTCTCCCATGACCGGCGCAGAAAAACAAACCCTCTTGGACCAGCGGTACCTCGGCATGGCCCGCATATGGAGCCTCAACTCCTACTGCATCAGGCGCCAAGTCGGCGCACTCATGGTCAAAGACAAAATGATAATTTCCGACGGCTACAACGGAACTCCCTCTGGCTTCGAGAACATATGCGAAGAAGACGGACTCACGAAACCCTACGTCCTCCACGCCGAGGCCAACGCCATAACCAAAATCGCTAAAACTGGCAACAGCTCCGCTGGTGCCACGATGTACATCACGGCTTCCCCTTGCATCGAGTGCGCCAAACTCATAATCCAAGCCGGAATAACGCGCGTCGTCTACTCTGAAGACTACCGCATCGACGACGGCATAGAACTCCTCAGACGCGCTGGTGTCAAGGTCGAGAAGGTAGAAGAATCAATCATCATAAAATAATACACTTTGTCTAATAAAATGAGGAACATCTGGACTCTCCTGCTCATGGTCGTCGCCGCACTCGGTGGTCTCTACCTCGGGTGGGTAAGCGGACACAACGCATCCAAGGGCGATATGCGCTTCAATGGCGCATCTTCTTTCCTCGGAGGCAACAGCAAACTCCAAAACGTCCTCGACCTCATAAACAATCTCTATGTCGACCCCATCGACATGGACTCACTCCAAGAGGCAACCATTCCTCTCGTCCTCAAAAAACTCGACCCCCACAGCGTCTACATCCCGCGCTCCGAGGTCGAGCAGGTGGCTGGCGAGCTTAAATCCAACTTCGGCGGCATCGGCGTCATGTTCAACATTCGCCAAGACACCGTGACAGTCATCTCCGTCGTCTCCGGTGGACCATGCTCCGCTCTCGGTGTCCTCCCCGGAGACCGCATCATCGAGGTCGACGGCAAGAATTTCGCAGGAAAGGATGCTGCCCTCTCCAACCAGAAGGTTCTCGACAACCTCCGTGGCCAAATCGGCTCTAAAGTCAAAATCAAAGTCTTCCGACGCCCAGACACCTTCCTCGACTTCGACATCGTCCGTGGCGAGATCCCTCTCTACAGCGTCGTCTCGACCTACCAGATCGCACAAGGCGTAGGCTACATGAAAATCGACCGATTCGCCGAGAAAACCTACGAGGAGATGCTCGCAGGCATCGCCAAGCTCAAAGCCGAGGGCTGCTCCAAGCTCATCGTAGACCTCCGCTCCAATGTCGGCGGATTCCTCAACGTCGTCCAGCCCATGTGCAACGAGTTCCTCGAGGCTGGCAAGCTCATCATCTACACCGAGGGCGCGCACCAACGCCGACAGGAAACCCGTGCCACAGGCACCGGCTCCTGCCTCGACATGCCTCTCGTCGTCCTCATCGACGAATACTCCGCCAGCGCAAGCGAAATCTTCGCAGGCGCCATGCAAGACAATGACCGCGCAACGATCATCGGCCGCCGCTCCTTCGGCAAAGGTCTCGTCCAGACCGAGCTGACGCTCCCTGACGGCTCCGACATCCGACTCACAGTCTCGCGCTACCACACCCCGAGCGGACGATGCATCCAACGCCCCTACGACCACGGCGACGAGGAGTACTACCGAGACATCAACCAACGCATCGAAGACGGTGAGCTACTCAACGCCGACAGCATCAAGACCGACACCACGCAAATCTTCCACACAGCCAACGGACGCATAGTCTACGGCGGCGGCGGCATCGTCCCTGACATCTTCGTCCCCTACGACACAACCCTCGCCTCTCGCTACCTATACACTCTCCGCGCAAAACGCCTCATCTACGACTACGCAATGTCCTACGTCGACGACCATCGCGCCGAGCTTAAGAATCTCAACTCCAAGAATCTCATAAACCATCTCCTCCAAACCCCATTCATCGACGCCATCAAGTCCTACGCCGCAGCACACGGCGTCCAAGCCCCTCACTCCATGGATGCCAAGGAGAGGAAGATCATTGAAAACGAAGTCCGTGCCTACGTCGGGCAGGCTGTCAGCGAGAACGACGGCATATACCCAATCCTCAACACCTTGGATCCCGTCGTCGACAAAGCTCTCGAGACATTCGACGCAAAGCCTTTCTACAAGTAACACCCATGATTGGTGCAAGACTTCTTCCCCTTAACCAAACACGCTAACTAAAGCAACTCCAAGATTATCATGTTCGATTATCTCATTGTCGGCGCAGGGCTCTTCGGATGCGTCTTCGCCCACGAAGCCACAAAACGAGGCAAGAAATGTCTCGTCATAGACCGTCGCGACCACACTGGCGGCAACATCCATTGCGACAATATAGAAGGTATTAATGTCCATCGCTATGGCGCACATATCTTCCACACGTCAAACCGCGAGGTGTGGGACTTTGTCTCTTCTCTCGTCGAGATGAACCGCTATACCAACCAGCCCGTGGCAAATTTTGAAGGCAAGCTCTACAACCTGCCTTTCAACATGAACACCTTCTACCAGATGTGGGGGGTCACGACTCCTGCGCAAGCCGAAGCTAAAATCGCCGAACAACGTGCGCAAGCCGCCGAGACGATGAAGCGCGACGGTGTCTCTGAACCACGAAACCTCGAGGAGCAGGCACTCATGCTCGTCGGCCGTGATATTTACGAGAAGCTCATCAAGGGCTACACCCAAAAGCAGTGGGGACGCAAATGCACCGACCTCCCTGCCTTCATCATCCGTCGACTCCCCGTCCGCCTCATCTTCGACAATAACTATTTCAATGACCGCTGGCAAGGCATCCCCATCGGTGGATACAATGCCTTGACAGATAAGCTCCTCGATGGCGTCGAAGTCCGCACTTCCATCGACTACTTCGCTCATCGCCAAGAACTCGACGCTCAAGCCCGAAAGGTCGTCTTCACGGGCGCCATCGACGAGTACTTCAATTTCTGCTTCGGACATCTCCAGTACCGTACCGTGCGCTTCGAGACCGAAACTCTCGACACCCCTAACTATCAAGGAAACGCCGTCGTCAACTACACCTCCGCCAGCGTCCCCTTCACTCGCATCATCGAGCACAAGCACTTCGAGTTCGGCTCTCAGCCCAAGACAGTCATCTCCCGCGAGTTCTCCGACGAGTGGCAGCCAGGCATGGAGCCATACTACCCCGTCAACGACACTGCAAACTCCGCCATGGCGGCACAATACGCCCAACTCGCAGCCTCACAGCCCAACGTCATCTTCGGCGGCCGCCTCGCTGAATACAAGTACTACGACATGGACAAGGTCGTAGCCAGCGCACTCGCCGCAGCCAACAACGAGCTCGGCAAGTAATCCGACAAGGTCTCTCACACTACCCCAAAAACCTTTTCACAAGACCACACCTAATCTTATGAAAATAAATTTTCTCTCTCTGTCTCTCGCAGTTGCGCTGACCCTCTTCTCTCTCCATGAGGTCTCCGCTCAGACGACACAGAAGACCAACTACTCATCCATAAACGTCGGCAGCATCCCCGAGGAGCAAATCAAGACGCAAGCCCTCAAACTCCAAAAGGCTGGCGTCACCCTCGACGACGCCCTCGCCCAAGCTAAAGCCAAAGGCGCGACGCCTACCCAGTTAACACAACTCCGCCACCGCCTCGCTCGCTACCTTTCAAACAGCAGCACAGCCACCGACCGGCGGATAGCCAACCAGTCGCAAACCTCTTCGTCTTTTGACATGTTCGGTCAGCAAGACGCAAACCTCTTCGACAACGAAGCGGACAGCGACACACAACCACTCTACACCCGCGAAGACTCCCTCCTCTTCGGCTTCGACATCTTCAACCGCAAAGGCCTCACCTTCGAGCCAAGCTCCAACATGGCTGTCGGCGACAGCTATATCATCGGCATCGGTGACCAGATTGACATAGACATCTACGGCTCTGCCGAACAAAGCTACCAACTCACCGTCGCCAAAGACGGCACGCTCAGCATCCCTATGGTTGGACCCGTCCGCGTCGGTGGACTCCCCATGGTCGACGCTAAGACTGCCATCCTCGCCAAGATGAAGACCATATACAGCGACATGGGCTCCCGTTCCAACGCTTCCATCCGTCTCGCACAGGCCAACCCCGTCAAGGTCAGTGTCATCGGTGAAGCCTTCAAGCCCGGAACATACACCGTCTCCGCAGCATCGTCCCTCTTCAACATCCTCTACCTCAGCGGCGGCCCCACACGCAACGGCTCCTACCGCGACATCCAGCTCATCCGCGGCGGACGTGTCATAGCCCACCTCGATGTCTATGATTTCCTCGTCAACGGAAAGAACGACGTCAACGTCAGCCTCGCCGACGGCGACATCGTCATGATTCCTACATACATCAAACGCGTCATGACAGGCGGCGCATTCAAACGCGTCGGCTACTTCGAGGCTAAAGAGGGCGAGACCGTATCCGACCTCATCCGCTACGCTGGAGGCTTCACCCCAAGGGCCCAGTCCAACCACATCGGAATGTTCCGCGTCGGCAAATACACCACCGAGTACATGGATGTCAAAGACCCCGCCTCCGTACAACTTGCGTCTGGCGACTCCGTCGTCGTCAACAGCATCGACGAGAAACGTATCGACAACGCCGTCACCGTCGAGGGAGCCGTATTCGCCCCTGGCACCTACGAGTTCGCCGAGGGAATGAAGCTCTCTTCTCTCATCGCTCAAGCTGGCGGACTCACTGAGAATGCCTTCCTGACTCGCGGCGTCATCACGCGCTATAAGGAGGACTATACTCTCGAAGCTCTCAACTTCAACGTCCTCGACGTCAAGAACGGCCTCACCGACATCGACATCAAGAGCGGCGATGTCGTCACAATAGCCTCCATCGACGACATGAGGCAGCAACGGACAGTGACCCTCAGCGGCGAAGTCCAAATGCCAGGTGTCTATGAATATCGCGACAACCTCACCCTCGGCGACGTCATCGTCCTCGCCAATGGTCTCACAGAAAACGCTCAAATGGATAATGTCGAGATCGTCCGCCAAATAGACGAAAACGACGACAACTACGATGTCGAACATGCGCGGGAGCTTCGCACGGTCATCATAACCCGCGACCTCTCGCTCGACGGCAAGGGAGACAACTCCTTCCTCCTCAAGCCCTACGACCAGATCTTCATCAGGACAAAAGGCTCAGTCAACGTCGGAGGCAGTATCACCATCCGCGGCGCTGCCAACAACCCCGGCTCCTATGGACTCACCAACAACTACGTGACGCTCAGCCAGATAAGCGCATGGTGCGGCGGGTTCACCTCATGTGCTGACATCGAGGCTGCGCGCATCTACCGCCCCATCATTATCACCCCCGAGGAGCGTAGCATCAAAATGCGTCAATCCATAGCCCGCGGCGACACTCTCTTCTACCTCCAGGAAAACGGCATAGAGTACGACTTTGTCGCCATCCGCCTCAAAGACGCCATCAACAACCCCGGCTCCGCCGCCGACATCTACCTCCGCAACGGCGACATCCTCGAAATCCCCAGCACCAGCCAGACCGTCCGCATATCTGGCACCGTACAAACCCCGACCAGCATGATATGGGTCGACGGTTGGAACGCCAAGAAATACATCAAGCACTCCGGAGGCTTCGGACCTCGAGCCTACAAGAAACTCACCTACGTCGTCCACGCCAACGGCGAGAGCGAGTCCGTTCGCCACATCCTCTTCTTCCGCAAATACCCCAAGGTCCGCCCCGGCAGCGAAGTCGTTGTGCCACAGAAGCCCGAGCCTAAACTCCAAGCGCCTGCCTACGTCTCCATGGGCTCCACCCTCGTCTCCATGGCGGCCATCATCGTAACACTCCTCAAATAACGGCTGAGCCATGAACGAGAACTTCCAAGACGACCAAAACAACGGCAAGAAAGCTAACGAATTCGACATCGTATGGCTCATCACGTATCTATGGGCTAAACGAAAGAGAATCTACTACATCATCGGAGGCTGCCTCGCTCTCTCCATCATCATCTACATCGTCAAACCTAAAGTCTATACAGCCACGGCTGCCATCCTCCCCGTTTACGACAGCGAAGACGGCGGTCTCGGCAGCCTTAAAGGGCTCGCCAGCATGGCAGGCATAAGCCTCGGCAGCAACTCTTCCGCAGGTGCCATCATAACGCCAGACCTCTACTCCGAAGTCGTGACCAGCACACCTGCACTCATCGAGATCATGGAGAAAGTCCCTCTCACATGGAGATCTCCCGTCGATACTGTCATGACCCTCTACGACCACACGGTATATGACAGCATCCCCTCTGTCGGAGACTTAATCCTCAGGTACACGATACAACTCCCCAACACCATCAAGCGAGCCATCTGCGGCGAAGAGCCTGTTGTCGCCTTCATCGAACCGACGACCGATGACTTCACGCAAGTCCCACGCCCTCTCGTGATGGACAAGAAGAGAATAAAGTGCGCCGAATGGCTCCGCGACCGCATAACCGTCGCCCCCGACGAAGAGACCAACCTCGTACGAATCAGTGTCGAGGGCGAGTCCCCAGTGCAAAGCGCCGAGCTCGCCACCGCTGTCATGCAGCAAATTCAGACAACAATAACCGAGTATGCCACAAGTAGCGCAAAGAAGAACCTCAACTTCCTCCAAAAACGCTACGACGAGACGATGGACGAATTCACACAGGCACGCCAAGAGTTCTTCAACTACCGCGACCGCCACCGCGACTACGTCGAGGAACGAAGCAGCGTCGAACGACAGCAACTCGAAGACAAATACAACCTCAGCTACTCGCTCCTCCAATCTCTCCAAAGCGAGGTGGAGAAAAGCAGGATGAAACTCCTCGCCGAGACCCCCATCTTCTCCATCGTCGAGCCTGTCGTGCAACCCGACAAAAAAAGCAGCCCAAAGCTCCTCATCCACCTCATCGGCGGCTTCATGATAGGTTTCATCATCAGCGTCGGCGGCTATCTCCTCATCCTGGGCTACAAGCAAGTCTTCCAACCTGCCCAGTTCAAAGAGATATATGACAAATACAAGGTCGCTGAGGAATAATCATCTTAACTTCGCGATACTATACGCCCCGAGGGCGGGTGGCGCAATCTAACCAGCGACCCCTGACGCCCACGAGGCTTCCGAAATACAAACAACCAACAAAGACAAAAAAAGAAAATGGCAGAAGACGTTTTCAAAAAACTGGTGTCGCACTGCAAGGAGTACGGCTTCGTATTCCCCAGCAGCGAAATCTACGACGGACTGGGCGCAGTCTATGACTACGGTCAGAACGGTGTCGAGATGAAAAACAACATTAAGAAGTACTGGTGGGACGCCATGGTCAAACTCAACGACAATGTCGTCGGCATCGACTCCAGCATCTTCATGCACCCGACAATTTGGAAAGCGTCAGGCCACGTCGACGCGTTCAACGACCCCCTCATCGACAACCGCGACAGCAAAAAACGCTACCGCGCCGACGTCCTCATTGAGGAACAGATCGCCAAATACGACGAGAAAATCGAGAAGGAAATCGCCAAGGCACGCAAGAAGTTCGGCGAAGCCTTTGACGAAGCCAAGTTCCGTGAGACTTCCGCCCGCGTCATCGAGCATCAGGCTAAACGCGACGCCCTCCACGAGCGCTACGCCAAGGCCATGAACGCCGGCGACCTCAACGAGCTCAAGCAAATCATCCTCGACGAGGAGATCGTATGCCCAATTTCCGGCACCAAGAACTGGACCGACGTCCGCCAGTTCAACCTCATGTTCAGCACCGAGATGGGATCCACCGCCGACGGCAGCATGAAAATATACCTCCGCCCCGAGACCGCGCAAGGCATCTTCGTCAACTTCCTCAACGTCCAGAAGACAGGACGCATGAAAGTCCCCTTCGGCATCGCGCAAATCGGCAAAGCATTCCGTAATGAGATCGTCGCTCGCCAGTTCATCTTCCGCATGCGCGAGTTCGAGCAGATGGAGATGCAGTTCTTCGTCCGCCCGGGCGAGGAGATGAAATGGTTCAACTACTGGAAACACTACCGCCTCTGCTGGCACGAGGCGCTCGGCATGGGCGACCAGAACTACCAGTTCCACGACCACGAGAAACTCGCCCACTACGCCAACGCCGCAACCGACATCGAGTTCCGCATGCCGTTCGGCTTCAAGGAAGTAGAGGGCATCCACAGCCGCACCAATTTCGACCTCAGCCAGCACCAGAAATACTGCGGCAAGAAGATCCAATACTTCGACCCCGAGACCGGCGAGAGCTACGTTCCTTTCGTCGTCGAGACATCCATCGGCGTCGACCGTATGTTCCTCTCCATCATGGCAGGTGCCTACACCGAGGAGCAGCTCGAGGGTGGCGATAGCCGCGTAGTCCTCAAGCTCCCTCCCGTCCTCGCTCCCGTCAAGCTCGCCGTCCTCCCTCTTGTCAAGAAAGATGGTCTCCCAGAGAAGGCACACAAGATTGTCGACTCCCTCAAGCTCGCCATGAACGTCGCCTATGACGAGAAAGACTCCATTGGCAAACGCTACCGCCGCCAAGACGCCATCGGCACCCCGTATTGCGTCACCGTCGACGGTCAGACCCTCGAGGACGACACCGTCACCCTCCGCGACCGCGACACGATGGAGCAAAAGCGCGTCAAGATTGCCGACCTCCACGACATCGTCTACCGCAAGGTCAGCGGTCACGAGCTCTTCGAGAAGCTCGCCGCCGTACAGGCAGAACTCAAAAACGCCTAATAACCTTAGGTAAATAATAACAGCTGCGCCCCTTGAGCCTTATGGATGGCTCAAGGGGCGCAGTCTTTATTTTGACGAGACGCTTCCTACTTCTCCTTCACAAGACCCTTGCGATAGGCTTGCAGCAGCCTCTCAAGGTTGTCCACCTGCGTCTGAAGCTCGCACCCTCGGTCGGTGTCGCGCACCAACATACGGTGATACTTGAACTCTTCAAGCTGCACGCGGCTGTGGATGTCGCTGCCGTCCTCGACAGCCTTCTCCTTACTCTCGAAAGCCTCATGTTGAACCAGTTGCAGACCATGACTGTTATAAATCAGCGTGTATCCGGCAATGCCTGTGGTTTTATGGTAGGGCTTAGAGAAACCACCGTCAATGACGAGGCGTTTCCCGCCCGCTCGCGTAGGGCTTTCTCCCTCCATAGTCCGCACAGGCGTATGACCGTTGATGATTCGCGACTTGTCAGGGTCGAGGCCGAACTCCCTCATGATATACTCGCACGTCTCGACGGTATTGGCAAGCTCATAATAGGCACCCTTGTTTTCGCGGTTCAACTCCTTGACATCGACAAAGTAACGCTCGAACGTCGTCATCTTGTCCTTATTGTAGAGTGGCGAGTCGGGTCCGCACCATAGGTACCACATATAGTCCACAGCATCGCTCTTCTCCGCCGTGTCCGCCATGTCGAAATATGCTGCCCTGGCCATCTTGTCGATGCGGTCCATAAGCGCACGCCCCTTATACTCCACACCGCCAATTTTGACCGCCTTGAACGTGCCGTCCTGATTGAGCGGAATAGCCGCATGGTAGAGGAGGCAGTTGTTGCGTACAAGGTAGAGGCTGCCATGATTGTAGAAGCAACGGATGTGTTTCTGCAACTTCTCCGAATGGGTGAAAGAGTGGAGGAGCTGGCTCATCAGCTGCTCCTCGTCCGGGCTAAGGGCGTAAGGGTTCTTAGGGTCGACTGTCGGGAACAACTTGTCTTTCAGCTGATAAGTCTTGCCCCCAAGGGTTATCGTCCCCTCGTTATAGTCTATGTTGTTGAGCACCAGCCGGTCCGACATATTATACTCGGGATGACGGGCTATTATCTGACCTTCGAGCTTAAACTGGATGATGGAAATCGCCTTGTGCATCTTGGCCATAAGCTGCTTCGAGCGGCTCATGCGGCTGTTGTCCTCGAACTCCTGAGCCTGAAAACGCTCACAAGGGTCTAAGCCGTAGTTGTCGATGGCGAAAGTGGCGAGCGGCAAGAGGTTGATGGAGTAGCCCTCCTCGAGCGTCTCGACATTGGCGTAGCGGATAGAGATGCGGACTACATTGGCAATGAGGGCCAAGTTGCCGATGGCGGCGCCCATCCACGATATGTCATGATTTCCCCACTGGATGTCAAAGTCATGGTATGAGCACAGCCCCTCCATGATGTCGCACGCCCCGGGGCCACGGTCATACACGTCGCCCACGACGTGCAACGTGTCGATTACCAGCCTATGGATGAGACGGCTTATGGCAATGATAAACTCCTCCGAGCGGCCGATGTTCACAATCGAGCTTATGAGGCTCGCATAGTAGCTCTGCTTATCCTCTTCGGTCTGGCTCTCATAGAGCAGCTCCTCAATGACGTAGGCGAACTCGGGGGGCAGGGCCTTTCGAACCTTCGAGTGCGTATATTTTGACGCCACGACCCGCGCCACAGCCACCACATGGAACAATGCGGTGCGATACCAGTCCTCGATGTCTATGCCGGGCTGACTCTTTATCTGCTCCAGTTTCTCCGTAGGGTAATATATCAGGGAACAAAGCGTGTCGCGGTCCTCACGCCGCATTGTCATGCCAAAGAGGTCGTCCACCTTGCGGCGTATGACGCCCGACGCATTTTTAAGCACATGGCGGAATGCCGTGCTCTCGCCATGAAGGTCGGACAGGAAATGCTCCGTTCCCTTGGGTAGGCTCAAAATCGCCTGAAGGTTTACTATCTCTGTGGCTGCTGCTGATATGTTGGGGAATTTCTCGGCAAGGAGGCGCAGGTATCGCTGGTCGGCAAGGAGGTCTTGCGTTTCGTAATGATGAGTCATTTTTATGGGGGCTTGGATGGAATGTTGGATTGCAAATATAGTATCATTTATTAACAAATGCAAGTTATTTGTTAATAAATATAACATACCCACCTGCCTCCAATCCACTTTTTGACCACTTTACAGCGCATAACGATGCGAATCACCTACTCTTTCAACCTATATCGCTGGGAACACCCATTATTCTGCTTTTACAATTATTCACATCTCACCTTCTAATAAAAATAGCCGCCCTCCAAGTTTTGCACTTAGAGGGCGGCTGATGATTCTATTACTTAGGGCAGGCTACTTAGCCTTTGCCCAACTGTCTTTAAGACCGACAGTCTTGTTGAAGACCGGGTGTCCGACCTTCTCAGTGTCAGGGTCGACGTTGAAGTAGCCAATGCGCTGGAACTGGAGGTAGGCGAGAGGCTTCTGCTCAGCTGCGAAATCCTCCACATAGCATTCTGTCAGGACTTGCAGACAGTCGGGATTGATAATCTGCTTCATGGCCTCGACAGGCTCGCACCCCTGCTGCTCAATTATAGCCGCCATCTCGTCGCGAGGATTCTCGACCTTCCAGAGACGGTCATAGAGGCGGACTTCTGCCTTCTGGCACTTGTCGGCGCACACCCAGTGGAGCGTGCCCTTGACCTTACGGTCTGAGCCTGGCATGCCGCTCTTGCTCTCGGGGTCATACTCACAATAGACCTCCTCAATCTCTCCCTTATCGTTCTTCTTGCATCCTGTGCACTTTACGATATACGCGTTCTTGAGGCGCACCTCGCCACCAGGGGTCATGCGGAAGAACTTCTTCGGGGCATCCTCCATGAAGTCCTCACGCTCCATCCACAGGTTGCGACCGAAAGCGATCTTGTGGCTTCCCTCTTCGGGAGCCTCGGGGTTGTTCTGCGCATCCATCATCTCAATCTGACCCTCTGGATAGTTGGTGATGACAAGGCGGACGGGGTTAAGTACAGCGGAGACGCGAGTGGCTCGCTTATTTAGATCCTCGCGCACGGCACTCTCAAGGAGAGAGAACTCGTTGAGGGCGTCGAAAGTGGTGTAGCCAATCTTGTCGATGAAAGAGAGTATGCTCTCGGGGCTATATCCGCGGCGGCGGAAAGCGCAGATGGTCGGCATTCGAGGGTCATCCCATCCGCTGACGAGTCCGTTCTTTACAAGGGCGAGGAGGTTTCGCTTGCTCATGAGAGTATAGCTCAGGTTGAGCTTATTGAACTCTGTCTGGCGAGGGCGGTTGTCATTGAGATCCGTCTCACCACGAGTCTCCTTGAGCCAGTCTACGAAGAGGTCGTAGAGAGGGCGATGAACGACGAACTCGAGAGTGCAGAGTGAGTGCGTAACACCCTCAAAATAGTCGCTCTGACCATGGGCGAAATCGTACATCGGGTAGGCGTTCCACTTATTGCCCGTGCGGATGTGCGGAACGTTGAGGACACGATAGATGATCGGGTCGCGGAAGTGCATATTGGGGTTCGCCATGTCGATTTTGGCACGGAGAACCATCTTGCCCGGCTCCATCTTGCCGCTATTCATCTGCTCGAAGAGGGCGAGGCTCTCCTCAACGGGGCGGTCGCGGAATGGGGAGGGAGTGCCTGGCTGTGTTGGCGTGCCCTTCTGCTCGGCAATCTGCTCGGCAGTCTGCTCGTCAACGTAGGCGCGCCCCTGCTTGATAAGGGCTACTGCGAAATCCCAAAGTTGCTGGAAATAGTCGGAGGCGTAGAATATGTTGCCCCACTTGAAGCCGAGCCACTCGATATCTTGCTTAATGGCCTCGACATACTCGGTACCCTCCTTTGTTGGGTTAGTGTCGTCGAGACGGAGATTGCAGACACCGCCGTATCGTTTTGCGACGCCGAAGTCGAGAGCGATGGCCTTGGCATGACCGATATGGAGATAGCCGTTAGGTTCTGGCGGGAAACGCGTCTGCACACGTCCGCCATTCTTTCCTTCTTTAAGGTCGGCCTCTATTTTCTGTATGATGAAGTTGCCAGCACCCTCTGTCTTGGGCTGCATGTCGGCTGCTTGCTCTGCCATTGGTTATTAAAGGTTTAGGTTGGTTGTGTGGGGGAACAAATTCCACAACTCAAAATTAAAGAGAATGGGGGTGAAATGCAAGAGCGAACGGGGCGAGATGCGCGGCGCACCCTTCATCCTTCTGCGCACAACTAATTGACTTATATTTGCGAGCAATATCATATACAAAACCGGTAGTAACATGAAAGAGATGACCATAGAACTCAGAAATATCGAGATATACGCACGCCACGGGTGCTACCACGAGGAGCAGCTTGTTGGCGGCAGGTTCATTGTCGACGCAGACCTCAGGGTGGACGCCGAGAAAGCCACATCGTCGGACGACGTGCGCAACGCCCTAAACTACGTGGAGGCATGCAAACTGATGGACGAGGTCATGCGCACGCCACACCACCTACTCGAGTCGGTAGTCACGGAGATGGCGAGCCAGCTTCGCTCACGTTTCGCGGACAAAGGACTCATTGGCGGGTGGGTGAAAGTCAGAAAAATGGCTCCCCCTATTGGGATGCAAGTGGAGAGTGTCGGCGTACGGGCAGAGATATAAACCTCCTTGCCGATAGCTTTATATCGCATTCGATATAATTAGTATAAATTACTGATTGAGTACGTGTTGCGTGATGTAAATACGTATATTTACAAGCGAGGAGAGTGACGGCTCCCACATATGAAACAAACAGAACAGTAACACCTAAAAAAGGCACAAGACATGAAAGAATTAAAAGGCACAAAGACAGAGAAGAACCTCTGGGAGGCATTTGCAGGCGAGAGCCAGGCGAGGAACAAGTACACCTACTACGCCTCACAGGCGAAGAAAGACGGCTACGAGCAGATGGCAGCTATCTTCGAGGAGACGGCAGCCAACGAGAAGGAGCATGCCAAGCTGTGGTTCAAGGCGTTGCACGGCGGCAAGGTGCCGACAACGATCGACAACCTTAAAGACGCGGCCGACGGCGAGAACTACGAGTGGACGGACATGTATGAGCGCATGGCTCGCGAGGCCGATGAAGAGGGCTTCCACGAGATTGCGGAGCAGATGCGCGGCGTAGGAGCCATCGAGAAGGAGCACGAGGAGCGTTACAGGAAATTGTTGAAGAACATTGAGGACGCAGTGGTATTCTCGAAAGAGGGCGACTGCATCTGGGTATGCAGGAACTGCGGTCACGTTGTTATCGGCAAGAAAGCCCCCGAGCGTTGCCCCGTCTGCAACCACCCTCAGAGCTACTTTGAGCTTAAGGCAACTAACTATTAGTCGCTAAAGGACCTAAAAAGAGCCGCCTCGCAAGAATAGACTTGCGAGGCGGCTCTTTTTAGTGGCGCACAGAGCGTACGCCAATGGTGATTTCTTTACTTGGTGGTCGTCAGAGAAGAGCGTCCATCTTGGAGCTTGATGGCGATGCCCTTATGGGTCTCGGGGGAGACGGGGCGACCGCCGAGGTCGTAGTAACGGGGAGCGGAGGGGGAGGCATCGATTGTGGGTAGGGAGGTTGGGGTGGCGAAAGAGTTGAAGTAGTAACGGAGGTTCTGGGTGTCGTTATCGCCGATCCAAGTGGTGTAGGGGTCGTAGATGAGGGTTGCGATGTTTTGTGGGAAGACGTCGGTTCCGGTAGCAGCATTGTCGGTTTCGTTGCCATCGCCGAGATAGATGACGTGCTTATCTTCTGACGTTCCGTCGGAGAGGATCTCCACCGTATTGAGGGAAGAGCAGCCATTGAATGCCTCATTTCCTATGGACGTGACACTTGCGGGGAGGGTGATGGAAGTGAGGGAGCTGCAGCCATAGAACGCACCCCAGCGTATCGACATAAGACCAGAGGGGAGGGTGATGGAGGTAAGGTAGGTGCAATGGCAGAAAGAAAACATGCCTATCGACGTGAGGCTAGCGGGTAGGGAGACTGAGGAGAGGGTGGTGCAGCCCCAGAACGCACCATGGCTTATCGACGTGAGGCTGGCGGGGAGGGTGACAGAGGCGAGGGAGATGCATTCTAAGAAAGCATACTCGCCTATCGACGTGAGGCTCTCTGGGAAGGTGATGTAGGTAAGAGTGCTGCAATAGCAGAAAGCTCTCTCGCTTATCGACGTGAGACCAGAGGGGAGAGAGACAGAGGTAAGGTAGCTGCAATCGTAGAAAGCAAATTTCCCGATAGAAGTTACGACATTGGGAATTTTAATACTTCGCAGCTCGGAAAACCCATAAAACGCCTCATCAGGTATGGAGCTGACGGTGTAGTCGAGAGCGAAGATGACATGCTCGGTGGTTGAGGAGAAATCTTTTATGGCTGTCCAGTCGACCTCGTTGCCAAAGAGCGTGAGGGTGTTGGAGGTTGATTCGTAGGACCAACCGGTGCCACCTAAGAGCTTAAACTCGTTGAAGTAGTAACGGAGGTTTTGGGTGTCGTCTTCACCGATCCATGTCTTGTTCGGGTCGTAGACGAGGGTTGCCTGGTTTTGTGGGAAGACGCTCTTGCCTGCCGCGGTCTTGTCGTCGGAGCTACCGAGATAGATAAAGTGCTTATTGTCTGACGTGCCATTGGAGAGGATCTCGACCATATTGAGGGAGGAACAGCCATCGAAAGCGTAATCGCCTATCGACGTGAGGCTAGCGGGTAGGGTGACAGAGGTAAGGGAGGAGCAATAGTCGAAAGCAAACCTGCCTATCGACGTGAGGCCAGAGGGGAGGGTAACAGAGGAGAGGGTGGTGCAGCCACAGAAAGTATACCTTCCTATCGTCGTGAGGCTCTCGGGAATGGAGACGGAGGTAAGGGATCTGCAGTCACAGAAAGCTTCCTCGCCTATCGACGTGAGACCAGAGGGGAGGGTGATGGAGGTAAAGGAGGTGCAATTTTCAAAGGCAGCCGAGCCTATCGACGTGAGACCCTCGGGGAGGGTGACAGAGGTAAGGGAGGTGCATCCATAGAAAGCACTTTCACCGATAGAAGTTACGACATCTGGAATTTCAATTTCTATCAGCTTGGTAAAAGAAGAAAACGCCTCATCAGGTATGGAGATGACGGCATAGTCTTCAGCAAAGAGGACATGCTCGGCGGTTGAGGAGAACTCTTTTATGGCGGTCCAATCGACATTGCTGCCGCTGAGCGTGAGGGTTTTTGAGGTTGAGTCGTAGGACCAGCCGGTGCCGGAGTCCTGGGCGGAGAGCGTGGTTGAGGCAGAAAAGATGGTGGTGAGTAAAACGACTAAATGGCGAATGAATGTTGACGACATTGGCATAGTGGCAGTTTATGGTGAGTTTTTTTGTGGCACGAGAAAAGACCGCGTTTCGCATGCTCGCGTTGAAGAGACGCC